>NZ_JAKRNL010000001.1:0-1250641 GCF_022346905.1 Pantoea sp. ACRSB | reverse complement strand
GGACGAAGGGACGTTGAAGACGACGACGTTGATAGGCCGGGTGTGTAAGCGCAGCGATGCGTTGAGCTAACCGGTACTAATGACCCGTGAGGCTTAACCTTACAACGCCAGAGGCGTTTTGTGAGACGCGAGATTTTCAGCTTGTGACGGATAAACTCTGCGCGGCCCGGCGAGGCGGCGCGGAGACAGAATTTGCCTGGCGGCCTTAGCGCGGCGGTCCCACCTGACCCCATGCCGAACTCAGAAGTGAAACGCCGTAGCGCCGATGGTAGTGTGGGGTCTCCCCATGCGAGAGTAGGGAACTGCCAGGCATCCAGATTGGTATCTGCCCGAAAGGGTGACACCGGTTATCAGCGAGACCCCGCTGGTAGCAGCAGTATTCGGTGGTGCGGTAGTTCAGTCGGTTAGAATACCGGCCTGTCACGCCGGGGGTCGCGGGTTCGAGTTCCGTCCGCACCGCCACCTATACAGATAAGCCCTGACTGAAAAGTCAGGGCTTTTTCTTTTGCCTTAAAAAAATCCGCATTCGCACGCGATGATTCCGACAATTACGCACACCGATTGAAACGTCGGACTAAAATCCCTATAACAGACAGATGCAACGGGTACGGAAGAAATTGGGCGATAACGTGCGAAAAAAAACTTATGCAATGCGATATGTCGCGGGTCAGCCGGTCGAGCAGATCTTTCCGCCGGGTGCCATGCTACATCTCGGCCAGGCGCTGCCTCCCGGTGCGCCGCTTTCGCCTGATGCTCATCTGAAAGTGCTGGTCTGGAATATCTTCAAGCAGCAGCGCGCAGACTGGATGTCTGTATTACAGGGATTCGGCAAAGACGCGCACCTTGTATTGCTGCAAGAGGCGCAAACTACGCCGGAGCTGGTACAGTTCGCGACCAGCAACTACCTTGCCGCCGATCAGGTTCCCGCCTTCGTGCTGCCGCAGCATCCCTCTGGCGTGATGACGCTGGCGTCCGCTCATCCGGTCTACTGCTGTCCGCTGCGTGAACGCGAGCCGCTACTGCGTCTGGCTAAATCAGCGCTGGTCACCGCCTACCCATTACCGACCGGCGAAATGCTGATGGTCGTCAATATTCATGCGGTCAATTTCAGCCTGGGGATTGATGTCTACAGCAAACAGCTGGGGCCGATAGGCGAGCAGATCCTGCACCATAAAGGGCCAGTTATCATGGCGGGCGATTTTAACGCCTGGAGCCGTCAGCGCATCCATGCGCTTTACCGGTTCGCACGCGAAATGGCGCTAAAAGAGGTACGGTTCACTGACGATCATCGACGTAAGGCATTTGGCCGTCCCCTGGACTTTGTTTTCTATCGCGATATGAGCGTCAGTAAGGCATCGGTGCTGGTGACGCGCGCATCGGACCATAATCCCTTACTGGTAGAGTTTAACGCGGCTCGCTGAGGTTAATGCTCCAGCAGAGCGATAGCGCGGCGAACCGGCGAAGCGGAACCTCGCTCAATGCGCAGCGGCAGCGCGATAAAAGTAAAAGTAGGCGGTAAAAGGGAAAGATTCGCCAGATTTTCAATAATCACCTTATCGCTGCCTAACACCCGCTGATGAACCGGATTCTCTTCGCTGCCGAAAGCATCGATCGACAGCGCATCCGTACCAAATACGCTGACGCCTCTGGCGAGCAGCATCTCCGCACCGGCGGCAGAGAGTCCCGGCCAGCCGGTTAAGAAGGCTGTATGTTCGGGACGTCGCGCCCATTTCTCATCCCAGCCCGTATGAAAAATAACGATATCGTCCTGGACAATAGCGCCATTCTCTCGCTCCCAGCGGTTAATCTCCTCTGTACCAAAAGTGGAGCCGGCCTCGACGTTTCGTACGTTAATCAGCACGCCGCGGCCCATCAGCTGACGTACATCTACCTGCTCGATAGTCTTTCCTTGCGGAATAAAATGAGAAGGGGAGTCAACGTGCGTGCCGCAGTGATCGCCCATCAGCAGCTGACAGTTATAGTTGCCATCTCCACCTGCGTAGCTTTCATTTTCACCGAGCATAAATTTAGGATGCGTCGGCCATACCGGCATCAACGGTTGATAGAGATGGTTTAGCTCAATCACCTTACTGTTACGTAACGCTATCCAGAGTGGAGTCATCTTATCCTCGCTTAATTTTTACCGTTTCTTTGATAAGCAGCAGCGGCAGGCAGGAGAGCAGCAGCACCGCAACAATGACTGCGTAGTGGACGCCAAAGCCCCAGCTATGGATGATCCAGCCACTTACCGGCGCCACCAGAATACCAGCGATACCTACGGCGAGGCCGATCATCAGGCCCATACTGGAGGCGGCGGCATGGGGCGCAGAGTCAATCAGCAGCGCATAGGCAACCGGGTAGGGCGAGTTGCGAAACAGTCCCCAGAAAATCAGGATCGCCCAGGCGAGCGCGGCTGAATGAATAAAAGTGCAAAGCGCGCAGGCGACAATCCAGCCGGCGATAATGAAACCCAGCGACGATTTGCGTCCGCGTATGTCAGAAAAGCTGCCCCAGAGGATCTGGCCCGCCCAGCCGGTAAGTCCTGATGCGCCAGAAATAATCGCCGCCGTGGAGAGATCCAGCCCCACCTCGCGCGTCAGCTGTAGCGTAAGAAAGTTAGCGATACCCATCTCCGCCCAGGTAAAACCAAATACCAACGCTATCGCCATCTGGCAGTTACGGTTTTTCAGACAGCTGAAAGAGGACGCTAAACCGGATGACTGAGGACGTGGCTCAATGGGCCGCGTAAGGCGATTTTCATCGATCCAGCGGAACACTTTGCCATGATTCTTTTTGGTGCCGAGCAGCAGCTGCATAACTACGATGCCCAGTCCAATAAGCGGGATAAACAGAAAAGCGTGGCGCCAGTCGCCGAAAGTCAGAATAGCGGCGATCAAAACTGGCCCGATAAACTGCCCCAGCGGAAAGCCGGTATGGTGAACGCCAATGGCGAATCCGCGGTTCTCTTTCTGCCACCACTCACCGAGCAGCGCGACGTTGATGGGTTCAGAGCCGCCGGTGCCCATTCCCATAAACACGCGCAGCAGCTGAAAGGCACCCAGCGTCTTACAAAAGGCGGTCGCGACTCCGGAAACGATCTCTACCAGCACCGCCAGACACCAGCTATAGCAACGGCGATAGCCGGTACCGATATAATCGGACAGCAGGCCGAACAGCACCGCGCCGGTCAGCGTGCCGATAAAGCTGAGTGAGTTGATCCAGCCGGCCTGCACCTCGCTGATATTGAAGTCTTTCATTATGGCGGGCAGCAGCGTAGGCAAAATAATACGGTCAATCGAGTTCATCAGTATCGCCAGCGTGGTGATCACCAGCATCCACCACGAAAGCGGATGGGCGCGTGGTAGCCAACCGCGTTTGACCGGCGCGTTCCCGGTGTGATTATCCTCGCCGGACTGCGTTTGTGAGGCTTTTAACTCCTGATCCAGGCTATCGCTCATAACCTTACCCTGTAGTATTGGCCCTGGGGCGAAAGTGAATGCCGCAGTGCGGCATCGGTTATATCTCGCGCAACCACGCCAGAAGTAACAATCTGGCTACACGAAAACAGGGTTGTTAACATGGCCCGACATCCACTGCCATACAAGTATTTTGTGGTTAATAATTGATCGCCGTCACGCGTTTTAAGTGGTTAACCTTCAAAAGGTAAGGCGCAGGAATGGAGAGGGAAAGGGGACAGAAATGAAAAAAGGCCAACAAATGTTGGCCTTTTCGACGCATCAGGTATCGGGCGATGCGCTATTATTTACGAAGAGCGTTAGCCTGTCGCCGGGCTGGATATCTTTCGTGCTGCTCAGGACCGTATTCCAGCGCATCACATCTTTGATATCGACGCCGTGGCGCCTTGCAATACTGGCAAGAGAATCACCTTTACGCACGCGATAGGTGATGCTGTTGCTATTATCAGCCAGGCTAGTGCCGCTGCCGCCGACGGTCAGCGTCTGACCGGGACGAATGCTGGCGCCCTGCAAATTGTTCTGCTGCTTCAGCGTAGCTACGCTGACGCCCAGTTTGCCTGCGATACCAGAAAGCGTATCGCCGCTACGTACTTTATAACTGCTGCCTGACGCGCTGTTTTTCGCCAGCTGAGTCGGCTGTACCGCTGCGATGTCGCCGGATGCGAGCGAGTTACGCAGCTGCGCCACATGGGACTTAGGCACTAAAATGTACTGCGGTCCGTTTGGCGCGGTAGCGCCTTTTTTATAGCCGGTATTGAAGCTCTTGAGCTTACTGAGCGACATACCCGCCATTTCGGCAGCCTGGGTCAACTGCATCTGCTGACCGACTTCGACGCGCGCCAGCGCGCGGCTTTCGTCAGGCGTCGGCAGTTTAATGCCGTAGCGCTTGTTGTTCTTAAGCAGATCGCTTAAGGCCAGCATTTTAGGTACGTAGACCGTGGTCTCACGCGGCAGGGATAAACTCCAGAAATCGGTGGGCTTTCCACGCGCCTTATTCTGTTTTATCGCCTTCAGCACACGTCCTTCACCGCTGTTATAAGCCGCGACGGTCAGTAACCAGTCGCCGTCGAACATCTTGTTCAGACGTTGCATCATATCCAGCGCAACCTTGGTCGAGGCCACTACATCGCGGCGCCCGTCGTACCACTGGTTTTGTTTCAAACCATAGTTTTTGCCCGTTGTTGCAACGATCTGCCAGATGCCGGCGGCATTGGCGGATGAGGTTGCATGGGGGTCAAAAGCGCTCTCCACTATGGGTAGCAGTACCAGTTCCATCGGCATCTTACGTTTATGTATCTGCTCGACTATCCAGTACATGTACGGCTCTGCCCGTAATGTTACATCGTGGAGATAGCTCTTATTTTTTAAGTACTTTTGTTTTTGTTCGCGGATCCGGCTGTTTTCCGGAATCCCCATCTTCAACTCGTCACTAATGAAACTCCAGAGATCGCTATCTTCTGCGAGGCCAGTTCCATCTTCCTGCCATCGCGGCGACAACATTCGATCACCGTACTTTCCATTTTCACCTTGACCAGCTGAAGACAGACTCTGGGCATGCTGTTCGGGGATATTGGCGTCATTCCTTGATGCCTGACATCCCACCAGCAAGACCGAGGCGAGTAATATCGCTTTAGCCTTCATGTGTGTGTCAATAGTTCGCTTAAAAGACGAGCAACTATACGTGACGCCCTGTCACAACACAACCCGAAAAATCAAAACTTGTCTTTCTTCTCACGTAAAAGGGCGAATGTGTCCCATATGTGCCCGGGTGTTAAATTTATGTTTAATGCTCTTTGTAAATCAGGCTCTTGCGTTCGAAGAAATAAATTTATTTGCCGTTCGTGCGCCAGTTTTGTGGGTAAAGTAATGCCGTTTTTGGCGCGTAAGTCCTTAATTTTCTGATATTCGGCCATAATTTGCGGGTCATGAGGCAGAATAGCCGCAGCAAACTTCAAATTAGATAAAGTGTACTCATGCGCGCAGCAAACAAGGGTATCGCCGGGAAGCTGATCAAGCTTTTGAAAAGACTCATACATTTGCTCGGCTGTGCCCTCGAAAAGACGGCCGCATCCGCCGGAAAACATGGTGTCTCCACAAAAAAGATAAGGCGAACTGTAATATGAGATATGTCCTAAAGTATGACCAGGGGTATGGATGACGCTGAACGTCAGCCCCAGCAGCTCTACCGTATCGCCCTCACACAGGATTCTGGTCGCGCCTTTATCTTCGGTTTCCTGTGGACCGAAAACCTCAAGGTCGGGAAATTTTTCCAGCAGCGCCTGTACGCCGCCGACATGATCGTGATGATGGTGAGTCAATAAAATCGCGACGGGTTTCCAGCGGTTCGCGTACACTTTCTCCAGCACAGGTTGCGCTTCGCCAGGATCGACAATCAGGCAGTTGCCCGCGTCATCATTCAGCGTCCAGATGTAGTTATCCTGTAGCGCAGGAATACTGGTAAGATTCATAATCACCTCTCGCAGGCCGTTAGAAAAGGAAGATGGTAAAGCATGAAGCGCGCTAAAACACGCCAGATTCTGACTGCGCCGCACTCATGGCGTGATATGCCATGGGGAGACTATTTCCGCGACGCGCTGACCCAGCAACTACAGCCTTACCTTGGAAAGCTTTATGGCTTTCATATGCTTAAGATTGGCAACCTTAGTGCAGAAATCAACACCGAGCACTGCGCTATTTCACACCAGGTCAATGTCGGCAGCGAAGGCGAACTGCTGCAGGTGCTGGCGCAGCCGACTCAGCTACCCTTTGAGTCTAAATCTATTGATGCCTGTCTGCTGGCGCATACGCTGGCGTGGAGCCAGGATCCGCATCGGGTACTGCGCGAAGTGGATCGCGTGCTGATTGACGACGGCTGGATGATTATTAGCGGCTTTAATCCCTTCTCGCTGCTGGGCGTCAGTAAAGCGCTGCCCGGCATTCAGCGCAAAGCGCCGTGGAGCGGACGTATGTTTAGTCAGATGCGGCTGCTTGACTGGCTGAGCCTGCTTAATTATGAGGTGGTATTCCGCACCCGCTTTCAGGTAGTGCCCTGGCACCGACAGGGCGGCAAGGTCATCAGCGCGCATCTGCCTGCGCTGGGCTGCCTCAATATTGTCGTGGCGCGCAAACGTACCTTCCCGCTGACGCCAACGAAAGCGAAAAAGGCGCTCTCTAATGCGCAACTGCGCCCGGCGGTTAACGCCACGCGGCAGTTCCGCGCGGCGAAGGATCAGGATTCGACCTTATAGCCGATATCCTCTGACTGCGGACGCGACGCCGCGCTGCGCGCCAGCTCGTCGCAGCGTTCGTTCTCTGGATGACCAGCATGGCCTTTGACCCATTCCCACTCAATCTCATGTCCGGCGAGCGCGCTGTCGAGACGCTGCCAGAGATCGACGTTTTTCACCGGTTTTTTCTCTGCGGTTTTCCATCCGCGCTTTTTCCAGTTATGGATCCAGCTGGTGATGCCCTGACGCACATACTGGCTGTCGGTGCTTAATACCACGTGGCAGGGCTCTTTCAGCGCTTCCAGCGCCACAATTGCCGCCATCAGCTCCATGCGATTATTGGTGGTGAGCCGGTAACCGGCGCTGAACAGTTTTTCGTGCTGGCCGTAGCGCAAAATCGCGCCGTAGCCGCCGGGGCCTGGATTGCCAAGGCAGGATCCGTCGGTGAATATTTCTACCTTCTTGCGCATCTCTGGTAGACTTCCTTCTGATAAAAACGCCAAGTCTGACATAAAACGAATCCTATGAGCACTGCAAATAACCGCCAGATCGTTCTCGATACTGAAACCACCGGCATGAACATGATCGGTGTCCATTACGAAGGCCACCGCATCATTGAGATCGGTGCGGTAGAGGTGGTTAACCGTCGCCTGACCGGCAATAACTTCCATATCTATCTGCGCCCCGATCGGCTGGTGGACCCGGAAGCGTTCGGCGTACACGGCATTGCGGATGAGTTTCTCGCCGATAAGCCGACCTTTGCTGAGGTAGCGGACGAATTCCTCGACTATATTCGCGGCGCCGAGCTGGTGATCCATAACGCGTCGTTTGATATCGGCTTTATGGACTATGAGTTTTCCATGCTGAACCGCGGCATTGGGAAAACGGAAACCTTCTGCCGGATCACCGATAGCCTGGCGATGGCGCGCAAGATGTTCCCTGGCAAGCGCAACAGCCTGGATGCGCTCTGCTCGCGTTATGAGATCGACAACAGCAAGCGTACGCTGCATGGCGCATTGCTCGACTCCGAAATTCTGGCGGAGGTCTTCCTGGCGATGACGGGCGGCCAGACCTTGCTGGCGTTCTCGCAGGAAGGGGACGGCGCGCAGCAGAATGAGAGCGAAACCATTCAGCGCATCGTGCGGCCCGCTTCGGCGCTGCGTGTAGTGGCGGCGTCGGACGAAGAGGTGATGGCGCACGAGTCGCGGCTCGATCTGGTGATGAAAAAGGGCGGAAGCTGCCTGTGGCGCGGTTAACAAGGGGCGTTTCGCCGGTTAAATCAGCGTTAAGCGTAAAAAAACAGCAAACGCGCAGCGCGGCGATAAAAAGCGTTGACGGGGTTAAGAGGGGCCATTAATATGCGCCTCGTTCCCGACGGGGAACACAGCGCGGTGCGGTAGTTCAGTCGGTTAGAATACCGGCCTGTCACGCCGGGGGTCGCGGGTTCGAGTCCCGTCCGCACCGCCAACTCTTCAGAAAGGCCGATTCAGTAATGAATCGGCCTTTTGCTTTTCTGACGCTTCAATCCTTACTCTTTCTGCATCGCTACGCTACCGGCGAAAGGTTTCACCGCGCCCGCTACGCGCTCGTTGCGCGCCAGATAGCGATAGCATCCGCCACCCAGCGCCGCGCCGATAAACCAGCTAAAGCTGGCGGCCTCATGCAGCGCCGGCACAAAGCTAATAATCAGGCCGATGCCGACCGACGGCAGCAGCGCGGAGATCGCTTTCGGGTTAAAGCCGCCGCGATACCAGTAGCGGCCCTGCGGCGTCGCGTCGAAGAGGTCGTCAACAGAGACGCGGCTGCGTTTAATCAGGTAGAAATCCGCCAGCAGAATACCGAACAGCGGCCCGATAAAGGCGCCCAGAACGTCGAGGGTATAGTGGATCAGCTCCGGCGACTGAAACAGGTTCCACGGCGTCAGCAGCACTGAGCCGACCGCGGCGATCATGCCGCCGGTGCGGAAGCTGATTTTCTGCGGCGAGCAGTTAGAGAAATCGAATGCGGGCGACACGAAGTTCGCTACGATATTGATGCCGATAGTCGCGGCGATCATGGTCAGCAGGCCGATAGCCACCGCCACATCGTTACCGACCATGCTGACGGTCTCAATCGGATCGGTGATCATTTTGCCGAACAGCGACTGGGTGCCGGAGACGATAACCACCGTCACCACGGAGAAGAGTAAAAAGTTAAAGGGCAGGCCCCAGCGGTTGCCGCGGCGAATCTCGCCCATGCTTTTGCCGTAGCGCGCGAAGTCGCCGAAGTTAAGCAGCGGCCCGGAAAAGTAGGAAACGACCAGCGCGGTGGCGGTAATCATCTGCCAGCCCTGTTCGCCTGCGCTCAGCGACTTGCTTGAGAGCGTGAAAGAGATACCGTTTAAACCAATCTTGTATACAATCCAGCCCGCCAGCGCCACCATCACCACATAGACAGCAGGGCCTGCCACATCAATAAAACGCTTAATGGCGTCCATGCCGTGCCAGAACACCATCGCCTGTAAAAACCACATCACGCTGAAGCAGCACCAGCCGAGCAGCGACAGACCCAGCCAGCTGGCATGGGTCATCGCTGCCAGCGTGGGAAAGAACTTCAGCAGCACCAGCATCAGCGCATTGGACGCCAGCCAGGTCTGAATACCGTACCAGGCGAAAGCGATCAGTCCGCGGATTACCGCCGGTATATTCGCGCCGAAAACGCCAAACGCCTGACGACAGATAACCGCGTAGGGCACGCCCGCCATCTGGCTCGGCTTCGCCACCAGATTCGCGCACAGCTGCACGATGCAGATCCCCGCCAGCAGGCAAATCAGCACCTGCCAGCTCGCCAGACCAAGGGTAAAAAAGCTGGCGGCGACGACATAGCCGCCCATGCTGTGCACATCCGACATCCAGAAAGAGAAGATGTTATACCACGTCCAGTTCTGATGGCGCGTCGGCGCCAGATCCTCGTTGGTGAGGCGCGGACTGTAACGCGCGCGGGCTTCAGCAGCCGACGCAGAAGAATTTTTTCGAGAGTTTGGCATGAAACCTGCTCCTAATAACGATGTTTAATGGTTACAGCAACGTGAAAGGCTATTGCAGGATCCAGGCCACAATTGAAATCTTGTATACAAAAAAATATTTTCGCGTATACGATAAGCGCACGCAGCCTTTCAAGGGAGCAGGATATGAAAAGTGAAAGAGGCCAGACGCTGGCCGTCGATCGCGGGGATAAAGACGAATTTATCTTTCAGGCGTTGATGAACGCCATTGTGGAACACCAGCTGCCGCCGGGCAGCAAACTGCCGGAGGAGGCGCTGGCGGAGGTATTTGGCGTCAGCCGCACCGGTATTCGCAAGGTGCTGCAGCGCCTCGCCGCAGTGCAGATGGTGACGCTATTGCCCAGGCGCGGTGCACAGGTGGCCACGCCCGGCGTTGACGAGGCGCGCGATATCTTCCGCACTCGCGCGCTGATCGAATGCGGCAATCTGCCCGCGGTGCTGGCGCATCTGCAGCCGCCGCATCTGGCGGGACTGACGCAGCGCATTGCGCAGGAGCAGCAGGCGCATGAGGCTCGCGACGGCGCGGCGGCTATCCGTCTCTCGGCCGCCTTTCATATCGAACTACAGGCTATTGCGGGCAACCAGGTGCTGACCGAACTGGTGACGCGCCTGACGCAGCGCTCTTCGCTGGTGATTGCCGCCTGGGGCGCGCCCTGGCAGCAGGGCTGCCGTTGTGACGATCACGATCGTCTGGTCGCCCATCTGCGCGCCGGCAATCTCGCCGCGCTGACCGAAGCGTTGCAGCACCACTTCGATCATATCGTTTCCAGCCTGCATTTTGAGCGCAGCGGCGAGACGCTGCCAGACTTCTCACGGTTATTTGCCGGTCATAAAGAGGTGACATCATGAGCCTGATCCAGGTGATCAATCCTAATACCAGCCTCGCGATGACGGAAACTATCGGCGCGGCAGCGCGCGCGGTGGCGGCGCCGGGCACTGAAATTATCGCGGTTTCGCCGTCGCAGGGCGTGCCCTCGATTGAAGGCCATTTCGACGAAGCTATCGCGGCGATCGGCGTGCTGGAGCAGGTAAAGCGCGGCAAAGCGCAGGGCGTCAGCGGCCATGTTATCGCCTGCTTTGGCGATCCCGGCCTGCTGGCGGCGCGCGAGCTGGCCAGCGGCCCGGTAATCGGCATCGCCGAGGCGGCGATGCACACCGCGACGCTGGTGGCGACGCGCTTTTCTATCGTCACCACGCTGCCGCGTACGCTGACGATTGCGCGCCATTTGCTGCAGCAGTACGGCTTCACCCACCACTGCGCCGCGCTGCACGCGATCGATCTGCCGGTGCTGGCGCTGGAGGATGGTTCGGGTATCGCGCAGGAAAAGGTGCGCCAGCGTTGTTTGCAGGCGAAGCAGCAGGATGGCTGCGGCGCAATTGTTCTGGGCTGCGGCGGGATGGCGACGCTGGCGCGTGAGCTGACGCAGGAGCTGGGTATGCCGGTTATCGACGGCGTCAGCGCGGCGGTGAAAATGGTTGAAGCGCTGGTGGCGCTTGGCTTTGGCACCAGCAAGCATGGCGATCTTGACTGGCCGATAGCTAAACCTCTCTCAGGCGCGTTTCAGCATCTAAACTAACGTGACCTTGCCGCAATTACACAGGAACTGATGAATGGATAGTTCAGCCAAAAAAGAGTACAGCTTCAACAAAAACTATCCGCGCGATCTGATCGGCTACGGTGCCACGCCGCCGCATGCGGCCTGGCCGAACAAGGCGCGCGTGGCGGTGCAGTTCGTGCTCAACTATGAAGAGGGCGCAGAGAACAACGTGCTACACGGCGACGCCGGCTCCGAGCAGTTTCTCTCCGACATCATCGGCGCGGCCAGCTATCCCGACCGCCATATGTCGATGGATTCGCTCTACGAATATGGTTCGCGCGCCGGCTTCTGGCGCATCCACCGCGAATTCCAGAAGCGCGGTTTGCCGCTGACGGTGTTCGGCATTGCGATGGCGCTGGCGCGTCATCCAGAGATCGTCGACGCGATCAAGCAGGCCGACTACGACGTGGTAAGCCACGGCTGGCGCTGGATCCACTACCAGTCGATGGACGCCAAAACCGAGCGGCAGCATATGCAGCAGGCGGTAGACGTCCTCACCGACCTGTTTGGCAAAGCGCCGACCGGCTGGTACACCGGGCGTGACAGCCCCAACACGCGGCGGCTGGTGGTCGAGCAGGGCGGCTTTAGCTACGACAGCGACTATTACGGCGACGATCTGCCGTTCTGGACGCAGGTCACCTGTCAGGACGGCACCGTGAAGCCGCATCTGATTATCCCCTACACGCTGGAGTGCAACGATATGCGCTTCGCCACGCCGCAGGGCTTCAATACCGCCGAGCAGTTCTTTACCTACCTGCGCGACACCTTTGACGTTCTGTATGAAGAGGGCGAAACCCAGCCGAAGATGATGTCGGTCGGCATGCACTGTCGTCTGCTGGGGCGGCCAGGGAAATTCAAAGCGCTGCAAAACTTCCTCGACCATATCCAGCAGTACAGCGACGTCTGGATCTGTACGCGCCAGCAGATTGCCGATCACTGGATCGCAACCCATCCGGCGCCGCAACCCTGAAAAACAGGGCGCGGCTGTATAGCCAGCCGCGCCTACCCGCCTGCTGCCGTTAAAAAACTGTAACCGACTATTTAGCAGAAAAATTAATACTTCCCCTCAACCGTTAGCCTTTTGTGCGCGTCATAAAGCGCCTTACTCCGCGTTTTATTAACGTTTCATAAATGAAATAAAAATATTTCCGCAACAAAATTAATTAACAACCGTTAGGTTCCACGCCGCTCAGTGGAATGTTACATATTGCCTGCCGCCTGGTTTTCGCTTTGCGCTTATAGATATTCCGCTGAGATTTTTACTAACGGAATAAGGAATCGTTTTGATGAGCAAGCTTTCCAGAAGGAACTTTATGGCATTCGCCGCAGGCGGAACGGTGGCGCTGGCGGCAGGCCAGGTGCACGCCCACGACACCATCGCCTCCTGGCCCGCCGGTACGCCGCGCGATCCCGGCCCGCACGATCCTGCGAGAGAGGCGCAAAATCCCGATATCGTCGACCCGCCCGCTACCGACAGCGGTACGCTGCCCAACCTGCGCTTCTCTTTTAGCGACGCGCACGTTCGCAAAGGCAGCGGCGGATGGACGCGACAGGTGACGCAGCGCGAGCTGGGTATCTCGACCACCATCGCGGGCGTCGATATGCGTCTTAACGCAGGCGGCATCCGCGAGCTGCACTGGCATAAAGAGGGCGAGTGGGCTTATATGACCTTCGGCCAGGCGCGGGTTACCGCTTTTGATACCGAAGGCGGCTGGTTTGTCGATGATATCGGCGTCGGCGATCTCTGGTATTTTCCGCCGGGCATACCCCATTCGATTCAGGGACTGGGACCCGACGGCTGCGAATTCCTGCTGGCTTTTGACGACGGCAGCTTTGATGAGGACAGTACCTTTCTGTTGTCAGACTGGTTCAAACATATACCGCCCGATATCCTGGCGAAGAACTTCAGCGTGCCGGTCTCAACCTTTGCAAAACTGCCTTCGCCGGATGACGAATATATCTTTGCCGGCAAGGTGCCGGGTAGCCTGGCCTCAGATGCGATTCAGGGCGCGCCGAAATCAAAAAAAGTTTTCACGCATCATATGCTGGCGCAGAAGCCGATAACCGCGCCGGGCGGTACGGTGAGAATTACCGACTCCTCTAACTTCCCGGTTTCAAAAACCATTGCGGCCGCGCTGGTGGAGATTGCGCCGGGCGGTATGCGCGAACTGCACTGGCATCCCAATAACGATGAATGGCAATACTATCTGGAGGGGGAGGGGCGCATGGGCGTTTTCGCCTCATCCGGTCAGGCGAGAACCTTCGACTACCGGGCGGGCGACGTCGGGTACGTGCCTTTCGCCATGGGCCACTATATTGAGAATACCGGTAAAGGGCCGCTGCGATTTCTGGAGCTGTTCAAGAGCGACTACTATGCCGATATCTCGCTTAACCAGTGGCTCGCCAGCACGCCGCGCGAGCTGGTGGCGCAGCACCTGCAGCTTGACGACGCGTTTTTGTCAGCGCTCTCTCTGCAAAAGAATCCGGTAATCAAATAACCGCCAGGGCTGGCGCTGCGCCAGCCCTGCGTAGTTGTCTGAATCCTGAAGCACCTGCGAAACCCATGGTTGTTACGGTTAAAGCAATCAGCGACAATGGCCGTTTCCATAATTTTTTCTGATGAGTGAGCGTCGTGAAGATAGCTGAACCGCGTCAGGCGAAGTGGAGAGGCACGTTGCGCACTTTTCTTGCCCGCTTCTGGCCGCATCCGCTGCCGGTGGCGAAAAAACAAATTGTTATCGCCAGTATCGGCGCTGGCCTTGGCCTGACCATTACCAGTTTGATCAGCCACTGGCTGCTGGGACAGGTCAATTTATGGTTTGTCGCGCCGATGGGCGCTTCCGCCGTGTTGCTGTTCGGCATCCCCAACAGC
This sequence comes from Pantoea sp. ACRSB, assembly GCF_022346905.1. Taxonomy (NCBI): domain Bacteria; kingdom Pseudomonadati; phylum Pseudomonadota; class Gammaproteobacteria; order Enterobacterales; family Erwiniaceae; genus Pantoea; species Pantoea sp. ACRSB. Next base: position 1,236,425 of record NZ_JAKRNL010000001.1, on the reverse strand, counting down.
CCGCTGGCGCAGCCCTGGTCCATTGTCGGCGGCAATATGGTGGCAGGCGCGATTGGCGTGACCGCCGCCATAACTATTCCTTATGCTCCGCTGGCCTGCGGCGTCGCCGCCTGCCTGGCCATTGCGGTGATGTTTCAGCTGCGCTGCCTGCATCCGCCCAGCGGCGCGGTGGCGCTGACCGCCATTCTCGGCGGCGGCAACGTACATCAGCTGGGCTATCACTATATTCTGACGCCTGTGCTGCTTAACTCCCTCTGTCTGGCGCTGCTGGCGATTATCTTCAACAACCTGGCGGGCCGTCGCTATCCGCATCCGCTGGCCTCAACCGAGGCGAAACCGGAGCCGGTCGCGATCGATGTGCCGATTACGCGTGACGATCTGCATCAGGCGCTGGAGAGCGGCCAGCTGCTGGATATTGATGAAGACGATATCCAGCAGCTGCTGCAGCGCGCCGAAGCGATTGCGGTTCAGCGCCAGGCGCAGCGCGCCCGCTAAACTCAGCTTTCGCTCATCAAACTGACCTGCGCGGCGACGATTCGCCAGCCGTCCGGCAGCCGGACCCAACTCTGCTGCTGGCGGCCAGTTTTAGTTGTGCCTTCGCGCGTGAACTCGGTGCTGCAGACCGCATACTCTTCACCGAAGGTGGTAATGACGCTGTTACGCAGGGTGCGTGCCAGTCCGGCGGCGGGACGCTGGGCGCGAAAGGCGCGGATCTGCTCGATGCCATAGAGGTTCTCGCCCGCGCCGAGCCGTACGGTACGCTCATCGTGCCAGAAAAGGGCGTCCAGCGTATCGATATCATTACTCACCAGCGCCTGTTCGTAGCGGTGAAAAGCAGCCGTTACCTCCGCCACGACGTGCGGCAAATTAATCTCTTCAGTTCTCATTTCGTTTATCCAGACAGGTTGGCGCCAGGGTAATGCCCTGCTGCTCAAGCGCAAAGGCGACGCGCAGCGCGGCGGTTTCGTTAAAGGGTGCGGCAATCAGCTGTAGTCCGATCGGCAGGCCGCTTTTCGTCGCCAGCGGCACGCTGCACACCGGCAGCCCCAGGAAGGAGATCGGCTGCGTCAGCATGCCCATGCTGGCGCGCGAGGGCAGATCGACGCCGTTAATGCGGATGCTCTCCTGACCGATCGGCGGCGCGACGCAGGGCGTAGCGGGCGCGATCAGCACATCGAAGCGCTCGAACAGCGGCAGAACCTGCTGCTGGAAATGGCGGCGGAAGCGCTGCGCCTGCACATACCAGGCGGCGGGCAGCATCGCGCCCGCCAGCAGCCGCTCGCGCGAGGCGGGCTCGAAACGCTCCGGCGAGGCGCGCAGCGCGGGCAGATAGAGATTGCCGCCTTCGCAGGCGGTCAGGATAAAGGCCGCGGAACGCGCCAGCTCCGCTTCCGGCAGCGTTACCTCATCGCTGATACCCAGCGCCTGAGCGGCCCGCGCCAGCGCGTCGCGGGCGTCGTCGTCGCACCAGGCAGAGAAAAAGCCGCCCAGCAGCGCGCAGCGCTGGCCGCGCGCTTCCAGCCCGACCAGCGTCGGATCGGCAGGCCGGTCCGCCTGAAAGGCGTCATCGGCGTCGCGGCCCTGCAATATGTCATACACCAGCGCCAGATCCTCGACGCGGCGCGCGAAGGGGCCGATATGATCAAGGCTGCCGACAAAGGGATGACTGCCGCTGCGCGACAGGCGGCCAAAGGTCGGCTTCAGGCCGAAGATGCCGCACAGCGACGCAGGCACGCGAATTGACCCGTTGGTGTCGGTGCCGAGAGAGAAGTGCGCCAGCCCGGCCGCCACCGCAGCAGCGGAGCCGCCCGACGATCCGCCCGCCACGCGCGTCAGGTCATGGGGATTGCGCGTCGCGCCGAAGTGGGTGTTCTCAGTGGTAAACCCATAGGCGTAGGCATCCATATTCAGCATGCCGGAGAGCAGTGCCCCGGCGCGGCTGAGACGCCTGATCGCCCAGGCGTCCTGCGTCGCCGCAGCACGATCCTGAAACAAGGCGGCGCCCGCCAGCGTGGTATGTCCCGCCACGTCGAACAGATTCTTCACCGCATAAGGAATGCCCGCCAGCGGCGGCAGGTTCTCGCCGCGCCGCCGCTGCGCATCGATCGCGTCAGCCTCGCGCAGCATGCGTTCGGCGGTAACCTCGGTCCAGGCGTTAATCGCCCGGTGGCGCTCAATCCCTTGCAGCGTCTGCTGCGCCACCTCGCGCGCGCTGAGATCGCCGCGCTGAATCGCCTGCTGCAGCGCCTGGAGAGAAAATTCGCTAAGGTTCATGGATGAAATACTCCCGCCACTTCCAGCCTCTCGTCGAGAGGATACGCCATCAGCGGCGCTGCCAGCGCGGCGATGCGCTCCAGCTGAATGACCAGCTCGGCGCGGCGCGCGTCGTCTAGCTCCAGCGTCAGCAACTGCTCCATCTGCGCCAGATAGCACGCCCAGTCTGTTGTCTGATTCATCTTATTTCTCCTGTCAGAATCCGCTTGCGCTGCCGTTGCTGCGCGGATCGCATGCGCCTTCCAGCATGCCGTTGATATGGCGCACGATAGCGCCCGCGTGACCAACCGCCTCGCTGAAATCGGGCAGCAGTTCTACCTCATGCCCCAGCTGGCGCAGTCTGGCGACCGTCTCCGGCGCGAAGCGGCCTTCCAGCTTGAGCGAGTCAGATGCGTTGCCCCAGGTGCGCCCCAGCAGCCAGCGCGGCGCGCTTACCGCCTGCTGCAGCGGCATGCCCTGAATCACATGTCGGGTAAAGATCGCCGCCTGGGTTTGCGGCTGTCCGTCGCCGCCCATTGAGCCGTAGACCAGCGTGCGGCCATCTTTCAGGCGCGCGGCGGCGGGATTAAGGGTGTGAAACGGCTGCTTGCCCGGCGCCAGCGCCAGCAGATGATCTGGATCCAGGCTAAAGGCGGCACCGCGGTTCTGCCAGGTGATGCCGGTTCCGGGGATCACCACGCCGCTGCCGAACTCGTGATAGATGCTCTGAATAAAGGAGACGGCGAGGCCGCTGCTGTCCATTACGCCCATCCATACCGTGTCGCCTGGGCCACGTCCGGTTCCCCAGGGCGCGGCCTGCGTCTCGTCAATCTGGCTCGCCAGAGTGGCGAAATGATCCAGCGTTAACAGCGACTGCGCTTCGCAGTTCATATGGCGCGGGTCGGTAATATGGCGATCGCGCAGGGTAAACGCTTTTTTCGTCGCTTCCACAATGCGGTGCACCGTCTGCGCCTCATCAGCCTGCGCCATCGCAAGATGATCGATAATGCCGAGGATCGCCAGCGAGACCAGGCCCTGAGTCGGCGGTACCATATTCCACAGATCGCCTTCGCTGTGCGCTACGTGCAGCGGAACGCAGCGACGCGCGCGCTGCTGCTGCAGATCCGCCAGCGTCACCGGCATGCCGAGCGCCGACATCTCTCGCGCCAGGTGGCGCGCCAGCTCGCCGCGATAGAAGCTGTCGAGGCCTTGTTCGCTCAGCAGGCTGAGCGTCTGCGCCAGCGCTGGCTGGGTAAAGCGGCTGCCCTGGCGCGGCGGCTCGCCGTCCGGCAAAAAGGTGGCGGCAAATCCCGGCTGATGTTCCAGCTCGTGCCGTTTTGCGGCGGTGGCGGCCGCCTGCGATGCGGTGACCGGAATGCCGTCGGCGGCATAGCGGATGGCGTCGCGCAGCAGGCGCGGCAACGGCAGCGATGCGCCGCCCAGCTCGCGGGAGAGCGTCAGCGCCTCCTGCCAGCCGCTCACCGTCCCGGCCACCGTTAAGGCCGCTTTCGGACCGCGATGCGGGATCCTGTCTTCGCCAGGGTAGAAGTCGGGATGCGCCAGCGAACCCGCCGCGCCGCTGGCGTCGATAGCCACCGGATCGCCGTTGGGCGGCAGCACCAGCCAGAAGCCGTCGCCGCCGAGGCCGTTCATATGGGGATAAACTACTGCGATGGTGGCAGCCGCGGCGACCATCGCCTCAAGGGCGTTGCCGCCGTCGCGTAGCACCGCCAGCGCGCTCTCGCTCGCCAGGTGGTGCGGCGCGACCGCCATGCCCAGCGGAGCCATATTGCTCTGAATCATATTTACGCTTCTTATCGGGTGACAGAGCGAGGATCCAAGCAAGAGCCGTTCCAGTTTTTGCGGTCGCGCACGACAGCGGTAACCTGGATCGAATTATGCTAGCTTCTGCTGAAACGAAAGTTACAGGACGACGCATGAAACAGCTCGATGAACGACTCAGAAGCCACTATCCGCAGCTTTCTCCTCAGGAGCAGCGTATTGCGGATTTCGTCTTTGACCATTTCGACGATTTGATCAGCTACAACAGCGCCGAACTGGCGCGGCTCAGCGGCGTGTCGAAAGCCACCGTCAGCCGCCTGTTCCGACGGCTGGGCTATGACAAATATAAAGATATGCGCGACGAACTGCGTATTCTGCGGCAGAGCGGTATGCCCTTGACCGACAACCGCGACGCGGTGCAGGGCAATACGCTGCTGGCGCGCCACTATAAGCAGGAGATGGCGAACCTGACGCAGTGGGTGAACGCGCTTGACGCGCAGCAGTTTGGCGAGGCGGTGCAGCAGATGACGCAGGCGAAACGTATTTTCGTTATCGGTATGCGTAACTCCTGGCCGCTGGCGCTGCACCTGCGCCAGCAGCTGCTGCAGGCCCGTTCCAGCGTCGCCGTACTGCCGCAGCCGGGCCAGACGCTGGCGGAAGAGGTGGTGGATATTACCGCCGACGATATGGTGATCGTAATGGCGTTTCGCCGTCGTCCGCGCCTGATCCGCCCGCTGATACAGCAGCTGCAGCAGCGCGATATTCCGCTGCTGGTACTGTGCGAGCCGCAGGCGCAGTCGATGGCGGGTCTGGCGCGCTGGCAGCTTTGCGCGCCGCTCGACAGCGTATCCGCCTTCGACAGCTACGCTTCGGCAATGAGCCTGATCAATTTACTGACCAATGCGCTACTGCATGAAATGCTGTCGCAAGGTCGCCAGCGTATCCACCAGATCGCCGATCTCTATCTGCAGCTGGACGAGCTGGAGCACCGTTAAAGAGCACCTTTTTGGTGCTTTGCCTCATTTTGATCCTCCTGCGTCGGGCGGTGAAAACCCGCCTTACCTGCCTAAATTAAGCCTTCTTGCCGTTTACCTCGCCTCGTACTGCTTTGGCACATTAGTTGCAAATCACAATTACAAGAATCTTTTGTTTCAGGTCAACTTACCGGGGTGCATAATGAAAAAGGTATTAATGGCGGTAGCGGCGGCAGCATTATTAGTGATTCAAACCGGCAGCGCGCTGGCGGATCAGTTACAGGATATTGAGAAGCGCGGCGTGCTGCGCGTGGCGGTGCCGCAGGATTTCCCGCCGTTCGGCTCGGTGGGCACCGATCTGCAGCCGCAAGGCTATGATATCGACACCGCGCGCTATCTGGCGAAACAGATGAAACTTAAGTTGCAGCTGGTACCGGTCACCAGCGCCAACCGCGTGCCCTATCTGCAAACCGACAAGGTCGATCTGGTGATCTCCAGCATGGGTAAAAACCCTGAGCGGGAGAAGGTGATCGACTTCAGCCGCGCCTATGCGCCCTTTTTCCTTGGCGTCTTTGGGCCAAAAGGCGAGACGCTGAAAGACGCGGCGGCGCTCAGCGGCAAGAGTATTGGGGTCACGCGCGGCGCGGTAGAGGATATGGTGCTGAGCAGCCTCGCGCCGAAAGAGGCGCAGGTGAAGCGCTACGAGGATAACAACACCACGCTGTCGGCTTACCTCTCTGGACAGGTACAGTACGTCGCGACCGGCAACCTGGTGATCGCGGCGATCGCGCGGCAGAACCCGCAAAAAGCGCCGGTAGCGCAGTTTATGCTGAAAGATTCGCCCTGCTTTATCGGTCTGAAGAAGGGTGAGCCGGCGCTGAAGGCGAAGATCGACGCGCTGATTGAGCAGGGCATCAAAGACGGCACGCTCAACAAGCTGTCGGAAGAGTGGCTGAAAGCGCCGCTGCCCGCCAGCCTCGGCGCATAAGGGCGCATGATGCTCGGGCAACTTAATTTCCCTGCGCTCTGGCCCTACTGGCCAGAACTGCTTGCCGGGCTGTGGGTCACCCTTCAGCTGACGGTGCTGGCCACCGTGGGCGGCGTCGGGCTGGGGATCCTCGGCGCGGCGCTGCGCAGCGGTAAAGCGAGCTGGGCCAGCCGTCTCTGGGGCCTCTATGTGGAGATCATCCGCAACACCCCGTTCGTGGTGCAGCTCTTCTTTATCGTTTTCGGTCTGCCTAATCTGGGACTGAAGCTGACGGCGGGCGAGGCGGCGCTGCTGGCGATGCTGATTAACCTCGGTGCCTACAGCACCGAGATTATCCGAGCCGGGATTCAGGTGACGCCGAAAGGGCAGTGGGAAGCGGGACGCGTGCTGGGCCTGACGCGCGCGCAGACCTTTTTGCGCGTGGTACTGCCGCCGTCGCTACAGCGCATTTATCCTGCGCTGGTAAGCCAGTGCATTATCGTGATGCTCGGTTCGTCGGTGGTGTCGCAGGTCTCTTATGAAGAGCTGACCTTCGCCGCCAACCTGATCCAGTCGCGCACCTTTTTAAGCTTCGAGGTCTATCTGGTGACCACGCTGATCTATCTGCTGTTATCGATCGCCATGCGGCAGGTGCTGCTGGCGCTGGGGCGTAAATGGTTTGGAGCGCAGCGATGATGACGACCTTTACCGACTGGGACATTCTGCGCAATCTGCTGCTGGCGGCGCGCTGGACACTGCTGCTCTCGCTGACTGCCTTTGTCGGCGGCACGCTGGTGACGCTGCCGCTGCTTCTGCTGCGCCTGCTGCAGCGGAAATGGCTGACGCGGCTCATCCGCGCCTATACCGAGCTGTTCCAGGGCACGCCGCTGCTGATGCAGCTCTTTCTCGCCTTTTTCGGCGTCGGGCTGTTTGGCATCGACGTCGCGCCCTGGACCGCGGCTTCGCTCGCCCTGACCTTTTATACCAGCGCTTTTCTGCTCGATATCTGGTTCGGCAGCATCCGCGCGCTGCCGAAAGGCCAGTGGGAAGCGTCGCGCTGCCTGGGCCTCAGCTTCGGCCAGACCCTCTGGCGGGTTATCGCACCCCAGGCGCTGCGTATCGGCATCGCGCCGACGGTGGGCTTCGCCGTACAGGTGATCAAGGGCACCGCGCTCGCCTCCATTATCGGCTTTATCGAACTGACGAAAGCTGGAACCATTCTGAACAACGTGACCCTGCAGCCGTTTAAGGTGTTTGGGCTGGTCGCGCTGGGCTACTTTTTGATGTGCTACCCGCTGTCCCGCTACAGCCAGTATCTGGAGAAAAAATTCCATGCCGCTCATCACCATTAATCAGGTGCAGAAGTACTACGGCGATAATCACGTGCTGAAAGGCGTCGATCTCGATATCGAAATGGGCGAAGTGATCTCCATCATCGGCCGCAGCGGTTCAGGCAAAAGCACTCTGCTGCGCTGTATGAACGGTCTGGAGGGCTATCAGGAGGGCAGCATCAAGCTGGGCGGCATGACGATTACCGATCGCGATAGCCAGGCGCGCGACATCAGCCGTTCGGTTGGCATGGTGTTTCAGAACTTCAATCTCTTTCCCCATATGACCGCGCTGGAAAACGTGATGCTGGCGCCGCGCCGGGTGCTGAAGAAAGGCGAGGCGGCGTGCCGCGCGCTGGCGACGCAGATGCTGGAGAAAGTCGGTCTCGGCGAGCGCCTCGATTACTACCCGGCGAACCTCTCCGGCGGCCAGCAGCAGCGCGTCGCCATTGCCCGCGCGCTGGCGATGAACCCGAAGGTGCTGCTGTGCGACGAGATCACCTCGGCGCTCGATCCTGAGCTGGTGGGCGAGGTGCTGAAAGTGCTGGAGCAGCTCGCCGCCGAAGGAATGACGCTGATCCTGGTCACCCATGAGATGAATTTCGCGCGCGACGTCGGCGATCGCGTGGTCTTTATGCATCAGGGGCGCGTCTGGGAGCAGGGCAGCAGCAAAACCCTGTTCGCCGCGCCGCAGACGCCGGAGCTGAAGCAGTTTATCTCCTCGGTGCGACTCTAATTTCATAAGGAAACCAATATGGAAAACCGCTACCCGCAAATTAATCCGCCGCAGCGTCTGCTGATGGGGCCTGGCCCGATCAACGCCGATCCGCGCGTGCTGCGCGCCATGTCAACTCAGCTGATCGGCCAGTACGATCCGGCGATGACGCACTATATGAACGAGGTGATGGCGCTCTATCGCGGCGTCTTCCGTACGGAAAACCGCTGGACGCTGCTGATTGACGGTACCTCACGCGCCGGGATCGAGGCGATCCTGCTGTCGGCGATCCGGCCTGGCGATCGGGTGCTGGTGCCGATATTTGGCCGCTTCGGCCATCTGCTGTGCGAGATTGCTCGCCGCTGCCGCGCCGAGGTGCACACCATTGAGGTGCCCTGGGGCGAGGTCTTTACGCCGGATCGGATCGAAGACGCCATTAAGCGCGTTAAGCCGCGCCTGCTGCTGACGGTACAGGGCGATACCTCAACCACCATGCTGCAACCGCTGGCGGAGCTGGGCGCGATCTGCAAAAAGTATGGCGTGCTCTTCTATACCGACGCCACCGCGTCGCTCGGCGGCAACGCGCTGGAAACCGACGCCTGGGGGCTGGATGCGGTATCGGCGGGCATGCAGAAGTGCCTCGGCGGCCCGTCCGGCACCTCGCCCATCACCTTAAGCCCGCAGATGGAAGAGGCTATCCGCAGGCGTAAATGCGTTGAAGAGGGGATCCGCACCGCCCAGCATCAGGATGGCGATGAGGAGATGATCTACTCGAACTATTTCGATCTCGGCATGATCATGGATTACTGGGGGCCGGAGCGGCTTAACCACCATACCGAGGCGACCACCGCGCTGTTCGGCGCGCGCGAATGCGCCCGTCTAATTTTGCAGGAAGGGCTGGACGCAGGCATCGCGCGCCACAAGCTGCATGGCGACGCGCTGCTGAAGGGCATTCAGGGCATGGGACTGGAAACGTTCGGCGACCTGAAGCACAAGATGAACAACGTGCTCGGCGTGGTGATCCCGCAGGGCGTCAACGGCGACCAGGTGCGCAAGCTGATGCTGGAAGATTTTGGCATTGAGATCGGCACCTCGTTTGGCCCGCTGCATGGCAAGGTATGGCGCATCGGCACCATGGGCTATAACGCCCGTAAAGATTGCGTAATGACCACGCTGGCGGCGCTGGAGGCGGTGCTGACGCACGTCGGCTTCCGCGCGACGCAGGGCGCGGCGATGCAGGCGGCCTGGGATCACTACGGGAGCGGCGCATGATGATGAACGCCGCTGAGGCACAGCTGGCCGCCGAACGCGTAATGGCGCGCTGCGACGCGCTGGCGGCGATCAGCGAATCGCCCGATCACCTGACGCGCGTCTATCTCTCGCCGGAGCACCTGCGCGCCAACGCCCAGGTAGGCGAATGGATGGCACAGGCTGGCATGCGCGTCTGGCAGGATGAAGTCGGCAATATCTGCGGCCGCTACGAAGGCGCGAGCAGCGGGGCGCCCGCGCTGCTGCTCGGCTCGCATCTCGACACGGTGCGCAACGCCGGACGCTACGACGGGATGCTGGGAGTGCTGACCGCGATTGAAACCGTACAGTGGCTCCATGAGAAACAGCTACGCCTGCCGCTGGCGGTGGAGGTGGTCGGGTTCGGCGATGAAGAGGGAACGCGCTTTGGCATTACGCTGCTTGGCAGCCGCGGCATCGCCGGCAGCTGGCCGGAAAGCTGGCCGACGCACCCGGACGGCAACGGCATTACCGTCGCGCAGGCGATGGCGGATGTGGGGCTGGATGCTGACACTATTCCGCGCGCCGCCCGTGAACTTAACGCCATCGTCGCCTATCTTGAACTGCATATCGAACAGGGGCCTTGCCTGGAGCAGGCCGGGCTGGCGCTGGGCGTCGTCACCGCCATCAACGGCGCGCGTCGTCTTAGCTGCCGCTTCACCGGCGAGGCGGGCCATGCGGGTACGGTGCCGATGACGCACCGCAAAGACGCGCTGGCGGCGGCGGCGGAGTGGATGGTGTTTATCGAGGCGACGACGCGCGAGCAGGATCCGCAGCTGGTGGCGACGGTCGGTACCCTGAGCTGTGCGCCCGGCGCGGTTAACGTTATTCCCGGCGAAGTCACTCTGTCACTGGATGTGCGCGGCCCGGAAGATCTGCCGCTGGAACGGCTGCTGTCGAGCCTGCTGACCCAGGGCGAAGCGATCGCGCTGCGACGCGGCCTGCGCTTCGAGGCGGAGGAGTATTACCGTATCAGCGCCACCGCCTGCGACAGCCAGCTGCGTCAGGCGCTGAGCAGCGCCATAGAGACGGTGCAGGGCCGCACGCTGGCGCTGCCGAGCGGCGCGGGCCATGACGCCATCGCCATCGCCGAGCGCTGGCCGGTCGGCATGCTGTTTGTGCGCAACGAACGCGGCATCAGCCACCATCCGGCGGAGGCGGTGATGACCGACGACGTGGCGCTGGCGGTGCGCGCTTATCTGCACGCCGTGTGCCACCTGGCGCAGCGGAGCGCGTGATGAACCTTGCGACCTTTAACACGCTGCCTTATGACGCGGCGCAGGCCGCAATCGCCCACTGCGTGGCGATCCCGCGCTGGCAGCAGGCGCTGACGGCCGCGCGTCCCTTTGCCTCCGTGTCGGCCTTGCTGGAGGAGGCGGAAAGGCTGGCGCAGGCGTGGGACAGCGAGGATCTTGAACAGGCGCTGACGGCGCATCCGCGCATCGGCGAGCGCGCCAGCGGCGCGGACAAAGAAGCGGCGCTGTCGCGTCAGGAGCAGTCAGCGATGGGCGACGCCGACGCGGCGCTGAAGCAGGCGATGCTGGCGGGCAATCAGGCCTATGAAGCGCGCTTTGGCCGCGTTTTCTTAATTCGCGCCCGTGGGCGCAGCGGCGAAGAGATGCTGGCGCAACTTCAGCGTCGCCTGAGCCATGATGAAGAGACCGAAACGCGCGAAGCGCTGCAGCAACTACGCGAAATCACCCTGTTGCGTCTGAAGGAGAGCCTGACATGAGCACTATCACTACCCATATTCTGGACACCGCGCTGGGCAAACCGGCGGTCGGCGTCGCCGTCTCGCTTGAGCAGAATAGCCCGGAGGGCTGGCTGCCTGTCTGCGAAGGCACCACGGACAGCGACGGGCGCGTCAGCGAGTTAACGCCGGAGCCGCTCGCCCCCGGCCACTATCGCCTGACCGCAGAGATTGGCGACTACTTTGCCATGGACGGGCGCGATGCGCTCTATGTCTCTGCGCAAATCGACTTTGTGATTGCCGAAGCGGGCAGCCATTTTCATCTGCCTTTTTTGATTTCGCCCTGGTCGTGGTCGACCTATCGCGGTAGCTAAATTTGAAAGCCTGCGGCTATCAATACCGTCGGTTCAGCCAAATAGTGTTTATACAAGCGTAACGTTATCGTAGCCGGGTAATCAAAAGCCAACGGAGCCGATAATGAGCACGCCAGAAAATAACGATAATGCAGCCGCCGCAGGTAAATGCCCTTTTCCACATGGAGCCACGGAAGAAAAAAGCCCGAGCGCGAGTGGAGCCGAAGCAGGTAAATGTCCTTTCCACCACGGCGCTTCCGAAGAGAAAAGCGTTCTGGCGCGCGGCGCCGGTAGCGGCACCACCAACCGCGACTGGTGGCCCAACATGCTGCGTGTCGATCTGTTAAACCAGCACTCCAGCCGTTCCAACCCGCTCAGCGACGATTTCAACTACCGCGAAGAGTTCAGCAAGCTCGACTATTCAGCGCTGAAAGCGGACATCCGCGCGCTGCTGACCGACTCGCAATCCTGGTGGCCAGCCGACTGGGGCAGCTATATCGGCCTGTTTATCCGTATGGCGTGGCACAGCGCGGGCACCTACCGCACCGTTGACGGTCGCGGCGGCTCTGGCCGCGGTCAGCAGCGTTTTGCGCCGCTCAACTCCTGGCCGGACAACGTCAGCCTGGATAAAGCACGTCGTCTGCTGTGGCCGGTGAAACAGAAGTATGGTCAGAAAATTTCCTGGGCCGATCTCTATATCCTTGCGGGCAACGTCTCGCTGGAAAACGCTGGCTTCCGTACCTTTGGCTTCGGCGCCGGACGCGAAGACGTGTGGGAACCAGATATGGATGTCGACTGGGGTAACGAAACCGAATGGCTGGCGCACCGCCATCCGGAAAGCCTCGCCAATGCGCCGCTCGGCGCGACGGAAATGGGCCTGATCTACGTCAACCCGGAAGGGCCGGAAGCGAGCGGCAACCCGGCATCAGCCGCGCCGGCGATTCGCGCCACCTTCGGCAATATGGGCATGAATGATGAAGAGATCGTCGCCCTGATCGCTGGCGGTCATACGCTGGGCAAAACACACGGCGCGGGCGCCGCCAGCCATCTCGATGTCGATCCAGAAGCCTCTCCGATTGAAGCGCAGGGTCTTGGCTGGAGCAGCAGCTACGGCAGCGGCGCAGGCGCGGACGCCATTACCTCCGGTCTGGAAGTGGTCTGGACGCAAACCCCGACCCAGTGGAGCAACTACTTCTTCGAAAACCTGTTCAAATATGAGTGGGTACAGACGCACAGCCCGGCAGGCGCGATCCAGTTTGAAGCCAGCAACGCCGACGCGATTATTCCCGATCCCTTCGATCCGGAGAAAAAGCGTAAGCCGACCATGCTGGTTACCGATCTGACGCTGCGCTTCGACCCGGAATTTGAAAAGATCTCTCGTCGCTTCCTTAACGATCCGCAGGCGTTTAACGAAGCCTTTGCCCGCGCATGGTTCAAGCTGACCCACCGCGATATGGGGCCAAAAGCGCGCTACCTCGGCCCGGAAGTGCCGAAAGAAGATCTGCTGTGGCAGGATCCGCTGCCGGCGGCGATCCATCAGCCGAACGACAGCGACATCAGCGAGCTGAAAGCAAAAATCGCTGCGTCGGGACTGAGCGTCAGCCAGCTGGTTTCCGTAGCCTGGGCGTCCGCTTCAACCTTCCGCGGCGGCGACAAGCGCGGCGGTGCGAACGGCGCGCGTCTGGCGCTGGCGCCGCAGAAAGAGTGGGCAGTTAACGCCAGCGTTATCCGCGACGTGCTGCCGGTGCTGCAGGATATTCAGCAGACCTCAGGCAAAGCCTCACTGGCGGATGTGATTGTCCTGGCGGGCAACGTCGGGATCGAAATGGCGGCCGCGGCGGCTGGCGTGGCGGTACAGGTGCCCTTTACGCCGGGCCGTGTCGATGCGCGTCAGGATCAGACCGATGTCGAATCCTTCGCTTTACTGCAGCCGCTGGCGGATGGTTTCCGTAACTATCGCCGCGTGCAGGGCGGTTCATCGACCGAAACGCTGCTGCTGGACAAAGCGCAGCAGCTGACCCTGAGCGCCCCGGAACTGACGGTGCTGCTGGGTGGTCTGCGCGTGCTGGGAACCAACTTCGACGGCAGCGACCGCGGCGTCTTTACCGAGCGCCCCGGCGTGTTGAGCACAGATTTCTTCGTGAACCTGCTGGATATGCGCACCGCATGGCGCGCCACCGATGAGAGCGCAGAGCTGTTTGAAGGGCGCGATCGTCAGAGCGGGGAAGTGAAGTACCACGCGACCCGCGCCGATCTGGTATTTGGTTCTAACGCCATTCTGCGCGCGCTGGCGGAAGTGTACGCCAGCAGCGATGCGCACCAGAAGTTTGTTACTGACTTCGTGGCCGCCTGGACCAAAGTGATGAATCTGGATCGCTTCGATATCTGATTGACGCATTAGCAGTCAGTAAAAAGCCGCAGCCTGAACCGCTGCGGCTTTTTTATTGCCATCGCCCTGGCCCGCGCCTTAACTGGCGCGAATTGTCAGCGCTTCCTCCGCGGGCGAAGGGGATCGGTGCTTTATTGCGCCCACGTAAAATCGTCGGCGTCGCGCCAGGCCGGAAAGCGCTCGCGATAAGCGTTAAGGGCCTCCAGCGACAGCGTTGCGTCGAGCCGCGCCTGCGTAAAGGGCGCCGCCTCGCTGAGGATCTCGCCCTGCGGCGAAATAATCCGGCTGTCGCCGCTGTAGTGATGCTGGTTGCCGTCGCTGCCAACGCGGTTGCAGCCCGCCACATAAGCCTGATTCTCAATAGCGCGCGCCAGCAGCAGCGCCTGCCAGTGCAGCGCACGCGGCGCGGGCCAGTTCGCCACATAGAGCGCCAGATCGTAGTCGTTGCGGTTGCGCGCGAACACCGGGAAGCGCAGGTCGTAGCAGATCTGCGGCAGGATACGCCAGCCGCGCCACTGCAGCACTTCACGCGTCGTCCCTGGCTGATAGTGATGATGCTCGTCCGCCATGCGGAACAGGTGCCGCTTGTCATACTGGTGCAGCGTGCCGTTCGGCTCTACCAGCAGAAAGCGGTTCACCGCGCCTTTCTCAGTCTGGATCGCCGCGCTGCCGCCTACCAGCGCGTCGCTCGCCTCGGCGTGGCGGTGCAGCCACTCCACCACCTGCGCCTGCGGCAGCGAACGTTGCGCCGCTTCCATGGCGAATCCGGTCGTGAACATCTCCGGCAGCAGGATCAGATCGCGGCCCGTCACGCCCTCAAGGACGGCATCGAAATGGCGCAGGTTCGCTTCGCCATCCATCCAGTGCAGGGTTTCCTGCAAAACGGTAATCTTTAAATCTGACATAAGCGCTCCGCGGCGGCGTCCAGCGTCGCCTCCTGTTTGGCGAAGCAGAGGCGGATCAGCCTGTGCGGGAAGGGGCCGGCGCAGAACACCGATAGCGGGATCGCCGCCACGCCCACCTCTTTCGTCAGCCACTGACAGAAGCTTACGTCATCGAGATCGGAGATGGCGCTGTAGTCCGCCAATAGAAAGTAGGTGCCTTCACACGGCAGCACCTTAAAACGGCTCTTCTCCAGCGCCTGCGCCAGGCGGTCGCGGCGCGCGCGGTAAAACGACGGCAGCTCGCGGTAGTGCTCCGGCGCGTTGCGCAGCATATCGGCAATCGCCAGCTGCGCGGGGGTATTGACCGCAAAGGTCAGATACTGATGCACCTTGCGGATCTCCGCGCTGATGGCGGCGGGCGCGACGCTGTAGCCCACTTTCCAGCCGGTCATATGAAAGGTTTTGCCGAATGAGGAGACGGCGATAGCGCGTTCGCGCAGCTGCGGATGCGCCAGTACGCTGGCGTGACCCGCCTCATCGAAGCAGATATGCTCGTAGACCTCGTCGCTCAGCACGTAAATTTCCCGATCGGCAATCGCCTGCCAGAGCGCGGCGAAATCCGCTTTACGCCAGACGGTGGCGGAAGGGTTGTGCGGCGTATTAAGGATAACCAGACGCGTTTTGCTGGAGAGCAGACGGGCGAACGCTGTCCAGTCGACGCGAAAGCCCGGCGGCTGCAGCGCGATGCGCTTCAGCACGCCCCCTGACAGCTCGACGGCAGGCGCATAGCTGTCGTAGCTTGGGTCGAAGCAGATCACCTCATCGCCCTGGCGCACCAGCGCCGTGATCGCCGCGTAGAGCGCTTCGGTCGCGCCAGCGGTCACGGTGATCTCGGTTTCGACGTTGGGCCGGTAGCCATAAAGCTCAGCGGTTTTCCCGGCGATCGCTTCGCGCAGCGGCAGCGCGCCGGTCATCGGCGCATACTGATTCGCGCCCTGGCTGACGTGATGCGCCAGGCGCTCCTGCAGATAGCGCGGGCCATCGAAATCGGGAAAACCCTGAGAGAGGTTAATGGCGTTATGCTGCTGCGCCAGCGCACTCATTTGGGTAAAAATGGTGGTGCCGAGAGCGGGAAGTTTACTCTCCGGCGTCAGATTGGGCTGCGTCATGGTTAATTGCCTTAAGCGCGAATGTCGTTGCGGAGTAACCCTGTGTTGAAGCCACTATAAACAGGATGTTAATATTTGGCAATCGAGACGCTTAGACGTCTAAAACCCACGTTACAGGATGCCTGATACGCTATGTCTGCACTCTCTCCGCTCGACCAGCTGGTGGCGGCCTGCCGCTGGATTGGTGAAAAAGGCTGGGCGCCCGCCACCGGCGGCAATATGTCGGTTCGTGAAAATGACCGCTTCTGCCTGCTCAGCGAATCGGGCAAGGATAAAGGCAGCCTGACGCGCGACGACTTTATTCAGGTGGAGATCGCCACCAGCAGCGTGCCGTCCGGACGTCGGCCCTCGGCGGAAACAGGACTCCATACCCTGATCTACCGGCTGTTTCCCGACGCGGGCGCGGTGCTACATACCCATACGGTCAATGCGACGGTGCTGTCGCGGGTTGAAAAGGACAGCGCGCTGCGGCTGGAAGGCTATGAAATGCAGAAAACCCTGGCGGGGCAGCATACCCACCTTGCGTGCGTGGCGATCCCGCTGTTTGATAACGACCAGGATATCAACGCGCTGGCGCAGCGCATTGAGGCATATGCCCGAAACAATCCGTTTCGCTACGGCTTTCTGCTGCGCGGCCACGGCTTAACCTGCTGGGGCCGGGACGTTAACGAGGCGCGTCGCCATCTGGAAGGTCTGGAATTTTTATTTGAATGCGAACGTCAGCGTCGCCTGCTGGAGGCTTAATGATCCGCGCCATTGTCACCGATATTGAAGGCACTACCAGCGATATCCGCTTCGTACATGAGGTGCTGTTCCCGTACGCGCGTCAGCATCTTGCCGCGTTTATCCGCGCGCAGCATCAGCAGCCCGACGTCAGCGCCGCGCTCGACGCGGTGCGCGCCGAAGCAGGGCAGCCGGAGGCCGATCTGGCGGCGGTAACGCAGATCCTGTTGCGCTTTATGGACGAGGATCGCAAATCCACCGGGCTGAAAGCGTTACAGGGGATGATCTGGCGCGACGGCTATGTGAACGGCAGCTTTACCGGTCATCTCTATCCCGACGTCCTGCCAGCGCTGCGCGCATGGCGGGAGCAGGGCGTTCAGCTTTACGTTTATTCTTCCGGTTCGGTTGCAGCGCAAAAACTGTTATTTGGCTACAGTGATGAAGGTGATATTACTGGCCTGTTTAGCGGTTATTTTGATACCCGCGTCGGCGCCAAGCGCGAGGTCGCCTCCTACCGCAATATTGCTGAAAAAACCGGCCTGCCCGCTGAGCAGCTGCTGTTCCTCTCCGACATTCGTCAGGAGCTGGATGCGGCAGCGGAAGCCGGATGGAATACAGTGCAGTTAATTCGCGGCCCCGCAGACAGCGAAAGCCGCCATCATCAGGTGAACACCTTTTCGGGAGTCGTTTTAGCATGAGTGCATTGACCATTTTTACCGATACCGAGGCCACGCTGCCGGTGTGGCACAGTACCGATGCGGAGATGATCCGCGAGCGGCTGAACGCAAAAAATGTGCGCTTCGAGCGCTGGGCGGCGGATCGCGATTTAGGCGAAAATCCAGAGCCTGCCCGCGTGATTGAAGCCTATCAGCATGCTATCGATCTGCTGGTGGCGGAGAAGGGCTATCAGAGCTGGGACGTCATCAGCATGCGCGCCGACCACCCGCAAAAAGAGGCGCTGCGCGAGAAGTTTCTCGCCGAGCATACGCATGGCGAAGATGAGGTGCGCTTCTTTGTCGAGGGCTCGGGCCTTTTCTGCCTCCACCTCGACGGTCAGGTCTATCAGATCCTGTGTGAGAAAAACGATCTTATCTCGGTGCCGGCGGGTACGCCGCACTGGTTCGATATGGGCTCGTCACCGCACTTCACCGCCATTCGCATTTTCGATAATCAGGAAGGCTGGGTGGCGCATTTTACCGGCGACGCCATCGCCGACGCCTATCCGCGCCTGCCTTAATGTCTGAGGGGCGCGCTGAGCGCGCCCTTTTATTTAGGGCTGAAAAATCCCCGCCTTTACCTCGTCCGGCGACACCGCGCCGGTATCCAGCACCCAGCCGCTGATCAGCGCTGCGGGCGTCACATCGAAAGCCGGGTTATAAACGGCCGCCGCTTCCGGCGCCCACTGTACGCTGCCAAAACTACCCGCCACGCCAGTGACTTCGCTGGCGGCGCGCTGTTCAACCGGTATGTCGCGGCCGCTGGCGCACTGGCGATCCAGCGTGGTGTAGGGCGCGGCGACATAGAACGGGATCTGGTGGTAGTGCGCCAGCA
Source organism: Pantoea sp. ACRSB (assembly GCF_022346905.1). Taxonomy (NCBI): domain Bacteria; kingdom Pseudomonadati; phylum Pseudomonadota; class Gammaproteobacteria; order Enterobacterales; family Erwiniaceae; genus Pantoea; species Pantoea sp. ACRSB. The sequence continues at coordinate 1,218,360 of NZ_JAKRNL010000001.1, read as the reverse complement.
CTGCGAGGCTATAGGTGCCGATTTTATTCGCCACGTCGCCGTTGGCCGCAATGCGGTCCGCGCCGACCCAGATCGCGTCGACCTGGCCGCTCGCCATCAGGCTGGCCGCCATCGAGTCGGTGATGAGCCGATAGGGGATCGCCAGCTCGCCCAGCTCCCAGGCGGTAAGCCGCCCGCCCTGCAGCAGCGGGCGCGTCTCATCGACCCAGACGCTCGCCACCTTGCCCTGCTGATGCGCGCGGGCGATAACGCCCAGCGCGGTGCCGACGCCCGCCGTCGCCAGCCCGCCGGTGTTGCAGTGGGTTAACAGGCGGCTGCCCGGTTTAACCAGCGCGCTGCCCGCCTCGGCGATGCTGTCGCACAGCTGACGATCTTCCTCCACCAGACGCAGCGCTTCATGACCCAGCGCGGCGACGAAATCCTCCTGCGCCAGCGCCTGTTTCATCCGGTCCAGATTATTCATCAGGTTGACCGCCGTCGGACGCGCGGCGCGTAATACAGCCAGCGCCTGCGCCAGCGCGTCGCGGCTGGCACCCGCTTCGGCCAGCAGTGCCAGCAGCAGCGAGGCGGAGAGGCCGATCAGCGGCGCGCCGCGCACGCGCAGGGCATGGATATGGTCAATCAGCTGCGGCACGTCGTACGCCGGAAGCCAGTTTTTTTGCTGCGGCAGCGCCTGCTGGTCAAGGATCCAGAGCTGATTGTCACGAACCTCTAAGCTGGTGGTGCGGAGTGTTTGCATTGTCTGTGAAAACCCTGTTGCGTTGTTATCACGTATTGTGCCAACATGCGGAACGGATGTATAGACGTCTGAACGGCTTATTATAGCGCCCTGGCGGAGTTTTCGTTGCAGAGACTTTTGTTGGAGAGGAATGGCAATGTCGCAATACCGTACCTTCACCGCGGCTGACGCCGTAGCCTATGCCAGAGAGTTTGGCGGCGTAGAGGACCCCGCTTCGCTGGTCGCGGCGGAAGAGATAGGTGATGGCAATCTCAACCTGGTATTTAAAATTTTCGACCGCCAGGGCAACAGCCGGGTCATCGTAAAACAGGCCCTGCCTTATGTGCGCTGCGTCGGCGAGTCCTGGCCGCTGACGCTGGATCGCGCGCGGCTGGAGGCGCAAACCCTGGTCGAGCACTATAAATATTGTCCGCAGCACACGGTGAAGGTGACGCACTACGACGAGACGCTGGCGGTGATGGTGATGGAAGATCTCTCGAGCCACCGCATCTGGCGCAGCGAGCTGGTGAAGGGCGCTTACTATCCGCAGGCGGCGACGCAGCTGGGCGAATATCTGGCGCAGACGCTGTTTCACACATCCGATTTTATGCTGCATCCCCACACGAAAAAGGCGGAAGTGGCGCGCTTTATTAATCCGGAAATGTGCGAGATCACCGAAGATCTTTTCTTTAACGACCCCTATACCGATCACGAGCGCAACAGCTATCCGCAGGCGCTGGAGCCGCTGGTCGCCAGCCTGCGCAGTGATGATGCGCTGAGGATCGCCGTTGCCGGACTGAAACACCGCTTTTTTGCAAACGCCGAAGCGCTGCTACACGGCGATATCCACAGCGGCTCGATCTTCGTCGCCGATAACAGCCTGAAGGCGATCGACGCGGAGTTCGGCTATTTCGGCCCGATTGGCTTTGATGTCGGTACGGCGCTGGGCAACCTGCTGCTTAACTACTGCGGTCTGCCGGGGCTGCTGGCCCCGCGTGAGGCGGCGGAAGGGCGCGAGCTGCGGCTGAACGACGTGCGCGAGGTATGGAACAGGTTCGCCGCGCGCTTCCTGGCGCTGGCGCAAGAGAAAACCCGCGATGTAGCGCTGGCATACCCAGGCTATGCGCAGGCGTTTTTACGCAAGGTGTGGGCCGATACGATCGGCTACTGCGGCACCGAGCTGATTCGCCGCACCGTCGGCATGTCGCACGTTGCGGATATGAAGCTGATTAAGGATGAGGCGATGCGCACCGAGTGTATCCGCAGCGCCATTACGCTGGGACGCACGCTGATTCTGGCGGCGGATCATGTGGAAGATGTAGAAGCGCTGATTGCGCGTATTCGGCAGGCGGGCTAAGGGCGAGCAAAAGTCTCTTTTTACAGGCCGCGCACGCTCCTTGTGCGCGACCCTTTTGCTTACGCCGCCTCGCTTTCTCGCGCGGCCTTAACCGTCGGCTGCTTTACCGGCACCGCCAGCGCATCCGCTTCAAACTCGTCGACGTTAATGGCGCGCAGGCGGCTCGCTTCGGCGCGCGTCAGCACATCCGCCTCAGCGGCATCAATCCATCCCGCTTTAAGCGCCCGCTGCGCCAGCGCGTCGAGCCGGGTGAAAGAGAAGTGCTCTTTCTGCTGTTTGCACAGACGATCGTGGATCGCTTCCGCCGCCATCACCTCCTGCAAGGCCTGCTCAAGCTGGCCCGCCGGGTTATGCTCGCTCGGCGTCAGATACTGGCCGCGTCCCAGACGCGTCCGGGTGGCGGAGGGCAGCTGCAGCAGCTTCGCCAGTTTATGATCCAGACGGTCGCTCGGCGCCGGGCAGTGCTTGCCACCGGCAAAAATCATCATGCGCAGCGCGCCAGCCGCCAGCGGGCTCGGGAAGTTGCGCAGCAGATCTTCTATCGCCTGCTCGGCCTGATGCAGCGCATCCTGCACGCCCCAGTGAACCAGCGGCAGATCGGCCTCGTGACGGCCCTCATCGTCATAGCGTTTCAGCGTGGCGGAGGCGAGATAAAGCTGGCTCAGCACATCCCCCAGACGCGCTGAAATACGCTCGCGTCGTTTCAGACTGCCGCCGAGCACCGCCATCGAAACGTCTGCCAGCAGCGCCAGGTTGGCGCTCAGACGGTTGAGGTGCTGGTAGTAGCGGCGCGTGGCGTCGCGCGTCGGCGAGGCGCTGCTGCGTCCCGCCGTCAGGCCGAGCCACAGGCTGCGTACGGCGTTGCTGCCCACATAGCCGATATGACTGAACAGGGCGGCGTCGAAGGCGTTGAGATCCTGACTCGCCGCCGCCGCCATCTCTTTCAGTACAAACGGATGACAGCGGATCGCCCCCTGACCAAAGATAATCATGCTGCGCGTCAGAATATTCGCGCCTTCTACCGTGATGGCGATGGGCGCGCCCTGATAGGCGCGGGCAAGGAAGTTATTGTTGCCAAGCATAATGCCTTTGCCGCCCGCGATATCCATGGCGTCCACGATAGCGCGCTGACCGCGATGGGTGCAGTGATACTTCACAATCGCCGACAGCACCGCCGGCTTCTCGCCCTGCATAATGCCGGTGGTAATCAGCGTCGCCGCGGCGTCCATGACATAGGCATTACCGGCAATGCGCGCCAGCGGCTCCTCGATGCCCTCCATCTTACCGATAGAGACTTTGAACTGACGACGGATATGCGCATAGGCGCCGGTCGCCAGCGCCACGCTTTTCAGGCTGCCGGTCGAGTTCGACGGCAGGGTAATGCCGCGTCCTACCGACAGACACTCAACCAGCATGCGCCAGCCCTGACCGGCCATCTGCGGGCCGCCGATAATAAAATCGATCGGCACGAAAATATCCTTGCCGCGCGTCGGGCCGTTCTGGAACGGCACGTTCAGCGGGAAGTGACGCTTGCCGATTTCGACGCCCGGCGTGCTGGTAGGGATTAACGCGCAGGTAATGCCCAGCGACTCGGTATCGCCCAGCAAACCATCAGGATCGGAAAGCTTAAAGGCCAGGCCTAACACGGTCGCCACCGGCGCCAGCGTAATGTAGCGTTTATTCCAGGTGAGGCGCATGCCCAGCACCTGCTTGCCTTGCCACTCGCCCATACAGACTACGCCGGTATCGGGAATGGCCCCGGCGTCGGAACCTGCCTCCGGGCTGGTCAGCGCAAAGCAGGGGATCTCGTCGCCGCGCGCCAGACGCGGCAGATAGTGATCTTTCTGCTCGTCAGTGCCGTAATGCTGCAGCAGTTCACCAGGGCCAAGCGAATTGGGCACGCCAACGGTAATCGCCAGAATGCCGGAGACGCCCGCCAGCTTTTGCAGCACGCGCGCCTGCGCATAGGCGGAGAATTCCAGGCCGCCATACTCTTTTTTAATAATCATGGCGAAGAAGCGCTGCTCTTTCAGATAAGCCCACAGCTCCGGCGGCAGATCCGCCATCTCATGGGTGATGGCGAAATCGTTCGCCATGCGGCAGGCCTCTTCCACCGGCCCGTCGAGAAACGCCTGCTCTGCTGGCGTCAGGCGCGGCTGCGGGTAATTATGCAGCTTCTGCCAGTCCGGCTTGCCCTGAAACAGATCGCCTTCCCACCAGGTGGTCCCGGCGTCGATCGCCTCTTTTTCAGTGCGCGACATCGGCGGCATCACCTGCTGAAAGCGTTGCAGCATCGGCTTCGAAAACATTGCGCGGCGCATTGAGGGCAGGTTAAACGGCAGCAGCACAATAGCCAGCGGCAGCAGCAGCCAGGGAGTCCAGAGGTGCGCCGCGGCCCAGCCGGCGGTCCACAACAGTAAAATCACGCTGCTCGCCGCCAGGGATACGCGGTGATAAAACAGGACGCTGATTAACACCAGCGTCGCGAGGATCGACACAACCATCATAATCACGGCTCCGTAAGTAGTAAGAGGTCTGACCTGTTATTGGTAGAGGTGTATGACACTGGCGATTAATTAGCAATCCGTTTACATCGCAATTACAACCTTACTCACAAAATCGGAAAGTCAGCTGCGCAGGGCGCGCGGGCTTTCACGCGGCGCACGCTTTGCGGCAACCCGCCATTCCGTTAAACTTGAAAAGTCACTCTTTTACTAACAAGGACATCCCTATGTACCAGGACATCATTCGCTCTGAGCTGAATGAAGCAGCGGATACGCTGAATACGTTCCTTAGCGACGAAGCGAACATTCACGCGATTCAGCGCGCGGCGGTGCTGCTGGCCGACAGCTTTAAAGCGGGCGGTAAAGTGCTCTCCTGCGGCAACGGCGGCTCCCACTGCGACGCCATGCACTTCGCCGAAGAGCTGACCGGCCGCTATCGCGAAAACCGTCCGGGCTATCCGGCAATCGCCATCTCCGACGTCAGCCATCTTTCCTGCGTCAGCAACGATTTCGGCTACGACTACGTTTTCTCACGCTATATCGAAGCGGTGGGGCGTCCGGGCGACGTGCTGCTGGGGCTCTCTACCTCCGGCAACTCCGCCAATATCATTAAGGCGATCGAAGCGGCGCGCGCGCAGGGCATGAAGGTGATTACCCTGACCGGCAAAGATGGCGGCAAGATGGCGGGCTCGGCGGATATCGAAATCCGCGTGCCGCACTTCGGCTATGCTGACCGCATTCAGGAGATCCACATCAAGGTGATCCATATCCTGATGCTGCTGATCGAAAAAGAGATGGTGAAATAAAAGTCCCGGCCGCCATCTTCTGTGCTGGCGGCCTTTCTGACTAAGGCGGTAGCTATGTGCGAATTGCTCGGGATGAGCGCCAACGTTCCAACCGATATCTGTTTCAGTTTTACCGGCCTGGTGCAGCGCGGCGGGGGAACCGGGCCGCATAAAGACGGCTGGGGCATCACCTTTTATGAAGACAGAGGGTGCCGCACCTTTAAAGATCCGCTGCCGAGCTATAACTCGCCCATCGCGCGGCTGGTGCAGGAGTACCCGATCAAGTCCCATTCGGTGGTGGCGCATATTCGCCAGGCGAATCGCGGGCCGGTCTCGCTGGAAAATACCCATCCCTTTACCCGCGAGCTATGGGGACGCAACTGGACCTATGCGCATAACGGGCAGCTAAAAGGCTATCGTCAGCTGGAAACCGGCCATTACCGCCCGGTCGGTGAGACCGACAGCGAGAAAGCGTTCTGCTGGATCCTGCACAAGCTGGCGACGCGCTATCCGCGCACGCCCGCCAACTGGCCGGCGGTGTTTCGTTATGTGGCGGAACTGGCGGGCGAGCTGCGGCAGAAAGGGGTGTTTAATATGCTGCTGTCGGACGGACGCTATCTGATGGCGTTCTGCTCAACCAATCTTTACTGGATCACGCGCCGCGCGCCCTTCGGCAAAGCGCAGCTGCTCGATCAGGACGTCGAGATCGATTTCCAGCAGCACACCACCGCCAACGATGTGGTGACGGTGATTGCAACGCAGCCGCTGACGGGAAATGAAACCTGGCACCGCATCGTGCCAGGCGAGTGGGCGTTATTCTGCCTTGGAGAGCGCCAGGAATGATTTAGACGCGGCTTCGGGATTAACAATCACCGGGCTGCTGTTGTTCATCACATAGCTGCCGCTGGCGACATTGACCGTCGGCGGCTGATGATACTTCTCAAAATAGGCGTAGCCCGGCTGCAGCTCGCGCCAGAAGCTGGCGTAGGTAGAGTAGCGATGACGCTGCATATTGGTGTCGGTCATGCGGAACGGGAAGATGCTGATATTGACCTGCGCCTGGCCGTTACGCAGCGCCGCGTTCACATAAGTGATGATCTCATCCATATAGGCGTTGGTCATGGCGTAGCAGCCGATAGATTTGCAGTCGCCATGGATCATCAGATAGTTGCCGGTGTAGGCGTGTTCGCGATCGTACTGGTTAGGAAAACCGACGTTGATAGCGCGATAAAAGCGGCTGTCCGGCTTAAGCTGGTTTAGCCTGACGCTGTAAAATCCTTCCGGACTCTTAAAATCCCCTTCACGGCGCTTCGGTCCGAGGCCGCCGGAAAAGTTACAGATGCGGTAGGTATCGAGCAGGCGAAATTCGTTGCCGATTTTGCCATAAAGCTCCAGCGTGCGTTCTTCCTTGAAGATCTGAATATAAACCGGCGTGCCGAGTAGCTGTTTCTTTAATTCTTTACTCACCGGCGTCGACATCTGCTGCGTCGGCTCGGGAGTCATTGCCATGCTGAGGGCTGGCATCAAAATCATCGCAAACAGAAGTGCGATTTTGCCCATGCTGTGTATACCTTGAGTGAGGAAGAACGGTGACGCGAAACGCGTCCAGACTTGCATTATCGGAAAACTCCGCTACCGCAGCGCAACATTAGCATTGTCTGTTTTTTTATCAAGATGCCGCCGGATAAATTCGCGTTTTCCTCAAGGTATGACGGCCAGAAATTTGTAAACTTTAATGGCAATTTGCGTTAATGCCCGCTTTCTTCCGCGCCCGAAGCAGCGGGCGCGCGGCGGCGCTTTTGCATCTGTACATCTATACAGTATCATAAGGTGTGGCGAAAACCTGATGGCGGGCAAGCGTGAAAATCATACATGTCGATATGGACTGCTTCTATGCAGCAGTGGAGATGCGCGACAATCCGGCGTTGCGCGATATCCCTATCGCCATTGGCGGCAGCCGGGAACGACGCGGCGTGATCAGTACGGCGAACTATCCGGCGCGTAAATTCGGCGTACGCAGCGCGATGCCCACCGCGATGGCGCTGAAGCTCTGCCCACATTTGAAACTTCTGCCGGGTCGCTTTGACGCTTATAAAGAGGCATCACAACAGATCCGCGATATTTTCCTGCGCTACACCCCTTTAATCGAACCGCTGTCGCTGGATGAGGCCTACCTGGACGTTACCGACAGTCCGCACTGTCACGGCTCCGCCACGCTGATTGCCCGCGAGATCCGCGCCACTATTCAGCGTGAGACGGGGCTGACCGCCTCGGCCGGCATCGCGCCGATTAAGTTTCTCGCCAAGATCGCCTCCGATCTCAACAAGCCCGACGGGCAGTACGTGATTACCCCGCAGGAGATGCCCGGCTTTCTGCTGTCGCTGCCGCTGGCGAAAATCCCTGGCGTCGGCAAGGTGGCGACAAAGAAGCTGGAAGAGATGGGGCTGCATACCTGCGCCGATGTGCAGAAAGCGGACGTGGCGCAGCTGCTCAAGCGTTTCGGCAAGTTTGGCCGCGTGCTGTGGGAGCGCAGCCACGGCATTGACGAGCGCGGCGTGGTGGTAGAACGCGAGCGAAAGTCCGTCGGCGTCGAGCGGACGCTGGCGGAAGATATTCACAGCTGGGAAGCCTGCCTGGAGATTATCGATTTTCTTTATGCGGAGCTGGAGCGTCGCCTGACCCAGGTGCGCCCCGACAAACAGATTGCGCGGCAGGGAGTCAAACTCAAGTTCAATGATTTCCAGCTGACGACCCAGGAGCATATCTGGCCGGAGCTGAATAAAGAGGATCTGATTGCGGTGGCGCGTAAAACCTGGGATGAACGACGCGCCGGGCGCGGTGTGCGGCTGGTGGGGCTGCATGTGACGCTGCTGGACCCGCAGCTAGAGCGACAGCTGCTGCTGGGGCTGTAATCACAAAGGGCAAAACCAGCGGCATTCTGAACGGCGCCAGTGCAGGTAGCATCGACCAATCGCAACGTTGCGGCTCCTCATCTCTGAGCGATCGACCCGCCCCGTTGCTGGCGCGGGCCGTTTTGCTCATCGGGCGAGGCGACTTGCTTGCGAAGCAAGCTAGCCGTTAAGGTGCCGGATAGGTATAGCGGCGGTGAATCGCCTCCAGTCCCTCAAGCACCTCTTCGTTCAGCGTCAGGTTAAAGCTGTCGATATTGATCTTCAGCTGCTCGATGGTGGTTGCGCCCAGCAGGGTGCTGGCGACAAACGGCTGCTGACGAACGTAGGCCAGCGCCATCTGCGACGGATCCAGCCGATGCTTCTGCGCCAGCGCCACATATTCCGCGACCGCCTGCTGCGATTGCTCGCCGCTGTAGCGCGTAAAGCGGCTGAACAGCGTATTGCGCGCGCCGGCTGGTTTAGCGCCGTTAAGATACTTGCCGCTCAGCGTGCCGAAAGCGAGGCTGGAGTAAGCCAGCAGTTCAACGCCTTCATGCTGGCTGATTTCCGCCAGGCCCACTTCAAAGCTGCGGTTCAGCAGGCTGTAGGGGTTCTGAATGGTCACGATGCGCGGCAGCTCGTGCTTCTCTGCCAGCTGCAGGTAGCGCATCACGCCCCAGGCCGTTTCGTTCGACACGCCGATATAGCGAATTTTCCCGGCGCGCACCTGCTCGGCCAGCGCTTCCAGCGTCTCCAGCAGCGTGACGGGAATGGTGTTCTCGCTGTACTGATAGCCCAGTTTGCCGAAGAAGTTGGTCTGGCGCTGTGGCCAGTGCAGCTGATAAAGGTCGAGATAATCGGTGTTCAGGCGCTTCAGGCTGGCGTCCAGCGCTTCGCGGATATTTTTACGATCCAGCGCCTGATGCGGTCGAATCGAGGCGTCAGCGCCGCGCACTGGACCAGCCACTTTGCTGGCGAGGATAACTTTATCGCGGCTGCCGCGCTTCTTCAGCCAGCTGCCGATGTACTGTTCGGTTAAACCCTGGGTTTCCGGGCGCGGCGGCACCGGATACATTTCAGCGGTATCAATAAAGTTAATGCCGCTGGCGATGGCGAAATCGAGCTGCTCGTGGGCGTCGGCTTCGCTGTTCTGTTCACCAAACGTCATGGTTCCCAACCCCAGCTGGCTTATCTCCAGCGTGCTATGGGGGATGCGGTGATAGTGCATAGCCGTCTTCCTTATTTTTATGGAATGTAATGATGTGTCCGTTGGGACTATAACGCGTGAATCAACAGGGAAGGAAGTGGGGAAAATCGGGGAAATCACCTGTCCGGGCAAATTGCGGGACAGGTGAGCTGAAATGGCACTTAACGCTCAATGATGGTCGACACTTCGTCGCCATTGATCTGCACTTCATGACCGGACTGATCGATATATTTCACCAGTCCCGTCTCTTTATCTATGGTCGGCTTGCCCTTCGTCATGATCATCTGTCCATTTTTTGTGGCCATCACATAATCTGAACTGCATCCGCTCAGTGTAACGGCGGCAAAAATCAATACTGCTACGCCTGCCAACTCTTTCATCACGCTTATTCCTCTCACTCCCGTCAGCCAGTGGGCTGCGTCGTCCCGGTGACAGGACCGCGCAGCATCAACAGCAAAAAGTGTAGTAATAAATCGTTTTGGCGCTTTGCGTTATCGCATGAGTCTGAAAATAACAGGGCGACCTGTGGCCGCCCTTGACTTTTTTTACCCCTTACGCCGCGTTTTTCTTGCTGCGCATCAGGTTCAGGCACTCGACGGCTATGGAGAAGAACATAGCGAAATAGATGTAACCTTTTGGTACATGCACCGCGAAACTCTCCAGGATCAGGGTAAAACCCACCAGAATCAAAAAGGAGAGGGCCAGCATTTTTATTGACGGATGACGGTCAACAAACTCGCCGATGGCGCGCGCGGCGAACATCATCAGCAGAACGGCGATCACGACGGCCGCCATCATAATGAAGAGATGGTCAGAGAGGCCGACGGCGGTGATCACCGAGTCCAGGCTGAAGATAATATCCAGCAGCATGATCTGCACTATGGCGCCAAGAAAAGAGTGAACGTTGGTTTTATGCTCCTCTTCGCCGCCCTCAATGGTTTCATGGATCTCCATACTCGATTTCCACAGCAGAAATAGACCGCCGCCAAGCAGGATCAGATCGCGCCAGGAGAAGGGGTGATCGAACAGGGTAAAGAGCGGATGGGTCAGACGCGCGACCCAGGCGATAGAGGCCAGCAGGGCGAGACGCATTAGCATCGCGCCCATCAGGCCGAGACGGCGAGCGCTGGCCTGCTGTTGTTTAGGAAGCTTTGCGACGACCAGCGACAGGAAAATAATATTATCAATACCCAGAACCACTTCGAGGATGGTCAGCGTGCCCAGCGCCAGCCAGGCGTTGGGATCGGTTATCCACTCAAACATGCGCACACTCAATCTTAAACGAAAAGTAAACGGCGATTATACGCATCCGTTTTCATGAACTCACAGTAAAAAATGACGCGCCAGCAGCGGCGCGGTGAAGCTCTTTTTCAGATAAAAACCGCGCGGCAGGGTCATAATCGGCTCGCCGTGTTCACCAATGCCTTCAGTGAGCGCCCGGCTGTTGGCGGCTTTCGGACGGATTTGCAGCCAGGCGCCGTGGCGAGCGGTAATGCGCTCAACCTGACCCAGTACGATCATATCCATCAGCTCCTCCCAGTCCTGGCGCAGCATTCGATCTTCCTCCTCGCTCGGGCTCCACAGCAGCGGCGCGCCGACGCGGCGCTGAGCGAGCGGAATAGCGCGATCGCCCTCCACCGGGATCCAGAGCACGCGCGCCAGCTTGTGGCGCACGTGGCTGGTCTCCCAGGTCACGCCGCTGTTGCCGGTCAGCGGCGCCACGCAGACAAAGGTGGTTTCCAGCGGCTTGCCCTGCGCGTCAATGGGGATGGTTTTAAGCTCAATACCGAGATGGGCGAAATCCTGCTCCGCCTTGCTGCCTGCGCTGGCGCCGAGATAGCGCTCCAGCAGCATGCCGACCCAGCCTTTATCCCGTTTCAGATCGGCCGGCATCGTCAGCCCAGCCTGCTGCGCGAGGGTTTCCAGCGTCTGTCCCGCCAGCGCATGCGCGCGCGTTAACAGAACGGCTTCATTTTCGGGCGGGGCAGGGAGCTGGAACATGGCGAAAACCTGTCTGGTTAAAAAATGAACGATTTTTTCTCTGGGCGCTTTTCCCACAGCGGCGACAGAAGAAAGGACGTCGATAATAGCATGATTCGTCATGCTTTTTTAGCCGAACCCTTTTTTAACTCACTGCGGCAAGGCAAGGTTATCCCGGACTAACGGCAATAATGAACAGGATCTTAAGCTAAGTTATCCACAGATCGGTGGGATAACCCCGCCGCATCCTCATTACTGGTTCCATTTACAGCCTTGATTTCAACGAAAAAGGCGCTTTTCTGTCCAGTGATGAGCAAGTTTACTCCATTGTCTGTGGATAAAAACGGCGTCGCTTGATCTTTGACCAGCTAAAAGCGATCTGCGCTATTCACTGGAAATCCAGGAAAATTAATTCTGAATAAGAGTTATTTAATTGTCTGTTTTTAAGGGATAAATAAAGAATTATTGTGATTGTCTTCTTTACGTCATGCAAAAGTTTATCCAGCTAATTCCCGCGTTCTGCACAAAGCTATCCACAGAAAACGTGAATAAGATCGGCGCTTTAGCGCCTTAATTGTTTATAACTTTGGTCTGAGCTGTGAGTTATCCAGGCCTGATGCGGCGTTCTTCCCGTCAATCCAGTGGTTTACCGCCTGTAAGGAGTGTGAAACAATCAGGCTATTCAAATTTAGCTTTGAGGTAGTCCAGTGATCGATGATGATGGCTACCGCCCGAATGTTGGTATCGTAATCTGTAACAGGCAAGGACAAGTGTTGTGGGCCAGGCGCTTTGGACAGCACTCCTGGCAGTTTCCTCAGGGAGGCATCAATCCCGGTGAAACCGCCGAACAGGCGATGTATCGTGAACTGTTCGAAGAAGTGGGTTTACACCGTAAAGATGTTCGAATACTTGCATCTACCCGTAACTGGTTGCGCTACAAATTGCCAAAACGTTTGGTGCGTTGGGACACAAAGCCGGTGTGTATCGGCCAGAAACAAAAGTGGTTTCTTCTGCAGTTGATGAGCAGTGACGCGGATATCAATGTGCAACACAGCAGCACGCCGGAGTTCGACGGCTGGCGCTGGGTGAGCTTCTGGTATCCGGTGCGTCAGGTTGTCTCCTTTAAACGCGATGTTTATCGCCGCGTCATGAAGGAATTCGCTGGCGTGGTGATGTCGATGCAGGAGAGTGCGGGGCAGCAGCGCAGCGCGCCAGCCCATCGACGAAAAAGAGGATAGGCCACGCCCTTATGCTCACTCAGTTGCGCGAAATAGTAGAAAAGGTGGCGGGCGCGCCACGTCTTACCGACGCGCTCGACATTCTGGTCAATGAGATCTGCCTGGCGATGGACACGGAAGTGTGCTCCGTTTATCTCGCAGATCACGATCATCATTGCTACTACCTGATGGCCACGCGAGGCCTGAAAAAACCGCGCGGGCGCACCGTTACGCTGGCGTTCGACGAAGGTATCGTCGGCCTCGTGGGACGTCTCGCCGAACCCATCAACCTTGCGGATGCGCAAAGTCACCCCAGCTTCAAATATATTCCCGCGGTGAAAGAAGAGCGCTATCGCTCTTTCCTCGGCGTGCCGATTATCAGCCGCCGTCAGCTGCTGGGCGTGCTGGTGGTGCAGCAGCGCGAGCACCGTCAGTTCGACGAAAGCGAAGAATCCTTCCTGGTTACGCTGGCGACGCAGATGGCGACCCTGCTGTCGCAGTCGCAGCTTAGCCAGCTGTTCGGCCAGTTCCGCCAGACGCGCGTACGCGCTATCGCTGCCGCGCCCGGCGTTGCCGTCGCGCCAGGCTGGGTCGATGAAACTCAGCCGCTGCTGGATCAGGTCTCCGCCGCCTCGACGCTCGATGTTCAGCGCGAACGCGAACGGCTGGTGGTAGCGATGAGCGAAGCCGCCAGCGAGTTTCGCCGCTTCAGCAAACGTTTCGCCGCCGGCGTGCAGAAAGAGAGCGCGGCGATCTTCGATCTCTACTCCCACCTGTTAACCGACGCCCGCCTGAAAAAGGATCTGTTTGACGAGATCGAACAGGGATCGGTCGCGGAATGGGCGGTAAAAAAGGTGATCGAAAAGTTCGCCGCCCAGTTCGCCAGCCTGAGCGATAGCTACCTGCGCGAGCGCGCAGGCGATCTGCGCGTGCTGGGGCAGCGCCTGCTGTTTCATCTCGATGATTCTCTGGTTGGCACCAACGCCTGGCCGGAGCGCTTTGTGCTGGTCGCCGACGAACTCACCGCCACGACCCTGGCGGAGTTGCCGCACGAGCGGCTGGCGGGCATCGTGGTGCGCGACGGTGCCTCCAACTCGCACGCGGCTATCCTGACGCGCGCCATGGGTATTCCCACGGTGATGGGCGCGGATATCCTGCCTGCGCAGCTGAATAAACGCCTGCTGATTGTCGATGGCTATCGCGGCGAGCTGCTGATCGATCCAGAGCCGGTGCTGGTGCAGGAGTATCAGCGCCTGATCAGCGAAGAGAATGCGCTGAGCAAAATGGCGGAAGGCGTGGTCGATCAGCCGGGCGAACTGAAAAGCGGCGAGCGCATCCAGGTGATGCTTAACGCCGGCCTCAGCCCGGAGCATGAGCAGACGCTCGACAGCTGGGTGGACGGCATCGGCCTCTACCGCACTGAAATTCCCTTTATGCTGCAAAACGGCTTTCCCTCCGAAGAGGAGCAGGTGGCGCAGTATCAGGGCATGCTGCAGCTGTTTCACAACAAGCCGGTCACGCTGCGCACGCTGGACGTCGGCGCTGACAAGCAGCTGCCCTATATGCCGATCAGCGAAGAGAATCCCTGTCTTGGCTGGCGCGGCATCCGTCTGACGCTGGACCAGCCGGAAATCTTTCTGGTGCAGGTGCGCGCCATGCTGCGCGCCAACGCCGCCTCCGGCAATCTCAGCATTTTGCTGCCGATGATCAGCCATATTGACGAGATTGATGACGCGGTGCGGCTGATCCAGCGCGCCGGACGCGAAGTGGAAGAGATGCTGGGCTACGTGATTCCGAAGCCGCGCGTCGGGGTGATGATCGAAGTGCCGTCGATGTTGTTTATGATCCCGCAGCTGCAGACGCGCGTCGATTTTGTCTCAGTCGGCACCAACGATCTGACGCAGTACCTGATGGCGGTCGATCGCAACAACACGCGCGTCGCCAATCTTTACGATCCGCTGCATCCCGCCATGCTGCGCGCGCTGCGGTCGATCGCCACTGAAGCCCGTCTGGCGAATCTTGAACTCTGTCTTTGTGGTGAAATGGCGGGCGATCCGATGTGCGTCGCGCTGCTGGTGGGGCTTGGCTATCACCATCTCAGCATGAACGGCAAGAATGTGCCGCGCGTAAAATATCTGCTGCGCCATCTGGATAAAGAAGAGACGCAGAAGCTAAGCGAGCAGGGCCTCAGCGCGCATACCGCGTCGGAGGTTCGCCACCTGGTCGCCGCCTTTATGGAGCGGCGCGGGCTGGGCGGTCTGATCCGCGGCGGGCGCTGAGCGTTATCCTCGTTTACATTTACGCTGCTCTGTAAAAAACCAGGCTGTGCTATGATGCGCAGCCTTTAACATATCCGCCTGGCGCCCCTTTTTCAGGGCTGAAAATTGAATGGTGAATGATGAATAACGGCTATATCGCATTTCCGCAGTTCGATCCGGTGATCTTCTCTATCGGACCGGTTTCGCTGCACTGGTACGGACTGATGTATCTCGTCGGCTTTATTTTTGCCATGTGGCTGGCGGTTCGCCGCGCTAATCAACCCGGCAGCGGCTGGAAAAAAGAGGAAGTTGAAAACCTGCTCTACGCGGGGTTCCTCGGCGTCTTCCTTGGCGGCCGCATCGGCTACGTGCTCTTCTATAACCTGCCGCTGTTTCTGGAAAATCCGCTCTATCTGTTCAAAGTATGGGATGGCGGCATGTCGTTCCACGGCGGCCTGATCGGCGTGATCGTGGTGATGATGATTTTCGCGCGCCGCACCAGACGCACCTTTTTCCAGGTCTCTGACTTTATCGCGCCGCTGATCCCGTTCGGTCTTGGTGCCGGTCGTCTCGGCAACTTTATTAACGGCGAGCTGTGGGGCCGCGTCGCGCCTGACTTCAAATTCGCCATGCTGTTCCCCGGCTCGCGCAGCGAGGATGTGGCGCTGGCGGCAAGCAATCCGCGCTATCAGGAACTGCTGAACACCTATGGCGTGCTGCCGCGTCATCCGTCGCAGCTGTATGAGCTGATGCTGGAAGGCGTAGTGCTGTTTATTATTCTGAACCTGTTTATTCGCAAACCGCGTCCGATGGGCAGCGTCTCCGGCCTGTTCCTGATCGGCTACGGCGCGTTTCGCATTATCGTTGAATTCTTCCGCCAGCCGGATGCGCAGCTCGGCCTGTTTGAGGGCGGCGTCAGTATGGGGCAGATCCTCTCCATTCCGATGATCCTGGCAGGCGTTATTATGATGGTCTGGGCGTATCGTCGTCGCCCGCAGCAACAGACTCGAGAGGTAAAATGAAACAGTATCTGGACCTGATGCAACATGTGCTGAACCATGGCACGCCGAAATCTGACCGTACCGGCACCGGCACGCTGTCAATTTTCGGTCACCAGATGCGTTTCAATCTGCAGGATGGCTTTCCGCTGGTGACCACCAAAAAAGTGCATGTACGCTCGATTATTCACGAGCTGCTGTGGTTCCTGAAGGGTGAGACCAATATCGGCTACCTGAAAGAGAATAACGTCACTATCTGGGACGAGTGGGCTGATGAAAAGGGCGACCTCGGCCCGGTCTACGGTAAACAGTGGCGCAGCTGGGGCAGCGCGCGCGGTGAAGAGATCGACCAGATCGCGAAGGTTATCGAACAGCTGAAGCGCGACCCCGACTCGCGCCGCATTATCGTTTCGGCGTGGAACGTCGGCGAGCTGGACGAGATGGCGCTGGCGCCGTGTCACGCTTTTTTCCAGTTCTACGTGGCGGACGGCAAGCTCTCCTGTCAGCTCTATCAGCGCTCCTGCGATATTTTCCTCGGCCTGCCGTTTAATATCGCCAGCTACGCGCTGCTGGTTCATATGGTGGCGCAGCAGTGCGATCTGCAGGTGGGCGATTTCGTCTGGACCGGCGGCGACACGCACCTCTACAGCAACCATCTCGAGCAGGCGCGCCTGCAGCTAACGCGCGAGACGCGCCCACTGCCGAAGCTGGTGATTAAGCGCAAGCCCGATTCCATCTTCGATTATCGCTTCGAGGATTTTGAGATCGAAGGCTACGATCCTCACCCGGCCATCAAGGCGCCGGTAGCGGTATAACGCTTCTGCCTGCTGTTATAAAGCCCTGGCGCCGCCTTGCTCGCCGGGGCTTTTTTTATGCTTTTTAGCGCGCCCTCTCACACGCTTTTGCTGCCTGATGCAACCCTGACATCTTTGCTGGAACGCGGCGCGCCATCCGGCACAACGCCGCTCGCGGCTATGCGGGCAAAGCGGCAAAGTTGCGCCATGAAAAAAGAATTCCACCATGGCTTTACGCTGCCGGAGCTGCTGTTCGTGCTGGTTATCGTCGGTATCCTCAGCCTCGGCGCGCTTCAGGGCTGGCAGCGCTGGCAGCAGCGACAGCAGCTACGCGAGACCGCGCAACAGCTGCAGGGATTTTTACAGCGCCTGCGGGCGCAGGCCAACTGGCAGAACCAGGATCGCGCGCTCTGGCTGATGCCGGGCGAACGCTGGTGTCTGGGCAGCGGGCCGAAACCTGACGCTGGCTGTGAGCGTGGCAGGCGGCTGCAGTTTATCGCGCCTTATCCCGGCGTTAGCCTGACCGGCGTGCGCGGCGAGCCGGGCTTTTACGGTCGTCGCAATATGGCGAAAGCGGGCAGCCTGGAGTTTGGCAACGCGAGCGGCAGGCTGCGGCTGATTATCTCCGCCCGCGCCCGCATTCGGCTCTGCCAGCCGGAGGAGCAGGGATGCGACTGAAGATGGCCGGTTTCAGTTTGCTGGAGATGCTGCTGGCGATGGCCATCAGCGGGGTGCTGATGCTGAGCGCAGGTCGGTTTTTACCGCTGCTGATGGGGGAAAGCCTGCGCCTGCAACAGCGCGTTCAGCTGCGCGAAGATCTGCAGCAGGTGATGCAGACGCTGGAAAAAGCGGTGCGCCGCGCAGGCTACTGTAACGGCGACTGCGGCGCGGCGGGGTTTAGCGCCTCCGGCGACTGCCTGCTGCTGCGCTGGGACGACAACAGCAATGGAAAATGGGAAGGCGTGGCACACGGCGAAAGCGATTATTACGGCTTTCGGCTGCGGCAAAAGCAGCTGGAAACCCGACGCGGCGCGGACGGATGCGGCGGAACAGGCTGGGAACGCCTCACCGATCCCGCTTTTCTCGCGGTTGAGCAGTTCAGCGTAGAGCAAGCGGGCGCGCTGATTAAGCTGCGTCTGGCTGGGCGCGCCGGCAGCGAGCAGGAAACGCTGGAGAGCTGGGTCGAGGGAGAAAACCTGTGAATCAAAAAGGCAACAGCGCGCTGGGTATGGTGCTGATGATTTTGCTGATGGGTAGCCTGACGCTGCACGCCAGCCGGGAACGGCTGGAGCAGGGCATGTCGCTGGTCGCCGACGAGCGACAGCACTATCAAGATTTCTGGGCGGCGCAGTCGGCGCTGCAGTGGGGGCTGACGCTGAGCTGGCCGCAGGTGCAGGGCTGCCAGCAGGAGCGGCGGCATGGCTGGGAAAGTTGTTTACAGAAGGTAAGCGATGAACGGGCGTTGCTTAAAGGCCGCGCGGCGGCAGGCGAACTGGCGCTATGGCGCTGGGTGGCAAAGGAGGGCTACCGGCTCAGGCCGTTGCCACACGGCTGGATTGACTACTGTCCGCTGGCGACGGCGAAACTCTGTCTGTAAGCAGCGCGGCTTTAGCCTGCCGGAAGCGCTGTTCGCGCTCCTGCTGCTGGCGACGAGCGTGAGCGCGCTGCTGCACTATCACCTCGCTCTGGCGCAGGGCTTCAGCCAGCAGTGGCAGCAACGCGTCGCCGTACGCGTCGCCGCGCAGCGTCTGATGGGACATGAGATGCCGGGCTGGCGCACGTCGCTTGAGCGCAGCAACGCTCTGAACTGTACGCTGGAACGCGCTGAGGTCAGCGGAGCGCATCAGGGGCACGCCATATTGACGCGTTTACGTTGCTGAGAGGCAAAAGAGCCCGCACGCTATGGGCAACCCCGGCGATCCGCGGTAGAGTGACCAGTCTGCCGCTTTGCCGCGCCAGACAGTGTCACCACAGGAGTTTTCATGTTTCACGTTTATCACTCAAACCAGCTCGATGTTCTGAAGATTCTCGCGGCAGCGGTGATAGAACATGACCCCCTCAGCGATCCTTTTTCCGCCGAAACTGTGCTTGTGCAGAGTCCCGGCATGGCGCAGTGGCTGCAGATGGAACTGGCGCAAACCTTCGGTATCGCCGCCAATATTGAATTTCCGCTGCCCGCCTCTTTTATCTGGGATATGTTCGTGCGCGTGCTGCCAGACATTCCTGCCGAGAGCGCTTTTACCAAAGCCAGCATGAGCTGGAAACTGATGCATCGCTTGCCTGAGCTGCTGACGCAGGAGGCGTTTGTCTCGCTGCGCCACTATTTGCACGACGACAGCGATAAGCGCAAACTCTTCCAGCTCTGCTCTCGCGTCGCCGATCTCTTTGACCAGTATCTGGTCTATCGAGCCGACTGGCTGAACCGCTGGGAGCAGGGTGAGCTGGTCGAAGGGTTAGGCGACGCGCAGCTGTGGCAGTCGGCGCTCTGGCGCGACCTGGTGGCCTACACCGAAGCGCTGGGACAGCCAAAATGGCATCGCGCCAACCTCTACGCGCGCTTTATCCAGACGCTGGAGCGGGCGGAGCGGCCCCCCTCTGGCCTGCCGAAGCGCGTGTTTATCTGCGGCATCTCCGCCTTGCCGCCGGTCTATTTACAGGCGCTTCAGGCGCTGGGCCGCCATATTGATATTCATCTGCTGTTCACCAATCCCTGCCGCGATTACTGGGGTGATATTCAGGATTATGCCTTCCTCGCGAAGCTGCAGAGCCGCCAGCGCCGTCGCCTCGACAGCGATGAGTCGCGCGATCTCTTCAGCGATCCGCTTGAGGCGCCGGCGCGTTTCAACGCCGAAGGCGAACAGCAGCTCAGCAATCCGCTGCTCGCCTCCTGGGGCAAGCTGGGCCGCGACAACCTGTTTCTGCTCAGCCAGATGGACGAGGCGGATGACGTCGATGCCTTTGTCGAGGTGGAAGAGGACAATCTGCTGCACGCGATGCAGCACGATCTGCTGAATCTGCAGGACAACGCGGTGCTGGGGCTGAATGCGGAGGAGCTGGCCTGGAGCGGCAACAAGCGTCCGCTCGATCCCGACGATCGCTCGATTAGCGTGCAGATCTGCCACAGCGCGCAGCGCGAAGTGGAGGTGCTGCAGGATCACCTGCTGGCGATGATGGAAGCAGATCCCTCACTCAAGCCGCGCGATATCATTGTGATGGTCGCCGATATCGACAGCTACGCGCCCTTTATCCAGGCGGTCTTCGCCAATGCGCCCGCCGATCGCTATCTGCCGTTCTCTATCTCCGATCGTCGCGCCAGCCAGGCGCATCCGGCTATCTTCGCCTTTCTGAGCCTGCTGGCGCTGCCGGACAGCCGCTTTGCGGCGGAAGATGTGCTGGCGCTGCTGGAGGTTCCGGCGCTGGCGAACCGGTTCTCCGTAGATGAGAGCGGCCTGCGCCTGCTGCGCCGCTGGGTAGATGAATCCGGCGTACGCTGGGGGCTGGACGACGACAGCGCCGAAGCGCTGGCGCTGCCGGTCACCGGCCAGCATACCTGGCGCTTCGGCCTGGAGCGTATGCTGCTGGGCTATGCGATGGAGAGCCATCACGGCGACTGGCAGGGCATTTTGCCCTATGACGAATCGAGCGGATTAGTCGGCGAGCTGGCCGGTCATCTGGCGGAGCTGCTGATGCGTCTGAACCACTGGCGCGCGCGTCTCAGCGAATCCCGACCGCTGGAGGGGTGGCTGCCGCTCTGTCGGGAGATGATTAATGACTTCTTTCACGGCGACGCCGAAGCGGACGCGGCGCTGCTGCTGGTAGAGGAGCAGTGGAAGCAGCTGATCGAATATGGGCAGGCCGCGCGCTATCAGGCCGCTATCCCGGTGACGCTGCTGCGCGACGATCTGCGCGCGCGTCTCGATCAGCAGCGCATCAGCCAGCGCTTCCTCGCCGGACAGATTAACTTCTGCACGCTGATGCCGATGCGCTCGATCCCCTTCCGCGTGGTCTGTCTGCTTGGCATGAACGACGGCGTTTATCCCCGCACGCTGCCGGCGCCGGGCTTTGACCTGATGCAGCAACAGACGCGCAAAGGCGATCGCAGCCGACGCGACGACGATCGTTATCTGTTTCTTGAAGCGCTGCTTTCGGCACAGGATCGGCTCTATATCAGCTATATCGGTCGCGCAATTCAGGATAATACGGAACGCTATCCTTCTGTGCTGGTCACAGAGCTGCTGGATTACATTGGCCAGAGCTTCTGTCTGCCCGGCGATGAGGCAAAAGAGCTGGATGAGAGCGCGCAGCGCGTACAGCAGCATATTCAGCATCTGCACAGCCGTATGCCGTTCGCCGCGGAAAATTTTCAGCCGCAGTCACGATGCCACAGCTTTGCGCGCGAATGGCTGCCCGCCGCGCAGGGAAAAGGCGAGGCGCAGCCCGACTTTGTCCAGCCGTTGCCGCTGTCGGAGATGGAGTCCGTCTCCTGCGAACAGTTCCTGCGCTTCTGGCGTCATCCGGTGCGCGCCTGGTTTCATCAGCGGCTCGGCGTCACCTTCTGGCTGGAGGAGACGGAGCTGTCAGACAATGAGCCTTTCGCGCTCGACAGTCTGGAGCGGTACCAGATCAACGCCGAGCTGCTGAACGCGCTGGTGGAGGGCGAAGATACGCAGCGACTGTACGCCCTGCATCGCGCGGCGGGCAATCTGCCTTACGGCGCGTTCGGCGAACTCTTCTGGCAGGCGCAGCAGGAGGAGATGCAGGAAGTAGCGGCGGCGGTCATTGAGCAGCGCAGCGAGGGCGAGAGCTGGGAGGTGAATCTGCCGCTTGACGGCGTTACGCTGACCGGCTGGCTGACGCAGGTACAGCACGACGGTCTGCTGCGCTGGCGTCCCGGCGTGCTTAATATGAACGACGGCCTGCTGCTCTGGCTGGAGCACCTGATTTATTGCGCGCTGGGCGGCAGCGGCGAAAGCCGCATGATGGGCAGAGAAAACAGCCGCTGGCGCTTTGCGGCGGTGCCGCAGCCAGAGGCCGAGGCGATGCTGACGCGCTATATGCAGGGTTATAAGCAAGGCATGTCGCAACCGCTGCTGCTGCTGAACAAGAGCGGCGGCGCCTGGCTGACGGCAAGCTACGACAAAAAAACGCAGCAGTTGCTGCTGGATGAAGCCACCCAGGTCAAGGCGCGCAATCGGCTGCTGCAGGCCTGGACAGGCGGTTATCAGCAGGAAGGTGAGGGCGGCGATCCCTACCTGCAACGACTGTGCCGCGTCCTGAACGAGGCGCAGATAGCGCAGATCACCGAGGCCGCGCAACGCTGGTATCTGCCGGTATTGCAGGCCCACCTGGATGATGAATAGCAAGCGGCGCGACGAGCTCTGACGCGTCGACGCCCGATAAAAAGGTCACGTCAGTTTGAACCATTTTCGGCTGCGCCTGCCCGGCAGCGCAGTTTCAAGGGTAACAGAAGGGGTTTACATGCGTAGATACGCTCGCTGGATAGCGGCGCTAATGTTGAGCCTGGCGACCTGCGCCTCGCTGGCACAGGCCGCGACGGGCTGGACGCCGGTTAATGAAGCCATTCGCAAAAGCGAAAAAGATCCGCGCCAGTATCAGGCTATCAGGCTCGACAACGGCCTGACCGTACTGCTGGTCTCCGACGCGCAGGCGCCAAAATCGCTGGCGGCGCTGACGCTGCCGATCGGCTCGCTGGATGATCCGGATCAACAGCTCGGACTGGCGCACTTTCTGGAGCATATGGTGCTGATGGGTTCGCAGCGCTATCCGCAGCCGGATAACCTGGCGGAGTTCCTGAAAAAGCATGGCGGCAGCCACAACGCCAGCACCGCTTCTTACCGCACCGCGTTCTACCTGGAGGTGGAAAACGATGCGCTGGAACCGGCGGTGGACCGCATGGCGGACGCGCTGGCTGCGCCGTTGCTCGATCCGGTTAACGCCGATCGCGAACGTAACGCCGTCAACGCCGAGCTGACGATGGCGCGCTCGCGCGACGGCTTGCGTATGGCGCAGGTCGGCGCGGAGACGCTGAATCCGGCGCATCCCGGCTCGCGCTTTTCTGGCGGCAATCTCGATACGCTGAAAGATAAGCCGGACAGCAAGCTGCTGGATGCGCTGTCGGCGTTCTACCATACCCATTACTCCGCCAACCTGATGAAAGCGGTGCTCTACAGCAACAAACCCTTGCCGGAGATGGCGCAGATCGCCGCCAACACCTTTGGCCGCATCGCGAATCACGATGCGGCGGTTCCGGCTATCGAGGCGCCTGTGGTTACCGAGGCGCAGCAGGGCATCGTGATCCACTATGTCCCGGCACAGCCGCGCAAGCAGCTCAAGATTGAGTTCCGCATTGCGAATAACAGCGATCGCTTCCGCAGCAAAACCGATACGCTGATCGGCTATCTGATCGGCAACCGCAGCAAAAATACCCTGGTCGACTGGCTGCAAAAGCAGGGGCTGGCCGACGGCGTCAATGCCGGCGCCGACCCGATGAGCGAACGCAGCAGCGGCGTCTTCGCTATTACCGCCTCGCTCACCGATAAAGGTCTGGCGCAGCGCGATGAAGTGGTGGCGGCGATCTTCAGCTATATCGCCATGCTGCGCGAGCAGGGCATCGACAAGCGCTACTTTGACGAAGTCTCCCACGTGCTGGCGCTCGATTTTCGTTATCCCTCGCTGACGCGCGATATGGATTACATTGAATGGCTGGCGGACACCATGCTGCGCGTGCCGGTTGAGCATACGCTGGATGCGCCTTATCTGGCCGATGACTACGACGCCGCCGCCATTAAGGCGCGCCTTGATGAGATGACGCCGCAGCATGCGCGCATCTGGTATATCAGCCCGCAGGAGCCGCACAACAAAGTGGCCTACTTTGTTAATGCGCCCTATCAGGTCGATCGTATCAGCGAGCAGACCTTCGCCGACTGGCGACAGCGCGCCAGCCATATCCAGCTCTCAATGCCGACGCTGAACCCCTATATTCCTGACGATTTCACCCTGATCACGCAGGACGGCAAAAGCTATACCCATCCGGTTTCGCTGGCCAATGACTTCGGCATGCCCATCTACTGGATGCCCAGCCAGTTTTACGCCAGCGAGCCGAAAGCCTCGGTGATGCTGGCGCTGCGCAATCAGCACGCCATCAGCGACGCGCGCCAGCAGGTGCTGTTCGGCCTGAACGATTATCTCTCCAGCCTGGCGCTGGATGAGCTTAACTCGCAGGCCTCGGTCGGCGGCATCAGCTTCTCTACCAGTGAAAATGACGGGCTGGTGTTCACCGCCAGCGGCTTTACCCAGCGGTTGCCGACGCTGCTGAAAAAACTGGTCGAAGGCTATGCCACGTTCCAGCCGACGGCGCAGCAGCTGGAGCAGGCGAAATCCTGGTATCTGGATCAGCTGGACGCGGCGGACAAAGGCAAAGCGTTTGAGATGGCTATCCAGCCGATGCAGATGCTGTCGCAGCTGCCCTATACGCAGCGCGAGACGCGCCGCGCGCTGGTCAAAGCGATCGGGCTCGACGAGGTAGTGGCGTATCGCGACAATCTGATCCATCATGCGACGCCTGAACTGCTGGCGGTCGGCAATCTCAGCGCCGACAGCGTGACGCAGCTTGGCCGCGAGCTGAAGCAGCAGATGCAGACCCAGGGTACGCAGCTCTGGCGCAACAACTATGTTTCCTTCGCTAAGCCCGTGAAAGCCAACCTGCAAAAAACCGGCAGCAGCACCGATTCGGCGCTGGCGGCGCTCTATGTGCCGCTCGGCTACGGCGAATATCAGAGCATGGCGAACAGCTCTATGCTGAGTCAGATCGTGCAGCCCTGGTTCTACAATCAGCTGCGCACCGAGGAGCAGTTGGGCTATGCGGTATTCGCTTTCCAGATGCCGGTCGGCCGCCAGTGGGGCATCGGCTTCCTGCTGCAAAGCAACAGCAAGCAGCCCGCTTACCTGCTGCAGCGCTATCAGGCTTTTTATCCGCAGGCGGAAAAACGGCTGCGCGCCATGCCGCAGAGCGACTTCGCCCAGTATCAGCAGGCAATGATTAATCAGCTGAAGCAGCGGCCGCAAACCCTGGATGAAGAGGCGTCGCGCTACAGCCGGGATTTCGATCGCCAGAATTACGCCTTCGATACCCGACAGAAAGTTATAGAAGCGATCCAGCAGCTGACGCCGGGCGAACTGGCGGACTTCTTCCACCGTGCCGTGATGAAAAAAGAGGGCATGGCGATGACGTCGCAGATTGCGGGCAACAGCGCGGAAAAAGTCGCCTTTGCGCGGCTGCCCGGATGGAAAACCTGGAATGAGGTGGCGAAACTGCAGCAGTCGCTACCGGTTAAGAGTGAGACGCAATGAGTTACCCTGAGTCGCTGAATCCTCTGACGCTGCCGCTGCGCGGCGAGCGTCTGATCGAGGCTTCGGCGGGAACCGGCAAAACCTTTACTATCGGCGTGCTCTATTTGCGCCTGCTGTTGGGGTTGGGCGGCGAAAACAGTTACAGCCGCCCGCTGTCGGTCGAAGAAATTCTGGTGGTGACCTTTACCGAGGCCGCCACCGCTGAACTGCGCGGACGCATCCGCGAAAATATTCATGAGCTGCGGCTGGCCTGCGTGCGCGGCGCCAGCAGTAATCCGATGCTGGCGCAGCTGCTGGGCCAGATTGACGATCTCTCACAGGCCGCTTCGCTGCTGCTGGCGGCGGAGCGTCAGATGGACGAGGCGGCGATATTCACTATTCACGGCTTCTGCCAGCGCATGCTTAACCTGAACGCCTTTGAGTCCGGCATGCTGTTCGAGCAAGAGCTGATAGAGGATGAGGCGGCGCTGTTTAAACAGGCGACGGCGGACTTCTGGCGACGCCACTGCTATCCGCTGACGCTGGAGGTGGCGCGCGCCATTATCGCTGAGTGGAACGGACCCGAAAGCCTGCTGACGACGCTGCGGCCCTGGCTGCAGGGCGAGTCGCCGCGCCTGAAGCGTCCACCTGCCGACGATGAAACCCTTGCGACGCGCCACGCCGCCAACCTGGCGCGCATCAGCGCCATGAAGCAGCAGTGGCAGGCGGTAAGCGACGAAGTTGAAGGCATCGTCAGCCAGTCCGGCGTTGATAAGCGCAGCTACAGCAGCAAATATCTGCCGCTCTGGGTGGCGAAGATCACCCAGTGGGCCAACAGCGAAACGGTGGACTATCTCTTTCCTAAAGAGCTGGAGCGTTTCGCCCAGCGCGTGCTGCTGGAAAAAACCAAAAAAGGCGAGCCGCCGCAGCATCCGCTGTTTCAGGCGGTAGAGGCCTTTCTCGCTGAGCCGCTGTCGCTACGTGACCTGGTTATCGCCCGCGCGCTGGTGGAAGTGCGCGACGCGGTGCGCAAAGAGAAGCGCCTGCGCGCGCTGCTCGGCTTCGACGATCTGCTGAGCCGGCTTGACGAGGCGCTGCAGCAGCCGGGCGGCACGCTGCTGGCCGACACTATCCGCACCCGTTTTCCGGTGGCGCTGATCGATGAATTTCAGGATACCGATCCGCAACAGTACCGTATTTTCCGCACGCTCTATCTTAATCAGCCTGAGCTGGCGCTGCTGCTGATCGGCGATCCCAAACAGGCTATTTACGCCTTCCGCGGCGCCGATATTTTTACCTATCTGCGCGCGCGCAGCGAGGTCAGCGCCCACTACACGCTTGATACCAACTGGCGATCGTCGCCGGGAATGGTGCAGAGCGTAAACCGCCTCTTCGCCCGCATGGATTCGCCGTTTCTCTTTTCAGCTATCCCTTTTCTGCCGGTTAATCCTGCCGAGCCGAATCAGCATCTGACGCTGTTGAAAGATGCGCAGCCGCAGGCGGCGCTGCGTTTCTGGCTGCAGCCCGGCGACGGCGTGGGCGTAAGCGACTATCAGCAATTTATGGCGCAGCAGTGCGCCGCCGATATCAGCCGCTGGCTGGTGGCCGGACAGCAGGGGCGCGCGTTGCTGGGCAAGGGCGATAACCTGCGGCCGGTTCAGGCGTCCGATATTACCGTACTGGTGCGCAGCCGCAACGAAGCAGGCCTGGTTCGTGACGCGCTGAACGGCCTGTCGATTCCATCGGTTTACCTCTCCAACCGCGACAGCGTCTATACCACTCCCGAGGCGCGTGAGCTGCTGTGGCTGTTGCAGGCGATACAGGCGCCGGAGCAGGAGCGTCTGCTGCGCAGCGCGCTCGCCACCTCGATTTTCGCTATCGACGCCGCCTCGCTGGATACGCTGAGCCAGAACGAGCGCGAATGGGATGCGCTGGTAGAGCAGTTCGCCGGCTGGCAGCAGCTATGGCACCAGCGCGGCGTGCTGCCAATGCTGCGCGACGTGATGAATCAGCGGCAGCTGGCGGAAAATATGCTGGCCTCGGAGAACGGCGAGCGCAGGCTCACCGATCTGATGCACCTTGGCGAGCTGTTGCAAGAGGCCTCGACGCAGCTCGACAGTCCCCATGCACTGGTGCGCTTTCTCGCCCAGCAGATCGCCCGGCCCAATAGCCAGTCGGCGGATCAGCAGCTGCGCCTGGAGAGCGATCGCCATCTGGTACAGATCGTTACCATCCATAAATCCAAAGGATTACAGTACCCGCTGGTGTGGCTGCCTTTCGCCGCTGGCTTTCGCGAGGCAGCCAGCGCGCTCTATCACGACCGGGAGAGCTTCGCGACGCTGCTCGACGTGCAGGGCGACGAGCAGAGCATGGAGCTGGCGGAGCAGGAGCGACTGGCGGAAGATTTGCGCCTGCTTTACGTCGCCCTGACGCGTTCGGTGTACCACTGCAGCGTCGGCATTGCGCCGCTGTTTAAAGGCGCGCGCAAAAAAGAGGGCGACAGCGATCTGCACAAAAGCGCGCTGGGCTATCTGGTGCAGCAGGGAGAGAGCGGCGACGCCGACCGTCTGCGCACCTGCCTGGCGACGCTGGCGGATGGTGATACCGAGGTAGTGAGCGACGATCTGATCCCCGGCGAAAACTGGCGCGAGCAGGCACCGCCCGACGATGCGCTCAGCAGCCGTCAGGTCACGCGCGACCTACGTGACGCCTGGCGCGTCACCAGCTACTCAGGTTTACAGCAGCACAACAGCTCGCCGCTGCTGGAAGCGATGCCCACTTTCGATATCGACGCGGCTGGCGAAGAGGGCGGCGAAGCGGAGAACGTGCTGACGCCGCATCACTTTCCACGCGGCGCGGCGCCGGGCACCTTTTTGCACGGCCTGTTTGAATCGCTCGATTTTACCCGGCCGCCGGATCGGACGCTGCTGGAGACGCAACTGGAACAGAACGGCTACCCCCCGCACTGGCTGCCGGTGCTGGAGGCGTGGATCGCGCGCGTGCTGCATACGCCGCTTAATCGCGACGGGCTGACGCTGGGCGCGCTGCAAAACCATGACCGGCTGGTGGAGATGGCTTTTTATCTGCCGCTGGAGCGCATGCTTAACGCAGCGGAGCTGGATGCGCTGATGCGCCAGCACGATGCGCTGTCGGCGCGCGCGCCGCGTCTGGAGTTTCATCAGGTGCAAGGCATGCTGAAAGGCTTTATCGATCTGGTATTTCGCTGGAACGGTCAATATTATCTGCTGGATTATAAATCCAACTGGCTAGGCGACAGCGAAGCGGCCTATACCCCAGAGGCGATGGCGCAGGCGATGGTGGATCACCGCTACGACTTGCAATACCAGCTCTATACGCTGGCGCTGCATCGCTATCTGCAGCATCGTCTGCCCGGTTATGATTATCAGCGCCACTTTGGCGGCGTGTTTTATCTGTTTTTGCGCGGCGTCGATGACAGTTCGCCAGAAAACGGCATCTTTACCGCGCGGCCGTCGGCGGCATTCGTCGACGGGCTGGACGCGCTGTTTCGTCGCCCGAAAGAGGAGGAAGTATGACGGAGATAGTGTCATTGCTCGATCAGGCGGTAGAGAAACGTCTGCTGCGGTCGCTCGATCTCCAGTTCGCGCGGCTGCTGGCCGACGCCTCACAGCCTGCATGGCTGCTGGCGGCCGCCTGCGTCAGCGCCGAAGCGGGCGACGGCCATGTCTGCCTGCCGCTGGCGCATCTGACCCCAGAGACGCTGTTTGCCGGACGTCACCCCGAACTGGCGCAGGCTTTATGGCGCGCAGCGGGCGCGCCGCCATGCTGGAAAACGGCGCTATCGGGCTGGCCGGCGCTGAGCGATGGCGGCATCGCCACGCCGCTGGTGCTCAATCATGAGCGGCTCTATCTGCATCGCCTGTGGCAAAGCGAAGGCCAGGTGGCGCGCTTTTTCACCCGACAGGCGGAGATGGCGGAGATGGATATCGCCGCGGCGCAGAACGTGCTGAGCACGCTGTTCGGCGATCGTCCCGATGACTGGCAAAAAATTGCCGCCGCCGTAGCGCTGACGCGCAAAACGGCGGTGATATCCGGCGGCCCCGGGACGGGCAAAACCACCACCGTGGCGAAGCTGCTGGCGGCGATGATCCGCCTGAGCCGCAGCAGCCTGCGTATTCAACTGGCGGCGCCGACCGGTAAAGCGGCGGCGCGCCTTACCGAATCGCTCGGTCAGGCGCTGCAGGCGCTGTCGGTAAGCGACGAGGAACGGGCGCGTTTTCCCAGCGAAGCCACAACGCTGCATCGCCTGCTGGGCGCGCAGCCCGATACGCAGCGGCTGCGCTATCACGCCTCGAACCGGCTTCATCTCGATGTGCTGGTGGTGGACGAAGCCTCTATGGTCGATCTCTCGATGATGGCGAAGCTGATCGCGGCGCTGCCCGACCATGCGCGCGTGATTTTCCTTGGCGATCGCGATCAGCTGGCGTCGGTGGAAGCGGGCGCGGTACTGGGCGATATCTGTCGCTGCGCTGAAACGGGCTACAGCCTGTCGCGCGCGCAGCAGTTGGTGGCGCTGACGCAGTGTGCGCTCGACGGTGCGGATGACGCGCGCGCGCCCGACGTGCGTGACAGTATCTGTTTGCTGCGCAAAAGTTACCGTTTCGACGCGAAATCGGGCATTGGTCAGCTGGCGCGCGCGGTCAATCTCGGCGATGCGCGTGAGGTCGAGGCGGTGATTAACGCCGCCTTTGAGGATATCGATTTTCAGGCGCTGCAGAGTGGCGAAGCCTATCAGGCCATGCTTGATGCCGTAGCGGAGGGCTACCGTCCCTACCTGAAATTAGTGCAGGCGCGCGCGCCGGTTGAGGAGATCCTGCAGGCGTTCAGCCGCTATCAGCTGCTTTGCGCTTTGCGCGACGGGCCCTTTGGCGTTCAGGGATTGAATCAGCGCATCGAGCAGCGTCTGGTTCAGCTGCAGCGTATCCGCCGTCCGGCAGTTGGCAGCCGCTGGTATGCGGGACGGCCAGTGATGGTGACGCGAAACGACAGCGCGCTGGGGCTTTTCAACGGCGATATCGGCATTACCCTGCGCGATGCAGAGAATCAGCTGAAGGTCTTTTTCCCGCTGCCGGATGGTTCGGTGAAGGCGGTACAGCCGAGCCGCCTGCCGCCGCACGATACCGCCTGGGCGATGACGGTGCATAAGTCGCAGGGGTCGGAGTTCGAACATACCGCGCTGGTGATGCCCGCTCAGTTTTCGCCAGTCTTGACGCGCGAGCTGGTTTATACCGCGATTACCCGCGCGCGCAAGCGGCTGACGCTCTACAGCGAGCCTGCGGTGTTTCAGCGCGCGGTGCAGCTGCAAACTCAGCGCCGCAGCGGGCTGGTGGAAAGGCTTAGTCTGGTTTAAAAGGACGCATCAGGCGCTGGCGCGAGCGACATGGGCCGTTACGCAAAGTCGCTTTCGCATCCTTGCCCGCTCGGCCCGCGCCTTCCCTGGCGCGGGACGCTTTGCTCCACGGCCCATGCCGCCCACGCTTCAGGATTTGGCGCCGCCTGAAAAGGCGAGAGTACAGTGGCTGGCCTGAATCAGGTCAGATCCGCCATTAGCACCTTAGAGCGCCGCTGGTAGTTATACATCTGCTTTTTACTCTCCGGCAGCGACTCAATATCCACCGGCGTAAAGCCGCGCTCCTGAAACCAGTGAATGCTGCGCGTCGTCAGAACAAACAGCTTCTCCAGCCCCATTTGTCGCGCCTGAAGCGCAACGCGCTGCAGCAGCATCTCGCCGCGTGAGGAGCTGCGATAGTCTGGATGCACCGCCACGCAGGCCATTTCGCCAATTTTCTCATCCATAAAGGGGTAGAGCGCTGCACAGGCGATAGTCAGGTTGTCGCGGATGATAATGGTGAACTTGTCGATCTCCATCTCCAGCTGCTCGCGCGAGCGACGCACCAGAATACCCTGCTGCTCCAGCGGGCGGATCAGCTCCAGAATGCCGCCGATATCGTTAATAGTGGCGCGGCGGATCTGCTCGCTCGACTCCATAACGATCTGCGTGCCAATACCGTCGCGTGAAAAGAGTTCCTGCAACAGCGCGCCATCTTCCTGATAGCTGATGAGATGGCTGCGGCGCACGCCGCTCCGGCAGGCTTTTACCGCGCCGCGCAGGAAACGTACAGTGCCGGACAGATAGTCGCCGTCGCTCTCCATCTCCTCGATGCGCGCCTGCGCGTCATTCGGGAAGAGTTCAGAGATAATCGCGCCGTCGCGGCTGGTCACCCCCTGCTCGGAGCAGAAACCAATCATTTTTTCCGCCTTCAGCTTGATCGCCAGCTGGGTGGCGACCTCTTCCGACGTCAGGTTAAAGCTCTCGCCAGTAACGGAAACCGCCACCGGGCCGAGCAGCACGATTGCATTGTTATCCAGCTGCCGATGGATCGCCTCTTCGTCGATGCGGCGAATACGCCCGCTATGGCAGTAATCCACGCCGTCATCCACACCCAGCGGCTGCGCAATAATAAAGTTGCCGCTGACGACATTGATATGCGCACCCTGCAGCGGCGTGTTGTTAAGGCTCATTGAAAGCCGCGCCGTAATATCGAGCTGTAACCGTCCCGCCGCCTGCTTCACCAGCTCCAGCGATTGCGCATCGGTGACGCGGGTGTGCTTGTGGTAAACCGGCTCCAGCTGATGCTCCGCCAGGCTGGCGTCAATCTGCGGACGCGCGCCATACACCACCACCAGACGTATCCCGAGGCTGTGCAGTAAACCAATATCGTTGACGATACTGGAGAAATTTTCGTGCTCGATCGCTTCGCCGCCCAGCATGATGACAAAGGTCTTGTCCCGATGGGCATTGATATAGGGAACGGTGTGGCGAAAACCCTGAACCAGCTCAGTACTACGTTCCTTCACGGCAAACCTCAATGAATGATTATTCGTAATTTCTGTATTTTTATTCTTTCAGCGCCACTTTTGCAAGGATTAAACCTGACGTAAATTTACGTTTTTTCGGGTGCGTCAGACGCTAAGAGGCTGCATTATTTAGCTTTTCCAGGATGACTTGGCCAAAGGTATGGGCTAAAGTTTTTACCGCCGTTTATTGAAGTGGCGCTTTTTTAGACAGAACAGAGCAGCTGGGGCGGCATGTCAGAATCAAATCCTCTTATTTCCCGCAGAAGGCTCTTGCAGGGTACAGGCGCATTATTGCTGCTGAGTGTCAGCCGCGCAGGCCTGGCAGCGAAAAATCATATTGTCGCGGTACGTATCTGGCCCTCCTCGACCTACTCGCGCATGACGCTGGAATCCAGCGTGCCGCTTCACTATAAGCAGTTTGCGCTTACGCATCCGGATCGGCTGGTAATCGATATTAAAGATATGCACCTCAACCCGGTGCTGAAAGGCGTCGATAAGCTGGTACGCGTTAACGATCCCTTTATCAAAAATGCGCGGGTAGGGCAGTTCGACGCCAGTACTGTGCGTATCGTGCTGGAGCTAAAGCGCAACGTCGCGCCAAAAACCTTCACTCTGGCGCCGGTGGCTGGGATCAAACACCGGCTGGTGGTAGATCTTTATCCCAGCCAGGACACCTCGGTTGACGATCCGCTGCTGGCGCTGCTTAAGGATTACAACCAGGGCGATCTGGAACGCAATGAACCGGCGACCGCGCCGCTGCCTGGTAAGGCGGGGCGCGACAGGCCGATGATCATCATGATCGATCCCGGCCACGGCGGCGAAGATCCCGGCGCGCATGGCAAATACAAGACGCGCGAAAAAGATATCGTGCTGAAGATTGGCCGACGGCTAAAAGCGCTGATCGACAAAGAGCCGAATATGAAGGCCTATATGACGCGCAACGAGGATGTGTTTATTCCGTTGCGGGTTCGGGTGGCGAAAGCGCGCAAGCAGCGCGCCGATCTCTTTGTCTCTATCCACGCCGACGCCTTTACCAGCCGCAGCGCGCGTGGCTCTTCGGTGTTCGCGCTCTCGACCAAAGGGGCGACCTCGGCGGCAGCGCGTTTCCTGGCGCAGACGCAAAACGAATCGGATCTCATTGGCGGCGTCAGCAAAAGCGGCGATCGCTACCTCGACCACACCATGTTCGATATGGTGCAGCGGCAGACCATTCACGACAGCCTGAAGTTTGGCAAAGAGGTGCTGCATCGTATGGGGCGCATCAACCATCTGCATAAGCGTACCGTCGATCAGGCTGGCTTCGCGGTACTGAAGGCGCCGGATATCCCGTCAATTCTGGTGGAGACCGCCTTTATCAGCAATGTGGAAGAGGAGCGAAAGCTACGCACCAGCCGTTATCAGCAGCAGGTTGCCGAGGCGATTTTTCACGGGATAAAAGCCTATTTTGATAATGGCGGGGCGCTGGCGCGTCGTTAAAGAAGAGGGGGATAGCGCATGCTGTCCCGTTTTCATAAAGCACAAAAACAAAAAAGCACCCTTTCAGGTGCTTAAATGATTGGTTGCGGGGGCCGGATTTGAACCGACGACCTTCGGGTTATGAGCCCGACGAGCTACCAGGCTGCTCCACCCCGCGTCCGTCTTGCGCTTTGCGTCTTGCTACTTTGGCTCTTCGTTAAAAGAGTTGGTTGCGGGAGCCGGATTTGAACCGACGACCTTCGGGTTATGAGCCCGACGAGCTACCAGGCTGCTCCATCCCGCGTCCGTAGTGCGCATTGCGACTTTTCACATTGTCTCTTCATCAGAAGAGTTGGTTGCGGGAGCCGGATTTGAACCGACGACCTTCGGGTTATGAGCCCGACGAGCTACCAGGCTGCTCCATCCCGCGTCCGTGGATGCGCACTATACCTCGCGGAGCTGATGATGCAACCCCTTTTTGCCGCGAAGCGCCAAATTGACTGCTGTTTGCTGAATATTTTCTCCATCTGGCTAATTATCGCACAGCTGCGCGCGTGGAAAGAGCTAGCGGATTTCAATCTGTCAGGCGCTTTGCTATCGTCGCGTGGCGACGAACACTAATGAATAAGAGACGGCGATGAATAAAGGACACTGGGCGAAGTATGTACTTACTGGTGCAATGTTTGCGCTGCTGGCGGGTTGTAGCTCAAAACCAACCGATCGCGGGCAGCAATATAAAGATGGCAAGCTGGAACAGCCGCTGGCGCTGGTCAATCAGCCCAACGCCAAAGGCCGACCGGTAAACGGCAGAGACTTCGGCGAGCAGGTACGACAGATACAGTACGCCTCCTCGGCTCTCTATGGACGCCACACCGGCACCTACAGCGCGATTGAGAACTGGCTGATGGCCGGTGCCGATACGCGCCAGCTGCGTCAGTTCGGTCTGAACGCCTTCCAGATGGAGGGGACCGATAACTATGGCAACGTGCAGTTTACCGGCTACTACACGCCGGTTGTGCAGGCGCGCTACACGCGTCAGGGCGAATTCCAGTATCCCATCTACCGGATGCCGCCGCGCAAGCGCGGAGCGAAGCTGCCGAGCCGCGCCTCTATCTATAGCGGCGCGCTGGACGACCGCTATGTTATCGGCTGGAGCAACTCGCTAATCGATAACTTTATTATGGACGTGCAGGGCAGCGGCTATGTGGATTACGGCGACGGCCGCCCGATGACCTTTTTCGGCTACGGCGGCAAAAACGGCTGGGCCTATCACAGCATTGGCAAAGAGCTGATCGATCGCGGCGAAGTTAAGCGCGAAGATATGTCGATGCAGGCTATCCGCGACTGGGCGGCAGCGCACTCCCCGCAAGAGGTGCGCGCGCTGCTGGAGACGAACCCGTCTTTCGTCTTCTTTAAGCCGGAACCCTATACGCCGGTGCGTGGCGCCAGCGCGGTGCCGCTGGTGGCGAAAGCCTCGGTAGCGTCGGACCGCTCGCTGATCCCGGCGGGAACCGCGCTGCTGGCGGAAGTGCCGCAGCTAAATGAAAAGGGCAAGTTCAACGGTAAATATGAGATGCGCCTGATGGTGGCGCTGGACGTTGGCGGCGCGATTAAGGGCCAGCATTTTGATATCTATCAGGGCATCGGGCCTGATGCGGCGCACCTGGCGGGCTTTTACAACCACTACGGCCGCGTCTGGGTACTGAAAGCCGCGCCGGGCGCCGGACAGCCGCTGTTCAGCAACCCGCAAAACGGCGATAATGGCTCTCTGTTACTGGGTTCAAACTGATTTCTCTGCGGGCCGTGTGGCCCGTATGACGTGACAAGGTTGATTATGAGTGTGGTTAACGAGGCCTGGCGTCAGCGTTTTGGCGGTACGGCACGTCTCTATGGGCAGGAAGCGCTGACGCGTTTCGCCGCGGCGCACTTCTGCGTTATTGGTATCGGCGGCGTCGGTTCCTGGGCGGCGGAAGCGCTGGTGCGCACCGGCATTGGCAAAATTACCCTGATCGATATGGATGATGTCTGTATCACCAATACCAATCGTCAGATCCATGCGCTGAACGGCAACGTCGGTAAGGCGAAAACCGAAGTGATGGCTGAGCGCCTGCGCGCTATCAATCCCGACTGCGAAGTGATCTGCATCGACGATTTTATTACGCCGGATAACACGGCGGAACTGATGGCGGCGGGCTATGACTATGTGATCGATGCGATCGACAGCGTGCGTCCGAAAGCGGCGCTGATCGCCTGGTGCCGCCGCAATAAGATCCCACTGATCACCACCGGCGGCGCGGGCGGCCAGATCGATCCGACGCAGATTCAGGTCGCCGATCTGGCGAAGACGATTCAGGATCCGCTGGCGGCCAAACTGCGCGAGCGGCTGAAGGCGCTCGGCGTGGTGAAAAACAGCAAAGGCAAGCTGGGTATCGACTGCGTTTTCTCTACCGAAGCGCTGATGTATCCGCAGCCGGACGGCAGCGTCTGCGCCGCGCGCAGCACCGCCGAAGGGCCGAAAAGGATGGATTGCGAATCGGGATTCGGCGCCGCCACTATGGTGACCGCCACCTTCGGCTTTGTCGCCGTTTCCCATGCGCTGAAGAAATATCTGGCGCGGGCGGCGCGTCAGGCCGCGTAGGAACTCAGGGCTGCGCCGCGTGCGCGGCCTGATGTACCGCCTCCGCCAGTGCCTTCAGGCCGCTGCTGCGTGAGGCGCTAAGCTGGGCGCGCAGGCCCAGTTCATCAAACAGCTGCAACGGATCTTCTGCCAGCAGCGCCTGCGGCGTTTTCCCTTCCACGGCGGTAAGCAGCACCGCAAGCAGACCACGTACAATGCGGCCTTCGCTGTCGCCGTAAAAATGCAGCGTGCCGTCGTGGCGCAGCTGGCTGCCGAGCCAGACGCGGTTTTCACAGCCGGTCAGCTCAATGTCAGCGGTTTTCAGCGCGTCCGGCAAGGCAGGCAGCTGGCGGCTGAGCTGAATAAGCTGACGATAGCGATCCTCCCACTGTTGAAAATGGGCGAACTTCTCTTTCAGGCCCTCAAGGGTGATCAGATCGCCAAACGGGTGCGGGCCAGCCAGGGTCTGACTCATACTTCCTCCTCCGACAACAGGTCGAGCGCGGTGTAGATGGCGCGAGTCAGCGCATCTACATCCTGCAAATTATTATAGGGCGCGAAAGAGACGCGCAGCGTGCCGCTCACGCCAAGCGCCGCCATCAGCGGCTGTGCGCAGTGCTGGCCGGCGCGCAGCGCAATGCCCTGTTCCGCCAGCAGCGTCACGATATCGCTGTGGTGTACGCCCTCGAAATCAAACGCCAGCACGCTTGAGCGCCCGACGCGGTAGCTGCGGAAACCGGGAAACTCGCTGAGCTGCTCTTCAGCCAGGCTGGCGAGCTGCTGGCTCCACATCTCCGCTTTCAGCCGGTCATGCTGCTCAAGCCAGCTGAGCGCGGCGCTCAGGCCCACCACGCCCGCGACGTTTGGTGTCCCCGCTTCGAAACGCCAGGGAACGGGCTGCGGCGTAAAGCCGCTGAAATCCACCTGAGTGAGCATCTTGCCGCCGCCTTGCCAGGGCGTCATCTCCTCCAGCAGTTCGGCTTTGCCATACAGCACGCCGATGCCGGTTGGGCCGTAGAGCTTATGGGCGGAAAAGGCGTAGAAATCGATCCCCAGCGCCTGTACGTCGGGCGGGCAGTGCGCCACACCCTGCGCGCCGTCAACCATCACTTTCGCACCCACGCTGTGCGCCAGCGCGATAGCCTGCGCCAGATCCGGGCAGCCGCCCGTTACGTTGGACATCTGACCTATGGCCAGCAGCCGGGTACGCGCGTTGAGCAGCGACGGCAGCAGCGTCATATCCGGCAGGCGATCCGCGCCGATGGGCCATTTCACCACCTTCGCGCCGCGCGCCTGGGCCGCCATCAGCCAGGGCACCAGATTGGCGTGATGCTCCGCCTCGCTCACCAGGATCTCATCGCCCGCCTTCAGGCGCGGCAGCAGCCAGCTGTTGGCGACCAGGTTAATCGCTTCCGTGGTGCCGCGCGTCCAGACAATCTGATGGCTGTGCGCCGCATTCAGCAGGCGTGCCACCTGATGCCGCGCCTGCTCATAACGCTCGGTCAGCTGTTGCGCCGCGCCGTACTGGCTGCGATGCACTGTGCCGGCGCTCAGGCTGTAAAACTGTTGCGTGGTATCGATCACTACCTGAGGCTTGAGCGTAGTCGCGGCGCTGTCGAGATAAACACCTGCATCGTTCAGCGCCGGAAACTGCTGGCGGAATGCGGTGGGATTGAATGCGGTCATGCTTTGTCTCGTCTTATAAATAAACAGGACCAGAGCAAAAGCCTGGCTCTCTCCTGGCAAAGCTGTAAAAGCGCGTTATGCTGATTAATGCAAGGTTTAAACCAAAACCCGTACAATGAGCAACCTTCTTTAGTCGATTTGACTAGGGTCAGCTGACGCGGGTGGTTTGATGCAATCAATCTACAAGGAGATGGAAAATGAAAAAACTTTCAGCAGTGCTGGCTGTCTGTGCTATGGCTTTTACTCTGGCCGCGTGTTCAAGCAATTATGTCATGCATACCAATGATGGTCGCACCATTGTCTCCGCAGGTAAGCCTTCAGTAGACAACGATACCGGTATGATCAGCTATAAAGACGCTAACGGCAACAAGCAGCAGATTAACCGTTCAGATGTCAAAGAGATGGTTGAAGTGAAGTAAGCGCCCGGCGTCTGCTTCAGGCAAAAAAAAGCACCGCAATTTGCGGTGCTATTCAAAATCACTATGGACAGACAGGGTAAATCTACAGGAATTAAAAGTTTGATCTGCAATCGTCAGATCAAAATGCAAACACAACATCACGACCACAAGCCAAAAGTTTTCCGGAAGTCTGCGAACTCACTCACAAATCCTGAAATCTTTTCGTTCCGGCTCAGGAAGTGCGGCAACTATAGGTATTTGCTGGAGCTTCCTCAACGGACAATTTATAATGCCTCGGATTACTAAAACTAATATGTGAATGCTTGTTATAAGCGCACGTGTTTTGCCCCTGATCCGAGCACGGAAAACCATGTCGAAACGCCTTCCTCCTCTTAATGCACTCCGCGTGTTTGACGCCGCGGCGCGCCATCTCAGCTTTACCAAAGCCGCCGAAGAGTTGTTCGTTACCCAGGCCGCAGTAAGCCATCAGATAAAATCGCTGGAAGATTTTCTCGGGCTTAAGCTGTTTCGCCGCAGGAATCGTTCGCTGTTACTGACGGAGGAGGGCCAGAGCTACTATCTCGATATCAAGGAAATTTTCACTGCCCTTAATGATGCGACGCGCAAGTTACAGGCGCGCAGCGCGAAGGGCGCCCTGACCGTCAGCCTGCTGCCCAGCTTCGCTATCCAGTGGCTGGTGCCGCGCCTCTCCAGCTTTAATATGGCTTATCCGGGCATTGACGTGCGTATCCAGGCGGTAGACCGTGATGAAGAGAAGCTGGCCGACGATGTTGACGTAGCGATCTTCTACGGTCGCGGTAACTGGCCAGGACTACGCGTGGAAAAACTTTATGCCGAATATTTGCTGCCGGTCTGTTCGCCCGCGTTGATGACCGGCGATAATCCGTTGAAAACGCCGATGGATCTGTCGCGTTTTACCCTGCTGCACGACGCCTCGCGGCGCGACTGGCAATCCTATATCCGCCAGTTAGGCTTGCAGCATATTAATGTCCAGCAGGGGCCGATTTTCAGCCACAGCGCCATGGTGTTGCAGGCCGCGATTCACGGCCAGGGCGTAGCGCTGGCGAATAATGTGATGGCGCAGAGCGAGATCGAAGCTGGCCGGCTGATCTGTCCGTTCAACGACGTACTGGTCAGTAAAAATGCTTTTTATCTGGTTTGTCATGACAGCCAGGCAGAACTGGGTAAAATAGCCGCCTTTCGGCAGTGGATCATCGCGAAAGCCGCCAGCGAACAAGAAAAATTCCGCTTTCGCTACGATCATTAACTTATTGATTTCTGTACAGTGAGGTACAGATGCACCTTGAGGATAGTCAGATGTCCAGTCGTGCCATGTTTATTTTTGCCGCCATCAGCGGGTTTTTGCTGGTGGCCTTTGGCGCTTTTGGTGCCCACGTATTAAGTCGTTCGCTCGGGCCAGCCGAAATGGCCTGGATCCATACTGGGCTGGAGTATCAGGCGTATCACACGCTGGCAGTAATCGGCCTGGGAGCAGCGATGCTGCGCCGCGCCAATCTCTGGTTTTACTGGAGCAGCGCCTTTCTTGCCCTTGGCATCGTGCTGTTTAGCGGCAGCCTTTACTCTCTGGCGCTGTCGCATCTCAAGTTTTGGGTTTTTGTTACGCCGGTCGGCGGGTTTTGTTTCCTGATCGGCTGGTTTCTGATGTTGATTGGCGCGCTGCGTCTTAAACGAAAGGCAGATCGCCATGAATAAAGTTTTACTCTATTGCCGTCCCGGTTTTGAAAAAGAGTGTGCGGCGGAAATCGCCGCCAGAGCCGCCGAGCGTGAAATCTATGGTTTCCCGCGGGTTAAAGAGAACAGCGGCTACGTACTGTTCGAATGTTATCAGCACGAAGAGGCCGATCGCCTGGTGCGCGATCTCCCTTTCGATACGCTGATTTTTGCCCGTCAGATGCTGGTGGTCGGCGAGCTGCTGAAAGATCTGCCGCCGGACGATCGCATTGCGCCGATTGTCGGCATGTTGACCGGCGTGGTCGAGAAGGGCGGCGAGCTGCGCGTTGAGGTGCCGGACACCAACGAAGCGAAAGAACTGACGAAGTTTTGCCGCAAGTTTACCGTGCCGCTGCGTGCCAGCCTGCGCGAAGCGGGTATCCTGCTCAACTACGAAAGCCCGAAGCGCCCGGTGGTGCATGTCTTCTTTATTGCACCCGGCGCCTGCTACGTTGGCTACTCGTTTGTCGGCAACAACTCGCCGTTCTATATGGGCATTCCACGCCTGAAGTTCCCGGCCGATGCGCCGAGTCGCTCAACGCTGAAGCTGGAAGAGGCGTTCCACGTTTTTATCCCTGCCGACGAGTGGGATGAACGCCTGGCGGGCGGTATGCACGCGGTCGATCTCGGCGCCTGCCCCGGCGGCTGGACCTATCAGCTGGTGAAGCGCAGCATGTGGGTTTACGCAGTCGATAACGGCCCGATGGCGCCGAGCCTGATGGATACCGGACAGGTGACGCACTGCCGCGAAGACGGCTTTAAGTTTCGCCCGACGCGTAATAACAACGACTGGCTGGTGTGCGACATGGTAGAGAAGCCGGTGCGCGTCGCCAACCTGATGACCGAATGGCTGGTCAACGGCTGGTGCCGCGAGGCGATCTTCAACCTCAAGCTGCCGATGAAAAAGCGCTACGAAGAGGTGACGCAGAACCTGGCGATGATCGACGAGGCGCTGAAGGCGCAGGGCATTAACGCCCAGATCCGCGCCCGCCAGCTTTATCACGACCGCGAAGAGGTCACGGTGCATATTCGCCGCATCTGGGGCGCGATCCCTGGCCGCCGCGACGAGCGTTAAGCGTCAGGCCGGGCGCTGCGCCGCCTGGCCTTCATAACGCAGCGTTTTCAGATTGCCCTGCAACACCAGATCCTGCTTCAGCACCGCAACCTGTCGGCTGATTAAGGCCGACTCGCGGCCAGCCGCCAGCTTCGCGCGCCATTTCTCCGGTACGTTATCAAGCTGCGCATAGATATCATCCAGCGACCCAAACGTCTGCAACAGCGTTTTTGCGCTTTTCGGGCCGATACCCGCTACGCCGGGAATTTTGCTGCTGCTGATGCCGCATAGCCCCCAGTAATCGGGCAGACGCTGCGGCGCAACGCCGAACTCGTTTTCAATAAAGGGCAGATCCAGCCAGCGCTTCTGAAAGTAGTCGCGGATGCGAATCTGCGGCGCGAGCAGCTGGCAATAGCCTTTATCGGTGGAGACGATGGTGGCCTGATGGCCCGCCTGCGCCATTTTTACCGCCAGCGTGGCCGCCAGATCGTCCGCTTCGTCTTCCTCGGCGATCCAGCAGCTGACGCCCGCGCGGCGAAACGCCTCCTGCAGCGCGGGCAGTTCAGCCTGCAGATCTTCCGGCATCGGTGGTCTACCGCTTTTATAATCCGGCAACAGCTGATGACGCCAGCCCTGATGGCGCTGTTCGCTGTCGAATACCGCTACGACGTGAGTCGGCTGCGTATGCCCCAGAAGCTGGCGCAGCGCCGCGAGGCAACCCTCGACGCAGGGCGATCCCTGTACTGCGTGCAGACGACGTATCAGGTTGAGCGCGTCTACGATAAGAAGGTGAAATGACATAAGCTAAACGGCAGCCCGTATGAGCTGCCTTCCTTGCGTTTTATTTAATGATCTCATAGCAGGGGATATAGGCGGTGCCCGGCAGCTTCATGCGGTGCTGGGCGACAAAGCCCTGCAGCAGCTCATCCATGCGGCGCATAATGTCCGGCTCGCCATGCAGCTTATACGGCCCTTTTTCCCGGATTTCGCGTATGCCGATCTCTTTCACGTTCCCGGCGACGATGCCGGAGAAGGCGCGTCGCAGGTCAGCCGCCAGCTGCTCCGCCGGCTGGTTGGTATAGAGATTGAGATTGGCCATATTTTCATGCGTCGGCAGAAACGGCTTTTGCAGATCGGGCGAGATGCGGATCGACCAGTTGAAGCTGTAGGCGTCGCCGGTTTCCCGACGATACTCTTTCACCTGCGGCATCGCTTTTTTCATCAGGCGCGCCACTTCGGCGGCATCATCGATGACGATCTTGTAGTGTTTGCGCGCCTCTTCGCCCAGGGTATTGACGATAAAGTCGTCGAGCACGTGGAAGTAGTCAGCGCTCTCCTGCGGCCCGGTGAGGATAAGCGGCAGCACCTGCTCATGGTTCTGCGGATTCATCATAATGCCCAGCAGATAGAGCAGCTCCTCCGCTGTGCCCACGCCGCCCGGGAAGATAATGATACCGTGTGCAATGCGCACAAAGGCTTCCAGGCGTTTTTCGATATCCGGCATGATGATGAGTTCATTCACCAGCGGGTTAGGCGGCTCGGCGGCGATAATTGACGGCTCGGTCAGCCCGATAAAACGGCTGTCGCGGTAGCGCTGCTGCGCATGGCCTACCGCTGCGCCTTTCATCGGCGCTTCCATTACGCCTGGCCCGCAGCCGGTGCAGATATTCAGCTCGCGCAGGCCCAGCTGGGTGCCGACGTTGCGGCAGTATTGATACTCCACCGCGTTGATCGAGTGACCGCCCCAGCAGACAACGGTATTGGGATACTCGCCGACGTGCAGCGCGCGCGCGTTGCGCAGTATAGAGAAAACCTGGTTAGTGATATGCGCCGAATCTTCCGGTGCCGCCTCCTGCATCCCGGCAATCGACAGCTGGCCGTTAACGAAAAGGATATCGCGCAGTACGGCAAACAGGTTGGCCTGCAGCGAGCGGATAATGCGTCCGTCAACAAACGCCTCTTCCGGCGGATTGATCAGTTCCAGCTTTACGCCGCGTTCGCGGCGCAGCACGTTAATATCGAAGTTTTCAAAGCGGGAAAGCAGTTCGTGGCTGCTGTCGGTCTGGCTGCCAGAATTCAGCACGGCGAGCGAGCAGTTACGAAACAGCTGGTAAAGATCGCTGCTCGCTGTGCGCTTGAGCATGTCCACTTCCAGCTGAGACAGCAGATCCATCGAGCCAAGAGGGCTGATATGCGTAATCAAATGAACTCCGTTACACCCGCCTGGGTGACTAATGACACCGCTGTTGCGGTGGCGAAAATTCCTGGCCGGCGATCCGGCGATCGCCGCCTTCACCAGAGTGCCTTGTCGACCGTGAATGCTCAAGGGGAACGCAACGCCTGACGCGCAGGCTGCGAGAGGACTCGCAAAGCTACTGCCGCACCAGACGAGAATATCCCGGCGTGAAGGGCACGTTGCTGCGCCAGGGGTTAATATCCAGACCGCCGCGGCGCGTGTAGCGCGCATAGACCGTAAGCTGCTGCGGCTGACAAAAACGCAGCACGTCGTTGAAAATGCGCTCCACGCACTGCTCGTGAAACTCATTGTGCTGGCGGAAAGAGATAAGGTAGCGCAGCAGCGCTTCGCGGTCGATGCGCGGGCCTTTGTAGCGGATCATTACCGAACCCCAGTCGGGCTGGTTGGTGATCAGGCAGTTGGATTTCAGCAGATGGCTGACCAGCGTCTCTTCCACCACTTCGCTGCCTGCCGCATCGGCGAGGTAGTCGGCGTTGAAGCTGTAGTCCGCGATCTCAATATCCTGCTCGTCAATGCAGTAACCGCTAAACTGACCGATGGGCTGGCCCTCTACTTCGCTCAGGCGAAACAGCGCGACGCTGACGTCGCCCTGCGCGCAGGCGCTGAGATCGCGCTCCAGCGTCTGGCGTACTTCGCCCCAGTCGGCGAAGCGCGTCTGGTTAAAGCTGTTAAGGTAGAGCTTAAAGCTCTTCGACTCGATAAGATGTTCGCTGGTGGCGTTCAGCACCACTTCGCCCAGCGCGACCTGCGGCACCCCCTTGCTGTTGAGCCAGGAGAGTTCGTAAAGCGTCCAGATATCCGCGCCCGTGAAGGGCAGCGAATCGGGCATCAGCCCCAGCGGCGTGCGGTTCAGGCTGCGCGGCACCGCCTGCAGCAGGCTGGGATCGTATTGATCGTGATAGGCTGTGGGTTTGCCCAGGGTCAGGTTGCTCAGCGCCTGATCCTTTTCATATAAAGACATAGCGGTTACCCGTCATTCCAAACAAAGTGGATAAGTGTAACCCATCAGACGTGAGAAAAAGAGTCATGCAACAGACTGTGGATGCCCTGCGCGAATTTACCGCCCGCTATTGCGATGCCTGGCAGCAGCGCACCGGCCACGCGCCCGCCAGCCAGGCGCTTTATGGCGTGCCGTCCCCCTGTATTATCGCGACCCAGGCTGACGAAGTATGGTGGCAGCCGCAGCCCTTTACCTTGCCCGCCACGCTGGAAGCGGTAGAACGCGCGCTGGATATTACCCTTCAGCAGGATATTGCCGCCTTTTATACCGCGCAGTTTGCTGGCGACATGGCGGCGCGTTTCGGACAGCGGGAGCTTTCGCTGCTGCAGGTCTGGAGTGAAGAGGATTTTTTGCGCCTGCAGGAGAACCTGATAGGACATCTGGTCATGAAGCGTCGCCTGAAACAGACGCCGACGCTGTTTATCGCCGCGACCGAATCGGAGCAGGAGATCATTTCGCTTTGCAATCTGTCCGGCGAAGTCATCCTCGAACAGCCTGGTACGAAAAAGCGAGAGGTTTTATCGGAAAATATCCAGAATTTTCTTAAATCTTTACAGGTGGT
The DNA here is from genome assembly GCF_022346905.1 of Pantoea sp. ACRSB. NCBI lineage: Bacteria > Pseudomonadati > Pseudomonadota > Gammaproteobacteria > Enterobacterales > Erwiniaceae > Pantoea > Pantoea sp. ACRSB. The sequence goes on along the minus strand of NZ_JAKRNL010000001.1, from coordinate 1,173,624 downwards.
TATCCCCTGATTTGCAGAGAATCGCTAGTGGGTTTGTGAGATATCTCTTACATGCCTTGTGAGAGATTGGCATTTCTCATGAAAGACATCCAGAAGTCTGCAATGTAAAGATATTGTGAATCATTAACTTAATGGCGTTACTCCTAAAACTGGTCTATAAACATATAAAGTAACGCTGTTTAGTACCTTGTTTATTCAGCGGCCTCTGCCAGAATAGTCAGCAGTTGGCAGGAAGCCAGAGGATTGAAGATAGCGTCAGGATACGTCATGCCAGGAGGCGGGACCGTAACGGAGCTTACGTCACATGGAAGGCTTCAGGATGAAGCAGGAAACTCAGGAGAGAGTCAGGGACACCTCCAGGAAGGAGAATGTGAGCCGCATATGATGCGCGGCGGGCCTGGAAGCCAAAGGAATTATCAGGACGATAAGCGCAGGATGGCGCACAGGAAAAGTTGTCAAGGAAGAGCAGGGAGCATCAGCGTGGCGGGAAAGCTGCAAACGAACCGGGAGCACTGTTTTAACAGTGCTCCCTTTTTTTGCGCGCGCGTCTGGCGGTGGTATGCTTGCCGCCCCATTTATCGCTCGCTGGAGGTGGCGCATGACCCCTTTACTGTTACAACGGCTGGAGCAGCTCGAAACGCTGATGCGCGATCATCATCACTGGCAGGAGACGCCCCCGTCCGCCAGTGCGCTCGCCAGCAACCAGCCTTTCTGTCTTGATACGCTGGAGCCGCTCGAGTGGCTCCAGTGGGTATTGATCCCGCGTATGCGGGCGCTTATCGCCGCGCAGCAGCCGCTGCCGCAAAACTTCGCTATCGCGCCCTATTTTGAAATCGCGCTGACCTCCGCTACGCCAGGCCACGCGCCAATCCTGCACAGCCTGACGCAGCTCGACGCGCTGTTTATGGACGATCCCGCCTGATGCTGGAAATTATCTATCAGGATCAATGGCTGGTAGCGGTTAACAAGCCTGCCGGCTGGCTGGTGCATCGCAGCTGGCTGGATCGCAAAGAAAAAGTGGTGGTGATGCAGACCGTACGCGATCAGATTGGCCAGCACGTCTTTACCGCGCATCGTCTCGACCGCCCAACCTCTGGCGTGCTGCTGATGGGCCTCTCCAGCGAGGTGGGGCGTTTGCTGGCGCAGCAGTTCGAGCAGCATCAGATGAAGAAAACCTATCACGCGGTCACGCGCGGCTGGCTGCAGGAGAGCGGCACGCTCGACTATCCGCTGGTGGAAGAGCTGGACAAGATCGCCGATAAGTTCGCGACGGAAGCGCGTACGGCGCAGCCGGCGGTGACCGATTATCAGGCGCTGGCCTGGGCAGAGATGCCGGTGCCGATTGGCCGCTATACCAGCGCGCGCTACAGCCTGATGCAGCTCTCTCCGCGCACTGGCCGCAAGCATCAGCTGCGTCGTCATATGGCGCATCTGCGCCATCCGATCATCGGCGACACCACCCACGGCGATCTGCGGCAAAACCGCGGGGCGGCACAGCATTTCGGCGCCAGTCGCCTGATGCTGCACGCCAGCAGCCTGGCGCTGACGCACCCGATAACCGGCGAGCCGCTGGTGATCCGCGCCGGGCTGGATGCGGTATGGCGGCAGATGGCGTTGCAATTCGGCTGGCAGGAGGCGCTCGCCGCCGCAGGGCTTGAGTTTGCCGACGCGACAGGCGAGGATAGCACCTCAGTTTAAGGAGCAGGCACATGGCGAAGATTGGCATTTTTGTAGGCACAGTATATGGCAACGCGCTGCTGGTAGCGGAAGAGGCGCAGCCGATTTTACAGGCCCAGGGGCACGACGTTGCGGTGTATGACGATCCGACGTTAGCGCAGTGGCAAAATTACAGCAGCGAAGCGGCGCTGGTGATCACCTCGACCACCGGGCAGGGCAATTTTCCAGATAATATCGCCGCTCTTTATCAGGATGTGAAAGATAAGCTGGGCTATCAGCCAGAGCTACGTTACGGCGTTATCGCGCTGGGCGACAGCAGCTACGATCACTTCTGCAACGCGGGCAAAACCTTCGACGCGCTCCTGCAGGAGCAGAGCGCGAAGCGCATCGGCGAGGTACTGCTGGTGGATGCGACTGAAGACCCCGAGCCAGAGTCAGTCACCTCTCCCTGGGTTGAAGCCTGGGGAAAACAGCTCTGAGTTAACGGCGTCCTGTGCCGGAACCGGTACAGGACGCGCGCTTATCAGGTTACCGGCGCCGGATTGAACACCGCCAGCTGGTTGCGAATGCCCCAGCGATCCGACCAGGTTTGCTGGCGACCGCTGGCGATCTCCAGAATCAGCCGGAAGAGCCGCCAGCCGACCTGCTCAATCGTCTCTTCGCCCGTGGCGATAGTGCCCGCGTTAATATCCATCAGATCGTGCCAGCGATCGGCCAGCGCGTTGCGCGTCGCCATCTTGATAACCGGAATCGCCGCCAGTCCGTAAGGCGTGCCGCGTCCGGTGGTAAACACCTGCAGCGTAATGCCCGACGCCATCTGCTGCGTGCCGCAGACGAAATCGCTGGCGGGCGTGGCGGCGTAGATCAGCCCGCGCCGCGTCGGGCGCTGACCCGGCGACAGTACTTCGACAATTGCGCTGCGGCCCGATTTGGCGATAGAGCCGAGCGCTTTTTCCACCACGTTAGCCAGTCCGCCTTTTTTATTGCCGGGCGAGGGATTGGCGCTACGGTCGGTTTTGCCCTGATCGAGATAGTCGTCATACCATGCCATCTCCTCCAGCAGCCGCCTGCCTACCTCTTCATTGATCACGCGCGGCGTCAGCAGGTGAATCGCATCGCGCACTTCGGTCACTTCGGAGAACATCACCGTCGCGCCGCAGCGCACCAGCAGATCGGAGGCGAAGCCCACGGCGGGGTTGGCGGTCACGCCGGAAAAGGCGTCGCTGCCGCCGCACTGCATGCCGACGATCAGCTCTGAAGCGGGGCAGGTTTCGCGCTGGCGCTGGTTAAGGCGTTCAAGATGCCTTTTCGCCACGCTGAGGATCTCTTCCACCATCGCGCCGAAGCCGATATGACGTTCATCCTGTAAGCGCACAATATCGTTCTCATCCAGCGAGATCGCCTGTACGTCGTCGGTGCCGGTCAGCAGCCGCTCTGGCTGTAGTTTTTCGCAGCCGAGGCTGACCACCATGATTTCGCCGCCGAAGTTAGCGTTCAGCGCCAGGTTATGAATGGTGCGAATCGGCACCACCGCCGCCGGCGCGTTAATCGCCACGCCGCAGCCGTAAAGATGGTTCAGCGCCACTACGCCATCGACGTTAGGGTAGTTCGGCAGCAGTTCGCGCTCGATAATCTGCACCACATAGTCCACTACGCCCGCCACGCAGTGCACGCTGGTGGTAATGCCGAGCAGGTTGCGCGTGCCGACGCTGCCGTCCGCGTTGCGATAGCCTTCGAAGGTGTAGCCTTCCAGTGGCGGCAGGTCGGGAGGAACGTTAGTCGCGAGCGGCAGGCTGGCGAGCGGCGGCGCTTCGGGCAGCGCCACCAGCGACTCGTCAATCCAGCTGCCCGGCGCAATATCGCGCAGGGCATAGCCGATCACTTCGCCATAGCGACGGATGGGCGCGCCCCGCGGAATCGACGCGAGCGCAACTTTATGCCCTTGCGGGACATGTTCCGTCAGCGTCAGCCCGTCGGGAAAGGTCGTGCCAGCCGGCAGCCCCTGGTTATTGACCACGATCGCAACATTATCATCCTCATGGACTTTGATATGGAGCGGCGGCTCATTCAGCATTCGGTTCATCACTCACCTTCCAGTCATGCGCGAGTTAATTAATAGCCTGTTGACGCGAACAACACAGCCCGCGTTCAGGCTTTATCACTGGCGTGGCGCGCCGTACATGGCGGCGCGTTATCGTTCATCATTACGCACATCAAATTTGCCAGCTTTAGTATATGAAGCAGCTTTCTCTGCCGCATTGTGCAACTGACCGGCATTTCATTGCGTTTCCGTCTCTTTTTGGTTCGCTTTCCCAAACGCAAGTGAAGAGTCTCACAAAGGTGCCTGCCTTCGCTTAAAAAATAGCCATTTTCAGGCGCAAAAAACGCTTTCCGTGAAGCGCGCCGCAGTCGATTGGGCAACTGCCAGACAATGCGTGCTAAACAGCCTTAATTGTCAGGCGTTCTTCCAGTGTCACCGTCTTTCGCCATTCCTATACTGGCTTTCGTTAGACAACGTTAGGTTATTCGTCACGACGCACTATCGGTTTGCCCCTATAAAAAATCGCCGTGTTTAACCCGACTTCTCTCTGATACCCAACGCGATGTGTATGCAGTCAGAGCGAATGTAGCGAACGCTATATTTCAGGAGTGCATCATGAATAGTTACAGCCAGACGGCGGAAGCAGTGCAGAAGCGCACTAATGCCCGCTACTGGATCGTGGTGATGTTATTTATCGTCACTTCGTTCAACTACGGCGACCGCGCCACCATTTCGATCGCCGGTTCCGCCATGTCAAAAGATATCGGTCTGGACTCTGTCGGACTGGGCTACATCTTCTCGGCGTTCTCATGGGCCTATGTGATCGGCCAGATCCCTGGTGGCTGGCTGCTGGACCGCTTCGGCTCAAAACGCGTCTATTTCTGGAGCATCTTTACCTGGTCGCTCTTTACTCTGCTGCAAGGCTTCGTTGGTATTTTCAGCGGCTTCGGCATTATTGTTTCGCTGTTCCTGCTGCGTTTTATGGTCGGCCTGGCTGAAGCGCCTTCCTTCCCTGGCAACAGCCGTATCGTCGCGGCCTGGTTCCCGGCGCAGGAGCGCGGCACCGCGGTAGCGATTTTCAACTCCGCGCAGTATTTCGCCACGGTCATCTTTGCGCCGATCATGGGCTGGCTGGTCGCTCAGGTGGGCTGGGCGCATGTGTTCTGGTTTATGGGCGGCCTCGGCATCATTCTCAGCTTTATCTGGCTGAAAGTGATCCACGATCCCAATGACCATCCCGGCGTGAATAAAGCTGAGCTGGAGTATATGGAGCAGGGCGGCGCGCTGATCAATATGGATGCCAAAAAGAGCGAGCATAAGGTCAGCTGGTCTGAGAAGTGGTACCAGATCAAGCAGCTGCTCAGCTCGCGCATGATGGTAGGCATCTACCTCGGACAGTACTGCATCAATGCGCTGACCTACTTTTTTATCACCTGGTTCCCGGTCTATCTGGTGCAGGCGCGCGGCATGTCGATTCTGAAAGCCGGGATGATCGCCTCGATTCCAGCGGTGTGCGGCTTCCTCGGCGGCGTGCTCGGCGGCGTTATCTCCGATTACCTGATGCGTAAAACCGGCTCGCTCAACATTGCGCGCAAAACCCCTATCGTGCTCGGCATGCTGCTCTCTATCAGCATGGTGATGTGTAACTACAGCGATACGGAGTGGGTGGTGGTGTTCTTTATGGCGCTCGCCTTCTTCGGCAAAGGCATCGGCGCGCTGGGCTGGGCGGTTATGGCGGATACCGCGCCGAAAGAGATCAGTGGCCTGAGCGGCGGCCTGTTCAATATGTTTGGCAACTTATCTGGCATCGTGACGCCTATCGCTATCGGCTACATCATCGCCACCAGCGGCTCGTTTGAAGGCGCGCTGGTTTATGTGGGTATCCATGCGTTTATCGCCGCGTTCAGCTTCCTGGTGATTGCGGGCGATATCAAACGTATCGAACTGAAACACCGGACATAAGGAGGGAGTATGTCTACGCAAAGCTCGCCGGTTATCACCAGAATGCAGGTAATCCCGGTCGCCGGATACGACAGCATGCTGCTGAATATCGGCGGCGCGCATAACGCCTGCTTTACCCGCAATATTGTGGTGCTGACCGACAGCGCAGGCCACACCGGCGTCGGCGAAGCACCGGGTGGCGACACCATTTATCAGACGCTGGCGGAGGCGATACCGCAGGTAGAGGGCCAGCAGGTGGCGCGTATGAACCGGCTGGTGCAGCAGGTGCACAAAGGCAACCAGTCGGCCGACTTCGACACCTTCGGCAAGGGTGCCTGGACCTTTGAGCTGCGCGTCAACGCCGTCGCGGCGCTGGAGGCGGCGCTGCTCGATCTGCTCGGCCAGTGCCTCGGCGTGCCGGTGGCGGAACTGCTCGGCCCCGGCCAGCAGCGCGATGAGGTTACGGTACTGGGCTATCTCTTCTATATCGGTGACCGGCGCAAAACCGATCTGCCATATCAGAGCGGCGAAAACGGCGACTGCGACTGGTATCGCCTGCGTCACCAGGAGGCGCTGACGCCCGAAGCGGTGGTGCGTCTGGCCGAGGCGGCGCAAGAGAAATATGGCTTTAAGGATTTCAAACTCAAAGGCGGCGTGCTGCCGGGCGAACAGGAAATCGAGTCCGCCGCGGCGCTGAAGCGGCGCTTTCCAGACGCGCGCATTACGGTCGATCCCAACGGCGCATGGGGGCTGGACGAGGCGATTCGCCTCTGCAAAGGCATGGGCGACGTGCTGACCTATGCGGAAGATCCGTGCGGCGCGGAGCAGGGCTATTCGGGCCGCGAAGTGATGGCGGAGTTCCGCCGCGCCACCGGGCTGCCGGTCGCCACCAATATGATCGCCACCAACTGGCGCGAGATGAACCACGCGGTAATGCTGAACGCGGTCGATATTCCGCTGGCCGATCCACACTTCTGGACGCTGAGCGGCGCGGTGCGTGTGGCGCAGCTCTGCGACGAGTGGGGACTCACCTGGGGCTGCCACTCTAATAACCACTTCGATATCTCGCTGGCGATGTTTACCCACGTTGGCGCGGCCGCGCCGGGTAACCCGACCGCTCTCGATACGCACTGGATCTGGCAGGAGGGCGACCAGCGCCTGACAAAGCAGCCGCTGCAGATCCGCAACGGCAAAATCGCTGTGCCCGATGCCCCAGGCCTCGGAGTTGAGCTGGACTGGGAGCGGCTGCGCCAGGCCAATGAACTGTATAAGTCACTGCCAGCGGGCGCGCGTAACGACGCCACCGCCATGCAGTATCTGATTCCCGGTTGGACGTTCGACCGCAAGCGCCCGGCATTCGGCCGCGCCACAGTGTAAGGAGCAGGAGATGAGTTCGACACCGAAAGTCACAGCGATGCAGGTTATTCCGGTAGCCGGATATGACAGCATGTTGCTCAATCTGAGCGGCGCGCACGCGCCTTTTTTCACCCGTAATATCGTGATTATCAAAGATAACGCGGGCCACACCGGCGTAGGCGAAATTCCCGGCGGCGAGAAAATCCGCCAGACGCTGGAGGATGCGGCGTCGCTGGTGATCGGCAAAACGGTCGGCGAGTACAAGAACGTACTCAGCCTGGTGCGCAGCACCTTCGCCGACCGCGATTCAGCGGGACGCGGCAGCCAGACCTTTGACCTGCGCACCACTATCCATGTGGTCACCGGCATCGAGGCTGCGCTGCTTGACCTGCTGGGGCAGCACCTGCAGGTCAACGTCGCGACGCTGCTGGGCGACGGCCAGCAGCGCGACCGCGTTGAGATGCTCGGCTATCTGTTCTACGTCGGCGATCGTAAAAAGACGGCGCTGCCCTATCAGAGCCAGGAAGATGAAGCCTGCGACTGGTACCGCCTGCGCCATGAAGAGGCGCTGACGCCGGAAGCGATTGTGCGTCTGGCCGAAGCGGCCTATGACAAATATGGCTTTAACGACTTTAAACTTAAGGGCGGCGTGCTGCGCGGCGGCGAAGAGGCAGAGGCGGTCACGGCGCTGGCGAAGCGTTTCCCGGAGGCGCGCATTACGCTCGATCCCAACGGCGCCTGGTCGCTCAACGAGGCGATCCTGCTCGGCAAACAGCTGAAAGGCGTGCTGGCCTATGCGGAAGATCCGTGTGGCGCAGAGCAGGGTTATTCCGGCCGCGAAGTGATGGCGGAATTCCGCCGCGCCACCGGCCTGCCGACCGCTACCAATATGATCGCCACCGACTGGCGCCAGATGGGCCACACGCTGTCGCTGCAGTCGGTCGATATTCCGCTGGCCGATCCGCACTTCTGGACCATGCAGGGCTCAGTGCGCGTGGCGCAGATGTGTCACGACTTCGGCCTGACCTGGGGCTCGCACTCCAATAACCATTTCGACGTCTCGCTGGCGATGTTCACGCACGTCGCCGCCGCCGCGCCAGGCGCTATTACCGCCATCGATACCCACTGGATCTGGCAGGAGGGCAACCAGCGCCTGACCAAAGAGCCGCTGCAGATCAAAGGCGGCATGGTGCAGGTGCCGCAGAAACCGGGGCTGGGGGTCGAGCTGGATATGGATCAGGTGATGCAGGCCAATGCGCTCTATCAAAAACACGGGCTTGGCGCGCGCGACGATGCGCAGGCGATGCAGTTCCTCGTGCCGAACTGGACCTTCGACAATAAACGTCCATGTCTGGTGCGCTAAATTTTCTGCTCTCTGCGGGGAGCGGTTGTCACGGGAGAAGAGATGATGAGTAACAGAGCCTGGCCGAACACCTTTCGCCGCCGCCTGCAGGCAGGAGAGACCCTGATCGGCAGCTGGTGCGCGCTGGCGAACCCTATTACCACCGAAGTGCTTGGCCTGGCCGGTTTCGACTGGCTGGTGCTGGACGGCGAACATGCGCCCAACGACATTACCACCTTTGTGCCGCAGCTGATGGCGCTTAAGGGCAGCGTCAGCGCGCCGGTGGTGCGCCCGCCCTGCAACGAGCCGGTGATCATCAAGCGCCTGCTGGATATCGGCTTCTATAACTTTCTGATCCCCTTTGTGGAAACCGAGGAAGAGGCGCTGCGCGCCGTGGCATCGACTCGGTATCCGCCCGCCGGCATTCGCGGCGTATCGGTATCGCACCGCAGCAACATGTACGGCACGCTGCCAGACTACAACGCCACGGTGAACGAGAACATCACGCTGCTGGTGCAGATTGAAACCCAGCAGGCGGTCGACAATATCGACGCCATCGCGGCGGTAGAAGGCGTCGACGGCATCTTTGTCGGACCAGGCGATCTCTCTGCCGCGCTCGGCTATCTCGGCCAGCCTGCGCATCCGGAAGTGCTGAAGGTCATCAGGCATGTGTTTGAACGCGCCAAAGCGGCGGGCAAGCCGAGCGGCATCCTGGCGCCGGTGGAAGCGGACGCGCGCCGCTATCTGGAGTGGGGCGCCAGCTTTGTTGCCGTAGGCAGTGATTTAGGAGTCTTCCGCAACGCCACTCAGGCGCTGTGCGACAAATTTAAGCAGTAACTGACGAAGAGGAAAGGCAATGAAAATTGGATTTATCGGCCTCGGCATCATGGGCAAACCGATGAGTAAAAACCTGGTGAAAGCGGGTTATTCCCTGGTGGTGCGCGATCACAACGCCAGCAACGAAGCGGAATTAACCGAACTGGGTGCCACCGTGGCGAAATCGCCGAAAGAGGTGGCCGAGCAGGTTGACGTGGTGATCACTATGGTGCCGAACTCACCGCAGGTGAAAGAGGTATGCCTGGGTGAAAACGGCATTATCGACGGCGCTAAGCCGGGCCTGATCGTCATCGATATGAGTTCTATCGCGCCGCTCGCCAGCCGCGAAGTGCATGACGCGCTGGCGAAGAAGGGCATCAAAATGCTCGACGCGCCGGTCAGCGGCGGCGAGCCGAAAGCGATCGAAGGCACGCTTTCCGTGATGGTGGGCGGCGATAAAGCGGTCTTCGACAGCTGCTACGACATCATGAAGGCGATGGCGGGCTCGGTGGTGCACACCGGCGATATCGGCGCAGGCAACGTCACTAAACTGGCGAATCAGGTTATCGTGGCGCTCAATATCGCGGCGATGTCAGAAGCGCTCTCGCTGGCGACCAAAGCGGGCGTGAATCCTGAACTGGTCTATCAGGCGATCCGCGGCGGTCTGGCGGGCAGTACCGTACTCGACGCCAAGGCGCCGATGGTGCTGGATCGTAACTTCAAGCCGGGTTTTCGTATTGACCTGCATATCAAGGATCTGGCGAACGCGCTGGATACCTCACACGGCATCGGCGCACATCTTCCGCTCACCGCCGCAGTAATGGAAATGATGCAGGCGCTGCGCAATGACGGGCAGGGCAACGCCGACCACAGCGCGCTTGCCTGCTATTATGAAAAATTAGCGAAAGTTGAGATTACCCGTTAACGCGTTGCGGCGGCCCGGCGCGGCCGCCGAAACGCGCCATCACGGATGATGAATCGTCTATCAACAGCGCCTGGATTGCCTATGAAAATCGTAATCGCACCGGATTCATACAAAGAGAGTTTATCCGCCTCAGGCGTGGCAGCCGCGATTGAAGCAGGCTTCCGCGACATCTTTCCTGACGCCACCTACGTAAAGATACCGGTTGCCGACGGCGGTGAGGGCACGGTTGAGGCGATGGTAGCGGCGACAGCGGGGAGTATCGTTAACCTGCGCGTAACCGGGCCGCTTGGCGCGCCGGTCGACGCTTTCTACGGCCTTTCCGGCGACGCGCGCACCGCCTTTATCGAAATGGCGGCCGCCAGCGGGCTGGAGCTGGTGCCTGCCGCGCAGCGCGATCCCTTAACCACCACCTCGTTCGGGACGGGAGAGCTTATCCGGAGCGCGCTGGACAAGGGCGTCGGGCATATCATTATCGGCATCGGCGGCAGCGCCACTAACGACGGCGGCGCAGGCATGATGCAGGCGCTGGGCGCGAAGCTGCTGGATGCGCAGGGAGAAGAGATCGGCTTCGGCGGCGGCGCGCTGCCGGCGCTGGCGAAGATTGATATCGACGGGCTGGACGCGCGCGTGCGGCAGTGCCGTTTCGAAGTGGCGTGCGACGTCACCAACCCCTTGACCGGCCGCGACGGCGCCTCAGCCATATTCGGCCCGCAAAAAGGCGCGACGCCGGAGCTGGTCGAGCAGCTGGATCGCGCGCTGGCGCACTATGCTGCGATTATTCAGCGCGATCTCGATATCGACGTGCTGCATATTCCCGGCGGCGGCGCAGCGGGCGGCATGGGTGCGGCGCTGCACGCTTTTTGCCAGGCGGATTTGCGGCGCGGCATTGAGATCGTCACCGAGGCGCTGGGGCTGGCGGAACAGGTGAAAGACGCATCGTTGGTGATTACCGGCGAAGGGCGCATCGACAGCCAGAGCATCAACGGCAAGGTGCCGATTGGCGTGGCACAGGTAGCGAAAGAGTTTAATAAGCCGGTTATTGGCATTGCCGGCAGCCTGACGGCGGATGTCGGCGTCGTGCACCAGCATGGCCTGGATGCGGTATTCAGCGTGCTTTACAGCATCTGTACGCTGGAGGAGGCGCTGGCGAACGCAGAAACGAACCTGCGGCTGGCGGCCCGCAATATCGCGGCGACGCTGAAGATGGGCGGCGAGCTGAAATAACACCAGCGGGTGTTTAAATGCGTGCGGACGCGGATAAAACGGCCCGCTCGCAAACAGGCAAAACAGAATTTCCCGGCGGCACCTCATCCCTGAGGCGCCTCCGTCACCGGGCCTGGCTGCGCGTGGTACCAAAACGCTCCCGCCGTTTTTCTCTGTCGCTTTGCTTCCCGACTCTCTTATCCGCCTCTCTGTTCCGGCGCGGTCTGTAAGGCGCGGCTTACTTCTTATACTTCGCTTCCAGCGTTGCGAACCAGGGCGCGATAAAGTCGGTATTGCCGCCCCAGCCGGGGACGATCTTGTTCAATGACGCCACGTTAATCGCGCCCGGCTGGCTGTTTAGCTGCTGTTGAGAGATGGACGCCCCTTTGAAATCGTAAGTGGCGGGCGTGGTTTCACCGGCGATCTTGTTCGCCACCAGACGCATATTCACCGCGCCGATGATTTTCGGATCGACCGCCACGGTCTGCACCCAGGGGCTGTTTTTCTCACGCATCAGCTGCAAATCCTGGTTGGAGACGTCAATGCTGTAGAGCTTGATCTCAGTACGGCCATTCTCCTGCAGGGCTTTATAAGCGCCCTGGCTGAAGGCGTCCCATGCGCCCCAGATCGCATCGATCTTGCCTTTCGGATATTTCGCCAGAATCGCGCCGATCTTGTTGGCGGTATCGCCCTGCACATCCGAGGAGACGGCGCCGATCGACTCCAGCTGATGAATACCCGGATTCTCTTTCAGCAGCTTCTCATACACCACCTGACGGCGCTCCATCGGCGGAAAGCCCGCGACCCACAGCTTGAGAATATTGGCTTTGCCGTGAAAATCCTGGATCAGCTGGCCGAGAGAGGACTGCGCCAGCGAGGCGTCATCCTGCGCGGTCACGGTAACGCCCGGCACAGGCGTATCGACCGGGGTATCGAATACCGAGACTTTAATGCCTGCGTCGGCAATGCGCTTTACCAGTCCGCTGGCATAGGGCGCTTTGCCGTGGGAGAGAATAATGCCGTCATACTTCTGACTGATCGCCTGGTTGACGAAATCCTGAAAGCGCGCGTCGTCGCCGTTGCTGAGAAAGGTGCTGACCTTAAAGCCCAGCTTGCGGCCCTCCTGAATAGCGCCTGCGACAAACTGCGTGGTGTTGTCGTCGGAGCCCAGATTGCGGATCACCGCGATGCGCACCGGCCCGTTATGGCTGGCAATGGGCGCGGGCACCGGCGCGACGGTATCGGCGAAGGCGCTGGCGGAGAGCAGGCTGAGGGTCAGCAGAGAAATCGAGATTTTTTTCATTGTTTTTTTCCAGGTTAATCAGCGTTAGCGGCGCTGAACGTAGGTCATCGCCAGTGCCAGAGCCAGCACCAGTCCTTTAATAATGTCCATGGCGTAATAGGGAACGGAGAGCATCACCAGCCCGTTTTGCAGCACGCCGAGCAGCACCGCGCCCACCAGCGTGCCCAGCGCGTTAGGCTTGCCGGAGCCAGCCAGCGACAGGCCGATCCAGGCGGCCGCTACGGCGTCCATCAGGTATCCGCCGCCCGCGTTGACCTGCGATGAGCCGATGCGCGACGCCAGCAGAATGCCGCCCAGTCCCGCCAGCAGCGAGGCGATAACGTAGGCCAGCACGCGGTAGCGCGTGGTGCGGATACCGGAAAGGCGCGCCGCCTCCGGATTGCCGCCCAGCGCATACATGCGGCGGCCATGAGTGGTCAGCGAGAGCGCCAGCTGCGCCACCACCGTCACCACCAGCATAACAATTACGATCACCGGCACCTGACCGAGCAGGCCGAAGCCCGCCGGGATGGTGCCTTCCGCCATATCGCCGTTCGGCATTACCATGTTTTCGGTGATGGAGCCGCCGAAGCTGTAGGTCATCGCCACGCCCTGGATAATAAACAGCGTGGCGAGGGTCGCCAGCATATCGGGAATGCGCAGAATGACGATCAGGAAGGCGTTGAACAGGCCGATGAGCGTACAGAGCGCCAGGGTGATCGCTATCGCCTCGGCGGTGTTCAGGCCGTACCAGACAAAGAGCGAGATCACCAGCGCGTTGGCCAGCGAGGCGGTAGAACCGACCGACAGGTCAAAGCCGCCGACGGTAAGCGACACCGAGACGCCTACGGCGATCACCGTCACAATGGCGATAGCGCGCAGGATATTGATGATGTTATTCGGTTCCAGAAAGCTGTCAGAGGCGAGGCCAAAGCCGGCAATCAGGAGAGCGACCGTGATCAGCATGCCCCACTTATAGAGGAAATCGAACAGTCGATGGCGCAGCGGCGTTGACGCCGCGGTCAGGGAAATATCTTTGCTGCTCACGCAGGGGTTCCTCCAGTGGAATAAAGCAGAAGCGTCTCTTCGGTGGCCGCTCGCGCATCCAGCTCGGCCACGATGCGCCCGTCCCAGAGCACGCAAATTCGATCGCAAAGACCAACCAGTTCAGAAAACTCGCCGGAGGCGTAGATAACGCCTTTGCCTTCCTGCGCCAGCCCGCTGATGAGCCGGAACAGTTCGGTTTTCGCCTTGATGTCGACCCCTTTGGTCGGCTCATCGAAGATCAGCACCTCAGCGTGGCTGCGCAGCCACTTGCCGATGGCGATCTTTTGCTGATTGCCGCCGGAGAGACGGCGCAGCGACTGCGCCGGGCCGGTGGTGCGCACGTTCAGGCGCTGGATAATCTCTTCCGCCCAGCGCCACGCCTGACGGTGGCCGAACAGCCCCCAGCGCGAAAAGCTGCTGTCGGCGCTGACGCTGAGATTCATCGCTACCGGCTCGTCGATAAAAATTCCTTCCTTGCGCCGCTCTTCCGGCACCAGCGCCATGCGCTGGCGCACCGAATCGTGCGGCGAACGCGGCCGCCAGGGTTTGCCGTGTATCTCGCCGCGCGTCACGCGGCTTTTGCTGGCGCCGAACAGCGCCTTGCACAGCTCGGTTTTACCCGCACCCGCCAGCCCGGCGATGCCGAGGATTTCGCCTTTGTGCAGCCGCAGCGAAATATCCTGCAGCAGCCGATCGTCGTGCAGGCCTTCTACCGCCAGCAGCAGCGGCTGGGGGCGAGCGGGGCGACGCGGCGGATAGATATCGGTCAGCTCATGGCCGAGCATCTTTTCGACGATCTGCTCGCCGCTGAGCGCCGCCATCGGGCCGCTCTCGATCAGGCGGCCGTCGCGCAGCACCGTCAGCCGGTCACAGATCGCTTTCAGCTCGTGGATGCGGTGCGAGATAAACACCACGCCTATGCCGCTACTTTGCAGACGGCGCACCACGGCGAAGAGCCGTTCGCTCTCGTGCCGATCGAGCGGGGCGGTGGGTTCGTCGAGAATAAGAAAACGACAGTGGTGCGACAGCGCGCGCGCCAGCAAAATTTGCTGCTTCTCCGCCAGGGTGCAGCGTTCCACCAGGCGATTCACGTCGAGGTTTACTTCCAGCTGCGCCAGCAGGGCGCGCGCCTGGCGGCGGATGGCGCGCCAGCGGAAGCCGTGTCCCGGCTCCGCCAGCCGATCCAGCAGAATGTTCTCTGCCACGCTGAGCTGGGGCACCAGCGCGACGTCGACCTCCTGCTGCACCAGATGAATGCCGAGCTGTTTCGCGTCGCGCGGGCTGCGTATCGAGACCGGGACGCCGTCAAGCCAGATTTCACCGCTGTAGTGGCTATGCGCGCCTGACAGCACCGCCATCAGCGTTGACTTGCCCGCGCCGTTGGCGCCAGTCAGGGCGTGTACCGAGCGGCCGTCCGCGACAAAATTCACCTGCGTCAACGCAGCGAATCCGCCGAATGCGATCGAGATATTACGCATCTCAAGGCGGTTTAACGCACTCATCAGCTGAAGCTCCCCTGTCACTGGCTGGCCGCAATTTTTTCCTGAAGTTTCAGGCGCGGCAACAGCCGAAAGCGCATAAGCTAGCACGAAAACTTGTTAGCCATCCAGACATCTGGATAGTTTGGCGGCTAAAGCTGGTGCGCCAGGCAACGCTGGTTTTTTACAGTGGGGAATGAAAATAACGCGGTGTTTTATGCTGGTCTGACGCGCAGATATAAAAAAACCAGGCCGGAGCCTGGTTTGTTACGCGGTCGTGCGCTTACTTTTCTGGAATCGCATTCAGCAAGGTCGTGAGCAGTTTCCAGTAAAGGCCGACGCTCTCAATATGCACCTGCTCGTCCGGCGAGTGCGGACCGGTGATGGTGGGGCCGATAGAGACCATATCCATGTTCGGGTAAGGCTTCTTGAACAGGCCGCACTCAAGACCGGCGTGGATAACCTGAATATTCGGCGTTTTGTCGAACAGCGCGATATAGGTCTGACGGGTCAGCGCCATAATCGGTGAGTTTGCGTCAGGCTGCCAGCCCGGATAACCGCCTTTCGGCTTAGTCTGCGCGCCAGCCAGCTGGCCGAGCGAGGTCAGCATCTGCACCACGTAGTCGCGGCCGGTATCGATCAGCGAACGGATCAGGCAGTTAATCTCCGCCTTGTCGTGATCCATCGTGACGACGCCGACGTTAAGCGAGGTTTCCACTACGCCTTTCGCCACGTCCGAGTTGCGGATAACGCCGTTCGGCGTGCTGTTCAGCAGGTTAAGGAAGCGGTCGCGGCTCTCCGCGCTCAGCGCGTCGCCCTGATGCGCCAGCGGCTCGGTGACGACGTTGATATTCTTCTCTTTGACGCCGTGTTCGTTTTGCAGCGCCAGCAGGAAGTGCGCCGCTGCCGCTTTCAGCGCGTCGGCTTTGTGGCTCTCTACCGCCAGCGTGGCGAAGGCCTCGCGCGGAATGGCGTTGCGCAGCGTGCCGCCGGTAAAGTCAATCAGACGCAGGTCGAGCTCGGCAGCGTGCGCAGCGAGGAAACGCGCCAGCAGCTTGTTGGCGTTGCCGAGACCCATATGGATATCCGCGCCGGAGTGGCCGCCGCGCAGCCCTTTCAGGGTCAGCTTCAGCGTCTGGAAATCAGCGGGCACCGCTTCGCGCGTCAGCGGCAGCGTGGTGATAAAGTCGATGCCGCCCGCGCAGCCCATATAGATCTCACCTTCCTCTTCCGAGTCGGTGTTGATCAGAATCTCAGCCTGAAGCCAGTTCGGTTGCAGACCGAAAGCGCCATCCATGCCGGTCTCTTCGGTCATGGTGAGCAGCACTTCCAGCGGGCCGTGAGTCAGGCTGCTGTCGGCCAGCACCGCCAGCGCGGAGGCCATGCCGATGCCGTTATCGGCGCCCAGCGTAGTGCCGCGCGCTTTCACCCATTCGCCGTCGATATAGGGCTGAATCGGGTCTTTGGTGAAGTCATGCGCGGTGTCGTTGTTTTTCTGCGGCACCATATCAAGGTGCGCCTGCAGCGCTACCGGCGTGCGGTTTTCCATGCCGGCGGTAGCGGGTTTGCGGATCAGGATATTGCCGACCGCGTCGCGTTCGACCCAGAAACCCTGCTCTTTTGCCCAGCCGACAATATAGGTGGCCAGCGCTTCTTCATGAAAAGAGGGGTGCGGAATGGAGCAGATTTTGGCGAAGATATCCCACAGCGGTTGGGGAGAAAGCTGAGACAATTCAGACACGACAGGTCTCCTGTGTCAGTGCGCCGGCCAGGCCGGTGTGCGCGAGTTTCCAGTGAATGGTCGCCGTCAGCGGATCTGACGTGATGAGGCTGAGAATATCACTGTTATTGCCGGGTGCGTACTCAGGCGCGCTAAAAACCCGCAACCGGTAGTTCGGATGCTGGTTTTTAGCGCTGAGGATCCTTATAATCTCGCGCAACCTTTTTCCCGTTGCACATTATTTAAGCCGATTAAGTTGGCTGGGATCGCTATTCATGAGTGAAAAATACGTCGTTACCTGGGACATGCTGCAGATTCATGCCCGCAAACTGGCTCAGCGCCTGCTTCCTGTTGAACAGTGGAAAGGCATTATCGCAGTCAGCCGCGGTGGCCTGGTGCCTGCTTCGCTGCTGGCGCGCGAGCTGGGCATCCGCTATGTCGATACCGTCTGCATCTCCAGCTACGACCACGACCATCAGCGCGAGATGAAAGTCCTCAAGCGCGCAGAAGGCGACGGCGAAGGCTTTATCGTTATTGACGATCTGGTCGATACCGGCGGCACCGCGCAGGCGATCCGTGAGATGTACCCTAAAGCGCACTTCGTCACTATCTTCGCTAAACCGGCAGGCCGCCCGCTGGTAGACGATTACGTGGTTGATATCCCTCAGAATACCTGGATTGAGCAGCCGTGGGACATGGGCGTGATGTACATTCCGCCTATCGTTAAAGGCGCCTGATCCGCCACTTCTGACAACGCCCGGCTTGCCGGGCGTTGTGCTTTTTGCCGCAGGCCGGCTAAACGCCACGCTACCTGCCGCCGCGCTCGGGCTTTGCGCTCTTTTGCGCCTCGCGCTGTTCCTGACCCTACAGTACACTTAGCCTCTGCCAGGGTCGTCAGGAGAACCGAGTATGTCGAGCAAAAACCTCAGCGAAGAGCTGTTCAAGCCGCACTACAACTATCCCGAAACCTCATCGCTGGTGCATCGTCAGCATCATGCCGCCGTAGACGTCGAAGCGACGCTGGACGGCAGCAGCCAACACGGCTGGTATCGCATGCTCAATAAGCTGATGTGGACGTGGCGCGGCGTGCCGCCGCAGGAGATCAGCGAAGTGCTGGCGCGTATCGCCATCAGCGACCAGCGCCATACCGACGACGCGCTGCTCGATACAGTGATCGGCTTTCGCAGCGGCAACTGGGCGTTTGAGTGGTCGAAGCAGGCGGGCCTCTGGCAGCAGCGCGCTCAGGAAGAGGGCGACGACAGCCGCGCCGGGGAACACTGGCTGCGCGCCTCGCACCTTTTTAGCCTGGCTGCCTATCCCTATATCAAAGGAGATGAGCTGGCGGATCAGGCGCAGACGCTGGCGAATCGCGCCTATGAAGAGGCGACGCGCCGTCTGCCCGGCGAGCTTAAAGCGCTCAGCTTCAATATCGAAGGCGGCAGTCCGATCACCGGCTTTCTTCATATGCCGCCCAACGCGTCGGCGCCTTATCCTGTCGTGCTGCTGTGCGGCGGCCTCGATTCGCTGCAAAGCGACCACTACCGGCTGTTTCATGACTACCTGGCGCCGCGCGGCATCGCCATGCTGACGCTGGATATGCCCTCGGTGGGCTTCTCTATAAAGTGGCGGCTCAACCAGGACACCAGCTTTCTGCATCAGCAGGTGCTGCGCGAGCTGGCGAACGTGCCCTGGATCGATCACCGGCGCGTGGCGGCGTTCGGCTATCGCTTCGGCGCCAACGTCGCGGTGCGTCTGGCCTATCTGGAGGCGCCGCGCCTGCGCGCCGTAGCAACGCTGGGCCCGATGGTGCACAGCCTGCTGACCAGCGCGCAGCAGCAGGACGCTATTCCGGATATGTATATGGATATGCTCGCCAGCCGCCTCGGCATGGCCTTTACCAGCGACAGCGCGCTGCGCACCGAGCTTAATCGCTACTCGCTCAAAGTGCAGGGGCTGCTGGGACGCCGTACGCCGACGCCGATGCTCGCAGGCTACTGGCCGGGCGATCCTTTCGGTCCGGAAGAGGATGCGCGGCTGATCGCCAACTCCTCCGCCGATGGCAAACTGCTGCCGATTGCCGCCAGACCGGCGCTGGCGAATTTTGAGAGCGCCCTGAATCAGGTTTGCGACTGGCTGGCAAAGCGGTTACAACAGTAGCTGGCAAATTCACTGCGGTTTGCTTTAATACTAACGGTCAAACTTATGGAGAATTAGCATGACGTTACCGAGTGGTCACCCCCGTAGTCGCCTGCTTAAGCGCTTCACCGAGCTGGGACCGTATATCCGCGAAGGGAAATGTGAAGAAACGCGGTTCTTTTTCGACTGCCTGGCCGCCTGCGTCAATGTCAAACCCGCGCCGGAAAGCCGAGAGTTCTGGGGCTGGTGGATGGAGCTGGAAGCGCAACAGGACCATTTTACCTACGTCTATCATATCGGCCTGTTCGATAAAGATGGCGACTGGTCTGTCGCGAATATCAAGGGGAAAGAGAATAATCAGAAGGTGGAAGAGACGCTGCGTAACTTCCACACCCGTCTGAAAGCGATGCTGCAGGAGCTGAATCTGGGGCTGACCCCTGCCAGCGGCTTCGACGAACAGCCGGTCAAACTCAGCGCCTGACGCTGCTGAACCTTAAACGGCAGGCATAGCCCGATTTTTTGGCTATGCCTGTTCTGCATTATTCTGAACTTTCCGCTACGTTTATATTTCTTCGCCGCTCTGCAATATCCTTGTTAACTACTCCTTTTTATATTTCAGACGCCTCCGCATTAAAAACATTCTCTCTGCTTATTTGATTATGGTTATTAACTAACTCCGCTTTATAAAACCTTTGTAATCAACGCGGCCACTTAAAATAATCGGGCCAGATAAAACAGAGTGCGGCACAGCATAATTCTTATTCTCATTTTATTGAGGCCGATCGCACTGACGCTTTGTAGACGTTTTCCTGACGAAATGGTGTGATAACAGCCAGCGCGATTGCCTTTGTCGCGGCTTTTCTCCGTTTGTTCTCGCTATAAAAACAATGCCAACCCGGACGCCTAAAAGTCTGGGTGGTCCTGCGCTGTCTCTCTGGAGGAAAACGTTTTGTTTAAATTAAATCCCATATTATTAAGCCTGGCCGCTGCGCCCGGGCTGTTTTTCCCCGTTACTTTTAGTCACGCCGCCACGTTAAAACCTTTTTCACCCTTATTAAATGACAATAAAGCAGGCGTATTTTGCGTCTGTAATGGAACGACGCAAACCCTGAGCGGTATTCAACGCTTTCAGCCGGGCGAGGATGGCGGCGGCCGTATTACCATCGGCGAATTATTAAGTAGCGGCAGAATTATTTCCGATGACAATGTTATTGGCGCGGATCGGCTGACGTTCGGCGCGCAAAATTATGTGATTAGCGTGCCTGACGTCAACGGCAGCGGAAGTAATCAGCTGCAGGTCTTTAATACGGCGAATATCAGCGCGCTCGCCTCGGTAACGCCCGCCAGCGAGCTGCCCAACTACTACAACGTCAACGGACAGCAATATATCAATACCCGCGTGGCGCAGGTGAGCAACGGCGTTATCAATGTCGATATCGGCGTCGACGGTGCGGCGACCACCGCCGCCACCAACGGCTGGAGCATGGCAGCGAAACAGAGCCAGCTGTTTACCGCCAGCGGCAGCGGCGCGATGAACTGGCAGTCTGACAACCGCATCGCCTTTACCGGCTCGGCAACGGAATATACCTACAATCTGGCGTACTGGGTCGATAACGTCGCCCAGTACAGCGGCCCTTTCAGCGTGACCACGCTGGACGGCAACAGCCGTGAGTTCAACGTCGCCAGCCTGAGCGATCTGCAGCGGTACAACGACTGGCTGATTGAGCAGCTGCAGAGCGGCAACCTCAGCGCTGGCAGCTACAATGCCGAATTCAACAAAGCGCTCTCTCTCTACAGCGCGCCCATCGCCTACGTGATCGACGCCGATGAGTACAACGACGAGGTAACGCAGCCGGTAGGCGAGCGCGTAGTGCTGAACGCGGACGGCCCTGGTGCCAGCGTCTCGGTGCAGAAGGGGGCGACGCTGGAAGTGGTGGACTCGGACGGCGGCGCGGTGCGCGCTACCAACGGCGCAAAAGCGACGATTGATGGCAAGCTGGCGGCCAGCGGATCGGCGGCCCATGAGAACACGGCGCTGCGCCTCTCCGGCAGCCGCGGCGTCAACAATGGCGTTATCAACGGCGGCTTCTTTAACAACCCCGACGGCAGCGGCGTGGATCCTGCAACGCTGGGCTACAGCGGCACCACGGTGCTGGCGACCGACGGCAGCCGCTTTATCAACAACGGCGTGCTGAATTACGCCATCACGCAAGAGGGCGACGCCAGCAGCGCGCTGCGGCTAAGCGACGCGCTGGGGATCAACAACGGCAATATGAATATCGGCGTGGCGGACGCCATCGGCAGCCGCAGCAGCGCTGGCGTGGTGCTCAATACCGACAACGCCAGCTTTATCAACGGTGCGGGCGGCGTTCTCTACGTTGGCCGCACGCCGCAGAATGATAAAGGCGATGCCACCGAAGATGTGGCGATTAACCAGAGCGGCGGCGTCAGCGCCATTTCTCAGTCGCTTAACTCGACGGTCATTAACGACGGGCGCATCGTGCTCGGCAGCAAAGTGCAGAACGGCGTAGCGATGCGCGTCGAGGATGGCCCTGAAGCAGTTGCGCTTAACAACGGCACTATTGATATCAACGGCCGGGCGCAGTTCAGACCGGCAGAAAACGTCGGCCTGCTGGCGATCAATGCCGGCAGCGGCGGGCTGGTGGGCAACACCGGCACTATCAATCTCAACGGCGACGGCGGCACCGGCATCAAGGTCATCGCCAGCGACGGCGAGCGCGCCAGCGCCTTTTCCAGCGGCGCGATTAACGTCACCGGCCGCGCCGATACCCTGAACGGCAGCTTCAATACGGCGGTATGGGTCAACGGACAGGGCAGCGGCGTCGCCTCCGCCACCCTGAGCGGGCCGATCGCCCTGCAGGGCAGCGGCGCCATCGGCATTCGCGCCGAGGGCAAGTCGAGTGTCGATCTTACCGCCGACGCGGTGCCGCAGCTGGGCGGCAACGGGCAATATCAGATGGGCTTTCTGGCCATAGGGCCAGAAGCCAGGATCGCCCTGCCGAAAGCGGGCAACTATGCCACTGGTTCCGACGACTGGTATGCCACTATCTTTCGCTATCAGGACGGCGCGGACTTTGACGGCGCAGGCCTGACCATCGCGCCGGGCGCGGCCTTCTCGACCGGCATTGAGGCCGTTGGCGAAGGCTCGGTAGTCAACACCCACGGCGCGACGTTTAACATCGGCAACACCTCGACCGGTCTGCGCATTGAGGGCGGCGCGCAGGCCACTATCGATGCGGCGACGCAGCTTAACCTGAACGTAGGCGGCGCGACGGCGGCGGTGGTAGACGGTAATTACTACAACCTGACGCGCTACATCACCAACAGCTTCGATCAGCCCTTCGCTTCCACCCTCGTCAACCATGCGGCCATCAACGGGCAGGGCAATCAGCAGATCGGTTTGATCGCTCAGTATCGCGGGGCGCTGACCAATACCGGCGATATTAACCTGCGCGGTGATCAGAGCTACGGCATCCAGGCGCTCATCAGCGGCCAGGCGGTTAACAGCGGCAATATCAGCGTCAGCGACGGTGCTGTAGCGCTCTTTGCGTCAGGCTACTCGTTTGACTCCCCTGGCGGCGGCACCGCTATTACCAGCAGCGGCACGCTGAACGTGACGGCAGGCAGCGCGGACGGTTTTTTCCCTACCACCGGCCTGTATGCCTCGGGTGACGCGGCGCGTATTGAGCAGAACGGTACGGTTAATCTCTACGGCGGCAACGTGCTGGCGGGCGAGGCGCTCAACGGCGGCACGCTCGTGCTTGGTCAGCAGACCAACGTCGTGTTTCACGACCCCAACCAGACCGCCTGGCGGGTGGTGGAAGGCGGCGGCATTATCTATGCCTACGGCAGTAATCAGGATGTCTCTACCGAGGGTTCAACGCTCTACCAGCTGGGCGACGGCGCCATTCTTTCGCTGCAGCGCCTTGGGGAGATCACGCTGAGCGGCGCCAATACCACCGGGGTGAAGATGTCCGGCACCGCCACCCTGTATGACAATGAGACCTATTTTGTTAACGGTAAGGGTGCGGTGGCGCTGCGCGCCTCAAACGGCGCCTACGGAGATTTAGGCGATGTGTGGCTGAACGGCGAAAACAGCATCGGCGCCATCAGCGAGAATGGCGACGGCGCGGTGTTCAGCAACGGCAACATCATCGGCAGCGGCAAAAACGCCACCGCGTTGCAGGCAAGCGACGGCGCAACGGTCATGAACAACGGCACTATTCTGCTTTCCGGCGAAAACAATACCGGCGTGCGGCTGTTGAATGGCGGCCGCGCCATCAACAACGTCTGGATCAGTGTGGCATCCGGCGTAGGCATTGACGTCAGCCAGGGAGCAGGCATTTATCAGCCTTATAACGGGACGGTGCAGGTGGACGGCGGCATCGCTGGCGCGCGCGTCGGGGAAAACGCCACGCTGGATATTCAGGGGGATCAGTTTTTCCGCAGCGGTATCTGGGCCCGCGGCGGCGCGGATACGGTATTGCTGGATCGCGGCGCGGCCGGTTTACAGGCAAGCGAAATTACCCTGAGCGCCGAGGGCGGCGGCAGCGCCATCAATAACCGCGCCGAAACCGCGAATATTGCGCTGAATAATGCCTATATCATCGCCATCAATGGTGCAGGCATACGCTCCGCCACCTCCTTCGACTATGGCGGCAAAGCCTATCTTTCCATTCTTGAAGGGGCGACAGGCTATCTGTTTCAGAATGAGGATGGCTCAACCACCGCTAACGATCTGCGGGTAGGGCCGGGGTATCAGATTGTGGTCGACGGCAGCGGCGACGCGATCCGCGCTAACACCACCGGCCGGGTCTTCTCTGACGGCTTTATCGCCATCACCAGCGAGAGCGGCGGCTCGGCCATCGTCACCCACACCGCCAGCGAGGTCGTTAACCGCGGCTCGATTTTCTCCAACAGCCGCGTGTCGCCGGTGATCGATCTGCGCGGCGGCCAGACGGTATTTATCAACCAAGGCGATATCAGCACCACCTTCCCGGAGACGCCTGTGGTGGCGGGCGGCGCGACCAATGACCAGCTCGCCTTTATCGGCGGCAGCGTAATCGGCGAGGTCGATACCGGCAACGGCAGCGATACCCTTGCCGTTACCGGCGGCACCCTCAACGGCAGCCTGACCATGGGCAGCGGCGAGAATAATCAGGCGCTGATAGAGAACGTTAGCCTGGCGAATACCCGCCATATCACCACCGCAGGCGGCGTGGGCAGCACGCTCAGCTTCAGCAACATCGACGCCAGCGGCGGTTCGTTCAGCCGCGACGATCTCAGCAAAGGGGTTAACCTCGGCGCGGGCTGGAGCACGCTCAACTTCTATAAAACGCAGTGGACGCTGACCGACAACCTCAAACTGGCACACAGCACGATTAATATCGATCGCGACTCCACGCTGTTTGCCGGAAATAACGTTAATCCGCTGCTGGCGGGCGCGACCAATGACTCGCTGGTGGTAAACAACGCCGGTACGCTCGACCTGAGCAGCGGCGGCGCGGCCAGTAACCTGCTTACGATTGACGGCACGCTGGCGTCGCTCGGCGGCACGCTTAAGCTCGCGACCCGGCTTAACGGCGCAGGTGGTCAGAGCGACGCGCTGCGGGTAAACGGCAACGTCACCGGCACCACGCTGATTGAGGATCGGCTGAGCGCCAGCAGCGCCGTAGCGCAGAGCGACGCTAACGGTGACGGCGTTATCGACGGCAGCGAAGGGATCTCGCTGGCGCAGGTCTCTGGCAGCGCCAGCGCTGACAGCTTCGCGCTGAAAAGGGACTACCTCGTCGCCGGTCCATGGCAGTACGGGCTCTACGCTTTTGCGCCTGACAGCAGCGGCCAGGGCTGGGATTACCGGCTCGCCAGCCGCTACGTGTGCGAGGATGGCTCGCTTTGTCAGCCGCAGGCGGGGCGCGCGACATCGCCGGCGGTGCGTCCGGCGTTAGCGCCGCAGGTGCCCTCATACCTCTCCGCGCCGGTGGGCCTCGCCTGGTACACCCAGGCGATCACCGACGATCTGCATAAGCGTCTCGGCGAGCTGCGCGACGGTGAACGCAGCGGCGCGGGCGGCGAACTCTTCCTGCGCTATCTCGGTTCGAACCTGACCTATATGAGCAATCGCGACGTTAGCGACTACGGCTTTGACGCCGATATCGACTACAGCGCGGTGCAGCTCGGCGGCAACCTGCTGCAGCTGGACGGGGAGAGCGACAGCCTGCGCGGCGGCGTGGCCTATACGCGCGGCAATACGCGCATTCGTCCGCACGCGGCCGACGGCTTTAGCTCCACGACCTTCGACAGCGACAGCGTCTCGTTCTACGGCACCTGGCAGCGCGACAGCGGGTTCTATCTCGACGGCTCGCTGAGCTGGAGCTGGCACCGCGGCGATACCGATATCGCGCGGCAAAAAGAGGTCGGAAAAGTGAAGGGCGACGGCTGGAGCGCCTCGCTGGAGTCGGGCTATCCCTTTATCTTCGCCAACGGCGTGCGTCTGGAGCCGCAGGCGCAGCTGACATGGATGCGTCTGAAGTTCGATGACACTCGCGATAAGGATGGCGTTGACGTGGCGTTTGACGACAACGACCAGACTATCGGCCGTCTTGGCGCGCGGCTGGATCGCACCTGGCAGGACGATGCGCAGCGCGAATATACGCCTTATCTGCGCGCCAGCTATACGCGCGGCTGGGGCGGCGGGTCGAAGGTGAAAGTCGGCTCGGCGGAGAGCGCTATCAGCCAGGACTTTAACAGCGGTAAGTTCGGTCAGACGTGGGATGTCGGCATCGGGGGCACGACCCGCTTTCGCAGCGACGTTTCACTCTATGCCGAGGCGGACTACCGCAAGGAGATTGACGGCAACGGCGTGAAGGGCTGGCGCTATAACGCCGGGGTGCGCTGGACGTTCTGATCGCCGCGACTCAAGCGACAAAAAGAAAGGGCCGCTGATGAGGCGGCCCTTATTTACAGACACATTGAGGGGAAAACACTGTCGCCGTCGCGCGTCGCTTCGCGGCGGCGTCAGAGGGTTAGAACTGGTAAGTCATGCCTACAGCAACCACGTCGTCGTTGTTCAGGCTCAGACGGTTGTCGTCGTCCAGCTGGTTGATTTTGTAATCCACGAACGCTGACATGTTTTTGTTGAAGTAGTAGGTGGCGCCCACGTCGATATATTTCACCAGATCCGCATCGCCGATACCGTTTTCGATATCTTTGCCTTTGGTCTGAACGTAGCCCAGTGACGGACGCAGGCCGAAATCAAACTGATACTGCGCCACCAGCTCGATGTTCTGCGCTTTGTTCGCTGCGCCTACGGCCCGCTGGCCCGTTACGCGGTCGATGCCGTTGAACGGGGTCATATTGCGGGTTTCGGTGTAGATCGCCGCCAGGTAGACGCTGTTGGCGTCATACTTCACGCCAGCGCCCCAGGAGTCCGCGCGGTCGCCATGTCCGTAAGCGTTCGTCTGCTGCAGGTTGGTGCGGTCGGACGAGGTAATCGCCGACATCAGGCTGATGCCGGTATCGCCAATGGTGTAGCCCAGTGACGCGCCGTAGCCGTCGCCGTTCTGACGGCTGGTTTCAGTACGTGCGTTGCCGCCGTTGGCGTCATTGCGGCCCTGGTACTGCAGCGCAAAGCGCAGGCCATCAACCAGACCGAAGAAATTGTTGTTGCGATAGGTGGCTACGCCGGTAGCGCGCTGCGTCATAAAGTTGTCAGCACGCGCCGTACCGTCGCCGCCGAATTCCGGGAATACGTCGGTCCAGGCTTCTACGTCATAAAGTACGCCGTAGTTGCGACCGTAGTCGAACGAGCCATACTGGCCGAATTTCAGACCGGCAAAGCCCAGACGGGTTTTGTTGCCGTTGTTATAATCGGTGCCGCCTTCAGAGTTGTTGAGGCTGTACTGGTATTCCCACTGGCCGTAACCGGTCATCAGGTCGTTGATCTGGGTCTGGCCTTTGAAGCCGATACGTACGTAGGACTTATCCCCGTCCTGGCTGTCCGCGTCGCTCAGATAGTGCATCGCTTTTAATTTGCCGTAGAAGTCCAGCTTGTTGCCGTCTTTATTATACACTTCCGCCGCATGAGCAGCAGAAGTCAGCGCCAGAGCCGATACGACGAGTGCCAGTGTACTTTTCTTCATTTGCTATCAATCCCAATGAGTAAAATGTGTTATGCCCCTGAAAAGGGCTTATTAAACAGGGGACGTTTTACCGGTTGTAGATGAAAGTTTTATGACATTTTTTCTGATTTCTTGTTATCTGCGAACTTTTGGTCTACCGGATTGTCCAGGGTTTTTCGTGCTTTTCCCCGGTAGAGAGTTGGCTTCGCTTCTGACTCCTGATAAAAAGTTCCTTCGCAGAAATTTTTTTCTTTTTTTATTTAAACGGCAGGAAATATGAGCGGCAGTCAGACCCTCGTGGTCAAATTGGGGACCAGCGTCCTTACCGGCGGTTCGCGCCGGTTGAACCGGGCGCATATGGTGGAACTGGTTCGTCAGTGCGCGCAGCAGCACGCGGCCGGCCATCGCATCGTGATCGTTACCTCCGGCGCAATGGCGGCTGGACGCGAGCACCTGGGTTACCCGGAACTGCCCCCTACCATCGCCTCAAAGCAGCTGCTGGCTGCGGTGGGGCAGAGCCGTTTGATCCAGCTGTGGGAGCAGCTTTTCTCCATCTACGGCATCCATATTGGTCAGATGCTGCTGACCCGCGCGGATATGGAGGATCGCGAGCGTTTCCTGAACGCCCGCGATACCCTGCGCGCGCTGCTGGATAACCATATCGTGCCGGTTATCAACGAAAATGACGCGGTGGCGACGGCGGAGATCAAAGTTGGCGACAACGATAACCTGTCGGCGCTGGCGGCGATGCTGGGCGGCGCCGACAAGCTGCTGCTGCTCACCGATCAGCAGGGGCTTTACACGGCCGATCCGCGCAGTAACCCGCAGGCGGAGCTGATCAGCGACGTGCATGAAATCGACGACGCGCTACGCGCGCTGGCGGGCGACAGCGTCTCCGGTCTGGGCACCGGCGGCATGTCCACCAAGCTGCAGGCGGCGGACGTCGCCTGTCGCGCCGGTATCGACACCATTATCGCCGCGGGCAGCCGACCCGGCGTTATCGCCGACGTAATTGCCGGCAAGCCGGTTGGCACGCGCTTTCACGCCATGCAGACGCCGCTGGAGAACCGCAAGCGCTGGATCTTCGGCGCACCGCCGGCTGGCGAAATTACCGTCGACGACGGCGCGCTGGCGGCGATGCTCGAACGCGGCAGTTCGCTGCTGCCGAAAGGCATTCGTGACGTGCGCGGCAACTTTTCGCGCGGCGAGGTGATCCGCATTCGCAGCCTGCTGGGACGCGATATTGCACACGGCGTCTCGCGCTATAACAGCGATGCGCTGCGAATGATTTCTGGTCGTCACAGTCAGCAGATCGGGGAGATCCTCGGTTATGAATACGGTCCGGTGGCCGTACATCGCGACGACATGATCGTCAGTTAAGGAGCGGTCAAATGCTTGAAGAAATGGGAAAAGCGGCGCGCGCCGCCGCGTATAAGCTGGCCGATCTCTCGACCGCAGAGAAAAACCAGGTCCTGCTGGCGATCGCCGATCGTCTCGATGAGGAGCGCGATGCGATTCTGGCGGCCAACGAGCAGGATCTCGCCGATGCGCGCGCGAACGGCATGAGCGCTGCGCTGCTCGATCGCCTGACGCTGAATCCGCAGCGCCTGAGCGCCATCGCCGACGACGTGCGTAAGGTATGCCAGCTCGCCGATCCGGTCGGCCAGCTGATCGATGGCGGCCAGCTCGACAGCGGTCTGCGCATCGAGCGTCGCCGCGTTCCGCTCGGCGTGGTAGGCGTGATTTATGAGGCGCGCCCCAACGTGACGGTGGATGTCGCCAGCCTGTGCCTGAAAACCGGCAACGCCTCGATCCTGCGCGGCGGCAAGGAGACATGGCGCACCAATGCGGCCACGGTGCGAGTGATCCAGAATGCGCTTCAACAGTACGGCCTGCCGACGGCGGCGGTGCAGGCGATTGAAAATCCGGATCGTGAACTGGTGAACCAGCTGCTGAAGCTGGATCGCTACGTCGATATGCTGATCCCGCGCGGCGGGGCAGGGCTGCACAAGCTCTGCCGCGAAAACTCGACGATACCGGTGATTACCGGCGGGATCGGCGTTTGCCATATCTACCTGGATGAAACCATGGAGATCGCGCCGGCGCTGGAGGTGATCGTCAACGCGAAAAAACAGCGGCCCAGCGCCTGTAACTCGCTGGAGACCCTGCTGATCCATCGGGCGATCGCCGATCGTTTCCTGCCGGCATTTACGGCGCGGATGGCGCAGGAGGGGATCCCGCTGCACGCTGATGAGAACCTGCTGGCGCAGTTACAGGACGGCCCCGCCAGCGTTACGCCGATCAAAACGGGCGACTATGACGACGAGTGGCTGTCGCTCGATCTCAACGTGAAGCTGGTGGATGATATGGATGCGGCTATCGAGCATATCCGCACACACGGCACCCAGCATTCAGACGCCATCCTGACGCGCAGTACGCAGAATGCCAGCCGCTTTGTTAAACAGGTCGACTCCTCGGCGGTTTACGTAAACGCCAGCACGCGTTTTACCGACGGCGGTCAGTTTGGACTCGGCGCGGAGGTCGCGGTGAGCACGCAGAAGCTGCATGCGCGCGGCCCGATGGGGCTGGAGGCGCTGACCACCTACAAATGGGTCGCATGGGGCGACGATACGCTGCGTCCCTGATCGCGATTTTATTTAACAAAAAGGGTGTCCAGAACGGGCACCCTTTTTTTTAACGCCGCTTTTTCGATCCAGTTAATTTTGGAGTTTTACGGTGCGACTTTCGGCGCGTCAGGACGTCACTTTTTTTTACGCAAAGCGGTTGCCTGTTTTTTGCCCATTTTTCTACGGAACATTCCTGAAAGCCGCGCCGCAACGGGCCGCAGCGCATTCGAGACTGGTTGCGCAAGACGTGAAGAGGATAATGATAATTAGCGCTGCTTTACAAAAGCAATTGGGTAGCAAACGGACGGTAATATAAAATGAACTGGTAGCAATAATGAAAATAACATCCAGTATCTCCTCTATGGCAGATTATTAACTAATGGTTAAAAAAGAGAGTACGAGACAAGCTTTTACTGCCAGGCTGATTGCCGCTTGCGAAAGCGCGGGAATTGTCGGACATGGACGAAATAAACAGGTTGCCAAAGCGTTACAACAGTTGGGATGCAAAATATCGACGCCGGGCGTGTGGAAGTGGTTCAACGCACAATCGGTGCCTGATGATAATAACTTGCTGGCATTGAGCCGTCTGCTGGGCGTACGGGTTGAATGGCTACAGTACGGAATGGAAAAGCCTGCTGAATCGTTGTCAATCGACAGCCTTAACGCGCAGCGCAATGTGTTCCGTATTGAAAGCCTCGATATTGGGCAAAAGTCAGCATCCGGGTTGTTTGCGCGGGAAGAGTTCGTCGAGACCATCCATGCCATTGAATATGGCGTGGATGAGGCGCGCGTGCTTTTCAATGGCCGTCCGGCGGAAAACATCCGGTTAATTGCCATCAACAGCGATTCGATGGTGGAGACCTTTGCGCCGCGCGATCAGCTGTTCGTGGACATCAGCGTGAAGGTTTTTGACGGAGACGGTATCTACATTTTTACCCTGGATAACCAGCTTTACCTCAAGCGCTTGCAGCTACAGCATAAAAAAATTGCTGTTATTTCAGATAATAAGCGCTATGAAACCTGGTATCTTAATCGGGAGGATGTTGACAGTATGCAGGTGATGGCCAAGGTCATCCTGAGTCAGGCGCGGCACTACCAGCTACTGGGTTAGCTTCTGTATAAAATCTGTTCAGTATCAGGCGGCTGAAAAAAAATAATTCAGCAAAATTCAAAAATTTAACCAATAGTAAATAAAAAATTAACTGTTGGTGTTTGATAAAGCATAAGAACAGGTTAATAATTTGAGCGTGGACCAACGAAGCCCTTCTCTCACGGAGTGAGCCGCTCTTAAACAATCGAGGCGCTGCACAAGCGCGAATCATACCATCACAAAGTCAGTGAACTTTGGGATGGGGTGGATGCGCACATGCAGCGTCGTCAGATGCCGCCTTTTTCTCCCAACTCGCGCTTAGCCTGGCTGTTATTACAGCCGGGTCACTGCGCTGTGAGCGGAAAACGCGGCATCCGGGACGGTTCGGCTTGCCGAAAACCCGCGCCTGCCACCCCATCGCCAAAGACTCATTCACAGGAGGAGTTATGGCGATAATACATTATGGCAAAAGCGTATTCGTAGGTAATGCACGCACCCGCAGACATCGTCGGCGTCAGCCGCTCAGTCGACTCAAGCTCAGCATCGATCAGGCGCTGGGCTGCGAACCCGAAAATCCCCCTTTACGTCGCGCCGAACGCATCGCTCAGCGTCCGGTGACCTCGCGTGTTGAACGGGCTATCGCCCCGACGCACGTTAACCGTTCTGAAACCGCCAGTTTCGATAACTGCTGTCTGCCGCATGTGCATCTCTACGCCGTGCGCTGAACCTGCCCTGTTTCCTGCCTGTACCGCTGTACTTCACCTTTTCTCCCGTTTTGTCTGAACGGGGAGCCTGACCGCACTGTTTAGTCCTGCTGCTGGGTTCGCCTGGGGCGTTGCTGGGGTTATCTCTGGCACTGATCAGTGCGCTTTAACTGTCGTTGTCGCATCGGGAATGCTTTCCCATGCCCGTAATAGAGGAATGGTTATGAGCCAGATTATTGAGATTCTCAATTTTGAAGAGGGTTACGTCGAAGCGCCTTATCTCGACACACAGGGATTTCCTACCGTGGCGGGCGGCATTCGCATCGGACCAAAGGGCGCGTCGCTCAATAACTATGTGTTTCGCGTGCCGCGTCAGGTCGGCGACGTCTGGAAGAAATGCATCATTGAGGGCAAAGCCCAGCAGATGCAGAGCCGACCGCTTCTGCAACAGGCGCTGGCAAAGTGCAATGACGCACGCAGCGACGTGCTTTACAGCATGGCGTATCAGCTCGGCGTGGATGGCCTCTCGCTGTTTACCAGCATGCTGAGCGCGGTGGCGGCGGAGGATTACGACAGCGCGGCCAACTCCATGCTCAACAGCCTGTGGGCGCGTCAGACCCCGGGACGCGCTCGCCGTCATGCCGAAGTGATGCGCAGCGGCACCTATGACGTTTATCGGGGGCTGCTATGAAATGGTTACTTTTTATCATCGCCGTCCTGGCGGTCATCGTTGTGCTGCTGATTATGCAGCGCTTTACCACGCTGGAGTTTGTTGCCCATGCGCGGCTGCTGTTTAAAACCTGGTCTGTCTGGCTGGCGTCGCTGGGATCGATGCTCAGCGCCTGGGTGCAGTCCTTTCCTGAGGCGGCGCTGAACGCCTGGAATACCCTGCCGGAAGACGTTAAAGGCATTCTTCCCCACAACTATCTCGGCCTGATCGGCGCCTTTATGGTGGCGATGGGTGTTATCGCGCAGTTTGTGCGGCAGAAGAATCTGCTGCTGCAAAAGCAAGCACTGGAGGCGAACAAAAAATGAGCCTGTTTACCGCACTGCTTACCGGCGGCTGGCACTGGATCGCCGTTATTGGGGCGCTGATTGCC
This sequence comes from Pantoea sp. ACRSB, assembly GCF_022346905.1. Lineage (NCBI taxonomy): Bacteria > Pseudomonadati > Pseudomonadota > Gammaproteobacteria > Enterobacterales > Erwiniaceae > Pantoea > Pantoea sp. ACRSB. The sequence continues at coordinate 1,140,998 of NZ_JAKRNL010000001.1, read as the reverse complement.
GCGCTGGGCGCCAGCTATTTCGGCGGCAAAAAGATCGGCAAGGTGCAGCAGCAGGCCAAAGCCGATACGGAGAGCGCGAAGAAAGAGGCGGCGCAAACCGCCGCCGTCGCGCATCAGCAACAACTGCATCGCGAGGAGGCGACCCGTGTTACGACCGATAACAGCAATCTTGATGACGCTGCTGCTCGCGACAAGCTGCAGCAGTCGAAATACAACAAACCCTGAGCCAGCGGCCGTCACCGATTCGGCCTGCGTGCTTTTTTCACCGATTTACACCCACGGCGACGATGCGCAACGCATGGACGTTCGCACCGTTCGCGCCATCAATACCCACAACGACATGTGGGACCAACTTTGCGGCCGTCCGGCCACGCGCTGACAGACGTCAGAGCATCAGTACCCTGAAATCCTGAGGAGGATACCATGATTGAAGTGAACTCTTATGCTGAACTGCGTACCACCAAACCAGCAGCAGCAGGCCAGGTCGCCAGTCTGAACCGCTACTATGATAAGGATTCAACCTTCCGTGGCGGCGGTGATTTTATCGGCTACCTTGGTACTACCACGCTGAAAGATGACGGTGGCACGATTGCAGTGGGCGATGGCTTTTACTGGAAGCGCACTATTAACGATCCTTCTGAGTTGAACGTGCTGCACTTCGGTGCCAAAGGCGATGGCTACACCGACGACACCGACGCCTTTATGCGCATGTACAACTGGACCAAGACCTGGAACGCTAACTGCGTCGCGCTGCCCGTACGCTTTCCCGGCGGGAAATTCCTGATCAAGCCCATCGATCTCAGCGCCACTGATGCGACCTTCTTTGGCCTGCTCGGCGATGACTCACCGCTGGGTTCGCTGCCGCGTACCACCATTATCTCTGATAAAAGCGCCACGCCGGTGTTCAAGGTAAAAGCGCGTCGTACGGTGATCGCCGGTATGGCGTGGAACGGTCAGGCCAGCGCCGATACCGTGAAAAACACCGGCACCATCACCGCCGATCTGGTGAGCAACAACCAGCCGTTCTTTGAGAACACCTGTATCGAAGGGGAAACGGTGAACATTCACTGTTTCCGCGCGCAGAATACCGGCGGTACGGTGTTCAAGCTGCTGGATACGCTCGACAGTAAGTTTGACCAGATCTATACCCTCTACACCTATTCGCGCGTGTTTGATGTGGGCTGGTCAAACTCACCGAATGGCGTCTGGGACCACTCAACGGCAATCGAGCTGAGCAACGCTAACTTCCAGACCGGCTACGGCGACGCCACGCTCTATATGCCGCGCGTGACCCAGGGGATTATGCGCAACGTCTGGATTGAGCATACGCGCAACCCCGGCAATCTCTCCGACGGCGGCTGGACCATCGACACGCTGAACATTGAAGCTTGCGACAACCCGTTCAATCTGAACAATGCGCGCGTGGTGATGCGCCAGATTGGTCTGCAGTCGGGCGGCACTATCTCTCAGGATGCCGTCAGCGGCCGCTGGCTCTCTACCTTTGAGTATGGCTATCGTCGTGACGAGAACCACGGCACCTTTATGACCGGCTCGCTGCGAGCAGGGTACTACAGCGGTTATAAAGTGACCAACAATACCAGCACCGATAACTGGTATCGCCTCGGCCAGTTCTTCTTCCCCAGCCCTAACCAGCAGTGGGTTATTGAGATGATTGGTAAAGGCGACGCCACTTCACCGTCTACGACCGCTACCTCGCCGGTCAATATGGTGGGGACCGGTAAAACCTGGATCAACCTGCAGCGACTGGAAACCGTCTGGGCCGACGCCTGCCATATGGGGCAACCGGCAGTGCTGGATATTCGCTATAGTCGTGTCGGCACCACCTATGCGGTGGTGTGGGTAAAGCTGGCCGCGAACAGTGGGGACACTATGTTCAACCTGAAGTGTACCGGCCCAACGCGCTTCGATAGCGGCTCCTGCTCGCTGTTCCAGTCCGATATGTCGGTGGTAACGGACACCACCAAAATGGGGACGCTGAAACCGGCCGCACGCTTTGGCTTGCATAATGGACTGGCAGGTATCGGCGCCAACGAAAAAGGCGTAGTCACGCTCGCGACGACTGCGGGTACGCCGACTAATAAAACCACGCCTTCGGGCTTTGTGCTTATCAATATCAATGGTACTGACCGCAAGGTCCCTTATTACGATTGATGACAGGCACGTTTTGGCGAGGCTACGGCCTCGCCTTTTTTGTTTCTGGCGCAGAAAGAGAGCAGGGGAGCCGTTTCGGGTATCAAATGACGAGAAAAGCAGCATCTGCACGCTGCGGCTCTTGACGCAGGTAGCGCTTTTTTCTACCTTATTGCCCCGTAGTTCTCGCCTTTATGCCGGTGTAGCTCAGTTGGTAGAGCAGCGCATTCGTAATGCGAAGGTCGCAGGTTCGACTCCTGTTTCCGGCACCATCTTAGATCTTTTTCTGCATTTGAACGGTTGTTCACATAAATGCTGACAGGCTTTCCCATTCCGTTTTTATGCTGTATTTCCTGAAATTATTACTTCCTGAAGTGTTTTGTGGCAACGGGTGACTAGTGTGCGACTTGCATGTTCTGATTTAATTTTTACCTGGCTGAAACCGTCAGTTGTAATCTCGCTCATCGGTTTATTCGCTATAGATGAGCAATTTCTTCAAAGAGAGGAAAGGGGATAAGCTGATTTTTTAGAATTGTATAATAGATGAAGCACATGGCCTGGGTTGTTTTTGTTAAAGGAAAAGCGTGCGTTATTAGTGCAGTCGAAGCATATATTTATTAAGTATCCATTAAGGTTATGTGACTATTTTACTCTAATAATGAAAAAAACGTAGTAGGGATTTAAAGAGAAGATTACAGGATCATTTTCACTATTGATGCTCTGTAATCTCTTGAGATTTCATAATCACCTTCCTGAATTAGCGCCAGAGCTAAAACCATCAGCTCCACCAGGATACATAACAGCAGAAGATGTTCCTGGCATCCAGCACGTATAGTTAGCGTCTATCCAGCCTCCCATATCTGTGCCCTGGAGGTCGATGACATTAGTGGATTCTCGGTTCCCCTCCCAGTTTAAACCTCCTTTCGCATGTTCCATCATTTCTTTATTTAACGGCCTCATTACACTCTCCTTTTTTGTTTAAACCCTTGATTTTATTACTGGCATCCTTTCGTAGTGATTGAATTTAATACTTCATCAAATTTTTTCTTATACAGAATGTCTCCACTTAAAACGGAAACGTATTCGTTTTTTCCCTTACCAGATAAAGAATTGATTTTTTGAAAGTGTAGGGCATAAAGACCGCAGGCTGCATAAAGCCTGGCCTCATTAGTGGATGTTTCACTCTCAAAAATAGTGAGGAAGGTTTTCTCTGCATTATTATCTTTAAGTATGTTGCGATAAATTTTTTCTCCTTCACTTATATGACCAATGAACCCATTCATTCCGACAGAAAAATATTCTATTTTCTCTAGCTCCTTTTGATGTGGCGTGGGTACAGACGCGCATGTTGCGAAAGTAAGGGAGAGGCATAATGCTAGCAAGCTTTTTTTTATGAATTCCATATGAGTTTTCCGTTTTTTACCCTGACAGCCATAGCTAAAAATAAAAGCTTTTAATTTAAGTTGTAAGGGGGAGGTACAAATAACAACTAACATGAGTCAGCAGGAGGAGGTATGATCTATATCAATCTTGGTTAAGTTTAAAGTGGAACAGAAAGAAACAACAGTCAATCAACCGTTCTGGTTTTCCCCGCTCATGTTTTCTCATTTTAATGCTACTGGCATAACCGTCACGCTAACGCGCACCATGACGATGGTTTGCTGAAGGTCTTGAGCAATGTTACTGCAGTACATACCATGCTGGGGCAGTTAGTTGATAAGCTGAAGACCTCTCTCATCTGTTTTAGCTCTGTATGCGATTTAATAATAAATATATATTAATCAATAACTTATTTTAAAAAGTCCGCCAGGCTATGTTTTTTGCTTGCTATTAAGTAGCGCACTATGTAAATTCACCTCATCCCGAATGCGTCGCAGCTAAGGCGATGCATTTAAATAGCGTGCGATTTAATAGTGAACTGATTAAAGGAGTAACTTCATGAAAATTAAACAGACCTTTTTAGCCCTGGCGCTGGCCGCTGCTTCTGCTAACAGCTTCGCTGAAGCACCGCAGCCAGAGCATCATGTACAAAACTTTTTAAATGTGCTGAACAGCAGCGGCGGCAAACCGCTGGAACAGCTCTCGCCGCAGGCAGCGCGGCAGGTGCTGGTCGGCGCACAAAAAGGCGCGACGTTGCCCGACGCAGAGGTAACGGAAAAAACCATTGAGGTAAACGGCCAGCCTTTGAAACTCAATATTGTTAAGCCCAAAGGGGCGCAGGGCACGCTGCCGGTGTTTATGTTCTTCCACGGCGGCGGCTGGGTATTAGGGGATTTTCCGACCCATGAACGTCTGGTGCGCGATCTGGTCGTTGAGTCGGGCGCCGCGGCGGTATTCGTTAACTATACGCCGTCGCCGGAAGCGCACTATCCCGTCGCCATCAATCAGGCGTATGCCGCAACCCGCTGGGTTGCAGAACACGGTGCCGAGATTGGCGTGGATGGCAAACGTCTGGCGCTGGTGGGCAACAGCGTCGGCGGCAATATGGTGGCGGCGGTCGCGCTGCAGGCGAAGCAGCAGCATACGCCAGCGATTCGCTATGACGTGATGCTCTGGCCGGTGACCGACGCGCACTTTGATACCGGATCATATCATCAGTTCCAGAATGGCTATTTTCTGACGCGCAATATGATGAAATGGTTCTGGGATAACTACACCACTAAAGCGAGCGATCGAAACAATATTCTGGCTTCGCCGCTGCGCGCTACCCGCGAACAGCTGCAGGGGCTACCGCCAACCTTGATCCAGACCGCCGAGCTGGACGTGCTGCGCGACGAGGGCGAAGCCTTCGGCCGTAAGCTGGATGCCGCTGGCGTTGACGTCACGGTAACGCGCTATAACGGTCTGATCCACGATTACGGTTTACTGAACGGACTGAGCGATGTGCCTGCGGTTCGTACTGCGCTGCGCCAGGCGGCCGATGAGCTAAAAACGCATCTGAATTAACGTCTTGCCAGGCAATATGCCTGGCTTTTTTTACCTTGCCGCGCGCACAAAAAGCAATGCGTCAGAGGCCGCGCCAGGTTAAATTCGCAAAATCAAACCGTTACTCTATTCACTACCGCAGGATACGGACATGTTTGCAAAGCACTATGATGTTGATGAAAACCATATCGATTTCCAGGGCATCGTCGATGGCCTCTATTACCCTTTCTATATGGAATGGACGCGCCATGCCTACATGCGCGAAGCGCTGGGTATCGACATTGAAGAGGAGTTTAAACAGGGACGCCTCTATATGGTGCTGGAGTATTCGCTGCGCTTTCGCAAGAGCCTGCAAAAGGGCGACAAGCTGGAAGTGACCTGTACGCTGGAGAAAAATGAAAAGCGCAATCGGGTTAACTTCGTTCAGCAAATCAGGGTCGATGGCGTCACTTATGCCGAGGCGACTTTTGTCGCAACCTGCCTCAGTAACGGCAGGCCCAGCATGCCCGATGCGGTAATGAATGCCTTAAACGCGCTTTAACGCAGAGAGAAGGGCTAAAGCCAGCCCTTCACCTTTACCCGCAGCACCCGATACCTTATTTCCCTCTGTCCTGACCTCTCGCCCAATTCTTAGGCCACCCCCCGAAATTTACGAGATATTCGTCACGTTAACCGGCTTAATTTTTCCCGCATTTAACCCCGCTTTTTTTACACCAGCACTGTTTAACCTGGCGCTATGTTTTAAATGTATATTCTTATTATTCTTAAGCGTGCATTGCGGTGTGCTGATTAATAGTGAAAGTATCGAGAAACAAAACTTATTAAGCCCGGTTAATCTAATTTCACGTCAGTCTGCACGATGCCCTGAAAGCACAGCTTTTTTTGTTTTTACCAGCCAGGATAAATCCTAAGGCAAAAGGCGATTTTTTCCTCTTTGAAGAAAAAGCGTTATTAATTCTGCTTTTTACTGTTTAAGCGTGCCAGCCCAGACAGGTGATAAATCTCACAGGTAAGCGTAATGCCCGCTTATCCATTAATTATGATGAATAAACAGAGCGTCTGTGCGGAAATTCCGGTTTAGCGTTCGCCCCATTGACGGAATAAAAGCGGCACGTAATATCTCATCATTCAATCCTGATTTTTTCTGTAGTCGCACAGCATTCATCCGGGAAAAAAACAAAAACGCTGAAGTGAGCCCGGCACTAAAGCTTTATTGCGGTTATTGCTGCGCTTTTAGCGTGGACGTAAAACACTTTTCCCAGAGGATCTATGGTAACGCTTAACAGCCCGTTAATTAGCGTAATTGTGCCGGTATATAATGCCGAAAATTCGATTATTCGCTGTGTTGAAAGCGTGCTGGCGCAGCAGGAGCCGCGCGTTGAACTGATTCTGGTTGACGACGGCTCGACCGACAGCTCGCCGCTGATGCTGGAGAGCTGGCGCGACCACCCCCAGGTGCGCATTATTACCCAGCGTAACGCCGGCGTCTCATCGGCGCGCAACGCGGGCATTGCGGCGTCGCGCGGCGCTTATTTGCGCTTCGTCGATGCGGATGATTTTCTGCCCGCCGACGCATTAAGCCTCTGCCTGTCGCAGATGAATGATGACGTTGGCCTGATTGTCGGCGAGTCGCAGCACTTTACGCCGCACGGAAAACCTGTCGCGCGGACCTTTCCCTCTGCGGCGCGGCGCGTGCTCAGCGCCAGCGATGCGGTCAACGATCTGCTCTATTTCCATCCGCGTCACGGCATCTGCGACAAGCTCTTTAACGGCGAGCTGATCCGCGCGCACCAGCTGCGCTTTAACGAGCAGATCGCTAATTTTGAGGATCTGCTGTTTGTTATGCAGTATCTCAGCCTGCTTAAAAACCAGCGGGTGATATGCATTAACAGCGTCATTTACAACTACGTTGAATCTGAGAACTCGGCGACGCGCTCGTCGGTACGCGAAAAGCATTTCTCATTCGCCCGCTCATTTAGTGAAATGCAGCGGCTGCTGTCGCGCAGCAACGACAAATTTTTCTATTTCCTGCTGCTGAAGGTCTCCTCGGCTTATTTATATAAAGCCATCGTCTCAGGCGAGTTTAATTCCGCCTTTATCAACGATCATATTCGCCGCTACCGTCAGGCTTTTAAAGCCTACCTCTCTTCAGGGGTCATCGTTAACGGATGGAGCCTCTACTTCACGCTTTTTTTCTGCTCGCCGCGTCTGGTCTCCCAGTTGCGCAAGCTGGCGCAAAGCGCGGTGCGCGGAGGGTAATCATGAAAGATAAACTGAAGAACTCATTGTGGATGATCGCCGAGAAGATCATTGCGGTCTTTGGCCTGATTTTCGTTACCTCTTTTGTGGCGAAATATGTCGGGCCGACCACCTTCGGCATTATTTCCATCTCGCTGCTGGTGTTTCAGTTTTTGCAGACCGTGGCCTATATGGGCAGCGATGTCATTCTGCTGAAACGGCTGTCGCAAAATAAACACTCCGGCATCAGGCTGATGCTCTCCGCATCGGTGCTGATCTTCACGCTCTATCTGGTGCTGGCGTCGGCCGGTATGGTGATAATGCGCGAAGAGATGAGCTCGCAGGCGCAGATCTTTATTGTTGCTGCGGCCATCGCCTGCCTCTTTTCCGCTATCGATCTGGTTAACGTTTTTAACGAGGCGATGCTGAATGCGAAACTGAACGTCATCGCCAACGCTATCGGCTTAACCATTAGCCTGACGATACGCTTCGTCATCTCATACTTCGAACTGGACCCGCGCTATCTGGCGCTGCCGATCGTGCTGGCGACCTTTATTCCCTTTGTTATCAAGCTGGCGCTGTTCCGCCGTTATGAAGGCGCGGTGCGTACGCCGACCCGCAAACAGCTGAAGATCTATTCTCGCTATATGCTGGCTTCCGGCGGCACGCTTATCTTCTCGGTTATCGCCGTGGCGCTCTATACGCGTCTGAACCAGTTCAGCGTCAGCTATTTTCTCGGCGTTAAAGAGGCGGGTGTCTTTTCGGTGGCGTTAACGCTTTCTGGCGCCTGGGTCTTTTTGCCTAATGCGCTGCTGGCGTCGTTCTATCCCGCCTTTTTCTCAGAACGCGACCCTAAACGCGCCATCGTTAAAATTCAGCAGCTGCACCTGCTGGTGGTGGGGGTGTCGGCGCTGGTGATCGCCGCCGTCGCGCTGCTGGCCCCGCCTTTTATTCATTACTTTTACGGTCCCGCTTATCAGGATGCGGTCGCGCCTACGGTCTGGCTCTGTCTTGGCGCGATGTTCGGCCTGCTGAGCAGCGTAATGGATCGCTTTATTATCAAATATAACGGTTACGCCTATCTGGTGAAAAAAACCTTTTTTGTACTGCTGATTTGTCTGGTCTCTTCCGCTGTTCTGGTGCCGCTCTATGGCCTGACCGGCGCAGCCTTTAGCGTTATTTTGACTGAACTGCTTTCGTTCACGCTGCTGAATTACTTTTTTGCCGCTCAGCCGATGTTAACCATTCATCGCTCTTTTTTCAGTCCTAAAAAAATATGGTTTTTATTAAACGACGTTAAAACCCTCAGATAGTTAAGAGGAATGAAAAATGATTTCTACACCCAAGTTCAGCATTATTATTCCCGCGTGGAATGCGCAAAAAACATTGAGAAGAACATTAATCAGTGTCTTGCAGCAGACCTGCGACGATTATGAAGTGATAGTAGTTAATGACGGCAGCACCGACGGCACCGCCGCGTTGCTGGAGGAATTTAGCTACCAGCAGAATATTCACGTTATCAACCAGCAGAATGGCGGCGTCAGCGCGGCGCGTAACCGCGCGCTGAAGCAGGCGCAGGGGGATTTTATTCTTTTCCTCGACGCTGACGACTGGGTTGACGATCACTTTCTCGCCAGCTTTCAGCAGTCGCTGGATAACAGCTACGGCAGGCCGATAGATTTAATCGTCGGCAACCTGGTCGATGACCGTATCGGCAGCATCCGTAAATATGGCTATTTTGCGGCGCAGGAGATGCCTTATCTGCTTGGTGAACTGGAGATGAGCGACAATATCGGTTATCTGCACAACAAGTGTTACAGCCGGCGCGTAATTGAGGCGAATAATCTCCATTTCCTTGAGGGGATCTCCATGAGCGAAGATCTGCTGTTCAACCTCAAGTACTTTTACAACGTCAGTAACTGTCTGGTGATCGACAGCACAGCCTACCATTACGAAAATGTGATGGATTCGCTGTCAAAGAAGCGCGTTCAGTACAACGAGCTCAAAGAGCGCAAGCAGTTTCTGACCGGCCTGTATGACACCATCATGAATAAGTATACGCACCGCGATCTCGACTACTTTCTGAAAGGCGTCTCTAAGCGAGTGCTGGCGCTGGATATGCAGATAGTGACGTCGATGTATCACGACTCTTTTACACACAATGAAATATCACGGGAAATTAATGAGATTAAACGCGGGAAATATTCAAAAGGAATTTTTATCCTGCTGAACCGCAATGAAAAACTGAAATATATTATTATGAATTTTAATAGTTTTGCGGCTTATTACTGTCTTTACGCCCTGTATAAGGCGCGCGCTTTTTAATGGATGTATTTCATCCGCTACACACGACCGGATTTTGCTTTCCTCTGGCTTATTATCGTTAATCACGCCGGGCGGCCCGCAACGGCCGCCCGGTAGTGAACCCTTACTGAGCGGGGCGCAGCGCGCCGGTTTTAAACACGCTCATCGCCTGCGCCATGCGTTCCGCCTGATCCTGCAACGCCTGCGAGGCAGCCGAAGCTTCCTGCACCAGCGCGGCGTTCTGCTGCGTCACCGCTTCCATCTGCGTAATCGCCATGTTGATTTCGCTGATGCCGGTGCTCTGCTCGCTGCTGGCAATAGTGATTTCGCTCATGATGCCCGCTACGCTATTCACGCTGTTGACCACCTCGCCGATGGTGGAGCCAGCGTGGGAAACCAGCCTGCTGCCCTCATCGACTTTCATCACGGAATCTTCAATCAGCAGCTTGATCTCTTTCGCCGCCGACGCTGAGCGCTGCGCCAGATTGCGCACTTCGCTCGCCACTACGGCAAATCCGCGACCCTGTTCACCCGCGCGCGCCGCTTCGACGGCAGCGTTAAGCGACAGGATATTGGTCTGGAAGGCGATAGAGTCGATTACGCTGATAATATCGACGATTTTCTTCGACGACAGCGCAATGGCCTCCATCTTCTCGATCACCTGCTCCATCACCACGCCGCCTTCACGCGCCACGGCGGAAGTGGTCGCGACCAGCTGATTGGCTTCACGCGCGTTATCGGCGTTGTGCTTCACGGTAGAGGTCATCTGTTCCATCGCCGAGGCGGTTTCCTCCAGCGAGCTGGCCTGCTGTTCGGTACGGGTAGAGAGATCCAGGTTGCCGCTGGAGATCTGGTTCGACGCGACGGCGATAGTATCGGAACCGGTGCGTACTTCGGTGACTATGCTCAGCAGATTATCGTTCATTTGCTGCAGCGCGCGCATCAGCACGCCGGTTTCATCACGGCTGTCGATAGTGATTTTTGAACTGAGATCGCCCGCGGCGACGCGCTCGGCAACGCCAACCGCTTCAGTGAGCGGACGCACGATTGAGCGGGTCAGGTAGATGCCCAGCAGAATCGAGGCGATGATTGCCAGCGCGGCGCAGACCAGCGTAATCATTATTGCGGTGCTGGCGGCGCTGACGATTTCCCGGCCTTCGTTGCGCAGCTGTGAATCCTGCGAGTTAGCGAATTTCTCTGCGCCCTCAAGGAAAGCATTCTGGGCTGGCGTCATGGTTTTTAGCGCATAGACCCCGGCGTTTTCAAAGTCACCCGCTTTGACCAGCGCGATCAGCGCGCTTTTCGCGGTTTCGAATTGCTTGCCCGCATCAATCAGTCCCTGAATTTTCTTTTTCCCGACTTCGGTAACCTGAATGGCAGCGATGCGGTTCATGGCGGTGTTGGTGCGCTGGGTCGCTTCATCAAGCTGGCCGTAGCGTTTAACGTTTCTGTCCGGATGCGCGGTATCGATCACCAGCCCGCGCAGGTATTTAATCTGATCGTTTACGCCGTCGCGCACGTCAAAGGCGAGACGCACTTTAACGTAACGGTCGTCAACGATAGCGGAAATGCCGCTGTTGATGCTCTGGATTTTGCTGACGGTTGTTACTCCAATGATCACCATCAACACCACCACAATGCCGAAGGCGACGCCAAGCCGGACACCGACCTTCATGTTTTTTAAACTCCACATCTCTCTTCTCCCCGCTATTCCATAAAGCGTTTCTGCTTAAACAGTTAAGTTTTTAACGCCTGTGTGTGACCAGCCTGCGCCGAACCCCCAGGCCGCCCGATAACGGCTAAAATGAGAGCTGGCGCACAGGTTATCGGATGCTTTTGTTTTGACTTTAATTTTTCTGAGCGTTTTCTGCACGCCGGAGCGGCATAGCAGGCACGCCGGAGGCTAATCATTAGCGGTGCAGAGAATCAGAAGGCCTTAGCGAGCTATCAGATTAACCCGGCTAAGCAGTTGAATCTGGCCCGTTCAGCAGCAGGCGAGTAAAGGCAGGCGCTGATAAGGTCATCAGAGCAAAAGGAAGAGGGGATAAAAGCGAAACAGAAAAGGAACACGCGACGGGGCGTCGCGTGTTCAGAGAGCATCAGGGCGCTTTTTCCAGCACGCTGTGAATAACGGAGGAGAGTTCGTTAATTTCGAATTTCGCGACGTAGCCGTCCGCGCCGACTTTACGCACATGGTCTTCGTTGGCGCTGCCGGAAAGCGAAGAGTGGATCACGACCGGAATGCGCTTTAGCGCCTCTTCGCGCTTGATATTGCGCGTCAGGGTAAAGCCATCCATCTCCGGCATTTCGAGGTCGGTCAGCACCAGCGCAATCTTGTCGTGAATCGACTCGCCCGCCGCCTGCGCCGCTTCGGTCATCTCTTTGATCTTCAGCCAGGCTTCAAGCCCGGTGTTATGCATCAACGCCGGGATGCCCATGCTTTTCAGGCCCTGCTCCAGCAGCTGACGCGCCACTTTCGAGTCCTCCGCCACGATAGCTACCGCGCCCGGCTTGATCTTAAAGCTGCGCACGATTTCCGGCGCCGGCTCGTCGCCGCGCACCGATGGGATCACGTCATACAGAATCTGTTCAACGTCGAGCACCATCGCCAGGTTATTGCTGCCTTTGTCATCTTCGAGGCAGGCGATACTGGTGATATTGCGGCCGCCAATGCCTTTTTCAGCGGTATGCACCTGGCTCCAGTCGAGGCGCACGATATTATCGACCGACTCTACGGCGAAGGCCTGCGTATTACGCGCATACTCGGTAACCAGCAGCAGGTTCAGGCCGGTCTCCGGCGTGCAGCCTGCGACCGCCGGTAGATCGATAACCGGGATAAACTGGCCGCGAATGTTGGTCATGCCCAGCAGCGGTGAACGCATGCCCGCTGCGCGGGTAATCGGCTGCATCGGCACGATTTCGCGCAGCTTGAAAACGTTAATGCCGAACAGTTCAGATTTTCCTTTAGCCTGATCGGTGCCCAGGCGGAACAGCAGCAGTTCAAAGCGGTTTGATAACGCCAGATTTGCTCTTTCATCTATCTCTTTTTGAAAATTATCCATCGTTGGCTCTGCCTTGCTGCCGCCTGTCGCGCGGCGATAGTGGGTGTTAAAAGCGTTATCGGCACGTCTCGCAAAAAAGTAAGAGGCAGTGGTGAAAAATAGATCGACCAGGCGGTTAGCGATTCTTGTGCCAGGCTTAACGGGTAACAACGGAAAAATTTCACTAAAGGAGCGCACCATGAAAAAAGTCATGACGTTTACGCTGTTGGCCTTGTTGAGTTTACCGGCGCTGGCCGAGAAGGGCGGTTTTGAAGCGGGCGCGACGCCGCCGCCGCAGAAAAAGCAGGATGCGGGTTATAAAGGTTCAGAGGATACCGGCCAGACGCATATCAACCAGATCCGCGATTTCCGTCAGGACGGTTACGTCACGCTTGAAGGTTATATTCTGAAGAAACTGCAGGGCGATAACTATCAGTTCCGCGACAGCACCGGCACTATCACCATTATCGCGCCGCAAAAAACCTTCGGCGGTAAAACCTACAAAGCGGACGAGCAGGTGCGCGTAAGCGGCCGCGTACACGGCAAAGGTGAGAAAACGGTACTGCAGGTTACGCAGATTGACGAGCCGTAACAGCCCGGCTAAATCTTCGATGTAGCTTTTCTGGGCGATCGAGACGGTCTCGTTCGCCCGACACGACTAAATACGCACCTTATGGTGCGTTGATCTCCGCGCCAGTGCGTTGTTTTGGCCTGTAGCGCGGGACATTTTGCTCCCCGCGCTATCCAGCCGCTCACTTCAGTCCTTCAGCAGAATCGCTCGCACGCTCTTGCCCTTCATTTTCCCCTGCTTCAGCCTGGCCAGCGCGGCTTTGGCTTCGCTCGCCGCAACGGCAACGTAGGCGTGGCTGGGGGTAATATCGATCTTGCCGATCTGGTCGGCGCGAAAGCCTGCCTCGCCGGTAAGGGCGCCGAGAATATCTCCCGGACGGATCTTCGCTTTTCGTCCGCCATCAATGCAGAGCGTCATCATGGCGGCCAGCAGCGGCTGGCGCGCGCCTTTTTTCAGCGCGCTTGCCGCCACCCAGTTGAGCGGCTGCTGTAAAAAATCTTCCAGCGCGTGGGCGCGCGCCATTTCGTCCGCTGCGACAAAGCTTACCGCGCTACCCTGTTCGCCTGCGCGGCCGGTGCGGCCAATGCGGTGCACATGCACTTCCGGATCCCACGCCAGCTGGTAGTTCACCACCATCGCCAGCGCTTTAATATCCAGACCGCGCGCCGCGACGTCGGTCGCCACCAGCACGCGCCCGCTGCCGTTAGCAAAGCGGATCAGCACCCGTTCGCGGTCGCGCTGCTCCAGATCGCCATGCAGCGCCAGCGCGCTGATATCCTGCTGATTGAGCGCGGCGGCAATATCGTCGCACTCGCGTTTGGTGTTGCAGAACACCACGCATGAAGCAGGCTGACGCTGCGACAGCAGCGCCTGCAGCAGCGGCAGCTTTTCATTCTGGCTCGCTTCGATAAATTCCTGTTCGATGGCGGGCAACTCGCTGACCTCTTCCGTGGCGACATGCAGCGCGTCGCGCTGAAAGCGCGCGCTGAGCGAGGCGATGCTCTCCGGCCAGGTGGCAGAGAAGAGCAGCGTCTGGCGGCTGGCGGGCGTCAGCGCGGCCACCGCCTCCATATCATCGCGAAAGCCCATCTCAAGCATGCGATCTGCCTCGTCCAGCACCAGCGTGGCGAGCTGATCGAGCTTCAGCGTTTCGCGCTTCAGATGATCGAGAATACGGCCAGGCGTGCCGACCACGATATGCGGGGCGTGCGCCAGCGAGTCGCGCTGCGCGCTTAAAGGCTGGCCGCCGCACAGGGTGAGGATTTTAATATTGCGGGTAAAACGCGCCAGCTGACGCAGCACGTTGCTGACCTGATCCGCCAGCTCGCGCGTCGGACAGAGGACCAGCGCTTGGGTAACGTAGCGGCTGCTGTCGATATGCTGCAGCAGGCCGATACCGAACGCCGCTGTTTTGCCGCTGCCGGTTTTGGCCTGCGCCCGCACGTCGCGCCCCGCCAGGATGGCAGGTAGCGTGGCGGCCTGGATGGGCGTCATATCGGTATAGCCCATTTCGCCCAGGTTGGCGATCTGACTGGCGGGAAGAACGGTAAGGGTAGAAAATGCGGTCACAGGCGGCCTCGGCGGCAAAAGGTGGTCGAAAAATAGCGCGGCAAGTCTGGCAGAATGCGCGTCGCGCGGCAACCAGGGAAAAGGGTAACCTGCATGAAAGCTTAGCTCCGCAGGCGTTTAGGAATAACCCGAAGATAGATGAGAATGGATGTAATCTTTTAATGCTTCCAGGTGATGATGAACTATTTGTGCATAATTTGTTGCTTTTTAAGGCCAGTCGAAGCTTTATAAATGCGCGTTTTGAAAAGTTTAATCCTTTTTATATCAGATGATTCCTTTTTTTTAACTCCAGCAAAAGAATTAATCATTAAATAATCTCACTCATGCAGCCGATAAAATAATCACTGCAATTGCTTTATATTTAGCGCGCCATACTTCTATTACAACGACAGTTTGAGGGTTTTCCATTGAGTAATATTGCCCAGGGATCACATGAAGATGTGCTGAAAATCGTTGGTCGCGCAGTGCTTACGCTGCATCTCCACGGTGAAAGCTTATCTTCTGACAAGGTTGTCTCAATGATCGGCTGCTACGCCGAAAACGCGGAACAGAACCAGCAGCCGCTGTTTGCGCTGGCGATGGAGATGATGACGGCTCAAAAATGGGCGAAGAGCGCCTGACGACGCCGTCTTGCTGAACCAAGCCTCCGTCTGGAGGCTTTTTTTATGCCCGTTCGTTTCCTTATCCGCACCAGTCTCGCCAGTTTGGTCCTACCAGTTTCATCTGACTCTTCGGCATAAATCACAGAAGCGGAAAAATCACGGGGCAAAAGGTTGTTTCAGGTTAACAAAGAGTTAACCATTTAACCTCCTGTTGACCCACCGCGCGTTTTTGGTCAGACCAAATTTGCCGCGCCGCGTCTGGATACGCCATGACTGAATCAATTTCGCCGGTTGCAGAGCATCTCGTCGTGCGGCTGCGACGTTATATAGAGCAGCAGAAGCTGGAGCCGGGCATGAAACTCCCCGCCGAGCGGCAGCTGGCCGCCGAGCTGGGCGTGTCGCGCTCCTCGCTGCGCGAAGCGCTGCAGCGGCTGGTCAGCAGCGGCATGCTGATTAGCCGTCGCGGCGGCGGCACCTGGCTGCGTCAGCCGCTTGCTCCCTGGGCAGAACAGCGCATCGTCGCGCCTGTGCGCGAGCTGCTGCAGGACGATCCCGACTATCGTTACGACATTCTTGAAGCGCGCCATGCGATAGAGGCGAGCACCGCCTGGTACGCGGCGCAGCGCGCCACCGAGGCGGATAAAGAGCGTCTGCGGCTCGCTTTCGACGCCACGCTGAAGCTGAAAGAGAGTGACGATCCTGACCTCGCCGCACAGGCCGACGTGCGGTTTCATCTCGCTATCGCCGAAGCGTCACACAATGTCGTGCTGCTGCAGACCATGCGCGGCTTCTTTGAGCTGTTGCAGTCCTCGGTGCTGCAAAGCCGACAGCGGATGTACAGCCAGCCGCCGATTTTCGCCCGCCTTACCGAACAGCATCAGCGCCTGCTTGAAGCGATCCTCGCCGGAGAGGCAGAGGAGGCGCGACGTGCGGCGATGGAGCACCTCGGCTTTGTTCACGCCACCCTGAAAAGCCTGCATGAAGACGAAGCGCGCCAGGCGCGCATCACGCGTCTGCCAGGCAATGACTCTCTTTAACGCAAGGAAAACGCCCTATGATTATCTCCGCCGCCTCCGATTACCGCGCCGCTGCGCAGCGTATTCTGCCGCCGTTTCTCTTCCACTATATCGACGGCGGTGCCTATAGCGAGCGTACGCTGCAGCGTAACGTCGAGGATCTGGCCGACGTGGCGCTGCGCCAGCGCGTGCTGAAGAATATGTCCGAGCTGAGTCTGGAAACCCGCCTGTTCAACGAAACCCTGGCGATGCCGGTAGCGCTGGGGCCGGTAGGGCTGTGCGGCATGTACGCGCGCCGCGGCGAGGTGCAGGCCGCCCGCGCCGCGGCGCTGAAAGGCATCCCCTTTACGCTGTCGACGGTTTCCGTCTGTCCGATTGAGGAGGTTGCGCCCGCTATCAACCGTCCGATGTGGTTCCAGCTTTACGTGCTGCGCGACCGCGGCTTTATGCGCAACGCGCTGGAGCGCGCCAAAGCCGCAGGCTGTTCGACGCTGGTCTTCACCGTCGATATGCCGACGCCCGGCGCGCGCTATCGCGATGCGCACTCCGGCATGAGCGGCCAGCACGCCGCCCTGCGCCGCTACTGGCAGGCGGTGACGCACCCTCAGTGGGCGTGGGACGTTGGCCTGCATGGCCGCCCGCACGACCTTGGCAATATCTCCACCTATCTCGGCAAGCCGACCGGGCTGGAGGATTACATCGGCTGGCTGGCGAAAAACTTCGATCCGTCGATCTCCTGGAGCGATCTGGAGTGGATCCGCGAGTTCTGGGATGGCCCGATGGTGATCAAAGGCATTCTCGATCCCGAAGACGCGCGCGATGCGGTGCGTTTCGGCGCGGACGGCATCGTGGTGTCGAACCACGGCGGCCGCCAGCTTGACGGCGTGCTGTCGTCGGCGCGCGCGCTGCCCGCTATCGCCGATGCGGTGAAGGGCGATATCACCATTCTCGCCGACAGCGGCATTCGCAACGGGCTGGACGTGGTGCGCATGATCGCGCTCGGCGCTGACAGCGTGCTGCTGGGGCGTGCTTACCTGTATGCGCTGGCGACACACGGTCAGCGCGGCGTGGAAAACTTACTTTCGCTGGTGGAGAAAGAGATGCGCGTGGCGATGACGCTGACCGGCGCGAAATCGATCGCCGACATCACGCGTGACGCGCTGGTGGATGCCGGTGCCGCGCTCGCGAACCCGGGCGCCGCGCCGCGTCCCCGTGCCGTTAGCTGAGGCTTGTCTATACTTACTTACTCGTCACCAACTGGAGGAATGAAATGACTATTCACAAGAAAGGATCGGCGCACTGGGAAGGCGATATTAAAGGGAAAGGCACCATCAGCACCGAAAGCGGCGTGCTGAGCCAGACGCCTTACGGTTTCAACACCCGCTTCGAAGGCGCGAAGGGCACTAACCCGGAAGAGCTGATCGGCGCGGCGCACGCCGCCTGTTTCTCCATGGCGCTGTCGCTGATGCTGGGCAATGCGGGCCATAAGCCTGAGAGCATCGATACTACGGCCGACGTCTCGCTGGATAAAAAAGGCGAGGGTTTTGCTATCACTAAAGTCGCGCTGAACAGCACCATTAGTCTGCCAGGCATCGACAACGCGGCGTTTGATGAAATCATTCAAAAGGCGAAAGCGGGCTGCCCGGTCTCTCAGGTGCTGAACGCTGAAATTACGCTCGACTATACTCTGAATAATTGATCCAGCAGGTCGCCCTTAACCAGCGACCGCGCTATGCTGGCCCGGTTCTTATGAACCTCGATGGATGCGCCCTGTGGCGCATCTTTTCTTTCTGCGGAAGGGGGGAGGCGTGGCGAAATATCTGCCGACAAAAAACGTCTGGAAAATGGTGCTGGTATTGCTCTGTATTTGCGGCGCGTTGCTGCTGATCCGCTGGGCGGCGATGATATGGGGCTGAAAACATGGGTTTGCCGCCACAAGCTGGGCGTATTAGTGATGATCGTGCTGGCGCTGGAGCTGATTCACTTTCTGATGACTTCCTCCTGGCTGCCCTGGGTTTCCCGCTGAGCCGCATTACACATATTCACGTTCCTCCTGCTCGCGCCGTTTAGCGCGCACGTCGCTGCGGGCGATGCGATACGCCTTGCCTGGATCGCCTGCGACAAACTCAAAGGTCGGCGAATAGTAAAACGGCAGCCAGCCGCCGTAGCCGCTTTCCCACTCCCAGCGTACCGGGCAGGGCCAGAGAATGCCGTCATACAAAATGTAATAAACCCAGCGTCCAGTCGGACGACGGGGGCGTGGTGTTTTCATGGGGATCACAACGATAATAGTTTAAAACAGCTTATATTTTGAACGCTGTTGCCGCTGGCTGCAACGTTAAAACTGCCTCTTTTTTATCCACCGCCATCAGTGGCCTTAATTAGCGGTGTACTTCACCGCACAGCAGGACCACGCCAGGCCGTACTTTATGGATACGATCCGCCATGGCCTCACAGGCCGCTTTAGTCGGATAAATCCGCTCTGATACCGGCAGGGCATCGCAGGCGTCGTGGCCGCAGGCGCTTACTAACAACACAAATCCAATCAACATGGCTCGACTCCTTTACACGGTCTCATTGGTACGGACTGTGATGCTTAGATTCCTTTTTTACGATCCAGTATAGACAAACGTGTCGGCGCGGCATTACCCGCCTGAGCGGTTTTGCGCCTCAGGACAAAAACCAGGCGGGCAGCAGGGCGATAAGATTATTGAAGGTATGCAGGAAAATCGGCAAGGCCAGGCTGTTGCTGCGCAGACGGGCATAGCAGAGCAGCAGCGAAAAGAGCGTCAGCGCCACCAGCGTTTCCCAGTGCACATATTGCGTATGCATCGCTGCGAACAGCAGCGACGTCAGCAGCATACAGGCGAAGCGGCTGCGCGGCGCCCACAGCAGGAACGCCTGTAGCAGAAAACCGCGAAACAGCACCTCTTCAAATACCGGCGCCAGCAGTACGGCGGTCAGCAGCAGGATCAGCATTGAATTGCGTCCCTGCTGCGCCTGCTCCACCAGCCAGCCTTCCGGCTGCAAAAACTGCGTCTGCGCCGCCATCAGCACAAACAGCGCGAAAATAAAGAGCAGCGTCTGACGAACGCGCAGCTCGCCCAGCGGCAGATCGCTGCGGCGCTGGCAATAAAAACGGTAAAGCGGATAGATCACAGCGAATTCAAACAGGCAGAGCACCGGCACCAGAAGTCCGTCGTTACGCAGCACGCCGTAATTAGGAAACAGCGTAATCAGCATCGTCACGAGGTAATAGACCACAAAGCTGCCGACGTAGAACAGCGTCAACGTCACTCTGTCGGGATTGGTGTTCATAGGCGACCCAGCCATTGAAGGAAAGCGCATAGTAGCAATGCGCCCGATCCCTGTCGAGGGAGGCGCGTCTACAAACTCTCACCGCAGTAAATTCCGTCGGCAGGCTAAAACCGCGGCGCTGCGCGCCGATAACGCTTAAACCTGTTCGGCTCCGCAGCGTCCGCCGTAGACGCTTTGCTGCCTGAACGCATCCTATCGCTTTGTTGTGAGCGCTCCTGATGACTTTTGTTCCACCAGAATCGCCGCCGCGCCTTTTTACGCTGGCGGCTGAAGATCGCACCCTGCGCAGCACGCGCCGCAGCCTGCGCATCTTTTCGCTGCTGCTCTCCGGCGTGCTGCTGCTCGCCGTGCTGATGGTGCTCGTCATCGCGCAGCGGCAGAACCACGACGCTACTGCCCACGAGCGTCAGCGGCTGCACCAGGCGTGGGAGGCCCGCCAGCAGACGATGCTGACAGACGTGCGCGACTATGCATTCTGGGGCGAGGCCTGGCATAACCTGCACGCGACGATAAATAAACGCTGGGCCTGGGATGAAGAGAATCTTGGGCCGGATCTCTATTCTGAATACCACTACGAAGGCGTTTTTGTAGTGGATAGCGCTGGCCGCACGCGCTACGCCGTGATTAACGGAAAGCTTACTGATTTGCCGCTGGAAGCCTGGCTCGGCGCGCAGAGCGCCTCGCTGCTGCGCGATGCGCGCAGGCTGGATAATGCGGCGCTGGCGCGCAATGCCATGATTGAACGGCAGCCGGCGATTATCGTGGCAGCGCCCATTACGATGGGAAAAACGACAAGATTGCCTGACCAGGCGGGAGGGCCATCTGTCATGATCTTCGTTAACCTGTTTACGCCCGCCAAACTTGAGTCGCTGGGCAAGATGCTCGATATCTGGGCGCCGCGCGGAACAGCGAACAACAGTGATGAACGGCTGCCATCCATGACGCTGGAGGCGATGGACGGTCAAGCGGTGGTGCTGCGCTGGCAGCCGAAAATGCCCGGCACGCGTCTGCTTATGCTGCTGCTGCCGATCCTGGCGGCGATGGCGCTGGTTACCGGCTGGATTACGCGCCGCGTCAGCCGCCACGCGCTGCATCACGCCATTCTTTCCGACCGGCGCTTCGCCATGCTGACGATCAGCCAGCAGGAGCTGGCGCACAGCGAGGCGCGCTTTCGCGATCTGGCTGAGGCCGCCTCGGACTGGATCTGGGAAACCGATGAGCAGGGGCGACTGATCTATCTCTCTTCCCGCTTTCATCGCCTGACCGGCCATCAGATCGCCGACTGGACGGGCGAGCATATCGATCGTCTGTTGACGCACTCCAGCCATTCACTGGTGGCCTGGCTGATGCGTCAGGAGGAGAACAGCCCCTCTGCACCGCTGCGCTGTCAGTTTATGAGCGCGCAGGGCGAGCGCCGCATCGGCCATCTGGTAGCGAAAACCATCTGGCACAACGGCCGTCGCGCTGGTTTTCGCGGCACCGTCTCGGATATTACGCAGGGGATGGAAGCGGAGGCGCGCATCCAGTTTCTTTCACGCCATGATGCGCTGACCGGGCTATCTAACCGCATACAGCTACAGGAGTTCCTGACGCGCCATCTGGAACCGCCTCATCTGGCTTCGCCGCTGGCGATCGTCAGTCTCGATCTCGATCAGTTCAAGCCGCTAAACGATAACTGGGGCCACACGGCGGGCGATCAGGTGCTGAATCAAATGGCGCAGCGGCTGCAGCGCGGCGTCGGCCCCCACGAGCTGGCGGCGCGGCTGGGCGGCGATGAGTTTGTGCTGGTGTTGCACGAGGGCGACGCGGAGATTGTGGAGCACCGCTGCGCCCGACTGCTGCAGGAGGTGCAGCAGCCGATCTATACCGGACAGCACGCGCACTACCTGACCGCCAGCATCGGCATCGCCTGTGCGCCGCAGGACGCCAGTCATCCCGAAGCGCTGCTGCGCATGTCCGATATCGCCCTTAACGAAGCGCGTGCGGCAGGGCGCAACTGCTGGGTCTGGTACGCCAATAATATGGCCAGCCTGCGCGACCATAAGCGCGACATGGCGCAGCGCATTGAACAGGCGCTGCACAATGAAGAGTTTTGCCTGCACTATCAGCCGCGTTATCAGCTACAAAGCGACAGACTGGCGGGAGCGGAAGCGCTGATCCGCTGGCAGCCAGCGGACAGTCAGCCGATCACGCCCGATCGCTTTATCCCGCTGGCGGAGGAGAATGGTTTGATCGTCGCCATCAGCGACTGGGTACTGGCGCGCGCCTGTCGTGACGCCAGCGCCTGGGGCGCGGATCGCTATGTATCGGTCAATATCTCGCCGGTCGAGTTTCGCAGCAATGATTTAGTGCAGCGCGTGGCGCGTGCGCTGGAGAGCAGCGGGCTGCCCGCGACGCGGCTGGAGCTGGAGATTACGGAAAACGTCACCTTCGAACATCCGCAGCAGGCGCTGGAGGTGATGAAAGGGCTGCGCGCGCTGGGGGTACGGCTGACGGTCGATGATTTCGGCACCGGCTATGCGGCGCTGGGCTATCTGAAGACGTTCCCCTTTAACGGGCTGAAGATAGATCGCTCCTGGATGAAGGATTTCCCAGAGTCGCAGCAGGCGGAATCGGTGGTGGCGGGCATTATCGCGCTGGCACACGCCTTTGCGCTGACGATTACGGCAGAAGGGATTGAGACAGAAGCGCAGCTTGACCGATTAAAACAGCTCGCCTGTGAAGAGGGGCAGGGCTACTTTCTCGGACGGCCGATGCCGCTGACGGACTTTACTGCGCTTCTGGACACGACATCTGCTACTACATCAGTTCGGGCTTAACGTACTTTAACCGCCACGGCGGTCATCAGAACGGCAAAGCCCACAAAAATTGCCAGTTCCATAGGATTCTCCTCAGATTAGTCTTAATAATTCTAGCTATCCGAGCCGGCCATTTTGGTCAGTAAGTGCGATTTATCTGAAAAAAGCAGCGGGAATCGCTGCATATGGCCTGTTAGTGGCGTCTTTTATGGCGTAAAGGGTTAAGCCTGACGCGATGCTTTGTTAGGATCCAGGGACAGTTCACCCTGTTGATAAGGAGAAAACGTGAAATATTATGGAAAAGCGCTGCTGGCGCTGGGAATGCTCGCCCTGACCGCCTGTCAGTCGGGCAGTAAACCCGATCAAACCGCGTCAGGCACGGATGCTGAAAGCGACACCTGCGGCGCCTCGCAGTATCAGAGCTACACAGGAAAACCGCTCAGCGCCGTCAACAGCCTGCGTTTTGACACGCCGGTGCGCGCCATTCCGTGGAACAGCGCGGTCACGATGGACTTCAATCTGCATCGTCTGAATTTTCTGGCAGACAAGAACGGCACCATCAGCCAGGTGTACTGCGGCTGAGGCGTCATAAAAAAAGCGTCGCATTGTCATGTGCTGGTCATCAAGGGGGACGAGGATGGATCGCGGATAACAGAGATTTCCTCGTCACTCTCAATATGCAATGCTCGTCTTGTTTATTCCCGCCTCGGCGGGAATTTTTTTAGCCTAATCCTGCGAATCGGTTTCCATTAACTGCGCCAGTAACTGACGATAGGTTTCCAGACGACGCGCGTCGCCTTCCACCTCCAGCCGCTGAATAACGCGCGCAATCACGGATTTATTGGTTGCGGGCTGGCCAGCTTCCATTAATTCGCGCAGGATCACCGCCAGCAGCTCGGACGCCTGCGGAGCGTTCCATGCGGGGCTGTTGAAATAGTCCACGATGTCACGGCTGGCACTGTTTTGAGCTCTCATATTCACCTCCGCTAAGGCGACGGCGCGTCTGTCACGACCTGCGGGGGCAGCGTGATAGTCAACGTGTTTTTTTAACTGTGGACCTGCCGCGGGGATCTGGCGGAGGCGTTAGCGTGGCCAGGACGCCACGCCGACGCCAGTGGAAACTGGCGTTTTTTTAAACATACAACTGACGCCAGCGCTTGTCAGTAACAGGCTGACATATTTTTTCATTTCTCCTGACACTCCGCTGAATCCCGCGCGAAAACGCGCAGCTAAGCGAACGGAATCTCTGCTAAAAAGCGTTAATGGTTTATATAAAAGGATGAAAAGGACGAAGGGCAGCGTAAAAGGGTGTTTTTCCCTGGGTGCCATGTTTTGTCGCTCAGCGATAAAGAGGCGTTGCTAGACTGTTGGCTCCTTGTGTAACCGCCTCTTTGCTCATGCCGTCCACAATTGAATCCTGGAAAATAAATCTTATCTCGGTCTGGTTCGGCTGTTTTTTTACCGGCCTGGCCATCAGTCAGATCATTCCTTTTCTGCCGCTCTATATTGAACAGCTCGGCATCAACGGCGGCGATGCGCTTAGCCTCTGGTCGGGTCTGACCTTCAGCATTACCTTTATCATCTCGGCCGCCGTTGCGCCGCTGTGGGGCAGCCTCGCCGATCGAAAAGGACGCAAGCTGATGCTGCTGCGTGCGGCGTTTGGCATGGGGGTGGTGATCCTGATGCAGGCATTTGTCACCCAGGCCTGGCAACTGCTGCTGCTGCGCGCATTGATGGGCTTAACCTCAGGTTATATCCCCAACGCGATGGCGCTGGTGGCGGCGCAGGTGCCGCGCGAGCGCAGCGGCTGGGCGCTGAGCTGCGTCTCAACCGGGCAAATTGGCGGGGTGATCCTCGGCCCGATGCTCGGCGGGCTGCTTGCTGACTGGGTCGGGCTGCGCATGGTATTTATCGTTACCGCGGCACTGCTGCTGATCAGCTTTCTGGTAACGCTGTTTCTGATTAAGGAGACCGGCTACAAGCCGGTCAGCAAGCAGGATAAGCTGAGTGGACGCGAGGTATTCGCCTCGCTCGATAATCCCAGGCTGATGCTCTGTCTGTTTGTCACCACCATGGTGATCCAGATGTGCAACGGCTCGGTAAACCCAATCCTGACGCTGTTCGTACGTGAGCTGGCACCGACGGCGGAAAATATTGCCTTCCTCAGCGGCGTTATCGCTGCGCTGCCCGGCATCTCGGCGCTGATAGCGGCACCGCGCCTCGGCAGACTGGGCGACCGCATCGGCACCCAGCGTATTCTGCTGGCGACCATGGTGGCGTCGCTGCTGCTGCTGCTCGCCATGTCTTTCGTTACCAGCGCCACCCAGCTTGGCGTGCTGCGCTTTTTGCTCGGCTTCGCCGACGGCGCGATGATGCCCGCGGTGCAGACGCTGCTGGTGCGGCATTCGCGCGACAACATTACCGGCCGTATCTTTGGCTACAACCAGTCATTTATGTATCTCGGCAACGTCGCCGGCCCGATGCTCGGCGCGGCGGTCTCGGCGCTGACTGGCTACCGCTGGGTCTTCTTCGCCACCGCGCTGGTGGTGCTGCTTAACGTGGTGCTGCTGAAGCGTTTCTACCGTCGTCCGCGCACAGTGCTGGAGCCGAAGGAGAAAAGCGCAGCGCATAACGCCAGCGGCGCTGAGTCAACAGAAACTCGGCGCTGACGCTCGGGCTCCATGAATCGTCGCCGCCCACGCCCATATGCGCGGCGTCCAGATGGAGCCAGCATCCTGGCTCCTCGCGCAGCAGGTGGCGATGCGAAACGTCGCGCAGCTGTTCAAGGCTGTAGCGACTTATTGAGAAGCTGAACTCGCCGCTGACGCGCCACTGGCCGCCATCAAGCTGGCGCGTTCCGCCGCGCAGGCCGTTTTCGCTCGGGAAAACGTAAGGCGTATACAGCGCCTCAAGCGGCAGCTGCCAGCGCGAGAACTGCGCCGCCAGCTGGCGATCCGGATAGTTTTCATGCGGGCCCAGCCCCAGCCAGGCGACCTGCTGCGGCGCGGCGGCGAACTGACAGCGCAGGCCGATGCGTGCTGGCGCAGGCAGGCTGGACGCCTGCTCCACCTCAACCTCCAGGCTCATTTCGCCCTGCGCGTTGAAGCGGTAGCGTTTACGGCTGAGAAACGCCAGCCTGCCTTGTGCATACCAGCCGTGTAGTACGCTAATCTGCACGTCGTCCGACAGGCTCTCTGTTTCGGTTTGCTCCACGCGGCTTGTCATGGCGTCGTAACCGGCCGCTTTCCAGCGCTCCGACCAGGCGTTGGGATCGATGCGCTCCGCCTCGCTGGTGCCGATATCGTTGTCCAGCGGCGCGCGGATAAAGCAGTCCTGTAAGGGCGACAACAGCATCGCCTGCCCGTCGATAAGCCACTGCGTCAGCTCGCCGCTGCGGCGGTTAAAGTGCCAGCGCTGACCGCGGTGCGCCACGGCGATAGTGTCCTCATCGACGTTGAGCGTTGGCGGCTCGCCTGCTGCTGGCAGCACTGGCAGCGCCAGCGCGGCGGGCAGCGGCCACTGGTGCCAGGCGACGCGCCAGTCAGCTTCGGACCAGGACGTTGCTGCGCGCTGATGTACGGCGACATTCAGCCAGCACTCGCCCGTCAGGTTTTCCGGTGGCGGGACGCTAATACGCTGCGCGCCCTGCGGCGAAATATCCAGCGTGACTTCGCCCTGCGCCACTACTTCGCCCTGCTGCTCGATACGCCAGCGCAGCAGCTCGTTATCGCTGCGGCGAAACAGGTAGTCGCTGCTGACGGTAAAGTTCCAGGGATCGCCGGCATCTGGCGCAAAGTGGAAAAACTGCTGCGCGCGCTGTGCTTCGAACAGCGCCGGATGCGGCGTGCGGTCAGCAAATACCAGGCCGTTCATGCAGAACTGTCGGTCGTTGGGTTTGTCGCCGAAATCGCCGCCGTAGGCCTGCCAGGCCAGCCCGTTTTCGTCATAGCGCGTCAGGCTTTGATCGACCCAGTCCCAGACGAAGCCGCCCTGCAGACGTGGAAACTGGCGAAACGCCTGCCAGTATTTTGCAAAGCCGCCCAGGCTGTTGCCCATGGCGTGCGCATATTCACACAGGATCAGCGGGCGGTTTTCGCCCGGCAGGCCGATCCACTTTTTCAGCGACCATTTCGGTACGGCGGGGAAGGGCTGATCTTCATCGACGCGGGCATACATCGGACAAAGAATATCGGTCGCCGCGCTGTTGGCGCCCCCGCCTTCATACTGCACAGGGCGGGTTGGATCGGCGCTTTTCACCCAGCGATAGAGCGCATCGTGCGTGCTGCCGTGTCCCGACTCATTGCCCAGCGACCAGATAATAATGCTGCAGTGGTTGCGATCGCGCTGCACCATACGCGTCACGCGCTCGCTAAAGGCGGCGAACCAGCGCGGATCGTCCGCCAGACGGCTCATTGGCTGCATGCCGTGGGTTTCAATATTGGCTTCATCGACCACGTAAAGGCCGTAGCGGTCGCACAGGCGATACCAGAGGGGATGGTCAGGATAGTGCGAGCAGCGCACCGCGTTAAAGTTATGCTGCTTCATCAGTTCGATGTCGCGCCGCATCAGCGCCTCATCCACAACCTGGCCTTTCTCTGGATGATGCTCGTGGCGGTTTACCCCGCGTATCAGCAGCGGCTGCCCGTTCAGGCAGAGCAAACCGTTTTCAATAGCGACGCGGCGGAAGCCGACATCATACGCCTCAACCTCAACCACCTCGCCTTGCGCATCGAGCAGCGCCAGCGTGGCGCGATAGAGGGTCGGGATTTCGGTGCTCCACAGCGCGGGCGCGTCAACGCGCAGCCGCAGTTCGGCGCGATCGCCATAGTGGCCGCGTTCGTCAATTATGGCGCTGCCGAGCGGCTGCTCGATAACGCCCACCTGCGCGCCATCCCGCCACAGCGTCAGCCGCAAGCGCAGGGCGGTGTCCTGTGCGGTTACGCGCACGCGCGCCAGCAGGTCAGCGCTGCGATACTCCGGGCTGAGCAGCGTCTCCAGCTGAACGTCAGCAAGATGCGTTTCCGGTTTATGCAGCAGCGAGACGTCGCGGAAGATGCCGCTCATGCGCCACATATCCTGATCTTCCAGCCAGGTGCCGTCGCTCCAGCGCAGCACCATCACCGCAATGCGGTTAACGCCGCGCACCAGCGCCGCGCTGAGGTCAAATTCAGCCGGCAGACGGCTGTCCTGCGAATAGCCTATCCACTGACCGTTGCACCAGAGATAAAAAGCGGAGCTGACGCCATCAAAAATAATGCGCGTTTGCCCCGCCTCAGGCCAGCTCTCGTCAATAGTGAATGTGAGCGAGTAACAGCCTGTCGGGTTCTCACGCGGCACGCAGGGCGGAGTCATCGGGATCGGATACTGAACGTTGGTATAAACAGGTGCGTCATAACCATGCATCTGCCAGTTTGAGGGCACCGGCAGGGAAGCGGTATCAGGCAGATCCTGCAGCAGCCAGCTGTGCGGCACCGCTTCAGGGCTGCTAAAGTAGCTGAAGCCCCACAGGCCATTCAGACTACGTAGCGCGGATGACGGCTGTTCGTCGCGCGCCGCCGTTTCACTGCGCCAGCTGGCGAAGGGGGGATGGGCGTCGAGGCGCTTAAGGCTGGTAACGACCGGGTTCTCCCAGTCGCGGCGGGCCAGGATGTCACTCAGCGAAATCGGCGAAGCAGGCATGACAGAATCCTCATAAATGTATTGCGCTCACAATGAGGCTTTTCCCGTTTGCTGTAAAGCGCGTCGGTTGAATACTGTGCTCAATGTTTTACGTCACTCTGCGTCGGAAAGGGGCCGGATATGATTTTTGTGTCACTTTCGTGCCAGCAAATTGTTAAGCCTGGTATGCAATGGTTAATACCGCGCTGAGTAAGAGTATTCTCTCTTGTCGCCCTGTCCGGGCACTCATACACTCAGCCCGTTTTCATCTATCCTGAGGTTGTTATGGTACGTATTGCTAAAATTGCCGCGGTCGTGGCGCTGGTTACCGCGCTGAGCGGTTGTCTTTTCCCGCCCCCGGGCGGCGGCGGTGGTGGCGGTGGCCCTGGCGGCGGCGGTTGGGGCGGGCCGGGTCACGGTTTCGCTGGCCCGCGTTAATCCCGCATAGCATCCGCTTTATTTAGGGCTGAAACGATTTACGTCTCGCTTAATTAGCCGTAAAACGTTTCGCCCGTTTCTTAAAATTCGTTTAGCCCCTGTTTTAATAAAAGTGATGATAAGCAGCCGAGGAAAATCGGCTGAAAGCGCTATGTTTTTATTTTAGCGAATGATAACGTCTGCTTTTATTAACCTGTGAGACAAGGGCATGAAGAACCTTATCGCTGAATTACTGGTAAAGCTGGCGGCTAAAGAAGCAGAGTCTAAGGAACTGGTGGCTCAGGTTGAGGCACTGGAGATTGTCGTGACGGCAATGCTGCGTAAGCTTGAGCCGGAACAGCAGCACGCTATCGCTGCAGGCATCGATAACGCCATGCAGAATGCGAATGCCGACACCACGAGTGAAGATGCACTTCTGTTGCGTAACTATCTGGACAAATTACTTAACCATCCTCGCGTCTGATCCTTATAACCCGGCTGTGCGATCGAGGCTGCAAAATCGCGCAAAGTTTCATCGCGCTGTTTTCCTCGTGCCAGAATTAACGGATTGTTCATTGTGGAGTCCCAACCATGAAGTTGCATTTAGCGGCAGTAGTGATGGCAGGTTTGCTGACCAGCGGCGTCGGCGCGGTGCATGCCGCCGAAAAAACGGCGCAGCAGCAAAAAATGACCCAGTGCAATCAGCACGCCACTTCGCAAAACCTGAAGGGCGACGCGCGTAAATCTTTTATGAGCGAGTGCCTGAAAAAAGAGAGCAAGATGTCCAGCATGTCGCCGCAGCAGATAAAAATGAAAAGCTGTAATACCGAAGCGGGTAATAAAAAGCTCAGCGGCGACGCCCGTAAAACCTTTATGAGCAGCTGCCTGAAAAAAGCCTGATCCTCCTCTGTTTTACACGGCCGCGCCGCGGCCGTGATCGTCTCTTCGCCCACGCCGTTTAACCTGCGTTTAATAAAGACGCCGCTCGCCGCACGCGTTGCAAAAACGTTAAATAAAAATTTATCTAAATATTATTTCCTCTTAATTTCATTGCGTTTAGCGCAATCGAACCTGTCACAAGTGCAACATAAGGAACCCGTTGTATGGTCGCGGCTATTATTATTGGCGTCTTTCTGCTGAGCGTTTTTTATGCCCATTCTCGCGGTATAGAAAAACAGACCTTATCGCGCCAGCTTTTCGATCACTCCACTTTTATGGCACCGATAAATATGTTTATGACCGGCTTTTCAACGCTGCCGGCAAAACAGCCCTTTTTTCCAGTAGACGATTTTCCCGAACTGCGTCAGCTCACCGACAACTGGCAGGTGATCCGTGAAGAGGCGCTGCGCCTGCAGGATCATATTAAGGCGGCACAGACAAACAACGACGCCGGCTTTAACACCTTTTTTAAACGCGGCTGGAAGCGTTTTTACCTCAAGTGGTACAGCGATGCGCATCCTTCGGCGCGCGAACTCTGCCCGGTCACGACCGAACTGGTCAGCCGTATTCCCTCCGTGAAGGCGGCAATGTTCGCCGAACTGCCGGCGGGCAGCCACCTGGGCAAACACCGCGATCCCTATGCCGGATCGGTGCGCTACCATCTTGGCCTGCAAACGCCGAATGACGATCGCTGCTTTATCGAGGTTGATGGCCAGCGCCATAGCTGGCGCGACGGCGAGGCGGTGATTTTTGACGAAACCTATGTGCACTGGGCGCAAAACGAGAGTGAGCAGACGCGCATTATCCTGTTTTGCGACATCGAGCGGCCAATGAAATGGCACTGGGCGCAGGCGGTGAATCACTGGGTCGGCAGTTCACTGATGTCGGCGGCCGCCTCGCCCAATGATGAAAACGACCGCACCGGCTTTATCAACCGCATCTTTAAGTATGTCTATGCGCTGCGCAATGCGGGTCAGAACCTGAAGAAGCGCAACCGTAAACTCTACTACTGGGTAAAACATGGCCTGATCGTTGCGATATTCGCCCTGATTATTATTCCCAGCCTCTTCTTTTAATATTCACACTTGCTAAAACTTTAAACAGGCGGCTTAACAAGGAGTTAACCGCTTTTTTTATTTTCAGACTCAGGCTCCCGCTTTCCTTTGCCACACTTACTTTTTGTAGGGGATTAGCCGCGCCCGCAAGCGGCGTATCTATTAATAACGACAAAGAAGGAGCCATGTCATGAATTACCAGCCCGTTATCGCCTTAAAGGACCTGCCTGAACGCCAGCCGACCAAAACGAAAATTGCCGACACCGATATCCTGCTGGTGCGTGACGGAGATAAAGTGCGCGCTTATCAGGCCAAATGCCCCCACGCAGGCGCGCCGCTGGAGCAGGGCGCTATGTGCGGCGATAAGCTGATCTGCCCCTGGCATAAAGCCGTGTTTGCGCTGGAAGATGGCCATATGTGCGAGCCGCTGGCGCTGGCCGATCTTAAACAGTTTCCGCTTCGCGTCGAGAATGGCATTGTGCAGGTCAATCCTAAAGCCATGTCATCGGCGACGCCCATCGGCAGCGGCGGCGAGGCGCCGGTGTATGCTGTCCTCGGCGGCGGCGCGGCGGGCAGCGCGGCGATCTGGACGCTACGCCGCGAAGGGTTTAAAGGCAAGGTGGTGCTGGTGGAGCGTGAGCCGGATGCGCCTTACGACCGCACCGCGCTGACCAAATTTGTGCCCTCTGGCAAGATGGATATCAAGGATGTGCCGCGCATTTTAAAAGAGGACATTTTGCAGCATGTGGATCGCGTGCAGGGCGAGGTGTCACGTCTCGACACGCGTGAACAGCGTATCCACTTCGCTGACGGCGCGTCACTCTTTTACGACAAATTGCTTATCGCCTCCGGCGGCGCGCCGCAGCGTCCCGATCTGCCGGGCAGCGATCTGGCGGGTGTGCATCTGCTGCGTTCGCGGGATCAGGCTGACGCGCTGCTGCAAGAGGTCGATCAGAGCCAGCAGCTGGTGATTATCGGCAACAGCTTTATCGGTATGGAGATGGCGTCGGCGCTGCGCAACCGCGATATCGAAGTCAGCGTGGTGGCGCGGCATCCGCTGCCGTTTGCGCGCCAGTTCGGCGAGCAGGTGGGGCGCTATTTCCGCGATCTGCATGGCAGCAACGGCGTACACTTTGTGGATGGCGATCCGGCGGAGCTGGAGGGAGAACATCACGTGACCGGGCTGCGTATGCAGGATGGCCAACGCATCAAAGCGGACGTGGTGCTGCTGGCGACCGGCATCCGGCCCGCTACCGGTTTTATTCACGATCTGCCGCTGCGAGAGGATGGCAGCCTGCTTGCCGACAGCCAGCTGCGCGTCACGGAGAACGTCTGGGTGGCAGGGGATATCGCCAGCTATCTGACGCCGCAGGGGCCGCTGCGCATCGAGCACTATCGTGTCGCGCATCAGCAGGGGCGCATCGCCGCTTTTAACATGCTGGACAAGCGCGTCATGTACGATCGCGTGCCCTTTTTCTGGACCACGCACTTCGGCACGCGCTACGAGTATCTTGGCCATGCGCAAGAGTGGGATGAGTACCGTTTGATTGGCTCGCTGGAGGAGAAAAAGTTTATTGCGCTCTATGGTCAGCAGGGGAAGCTGGCGGCGGTCTTTTCCTGCGGCATGTACACGCTGACGGCGGCGCTGGTGCTGGAGATGCAGCAGCCGATGACGATGGGGCAGGCGCTGGCGGTGGTGGAAAGCCGACAGCAGGCGTAGCGACAGCGGGCGGAGCCGGTTTGCGGCTCCGCCCGGCATACTATTTCTTGCTTAGCGCTTCAGACTTCGCCATGCACTGCTGCATCGCTTCCATTACGGCGGCGCGAAAGCCTTTCTCTTCCAGCACCTTCACCGCTTCGATAGTGGTGCCGCCAGGCGAGCAGACCATATCTTTCAGCTCGGCTGGGTGTTTTCCTGTCTCCAGTACCATCTGCGCCGAGCCTTTTACCGCCTGCGCAGCGAACTGGTAGGCCTGGGCGCGCGGCATGCCGCCGAGCACAGCAGCATCTGCCATCGCCTCGATAAACATAAATACGTAAGCCGGCGCGGAGCCGCTGACGCCAACCACCGAGTGGATCAGATACTCGCTGACCACGGCCGCTTTGCCGAAGCTCTCAAAAATCGACACCACTTCGTCGATCTCCGCCTGCTCAACCAGCACATTAGGGGTAACGGAGGTCATGCCTTCGTTGACCAGCGCTGGCGTATTAGGCATGACGCGGACGATTTTGCGGTCGTGGCCCAGCACCGTCGCCAGCGAGTCGAGCGTTACGCCCGCCGCGATAGAGACCACCAGCGCCTCTTTTTTCAGCTGGTTCGCCAGATCTTTCAGCACCTTCAGAATGACATTGGGTTTTACCGCGCCGAACAGAATATCCACCTCGCGCGCCAGCGCCTCGGCGCTCTCTGCGGCATGGATGCCGTGTTCGCGCGCCAGCGCCTGGTTAGTCTCCGCTTTGCGGTCAAAAACCCAGATATTCGACGGCGCAACCTGGCCGCTTTTCACCAGTCCGCCGATAATGGCTTTAGCCATATTGCCGCCGCCGATAAACCCAATTTTCTTCTCCAGCATCGCCGTATCCTTAAGAAAGTTCGAAAATCTTAACGTGTTAGCTTACTTCAGCCAGGATTAATAACAAGTCAGCAAGGAGAACAGCGCATGGCAGATAATGAAAATGAAAGTCGGCATTACCCGGTTAAAGAGAATATGCCGTGGCAGCGTATTGAGTGGCGGATCCAGCATGCGGGTTTCGCGCTGCTGCTGCTGATCGTCTTTGCCGGCGCGGCAGGTCTTTTTTCAAAAGGATGGCTGAGCAATCAGAGCGCCAGCAGCGCGGATAAACGGCTGAGCGTAGAGTATGAACGCTTCGGGCGGCGGGAAAGCAACATGGATATGACGCTGCACTTAAAGCAGCTGCGCGGCGATTATTACCAGGTGCGGCTGCGCGGCCCGCAGCTGGACGATATTCAGCTGCAAACGCTCCAGCCGCAGCCGGACGACGCCTGGAGTACCGGCGACAGTCTGGTGCTGCGCTGGAAGCGGCGCGCCGATCAGCAGGAGGCCACGGTCTGGATCGGCACGCAGGCGCAGAACTTTGGCAGCTATCGGCTTACTGTCACGCTCGACGAGACGTCAGAGGTGCAGTTTAGTCAGTTTGTTTATCCTTAGGAGATCCATATGGAAACGGTTTTGCGCGCAGCCAGCATGTACCTGCTGTTGATGGTGGTGTTTAAAATCGCCGGACGGCGCACGCTAATGGAGATGACCTCGTTCGACCTGATTCTGCTGCTGATTATCAGTGAGGCGACGCAGCAGGCGCTGCTCGGCGATGACTTTTCCGTCACGGGCGCCGGACTGACTATCGTAACGCTTATCGTCATCGATATTTTGTTCGGCACCATGAAAACCCGCTTTCCGCGCGTCGAGCGGCTGATCGACGGCTCCTCGCTGATTCTGGTGGAGGAGGGCAAGCTGCTGCGCCAGCGGGCGAAACGCGCGGGCGTAGACGAAGAGGATATTCTGCAAAGCGCGCGCAGCTCGCAGGGGCTGGAGCGGCTGGACCAAATAAAGTTTGCCATTCTGGAGAAGACCGGCAAGATCTCCATTATTCCCAAAGAGTAAGGAAAGAAGATGGTTATCTGGGTTGATGCCGACGCCTGCCCCAACGTCATTAAAGAGGTGCTCTACCGCGCGGCGGACCGTACCAAAACGCAGGTGACCTTTGTCGCCAATCAGTCGCTGCGCGTTCCGCCGTCGCCCTGGCTAAAAACGCTGCGCGTGCCCGCCGGCTTTGACGTAGCGGATAATGAGATCGTAAAGCGGGTGGAGAAAGGCGATCTGGTGATAACCGCCGATATCCCGCTGGCGGCGGAAGTGCTGGAAAAAGGGGGCGAGGCGCTCAATCCGCGCGGCGAGCGCTATTCGCACGCCACTATCCGCGAAAAGCTAACCATGCGCGACTTTATGGATACGATGCGCGCCAGCGGCGTGCAAACTGGCGGCCCGGCGGCCATGAGTCCGCGAGACCGCCAGCAGTTCGCTAATGCGCTCGACAGCTGGCTTACGCAGCGCCAGCGTTAACGTCAGACGAAACTGTCGTCGTCGTCGTTAAAGTCGTCAAAGCTGTCGTTGCCGACGTCGTTGAAGTCGTTATTGTCCGCGTAGTTGTTATCCCAGCCGTTGTTCTGGTCGAGGAAACCATTTCCGCCGCTGTTAAAGGTGTCGAGATTCTCATCCACCTGCGGCAATGGCGGTTCGTTGATAATATTGACGATCTCTTCCGGCTGCGAGTGATGGAACAGGCTGGTCAGCATATTCGCTGCCACTACGCCGCCTGCGACGCCGACCGCTGTTTGCAGCGCGCCGCCAAGAAAACCGGTGCCGCGCGCCGGAGCGGCCGGGGCGTTGTTATACTGCGGCGGCTGCTGCGCGTTGTTCCATGCGGGCTGCTGTTGCTGCGGCGCGCTGTTCCAGACGGGCTGTTGCTGCTGCGGCGCAGAGGGCTGTTGCCGCGAACCGCCGAACAGGCTCGACAGAAATCCGCCGCTGCTCTGCTGCTGCGGCTGTTGCTGCTGCTGCGCCAGACGGCTTTCCAGCTCGGTGATGCGCTCGTTGAGTTTCTTCATCGCAGCTTCCTGAATCAGGATCGCCTGCGCCATATAGTAGGGCGCGCCGGGCTGCTGCTGCAGATGCTCTTTAATCAGCTGTTCCGCCGCCGCGTCGCGGGGGCCGGTCTGGCTCTCGGCCTGTTTCAGTCGGCTGAACAGACCTTCAATCAATTGGTGTTCCTGGCTATACATGAGGGCTCTCCTGTTACGACTTAATAAGTATATGGGGGCGAGATGCGACAAAGTAAAATCCGCCAGGTAAGCAAATGTTGCCGCCGCTTGATCTTCCCCGATCTGCACGAAATACGCATGGTTAACCCGCTAAATTTTAATGAAATCTTTGTGAAAGTGATAAAAGGATGCGCATTTCCTGCTTCGCGGGTGGAGGCTATAGCGGTTTCCAGTTATTATGCGTCGCATTATTAAGCGATACGCCGCGTTATACGGCCTGCAACGGCGGAGGAACTGCCCGATGTCTTTACCCATTTATCTGATCGGCGCGCGCGGCTGCGGCAAAACCACGGTAGGCGAAGCCTTATCACGCGCGCTGGGCTACGCCTTTCGCGATACCGACCATCATCTTCAGCTCAGCACGCAGCGCAGCGTCGCCCAGATTGTGGCGCAAGAGGGATGGGAAGGCTTTCGCGCGCGGGAAACTGAGTCGCTGAAGGCGGTTAGCGCGCCAGCGACCGTTATCGCCACCGGCGGCGGCATGGTGCTGGCGGAGCATAATCGTCGCTTTATGCGCGAGCAGGGGCGGGTGATCTGGCTCAGCGCGCCGTCGCATATTCTGGCGCAGCGGCTGGAGAGCCAGCCGGAAGCGGCGCAGCGACCCACGCTGACCGGCCGTCCCATTGCCGAAGAGATGGGCGATATTTTGCGCGAGCGCGCGCACCTTTATCGCGACGCCGCACATCATGAAGTCAACGCCATGCAGGCCCCCGATCGCGTTATTGAGGCGATTCTGCAGTCACTGTCGCTGGCGCGCGCCAGCTAATTGTTACGCTTTTTCCTCAGATTCTTCCCGCTTTCCCGCCTGGGTAGCGTAGCCTGGCTATACTGATTCTCTGACGGGAATCGTCTCGTCGTGTGGAATACGATCAGCCAGGAGGGATTGAATATGCCAACCAGACCACCTTATCCACGTGAAGCCCGCGTCGTCACCGTTGAGAAGGGGCCGCCGGGCAGCACCGTAAAGTCATGGGAGTTACGTGCCGATCATCCATCGCCCAATACTTTAATTAGCGAACATACTACGGAAGCTGAAGCGCAGGATGCCAAAGTCCGTTATGAGGATGTGGAAAAAGAATAGGGCAATCTCTCTGGCAGGGACGCCAGCCTTCATTTTATTTCTCCTGCGTCTGTATTTGCTGTTATTCCCTGCATCTGAGCAGTAAATATCCCATCCATTCTGCTATTTCTCGTAACTGCCCTATAAAATCATTTCCCTTTGCTTCTCACCCTGTTATTTGACTGCGCCATATTTCCCCTCGCTTAAATTGTCGCTTGACCCCTATTCCATCGCGCTTTAGTTTTAGGGCATCGATACAGGAACTGAGTTCCATATAGTGAAACTGGCAATATGACCACACTCGAAAACGCTGCCGCGGTGCTTAAGCTGTTTCAGCAAAAAGGCGTATCGCAGGGGAACCCTGGGCTGACGTTTACCGATGTCGTCGAGGCGCTGCGGCTGCCGAAAAGCACCGTATCGCGACTGCTTGCCACGATGGAAAGTCAGGGAATGCTGGAGCGCGACGCAGAGAGCCGTTGTTTTCATATTGGCCGCGTGCTGCTGTCGGTCGCCGGGCACTATCTCTCCGCGCCGCTGGTGGACAGCGCCTCGCCCGCAATGGCGCGGCTGGCGGATAAAACCGGCAGTATTGGCTATATCTCGCGCCTCGACGGGCGCGATCTGGTGGTGATGCGTATGTTTCATGGACGTCATTTTACCCAACTGGTGACGCCGCCGGGAAGCCGCATGCCCGCGGCCGCGACCTCCACCGGCCGCGTGCTGCTGGCGCAGTTGAGCGAAGATGAGGTGCGCCAGCGCTACCACGATGCCTGGGAGACGCTGCCGCCCAATTCACCGCAAACGCTGGATGCGCTTTGCGCGCAGCTGACAGAGATCCGCCGCCAGAACTGGTCACTGGCGCGCAACGAAACCTTGCCCGGCATCAGTTCAATCTCTGTCGCGCTGCATAACAAATATCATGGCGATACGGTGGCGCTTTGCCTTTCATTTTTATCGCAAGAAAATGCGCCGGGCTATCCGTCTGCGCTGCTGGAAGAATTACGCATAACGGCCAGCGATCTGGCCGAGAAATATGGCGCAACGCCACTCTGAATTCATTTTTTATCGGCGCAATACTTTCGCCACACCGGGAAAAAGCCAGGCCTTCGGGCCTGTTTATTCACACTCACGGACGAAATAAAAAAACGACGTAAGCGAGCCTGATTCAGGCTCGCGAAGCGTCCATTCATTTCTACCGGCATTCCTGACGGGGACAATATGGAGAAGGTTAATCCAGTAAAACAGGCTGGCGTGGCGATAGTATTAATCGCTTTGTCAGTTGCAGGCGCGATTATTGGCGTGCAGCTTATTACCACCATCGGCGTAACGCCGAACACCTCTATTATCGGCGCGTTATTTGCCATGCTGCTGGCGCGTATTCCGCTGCAGGCGTTTCGCCGCTACCGCTCGATTGAAATTCAGAACCTCGCACAAACCGCTATTTCTTCCGCCACCTTCGGCGCGGCGAACAGCTTATTAATGCCGATTGCCGTACCCTGGGCACTGGGCCAGCCGCAGCTGGTATTGCCGATGTTTTGCGGCGTCAGTGCGGCGATGCTGCTGG
This sequence comes from Pantoea sp. ACRSB, assembly GCF_022346905.1. Lineage (NCBI taxonomy): Bacteria > Pseudomonadati > Pseudomonadota > Gammaproteobacteria > Enterobacterales > Erwiniaceae > Pantoea > Pantoea sp. ACRSB. The sequence goes on along the minus strand of NZ_JAKRNL010000001.1, from coordinate 1,102,932 downwards.
ACGCCTACCTGCTCTATCGTCTGTTCGATACCCGCGTGTTTCCCGCCAGCAACGCCTGGCCGCCGGGCGTGGCCGCCGCAGAGGCGATCAAAGCGGGCGACAGAGGCGGACGTCAGGCCTGGCTGCTGGTGGCGGGCATCGTTGGTGGTATCGTCGGTTCGATGCTCAAAATCCCGATGTCCGCATTCGGCACCGCTTTTATCGGCAATATCTGGGCGCTCGGTATGCTCGGGCTGGGCTTTCTGGTGCGCGCCTATGCGCAACCGGTTGCCGGCATCGATATTAACGCGCTCTACCTGCCACATGGCGTGATGGTCGGCGCAGGGCTGGTGGCGCTGATTCAGGTCGTGATGGTGATCCGCAGCCGCCGCAACGACGAGCAGAAAGTGAGTCGCGGCGGCAATGAGGTCAGGCGCGCGCTTGGCCTCGGCGGCGCGGGCTATTTAATTATTTCGGCGCTGCTGGCGCTGGCAGGCGGGCTGTGGAGCGAGATGAGCATTCCGATGCTGCTGCTGTTTGTGATTTACGCCGCCTTCGCCGCTTTTGTGCATGAGCTGATCGTCGGCATCGCCGCGATGCACTCCGGCTGGTTCCCGGCATTCGCCGTGGCGCTTATTACGCTGATCGTTGGCATTCTGCTTGGCTTTCCGCCGCTGGCGCTCTGCCTGCTGTGCGGCTTCACCGCGGCGACCGGCCCCGCCTTTGCCGATATGGGCTATGACCTTAAAGCGGGCTTTATTCTGCGCGGCAACGGCGCGGATCTGCAGCAGGAGCTGTGGGGCCGCCGCATTCAGCTGATCGCCGCAATGATCGCCTTTCTGGTCTCGATTCCCGTCGTCTGGTACGCGCACAACCTGTTCTTTGCGGAAAACCTGCTGCCGCCCGTTGCGCGCGTCTACGCTAAAACCATCCAGGCGGGCGCAGAGCCGGGTATCGCCGGCAGCCTGCTGATGTGGGCGATTCCAGGGGCCATTATTCAGCTGATCGGCGGGCCTAAGCGCCAGCTCGGCGTACTGCTCGCTACCGGCTTGCTGATCAATAACGCGATGGCCGGCTGGGCAGTCGTGGTGGGTATTGCGCTGCGCATCGTCATTATTCGCGTATGGGGCGAACGCGGCCGCTCGCCGATGGAGGTGATGGCGGCAGGCTTTATCGCCGGCGACGCTCTCTACAGCTTCTTTAACTCGCTGTTTGCCAGCGGAAAAAAATAATTAAGGAATCCCATGAGTCTGCATCAGACATTACAGGTCTTTGAGTTATTCGACAGCGCTTTCGTTGATGGTCAGCAGGTGGTGGATCTCTTTAGCGCCTTTCCCGGCGTTAAGGCCAGCTATAAACGCGTCAGCGGGCCGAAAGGGCGCACCGATTTCGTTCGCATCGACATTCCGGGCGCGCAAGGCAAAGCCAGCGGCGGCAGCGCGCCGACGCTGGGCATTATCGGCCGCCTGGGCGGCATCGGCGCGCGCCCGACGCGTATCGGTATGGTTTCCGACGCCGATGGCGCCGTCGCAGCGGTGACCAGCGCGCTGAAGCTGGCGCTGATGCAGACCAAAGGCGACGTGCTGGCGGGCGACGTTATTGTGACCACCCATATCTGCCCGGATGCGCCGACGCGTCCGCACGAGCCGGTGGATTTTATGGATTCGCCCATCGACGATGTCACCATGAACGACAATGAAGTGGTGCAGGAGGTGGACGCTATCCTGTCGATTGATACCACCAAAGGCAACCGCATTATCAATCACAAAGGGTTCGCGCTTTCGCCTACGGTAAAAGAGGGTTATATCCTGCGCGTGTCGGAGGATCTGCTGCGCATTATGGAGATGACCACCGGCCGTCCGGCGGTGACCTTCCCGATTACCACCCAGGACATTACCCCTTACGGCAACGGCATTTATCACCTGAACAGCATTCTGCAACCCTCTACCGCGACCGATGTGCCGGTTGTGGGCGTGGCGATCACCGCCGAGTCGGTAGTGCCGGGCTGCGGCACCGGCGCGAGCCATGAAGTGGATATCGCGGCGGCGGCGAAGTTTGCAGTGGAAGTGGCGAAGGAGTTTGGCCGTGAGACCTGCCATTTCTACGACGCGGACGAATATAGCCGTTTGCTGGCGTTGTATGGTAGTTTGAGCCATCTGCGTAAACGAGACTAACGATGACGAAATCCCTGGTTACGCTGACCATTGGTCAGTCGCCGCGCAGCGATATCATGCCGCTGCTGACAGAGTTTTTACCGAGCGAGCATACCGACCATGTTGGCCTGCTGGACGGGCTGAGCGAGGCGGAGATCGTCGCGCGCTTCGCGCCTGACGAGCATGACGGCGTGCTGGTGTCGCGTTTGCAGTACGGCGCGCAGGCGCGGCTGGCCACGGCAAAAGTAGAGCAGGGACTGCAGGCGAAAATCGACGCGCTGGAAGCGGAGGGCTACGACACCATCCTGCTGCTCTGCACCGGCGAGTTCGGCGCGCTGAAGACCAAAAGCGCGCTGCTGCTGGAGCCAGACCGCATTATCCCGCCGCTGGTTTCCGCTATCGTGCATGACCATCAGGTTGGCATCGTGGTGCCGGTGGAGGAGCAGATCCAACAGCAGGCGAATAAGTGGCGCAATCTGAAGCATCGCCCCTGTTTCGCCGTCGCCAGCCCCTATATCCCTGATAATGAGAAGCTCACCGACGCCGCGCTCTCGCTGCAGGAGCAGGGAGCGGATGTCGTGGTGCTGGACTGCATCGGCTATAACCAGACGCATCGCGACTTTTTGCAGAAGCTGCTCGGCATTCCGGTGCTGCTCTCTAACGTGCTGGTGGCTAAACTGGCCGCGGAGCTTATTGTCTAATCCCCGCGCGATCACAAACCCAGAGGCGAAGCTGCAATTCGCGTGACAGATCAGCGAGTTCCGCTCTACACTGCCAGACACCTTAATGTGCTGTGAGGAAGTAACATGCTCAATGTAAGTGAGTATTTTGACGGAAAAGTGAAATCTATTGGTTTCGACAGTGCGAGCACCGGTCGTGCCAGCGTCGGCGTGATGGCGGAAGGGGAATACACCTTTGGTACGGCGCAGCCGGAAGAGATGACGGTAGTGAGCGGATCGCTGAAGGTGCTGCTGCCGGGCGAGACCGAGTGGCAATGGTTTGAAGCGGGTTCGGTATTTAACGTGCCGGGCCACAGCGAGTTTCATCTGCAGGTGGGCGAGCCGAGCTCCTATCTCTGCCGCTATCTGAAAGACTAAAAAAAGGGCCGCAACGCGGCCCTTTCTTTTTAGCGTTGCGCTTCGCCACCCAGCGCTTCCACCAGATTGCTGGTAAGCGCGGCAAGCTCGCTGGTCATCAGGATAAAATCGGCGTCGAAACGCTGAGCGAAATCTTCGCGGTCGATATCATCATTCTGCTCGCGCAGCGTATCGCTGAATTTCAGGCGCTTCACCGAACCGTCATCCGCCAGCACGAACTGAATGCGCTCCTGCCAGTCGAGCGCCAGTTTGGTCACCATTTTGCCCGCTTCGATATGGTTGGCGATCTCATCGCACACCAGATCCTGCTTTTTGCAGCGGATCACGCCGCCATCTTCCAGCAGCGCCTTCAGCTCTGCTTCGTCCATCAGGGCGAAGCCAGCAGGCAGGTCACCGGAGCGCACCCACTCGGTGAGCGTCAGCTCGATAGGTTTTTCCAGGGTCAGCGGCACCACCGGCAGGGAACCCAGGCTCTTACGCAGCAGTGCCAGCGTATCTTCCGCTTTTTTCGCGCTGGCGCAGTCCACCATAATCAGGTTGTTAACGGTGTCGATCCAGAGAAAGGTCTGGCTGAAACGGCTGAAGGCACGCGGCAGCAGGCTGTGCAGCACTTCATCTTTCAGAGAATCTTTTTCGGTCTTCTTCAGCTTGCGGCTCTGCTCCGCCTCCAGCTTGCTGATCTTCGCCTCCAGCGCCTGTTTCACCACCGGCGACGGCAGGATTTTTTCCTCTTTACGGGCGCAAATCACAATCTGGCCGTTGTTCACATGGGTCAGCGCATCGCTGCGGTTACCCATCGGCGACACCCAGCCGGTTTTACTCATATCCTGACTGCCGCAGGGCGAGAACGTGTACGCCTCAAGCTGCTTTTCCATATCGTCTGCCGAGAGCGGAATGTCCCGATTGAGACGATAAACCATCATATTTTTAAACCACAACATCACAATTCCTTACCGGGGCGCGCGATCTGGCGCACAAGTCGAGAGGTCAGCGCGCATGATAGCGAAACATCGGAGCGGTTTCATTGCCTTTCCCCGACGCCGCTCCTAATGTATCTCTCACCCTGACAAAGAATGAGGAATAACGCGTGCGTATAGGTATTGATTTGGGCGGCACCAAAGTTGAAGTGATCGCCCTGTCTGATGAGGGAATTGAGCTGTTTCGCCACCGCGTGGATACGCCGCGCGACGACTACGCCGCCACGGTGAAGGCGATTGCCGACCTGGTGCATCTCGCCGAGGCGAAGACCGGCCAGACCGGCAGCGTCGGCGTCGGCATTCCCGGCACGATTTCGCCATACACGCACCTTGTGAAAAACGCCAACTCCACCTGGCTCAACGGCCAGCCGCTGGATCGCGATCTGGCGCTGGCGCTGCAGCGTGAGGTGCGCATCGCCAATGACGCCAACTGCCTGGCGGTTTCTGAGGCGGTAGACGGCGCGGGCGCGGGCCAGCCGCTGGTGTTCGCGGTGATCATCGGCACCGGATCGGGCGCGGGCGTGGCGATCGGCGGCGAGGCGCGCATCGGCGGCAACGGCAATGCGGGCGAGTGGGGACACAACCCGCTGCCGTGGATGGACGAAGAGGAGCTGCGCTACCGCGAGGAAGTACCATGCTACTGCGGGCTGAAGGGGTGTATCGAGACCTTTGTCTCCGGCACAGGCTTCGCCACCGATTACCGGCGGCTGAGCGGGCAGGCGCTGCGGGGCGCGGAGATCGTCAGGCTGATCGCGCAGCAGGATCCGATCGCCGAGCAGGCGATGCGCCGCTACGAAACCCGGCTGGCGAAGTCGCTGGCGCAGGTGGTAAACCTGCTGGATCCCGATGTGATCGTACTCGGCGGCGGCATGAGCAATAACGATCGTCTCTATCAGAACGTGCCAGCGCTGATGAAGCAGTGGGTATTTGGCGGGGAGTGCGAAACGCCGGTGCTGAAGGCAAAACACGGCGATTCAAGCGGGGTGCGCGGCGCGGCCTGGCTGTGGCCGCTAAGCCGCTAAAGGTTAAGCGTGACGCGTTACTGCGTTGAGCCGAAGGCGAACTGCCAGTCCTCCGGCACGCCGACCGGCGGCAGCGGCAGGTTGCGCGCGCTGCTTACCTGCTGCCAGGCGCGCAGGCAAAGCGCCTCGTCGCCTTCGGTGCGCAGCACGCTGTAGCCGCCGTCGGCGCGGCGGTGTGCCGAAACCAGACAGGTTCGCCCCGGATAGCGCGGCGCGACGGTGCTGTTAAAGCTGCCCATCAGCTGCTGCTGAACGTCGCGTAAATAGTTGCACTGCGCCGCCGAGTAGTGGCGGTCGCAGGCGGGATCGCTTTGCGGTTTGCTGCTGCATCCCGCCAGCAGCACGCTGACGAACAGCAGCGCCATGCCTGTTTTCATTACGCCTCCTGAGCGCGGGGCAGCTCCAGTTTGCTGTAGCCTAGCCCGTTAATTTTACGCACCCGGATCTGCACCGGAATGCGCTCTTTCATCGCCTCGACATGGCTGATAACGCCGATGGTTTTGCCGCTGGCGTTGAGCGCGTCCAGCGCGTCCAGCGCGGTGTCGAGCGTTTCGGCGTCCAGCGTACCGAAGCCCTCATCGAGAAACAAAGATTCTATGCGCGTTTTCACGCTGACTAAATCTGAAAGCGCCAGCGCCAGCGCAAGGCTGACCAGAAAACTTTCGCCGCCGGAAAGCGTGCGCGTATCGCGCGCGGCGTCGGCCTGCCAGGTATCGATCACGTCCAGCTCCAGCGCGTCGCTGGCGCGGCGCTGCAGCAGATAACGACCGTGTAGCCGATCAAGCTGGCGGTTGGCGAGCGCCACCAGGTGATCCAGCGTCAGTCCCTGCGCGAAGCGGCGGAACTTATCGCCGCTGGCGGAGCCGATCAAATCATTCAGCTGACTCCACTGCTCAAGCGCCGCTTCATCTTCCTCTATCTGGGTCATCAGGCTTTGCTGCTGGTCGCGCAGGCGCGCATCGCTCTGCAGCTGCTGCTGCGCTTCGCCCTGCTGACGCGCATTGTCGCGCAGCGCCAGACGCAGCTGCTCAAGCTGCGCCTCCAGCGCGGCGGCGCTCTGCGGCGTCTCCTCTGGCTGGCTTTGCTGATGCGTCGCCCGACGCTGCGCCAGCTGCTGCCGCTGGGCCTGCAGGGCGTGACGCTGCTGCTCAAGCTGCTGCATCTGGCTTCGCAGCGCGCGCGCCTCCTCTTCGTCAAGCAGCGCGGCGCGCAGGCTGGCCTCATCGCTGAATCCTGCGGCAGCCAGCGCGGCGTTGAGCTGCTGCTGCGCCGCGCTCAGCGACTGAGTGACCTTGGCCTGCTGCGCGTCGAGTTCCGCCGCGCGTCCCGCCAGCTGGCTGAGCTGGCTCTGCGTTTTTTGCAGCGCCTCCAGCGCGGCGGAGAGCGCGGCCTCCTGCTGCTGGAGCTGCGCCTGCGCCTGTCGCCGCGCCGCAGCGACGTCGCGATCGCCAAACAGCGCCTGCCGGGCCGCGCGCTGCTGCGTCAGCGTCGCCTCGGTTTGCGCGCGCAGCTGTTGCAGGGTCTCGAGCCGCTGACGCTCGCTCTCCACGCGCTGCTGCAGGCTGGCGCACTGCGCTTCGGCGCGCGCCAGCTGCGGCTGTAGTTCGGCGAGCCGCTGCTCGCTCTCATTCCAGCGCCGCCAGCGCTGCTGCTGCTGTTGCAGCCAGCCGTCGCGCACCGCGGCATCGGGCAGGGCGACTCCCGCACCGGCCAGTTCCTGCTGCAGCGCGTCGCTGCGCTCCCGCCATTCGCGCTCCTCCTGCTCCAGACGCTGCGCCAACGCTGTGGCGCTCTCCTGCAGGTTAGTGAGCGTTTGCTGGGCCAGTTGAAGCTGCTGCTGATGCTGCTGCAGCGCCTGCTGATGTCGCAGGTACTCATCTTTCGCCTGCTGACGCTGGCGCGCGGCGGCCTCCTGCTGACGAACAAGCTGCTGCAGCGCCTGTTCTTCGCTGCTTTGCTGCTGCTGCCAGGCGGCCAGCGCGGCGCTGTCGCCCGCATCGAATGTAAGCGCCAGCTCACTCTGTAATGCCTGCCACTGCTGGCTTAGCACGTCCAGCTGCTGGGTTTCAGCGGCAAGCTCTTCCTGCAGTCGCTGCTGTTCGGCTTTCGCCTGCTTAACGGCCTCGCCTTTTTTGATGCCCTGTTCGCGCAGCGCCTCGACCTGCTGTTCCTGCTCGGCCAGACGACGCTGATTCTCGCTCAGCTCCAGCGCGGCGTAGCGATCCACCGCCGGATGCTGGCAGGAGCCGCACAGGGGGCAGGGCTGCTCCGGCTCAAGGCGCGCGCGCCACGCCGACAGATCGGCGATATGCTGCTCCAGCTCGCAGATTTTTTTGATATCGGCCAGCGCCGCTTTTTCGCGCGCAAAGGTCGCGCGCAGCGTTTGCAGCGTCTCCTCATCCTGCCGCAGCGTCTTTTCCAGCGCGGCGAGGCGCTGCTGTCGCGCGGAGATATGCTGCTGCAGCGGTGTCCACTGCGAGGCCAGCACCGCCAGCTGCTGGCGGTGCGGGCGGCTCGCCTCAAACTGCGCCTGGCGGGCCAGCAGCGCCTGTGGCGGATGTGTCTGCTCTGACGCGGCCAGCGTCTGTTCTGCTCTCTGCAGCGCGTCGGCCGCCTGACGCTCGGCGTGGCTCAGCGGCGTCGCCTGCTGCTGCAGCTGCGCGATATTCGCCTGTCGCTGCGCCAGCGCCTGCTGCTGCTGACGCTGCTGTTCACGAAGCGATTCCAGCGCGCTTTCCCGCTGCGCCAGCTGGGCGAAGCGCTCCTGCCACAGCGCCAGCGAAGGGCCCCACTGCGGCAGCGTTCCCTGATCCGCGCGCCACTGCTGCTGCTGCGTCAGCGCGGCCTGTAGCTGCTCCCGCTGCGCCGTTTCCTGCTGCAGCGCGTTCTGGCTTTGCGTCAGCGCCTGCTGCTGCTGGTCAGCTTCTCGCTGCTGCTGCTGCGCCTGCGCGAGCAGGGCGGCGATCTGCTGATCGAGCGGGATCACCTGTTCCGTCAGCAGCATCTCCTGCGCCTGTTGCTCGCGCAGCGCCGCGTCGCGCGTCGCCAGGGCTGCGTCACGGCGCTGCTGGTCGCTTTGCGCCTGCTGTTCGATGGCCTGACGCTGCTGCGCCAGCTGCTGCTGCGTCTGCTGCAGATATTGCTGTTCATGCAGCAGGCTGTCGCGCTGGACAAGCTTATCGCGCAGCTTCTCCGCCGGTTCGCTGCGCGCCAGACGCTGGCGATCCGCTTCCGCGCCGAGCCAGGCCTGCTCCGCCGCGTCCAGTGCCGCCTGCGCGGCCTGGATATCGCTGTCCAGCTGCTCTGCCTGGGTCAGCCACTGATGCTGTTGATGCAGGCGCGTGTTCTGCTGAGTAAGCGCCTGCTCCGCTTCGGTCAGCGTCGCCAGCTGCCGTTGCAGCGCGTCGCGCGCGTCAGCGTCGAGCAGCGTCAGAGTGCCGGCGCGGCTGCGCAGGTTCTCCAGCGCCAGCCGCGCCGCCTTGTGGCGTTCATAGATGGCGACGGAGATCTGGCCGTAGATTTCGGTACCGGTCAGCTCTTCCAGCAGTTCGGCGCGCTCGCCGGGCTTCGCATTCAGGAAGGCGGCGAACTGCCCCTGCGACAGCATCATCGAACGGGTAAAGCGTTCAAAATCGAGGCCCGACAGCGACTCAATCAGCTTTAGTTTATCGTTTACCTTATCCGCGAAGATTTTGTCGTCGATGCAGCGCGCCAGCTCGACGCGCGGCGCCTGCAGCTTGCCGTCGGCCGCGCCGCGCGCGCGGTTCTGGCTCCAGAAGGCGCGCCAGGCTTCGCCTTTGATCTCAAACTCCACTTCGGCGAGGCATTCGGCGGTGTCGCGCGTCATCAGCCCGTTTTGCGTCTGCGACAGCACGCCGAGGCGCGGCGTCTGGTGATAGAGCGCCAGGCAGATGGCGTCGAGCAGGGTGGTTTTGCCTGCGCCTGTTGCGCCGGTAATGGCGAACAGACCGTTGCTGGCGAAGGGTTCGGCGCGAAAGTCGATAAACCATTCGCCTTTCAGCGCATTAAGGTTTTTAAAGCGCAGCGTGAGGATCTTCATTCACTCTCCTCAAGGGATGCGAGGGTGGAACGGAACAGGGCGCTGAGGCGCGCCTGCCGCGTCTCATCAATATCCTCCGCCAGCGCGATGCGGCGGGCGAACACCTCTTCCACCTTTAGCTCGCTCAGGGTTTCGTTTTTCAGCTGCGCCAGGCTGTGCTGACGCTGTTCGCGGCTGCGGCGCAGCAGCAGTACTTCAACCGGCAGCTCAGCGGTCAGCGCTTCGATGCGGCGCTGCAGATCGCTGAGAAACTCCTCGGTGGTGACTTCAATATCGAGCCATACCGGCTTCTCGCCCTTATAAGCGGCGAAAGGCGCCAGCTGGGCTTCGATCTGCGCCAGCGAGCCTTTCAGCATTTTCATCGGCTGGAACGGCGGTACCGGCAGCGCCGTGACGCTTTGTAAGCCTGCGTTATCCAGCTCCACTAAAAACACGCTCTTTTCGCTGCCGAGTTCGTCGAAGCTGAGCGGTAGAGGCGAGCCGCTGTAGCGGATATGATCGCTGTTGGCGACGCGCTGGGCGCGATGGATATGGCCGAGCGCCACGTAATCGACGTCGGGAAAAGCTGACGCGGGAAAAGCGTCGAGCGTGCCGATATAGATATCGCGCACCGAATCGCTTTTGCTGACGCCGACGGTGGTGAGGTGGCCGGTGGCGATCACCGGCAGCGTCAGCGGATGCGCGCGCGCCGCGTCGACGCTGCGCTGGTAGTGCGCGGCTATCGCTTCCAGCAGGCTGAGCTGCTTCTCGCGTCCCGACTGGCCCGGTCGGCTGCGCATAATATCGCGCGGACGCAGATAGGGAATGGCGCACAGGAGCGCGCCCGGCTCGCCGGCGCGATCCCGCAGCAGCAGCAGGTTATGATCCGCCTGCGGCGTGGTGATCACCTGGGTATTGAGACAGGCGAGCAGCGCGCGCGACTCGTTGAGCGTGGCGACCGAGTCGTGGTTGCCCGCCAGCACCACCAGCTGACAGCCGGTCGGCTGCAGCGCCACCACGAAACGGTTGAAAAGCTCACGCGCGTAGCTTGGCGGCGTGCCGCTATCAAAGAGATCGCCCGCGACGATCAGCGCATCGACCTGATGCTCTTCAATGCGCGCCAGCAGCCACTCCAGAAAAGCCTGGTGCTCCGCCGCCCGGCTCTTGTTATAGAAAAACTGACCGAGGTGCCAGTCCGCGGTGTGAATGATGCGCATAAAACTCCTTGCCGTAACGGTTTGCCGGACGATTATACCGGCTATGGCGCAAAAGCGAAAAAAGCCGCGCCGGCTGTCATAAAGCAGTGTTAAAGCGCTGATTAAGCGGCTATGTTTTTCATAAAAGTGTCATAAATCTGACGCATAATGGCGCCGCATATAACGGTGACAGCGGTCACATCAGCAGGAGTTACAATGGCTAAGCGCATTTTGGTTGTGGAAGATGAAGCCCCTATCCGTGAAATGTTGTGCTTCGTTCTGGAGCAGAACGACTACCAGCCCATCGAGGCCGAGGATTATGACAGCGCGGTAGGGAAACTGATTGAGCCCTGGCCAGATTTGATTCTGCTGGACTGGATGTTGCCGGGCGGCAGCGGTATTCAGTTTATTAAACATCTTAAGCGCGAAGCGCTGACCCGCGATATTCCGGTGATGATGCTGACGGCGCGCGGCGAAGAGGAAGATCGCGTACGCGGTCTGGAAGTGGGCGCAGACGACTACATCACCAAGCCTTTCTCGCCGAAAGAGCTGATGGCGCGTATCAAGGCGGTGATGCGCCGTATTTCGCCGATGGCGGTGGAAGAGGTGATTGAGATGCAGGGCCTGAGTCTGGACCCTTCGTCGCACCGCGTGATGTCGGAGTCGACGCCGCTGGAAATGGGGCCGACCGAATATAAACTGCTGCACTTCTTTATGACGCATCCAGAGCGCGTCTACAGCCGCGAACAGCTGCTGAACCACGTCTGGGGCACCAATGTGTACGTGGAGGATCGTACCGTTGACGTGCATATCCGCCGCTTACGTAAGGCGCTGGAAGTTTCCGGCCATGACCGCATGGTTCAAACCGTTCGCGGTACGGGGTATCGTTTCTCCGCCCGCTACTAAACGGAGTCTTAACCGTGCTGGAACGACTCTCCTGGAAGAGATTGCTCTCTGAGCTGGCGCTGGCGTCTCTGCCCGCGCTGATTATTGGGCTGATTTTCGGTTATCTGCCCTGGCTACTGCTGATTAGCGCCCTGTCGGTGCTGCTGTGGCACTTTCACAATCTGATGCGCCTGTCGCACTGGCTGTGGGTGGATCGTACCATGACGCCCCCAACGGGCCAGGCGAGCTGGGAGCCGCTGTTTTACGGCCTTTATCAGATGCAGCTGCGCAACCGGCGGCGGCGGCGCGAGCTGGGCAATCTGATTAAGCGCTTTCGCAGCGGCGCCGAGACGCTGCCCGACGCGGTGGTGCTGACCACGGAAGAGGGCACCATTTTCTGGTGCAACGGGCTGGCGCAGCAGCATCTCGGCTTGCGCTGGCCGGAAGATAACGGGCAGAACATCCTTAACCTGCTGCGCTATCCCGAATTCTCCCGCTACATCCGCCAGCGCGATTTCAATAAGCCGCTCACCTTAATCCTGAATAACCAGCACCATATGGAGTTCCGCGTTATGCCCTATAGCGAAGGGCAGTGGCTGATGGTGGCGCGTGACGTCACGCAGATGCACCAGCTGGAGGGGGCGCGCCGCAACTTCTTCGCCAACGTCAGCCATGAGCTGCGCACGCCGCTGACGGTGCTGCAGGGCTATCTGGAGATGATGAACGACTCGGTAATGAACGAGCGCTCGCGCGGCAAGGCGCTGCAGACCATGCAGGAGCAGACGCGCCGGATGGACAGCCTGGTGCGCCAGCTGCTGACGCTGTCGCGTATTGAGGCCGCGCCGGCGATCGATATGAAAGAGACGGTGGACGTGCCGATGATGCTGCATCTGCTGCAGCGCGAAGCGGAGACGTTAAGCAGCGGCCGCCACGAGATCCATTTTCATACCGATCCGCATCTCAAGGTGCTCGGCGATGACGATCAGCTGCGCAGCGCCATCTCTAACCTGGTCTATAACGCGGTGAACCATACGCCGGAAGGCACCCGCATCGACATCAGCTGGCTGCGCAACCGGCAGGGCGCGCAGTTCAAGGTGTGCGACAACGGGCCTGGCATTCCGGCTGAGCATCTGCCGCGCCTGACGGAGCGCTTCTACCGCGTGGATAAGGCGCGCTCGCGCGCCACCGGCGGCAGCGGGCTGGGACTGGCGATCGTCAAGCACGCCCTCAGCCACCATAACGCGCGGCTGGAGATCACCAGCATTCCCGATAAAGAGACCTGTTTTACCTTTACGCTGCCGTCGAGGTTGATCGTCAGCGCGGGATTGCAGGAGAATGCCGTCCATTAACCGTTAATGGAATCTTTCATGCGCGCCTTGCTGCTGTTGCTTTCACTTTTTATGCCCGCGATAACGCTGGCGGCGCCGCAGCCCGAAATGCTGACCGGCAACCTCAGCAGCGTTGGCTCAGACACGCTGGGCACGCTGATGATGCTGTGGAGCGAGGATTTCAGTGCGCTGGCGCCGGGCGTAAATTTGCAGGTGCAGGCCTCCGGCTCTTCCACCGCGCCGACCGCGCTGGCGGCGGGCGCCGCGCAGCTAGGCCCGATGAGCCGTCCCATGCAGGCGGAAGAGCGACAAACCTTTCAGGCGCGCTACGGCTATGCGCCTCTCGCCGTACCGGTGGCGCTCGACGCGCTGGTGGTGGTGGTCAATCAGCGCAACCCGCTGACGCAGATCGATATGCGCCAGCTGGACGCTATTTTTTCCGTGACGCGCCTGTGCGGCGCGACTCAGGTGCCAACGCGCTGGGGCGTGATGGGCGAGCGCCAGCCCGACTGGGCGCGCCGACCAATCCAGCGCTACGGGCGCAATTCCGCTTCCGGGACCTGGGGATTCTTTAAACAGCAGGCGCTGTGCAACGGCGACTTTCGTTCTGACGTGGCGGAGTTTCCCGGCTCAGCGGCCGTGGTACAGGCGGTCGCCGCCAATCCGCGCAGCATCGGCTACGCCAGTTTCGGCTTTCATCTCAGCGGCGTGAAGATGCTCGCCGTGGTCGATGCGCAGGGCGCGGCGGTCGCGCCGGACGCCGACTCTATTCGCAGCGGGCGCTATCCCTGGGCGCGTCCGCTCTATATCTACGTTAATAAACCCCCTGGCAAACCCTTGCCGCCGCTGGTGAATGCCTTTTTGCATCAGGTGCTCTCGCCGCAGGGGCAGCAGCGAGTCAGCGAGGCGGGCTATCTGCCGTTATCGGCGGCGCAGCGCGCGCAGGCACTGGCGGCGATTGAGGCGCAGTGAACGCTAACATGAATTTTTTTCATCACCGCTGAAATTTCTTCTGTTGCAGATGAACCGCGCTCATGTCACTCTGTTTCCAGACGTTTAGCAATCCAGATGGCTGCACATAACTTAGCGTAATTATTCCCTGCCGTAATTAACGGTCAGGGTGCCAGGAGTGAAGATGACCGTACAGACCGCCCCCTTCCGCGCCGATACCGTCGGCAGCTTCCTGCGTCCCGCCGCGATTAAAAATGCGCGCGAGCAATATGCCGCTGGGCAGATCGATAAAACCGAGCTGACCCGTGTCGAAGACGAAGCGATTCGCGACGTCGTCACTAAGCAGATCGCCAACGGTTTGCAGGTGGTGACCGACGGTGAATTCCGCCGCGCCTGGTGGCACTTCGACTTTTTCGGCGGGCTGGAGGGCGTTGAGCTGTTCGAAGCTGAGCAGGGCATTCAGTTTAACGGCGTGCAGACCAAAGCACACGGCGTGCGTGTGGTGGGCAAGCTGGGCTTTCGCGATCACCCGATGCTGCAGCATTTCCGTTTCCTGCAAAGTATCGCAGGCAATGCGGTGCCGAAGATGACCATTCCCAGCCCGAGTGTGCTGCACTTCCGCGGCGGCCGTAAGGTGATCGACGAGACCGTTTATCCCGATCTGGCAGACTACTTTGACGATCTGGCCGAAACCTATAAAACGGCGATTAAAGCTTTTTACGATGCGGGCTGCCGCTATCTGCAGCTGGATGATACCGTCTGGGCCTATCTCTGTTCGGAAGATCAGAAGCGTCAGATCCGCGAGCGCGGCGACGAGCCTGAGCAGTTGGCGCATACCTATGCCCGCGTGCTTAACAAGGTGCTGGAGGGCAAGCCTGCCGATCTGACCGTGGGCCTGCATGTCTGTCGCGGCAACTTCCGCTCCACCTGGATTTCCGAAGGCGGCTATGAGCCGGTAGCGGAGATCCTGTTCGGCGGCGTGAATATCGACGCTTTCTTCCTGGAGTATGATAACGAGCGCTCCGGCGGCTTTGAGCCACTGCGCTTTATCAAGCCGGGCCATCAGAAAGTGGTGCTGGGTCTGGTGACCACTAAAAACGGCGAGCTGGAAGATCCGGAGCAGGTGAAAGCGCGCCTGCAGGAAGCGGCGAAGTTTGTCAGCCTGGATCAGATCTGCCTTAGCCCGCAGTGCGGCTTCGCCTCGACCGAAGAGGGCAACAGCCTGAGCGAAGAGCAGCAGTGGGCGAAGATCCGCCTGGTGGTCGATATCGCCGGTCAGGTGTGGTAACGCTGTAAAATTGTGCAAACAGGCGCGTAATACGCGCCTTTTGTGCATGACTACGGGCGTCAATGCTGAAATTTCTCACGCGCTGCGGTAAAAATAAGCACATCATCTGATGCCCTGTGGTGATATAACCGCGGTTTCCACTACTTTTATCCTGTTTTCCGCCATAACCTCCCGGTTTTCCGATCCCGTATTGCCTTTCTCCGCTATAAACGTTCTACTAACGGCCGTTGTCGCATCATCCCCCTTGTGAACAGAACAAAAGCAGCTTAAATCACCTGCGCGATTCGATTACAGCAAGCACAATGCTCTGGCATCGTGCGCTAAATCGTTGTCATTGCGCGGTTTGGGGACAACAGAAACCCAACTTCCACCGCAACACTCGTAACAGGCTATACAGTTGTATGACACACCGCTTAACCTCGAAGGATATCCTCGCGCTGGGCTTCATGACGTTCGCCCTGTTTGTTGGCGCGGGTAACATTATTTTCCCGCCGATGGTCGGTATTCAGTCAGGCGAACACGTCTGGACCGCTGCCATTGGTTTCCTGCTCACCGCTGTTGGCCTGCCGGTCATGACCGTTATCGCGCTGGCGCGCGTCGGCGGCGGCATTGACGCGCTCAGTTCACCTATCGGCAAGGCCGCAGGCCTGGTGCTGGCGACCGTCTGCTATCTGGCAGTCGGCCCGCTGTTCGCCACGCCGCGTACTGCGACCGTCTCATTTGAAGTGGGCATCGCTCCGCTGACCGGCGACGGCGCGCTGCCGCTGTTCATTTACAGCCTTATCTACTTTGCGCTGGTGATCGCCATTTCGCTCTATCCGGGTAAGCTGCTGGATACCGTGGGCCACTTCCTTGCGCCGCTGAAAATCGTGGCGCTGACGGTGCTCGGCGTTGCGGCGCTGATCTGGCCGGCGGGTACCATCGCGCCTGCCACCGAAGATTATCAGCGTGCTGCCTTCTCCAGCGGCTTCGTTAACGGTTATCTCACTATGGATACCCTTGGCGCGCTGGTGTTCGGCATCGTTATCGTCAATGCGGCGCGTTCGCGCGGCGTTGAGAGCGCCAGCCTGCTGACGCGCTACACCGTGATGGCGGGACTTATCGCAGGCGTCGGCCTGACGCTGGTCTACCTCAGCCTGTTTAAGCTCGGCAACGGCAGCGGCGCGCTGGTGGCGCAGAGCGCGAACGGCGCGGCGATCCTGCACGCTTACGTGCAGCAGACCTTCGGCGGCATGGGCAGCTTCTTCCTTGCGGCGCTGATTTTCGTCGCCTGCATGGTGACGGCGGTCGGCCTGACCTGCGCCTGTGCGGAATTTTTTGCGCAACACCTGCCGTTGTCGTATAAAGCACTGGTCTTTATTCTGGGTCTGTTCTCGATGGTGGTGTCGAACCTCGGCCTGAGCCATCTGATTCAGATTTCGATTCCGGTGCTGACGGCGATCTATCCGCCTTGCATTGTGCTGGTTGTGCTGAGTTTCACCCTTAACTGGTGGAACAAGAGCAGCCGCCTGATTGCGCCGACCATGCTGGTCAGCCTGATCTTCGGCATCATCGACGGGGTGAAAACCACCAGCTTTAAAGATATGCTGCCCGCGTTCTGCCAGCAGCTGCCGCTGGCGGACCAGGGACTCGCCTGGCTGCCGCCCGCGCTGGTGATGCTGCTGATTGCGGCGATTGTGGATCGCGTGAAAGGACGCGAGCAGGTTAGCGTTCACTCGTAACCGCCACTGCTGTTTTCTCCGACCACGGGCTTGCCCGTGGTTTTTCTTTTCACAGGTACAGGTTGTTATGCAAGAAACCAACAAGCTCAAACGCGGACTGAGCACGCGCCACATCCGTTTTATGGCGCTGGGATCGGCGATTGGCACCGGACTGTTCTACGGGTCGGCGGATGCCATCAAAATGGCGGGACCAAGCGTGCTGCTCGCCTATATTATCGGCGGCGCGGTGGCGTATATCATCATGCGCGCCCTCGGCGAGATGTCGGTGAACAACCCGCAGGCCAGCTCTTTCTCGCGCTATGCGCAGGATTATCTTGGGCCGCTGGCGGGCTACATCACCGGCTGGACCTACTGCTTTGAAATCCTGATCGTTGCCATTGCCGACGTTACCGCCTTCGGCATCTATATGGGCGTCTGGTTCCCGGACGTGCCGCACTGGATATGGGTGCTGAGCGTGGTGCTGATTATCGGCGCCGTCAATCTGATGAGCGTGAAGGTCTTTGGCGAAGTTGAGTTCTGGTTCTCTTTCTTTAAGGTCGCCACCATTGTCGTGATGATTATTGCCGGTTTCGCCATGATTTTCTGGGGCATCGGCAACGGCGGCCAGCCGACAGGCATTCATAACCTGTGGAGCAACGGCGGCTTCTTTGCACACGGCGTGGTTGGCATGCTGCTGTCGCTGCAAATGGTGATGTTCGCCTACGGCGGCATCGAAATTATCGGCATCACCGCTGGCGAAGCCAAAGATCCGGCGCAGTCGATTCCGCGCGCGATTAACTCGGTGCCGATGCGTATTCTGGTGTTTTACGTCGGCACCCTGTTTGTGATTATGTCTATCTATCCGTGGAATCAGGTCGGTACCAGCGGCTCGCCTTTCGTGCTGACCTTCCAGCATCTGGGGATCGCGGCGGCCGCTTCTATCCTGAATTTCGTGGTGTTGACGGCCTCGCTGTCGGCGATTAACAGCGACGTGTTCGGCGTAGGCCGCATGCTGCATGGTATGGCGCAGCAGGGCCATGCGCCGAAAGTCTTTATGAAGGTCTCAGCGCGCGGCATTCCCTGGGTAACGGTGGTGGTGATGATGGCGGCGATGCTGGTGGCGGTCTATCTCAACTACCTGATGCCGGAAAAGGTCTTTCTGGTTATCGCCTCGCTGGCGACCTTCGCTACCGTCTGGGTGTGGATTATGATCCTGCTGTCGCAGATCGCCTTCCGCCGTAAGATTGGCAAAGAGGCGGCGAGCCAGCTGCGGTTTGCCGTACCGGGCGGCATCTGGACATCTTTGTTCGGCGTGTTGTTCCTGGGCTTTATCATCGCGCTGATCGGCTACTTCCCGGATACGCGCATTTCGCTCTATGTGGGTGTGGTGTGGATTGTGCTGCTGCTGGCGGGCTATAAGCTGGTACGCAAGACTGCATAATCAGAGGGGGGCGATGCCCCCCTTAACCTTTCTGGCGCTCGGAGCGTTATGACTTCTCTGTCAGCCCACCTACCAGCGGCTGCCCAGCGCAATTTCCACCCCCTGCGGGCTCAGATGGTTATCGTCGTAATAGAGCGGCAGACCCTGCCAGGTCACCAGACAGCCGCTGCGATTGCAAAGATTCTCCTGTAACGACACCACGCGCACGTCGCGCTGCTCATAGCTGCGCAGCAGCCGCGTCAAATCCGCTTCCGGCAGTGAATAGAGCCTGGTGCGCGCGTTCTGCGTCGGCAGAGGTTTCCAGTCGCTTAGCCACTGGCTCAGTTCGCGGCGCAGCGGCATATTGCGGTTGTTGCTGTAGCGCAGAGGGTCGAGAGCGAGCGATGGCGCCTCCTCAATCAGCACCACTTTTTTGCCCGCCTGGCGCAGCTGGGCAATGACCCCGCCCATGCCCTGGTTCAGGGCGCTGAGGTTGTCCTTGTCGGGATGAGTGAGATCGCGGTAGCCAGCGCCGGGCAGGGTTTCGATACCTGACGCCCAGGAGGCGGCGATCACGACTTCATCGATGCGGTCGCTTAATAATTCTTTCATTACCGCCTCATTGAACGCCGCGCACTGGCTGGCGTGCGCCGGCTGCTGGTAAAGCGCGCGCGTAACGCCCGCCGCCAGCAGCGGACAGGCGACTTTAGTGAACTGGTAGAGCGGCTTATGCTGCGCTTCTGCGTAGCGTGCCACGGCGCTGCGCATCGCCGCCGCATGGCTGTCGCCTGCCAGCGCGATGCCGGGACGCGAGGTCTGCGGCTGACAGCGTTTATCCGTCGAGGGCAGATTGGGGCCGGTATCAAGCAGGCAGGGATTCGCCTGGGCGTCAATTTTGTAGGTTTCGCCGCTGATCACTTTGTCGTTAACGCGCCAGGGGAGGCCACCGCTGCTCCATACGCCCACCATCGCGGCGGCAGCGGCGAGCGAGATCAGGCTGTAGGCAGGAATGACGAGGCGCGGCGCGCTGGCCGGGCGGCGAAAGGGCTGTTCGACATAGCGCCAGGTCAGCCAGGCGATCCCCAGCGCCATCGCGCTGATGCTCAGCCCCTGGTTGACGCTGACCGGTCCGTCGCTGCAGATACGCGCCAGCGCCAGCAGCGGCCAGTGCCACAGATACCAGGAGTAGGAGAGTTTGCCGATAAAGCGCATCGGCGCGTTTTCCAGCGCCAGACGGCTGAGCGCGCCGCGCGCCATAATAATCAGGCACGCCCCCAGCACCGGCAGCAGCGCCTGATAGCCGGGAAACGCGTCGCTTTTATTCAGCCTCAGGGCGCAGAAGGCGATGAGCGCCAGCCCGGCGAGGGTAAAGAGGCTGGCCCAGCCGCCGCCGACGGGTTTCGGCTTCCACAGCGCCAGCAGCACCCCGGCGCCCAGCTCCCAGCCGCGCGTCGGCAGCAGATAGAAGGCCTGCGAGCTTTCTTGCGGCGTCAGCCAGATGCAGCCCGCCAGCGACAACAGGCTCAGCAGCGCCACCGCGACGAACATCGGGATGCGCGCTCTGGCCGCCAGCAGCATTATGATCGGCAGCGCAATATAGAACTGCTCTTCAATGCCGAGCGACCAGGTTGTCAGCAGCGGATTTAAATCTGCCGGGGCGCTGAAATAATCCGCGCCTTTTAGCAGAATAATATTGGGCACCGAGAGAAACAGGGCAAAGCTGTATTTCGCCAGCTGGCTATATTCCAGCGGCGAGAGCAGGAAATAGCCGATAAAGAGCAGGCTGAACAGCATGGTCATCAGGGCAGGCGCAATGCGTCGAATACGTCGCACAGCGAACTGAAAGAGTGAAAACTGGCCGGAGGCGATGTCGCGGCTGAGAAGAGAGCCGATAAGAAAGCCTGAAATAACAAAGGCGATGTCGACGCCCGTATAGCCGCCCGGCAGGGTGCTGACGCCTGCGTGGAACAGCACAACCATCAGGATCGCTATGGCGCGCAGGCCATCAATATCCGCGCGATAATCCGCGGGTAAATGGGTTTTCATTATTGGGTTCCCCGAGTATCGGCAAAGGTAGTGAATACCGCTGATGCGCTGGCGCAGCCCATAAAGAAATCGGCGAATCCAGTCGCCGAAATAAGCAAATAACAAAATAAATAATGATAAAGGGATGATTGACGCCACTATGTTAAGCGAAAAAAAGGCGATGAAATCATGCGGAGGGTGAATATAGAAAAGTCCGTAGTGGCGCTAAAAAAATGGTGTAGGGAAGGTTATGGATAAATGCGCGACAGATAAGAGGCGTTACAGTGAGATAATGGCGGAATTAACGCGTGACGGGGCAGGGTAACGACGCGGCCTGCCAGCCGCGTCTCAGACGAAGGCGCGATTACCCTTGCTTAACGGCAGCAGCGCCGAGCAGCGCGTTAACTTGCGCATAGATGGCCGGGTTAGCGAGCAGCACCGGATTACCGTTTTTCAGGCCGTTGTTGGCCAGATAGTCGTTGGTAACGCCGCCCGCTTCGCGCATCAGCACGATACCCGGCAGGCTGTCCCAGGGATTCATATGCGCTTCGTAGTAGCCGATCAAACGGCCCGCGGCCGCCCAGGCGGTGGTGAGCGCGCCGGAGCCGATGCGTACGAACATGCCGCCCTGTTCAAGCAGGGCCTGAATGAAACCGGCGGTTTGAGCAGCCGACGCGCGGCTGGAGTTGCTTAACCCCAGCACGCCCTCGCTGAGGTGCTGCGCGCCATGCGCCTGCAGGCGCGTCTCGTTGACCCAGGCGCCGCGACCCGCGCGAGCGTGAAACAGCTCCTGATGGTTTGGATCGCAGACGACGCCGATTAGCGCTTCGCCGTCGCACAGTACGGCAAGCGAGACGCACCAGTTATGCAGGCCGTTGAGGAAGCAGGCGGTGCCGTCAATAGGGTCAACGACCCATACCCAGCGGGCGCCTTCGACGTCGCCGCCGCTCTCTTCACCCAGCACCGCATCGTCCGGGAAACGTTCGGCGATAAGGGTTTTAATCAGATCTTCAACGTTGCGATCCGCCTCGCTGACAACATCCTGTAAATCCCGCTTGTGTTCCACCACCAGCTGCTGGCGCTGCTGATACCATGCATAGGCGCGGCTGGCCGCCGCGCGGGCGATTTCACAGGCATAGTGGTAACGTGCGTCTGTTTCGGTTTGCGAAGCGGATGACATCCTTTCCCTCTTATCATTTATCACAGGCTGAATCGATCACGGGCCGGAAATAACGCGCCGGGAGCGCGCTATTGTTAAGCAGGGTTTCATTAAGCCGGAAATGCGAAGTGCTGGCAAGTCGGGAAAAGATCAGAGCGTTTTGCTGCGCGCCAGCGTCATCAGGCGCGGATAGAAGCGGAAAAACAGCGTTTCCAGCAGGGCGTAGTGATCGGTGAAGTCCTGATAAGAGTCGCGCAGCGCGGCGAGGCGCGGCCGCCGCTGAGCCATGCCGTTGAGCACGCGCGCCATGCGCGTCGGCTCGGCATAGTGCTCAAACCAGCGTTCGCGCCACATCACCGCGTTCAGCGCCTGGAAGCTTTCCGGCGTGCCCGCCAGCTGCGGCACGACGCGCTGTTCGGCAAAGCGCGAGAAGGCGGTCAGCGTCATGTCGGGGCAGATTTGGTCCCAGTGGCGGGCGAGAAAGTGATCCCAGACCACGTCAAGCGTAATGGGCGCGACGCGACGCGTCTGCGGACGAAACAGCGGGCGCGCTTCCTGCACTTCAGGCAGCGCGTCGGTCATCGCATCCAGTCGGCGGTGCATCAGAATGCCGTCAGCGACCGGCGTCGGCCACAGTTCGTGCGGATTTCCGCGCACGAAATCCGCCAGCAGGTTGCCGAGCAGCGAGCTTTCGGCGAGGTGAGCGAGGTGAAGATGAGCAAGAAAGTTCATGCCGCATTATAGCCAGAAGTGCGAACGCGCAGCCAGTTGTTCAGAATTGGCCGCTTTTCCGCTAAACTGTGCCGCCTGTTTTTATGCCTGAGTAAGAAGTTAGCCATGCGTGTCGCCGATTTTGCTTTTGAGTTGCCTGAATCTTTAATCGCCCACTATCCGCAGGCGCAGCGTAGCGGTTGTCGCTTGCTGTCGCTGGACGGTCCGAGCGGGCAGCTGACACACGGAGTGTTTACCGACGTGCTGGAGAAGCTGAATCCCGGCGATCTGCTGGTGTTCAACAATACGCGGGTGATCCCGGCGCGCGTCTATGGCCGTAAAGCGAGCGGCGGCAAAATCGAAATGCTGGTGGAGCGCATGCTGGACGATAAGCGCGTGCTGGCGCACGTACGCGCCTCCAAAGCGCCTAAGCCCGGCGCGCAGCTGCTGCTTGGCGATGATGAAAGCGTTAAAGCAACCATGGTGGCGCGCCACGATACGCTGTTTGAGATCGCCTTCGAAGACGACCGCGCGGTGCTGGATATCCTCAACAGCGTCGGTCATATGCCGCTGCCGCCCTATATCGATCGTCCTGATGAAGAGGCGGACCGCGAGCTTTACCAGACCGTCTACAGCGCGCGTCCTGGCGCGGTGGCGGCACCGACCGCCGGTCTGCATTTCGACGAGCCTTTGCTGGCCGCGCTGCGCGAGAAGGGCGTAGAGATGGCGTTCGTCACGCTGCACGTTGGCGCGGGAACCTTCCAGCCGGTGCGCGTCGACAGCATTGAAGAGCATGTGATGCATTCCGAATATGCTGAGGTGCCGCAGGAGGTGGTTGACGCGGTGCTGGCGTGCAAAGCGCGCGGCAATAAAGTGGTCGCCGTTGGCACCACGTCGGTGCGCTCGCTGGAGAGCGCCGCGCAGGCGAGCAAAGCGGCGCTGATTGCGCCCTTCTTCGACGACACGCAGATTTTTATCTATCCGGGCTACGAATATCAGGTGATCGACGCGCTGATCACCAATTTCCACCTGCCGGAATCCACCCTGATTATGCTGGTGTCGGCGTTCGCCGGGTATCAGCATACTATGGCGGCCTATCGGGCTGCCGTCGCCGAAGCCTATCGCTTCTTCAGCTATGGCGACGCCATGTTTATTACTAAGAATCCGCAGGCACCGCACGAGAAAGTCGGCGCCTGATGACGTCCGGTTTATGGCTGCGCCGTAAACTGCTTGTTTAACCATCGCATCAGACTGTTTCTCTGATGGAGGCTTTGTGAAGTTTGAACTCGACACTACCGACGGGCGCGCGCGCCGTGGCCGTCTGATTTTCGATCGCGGCGTGGTGGAAACCCCGGCGTTTATGCCGGTGGGCACCTACGGTACGGTTAAAGGCATGACGCCGGAAGAGGTACAGGAGACCGGCGCGCAGATTATTCTCGGCAATACCTTTCATCTCTGGCTGCGTCCCGGCCAGGAGATCATGAAGCTGCACGGCGACCTGCACGACTTTATGCAGTGGAAAGGCCCGATCCTGACCGACTCCGGCGGCTTCCAGGTCTTCAGCCTCGGCGATATTCGTAAGATCACCGAAGCGGGCGTGCACTTCCGTAACCCGATCAACGGCGATCCGATCTTCCTCGATCCTGAAAAGTCGATGGAGATTCAGTTCGATCTGGGATCGGATATCGTGATGATCTTCGATGAGTGTACGCCATACCCGGCGGACTGGGACTACGCGAAACGCTCTATGGAGATGTCGCTGCGCTGGGCAAAACGCAGCCGCGACCGCTTCGACAGCCTGGGCAACAAGAACGCGCTGTTCGGCATTATCCAGGGTTCTGTTTACGAAGATTTACGTGATGTCTCGGTCAAAGGTCTGGTAGAGATTGGCTTTGATGGGTACGCTGTGGGCGGCCTGGCGGTGGGTGAGCCGAAAGAGGACATGCATCGCATCCTGGAGCACGTTTGTCCCCAGATCCCGCACGATAAACCTCGTTACCTGATGGGCGTCGGCAAGCCGGAAGATCTGGTGGAAGGCGTACGTCGCGGCATAGATATGTTCGACTGCGTGATGCCGACGCGCAACGCGCGCAACGGCCATCTGTTTGTCACCGACGGCGTGGTGAAAATCCGTAACGCGAAGCATAAAGACGACACCTCGCCGCTGGATGCGGAGTGTGATTGCTACACCTGTCGCAATTACAGCCGCGCCTACTTGCATCATCTTGATCGCTGTAACGAAATACTCGGCGCGCGCCTGAATACCATTCATAACCTGCGCTACTACCAGCGCCTGATGGCGGGTTTACGCCAGGCTATCGAAGAGGGTAAATTGGAGCGCTTTGTTAGCGAGTTCTACCAACGGACGGGCAAAGCGGTTCCGCCGTTAAACGTCTGATAATTCTATTAATGAGGGAAATTAAATGAGCTTTTTCATTTCTGACGCTGTGGCAGCCGCAGGTGCACCGTCGCAGGGAAGTCCGTATTCTCTGGTGATCATGCTGGTGGTGTTTGGCCTGATTTTTTACTTCATGATCCTGCGTCCGCAGCAGAAGCGTGCGAAAGAGCACAAAAAGCTGATGGAATCTATCTCCAAAGGTGACGAAGTGCTGACCAGCGGTGGCCTGGTAGGCCGCGTGACCAAGGTTTCCGACACGGGCTATGTTTCTATCGCCCTGAACGAGACCAACGAAGTGGTTATCAAACGTGATTTCGTGGCTGCCGTCCTGCCGAAAGGTACGATGAAGGCGCTCTAATATTTACTTCCCTAAGGGAACTGCCGTGTTAAATCGTTATCCTTTGTGGAAGTACGTGATGCTGGTCGTCGTCATTCTTGTCGGCCTGCTCTATGCACTTCCCAACCTGTATGGTGAGGATCCGGCTGTTCAGGTCACTGGCGCGCGCGGCGCCGCCGCCAGTGAGCAAACGCTGGATCAGATTCAGAACCTGTTAAAACAAGAGAATATCCAGAGCAAATCCCTCGCGCTGGAAAACGGCGCCATCCTGGCACGCTTCGCTAATACGGATGTGCAGCTGCGCGCCCGTGAAGCGATTATGAATAAGCTTGGCGAAAACTACGTCGTCGCGCTTAACCTCGCGCCGGCTACGCCGCGCTGGCTGAGCCTGCTGGCGGCTGAACCGATGAAGCTCGGTCTGGATCTGCGCGGCGGCGTGCACTTCCTGATGGAAGTGGATATGGACACCGCGCTGGGCAAGCTGCAGGAGCAGAATGCCGACAGCCTGCGCAGCGACCTGCGCGAAAAGAATATCCCCTATACCAACGTCAATAAACTCGCCAACTACGGCGTGGAAATCCGTTTCCGCGACGGCAACAGCCGTGATGAGGCGATTAACTGGCTGACCGCTCGCCATCGCGACCTGGTGATCTCTTCCAGCGGCAGCGACGCGCTGCGTGCGGTGATGAGCGATGCGCGCCTCAGCGAAGCGCGCGAGTACGCCGTTCAGCAGAACATCACCATCCTGCGTAACCGCGTTAACCAGCTCGGCGTCGCCGAACCGCTGGTGCAGCGTCAGGGAACTGACCGTATCGTGGTTGAACTGCCGGGTATCCAGGATACCGCGCGCGCCAAAGAGATCCTCGGCGCCACCGCTACCCTGGAGTTCCGTCTGGTTAATACCACCGCCGATCCGACTGCCGCCGCCAACGGCCGTGTGCCGGGTGACTCGGAAGTGAAACAGACGCGTGAAGGCCAGCCGGTTGTGCTCTACAAGCGCGTGATCCTGACCGGTGACCATATCACCGACTCAACGTCCAGCATGGATGAGTACAACCAGCCGCAGGTGAATATCTCGCTGGACGGCGCGGGCGGCAATATCATGTCTAACTTCACCAAGGACAATATCGGCAAGCCGATGGCGACCCTGTTCGTGGAGTATAAAGACAGCGGTAAGAAAGACGCCAACGGCCGCGCGGTGCTGGTGAAGCAGGAAGAGGTGATTAACGTCGCCAATATCCAGTCTCGCCTTGGCAACAGCTTCCGCATCACCGGCATCAACAACCCGAACGAAGCGCGCCAGCTCTCGCTGCTGCTGCGTGCGGGCGCGCTGATTGCGCCGATTCAGATTGTGGAAGAGCGCACCATCGGCCCGACCATGGGCGCGCAGAATATCACGCAGGGGCTTGAAGCCTGCCTGTGGGGCCTGATCGCCTCCATTCTGTTTATGGTGGTGTTCTATAAGAAGTTCGGCCTGATCGCCACCAGCGCGCTGCTGTGCAACCTGGTGCTGATTGTCGGCATCATGTCGCTGCTGCCGGGCGCCACGCTTACCATGCCGGGTATCGCCGGTATCGTGCTGACGCTGGCGGTTGCGGTGGATGCGAACGTACTGATTAACGAGCGTATTAAGGAAGAGCTGAGAAACGGGCGTTCCGTGCAGCAGGCGATTCACGAAGGCTATAAAGGCGCCTTCTCCAGTATCGTCGACGCTAACGTAACGACGCTGATCAAGGTCATCATCCTGTATGCCGTTGGTACGGGTTCAATTAAAGGCTTTGCGATTACCACCGCTATTGGTATCGCCACCTCGATGTTTACCGCGATCGTTGGAACGCGCGCCATCGTGAACCTGGTGTACGGCGGCAAACGCATCAACAAGCTGTCTATCTGAGGAGTGCGTTGTGGCACAGGAATACAATATTGAACAGCTGAACCACGGGCGTAAAGTCGTCGACTTTATGCGCTGGGACACGCTGGCGTTTATTATCTCCGGCCTGCTGATCGTGGCGTCTGTCGCCATGGTCTCAGTGCGCGGTTTCAACTGGGGTCTCGATTTTACCGGCGGTACGGTGATCGAGATCGCGCTGGAGAAACCCGCAGAGCTGGATACGCTGCGTGACGGGCTGGAAAAAGCGGGTTATGCCGATCCTATCGTGCAGAACTTCGGCAGCAGCCGTGACGTGATGGTGCGCATGGCGCCCATGGACGGCCCGGCTGGGCAGGAGCTGGGCAACAAGATCATTACCATCATCAATCAGACCACCCAGCAGAACGCGACGGTGAAACGCATTGAGTTCGTCGGCCCGAGCGTGGGCAGCGACCTGGCGCAGGCGGGCGCGATGGCGCTGCTGTCGGCGCTGATTGCGATTCTGATCTATATCGGCTTCCGTTTTGAGTGGCGTCTGGCGCTCGGCACCGTACTGGCGCTGGCGCATGACGTGATCATCACCTGCGGCATTCTGTCGCTGGCACATATCGAGATCGATCTGACGATCGTCGCCTCGCTGATGTCGGTGATCGGCTACTCGCTCAACGATAAAATCGTGGTGTCCGACCGTATTCGTGAGAACTTCCGCAAGATCCGTCGCGGCTCTTCTTACGATATCACCAACGTGTCGCTGACCCAGACGCTGAGCCGTACCCTGATCACCTCGCTGACCACGCTGGCGATGATCCTGATCCTGTTCATCTTTGGCGGCGCGCTGCTGAAAGGCTTCTCGCTGACGATGCTGATCGGCGTCACCATCGGTACCATTTCGTCGATTTATGTCTCTTCCGCGCTGGCGCTGAAGCTGGGCATGAAGCGCGAACATATGCTGGTGCAGAAGGTAGAGAAAGAGGGCGCGGATCAGCCTTCAATCATGCCGTAACGCGCGAGCGTGATAAAAAACGGGCTGCCATCTGGCAGCCCGTTTTGTTTAGGGGAGGGAAGGGGGCTCGCTCGCGCAGGCGCGGCTTTGTTTTCCCCTCTTCGTCCGCTTCTCTTTACTGCGCGGTAGGAACGGCAGGGGCGTCGCCAACCACGTCATGCACGCGCACAAAGCCGAGCTGATCCGGCGCGAAGCCGCTCAGACGCAGCGGCACCGTTACTGAGGCGCGCGGCAGCAGCGTGGAGGGCACTTCGATAGTCTGGCTCAGGCTGCTCGCCTCCAGCGGTTTACCCGTCGCCGGGTCTCGCTCGCCCCACACCACGCGCGCATGCAGCGCCGGAACGGCCTGACTCTCTGCCGCGCTAATGGTGAGGTTGGCGCGTGAGCCGTTGGCTTCCGCGGCAAGGCGCGTCAGCGAGAGACGCAGCTTGCCGAGCTGGGTTTGCAGCTCCACCGGCGTGTTAGCCTGCGGCACCAGCCAGGCACCCTGCGTCGAGTTGCTGTTAAGCTGCCCCTGGATTTCGATAGCGCTCGCCTGATTCGTCAGGTGGCGCATCTGCTGATTCAGCTGGCTCACTTCCTGATGCAGCTGATTCACTTTTGGGCTGGTAGGCGTCGAGCTACAGCCGCTTAACAGCGCTATCGTACACGCCAGCGGCGCCCAAACCGTCCTGATCATAAAGCGTTCCTTTTCCGTTATTTAGGAATACGTAATACCTGGCCTGGATAGATTTTATCAGGATGCGTCAGCATCGGTTTATTGGCTTCGAAAATTTTGTTGTATTCGTTGGCGTTGCCATAAACGGTCTTTGAGATCGCGCTCAGCGTGTCGCCTTTTTTCACGGTGTAGAGCTCCGCTTCCGGCGCGTTGTCGGTTGTTTTAACCTGGTCGTCGACTTTGGTGATGCCCGCAACGTTACCGGCCGCCACCAAAATTTTCTCTTTCAGCTCTTGAGAAATGCCGTCGCCGCTCACCGTTACGGTGTCGCCGTTTACCGCCACGTTCACTTTGTCGCTGTCCGGTAAGCCCAGTTTGTCGATGTGCTCCTTCAGCTTTTTGCTGGCGTCATCATGGCTGGACACTGCGTCCCACAGTTTTTCGCCTGCCTCTTTCACAAAGTTAAACAAACCCATATATCCTCCAGATTGTCGTGGTGTAAGCCGCCTTTCTGACGACATCATTAAGCATAGACATTTTCTCGCTACGTCTCCTGCCGAAAGGCAAAAGTGGAAAGGCACGCTTATACATTTTGTTGACTTGCCATTCGCGCTACACTGTGTGGCCCATTTATTTAGCGTCAGGAACCGTCATGCACTGCCCATTTTGCTCTGCTGTGGACACGAAAGTCATTGATTCCCGTCTGGTCAGCGAAGGATCGTCTGTGCGGCGTCGCCGGCAGTGTCTGGTGTGCCATGAGCGTTTCACCACCTTCGAAGTGGCGGAACTGGTGATGCCGCGGGTAGTGAAAAGCAATGACGTGCGCGAACCCTTTAACGAAGACAAGCTCAGCAGCGGCATGATGAAGGCGCTGGAGAAGCGTCCGGTGAGCGCCGATGCGGTCGAAAGCGCGGTAAACCATATCAAAACCCAGCTGCGCGCCACCGGCGAGCGGGAAATTCCCAGCAAGCTGATCGGCAATCTGGTGATGGACGAGCTGAAAAAGCTGGATAAGGTCGCCTATATCCGTTTCGCCTCGGTCTACCGCAGCTTTGAAGATATTCGCGATTTCGGCGCGGAGATCGCGAAGTTACAGGATTAACCATGACTGATGAACGCTATATGGCGCGCGCGCTGGAGCTGGCGCGGCGCGGACGTTTCACGACGACGCCTAATCCCAACGTGGGCTGCGTTATCGTGCGCGACGGCGAGATAGTCGGCGAAGGATGGCATCAGCGCGCCGGTGAGCCGCACGCCGAAGTGCACGCGCTGCGCATGGCGGGCGACAGGGCGCGCGGCGCGACCGCTTACGTTACGCTCGAGCCTTGCAGCCATCACGGCCGCACGCCGCCCTGCTGCGACGCCTTGATCGCCGCCGGCGTCAGTCGCGTGGTCGCGGCGATGCAGGATCCCAATCCGCAGGTCGCCGGGCGCGGCCTCTACCGCCTGCAGCAGGCGGGCATCGCGGTGAGCCACGGCCTGATGATGGCGGAAGCGGAGGCGCTGAATCGCGGCTTCCTGAAGCGTATGCGTACCGGTTTTCCTTTTGTTCAGCTCAAGCTCGGCGCCTCGCTGGATGGCCGTACCGCCATGGCGAGCGGCGAAAGCCAGTGGATTACCTCGGCCGCCGCGCGTCGCGACGTGCAGCGTCTGCGCGCGCAAAGCTCCGCTATTCTCAGCAGCAGCGCCACCGTACTGGCGGACAATCCTTCGCTGACGGTGCGCTGGCCAGAGCTGGATGAAGAGTCGCGTTCGCTGCTGAACGAAGCTGCGCTGCGCCAGCCGCTGCGCGTGGTGGTGGACAGCCGCAACCGGGTCACGCCGCAGCATAAACTGATTACGCAGCCGGGCGAAACCTGGCTGATGCGCGCCGCGCCTGACGAGCAGCCCTGGCCGGAGAGCGTGACGCAGATTGCTGTGCCGCGGCGCGGCGAGCAGCTCGATCTGGTGGCGCTGATGATGCTGCTCGGCAAACGACAGGTGAATAGCCTGTGGGTCGAAGCGGGCGCGTCGCTGGCTGGCGCGCTGCTGCAGGCGGGCGTGGTGGATGAGCTGATTATCTATCTGGCACCAACGCTGCTCGGCGACGCCGCGCGCGGCCTGTGCCAGCTGCCTGGCCTGCAGCATCTGGCTGATGCGCCAGCCTTTTCATTCTGCGACGTGCGCCAGGTCGGCCCCGATCTCCGCCTGACGCTGACGCCGCGCTGACGGCGGCGGAAAAGCGAGAGCACGCCGCCAAAGAGTGTGATAGAATCCGCCCCCCTGCGGGGCCATAACAAAACCCTGAAAGGATAAGTATGAAAGTTATCGAAGCTGCTGTTGCCACGCCTGAGGCCAATGTTGCCATCGTCATCGCGCGTTTTAACAACTTCATCAACGACAGCCTGCTGGACGGCGCGATCGATGCCCTGAAGCGTATCGGTCAGGTGAAAGATGAAAACATCACCGTCGTCTGGGTTCCAGGCGCGTACGAACTGCCGCTGGCAGCCCGCGCGCTGGCGAACAGCGGCAAGCACGACGCCATTGTGGCGCTGGGCACCGTTATTCGCGGCGGCACCGCTCACTTTGAATATGTCGCCGGCGAAGCCAGCTCCGGCATCGCTAATGTCGCGATGACCAGCGAAATCCCGGTAACGTTCGGCGTGCTGACCACGGAAAATATCGAGCAGGCTATTGAGCGTGCCGGTACCAAAGCGGGTAACAAAGGCGCCGAAGCGGCCCTGACCGCACTCGAAATGATTAACGTATTGAAAGCCATCAAAGCCTGATTTTTGTAAGGGGAATTTTGTGAAACCTGCTGCTCGTCGCCGCGCCCGCGAGTGCGCTGTCCAGGCGCTCTACTCCTGGCAGTTGTCTAAAAACGACATTGCCGATGTGGAATACCAGTTTCTGGCGGAACAAGACGTCAAAGACGTCGACATTACCTATTTCCGCGAACTGCTGTCCGGTGTGGCGACCAACAGCGCGTATCTGGATGGGCTGATGAAACCTTACCTGTCGCGCCAGCTGGAAGAGCTAGGCCAGGTAGAAAAAGCAATCCTGCGTATTTCGCTGTATGAACTGAGCAAGCGCGATGATGTGCCCTATAAAGTGGCCATCAACGAAGGTATCGAGCTGGCGAAAGTGTTTGGCGCTGAAGACAGCCATAAGTTCGTCAACGGCGTGCTGGATAAAGCCGCTCCACAAATCAGACCCAATCGCAAATAAAGAAAAGGCCAGCTTGCTGGCCTTTTTTCATCAGTAAGCGGAACGCAATCATGTCCTGTGGCGAATTCGAACTCATCGCACGCTATTTCAATCGCAGAACCCGCAGCCGCCGGGATGTCGAAACCGGCATCGGCGACGACTGCGCGCTGATGAGCGTGCCGGAGAAACAGACGCTGGCGATCAGCACCGATACGCTGGTGGCGGGCGTCCACTTTTTACGCGATATCCATCCTGCCGATCTCGGCTATAAAGCGCTGGCGGTTAATCTCAGCGATCTGGCGGCAATGGGCGCCGATCCGGCGTGGCTGACCCTGGCGCTGACGCTGCCGGAGGTCAACGAGGCATGGCTGAAAGCCTTCAGCGAAAGCCTGTTCGAGCTACTGGAGTATTACGATATGCAGCTGGTAGGCGGCGATACCACGCGCGGTCCGCTGAGCCTGACGCTTGGCATTCACGGCCTGGTACCGCAGGGGCGCGCGCTGAAACGTTCAGGCGCGAAGCCGGGCGACTGGATCTACGTGACCGGCACGCTGGGCGACAGCGCGGCGGGTCTGGCGCTGCTACAGCATCATCGCCGCATTGACGATCCGGCGGTGCATGAAGTGCTGATTAAGCGCCATCTGCGGCCGATGCCGCGCATCCTGCAGGGACAGGCGCTGCGCTCGCTCGCCTCGGCGGCAATCGATATTTCCGACGGGCTGATTTCCGACCTCGGCCATATTCTCAAGGCGAGCGGCTGCGGCGCGCGGCTTAATCTTGACGCGCTACCGCTGTCATCTGCGCTGCGCGACCACTTTGAGCCTGAGCAGGTGCAGCGCTGGGCGCTGAGCGGCGGCGAGGATTATGAGCTTTGCTTTACCGTACCGGAGATAAACCGCGGCGCGCTCGACGTCGCGCTGGGCCATCTTGGCGTGCCCTTTACCTGTATCGGGCAGCTGATGCCGGAAGCAGAAGGGCTGACGCTGCTGGAGGATGGCAAACCGGTTACCTTCAGTCATAAGGGATTTGATCATTTTGACGCTAAATAAGGATGTGGCGAAAAGCCGTCTGCGCATGGGCAATCCCTGGCATCTGCTCGCCACCGGTTTTGGCAGCGGATTAAGCCCTTTTGTGCCAGGCACGATGGGATCGCTGGCGGCGATCCCTTTCTGGTGGCTGATGGCGCGGCTGCCGCAGGATCTCTACTCGCTGATCGTGCTGCTGGGGATCAGTCTTGGCGTATATCTTTGTCACCGTACCGCCAAAGATATGGGCGTGCACGATCACGGCAGCATTGTCTGGGATGAGTTTATCGGCATGTGGATTACGCTGATGGCGATCCCGGCGCATACCTGGCAGTGGGTGCTGGCCGGTTTTGTCATATTCCGCATTTTCGATATGTGGAAGCCCTGGCCGATCCGCTGGTTCGACCGCAACGTTCACGGCGGCATGGGGATTATGGTGGATGATATTATCGCCGGCGTGATCTCAGCGGCGCTGCTCTATGCGGCGGGGCGCTGGCTGGGATTCTGACAGGCTGATATAACGTGCCCATGCGGGTGGCGTGGGCCGATCGCAAAGTCGCTCCAGGCATCCATGCTCGCTCGTCCCGCGCCATCCCTGGCGCGGGACGCTTTGCTCTTCTGCCCACGCCACCCGCTTCCGCCAGTGTCGTGCGGCCTGAAAAGAACCTTATTCGAATCCCACCACCGGGTGAGGCTGATAGACCGACTCCAGCTCGGCAATCTCTTCCGCGCTCAGCGTGACCTCAACCGCTTTCACAAGATCCGCTAACTGCTCGGCGCGCGACGCCCCGATAATCGGCGCGGTAACGGCGGGCTTATGCAACAGCCAGGCGAGCGCGACCTGCGCGCGGCTAACACCTTTCTGCGCGGCAATCGCCTCTACGCGCTGTGCGATAGCCGCATCGTTCTCTTCCGTGGCGCTGTAGAGGGTTTTGCCGAACTCATCTGATGCTGAACGCGCCGTGGTTTCGCCCCAGGGACGCGTCAGCCTGCCGCGCGCCAGCGGGCTCCAGGGCAACACGGCGATATTCTCCGCCAGACAAAGGGGATGCATCTCACGCTCCTCTTCACGCTGAATCAGGTTGTACTGATCCTGCATGCTGACGAACTGCGCCCAGCCATGCTGGCGCTGCGTGTATACCGCTTTAGCGAACTGCCAGGCGTACATGGAAGAGGCGCCGATATAACGCGCTTTACCCGCTTTTACCACGTCGCTCAGCGCTTCCAGCGTCTCTTCCAGCGGCGTCTCATAATCCCAGCGGTGAATTTGCAGCAGGTCGACATACTCCATATCCAGACGCTGCAGGCTGTCGTCGATCGACTGCATAATATTTTTACGCGACAGACCCTGCGACAGGTTGCTGAGCGGGAAGTAAACCTTGGTGGCAACCACAACATCCTCGCGCCGCGCAAACTCTTTCAGCGCGCGGCCGACAATCTCTTCACTGCTGCCGTCGGAATAGCTGTTCGCGGTATCGAAAAAGTTGATGCCCGCTTCCAGCGCCTGACGGATCAGCGGACGGCTGCTCTCTTCCGGCAGCGTCCAGGCGTGACGACCGCGATCCGGTTCGCCAAACGTCATACAGCCGAGGCAGAGACGGGAAACCTGAAGGTCGGTGTTGCCTAACTGCGTGGTTTTCATGAAGACTCCTGCTATGCATTAAACAATCAGCTAAGCATAGCAGGAGAGGAGGGCAGGGGTTTTTACTGAACGAGCCAGTCGCGAATTTGCTGCTGAATGCCTTGCGCGTCCAGCTGGTAATCGCGACGCACTTCATCCTGAGTGCCCTGCGGGATAAATTCGTCCGGCAGACCCAGGTTGAGCACCGACACGCGCAGACGCTTCGCCATCACAGTTTCATTGACGCCGCTGCCCGCGCCGCCTTTGATCGCGCCTTCTTCCAGCGTAACCAGCGACTCATGGCTCTGCGCCAGTTCGGCGATCAGCGCCTCATCCAGCGGCTTAACGAAGCGCATATCCACCAGCGTGGCGTTGAGCGCGTCCGCCGCTTCCGCCGCCGCAGGCAGCAGCGTGCCGAAGTTGAGGATCGCCAGTTTCTCACCCTTGCGCTTCACCACGCCTTTGCCGAGCGGCAGGCTCTGCAGCGGCGTCAGCTCGACGCCGACCGCATTGCCGCGCGGATAGCGTACCGCGCTTGGGCCGTCCTGATAGTGATAGCCGGTATAGAGCATCTGACGACATTCGTTCTCGTCGCTTGGCGTCATAATCACCATCTCCGGCACGCAGCGCAGGAACGCGAGGTCGAATGCGCCCTGGTGAGTCTGGCCGTCGGCGCCGACGATGCCGCCGCGATCGATAGCGAACAGCACCGGCAGCTTCTGGATCGCCACGTCGTGGATCACCTGATCGTAGGCGCGCTGCAGGAAAGTCGAGTAGATCGCCACAATCGGCTTATAGCCGCCAATCGCCATACCAGCGGCGAAGGTGACCGCGTGCTGTTCAGCAATCGCCACGTCGAAGTACTGGGACGGATAGCGTCGTGAAAACTCCACCATGCCGGAGCCTTCACGCATCGCGGGCGTAACCGCCATCAGCTTCGGATCGTCCTGCGCCATTTCGCACAGCCAGTTGCCGAAAATTTTGGAATAGCTCGGCAGCCCTTCGGCGCTTTTAGGCAGCGCGCCGCTGGCGGGATCGAACTTCGGCACTGCGTGCCAGGCGATGGGATCTTCTTCTGCCGGCGCGTAGCCTTTGCCCTTTTTGGTCATGATATGCAGGAACTGCGGCCCTTTCAGGCTGCGCATGTTCTTCAGCGTGGTGACCAGCGTCAGGACGTCGTGACCGTCGACCGGGCCGATATAGTTAAAACCCAGCTCTTCAAACAGCGTGCCTGGCACCACCATGCCTTTCAGGTGCTCTTCGGTGCGCTTCACCAGCTCTTTGATCGGCGGCAGTCCGCCCAGCACGCGTTTGCCGCCTTCGCGCAGGCGCGAGTAGGTTTTGCCGGAGAGGATCTGCGCCAGACGGTTGTTCAGCGCGCCGACATTCTCGGAGATCGACATCTCGTTGTCGTTAAGGATCACCAGCATATCGGGCTTAATATCGCCCGCGTGGTTCATTGCCTCAAACGCCATACCGGCGGTGATAGCGCCGTCGCCGATGATACAGGCGGTGCGGCGGCCCAGGCCTTCGCGCTCCGCCGCCGCCGCCATGCCCAGCCCGGCGCTGATCGAAGTCGAAGAGTGGCCGACGCTCAGCACGTCATATTCGCTCTCGCCGCGCCACGGGAAAGGGTGCAGGCCGTTTTTCTGGCGAATGGTACCGATGCGATCGCGACGGCCGGTCAGAATTTTATGCGGGTAGGCCTGATGTCCGACGTCCCACACCAGATGATCGAACGGGGTGTTATAGACGTAATGCAGCGCGACGGTCAGCTCGACGACGCCCAGACCCGAAGCGAAATGGCCGCTTGAGCGGCTCACGCTGTCCAGCAGGTATTGACGGAGTTCATCGCACAGCGCCGGAAGCGTCTCTTTCGGGAGAGAACGCAGCTCCTCAACGGTGCTTGCCTGCGCCAGTGTCGGGTATTTTGCAATATCAAAACTCATCAGAGACTCATTATGGAAGTTATTTGTCGCGTTCAATTATGAAGCTTGCCAGCGCCTGCAATGCTGTGGTGTCTAACGATTGCGCCGCAAGAATATCCAGCGCGCTCAGCGCTTGCTGGTGAAGCTCCCTGGCTTTCGCTCGGGCGTTATCAAGCCCCAGCAGCGACGGGTAGGTGCTTTTATCCAGATCCTGATCGGCACCCTGTTTTTTACCGGTAACCGCGCTGTCGCCTACCACATCAAGAATATCGTCCTGCACCTGAAACGCGAGACCAATAGCGTCAGCGTAGCGATCCAGCGCGGGTAGCGCGTCGCGTCCGCGTTCGCCTGCCGCGAGCGCGCCAAGGCGTACGGCGGCACGGATCAGCGCACCGGTTTTATGGCGATGGATCTGCTCCAGCTGCGCCAGCCCGACGCGCTGGCCTTCCGCCGCTAAATCGAGCGCCTGGCCGCCGCACATGCCCGCTACGCCGCTGGCGCGCGCCAGTTCGGCAATCATTGCGATGCGGCTTGCGTCGCTGACGCCCGGCATCGGCTCTTCGGCCAGAATAGAGAACGCCAGGGTTTGCAGCGCATCGCCTGCGAGTATCGCCGTATCTTCGCCATACTTAATATGGCAGGTCGGCTGACCGCGGCGTAACGCGTCATCATCCATCGCTGGCAGGTCGTCATGGATCAGGGAGTAGGCGTGAATGCATTCCACGGCGGCGGCAGGCGCATCGAGGCTCGTCGGGTCCGCGTTAAACATTTCGCCGGTGGCGTAGACCAGAAAAGGACGCAGGCGTTTACCGCCCAATAATGCCCCATAACGCATGGCATTAACCAGAGGAGAACTCTGAAAGGGAAGCGGCTCTAACAAGCGCGACAGCGCAGCGTTTGCGCGTTCCGGATAAACGCTCAGCAGGTGAATAAAATCCATTACTCTTTTTCCGGTGTGAAGGGGCTGAGATCGGCCTCTTTATCGTCGCTGAGCAGAATGCGTACGCGCTGCTCGGCCTGTTGCAGCGTTTGCTGACCGTTGCGCGCCAGCTGTACGCCGCGCTCAAACTCATTCAGCGCCTCTTCAAGCGGCAGCTCGCCGCTCTCCAGCCGGCTGACGATCTGCTCCAGCTGCTGTAGGGAGGTTTCAAAACTAGCGGGCGGTTCGGCTTTTTTCGGCATATTCAGTGTCGACTCACGTGTAAGACTTTATCTCGTAATCGGTCATGGTAGCGGAGAGCGTTTGATTAGCAAAATAATCAATGTGACTGCGGTTGCAGAAGCAGTCATCTGACAAAGGTGATATACTCTCGCGCCTCGGATGCGGATGCGCCCTTTAGCCCGCAATTTTTGTGATTTTACCAGCTAAGTGCCGCGTGCTCGCACTTATTTGCCCAACGAATTCGTGTCGCCATGAAGTTTATCATCAAGTTATTTCCCGAAATCACCATCAAAAGTCAGTCGGTGCGATTGCGCTTTATTAAAATCCTCACCAGCAATATTCGCAACGTGCTGAAAACCGTCGGCGAGGATATCGCCGTGGTGCGTCACTGGGATCACATCGAAGTCCGTTCGAAAGACGAAGGGCTGCGCGGCGTGATTGTGGATGAGCTCACCCGCATTCCCGGCATTCACCATGTGCTGTCGGTCGAAGATCGTGCCTATACCGACGTGCACGATATTTTTGAGCAAACGCTGGCGCTCTATGGCGACAGCCTGCAAAACAAAACTTTCTGCGTGCGCGTTAAGCGCCGCGGTAAACATGAGTTTAGCTCGCAGGACGTAGAGCGCTACGTCGGCGGCGGTCTGAATCAGCATATCGCCAGCGCGAAGGTGCAGCTTAACAAGCCGGACGTTACCGTACATCTCGAAATCGAGAACGATCGCCTGCTGCTGATCACCGGACGCTATGAGGGGCTGGGCGGCTTCCCGATCGGCACGCAGGAAGATGTGCTGTCGCTGATCTCCGGCGGATTCGACTCCGGCGTCTCCAGCTATATGCTGCTGCGCCGCGGCTGTCGCGTACACTACTGCTTCTTTAATCTCGGCGGGGCAGCGCATGAGATCGGCGTACGTCAGGTTGCGCACTATATCTGGAACCGCTTCGGCCGCTCGCATCGCGTACGCTTTGTGGCGATTAACTTCGAGCCGGTAGTCGGCGAGATTCTGGAAAAAGTGGATGACGGCCAGATGGGCGTGGTGCTGAAGCGCATGATGGTGCGCGCCGCGTCAATGGTCGCAGAGCGCTATGGCGTTCAGGCGCTGGTGACCGGCGAAGCGCTGGGCCAGGTATCCAGCCAGACGCTGACCAACCTGCGCCTGATCGATAACGCCTCCGATACCCTGATCCTGCGTCCGCTGATCTCGCACGATAAAGAGCACATCATCAAAGTGGCGCGCGACATCGGCACCGAAGATTTTGCCCGCACCATGCCGGAATATTGCGGCGTGATTTCTAAAAGCCCGACGGTAAAAGCGGTGAAGGCGAAGATTGAAGCGGAAGAGCAGCATTTCGACTTCAGCATCCTGCAGCGCGTGGTGGAAGAGGCGAGCAACGTCGATATTCGCGATATCGCCGAGCAGGCCGAAGAGGAAGTGGTAGAAGTCGAAACCGTGGATTCGTTCGGCAGCGACGATGTGGTGCTGGATATCCGCGCCATCGACGAGCAGGAAGACAAACCGCTGGCGCTACAGGGCACCGAGGTGAAATCGCTGCCGTTCTACAAGCTCAGCAGCCAGTTCGCCGATCTCGACCAGAGCAAAACCTGGCTGCTTTACTGCGATCGCGGCGTGATGAGCAAGCTGCAGGCGCTCTATCTGCATGAGCAGGGCTTTAAAAACGTGAAGGTTTATCGTCCGTAGAAGACGCTGTCCGTCGGCGACCTGTTTTAGCCGCCGACGGACAGAAGATCGTTATTCGCTGTAATCGTAGATACCCGCCGCCAGCACCAGCTGGGACGCAACTTCCGCCGCTTTCTCTTTTCCTGCCAGCAGATCGATCAGCTTTAACGCGAAATCCATCGCCGTACCCGGCCCCTGGCTGGTCAGCAGATTAACGCGTGGATCCCACACCACGCGTTTCTCCATCCATTTCTCCGCTGGAATCGTCTCTTTTAAACCCGGAAATCCGGTCATATTGCCGACCGGGAAGAGATCGTGCGGTACCAGCACGGTGCCGGCCGCTGCGCAGATCGCCGCAACGATGCGGCCGGAAAGATGGAACTGGCGCACCGTTTCCACCAGCAGCGGGCTGTCGCGGAAGGTCTCCGCGCCTTTCAGACCGCCCGGCAGCACAATCGCCGCGTAGTCGTCGTCGGCAACCTCCACCAGCGGCGCATCGGCCAGCAGGCGTACGCCGCGCGAGCAGACGATTTCACGCGCGCCGTCGCTCTCTACGCTGGCGGTAACGACCTTCAGACCGCCGCGCACCAGCAAATCGATGGTGGTAACCGCCTCGGTCTCTTCACTGCCATGTGCGAGGCATACCAGAACTGGCGTGTTCGCGGTCATAATGGGACTCCTTGCGTTTTACAAGCTCATATAAGCGGGTGTTTTCCGGTACGGCGATGCCCTGCGCGCGCGCGCGGCGCAGCAGGAACCCGGTAATGTAATCTATTTCAGTCAGACGCTGCGCCCGCACATCCTGCAGCATCGAGGAGGTGTTAGCCGCTGTGGTTTCAATCACGTTGTAAACGAGGTCTCGCAGGCTATCGGCGGTGATATGCTGGCCTTCGCGCTCCATGACCCAGCTCAGCTCCTGACAGAGCATATCGATCTGCTCCGGCCAGGCGCGCAGCGCGCCGTTCTGGCAGTCGTGCTCAACGGTGAGCGGATTGATAACGCAGTTTACCGCCAGCTTGCGCCAGCAGGCGGCGCCGATATTGTCATGCCAGGCGACGTCCGGCAGCGCCGCGTGCAGAATATCGGCGAGGTCGCTGTAGGCCGCACTTTTGCGGTTAGCGGGGCCGATGTGAGTGATGCCGCTGGCGACGTGTTTTATCACGGTGCCGTCGCGCATCGCCGCATGCGTAGTGATGCCGCGCAGCAGCGGCTGGCTGAGGCCTTTCAGCTCCTCCAGCGTACCCATACCGTTGTGTAGCAGCAGGATGGGACAATCTTTTGACAGCACGCTCTGCAGGTTACGTACCGCGGGCGAAACCTGCGGTGCCTTTAGTGTCACCAGCAGC
Source organism: Pantoea sp. ACRSB (assembly GCF_022346905.1). Lineage (NCBI taxonomy): Bacteria > Pseudomonadati > Pseudomonadota > Gammaproteobacteria > Enterobacterales > Erwiniaceae > Pantoea > Pantoea sp. ACRSB. The sequence continues at coordinate 1,062,789 of NZ_JAKRNL010000001.1, read as the reverse complement.
AGCTGGCTGTCAGCCAGAAACAGCGGATCGTTGGCGATAAAGGTGTTATTGCTCACCCTGCCCTGGTAATCAATCACGTTGACGGAGCAGTAGGGCTGCGGTACGCGCAGCCATCCCTGAACGTCATGGCCCTGGCGTGCAAGGGCCGTAAGCCAGACCTGGCCAATAGCCCCGCAACCCAACACGGTAATTTTCATACTGCCTCCCGTATCCGGGTTTGTCGTTTATTCTTTAATACACAGCGATAATAAGTATAGCGTTGTGCGCAGCCTGATTTTGTTTAGTGCGGTAAGACGCGTATTATGCATGTCACTTTAGCGTCAGGAGAAGAAGAGATGCCATCTTTCGATATCGTTTCAGAAATCGACATGCAGGAAGTTCGCAACGCGGTCGAAAACGCCAACCGTGAATTAACAACCCGCTTCGATTTTCGCAACGTGAGCGCCAGTTTCGAGCTCAACGAAAAGAATGAAACCATCAAAGTGACCAGCGAGTCCGATTTTCAGGTGAAACAGCTGGTGGATATGCTGCGTGAGAAACTGCTCAAGCGCGGCATCGAGGGCGCCGCGCTCGATATTCCTGAGGAGATCGAGCACAGCGGCAAAAACTGGAGCGTCGATGCCAAAATGAAAAAAGGCATTGAGACCGAAGTCGCAAAAAAAATCGTCAAGCTGATTAAAGACAGCAAGCTGAAGGTGCAGACGCAGATTCAGGGTGATTCACTGCGCGTAACCGGCAAGTCGCGTGACGATCTGCAGGGCGCGATGGCGCTGGTGCGCGGCGGCAACCTCGGTCAACCTTTCCAGTTTAAAAACTTCCGCGATTAATCCTCTCATAGCGTGCGGACACGGCTACATTGCTGTCCGCACGTTACGCTTTTCAATATTGTCACACGACCTGTTTCCATTTTACCCTGCTTTATATCAACGCTGTGCATAACAAAGTCGTGCACATTGGTTTATGAGCCTGACTAACTGGAGATAAATCATGAAAACGATGAAAGCTGCGGTAGTGAAAGCCTTTGGCGAGCCGTTAATTATTGAGCAGGTGCCGGTGCCGGAAGTAGGGCCGGGCCAGGTTCTGGTCAAAATCGCCGCGACCGGCGTGTGCCATACCGATCTGCATGCGGCGGAAGGCGACTGGCCGGTGAAACCTACGCTGCCCTTTATTCCAGGCCATGAAGGCGTCGGGGAAGTAGTGGCGAAAGGGCCGGATGTTACGCATCTCAAGCTGGGCGACCGCGTCGGGATACCCTGGCTCTATTCGGCGTGCGGCCATTGCGAACACTGCCTCGACAGCTGGGAAACGCTTTGTCTGAGCCAGAAAAATGCAGGCTACTCGGTTAACGGCAGCTTTGCTGAATATTGCCTCGCCGATGCGAATTACGTCGGCATATTGCCGGATAACGTCGGATATGCAGAAATCGCCCCTATCCTTTGCGCAGGGGTTACCGTCTACAAAGGGCTAAAAATGACCGATACCCGGCCTGGCCAGTGGGTGGTGATTTCCGGTATTGGCGGGCTGGGGCATATGGCGGTGCAGTATGCCGTGGCGATGGGATTAAATGTCGCGGCGGTAGATATTGATGATGAAAAACTGGCGTTTGCGCAGCGTCTTGGCGCCAGCGTGGTGGTAAACGCCCGTAATGAGGATCCGGCTCAGGTTTTCCGTAACGCGTTTGGCGGCGCCCACGGCGTGCTGGTAACCGCGGTATCGCCTAAGGCGTTCGAGCAGGCTATCGGGACGCTGCGGCGTGGCGGCACAATGGTGCTTAACGGCTTGCCGCCGGGTAAATTCGATCTCTCTATTTTCGATATGGTGCTGGACGGCATTACCGTACGCGGCTCCATTGTCGGCACGCGGAAAGATCTACAGGAGGCGCTCGATTTCGCTGGAAGGCATAAAGTCAAAGCCACTATCGCAGTCGAGCCGCTGAGCAATATCAACGATATTTTCGCACGTATGCGTGCCGGAAACATCGAGGGGCGTATTGTCGTCGATATGTCGCTCTGAACCAGACGTAAAAAGCAAAGAACCGGCGCCAGGCCGGTTCTTTAGTATAAACCCTGCGCTTCGCAAGGCGCTCAGCTGCTTGCCAGCAGCGCTTCCAGTTCGGGACGGCTGGTCACCTTACTGTCAATTTTGATATAGGCGCTTTTCTCTTCCGGCACGATCATTACGGCCGACACGCCCGGTTGCGCTTTCAGGCGCTGTTCCAGATTCGGCACCGCCAGTGCGCTATCGCTCAGGACAATACGCAGGCTGCTGACATAGGGCGGCTCCTGCATGGTCATGGCGACGAACAGCCAGATCGCTGCGACAATCGCGCCGACCAGGAATACGGTCTGCGCATCGAAATGCCCAAATACCCAGCCGCCGAGGCTACCGCCGATCGCCACGCCGATAAACTGGCTGGTGGAATAGAGCCCCATCGCGGTGCCTTTGTAGCCAGCCGGCGACTCTTTGCTGACCAGCGAAGGCAGAATCGCCTCCATCAGGTTAAAGGCAAAGAAGAAAAGCTGCACGCCGATCACCAGCGTCCAGAAGTGACCTTCCGCGCCCCACAGCACGATCTCCGCGATAACAATCAATCCTACGCAGCCGACAAATACGCGCTTCATGCGGCGCTTCACTTCCGCATAGATAATAAAAGGCACCACGCCGACAAAGGCGATCAGCATCGTCACCAGGTAAATTTTCCAGTGCTCGGCGGCAGGCAGACCAGCCTGCTCGAACTGACCGGGCAGGGCGACGAAGCTGGACATCAGCAAGATATGCAGGCAGAGAATGCCGACGTTGAGCTTGATGAGACGCGAATTGCCGAGCACCTTACGGAAGCTGCCTTTCACCATGCCCGATTCGCGGTTCAGCACATGCCCCGGCGCGTTGGGCACCACCAGCAGGGTGATCACAATGCCCAGCGAGGCGAGGATAGCGATCATCCAGAACAGCGCGTGCAGCCCAAGCGCGTGGGTGACAATCGGGCCGATCACCATCGCAATGGCGAAGGTGACGCCAAAACTAATGCCGATAAAGGCCATCGCCTTGGTGCGGTTCTGTTCACGGGTCAAATCAGACAGCAGCGCCATGACGGCCGCGGCAATCGCGCCGGAACCCTGTAAGGCGCGGCCGAGAATAATGCCCCAGATAGAGGTGGTGGTCGCCGCGATAAGGCTGCCCAACACAAACAGCAGCAGGCCGCCGACGATCAGCGGCTTACGGCCGATGCGGTCAGACATCAGGCCGAAAGGAATCTGAAAGATCGCCTGCGCCAGACCGTAGATACCGATCGCCAGGCCAATAAGCGTTTCACTTGCACCCTGAAGGGCCATGCCGTAGGTAGTTAATACCGGCAGGACCATAAACATGCCCAGCATTCGCAGGGAAAAAACTGTGCCCAAACCCCATGTGGCGCGAAGCTCCACCGGCGTCATTTTATTATCGTTCATTCCAACCTCTGTAAGTTTGCCGTATCTATTTTAGGGAGCAGGGCAGGGCGGGTAAAATGATAGTGTTTAAGAAGTGGTAACAAAAAGAAAGGGCGCGAAATCGCGCCCTTAGCATGCTATAGCAGTGTGGGTTTACCACACATAGGTCAGCAGATCTTTTGACGCCGGCCCCATAAAGTCCACCGACATCATCACGCTCAACGCGGTGATAGCCACGATAGAGAAGACGAACAGCTTACGTGCCCAGACGCGATCGTTTGAGGTCTTGTAACCTGATAACGCCATTCCCAGCCACCACACGCTAACGGCCGCCGCGACCACCAGATATTTATAACCCGCGTAACCGCCCAGCGACAGCATCAGCGTGGCAATCATAAACGCCAGAATGTAGAGCGTAATATGATTCTTCGCGACGGAGATGCCTTTCACCACCGGCAGAACCGGAATGTTTGCCGCCTGGTAATCTTTAAAGCGGAAGATGGCAATCGCATAGGAGTGCGGCATCTGCCACAGGCTAAAGATCGCCAGCAGGATCAGCGCGCCCGCATCAAACTCGTTGGTGACGGCGCAGTAGCCGATCACCGGCGGCGCCGCGCCAGACAGGCTGCCAATCAGCGTCCCGTATACCGAGTGACGCTTCATGTAGAGGCTGTAAATACCGACGTAAACCACGAAGCCCATGACCGCCAGCCACATGGCCAGCGGATTGGCACCAAAGTAGAGCAACGCAAAGCCAGCAATACCTAGCGCGGTAGCATAAATCAGGCTTACTTTCGCGGAGATGAGGCCTTTTACCAGCACCCGATTCCTGGTTCTCTCCATCTTCACGTCAATATCACGGTCGATCACGTTGTTAAAAACACAACCCGATGCAACAACCAGCGATACGCCGACCAGAGAGGTGAGAAACAGGGCGTAATCAATGCTGCCTTTAGAAGCCAGCAGAAATCCGCCAATCACAGAAATTAAATTCCCGAAAATAATTCCTGGTTTTGTTACTTGCAGGTATTGCTTAATCATTACGAGCGACTCTTTAGCGAACCATCATGTTGTAGTTGAGGTTCCACATAATCCACAGCGAGCCAACCACGACGATCAGGATAATGACCGCCGAGAAGACGATGGCCACCATGTTCCAGCCGCCTTCGGACTTGCTGTCGAGATGCAGGAAGTAAACCAGGTGAACCAGCACCTGCACCACTGCACAGACAAGCACTACGCCCAGAATGGTAGCGTGCGACGCACTTCCATCCATTACCATCCAGAACGGGATTGCCGTCAGGATGATAGAGAGGATAAAGCCGATCATGTAGGACTTAACGCTACCGTGCGATGCACCATGTTCAGTTACAGAATGACTCATTACATGGCTCCCATCAGATAAACAACGGTAAACACGCAGATCCACACTACGTCCAGGAAGTGCCAGAACAGGCTCAGGCACATGATACGGGTACGGTTAGTTGCCGACAGACCGTTCTTCGCGATCTGGAACATCAGTACCGCCATCCAGATCAGGCCAGAGGTCACGTGCAGACCATGGGTACCGACCAGCGTAAAGAAGCCAGACAGGAAACCGCTGCGGTTCGGACCAAAGCCCTCTTCGATCAGGTGATGGAACTCATAAAGCTCCATGCCGATAAAGCCAGCACCGAACAGGAAGGTTAACGCCAGCCAGCCGATAACGGCGCCTTTGTTTTCCTTGTTCATGGCGATAACCGCCATGCCGTAGGTAATGGAGCTCAACAGCAGAAGCGCTGTTTCAACCAGAACGAACGGCAGTTCGAAGATGTCTTTACCTGCCGGGCCGCCAGCAGTGCTGTTGACCATTACTGCATAGGTCGCAAACAGCGTTGCGAAGATAATGCAGTCGCTCATCAGGTAGATCCAGAAGCCAAAGACTTTATTGGCTCCCGCATCGTGATGCCCATGCTCCGCATGGGCGTCGTGGTGGTGTTTTGTCAGAGTTTCAGTTGACATTATTTGAGACTCGCTTTGCTGATATCGTCAAAGTGCTGCTTTTCGATCTTCTCAATCTCGGCAACCGGAACGTAGTAGTCCACGTCTTGATCGAAGCTCTTCACAATCCAGGTCACAATCATGCCCAGGAAGGTGAGGCCAGCCAGCCACCAGATATGCCAGATCATGGCAAAGCCGAACACCGTAGCGAATGCAGCGATAACGATAGCCGCGCCGCTGTTTTTCGGCATATGAATCTCTTCATAGTGAGCCGGTTGCTTGTGCGCTTCGCCTTTCTCTTTCATTTCCCAGAACGGATCGCGCTCGTGGATATGCGGGATAGTGGCAAAGTTGTAGAACGGCGGTGGTGAAGAGGTTGCCCACTCCAGGGTACGTCCGCCCCACGGGTCACCGGTCAGATCGCGGTTCTGGTGACGGTCGCGGACCGAAACGTAGAACATGATCAGCTGGCAAAGAATACCACAGGCAATCAGCGCCACACCGACAGCCGCAACCACCAGCAGAGAGTGGAACTGCGGATCGATATCCTGGCTCAGACGACGGGTCATACCCATGAAGCCCAGAATATACAGCGGCATAAAGGCGACAAAGAAGCCGATAATCCAGAACCAGAAAGCGCGTTTGCCCCAGGTTTCGTTCAGGGTGAAGCCGAAGGCTTTCGGGAACCAGTAGGTCACGCCAGCCATACAACCGAATACCACGCCGCCGATGATGACGTTATGGAAGTGCGCAATCAGGAACAGACTGTTGTGCAGCACGAAGTCCGCACCCGGCACCGCCAGCAGAACACCGGTCATACCACCTACAGAGAAGGTGACCAGGAAGCCAACGGTCCACAGCATGGCAGAGTGCATCACGATGCGGCCCTGGTACATGGTGAACAGCCAGTTAAAGATTTTCACGCCGGTCGGAATCGCGATGATCATCGTCATGATGCCGAAGAAGGCGTTAACGTTCGCGCCCGCACCCATGGTGAAGAAGTGGTGCAGCCAAACGATAAACGACAGTACGGTAATGGCGATGGTCGCCCACACCAGTGAGGTGTAGCCAAACAGACGCTTTTTCGAGAAGGTCGCAGTGACTTCAGAGAAGACGCCAAACACCGGCAGAACCAGGATGTACACCTCCGGGTGACCCCAGACCCAGATCAGGTTGACGTACATCATCATGTTACCGCCCATATCATTGGTAAAGAAATGGAAGCCAAGGTAACGATCGAGCGTCAACAGCGCCAGGGTCACGGTCAGAACCGGGAACGCAGCGATGATCAGGACGTTGGTGCACAGGGAAGCCCAGGTAAACACCGGCATTTTGAACAGGTCCATGCCCGGCGCACGCATCTTCAGAATGGTAACGAAGAAGTTGATACCGGTCAGCGTGGTCCCGATACCGGAAAGCTGGAGACTCCAGATCCAGTAATCGACCCCGACGCCAGGATTGTACTCCGCGCCTGACAGCGGCGGATAGGCCAGCCAGCCAGTCTGTGCAAACTCGCCCACACCCAGCGACAGGTTAACCAGGATCACACCGATCGCGGTAAACCAGAAGCTCAGGTTGTTCAGGAACGGGAATGCAACGTCGCGCGCGCCGATTTGCAGCGGAACCGCGATGTTCATCAGACCAACAACGAAAGGCATCGCCACGAAGAAGATCATAATCACGCCATGCGCGGTAAAGATCTGGTCGTAGTGGTGCGGCGGGAGTATGCCAGCTTCCCCAGCGGAAGCCATCACCTGTTGGGTACGCATCATAATCGCATCGGCAAAGCCGCGCAGCAGCATGACGAACGCCATGATGATGTACATGATACCCAGTTTTTTGTGGTCGACGGAGGTGAGCCATTCTGACCACAGGTACTGCCATTTACCAAAGTAGGTTAGGGCAGCGATGACTGCCAGACCACCAATGATGATCCCGGCAACCGTAACCATGATAATGGGCTCATGGTACGGCACTGCATCCAGTGTTAATTTTCCGAACATCGTATTATTCCTCGGCTCCCGCGGAAGCGGTGTGACTCATGTCCATGCCTTCGTGCTGCGGCATGTCCATCTTCCCGTGGCTCGTCATGAACTTAGCAATGACTTGCTTGAACAGTTCAGGATTCGCTGAAGAGAAATATTCCACCGGATGATTTTCGCTTGGCACAGCCACTTTCTCGAAATCTTCCATCGTGGTCAGCGTGTTAGGCGCCGCTTTAACTTTGGCGACCCACTGCTGGAATTCCGCATCGTCCTTGGTTGCAATGGCTTTGAACTTCATACCAGAGAAACCTCGACCACTGAAGTTCGAGGAAATACCGTCGAACGTTCCTGGCTCATTGGCGATCAGGTGCAGCTGAGTCTGCATGCCCGCCATGGCGTAGATCTGGCTGCCGAGCGTCGGAATGAAGAAAGAGTTCATGACGGAGTTGGAGGTAATTTTGAAGCTCACCGGCGTATTAGCCGGGAAAGCGATCTGGTTAACGGTAGCAATACCCTGTTGCGGGTAGATAAACAACCATTTCCAGTCCAGCGCCACAACCTGGATCTCAACCGGTTTAACGTCGGAGGCCAGCGGTTTGCTCGGCTCCAGCGCGTGAGTTGATTTCCATGTCAGCACGCCGAGGAAGAGAATGATCAGGATCGGAATGGTCCAGACCACGGCTTCCACTTTATTAGAGTGTGACCAGTTAGGGCTGTACTTCGCTTCAGTGTTGGATGCACGATATTTCCATGCAAACACCACCGCCATCAAGATTGCGGGAATAACGACGATCAACATCAAGCCGAAGGCTGTCAGAATCAACGAACGTTGCTCAAGTGCAATCTGTCCCTTGGGATTTAACAACGCATTATCGCAGCCACTCATTAACAAAGTGCCTGCAATTAATGACAAAATCCCCAAACTTTTATTGTATTTCCTGAGTCTCATTTAACGACCTCAATGACAAAGGGCTTATTGTCGTTTAAGTGTGCGCGCATTTTACGGGAAGGTTTATGCAGTGTAAACCAGCATAAGGATATGTCAGCAGCGTGTTGACACCTTTTGCTAAGGGTGTCACAGATGTTGCCTGGGGTGACAAATTATTAACTGCGACAAGCAGTTGGCACTAATTATAACAAAAACCGATGAAAGTATCCCTAAAGAAATCAGGGAAAGAATAAACCTTACTTTTGGTGCTCAATTCGTTAACAAATCTGCATCATTTGTGTGATGAAATTTATACAACATAATTACGCACCGGTTTTTAATATATTTGTTAAGCGAAGAATTTTAATCTTAATATTTTCTGGAAAATAACTCGCGTTGGCAAAGTTTAACTTTCGTTATCCGCGAAGGTCGGCCATTTCAGTTTCATACTGAAATAATACCCGTTATTAATCAACAGGCGCGATCGCCGCAGCGCTTTTCCGCTGCGCCATATAATCAAGCGTCACGCCACCGCACACCGCCAGTACCAGCAGCGCCATGCCGAGTTCGAACAGGCCGCCGGGCAGGTTTTCCAGCCGCCAGAAACCCAGTGCCTGAAACGCCAGCGCCGCCAGCCAGAGCGCAATAACAGCGCATCCGGCGCAGAACAAGCGCGTCGTCCAGCGGTAGCCAGCGGCAAAACGCGTACGCGGTAAAAATTGCTCGCTACGCTGCGCGACATTCAGCGTGTCGCGACAGAGCAGCAGCAGCAGCAGACCCGGCAGCGCTGCCACAACGGTAAAGGCGTAAAAAGTGGGCCATCCCCAGAGTTCGACCAGCCAGCCGGCAGCAGGGCCGACATAAACGCGGCCTACCGCAGAGAGCGCCGAAAGCAGGGCGAACTGCGTCGCGGAGAACGACTTATTACATAAGGTCATCAGCAGGGCGACAAACGCCGCCGTCCCCATACCGCCGCACAGATTCTCTACAAAGACCGCGCTGGCCATACTCCATAAATGGTGGGGCGTCACCGCCAGCAGCCAGTACGCGAAGTTAGAAACCGCCTGTAAGATGCCGAAAATCATCAGGGCGCGGAACAGGCTCAGGCGCTGCATCAGCGCGCCGCCGTAGAGCGCGCCGATAATAGTCGCCAGCAGGCCGAGCGTTTTGTTTACCAGCCCCACGTCGCCAGCGTTGAACCCGACGCCGCGAATCAAAAAGGTAGTGGTCAGTGAGGCGGCAAAGGCGTCGCCGAGCTTATAAAGAACGATTAAGGTGATCAGCAGCCAGGCGTTGTTGCGCTGGAAAAAATCCCGCAGCGGCAGCGATACCGCCTCACGCAGCGAGTGCGGCGTCGTGGCGCGCGTATCGGGCTCTTTCGCCATCAGCGTGGCGATTAGCGCGGGAATCATCAGCAATGCCATTAGCCAGTAAGTTGCCTGCCAGCCGAGATAGCGATCCGCCAGCCAGAGCGCAAGCCCGCCGGAGACCAGCATCGCCAGCCGGTAGCCCAACACGGTAATAGCAGCGCCGCTGCCGCGCTCTTCCGGCGGCAGCACGTCCGTTTTCCAGGCGTCGAAAACAATATCCTGCGAGGCGGAGCAGAAGGCGACCAGTACCGCCAGCGCGGCGAGCAGCGTCAGGTCGCGGCCGGGCTGCATAAAGCCCATGGCGACGATACCGGCGATCAGCGCCAGCTGCGTCACGATCAGCCAGCCGCGGCGGCGTCCGAGAAACGGCGGCGTAAAGCGATCCATCACCGGCGACCAGAGAAATTTAAATACGTATGCCTGGCCGACCAGCGAAAAAAAACCGATGGTCTTTAAATCGACATTTTCCACCGTCATCCACGCCTGCAGCGTGCCGGCGGTCAGCGCCAGCGGCAGGCCGGAAGCAAAGCCAAGCAGGAGTAAAACAGCGGCGTTTCGTTGGGTGAAGATGCGGAGGTAGTGATTCATTATGACCCTGAAGCGATGCCCGGCAGCGCGCCGGGCATAGAGTACGGCGGATTAGTGCGCGTTTTGCTTGATAAAGTTGTTGATGCTGGTGTCCTGTGCCATATCGGAGATGACATCACCCAGCGTCGAGTTCACCGCCTTGGTGATCTTGTCGTTAGTCGCGCTGAACGCGCCTTCTACGCTGTAGGTCTGGCGATAGTTTTTCACCTGTTTATTGCCGTTCTTCGCGGTAGCGATAATCGAGATGTCCGCTTTGGTGGTGATGCTGTAGCGTACATTGCCCTGGGTAACGTCCGCATAAAGGTTATTCACCACGATTTGCAGATCGACAGCGCCATCCGGGCCGATCATATAGCCACGCGCCGTCATCTGTTTCTCCAGCACTTCCTGTAGCAGGAAGCGTAAATCACGCGATGGGGTGAGGGTGACCAGCTGGCCGTCGCGATTCACTTTCGCCAGCGCCTGATCGCTGCGCTGGTCGGCGCCGGTGATGCTGACAGTCACGCCCATCAGACTTGGATCCTGCTGTGGCAGCTCGATTTTAGGCTGAATGGTCAGCGTATTGCTGTTGCTGGCACAGCCGGCCAAAATGAACGCGGCCAGCAGGGGAAATAACAGTTTTTTCAACATACTTATTCTCATTAATGTTGTGGGTTGGTTTGCAAAAACTGCGGCCATCATAGCATTGCGCGGCAGTGAAAAAAGCCCTCGAAAGAGGGAAATTAAGGGCAAGCGCCTTTTTTATACGCTCAGGAAAACGCACCGTTGACCGCCGCTCTCGCTGCGTTATCATGCCGGTCGGCTTAGAGGACGGCAGAAATATTTTCACACATCTGTGCGGATGCGTCTGAAAAGCTACTAATATTTAACCAGATGGGGCACAGCGCTCGCCATTGAGGAAAGAGACAATGATCCGCGAACAAATCGAAGAGAAGCTGCGCCTGGCTTTCCAGCCGGCACATCTGGAAGTACATGACGAAAGCTATCGTCATAACGTGCCGGCGGGTTCGGAAAGCCATTTTAAGGTCGTTATCGTCAGCGATCTTTTTGCTGGCCAGCGCTTTCTCGCGCGCCACCGGGCTATCTATGGCGAGCTTGCCGCCGAGCTGGCAGGCAGCGTGCACGCGCTGGCGCTGCACACTTACACCTTAAAGGAATGGGAAGGGCTGCAGGATACTGTGCTCGCCTCGCCAAACTGCCGCGGCGCCGGCACGCTCGCCTGAAATCTTCTCTGTCTGAAAAAACGGCCTGCGGGCCGTTTTTTTTCATTATTAAGCGATAAACGCGATCTCCGGCGCAAAAAAGCAGCAAAGCCGCTAAAAAGTGGTGAGTTTACAGCCTCGACTCACCAGGGCGATGCCGCTATAATGCTGCGTCTATTTTTCCGGAATGTCTTCGGGACGCTTCTGGTGACAGGGATCAGGTTCTCTTAATGGAAGCCGTCCCGGTTGTTGGATACGGCGCATTGCATAATGTGTGGTGTCTGAAGTTGACCGAGCACGCGATTTTTTGAGGTAACAAGATGACAGTTTCAGTAGAAACCACGCAGGGTCTGGGCCGTCGCATTACGATTACTGTCCCCGCTGACAGCATCGAAAGCGCAGTGAAGAAAGAACTGGTGGAAGTGGCGAAAAAAGTCCGTATCGATGGTTTCCGTAAAGGCAAAGTGCCGGCCAATATCATCGCACAGCGCTACGGCGCTTCTGTTCGTCAGGACGTGCTGGGCGAGCTGATGACGCGCAACTTCGTTGACGCCATCATCAAAGAAAAAATCAACCCGGCTGGCGCGCCGAACTACGTGCCGGGCGAGTATAAAGAAGGCGAAGACTTCACCTACGCGGTCGAGTTCGAAGTCTACCCGGAAGTTGAACTGCAGGGTCTGGACAGCATCGAAGTAGAAAAACCGCTGGTGGAAGTGACCGAAGCTGACGTTGACGCCATGCTGGACACGCTGCGCAAGCAGCAGGCTAACTGGAAAGAGAGCGATGCGGCGGCTACGGCTGAAGATCGCGCTACCATCGACTTCACCGGTTCAGTCGACGGCGAAGAGTTCGAAGGCGGCAAAGCCTCTGACTTCGTGCTGGCGATGGGTCAGGGTCGCATGATCCCGGGCTTCGAAGAGGGCATCGTAGGTCATAAAGCTGGCGAAACCTTCACTATCGACGTGAAATTCCCGGAAGATTACCACGCGGAAAACCTGAAAGGTAAAGACGCGAAGTTCGACATCGTGCTGAAGAAAGTTGAAACGCGCGAACTGCCGGAACTGACTGAAGATTTCATCAAGCGTTTCGGCGTGGAAGATGGTTCGGTTGAAGGTCTGCGTGCGGAAGTGCGTAAGAACATGGATCGCGAGCTGAAAGGCGCTATCCGCAACCGCGTGAAGACGCAGGCGATCGACGGTCTGGTGAAAGCCAACGAAATCGACGTGCCGGCTGCGCTGATCGACAGCGAAATCGACGTACTGCGTCGCCAGGCTGCACAGCGTTTCGGCGGCAACGAGAAGCAAGCGCTGGAACTGCCGCGCGAGCTGTTCGAAGAGCAGGCGAAACGCCGCGTTATCGTTGGTCTGCTGCTGGGCGAAGTGATCCGCACCCACGAGCTGAAAGCTGACGAAGCACGCGTTAACGCTCTGATCGAAGAGATGGCTTCTGCTTACGAAGATCCGCAGGAAGTGATCGAGTTCTACAGCAAGAACAACGAGCTGATGAACAACATGCGCAACGTTGCGCTGGAAGAGCAGGCGGTTGAAGCCGTTCTGGAAAAAGCGAAAGTAACTGAGAAAGCGACCAGCTTCCAGGAACTGATGAATCAGACTACTGCTGCCTGATCGCTGATTTAACCAGAAGTGCTGAGCCCGCGGCTGTGAAGTCGCGGGCTTTTTTGTTTTTCCGGCACTATCTTCTCTCTTCGGCCGCTAGTCGCTTAATAAACCGGCAAATTATTCACGTTGCGCTTTTTCCAGGTTAGCGAATAGAGAAAAGGTTGTTATGCTTGAAACAGCAGGGCAGTATCCCCAGATTGAGGGAGTATGCAGAAGAGAGTTAGACTGGCTGATTAACCGTCCTTGAAGGTGTCGGAAACGAAGCTGAGCTGCGCAGAGCAGGCTCGCTTCAGATAAAATCGGTACAGAATGTTGCCAATGAACTATATCCAGGAGACGGTAATGTCATACAGTGGCGATCGTGAATTTACTGCGCCGCGCAATGCGCTGGTGCCCATGGTGGTTGAACAGACTTCGCGCGGCGAGCGTTCCTACGACATCTATTCCCGCCTGCTGAAAGAGCGCGTCATCTTCCTGACCGGTCAGGTTGAAGATCACATGGCCAATCTGATCGTGGCGCAAATGCTGTTTCTGGAAGCGGAAAACCCAGAGAAAGATATCTATCTCTATATTAACTCCCCCGGCGGCGTCATCACCGCGGGCATGTCGATCTACGACACCATGAAGTTTATCAAGCCTGACGTCAGCACGATTTGTATGGGCCAGGCCTGCTCAATGGGCGCGTTCCTGCTGACCGCGGGCACGAAAGGCAAACGCTTCTGCCTGCCGAACTCGCGCGTGATGATCCACCAGCCGCTGGGCGGCTATCAGGGCCAGGCGACCGACATTGAGATTCATGCGAAAGAGATCCTGAAAGTGAAACAGCGCATGAACGAGCTGATGGCGGAGCACACCGGCAAGTCGCTGGAAGAAATTGAGCGCGATACCGAGCGCGACCGTTTCCTCTCGGCGAGTGAAGCGGTAGAGTATGGTTTAGTCGACTCCGTCCTGACACATCGCGAATAAGACTCATCTGCCCGTTTCCTTACGCTATAGTTACTGGGAAACGGGTTTGAGTTGAATGAATATTGGCCGTGTTCACACGGCCTGCGCCGTACGCCAGTATGGCCTGAGAACAAGAAGAGGTTAACTGATGACAGATAAGCGCAAAGACGGTTCAGGGAAGTTGCTGTACTGCTCTTTTTGCGGCAAAAGCCAGCATGAAGTGCGTAAGCTGATTGCCGGGCCGTCAGTGTATATCTGCGACGAATGTGTCGATCTGTGCAATGACATCATTCGCGAAGAGATTAAAGAAGTTGCCCCGCATCGCGAACGTAGCGCGCTGCCTACGCCGCACGAAATCCGCCATCACCTCGATGATTATGTTATCGGCCAGGAAAAGGCGAAAAAAGTGCTGGCGGTTGCGGTGTACAACCACTACAAACGCCTGCGCAACGGCGATACCAGCAACGGTATTGAGCTGGGCAAAAGCAACATTCTGCTGATTGGTCCTACCGGTAGCGGTAAAACGCTTCTGGCGGAGACGCTGGCGCGCCTGCTGGATGTGCCTTTCACCATGGCCGACGCCACCACGCTGACCGAAGCGGGCTATGTAGGCGAAGACGTGGAGAACATCATCCAGAAGCTGCTGCAGAAGTGCGACTACGACGTGCAGAAAGCGCAGCGCGGCATCGTCTATATTGATGAGATCGATAAAATCTCGCGTAAATCGGACAACCCGTCCATTACGCGCGACGTCTCCGGTGAAGGTGTGCAGCAGGCGCTGCTGAAGCTGATCGAAGGCACCGTGGCAGCGGTTCCGCCGCAGGGCGGCCGTAAGCATCCGCAGCAGGAGTTTTTACAGGTTGATACCTCGAAAATTCTGTTTATCTGCGGCGGCGCATTCGCTGGCCTGGACAAAGTGATTTCCCAGCGCGTAGAAACCGGCTCTGGCATCGGCTTTGGCGCGACGGTTAAAGGCAAGTCGCAAAAAGCGACCGAAGGCGAGCTGCTCTCCCAGGTAGAGCCTGAAGATTTGATCAAATTCGGCCTGATCCCAGAGTTTATCGGCCGTCTGCCGGTAGTCGCGACGCTCAACGAGCTGAGCGAAGAAGCGCTGATTCAGATCCTGCGCGAACCGAAGAACGCCCTGACCAAACAGTACCAGGCGTTGTTCAACCTGGAAGGCGTCGAGCTGGAGTTCCGCGACGAAGCGCTGACCGCCATCGCTAAAAAAGCGATGTCGCGTAAGACCGGCGCGCGCGGCCTGCGCTCTATCGTTGAAGGCGCGCTGCTGGAAACCATGTATGACCTGCCTTCCATGGAAGACGTGGAGAAAGTGGTGATTGACGAGTCGGTGATCGAAGGTCAGTCAGAGCCAATGCTGATCTACGGTAAGCATGAAGCTCAGGCTTCTGGCGAATAATTCGCCACCGCAAGAGCATTGATATTATTAAAAAAGGGGAAAATTCTTTCCCCTTTTGTTTTTCTCGCTCTCATGACGTTGAATGTCGAACGATCATCCCCATATACTCATAATCCTGTGGGTTTAACTGCACATTCCCTGCATTATGCGGTGCCCATCACCTGGCGGACACTAACTAAGAGAGAGCTCTATGAATCCTGAGCGTTCTGAACGCATTGAAATCCCCGTGTTGCCATTGCGCGACGTGGTGGTTTATCCGCACATGGTAATTCCGTTGTTTGTTGGTCGGGAAAAATCGATTCGTTGCCTCGAAGCGGCGATGGATCATGACAAGAAGATCATGCTGGTTGCCCAGAAAGAGGCGTCAACGGATGAACCTGGCATTAACGATCTCTTCTCTGTAGGGACCGTAGCCTCTGTATTGCAGATGCTGAAACTGCCTGACGGCACCGTCAAAGTTTTAGTAGAAGGCCTGCAGCGCGCGCATATCACTACCCTGGCGGATAATGGCGACCATTTTACCGCGCAGGCGGAATACCTGATCTCGCCGGAAATTGAAGAGCGCGAACAGGAAGTGCTGGTACGTACGGCGATCAATCAGTTTGAAGGCTATATCAAGCTGAATAAGAAGATCCCGCCGGAAGTGCTGACCTCGCTGAACAATATCGACGATGCGGCGCGTCTGGCCGACACCGTTGCTGCGCATATGCCGCTGAAATTAGCCGATAAGCAGTCAGTGCTTGAGATGTCGGACGTGAACGAGCGTCTGGAATATCTGATGGCGATGATGGAGTCGGAAATCGATCTGCTGCAGGTTGAGAAACGCATTCGCAACCGCGTGAAAAAGCAGATGGAGAAGAGCCAGCGCGAATATTATCTGAATGAGCAGATGAAGGCGATTCAGAAAGAGCTGGGCGAAATGGACGACGTGCCGGATGAGTACGAAGCCCTGAAGCGCAAAATCGACGCGGCGAAAATGCCGGCCGAAGCGCGTGAAAAAGCTGAAGCCGAGCTGCAGAAATTAAAAATGATGTCGCCGATGTCCGCCGAAGCGACGGTGGTACGCGGTTATATCGACTGGATGGTTCAGGTACCGTGGAACGCGCGCAGCAAGGTCAAGAAAGACCTGCGCAAAGCCCAGGAGACGCTGGATACCGACCACTACGGTCTGGAGCGCGTTAAAGACCGCATCCTTGAATATCTCGCCGTACAGAGTCGCGTCAGCAAAATCAAAGGCCCGATCCTTTGTCTGGTGGGACCGCCGGGCGTGGGTAAAACCTCACTGGGTCAGTCTATCGCTAAGGCGAC
Organism: Pantoea sp. ACRSB; assembly: GCF_022346905.1. Classification (NCBI taxonomy): domain Bacteria; kingdom Pseudomonadati; phylum Pseudomonadota; class Gammaproteobacteria; order Enterobacterales; family Erwiniaceae; genus Pantoea; species Pantoea sp. ACRSB. Next base: position 1,046,016 of record NZ_JAKRNL010000001.1, on the reverse strand, counting down.
CGGCCGTAAGTATGTGCGTATGGCGCTGGGCGGCGTGCGTGACGAAGCGGAAATTCGCGGACACCGTCGGACTTACATCGGCTCTATGCCGGGCAAACTGATCCAGAAAATGGCGAAGGTCGGCGTGAAAAACCCGCTGTTCCTGCTGGATGAGATCGACAAAATGTCATCCGACATGCGCGGCGATCCCGCTTCTGCGCTGCTGGAAGTGCTCGATCCTGAGCAGAACATCGCGTTTAACGATCACTACCTCGAAGTGGATTACGATCTCTCCGACGTGATGTTCGTCGCGACCTCTAACTCCATGAACATTCCGGCGCCGCTGCTGGATCGTATGGAGGTGATCCGCCTCTCTGGCTATACCGAGGATGAGAAGCTCAATATCGCTAAGCAGCATCTGCTGCCGAAGCAGATTGAGCGTAACGCCCTGAAAGAGAGCGAAATCACGGTCGAAGACAGCGCCATTATCGGCATTATTCGCTACTACACCCGCGAAGCGGGCGTGCGTAGCCTGGAACGCGAACTGTCGAAGCTGTGCCGTAAAGCGGTAAAAGCGCTGCTGCTGAATAAAGAGCAGAAGCACATCACCATCAACGGCGACAACCTGAAGGATTACCTGGGCGTCCAGCGTTTCGACTATGGCCGCGCCGACAGCGAAAACCGTGTTGGTCAGGTGACTGGCCTGGCCTGGACGGAAGTGGGCGGCGATCTGCTGACCATCGAAACCGCCTGCGTACCGGGTAAAGGCAAGCTGACCTATACCGGCTCGCTCGGCGAAGTCATGCAGGAGTCGATTCAGGCGGCGCTGACCGTAGTACGTGCGCGCGCTGAAAAGCTGGGCATCAACGGCGACTTTTACGAGAAGCGCGACATCCACGTTCACGTGCCGGAAGGCGCGACGCCGAAGGATGGCCCGAGCGCCGGTATCGCGATGTGTACCGCGCTGGTTTCCTGTCTGACCGGCAACCCGGTGCGTTTCGACGTGGCGATGACCGGCGAGATCACGCTGCGCGGTCAGGTGCTGCCGATCGGCGGTCTGAAAGAGAAGCTGCTGGCGGCCCATCGCGGTGGCATTAAAGTGGTGCTGATCCCGGACGATAATAAACGCGATCTGGAAGAAATTCCGGCCAACGTTATTGCCGATCTGGAGATCCATCCGGTGAAGCGTATCGAAGAAGTATTAGGTCTTGCACTGGAAAACGCCCCTTACGGCATGCAGGTTGCTACCGCAAAATAGTGATTAGCGACATAAAGCATTAAAAAGCGAAGCTGGCAGGCCAATGAGCGCTTGCCAGCTTTTTTTAGTGCCGTTAATTTAGGGGGCTGCGGAAACAGCGATTAAGATGAATTCCGTTGTTTCGGCTCAACAGGCTTGATATAACGTGCTGCGCATTCGTATCCGGCAGGACGCGCGGATGTGAAGTGAAATAATAAAAGAGGGGATGAAGAGAGTGAATAAGTCACAGTTGATCGACAAAATTGCTGCAGACGCTGACATTTCTAAAGCAGCAGCGGGACGTGTTTTGGAAGCATTCACCAGTTCTGTTTCCGACGCGCTGAAAGGCGGCGACGAAGTAGCTCTGGTAGGCTTTGGCACTTTCTCCGTACGCGAGCGTGCCGCACGTACCGGCCGTAACCCGCAGACCGGCAAAGAGATCACCATTGCCGCAGGTAAAGTGCCGGGCTTCCGCGCCGGTAAAGCGCTGAAAGACGCTGTCAACGCATGACAACGCACCCGTCCACAGAAGCATTTTCTTCCGTGGACTAGAGGACGGTTCATGCGTTCTCATGTAACATACGGGCACATCAAATTTGATGTGCCTTTTTTATTCGGATCCGGGGATAAATCGCTGTAAGACTTGTCTCTACAGGAGTAAAGCTGCCAGGCTAAACGGCAGTTGCGTAACGGCCTTTATCCGACAGGCGTTGCGCCCGAGATTTACATCCACACTACAGCGGAGCGTTGTCATACCATGATGGACAATTTACGCGCGGCGTCGAATCATGTCGTGCTCAAGGTTATTTTGGGGTTGATTATTCTCTCCTTCGTGCTGACCGGCGTTGGCAACTACCTTATCGGCGGCGGCAGCGATTACGCCGCTAAAGTCAACGGACAGGAAATCAGCCGCGCGCAGTTAGATCAGGCGTTCAAAAGCGAGCGCAGCCGCCAGCAGCAAATGCTGGGCGATCAGTTCTCTCAGCTTGCTGGCAACGACGGTTTCATGCAGCAGATGCGTCAGCAGGCGCTGTCGCAGCTGGTAGACCAGGCGCTGCTCGATCAGTACATCAACGATCTCCATATCAATATCAGCGACGATCAGGTGAAGCAGGCGATCTTCGCGCAGCAGGCGTTTCAGACCAACGGTAAATTCGATAACGCCAAATATAATGGCCTGCTCAGCAGCATGGGCTTTACCGCCGATCGCTATGCGGAAGCGCTGCGCAAGCAGCTGGCGACCCAGCAGCTGATCAATGCCGTCGCGAATACCGACTTTATGCTGAAAGATGAAACCAGCAAGCTGGTCGATCTGGTATCGCAGAAGCGCGACATTCGTCAGGCGACAATCGACGTCAATGCGCTGGCGGCAAAGCAAACCGCGACCGACGACGAAGTTTCGCAGTACTACCAGCAGCATAAAAACAACTTTATGGCGCCGGAGCAGTTTCGCGTCAGCTATATCAAAATGGATGCCGCCAGCATGCAGACGAACGTCAGCGATGCGGAGATTCAGAGCTGGTACGATCAGCATAAAGCGGACTACACCCAGCCGCAGCGCAATCGCTACAGCGTCATCCAGACCAAAACCGAAGCGGACGCCAGCGCTGTGCTGGAACAGCTGAAGGGCGGTGCGGATTTTGCCGCGCTGGCGAAAAGCAAATCGATCGATCCTATCTCCGCGCGCAAAGGCGGCGATATGGGCTGGCTGGAGCCTGCCACGACCCCGGATGAGCTGAAAAATGCCGGTCTGACGCAAAAAGGGCAGCTTTCCGGCGTGATTAAATCGTCGGTCGGCTTCCTGGTGGTGCGCCTGGACGATATCCAGCCGGAGCAGATCAAGCCGCTGGCTGAAGTGCGCGACGCCGTGGCCAGTAAAGCGAAGCAGGAGAAAGCGGTCGACGCCTTCTACCAGCAGCAGCAGAAGGTGAGCGAAGCGGCGAGCAACGACAATGAGTCTCTTGCTGGCGCTGCGCAGGCTTCAGGCTTGAAAGTGGTTGAAACCGGCTGGTTCAGCCACGACAGCGTGCCGCAGGAGCTGAACTTCGACGCGGTGAAAAACGCCGTGTTTAACGGCGGCCTGCTCGGCCAGAATGGCGCGCCCGGCAATAACTCCGACGTTATCACCGTGGATGGCGATCGTGCATTTGTGCTGCGCATTAGCGAGCACAAGCCTGAGGCGATCAAACCGCTGGAAGAGGTCAAAGCGCAGATCGCCGACACGTTGAAGCACGATAAAGCCGAACAGCAGGCGAAAGCCCAGGCGGATAAGCTGCTGGCCGATCTCAAGGCGGGCAAACAGGACGCGCTGAGCGCGGCCGGGCTGACGCTGAGCGCCAGCAAAACCGTCGATCGCAACAGTCAGGATCCGGTAGCGCAGACCGCCTTTAATCTGCCGCAGCCCGTTAGTGGTAAAACCTCCTGGGGCGTCAGCGAAGATATGCAGGGCAATATCGTGCTGGTGGCGCTGGATAAGGTCAGCAGCGGCACGCTGCCGCAGGAGCAGGTTGACGAAATGGTCAGGGGCGTGACGCAGAACAACGCGCAGCTGGCATTCGAAGCGCTGCTCGCTAACCTGCGTAAAGAGGCCAAAATCAAATACGGCGCCGCTGCGCAAATGCAGTAACGCTCGCAAAAATTTGTTTTGCAGTGAAAATCAAAAAGGCCGCTTGTGCGGCCTTTTCCATAGGTTGATTTTGCCTTTTGCCGCTTCCCGTCCTCTCTGTCACGCTCTCCCTGCTGTTAAACACAAGGAGAAACAGAGCATGTCTAAATCAACGTTGTCAGCACTTTACTTAACCTTAGCGCTCGGCGGCGCCCTTTATCATCCCGGCCTGATGGCGGCGGAAACCGCAACCGAAACGCCGGTCGCGCAGGCGGCCGGACCGCATATCGAGCAAATCAGCATTAATGAGGCGACAGCCGAACAGCTGTCGGCGGCGATGAACGGCGTGGGGCTGAAAAAGGCGCAGGCGATCGTCAGCTACCGCGAGCAGTACGGCCCCTTTACCGCTATTGAACAGTTAAAAGAGGTGCCGGGCATTGGCAATGCGCTGCTTGAACGGAACGCTGAACGGCTGAAACTGTGAGCTGAGGCGCAACCCTGACGCTTTTGCCGCACTGCAAAAGGAGTTTTGCTACGCTAAAGAGGTCATACCAGTTTAGCCCTTTTGCGACAGGAGATGTCAGGCATGCAGACCACTATTAAAGTTCGCGGCTACCACCTTGATGTGTATCAGCACGTCAACAACGCGCGCTATCTGGAGTTTCTCGAAGAGGCGCGCTGGCAGTGGCTCGAGGAGGCCGGGGCGTTTAACTGGCTGCAAGAGCAGCAGCTGGCGTTCGTAGTGGTGAACATTAATATCAACTACCGTCGCCCGGCTGTGCTGGGCGACGTTCTGGCTATTCACAGTGAAATCACGCAGCTGAACGGCAAAAGCGGCATTATCACCCAGCGCGTGATGCTGGAGGGCAGCGAGACCCTGGTGGCGGATGCAGCGCTTACCTTTGTCTGCATCGATCTGCGCACGCAGAAAGCGGTGGCGCTGGAGAGCGAACTGCGCGCGCGGCTGGAGGCTTTCTCAGCCTGATTAACCGCGCGGCGCGCAGCCTCAGGCTAAACCGCTTTTGCTTTTCATCGCCGCCATCACGCCGTCGCGGTCGGCGAGATAGTCGTTCAGACCGCGAGCGCGCAGATGGCAGGCGGCACATTCGCCGCAACCGTCGCCCTTCACGCCGTTATAGCAGGTCAGCGTCTCTTCACGCACCAGCGTCAGGCTCTGCCAGTAATCGGCCAGCGCCCAGGTCTCGGCTTTGTTAAGCCACATCAGCGGGGTTTCAAAACGCACGTCGCGCGCCATGCCCAGCGCGACCGCATGGTTCAGCGCTTTGACGAACTCATCGCGGCAGTCGGGATAGCCGGAGAAATCGGTTTCGCACACGCCGGTAATGACGGCCTCCGCCTCTACCTGATACGCGTAAACCGAGGCGAGGGTCAGGAACAGAATATTGCGTCCCGGCACAAAGGTGCTCGGCAGGCCGCTGGCGGCGGGATCGTAAGAGGGGACTGGAATATTGTCGCGGGTCAGGCTGCTCACCGCCAGCTCGTTCAGCAGAGTGACGTCGAGCACTTTATGGGCGCGCGCGCCCAGCTTCAGTGCCAGCGCGCGGGCAACGTCAATCTCTTCGCGGTGACGCTGACCATAGTCGAACGTGACGCAGTGCACTTCGTCATACTGCTGCAGCGCCTGAATCAGGCAGGTAGTGGAGTCTTGTCCACCGCTAAACACGACTACGGCTCGTTTCATTATATTGTCCTGGTCGAAAATTTTGCGCCTATGGTAATAACTCTCCGGGCCGCTGAACAGCCTGAAACGATACTTCACATCGCCAGCGGCGGGGGAACCCAGGCGCGGCTGAAATCGAACCAGCCCAGAGTATTAAGCTGAATGCCCTCTACGCCAGGCGGCGCGAAGATTTGATAGCGGTAGTTGAACAGCGGCAGCAACAGGCCGTCGCACATCAGATGATGGTAAAGCTGGTGCAGCGCGTCGCTGCGCGCATCGCCGTCGGCCAACTGCTGTATCGACAAAAGTTCCTGACGAAGGCGGCTGCTGATATCGGCGGGCCACAATCGGTCAAGCTCCAGCCAGCTCGCCAGGGTAAAGATCGGCGCGTCGCCAATCAGCCGATCGCCCATAACCAGATCGGCCTGCTCCAGATCCTCAAAGCGTCGCCAGCTTTTGACGTCGTGAAAGATAATGGTCAGCTCACAGCCTTCCGCCAGCAACAGCTGACGCAGCGCCTGCGCCATCTCATGCAGCTCCACCGGCAGCTGGTAGTGCAGGGTCAGACGCGGCGGCAGATCCGGCGCTTCATCTTCAACAGGCGGCACCGGCCAGCCCGGCAGCAGCTCTTTGCTTGGCGTAATCAATCCCTCTTCCAGCGGCAGCTGCGCAACGATGCCGCTTTGCTGCAGCAGACGGAACAGACGACGCGCCTGCGCCGGGCTGAAGCCCGCGCGCGGACGACAGGCAAGATAACAAAAGCCCAGGCTAATGCTGCGACTGACCGGACGCAGCGACGCCAGATCCGCCGCGTCGCCGATGGCGATCTGCACCGGATGACGACAGCTGGTGCCTAGCGCGCGATCGAACAGCGTTGGCGTAATCCAGTACTCCACCGCCTGCATCAGCGGCAACTGCAGGTGCCAGCGCGCGTGACTCTCAATACGTACCAGTTCCGGCGTAAAGTGCGCCAGCTTCCAGGGGCCGCTGCCAAGGCGCGGCTGCTGCGGATGCGGTAGCAGGCAGAGCTGATGCGCCAGCCGGTAGGGCAGCCAGTAATCGCTGCTGCTCAGCTGAAAACGCAGCGCCAGCGGGTGCGGCGCGTCTACGCTTTCAACGTCCGCCAGCAGGCGCCGCGCGCGCTCGTCATGCAGGATGCACTGAAACTGCTCGACCAGCTGCGCGGCCTGGAGCGGCTCGTCGTTATGCCAGAACAGCCGAGGACGCAGCCAGAAAAGCCAGACGCGTCCCTCATCGGCGTGCTGCCAGTGGTGGGCCAGATCGCCTACCGGCTCATCCGCTTCAAAACGCGTCACGCCGGAAAAGAGCTGGCGCGCCAGATGCTGCTCGGCGCGCCCGCTGATTTGCAGCGGCGCGACCGACTCCAGCGGGCGGTAGTAGGGGATGCGCAGCACCGGCGCGTCGTTTTGCCACTGACCGCCCATCAGCGGACTCAGCAAGCTCATCAGCCGCTCCGGCGCCATATCCAGCACCTGCAGCGCTTCTGCGGCGTTGCCCGCCTGCAATTGCGTCTGCAACAGCTGCTGTCGCAGCTGCTCCGGCGTGCGCAGAAAGGTCAGTAAGCCAAGCTTGCCGCGCCCTGATTCGCCCTGCCAGCACAGCCAGCCCGCATGCTGCCACTGCGACAGCAGGGTGCGCAGATGGCGATCGCTGCAAAAGCAGCGGCTGGCCATCTCGGCCACGCAGGTTTGCTGGGGCGAGCCCTGGCTGTGCTGCCACAGGCGCTGGAACTGGTTAAGGCGATTAAGCTGGCGCATAGGAAACCCGGAACAGTTTTCGAAAAGTATTCACTATTAGTTCCGGGATTACCAGGTGATAGTCTCTTCTGACTTATTAACGGGAGAGAGCCATGGCGCGACTAGCCGCATTCGATATGGACGGCACGCTGCTGCTGCCCAGCCACCAGCTAGGTCAGCAGACGCTCGCCAGCCTGCTTGCGCTGCATCAGCGTGACGTGCATCTGGCGTTCGCCACCGGACGTCACCTGCTGGAGATGCAGATCCTGCGCCAGCGCATCACGCTGCCCGCATGGCTGATTACCGGCAACGGCACGCGCGTTCACGATCTGGAGGGTAAGGTGCTGTTTGCCAGCGATCTCTCGCCTTCGGTAGCGGAAGAGGTGCTGCACAGCCGCTGGGAGAGCGCTGCGACGGTACACGTTTTCAATGATGAAGGCTGGTTTACCGACGTGCCTGTGCCGCAGCTGCTGCAGGCGCACTCAATGAGCGGCTTTGGCTATCAGCTGCGCGACCTGAAAAGCTTTCCCGCCCATGAAGTCACCAAGATTTGCTTTGTCGATAATCATGACGCGCTTTGCCAGCTGAAAACGCAGCTGGATGCGGCGATCGGCGACCGCGCGCATATCTGTTTTTCGGCGCTGGATTGCCTGGAGGTTTTGCCGCTCAACTGCAACAAAGGCAGCGCGCTGGCGATGTTATGCCAGCATCTCTCGCTGACGCTGGCGGAGTGCATGGCCTTCGGCGACGCCATGAACGACCGCGAAATGCTGTCGCTGGTGGGCAAAGGTTTTGTTATGGGCAACGCCATGAGTCAGCTCAAGTCCGCGCTGCCCCATTTGCCGGTTATCGGCCATTGCGAGACACAGGCGGTGTCTCACTATTTAAATCACTGGATGGCCACGCCGCACCTCGCGTATTCCCCCGAATGCTGAGGATTACAGTGAAGCGGACAGGGAGTCCGCTATTTTATTCCAGCTCGCGCTGCCAGCCACTGATATCACCAAACTGCCGCGCCACCCAGCTTTCATCGTAATAGCTGTCGGGATAGCGTTCGCCGCTGTCACACATCAGCGTTACCAGCGCGCCCTGTTCGCCTTTGGCGCGCATCCGTTTCGCCACCTGCATCATGCCCCAGAAGTTGGTGCCGGTTGAGGCGCCAGGCTTGCGGCCGACAATCTGCGCCAGCTTCAGCATTGCCGCCAGCGTCGCGCCGTCGGGAACCTTCATCATTTCGTCAATCACGTCCGGCATAAAAGAGGGCTCGACGCGCGGGCGGCCGATGCCTTCAATCTGGCTGCCGCGCGCGCAGCGCAGCGCAGCATCGCGGCTGTGCCAGTAATCAAAGAATACCGAATGCTCAGGATCGACCACCAGCAGTTGAGTGGCAAAGCCCTGATAGCGGATATAGCGTCCCAAAGTCGCCGAGGTGCCGCCGGTTCCTGCGCCCATAATAAGCGTGTGCGGCACCGGAAAGGGTTCGAGCGCCATCTGACGGAAAATACTCTCGGCGATGTTATTATTGCCGCGCCAGTCGGTGGCGCGTTCGGCGTAGGTGAACTGATCCATAAAATGGCCGTTCAGCTCGCGCGCCAGCTGTGTCGACGCGCTGTAAAGCTCGCAGGGATCGGTGACAAAATGACACTGACCGCCGTAGAACGCGATCTGTTCAATTTTGCGCTTCGCGGTGCTCGCCGGCATCACGGCAATAAAAGGCAGGCCGAGCAGCTGGGCGAAATAGGCTTCCGACACCGCCGTGCTGCCGGATGAAGCCTCAATCACCGGCCTGTTCTCTTTAATCCAGCCGTTCGCCAGCCCGTAGAGAAACAGCGAGCGCGCCAGGCGATGTTTCAGGCTGCCGCTGGGATGGGTGCTCTCATCTTTCAGATAGAAGGCGATGCCGGGATAATCCGCCAGGCGGAAGCGAATCAGGTGAGTTTCAGCAGAGCGTTGAAAGTCCGCGTTGATCTCATTAATGGCGTGGCGAGTCCAGTTACTCATGATGCTAGTCCGGCAAAAAAGATGCGCTGATTGTAAGGCACTGGCAGGAAAAGAGTTGGCTTTATTCCGGCTATAATGGCGTCAATGGAGAAAAATTTTCTCCCGGAGAGACAAATGTTAGATAAAACTGACCGTCATTTACTGGATCTGCTACAGCGGGACTGCACGCTGTCGCTACAGGCGCTGGCGGATGCCGTTAACCTCACCACCACGCCGTGCTGGAAGCGACTGAAAAAGCTGGAGGATGACGGTATTATCCGCGCGCGCGTCGCGCTGCTGGATGCGGAGAAGCTCGGCCTGTCGCTTACGGCCTTTATGTTTGTAAAAACGCAGCAGCACAGTCGCGAATGGTATCAGCGCTTCGTCACGGCGGTGCAGGAGATGCCTGAGGTGCTGGCGTTCTACCGTACGGCGGGCGAATACGACTACCTGCTGCGTATTCAGGTGGCGGATATGAAACGTTACGATGAATTCTACAAGCGTCTGGTTAACAGCGTGCCGGGCCTGATTGATGTCACCTCCAGCTTCGCCATGGAGGAGATTAAATACACCACGGCGTTACCCGTTGCCCCCTGAGGCAAAAGAAAGAGAAGAGCGTAGTGCGATTATTCAGCCAGTTAAGTTGGTATTTTATTCGCGAGTGGCGACGCTATCTGGGCGCGGTCACTCTTCTGATTATCATCGCTATCCTGCAGCTGCTGCCGCCGCATCTGGTAGGCGTTATCGTCGATGGCGTCACGCATAGCAGCATGAGCGCGCGCACCATTATGATGTGGATCGGCGTGATGCTGGTTACCGCCGTGGCGACCTATCTGCTGCGCTATGTCTGGCGCGTGCTGTTGTTCGGCGCCTCCTATCAGCTTGCCGTGGAACTGCGCGAAGATTTTTACCGTCAGCTCAGCCGCCAGCACCCGGCTTTTTATCTGCGCCATCGCACCGGCGATCTTATCGCGCGCGCCACTAATGATGTGGATCGCGTGGTTTTTGCCGCCGGAGAAGGGGTGCTGACGCTGGTGGATTCGCTGGTCATGGGCTGCGTAGTGCTGCTGGTGATGAGCCTGCAGATTAGCTGGCAGCTGACGCTGCTGTCGCTGGTGCCGATGCCGATTATGGCGCTGTTTATCCATCGCTACGGCAACCAGCTGCACGACCGCTTTAAGCTGGCGCAGGCGGCTTTTTCCAGCCTTAACGATCAGACCCAGGAGAGCCTGACCAGCATCCGCATGATTAAAGCTTTTGGCCTGGAGTCGCACCAGTCCGAGCAGTTTTCCGCGATTGCCCGCGATACCGGCGAGAAAAACCTGCGCGTGGCACGCGTCGACGCCCGCTTCGACCCCACGATCTATATCGCAATCGGCTTCTCGAACCTGCTGGCGATCGGCGGCGGCAGCTGGATGGTATGGCACGATCGGCTGACGCTTGGCCAGCTTACCAGCTTTGTTATGTATCTTGGCCTGATGATCTGGCCGATGCTGGCGCTGGCGTGGATGTTTAATATTGTCGAGCGCGGCAGCGCCGCCTGGAGCCGCATCGGCGCGCTGCTGGCGGAAGCGCCCGCCGTGGAAGATGGCGAGCAGGTTCCGCCTGCGAACCCTGGCGTACTCAAGGCGGCGATCCGCGAGTTTCGCTATCCGGCCAGCGTCGCGCCGGTGCTACGCAACCTCAGCTTTGAGCTGAAACCTGGCCAGATGCTCGGCCTGTGCGGCCCGACCGGCAGCGGCAAAAGCACGCTGCTCAGCCTGTTGCAGCGCCATTTCGATATTGAACAGGGTGAGATCCGCTATCACAACATTCCGCTGACGCAGCTGCGCATCGACAGCTGGCGCAGCCGCCTGGCGGTGGTCAGCCAGACGCCGTTCCTCTTCTCCGACAGCGTGGCGAGCAATATCGCGCTGGGCAGGCCCGAAGCCAGTCAGGAAGAGATAGAGCGCGCGGCGAAGCTGGCCTGCGTGCACGAGGATATTTTGCGACTGCCGCAGGGGTACGATACCGAAGTGGGCGAGCGCGGCGTAATGCTTTCCGGCGGCCAGAAGCAGCGTATCTCTATCGCGCGAGCGCTGTTGCTCGACGCAGAGATCCTCATCCTCGACGATGCCCTGTCGGCGGTCGATGGCCGTACCGAACATGACATCCTGCATAACCTGCGCCGCTGGGGGCAGGGCCGCACCCTGATCATCAGCGCACATCGTCTGTCGGCGCTGGCGGAGGCGAGTGAAATTCTGGTGCTGCAACAGGGCGCGGTTGCCCAGCGCGGGGATCACGATGCGCTGGCGGCGCAGCCAGGATGGTATCGCGATATGTATCGCTATCAGCAGCTTGAGGCGGCGCTGGATGAGGATGAATCAGCAAAAGGAGCGCCCGATGGCGAAGTCTAAACGCTTATGGCCGACGCTGAAGCGGCTGCTCGCCTATGGCAAACCGTGGCGCCGGTCGCTGGGCCTCGCGGTCGGCATGCTCTGGATCGCCGCCGCGGCCGAGGTGACCGGCCCTGTGCTGGTCAGCTATTTTATCGACAACCTGGTGGCGAAACACCGAATGCCCTGGGGCATCGTTGCCGGGCTGGTGGTAAGTTTTATTCTGCTGCAGCTGCTGGCGGCAGGACTGCACTATTTTCAGGCTTTGCTGTTCAACCGCGCGGCGATCGGCGTGGTACAGCGGCTGCGCAGCGACGTTATGGACGCGGCGCTGCGTCAGCCGCTCAGCGCCTTCGATACCCAGCCGGTCGGGCAGATTATTTCACGCGTTACCAACGACACCGAGGTGATTAAAGATCTCTACGTTACCGTGGTGGCGACGGTACTGCGCAGCGCAGCGCTGATCGGCGCGATGATGGTGGCGATGTTCAGCCTTGACTGGCGCATGGCGCTGGTGGCAATGGTGATCTTCCCGCTGGTGCTGACGGTGATGTTAATTTACCAGCGCTACAGCACGCCGATTGCGCGCCGCGTACGCAGCTATCTGGCGGATATCAATAACGGTTTTAACGAAGTGATCAACGGCATGAGCGTGATCCAGCAGTTTCGCCAGCAGGCGCGCTTCGGCGAGCGCATGAACGAAGCCAGTCGTTCGCACTATCTGGCGCGTATGCAGACGCTGCGGCTGGACGGTTTTTTGCTGCGCCCGCTGCTTAGCCTCTTTTCCGCGCTGATCCTCTGCGGTCTGCTGATACTGTTCAGCTTCTCCTCGCCGGGCATATTTGAGGTCGGCGTGCTCTATGCCTTTATTACCTACCTTGGCCGTCTCAACGAACCGCTGATCGAACTGACGACGCAGCAGTCAATGCTGCAGCAGGCGGTGGTGTCGGGCGAGCGCATTTTCGAGCTGATGGACGCGACTCAGCAGCATTACGGCGATGACGATCGTCTGCTGAGCTCAGGCCGTATCTCGCTGCGTCATCTGAGCTTCGCCTATCGCGCCGATCGCGACGTGCTGAGCGATATCAACCTGGAAGTGCCGGCGCGCAGCTTCGTCGCGCTGGTAGGACATACCGGCAGCGGAAAAAGCACTCTCGCCAGCCTTTTAATGGGTTATTACCCGGCGACACGCGGTGAAATAAGACTGGACGATCGTCCCGTCAGCCAGCTCAGCCACCGGACCCTGCGTCGCGGCATTGCTATGGTGCAGCAGGATCCTGTGGTGCTGGCAGACAGCTTGCTGGCTAACGTGCGCCTCGGCCGCGATATCAGCGAAGAGGCGGTCTGGCAGGCGCTGGAGCAGGTGCAGCTCGCCTCGCTGGCACGCGATATGCCTGACGGCATTCATACGCGTTTAGGCGAGCAGGGCAATAATCTGTCGGTGGGGCAGAAGCAACTGCTGGCGCTGGCGCGCGTGCTGGTAGAGATGCCGCAGATCCTTATTCTCGACGAGGCGACCGCCAATATCGACTCCGGCACCGAGCAGGCGATTCAGCAGACCCTGAGCGCGCTGCGCCAGCACACCACGCTGGTGGTCATCGCCCATCGTCTGTCGACCATTACCGAGGCCGATACCATTCTGGTGCTGCATCGCGGTCAGGTGGTGGAGCAGGGCGATCACGCCGGGCTGCTGGCGCGTCAGGGGCGATACTGGCAAATGTACCAGCTACAGCAGGCGGGCGATGAACTGGTGTCGGGCACAGCCGTCGCCTCCGTCGAGTAAATTGCAACTTTTTTGCGCGCATTTATCAGAATGTTCCGTATCGCTGCACTTCTTTGAGGCCCGAAGCACCAAAGAAGTGCAACCCTGTCGCTATCCCGCTTCGCTTTTCTTCTCCGGTTCTTTTTTCCTGCCGCGTTAAGCCATGCTGCGCTGCATTCAGGGCGCACTGCGCGCGCTTTTTCATTCCTGGCACAGCCTTTGCTTCTGTCTCTGCACGTCTGAGGCGACTCACTTGTCTACTACCCGGAGGGGATGTAATGAAGCTGGTTACCGTAGTCATCAAACCATTCAAACTGGAGGATGTGCGCGAAGCACTCTCCTCTATCGGCATTCAGGGGCTGACCGTATCTGAGGTTAAAGGATTTGGTCGTCAGAAGGGCCATGCAGAGCTTTATCGCGGCGCTGAATACAGCGTGAACTTTCTGCCCAAGGTCAAGATTGATGTCGCCATTGCCGACGACCAGCTCGACGAAGTGGTGGATGTGATCAGCAAAGCGGCCTACACCGGCAAGATCGGTGATGGCAAAATTTTTGTCGCTGAGCTTCAGCGCGTTATTCGTATTCGCACCGGTGAAACCGACGAAGCTGCGCTCTGATTTCGGCTACGTAATCTGATGGGATGGAAAAAAAATGAATAAAGCACTCACCTTGTTGGGCCTCATCAGCCTGGCCCTGTTGCCCTCGCTGGCGATGGCTGCGCCCGCGCCGGCGGTTGCAGATAAGGCCGACAACGCGTTTATGATGATTTGCACCGCGCTGGTGCTGTTTATGACGGTTCCAGGGATCGCACTCTTTTACGGCGGCCTGATCCGCGGCAAAAACGTCCTCTCTATGCTGACGCAGGTCGCCGTGACCTTTGCGTTAGTCTGCGTGCTGTGGATTGTATATGGCTATTCGCTGGCGTTCAGCGAAGGCAACGCCTTTTTCGGCAGCTTCCAGTGGGCGATGTTAAAAAACATCGAGCTGAAGGCGGTTATGGGTACCTTCTATCAGTATATCCACGTCGCATTTCAGGCGTCGTTCGCCTGCATTACCGTGGGACTGATCGTTGGCGCTATCGCCGAGCGTATTCGCTTCTCCGCCGTACTGATTTTTGTCGGCGTCTGGGTCACTCTGGCTTATCTGCCTATTGCACATATGGTCTGGGCGGGTGGCTTCCTGGCGCAGGATGGCGCGCTGGACTTCGCGGGCGGTACGGTCGTGCATATTAACGCCGCTATCGCCGGTCTGGTGGGCGCCTATCTGGTAGGCAAGCGCGCAGGCTTCGGCAAAGAGGCATTTAAACCGCATAACCTGCCGATGGTCTTTACCGGTACGGCGATCCTTTACGTGGGCTGGTTTGGCTTTAACGCCGGTTCGGCCTCTGCCGCTAACGAGATCGCCGCGCTGGCTTTCCTGAACACCGTAGTAGCGACCGCAGGCGCGGTGCTCTCCTGGACCTTCGGCGAATGGGCGGTGCGCGGCAAACCCTCACTGCTGGGCGCCTGTTCAGGCTTTATCGCCGGTCTGGTCGCCATTACCCCAGCCTGTGGCTATGTAGGCGTCGGCGGGGCGTTGATTATCGGCCTGGTGGGCGGTCTGGCAGGGCTGTGGGGCGTAACCTCGCTGAAGAAAATGCTGCGCGTGGACGATCCCTGTGACGTCTTCGGCGTACACGGCGTGTGTGGCATCATTGGCTGTATTCTGACCGGCGTATTCGCCTCCTCTTCGCTGGGCGGCGTTGGGTATGCGGAAGGGGTCACCATGGGACATCAGGTATGGGTGCAGATCTACAGCGTCGCCATTACTATCGTCTGGTCTGCGGTGGTCGCCTTTATCGGCTTTAAGCTGGCGGATATGATCGTGGGTCTGCGCGTGCCGGAAGAGCAGGAGCGCGAAGGTCTCGATGTGAACAGCCACGGCGAAAACGCTTACAACCAGTAAGCCGGGGCAAAGAAGAGCAGTGCGCAACATACTATAAAACGACAAGGGGCGACTATTCGCCCCTTATTTTTTGCCCGTCGCCGGGCCAGCCCGCTGCGTTTTTCAGCGCCCGAATAAGTTATTCGCTGCGCTGGCGCATCACCCCTTCCTGCACCGTCGAGGCGACCAGCACCCCCTGTTGGTTATAGAACTCGCCGCGCACAAAACCGCGCGCGCCGGAGGCGGAGGTGCTTACCACGCTATAAAGCAGCCAGTCGCTGAAGTTAAACGGGCGATGAAACCACATCGAGTGATCGATAGTGGCGACCTGCATATCTGGCTCAAGAAAGCCCTTGCCATGCGGCTGAAGCGCCACCGGCAGGAAGTTTAGATCGGAGGCGTAGCCCAGCAGATACTGATGGATGCGCAGATCAGCAGGCAAGCCGCCGTTGGCGCGGATCCAGACCTGACGCACCGGCTCATCGACGCGGCCTTTAAGCGGATTGTGGATTTGCACCGGCCGAATCTCCAGCGGGCGCTCGGCAATAAATTTTTCACGCACCTTTTCTGGCAGCAGATGCGCCATCTTTTGCGCCAGATCCTGCTCCGACACCAGCGTTTCCGGGCCGGGTACCGCGGGCATCTCATTCTGATGCTCGAAACCGCTCTCCGGCGCCTGAAAAGAGGCGGTCATATAGAAAATAGGCTGACCGTTCTGAATCGCACTGACGCGCCGCGCGCTGAAGCTTTTGCCATCGCGCAGCGTTTCTACGTCGTAAATAATGCTTTTCTTGCTGTCGCCCGGCCGTAAGAAGTAACTATGGAAAGAGTGGATAATACGCTCTTCCGGCACCGTCTGTTTCGCCGCGTAGAGCGCTTGGCCGACCACCTGACCGCCAAAGACCTGACGCAGTCCTAAGTCTTCGCTCTGGCCGCGAAAGAGGCCCTCTTCCAGCTTTTCCAGATTTAATAAATTCAGCAGATTTTCCAGCGCCTGGCTCATAGTGCAATCCTCACAAAGTTAACCGGCTCAGTGTGAAAGATCCGACCAGTTAACGTCAATCAAAGAGTGCATCAGGCACCGACAGGAAATATCTGGATTTTATGCCAGGATTAACCCTATAAGGCGAATGAAATCCCAGTCGATAAATTCGCAGCCGATAATCATAGTGATCAGATGGAGACGACATCAATGAAACTCTGGCAAGTGGTAAGTGGTATTACGTTAATTGCAGCCGCCGCAGGTTGTGCCGATCACAGCAAATCTGTACCGGTGCCGACGCTGGGCGCAAGCGCAGCAGGACAGCAGGCGGCGATTGCGCAGCCAAATGTGAGCGGGTCAGTCTATATTCGTCAGCGCGTCGCGCTACCGCCTGACGCGGTGCTGACGGTTACGCTCTCTGATGCCACGATGGCGAATGCGCCGTCGAAAGTGCTTTCGCAGCGCGCGGTACACACGCGGGGCAAGCAGGCGCCGTTTAACTTCGTGCTGCCGTTTAATCCTGCTGATATCCAGCCCAACGCGCGTATTTTGCTGAGTGCGGCCATCACTATTGACGGCAAGCTGGCATTTATTACCGATTCCGTTAAGCCGGTAATTAACCAGGGCGGAACCAAAGCGGAACTGCTGCTGGTGCCGGTACCGCAAACGGCGCTGCCGACACAACCGGGCGCGGCCACTACGGTGCCGTCAACCTCTCCCACGCAGGTGACGCCGTCTTCTTCCGTACCTGCACCGACCAGCCTGTAATCTGATGAGAGCGGGGCGTATAGCCCCGCTGTCAGGGTTGCCAGCGATACTGTTCCAGCGCGATATGCCCATCGTCGCTTATCTCAATGCCTTCGGCCGCCAGCGCATCGCGCTGCCGAAGCAGATCGTCGCCCTGTAGTGAAATAGCGCCGTGGCGATTAATTACGCGATGCCACGGCAGCTGCGTGCCTTGCGGCAAACGACGCAATACGCCGCCAACCTGGCGCGCAGCGCGCGGCGAACCCGCCAGACGCGCAATATCGCCATAGGTAGCGACTTTTCCTTGCGGAATAGCGGCGACAATATGCCATATACGCTGCTGAAAACTCTCTTGCGGATCCATAACCTCGTTCCGATAGGCGTAAAACGCTACTTTAGCATAGCGGCGCGCGCGCAGGCGGCGCCCATTGTTCAAGAAAACAACGGTCACCCGGACGGCGCTTGCAATTGCCGGGGGCTTCCCTGATAATGCCCCCGCCTTCGAAAGAGGGCTTATCAATGGAGGCTCTGTTGGTCCTCCCGCAATGCTAACTTGTGAACTCGGTCAGGTCCGGAAGGAAGCAGCCGCAGCAGGCGACGCGTGTGCCGGGATGTGGCTGGCAGAGCCTCCACCACTTTCTCCCCTCGGAAAATCCTCATACGTCTCTTATAACCGCCACTCCATGGCCAGTTAAAGATTTATTCAGAACAAAACGGGTTGGTTGTAGCAAAGGGAAAGGAAAAACAGTGTGTTAACGCACGAACTTCCATACTGAGCCAGGCACTTTGTCGTAAAGTTTATTCATCGTAAGTTCAGCCAGACGATGATCGGCGGCAGAGTAGAATACCGCCAGTTCGTCATCGGATAATTCATACTTATTCTTTTCAATTACGCGTTCAAGCGTATCGATCGAGCGGCAGCGTCTCAGCCGCATCAAATAATCAGTTTTAGTCAGAGTTTTATCGTTCATAAATAAACCGGTCTCATGTTTACCTAAATGGAGTGACTGGGTTGCTGAAGGTAAGCGCACTCTTCGCTAAAAAGATTAAATAAGCGCCGGGCAGAACGCTGCCACCGATTCAAATCTTGCGCATTGATACCGTAATTAGTGAATAGCATAAAGGTATCGTCAAGATAGTCGTCGATTTGCGTTATCAGATCTTCATCTTCAGCATGCTTTATTTTGTAATTCATCGTGAAAGAAGCAATGTGCTCAATCAAATCATTAAGCTGTAAATTGTTCTCGGAAGTTGGGTCGTTAACCCAGCCGTGATGACTGTCGGTCAGCGTCGCCATACTTTCATCAAACAGGTTCTCACACAGGAATTTAAGCTGGGCAATATCATGCCGTTTCGGTGAGTACTCGTCCATCTTTTTCCCCTCCATAGCTTGCACGGATACCGCAATGCGGCGAGTTAAGGTTAAGCGGCCAGGAAGCGATTATGAATAGCGGTCAAAGCTAGGGTTACATTAAATATAAGTCACAATCATTAGTTTTGCTCACCTCAATTACCAAATATTACAATTCGTCAGCGGGCGAGGGTTGCTGGTTGTCAATCAGCTCAAACTCAAGTCTGCCGGGAAAAACATGAAACATAACCTGTTCTTCCCTGGTAAATGTCTCATTTAAATCCAGACAAGGACTAAATATATGTCCATCGAATTGATAAAGCATTTTAAAACGATTGCTGGCTAACTTTTCAACAGACTTTATTTTAAAACTCTCAGGAACTAACTGAGCGTGTGGTGAATACCATTGCAGATCGCCTGCCAGGGGTTGCGCTATTTTGGGAATATTCCGTTGGATAAACGCCTTTAATTCTGGGACGTCTGGGTTATCCGGGTTGATATTGCTTTCAAGCTGCAGTGACATAACGTTTACCGGTTCAGTAGAGTGATAAACCGATCATTAGGCTTGTGCAACCTCTTTGCAACTCATCTGTTAATGACAAAACCTATTGTTATTATTCGCAAACCTTTTTTCCTCATTGAATCAGATAAATGGCGGGGCATATCGTCAGCACGTCTGAGATCGTTGATACCTTTTGAAACATATTCCTCACGCGCAGCGGCACAGAGATACGATAGAGTATTGTTATGTTATAACATATAGGCTATGTGATGAATCAGAGTGGAATGCTGCTTTCGCTGGGAGAAAGGTTAGCCGTCGCGTTGATGACTATCGCTCTGCTGGCGCTGGCAATCGTGTGGGGAATCGCTTCGTGATGCGTTTTATTCAACTTCAGGCGGGTTATCAGGACAGAGCGGTGACGCCGATCGTTAATGCTGAATTAACGTCTGGAAGTATGACGGCGCTGATCGGCGCCAACGGCAGCGGTAAATCTACGCTGCTGAAAACCATTGCCGGACTCATTAAACCGGTGGCCGGAAGGTGCGAACTGCAGCTTCCCCGAAAAGCCATCGGCTGGATGCCGCAGCGCAGCGAGCTGGAAACGCGCTTTCCCGTAACGGTTTTCGAACTGGTGTCGATGGGCTGCTGGCCGCGCTGTGGCTGGTTCGGCGGCATCAATCGCGCCATGCGGCGCGAGATCGATGAGGCGCTGGAGGCGGTGCAGATGCGCGAGTTTGCCGAGGCACAGCCCGCCACGCTGTCAGGCGGCCAGCTGCAGCGCGTACTCTTTGCCCGGCTGCTGATGCAGCGCAGTCCGCTGTGGCTGCTGGACGAACCTTTTAACGGTATTGATAACAAAACGGTGACGCTGCTGATGTCGATCCTGCAACGGCAGCAGCAGGCGGGCACAACGCTGCTGGTGGTATTGCACGATCGTCCGCTGGTCGAGCGCTATTTTAGTGACGTGCTGTCAATGGACGTTGATTCAAGTCGATCGGTCGCTAAGGCGTCAGTCGCGTTACGGAGCCTGGCGTCATGACGCTGATTCAGCCTTTTATTGAATTCGGCTTTATGCGCCGCGCGCTGATCGCCTGCGTGGCGCTGGCCGTCAGCGCTACGCCGCTCGGCGTCTTTTTGTCGCTGCGTCGCATGAGCCTGATTGGCGATGCGCTGTCTCACGCGGTTTTGCCCGGCGCGGCTATCGGTTACCTGATTTCCGGTTTATCGCTGGTGGCGATGGGCGTAGGCGGGCTGATCGCCGGTCTGGCGGTCGCGCTGCTCTCTGGCGCGGTCAGTCGCTTTACGCCGCTGAAAGAGGACGCCAGCTTCGCCGGATTCTACCTGGGCTCGCTGGCGCTTGGCGTCACGCTGGTGTCGCTGCGCGGCTCCAGCGTCGATCTGCTGCACGTCTTGTTCGGTTCGCTGCTGGCGGTGGATAACTCGGCGCTGCTGCTGGTAGGGGGCATCGCCGCCTTTACCCTGCTGATGCTTGCGGTTATTTACCGACCGCTGGTGATTGACGCTTTCGATCCCGATTTTCTGCGCGCTCAGGGCAAATGGAGTGCGCCGCTAGTTCACGGGCTTTTTCTGATGCTGGTGGTGCTGAATCTGGTGGCGGGCTTTCAGGTACTCGGCACGCTGATGTCGGTCGGGCTGATGATGCTGCCCGCTGCCAGCGCGCGGTTCTGGAGCCGGCATCTGGCATGGATGCTGGCCGTCGCTATGGCGCTGGCGATAGCCGCAGCCGTTATCGGGCTGATTCTCTCCTGGCGCTATTCGCTGCCGGCGGGGCCGGCGGTGGTGCTGAGCGCCGCGCTGATCTTTTTCCTTTCCATTCTGGCAGGGCCATGCGGCGGCATTTTGCGCCGCCATTAAACAGGGGTATTTATGAAAAAGTTACCATTAAGTCTGGCGATTGGCGCGCTGCTGATTAGCCCGTTATCCATGGCGAAAACCGTTAATGCCGTCGCGAGCTTTACCGTACTGGCAGACATTGTGAAGCAGGTCGGCGGCGAGCATGTCAGTGTGAAATCGCTGGTGGGGCCAAATGGCGATCCACACACCTTTGAGCCTACGCCGCAGGACAGCCAGGCGCTGGCTAAAGCAGATATCGTATTCGTCAGCGGCCTTGGCCTTGAAGGCTGGATGGATCGTCTGGTCAGCGCCTCTGGCTATAAAGGCGAACCGGTGGTCGCCTCGCGCGGCGTTTCAACGCGCAGCATGGAGGAAGAGGGCAAAACCGTTACCGACCCGCATGCATGGAACAGCATGTATAACGGCGTTATCTACGCCACCAACGTAATGAACGCCTTGATTAAAGCTGACCCGCAGGATGCT
This sequence comes from Pantoea sp. ACRSB, assembly GCF_022346905.1. NCBI lineage: Bacteria > Pseudomonadati > Pseudomonadota > Gammaproteobacteria > Enterobacterales > Erwiniaceae > Pantoea > Pantoea sp. ACRSB. Next base: position 1,024,798 of record NZ_JAKRNL010000001.1, on the reverse strand, counting down.
GATGCTATTCGACGCAGCGGCGAAAACTATATTCAGAAGCTGCAGGCGCTGGACAGCTGGGCGAAAACATCCTTCGCGACGGTACCTGCGGCGAAGCGCAAGGTGCTGACCAGCCACGATGCCTTTGGCTACTTCGGCCAGCGCTACGGCGTAACCTTTCTTGCGCCGGTGGGCTTTTCTACCGAAGCGGAGGCCAGCGCCAGCGAGGTGGGGGGCCTGATAAAGCAGCTACAGGCCGAGCATATCCACAGCTACTTTATTGAGAATCAGACCGACCCGCGCCTGGTGAAGCAGATCGCCAGCGCAACGGGGGCGCAGCCGGGCGGCGAACTCTATCCAGAGGCGCTTTCGCAGCCTTCCGGCCCGGCGCCGACCTATGTCGCGGCGTTCCGGCATAACGTAGATGCTATGATCCGCAGCATGAAATAAAAAAAGGCCGGGGAGAACCCCGGCCAGCTATCACGACACATCCTAACGTTTTTTCTTTCTTCCCTGCACCGCCTTAAAGCGCGGGTTCGATTTGCAAATCACAAACACACGTCCGTGACGACGAACGATCTTACAATCCTTGTGGCGCTTCTTTGCCGACGCCAGCGAGCTTAGTACCTGCATCTGTTACGCCCTTATTTTTTAAGAAAGCGACCGAAGCGCTGGTTGAAGCGCGCAGCGCTGCCTTCTTTTGTAAATTCTTTCTGCTTGCCGGTGTAATAGACATGGGAAGCGGAAGAGACATCCAGCGTCACATAGGGCAGGGTCTCGCCTTCAAACTCGATGGTGCGCTCCGTTTTAATGGTGGAGCCGATTTTGAAATATTGATCGACGGTAGTGTCATGGAACACGACCGGACGGTAAGCAGGATGGATATTCGGTTTCATAACGCCCCCAAATGTTATGTTATAAAGTAACATTATTATGGCGCTCATCCATCCTGAATGCAACTCTGATTAATGCCTGAACGGGAAGAGTGAAAGGAAAGCGGGCAGGCAGCCAATAAAAAAGGCCGCTTGCGCGGCCTTTTGTGATTCAGCAAAAGATTAGTGCTGATGGCTTTGTTCGGTCGGATGGCCTTTTTCCAGCTCCGATTTATTCTTGCTGAAGCGGCGACGAACCACCACGAAGAACACCGGAACGAAGAAGATCGCCAGCGCGGTCGCTGTGACCATGCCGCCCATTACGCCGGTACCAACGGCGTTCTGTGCGCCGGAACCCGCGCCGGTACTGATCGCCAGCGGCAACACGCCGAGAATAAAGGCCAGCGAGGTCATCAGGATAGGACGCAGACGCATACGACACGCCTCCAGCGTCGCTTCTACCAGACCTTTGCCCTCTTTCTCCATCAAATCCTTCGCGAATTCGACGATAAGAATGGCGTTCTTCGCCGACAGGCCGACGGTAGTCAGCAGACCCACCACAAAGTACACGTCGTTGCTCAGCCCGCGCAGCGTGGTAAAGATCAGCGCGCCGATAACACCGAGCGGCACGACCAGCATTACCGAGAACGGAATTGACCAGCTCTCATAAAGCGCTGCCAGACAGAGGAAGACCACAATCAGCGAGATGGCATAGAGCGCAGGTGCCTGGTTGCCGGAGAGGCGTTCCTGATAGGACATGCCGGTCCAGTCATACCCGATACCCGCAGGCAGTTTCGCCGCCAGCTGTTCCATCAGGTTCATGGCGTCGCCGGAGCTTTTGCCTGGCGCAGCCTGGCCCAGAATCTCCATTGACGGCAGGCCGTTATAGCGTTCCAGACGCGGTGAACCATACTGCCACTTCGCCGACGAGAAGGCGGAGAAGGGAACCATGTTGCCGCTGCTGTTGCGCACGTACCACTTGCTGATGTCGTCAGGCAGCATACGGTCTTTGGCCTGACCCATCACGTAGACCTTCTTCACGCGACCGCGATCGATAAAGTCATTAACGTAAGAGCCGCCCCAGGCCGCACCCAGCGTAGTATTGATATCAGAGAGCGACACGCCCAGCGCCTGCGCTTTTTCCTGATCGACAGTCAGCTTGTACTGCGGCGTATCTTCCAGACCGTTAGGACGCACGCCGACCAGCGTATCGGCGTGCTGTGCCACCATACCCAGCAGCTGATTACGCGCTTCGGTCAGTTTTTCATGGCCGAGGTTGTTCTGGTCGATCAGTTCAAAGTCGAAGCCGGTGGCGTTACCCAGTTCGATAATCGCCGGCAGGTTGAACGGGAACACCATTGCATCTTTAATCTGGCCCAGCGCCGCCATGGCGCGGCCGGCGATAGCCGGTACCTTCAGATTGCTGCTGCTGCGTTCATCCCAGGGTTTCAGACTGACGAAGGCGATACCGGTGTTCTGACCGCGGCCGGAGAAGCCGAAGCCGTTAACGGTAAACACCGACTGCACGCTGTCCTTCTCTTTATTCAGGAAGTAATCCGTCACCTGATCCAGCACTTTCTGCGTACGCTCTTGCGTCGCGCCCGCAGGCAGCTGCGCCTGAGCAAGCAGCAGACCCTGATCTTCTTCCGGCAGGAACGAAGAGGGGAGGCGCAGGAACAGATAGGCCATACCCACAACGATCACCAGATAGATCACCAGATAACGGCCGGTGCTGCGCACGATATGACCTACGCTGTCGACGTAGTGGTTGGTGCTCTTGTCGAACAGGCGGTTAAACCAGCCGAAGAAACCTTTGGTCTTGCCATGCTCGCCTTTCTGGATCGGCTTCAGCAGGGTGGCGCAGAGCGCGGGCGTCAGGATCAACGCCACCAGCACCGAAAGCGCCATAGCGGAGACGATGGTGATGGAGAACTGACGATAGATAACGCCGGTTGACCCGCCGAAGAAGGCCATCGGGATAAATACCGCTGACAGCACCAGCGCGATACCGACCAGCGCGCCCTGAATCTGCTCCATCGAGCGGCGCGTCGCCTCTTTCGGCGGCAGGCCCTCTTCGCCCATTACGCGCTCGACGTTCTCTACCACCACGATGGCGTCATCCACCAGCAGGCCGATGGCGAGCACCATACCGAACATCGTCAGCGTGTTTATCGAGTAGCCGAAGGCATTGATGATGGCAAAGGTGCCGAGCAGCACCACCGGCACCGCGATAGTTGGAATCAGCGTCGCGCGGAAGTTCTGCAGGAAGAGATACATGACCAGGAATACCAGCACGATCGCTTCAAACAGGGTCTTAACGACTTCGAAGATCGAGATCTTAACGAACGGCGTGGTGTCATAAGGGTAAACGACTTTCAGGCCGGCCGGGAAGGTGGACTGCAGCTTGCCCAGCTCCGCCTTCACCGCGTTAGCGGTATCCAGCGCGTTGGCGCCGGTCGCCAGTTTGATACCGATACCGGAAGCCGGTTTGCCGTTAAAGCGCGCAACGACCTCGTAGTTCTCGCCGCCCAGCTCGATTTTCGCCACGTCGCGCAGGCGCACCTGCGAACCGTCGGTATTAACCTTCAGCAGAATTTTGCCGAATTCGTCGGTAGAGGTCAGACGCGTCTGTGCGATGATCGAGGCGTTAAGCTGCTGATTTGGCGCGGCAGGCGCGCCGCCCAGCTGACCCGCCGCTACCTGGGCGTTCTGCGTGTTGATGGCGCTAATGACGTCAACTGGCGTCAGCTGGTAGTTATTCAGCTTGGCCGGGTCCATCCAGATACGCATCGCATACTGCGCACCGAAGATCTGGGTATCGCCCACGCCGGAGGTACGGCTAATGGGGTCCTTGATATTCGATGCGACGAAGTCTGCGATATCGTTCTGCGTCATGGAGCCGTTATCGCTGACGAAACCCGCCACCATCAGGAAGCTGCTGGAGGATTTCTGCACCTGAATACCCTGCTGCTGCACTTCCTGCGGCAGCAGCGGCATCGCCAGCTGCAGTTTGTTCTGCACCTGGACCTGCGCAATATCGGGATCGGTGCCGGATTCGAAGCTCAGGGTCAGCTGCAGGTTACCGGAAGAATCACTGTTTGATGAGAAGTACATCAGCCCATCAATACCGTTCATATTCTGTTCGATAACCTGCGTCACGGAATCCTGAAGCGTTTTCGCATCCGCGCCTGGATAAGCGGCACGAATCTGTACGGCCGGCGGAGCAACGTTGGGATATTGCTCGATCGGCAGTTTGAGAATCGATAGCGCACCCGCCAGCATCACGATGATGGCGATTACCCACGCAAAGATGGGGCGATCGATAAAGAACTTAGCCATGTATCAACGGCTCCTGTTAAGACGAAGATTTTTCAGACTGGGTCTGAGATTGCGCATTCGCGTCAGATTTTTGCTCGGCAGAGACTTCCTGCGGCGTCACCTGGGCGCCTGGCTTCGCGCGCTGAGTGCCGACGCTGATGACGCGTTCACCCTCTTTCAAGCCAGAGGTCACCAGCCATTTGTCACCGATCGCCTGCGCGGCGTTGACATTGCGTACCTCAACCTTGTTGTCCGCGCCAACCACCATCACGGTCGCCTGACCGGTCGGGGTGCGCGCTACAGCCTGCTGTGGAACCAGCAGCGCATTCGGGTTGGTGCCTTCTTCCAGACGCGCGCGGACGAACATGCCCGGCAGCAGACAGTGATCCGGGTTCGGCACGATGGCGCGCAGAGTGATAGAGCCGGTGGTCTCGTCAACCGTTACGTCAGAGAACTCCAGCGTGCCTTTCTGCGGCGATTCGCTGCCGTCCTGCATCAGCAGGGTTACGCTGGCCTTGCCGTCTACCTGCTTCAGCTGGCCAGACTCCAGTTCTGCACGCAGACGCATAAACTCGTCGCTGGACTGGGTTACATCGACATACATCGGGTCGAGCTGCTGCACAGTGGCCAGCGCGGTGGTCTGCGCACTCTGCACCAGCGCGCCTTCGGTCACGGACGATTTGCCGATACGGCCGCTAATAGGCGAGGTTACTTTAGTGTAGGCAAGGTTAATGCGGGCGGTTTCGACATTCGCCTTGGCGACCTGCACTGCGGCGGCGTTCTGCGCGGCGGTAGCAACGGCGTTATCGTAATCCTGCTGGCTGATATATTTGGTGCCAAGCAGGGGCTTGTAACGGTTAACCGTTAACTGCGCGATGCGCGCGTTGGCTTCTGCCTGCGCCAGATCGCCTTTTGCGCTGTCGTAGCTCGCCTGATAGGTTGCAGGATCGATCTGATAAAGCGATTCGCCCGCTTTGATGTCGCTGCCTTCCACAAAGTTACGTTTCAGAATGATACCGGAAACCTGAGGGCGCACTTCAGCCACGCGATAGGCGGAGGTACGACCCGGCAGCTCGGTGGTGATCTTCAGGGGTTCGCTTTTAAGGGTGACAACGCCCACTTCCGGCGGATGTTGCTGGGCGGCTTGCTGGGATTTATTATCATCACATCCTGTTAACACAAAGCTGCCTGAAAGCATCAGGACGGCCGCCAGAGGCGCTAATCCTCTGTTTTTATTCATAAATAAACCTCTAGTGTCCGATATCAATTGATCAATGGATCACAAACCGATAAACCCATTGCTGCGCTAAAACCCGGGTCGTGCTATGGTACATACATTCATAAATGTATGTAAACTTGCCAGTTTGTAAAAAAAGCTCCCTATGGCACGAAAAACCAAAGCCCAAGCGCTTGAAACGCGTCACCAAATTCTTGATGCCGCCCTTGCACTCTTCTCCTGCCAGGGCGTTTCCGCCACTTCTCTTGCGGATATTGCGGCAGCGGCTGGCGTGACGCGGGGCGCAATCTACTGGCACTTTAAAAATAAAGCCGATGTGTTACACGAGATCTGGCTGCGCACCGACGCTGGGCTTGATGATGTGGAACTTGAGTATCAGACAAAATACCCCGGCGATCCACTTTCCGTCTTACGCGCAATGCTGATCTATATCTTTGAAGCGACAGCAAAGGATCCGCAACGCCGCGCGCTGATGGAGATCATTTTCCATAAGTGCGAATTCGTCGGCGAAATGGCTGCGCTGCAAATCATGCAGCAAAGTTTGCTGTCGGAATGTTATGACAAAATAGAAGACGTTTTGAAAGAGTGTATTGAGGCAGGACAACTACCCGTCACACTCAATACCCGCCAGGCGGCGCTGCTGCTGCGGGGCTACGTCAACGGCATGATGGAGAGCTGGCTGTTTACGCCAGAGAGTTTCGACCTGGCTGCGACCGCGCCGCAAATTGTCGAGTCGTTTATCGATATGCTGCGCCTGAGCCCAACGTTAACGGCTTCGCATTAGGCCTGCTGCTCTGCGGCGCGCTTCTTCTCAAAGTCGCGCTGTACAATCGCCAGTGCCGCCAGCACGGTGTCGGCTGGCAGCTGGTTCTCTTCCAGCAGTTGAATCAAATCTACCGCCAGTTTTATTTCGTCAGGGGCGTTTTCCAGTGACATTGTGGCTCCTCATATGCGCAATTTCGCTGCGACCAGCATCATCGCTAACGCGCCGGCCAGCGCGATACCGAGCGCGGCAGGGTGAAGCGTCGCCAGCGAGCCAAGACCAAAGTAGCTGGCGATATAGCCGCCGACCAGCGCGCCGATAACCGCCAGCACCAGCGTGGCGGCGAGACCGCCGGGCCGACCGGGGAAAAACCGCCGCTTTAGCCAGCCCGCGACCACGCCAGTGATAATCCAGGCTACGATTCCCATTTCAGGCTCCTGAACAGGTGGCGCTAAGTATAGGCGTCAGATGGCGTCGCCGCGCAGCGAAAGCGCCCAGCTCACCGCATGAATCGCCTGACGACAGCGCGCCATACGGCCTTCCAGCACCTCAAGATCCTGTTTGAGCTGCTGCTGCGTCGCCAGGCTCTCCGCCAGCGCCAGTCGCTGTTCGCGCTGGTCGATCATCGCCTGTAGTCGCCTTTCATATTCGCGGTACTCTTCCAGCTTCTGCTGGCGCAGCGACGCGACGGGCCTTTCACGGCGCGGGCGCAGCTGCTGCGTGCTGGCTTCGCGCTGCAGGGCGGCGATTTGATTCACCAGCTTTTCCGCCAGCCAGGCGCGCTCTTGCGCATTCGCGGAGGCGCAGAGCAGCTGCAGATTACGTTCGATCTCCTGCAGATAATCAGCCAGCCGCGTGCCGGTGGTGATAAACAGCTGCCTGTCGAAGCGCGGCGTGCGGCAGCGTCCGTCGGGGTGACGGGCGATCTGCGCCTTAAGCGCCGCCAGGCAGGCGGTGAGACGCTGTTGTGTGGTGGCGTCCGTCATCATCTTTTCCTTATCTGTGCTAACGTAGCGCGGAGGCAAAAGATCCAGGCAACGCTATGCAACGTATTTTACTTCTGACTCTCGGCTGGCTGGCCATCATACTCGGCGCGCTGGGCATTGTATTACCATTATTACCGACCACGCCATTTGTGCTGCTGGCCGCCTGGTGTTTCGCTCGCTCCTCGCCGCGTTTTCATCACTGGCTGCTGTGGCGTTCGCCGTTCGGCCGCTATCTGCGCCACTGGCAGCGGCACCGCGCTATGCCACCGGGTGCGAAAGGGCGCGCCGTTGCACTAATGCTGGTGACCTTCGGCGTGTCGCTCTGGATAGTGAAAATTCTGTGAGTGCGCGTTTTTCTTGGCGTAATGCTCTGCATTTTGCTGCTGATGATGTGGCGTATTCCTGTGACGGCGGAATCGCCCGACGATCGCGCGCCACCGCGATAAGGTTGCATTTAGCCGACCATTTGCTTAGATTTGGGCATCTTCGTGCGTGGCTTCCCTTTTTTTACTCTCTGCGTCTGATTCATTTTGGAATCTGACGCTATGGAAGCTGCGCGATATAAAGTTTTTACCAGGCGTAACATTATGACCGCAACTGCGCAGCAGCTTGAATTCATTAAAGAGAGCATCAAAAGCATTCCGGATTACCCGAAACCGGGGATCCTTTTCCGCGACGTCACCAGCCTGCTGGAAGATCCTAAAGCCTACGCCGCAACTATTGCGCTGTTTGTTGAGCGCTACCGCGATCAGGGCATTACTAAAGTCGTCGGAACCGAAGCGCGCGGCTTCTTGTTTGGCGCACCTGTCGCCCTGGCGTTAGGCGTCGGCTTCGTGCCGGTGCGTAAGCCTGGCAAACTGCCGCGCGAAACGTTCAGCGAATCCTATGAGCTGGAATATGGCACCGATGCCCTCGAACTGCACAAAGACGCCATTAAGCCTGGCGACGTGGTGCTGGTGGTGGACGATCTGCTGGCGACCGGCGGTACCATCGAAGCCACGGTCAAGCTGATCCGCCGCGCGGGCGGTGAAGTTAAAGACGCTGCCTTTGTGATCAACCTCTTCGATCTGACCGGCGAATCCCGCCTGAAAGCGCTGGGCATCAACTGCTACAGCCTGGTCAACTTCCCGGGTCACTAAGTGACGATGGCCTCGCCGTGTGCGAGGCCAGCAAGTGATAGGCAATGCCCGCCGTCGCTGTTAAACTACTGCAACGATATACAGGGGTTGCAGCGCGTCTGCGCTCATCTTTCCAACCACATCCAGTGATCGAATCCACATGAGCTATCAGGTACTTGCGCGAAAATGGCGTCCCCAGGCATTTGCTGACGTTGTCGGTCAGGAACATGTCCTGACCGCGCTGGCGAATGGACTGTCACTGGGACGTCTCCATCATGCTTATCTCTTTTCCGGTACGCGCGGCGTAGGTAAAACCACCATTGCGCGCCTGCTGGCGAAGGGACTTAACTGCGAAACCGGCATCACCGCCACGCCATGCGGCCAGTGCGACAACTGTCGCGAGATTGAACAGGGCCGCTTCGTCGATCTGATTGAGATCGATGCCGCGTCGCGCACGAAAGTCGAAGATACGCGCGATCTGCTGGACAACGTGCAGTATGCGCCCGCGCGCGGCCGCTTTAAGGTCTATCTGATCGACGAAGTGCATATGTTGTCGCGCCACAGTTTCAACGCGCTGCTAAAAACGCTCGAAGAGCCGCCTTCACACGTTAAATTTCTGCTTGCCACCACCGATCCGCAAAAGCTGCCGGTAACCATCCTCTCCCGCTGCCTGCAGTTTCATCTCAAGGCGCTGGATGTCGAACTGATCCGCAAACAGCTCGATTACGTGCTGCAGCAGGAGCAGATCGAGAGCGAACCGCGCGCGCTGCAGCTGCTGGCGCGCGCCGCCGACGGCAGCATGCGCGACGCGCTCAGCCTGACCGATCAGGCGATCGCGATGGGGCAGGGCGTCGTCAGCGGCGCTATTGTCAGCCAGATGCTCGGCACGCTGGACGACGAGCAGCCGCTGGGTCTGATTGAGGCGCTGGTAGAAGGCAGCGGCGAACAGGTTATGACGCTGCTCAACCAGGCCGCGTCGCGCGGCGTGGAGTGGGAAGCGCTGCTGGTGGAGATGCTGCGTCTGCTGCACCGTATCGCCATGGTGCAGCTGCTGCCCAGCTCGATCAATGATGAAGAAGAGAGCCACGCGCCGCGGCTGCGCGAACTGGCGCGCGTCGTGCCGCCCGCCGACGTTCAGCTCTATTATCAGACGCTGCTGATGGGGCGCAAAGATCTGCCGCTGGCGCCCGATCGCCGCATGGGCGTCGAGATGACGCTGCTGCGCGCGCTGGCTTTTCATCCGCAAACGGCGATTGCCGAGCCGGTCGCGCGCCCGGCAATGACGCCGCAGGCGGAGCCGCAGCCAGTCGCCGCGCCGTCGCCGCAGGCCGCCGCCGCACAGCCGCAGATGGCGCCGCCCGCGCCACCGCCGGAACCCATTGCGCCGCCGGTTTCCGCACCGCCGGCCGCCGCGCCGGACGGCTCGTTCTCCGATACCACCAGCCAGCTCCTGCAGGCGCGCACACAGCTGCTGCGCCAGGGGGCCAGCAAACCAAAAAAGAGTGAGCCGGCAGCGTCCCTGACGCGGCCGGCCAACTCCGCGCTGGAGCGCCTGGCATCCGTCACCGAACGCGCGCAGGCGCGTCCGCGCGAGACGGCGCCGGCGAAAAAAGAGGCGTACCGCTGGAAAGCGCAAACCCAGGTCGAAGCGGCGCCCGAACCGGTAGCGACGCCAAAAGCCTTGCGTTCGGCGCTTGAGCATGAGAAAACCCCTGAGCTGGCGGCGCGCCTGATGGAAGAAGCGCAGCAGCGCGACGCCTGGGCGGCGGAAATCGCCGCGCTGCCGCTGCCCAAGCTGGTGCAGCAGCTGGCGCTGAATGCCTGGAAAGAGAGCACAGAACAGGGCGTTTGTCTGCATCTGCGCTCCACTCAGCGCCATTTGAATTCCACCTCAGCGCAGCAGGTGCTCGCTGCGGCGCTGAGCGACGCCGCCGGGCAGCCAGTTGAACTGACTATCATTGAAGATGATAATCCTGCGGTATTGACGCCACTTGAGTGGCGGCAGGCCATTTACGAAGAGAAGCTGGCGCAGGCGCGACAGTCTATCATTAGCGATACGCACATTCAGACGCTGCGCCGGTTCTTTGACGCCGATCTGGATGAAGAGAGTATCCGACCCGTTTGACCACGCTGCCGCTGTCTCATGGATAGCGATGCGGCCTTAGCTGAGAGAGAAAACTATGTTTGGTAAAGGCGGACTGGGCAACCTGATGAAGCAGGCCCAGCAAATGCAAGACAAAATGGCCAAAGTCCAGGAAGAGATCGCCGCGCTGGAAGTTACCGGCGAATCGGGCGCAGGCCTGGTGAAAGTGACCATCAACGGCGCGCACAACTGCCGTCGCGTGGAGATCGATCCCAGCCTGCTGGAAGATGACAAAGATATGCTGGAAGATCTGGTCGCCGCCGCATTCAACGATGCCGCTCGCCGTATCGACGAAACGCAGAAAGAGAAAATGGCCTCTGTTTCCGCCGGTATGCAGCTGCCGCCCGGCTTTAAGATGCCGTTCTGATGCAAACCAGTCCACTGCTTGAATCTCTGATGGAGGCGCTGCGCTGCCTGCCCGGCGTTGGGCCGAAGTCGGCGCAGCGCATGGCGTTTCAGCTGCTGCAGCGCGATCGCAGCGGTGGCATGCGGCTGGCGCAGGCGCTTACGCGTGCAATGTCTGAAATCGGCCACTGCGCCGACTGCCGCACCTTCACCGAGCAGGAAATTTGCACCATCTGCGCCAATCCGCGGCGTCAGCAGAACGGGCAAATCTGCGTGGTGGAGAGCCCGGCGGATATTCACGCCATTGAGCAGACCGGTCAGTTCGCCGGACGCTACTTTGTCCTGATGGGCCATCTTTCCCCGCTGGACGGCATTGGCCCGCAGGATATCGGGTTAGACCGTCTTGAGCAGCGGCTGGAGAAAGAAACCCTGAAGGAGGTGATCCTCGCCACCAACCCCACGGTTGAAGGCGAAGCGACGGCCAACTATATCGCCGAGCTGTGCGGCCAGTACGGCGTCGACGCCAGCCGCATCGCTCACGGCGTGCCGGTAGGCGGCGAGCTGGAGATGGTAGATGGCACGACGCTGTCGCACTCGCTGGCCGGGCGTCACAAGATTACTTTCTGACCGCTTGCCGACGTCGTTAACGACGTCGGCTTGAAATTTTCCGCACCATCCCCACATCAACCTCAACGTTCGTTCAACCTGATTCCGTTGAGGTAACAATGACCATGAAAGGACAAGAGACGCGTGGCTTTCAGTCAGAGGTAAAACAGCTTCTGCACCTGATGATCCATTCCCTCTACTCAAACAAAGAGATTTTCCTGCGCGAGCTGATCTCCAACGCCTCGGACGCTGCCGATAAGCTGCGCTTCCGCGCGCTGTCGGACGCCAGCCTCTATGAAGGCGACGGCGAACTGCGCGTGCGTCTCTCTGTTGATAAGGACAAGCGCACCCTGACGCTGTCGGACAACGGTATCGGCATGCGTCGCGATGAGGTGATTGAGAACCTGGGTACCATCGCTAAATCCGGCACTAAATCTTTCCTCGAGTCCCTGGGTTCAGACCAGGCGAAAGACAGCCAGCTGATCGGTCAGTTCGGCGTGGGCTTCTACTCTGCGTTTATCGTGGCGGACAAGGTCTCGGTCCGTACGCGTGCCGCAGGCGCGGCGGCGGATGAGGGCGTGTTCTGGGAGTCGGCGGGCGAAGGCGAATATACCATCGCCGATATCACCAAAGCCGATCGCGGCACCGAAATCACGCTGCACCTGCGTGAAGGCGAAGATGAGTTCCTCGACGCCTGGCGCGTGCGCAGCATTATCGGCAAATACTCCGATCACATCGCGCTGCCGGTGGAAATCGAAAGCAAAGATGAAGAGAACGACACCACCACCTGGGAGAAGATCAACAAAGCCCAGGCGCTGTGGACGCGCAACAAGTCTGAAATCAGCGACGAAGAGTACAACGAGTTCTATAAGCATATCGCGCACGACTTCAGCGATCCCGCTATCTGGAGCCACAACCGCGTCGAGGGCAAGCAGGAGTACACCAGCCTGCTCTATATTCCGTCACGCGCGCCGTTCGATATGTGGAACCGCGACCATAAACATGGGCTGAAGCTCTATGTGCAGCGCGTCTTTATTATGGATGACGCCGAGCAGTTTATGCCGAACTACCTGCGCTTCGTGCGCGGCCTGATCGACTCCAACGATCTGCCGCTGAACGTGTCGCGCGAAATCCTGCAGGACAGCCGCGTTACCCAGACCCTGCGCGCTGCGCTGACGAAGCGCACGCTGCAGATGCTGGAAAAGCTGGCTAAAGATGACGCTGAAAAATACCAGACCTTCTGGAAAGAGTTCGGTCTGGTGCTGAAAGAGGGGCCGGCGGAAGACAGCGCCAACCAGGAAGCGATCGCGAAGCTGCTGCGTTTCGCCTCAACGCACAACGACAGCGCCGATCAGAATGTATCGCTGGAAGCGTACGTCAGCCGCATGGTGGAAGGTCAGGAGAAGATCTACTACATCACCGCCGACAGCTACGCCGCTGCGAAGAGCAGCCCGCATCTGGAGCTGTTCCGCAAGAAAGGCATCGAGGTGCTGCTGCTCTCCGATCGCATCGACGAGTGGATGATGAGCTACCTTACCGAGTTCGACGGCAAGGCGTTCCAGTCAGTCAGCAAAGCGGACGAGTCGCTGAGCAAGCTGGCGGATGAAGAGAGCGAAGAGCAGAAAGAAGCGGAGAAGGCGCTGGAGCCGTTCGTGGAGCGCGTGAAAACGCTGCTGGGCGACCGCGTGAAAGAGGTGCGCCTGACGCATCGTCTGACCGATACGCCAGCCATCGTCACCACTGACGCCAACGAAATGAGCACCCAGATGGCGAAGCTGTTCGCCGCGGCGGGCCAGGCGGTGCCGGAAGTGAAGTATATTTTCGAGATCAACCCGGATCACCAGCTGGTGAAACGCGTGGCGGATACGCAGGACGAAACGCGCTTCGGCGAGTGGATCGAGCTGCTGCTGGATCAGGCGCTGCTGGCCGAGCGCGGCACGCTGGACGATCCTAACCAGTTTATCCGCCGTATGAATCAGCTGCTGACGGCGTAATGAGCTAACACAACGGCCGGTAAAATACCGGCCGTTGTGTGTTAAAACGCTGCTGTTGAGGGATGATTTGCTCCTGAGCCACGCCTCCGTTCCTGAAGGCTATTACCTGCCTGTAAGTCACCTCTGGTCGTGCCCTTCTTTGCCCAGGCTACGCGCCCTTACGCGCGTGATTCACTTTCTAAACACCCCTTACTGCTGCGCCGCCTCGCGCAGCCAGTCGCGAAACAGCGTAATCTCGCCGTCGTTGCGTCGCGACTCCTTCGTCATCATCCAGGTCGCGCGATCGACGCGGACAAAGCCGAGCGGCGCGATCAGCGACCCCTCTTCAAGCTCTTTGCGCACCAGCAGACGCGGCGCCACAATCACGCCCAGCCCGTTTTTCGCCGCCTGGATGCCAAGCGTCAGGTTGTCGAAATGCTTTCCCGACCAGAAATTGCCGCGCACCTCGGCGCTTTTCGACCACTCCGCCCAGGCGTGCAGGCGCGTATCGGCGTGCAGCAAAGGAAGGGCAGCGAGATCCTGCACGCTGCGAAAGCGCGGGGCGAACAGCGGCGCGCAGAGCGGCCCAAGATAATCATCACCGATTAGCGTGGCGTCGATATCGCCGTCGGGCGGCTGCTCATAGCTAAGGATCAAAACGTCGACATGTTCGCTGCGCAGCTGACTCAGCTCCAGCTGCCCCTGAAAGTGAATTTCGATATCGGGATAGCGCTGATAAAAGGTGCTGATGCGCGGAATCAGCCACTGCGACAGAAAACTTGGCGCGCAGGAGACAGTCAGATGATGGCGCATGCCGGTGCGAATGCTGGCGCAGGTGGTGGAAAGTTCGCTAAAGGCTTTTTGACAGCTGAGCAGCAGGCGCTCGCCGTGTGAGGTTAATTTAACGCGTCCGTTGGTGCGCACGAAAAGCGGCTTGCCCATCCAGCTCTCCAGCTGGCGAATCTGATGGCTTACGGCGCTGTGAGTGACGTGCAGGCGTTCGGCCGCCACGCTAAAGCTGCTGTGTAACGCCGCCTGGTGAAAATGGTGCAGCGCCCTTAGCGGAGGTAGCCGGGTCATACTCATCCCCTGTGTAAAAACCTAACAGGGATTGTCAGTTTATATCATTTTAAAGTCCAGCCGCATTCCCCTAACCTTGCCCGCTGATTATGGCGGGTTGACTCGCAGGCAGAGCTATGCGTGGCTCTGCACCCGCCATCACCCGAGAGATAAAAAGAGAACCACGACGCGATGGCATTTCATCCCTGGGCCGACCGACCTTCCGAGGCGCGAGACCGGTTACGTACCCTGTTGTCACGGCATTACCGGCTGGATCAGTATGATGTGTTCTTCGCCCCGTCGCTGCACGTAGCACGCATTCTGCTTTCTCAGCTTTTCCTGCGGCAGGAGCAGGCGCGCAATCAGACGCGCTACGCCACGCACTTTCCCGTCACGGAGCTGAATGTATTGCCCGCGGTGCCGCTGATGGCCGGGAATATCAATTTCATCGCGCACGTAGAACTGCCGTATGGGCGAGTGCGATCGCTGCATGAGTGCCAGCATCAGGGAGTGGTTGACGTCAGCGAAAGCTTCGCCAGCGTGCTGCATGAGGAAGTGATGGCGCACGCCAGGCTGTTTGTCGCGCGCCTCGATCGGCATGCCGATCTGCCAGAAGGTCTGGTGCTGGTAGCGCTGCGCACCGCCGACTTCAGCACGCTGGTGCGCAGCGAGCTGCGGCTGTTCGAGCAGGGCTTGCCGCTGGACGCGCCGGTGCTTGCCGCGCTGGCGCGTATCAGAGAGCAAAGCTGGCGCCCTTATAACCATGCCAGCGTCAACGCGATTAGCCTTCACGCGCCGATGCTGCTCGCCTCCAGCCATACCCCAGGCGTGCCGTTCGCCAGCTTTCCCCTGCCGCGGACGCTGCTGGCCGCGCTGACGCCCGCCAGCGATCTGGAGCTGTGGCCGCAGCAGGGGTATCTGCTGGTGCGCGCCAGCCAGCGCGGGAGCGGGCGAAAGCAGACCAACCTGACGCCGCAGATCGACAAAAGAGTTCAGGCGCTGTTCAGCCCTGGCGGCAAATCTGAAAAAAAGGCGTAGCCGCGCCTGTCCGCCGCCTTTTATGGAGAAACGGGCTATCGTCGCCGGGAAGGCGCCTGCGCCTTTCTTGTGGTGAGCGGGTCATAATGGTATGGTCTTCGCCTTCTAGATTGATCAATGCGATTCGCAAGGGGATTTACGCAATGCGTATTATTCTGCTCGGTGCTCCGGGCGCAGGTAAGGGCACTCAGGCTCAGTTCATCATGGAGAAATATGGCATCCCGCAAATCTCCACGGGCGATATGTTGCGTGCGGCGGTTAAAGCCGGCACCGAGCTCGGCAACCAGGCGAAAGCCATTATGGACGCCGGTAAACTGGTAACTGACGAGCTGGTTATCGCGCTGGTAAAAGAGCGTATCGCGCAGGAAGACTGCAAAAACGGTTTTCTGCTGGACGGTTTCCCACGCACCATCCCGCAGGCGGATGCGATGAAAGAGGCCGGCATTAAAATTGACTGCGTGCTGGAGTTCGCCGTGCCGGACGAGCTGATCGTCGATCGCATCGTTGGCCGTCGCGTACATGCGCCGTCAGGCCGCGTTTATCACGTTAAATACAATCCGCCGAAAGTGGAAGGTCATGATGACGTTACCGGCGAAGAGCTGACCACGCGTAAAGACGATCAGGAAGAGACTGTGCGTAAGCGCCTGGTGGAATACCACCAGCTGACCGCGCCGCTGATCGCCTACTACAGCAAAGAAGCGGAAGCGGGCAACACCGCTTATCACAAAATCGACGGCACTCAGCCGGTCGCCGACGTCAGCAAGCAGCTGGCGCGCATTCTCGGCTAACGCCTCTGGGGCTGGCAGTGCCAGCCCCTTTTGCAGTAATTGCTTTTCCCTTCCCCGGTTTCCGCTACAATTCCTCCTGTTTTCACGCATCTTCGCTATCAAGGAATAACAATGAGGCAAGACAAGCCCGGCGTGTTACTGGTTAATCTCGGTACGCCAGACGCGCCCACTACAGCTGCTGTAAAGCGCTATTTGAAACAGTTTCTCAGCGATCCCCGCGTCGTGGATACGCCGCGCTGGCTCTGGTGGCCGATCCTCAATGGCGTCGTTCTGCCGTTTCGCTCGCCTCGCGTATCGAAGCTTTACGCCTCCGTCTGGATGGAGGGCGGTTCGCCGCTGATGGTTTACAGCAAACAGCAGCGCGAAGCGCTGGCGGCGCGCGTCGATATGCCGGTCGAGCTGGGCATGAGCTATGGCAACCCCAGCCTGCAGAGCGCGGTGGATAGCCTGATGGCGCAGGGCGTTACGCGCATGATCGTGCTGCCGCTCTATCCGCAGTTCTCCTGCTCGACCGTGGCGGCGGTCTGGGACGGTTTGTACAGCGCGTTTAAAACGGCGCGGACTATGCCGGATATCCACTTTATTCGCGACTATGCCGAGCATCCAGCCTATATCGCCGCGCTGAAAGCCTCGGTAGAGCGCTCGTTCGCGGCGCACGGCCAGCCAGATCTGCTGGTGCTCTCCTATCACGGCATTCCGCAGCGCTTCGCCAGAGAGGGCGACGACTATCCGCTGCGCTGCGCCGATACCACGGCGCTGCTGCAGCAGGCGCTGGGCCTGCGCGACGATCAAATTATGATGACCTTCCAGTCGCGCTTTGGCCGCGAACCCTGGCTGCAGCCCTACACTGACGAAACCATGCAGGGGCTGGCGAAGAAGGGCGTTAAGCATGTGCAGGTGATGAGCCCGGGCTTTGCCGCGGACTGTCTGGAGACACTGGAAGAGATCAGCGAACAGAACCGCGAATTCTTCATACACGGCGGCGGCGAGAAGTTCGAATATATTCCGGCGCTGAACGCGGATGCGGCCCACATTGACATGATGGTGCAGCTGGTCAACGCGCGTCGTTAAAGCCGCGGCGGAGAATGTGCTATCATCCTCCGCCTGTTTTTCTGACGGCACCCATCATGAAATTTCCCGGCAAACGTAAATCCAAACACTATTTTCCCGTTAGCGCTCGCGATCCCTTACTGCATGCCGCCTCGCAGGAGGTGGAAGAGGGGAGCTGGGTCGTGGGAATCGACCAGACGCTGGTCGATATCGAAGCCAAAGTCGATGACGCCTTCCTGGTGCGCTACGGCCTGAGCGCCGGACACTCGTTAGTTATCGCCGACGACGTTGCCGAGGCGCTCTATCACGAGCTGATGCGCGATAACCTGATTAGCCACCAGTTTGCCGGCGGCACTATTGGCAATACGCTGCACAACTATTCCGTACTGGCCGACGACCGGTCGGTGCTGCTTGGCGTAATGTGCAACAATATTCAGATTGGCGGCTACGCCTATCGCTATCTCTGCAACACCTCCAGCCGAATGGATCTTAACTATCTGCAGGGCGTCGACGGCGCCATTGGCCGCTGCTTTACGCTGATCGGCGAGCAGGGCGAACGCACCTTCGCCATCAGCCCAGGGCAGATGAATCAGCTACGCGCCGAGAGCATCCCTGAAGCGGTGATTGCCGGCGCGTCGGCGCTGGTGCTTACCTCCTATCTGGTGCGCTGTGCCGAAGGGGAGCCGATGCCGCAGGCCACGCTGCAGGCGATTGAATATGCGAAGCGCCACAACGTGCCGGTGGTGCTTACGCTGGGCACCAAATATGTTATTGGCGATAACCCGCAGTTCTGGCGCGATTTCCTGCGCGATCACGTCACTATTGTGGCGATGAACGAAGAGGAAGCGCTGGCGCTTACCGGCGAATCGGATCCGCTGCGCGCGGCCGATATGGCGCTGGAGTGGGTAGACCTGGTGCTCTGCACCGCCGGTCCGACCGGACTTTATATGGCGGGCTACACCGAAGATGAATTCAAGCGCAAAACCAATCATCCGCTGCTGCCGGGAGCGATCGCGGAATTCAACCAGTATGAGTTCAGCCGCGCCATGCGCCAGCAGGAGTGCGAGCAGCCGCTGCGTATCTTCTCGCATATCGCACCTTATATGGGCGGGCCAGAGAAGATCATGAACACCAACGGCGCGGGCGACGGCGCGCTGGCGGCGCTGCTGCATGACATCACGGCAAATAACTACCATCGGCAGAAGGTGCCCAATTCCAGCAAGCATGCGCGCGAGTACCTGACTTACTCGTCGCTGGCGCAGGTGTGCAAATATGCCAACCGCGTCAGCTATCAGGTGCTGAACCAGCATTCGCCGCGCCTGACGCGCGGCCTGCCGGAGCGTGAAGACAGCCTGGAAGAGTCCTACTGGGATCGCTAAGCCTCAGCTGAGGTCAAAAGGCGATGTCGTCCCGCGTCGGAGAAGGCGCGGGACGAGCCGACACAAAGCCGGGGCGGTCAGAGGGGGCATTCGCGTACGACAGGGCGCTCGGCGATGTCTGTTTCCAGCATATGCAACATACTGGAGGCGATTTCGCGCTCGCCCATCACGACGCGCGTCGCGCCGCGCGCCATGATGTACTCTACTTCGTCGTCATAGTGCGCACGCGCGATGATCTCAATATCGTTAAACTTTTCGCGCGCGGTGGTAACGATCTCGCCCGACTCATAGCCGTTAGGGATGGTCAGCAGCAGCCAGCGCGCGCAGTCGAGCCGCGCCAGCTCCATGGTTTCGGCGCGCACAGCATTGCCGAGCACCGCCCTGATGCCTTGCTCGCGCAGCGCCTCGACGCGAGCGCGGGAATTCTCCACCACGACGAAAGGCACATCCGCTTCCAGCAGTTTCTGGCCCAGCAGACTGCCGACCCGGCCATAGCCGACAATCACCGCATGGTGGCAAATATCCACCGGCATCTGCTTCTCCTCTTCAGTCACCTCTTGCTGCGCCTGTTCCTGACGGCTTTCGCTCTTCGCCAGAAAACGTTCCAGCAGGCTGAACAAGATAGGGTTCAGCATAATGGACAGGATCGCCGCTGCCAGCACCAGGTTGCGCCCCTCGCTGCTGAGTAAATTGAGTGAAATGCCGAGCCCGGCGAGAATAAAAGCGAACTCGCCGATCTGCGCCAGGCTGACGGAGATGGTCAGCGCGGTGCGGCGCGAATGGCCCAGCAGCGTCACCAGCAGCCAGGCGGCGAGGGACTTGCCCAGCACCACAATGACCAGCGCGCCCAGTACGGCCAGCGGCTGCTCAATCAGGATCCTCGGATCGAACAGCATCCCTACCGAGACGAAAAAGAGCACCGCGAAGGCGTCGCGCAGCGGCAGTGTGTCATGGGCGGCGCGATGGCTCAGCTCTGACTCATTCAGCACCATCCCGGCAAAGAAAGCACCGAGCGCGAAAGAGACATCGAAAAACTCTACCGCGCCAAAGGCGATGCCAAGCGCCAGCGCCAGCACCGCCAGGGTAAATAGCTCGCGCGAGCCGGTCGCGGCGCTTTTCGACAGGATCCAGGGCACTACGCGTCGGCCTACTACCATCATCAGCACCATAAAGGCGGCGACTTTGCCGATGGTCAGCAGCAGATCCCACGCCAGCAGCTGCGGGCTGGCATTGCCCTGTTCCAGCATGCCGGCAATGGCGGGCAGCAGCACCAGCGTCAGCACCATCACCAGATCTTCGACAATCAGCCAGCCGATGGCGATTTGCCCGCGCTGGCTGTCAATCAGCTGACGCTCCTCCAGCGCGCGCAGCAGCACCACGGTGCTGGCGGTGGAGAGACAAAGACCAAACACCAGACCCGTCATCAGCGACCAGCCCAGCCAGGCGGAAAGGCCCATTCCCAGCAGCGTAGCGACGGCGATTTGTGCCACGGCGCCGGGAATGGCGATGTTCTTTACCGCCATTAAATCCTTTAGCGAAAAGTGCAGACCAACGCCGAACATCAGCAGAATGACGCCCAGCTCCGCCAGTTCTGGCGCGAGGTTAGTATCGGCGACAAAACCGGGCGTAAACGGCCCGGACAGCACGCCCGCCAGCAGGTAGCCGACCAGCGGCGAAATGCGCAGCCGGTTTGCCAGCATGCCAAGGAGAAACGCCAGAACCAGTCCCCCGACGATAGTGGTGATCAGCGGTGTGGTGTGATGCATGCCTGTCTCCTTGTGTACAAATGTATCTGCCTGTAACAAAGAAGTTTAAGACAACCTGCACTCTTTCGCTGAAATAATTGCTAAATGATAAGTAGAAAGTCTGAAATTAAGAGGAAAGAGGAGCCGAACGGTTATTTTTGTCTGTTTTCGGCAATTTAAGCCGTAGTCAGGGAGATCCGCGCGCGGCGGTATAACCCTATTTTTCTGGAAAAGGGCGCACCGGTGAGCACTATCAAAAGGAAATCTCGCCAAAAGGCGGAGAAAAGTCGCCAGGCGCGGCTTTGCATCAGCTTTGTGGCGTAGGCTTTCTTTTGATTATCAGTGTTAAAACACGTTCAGGGCCAGCGGCAATGGCGTTTCGTCTTGAGTTAACCTGCGGAATATGCGACACAGTGGGGCAGCATACTGATACCACCCGGAACGGGCACTTCATACAATAAGGAGACGGGCTTTGCTGTTACCACGATGGGCTGCAACCGGCCTTGCGCTGCTGGCGCTGACGCCTGCGCTTTCTCAGGCCGCTGAGGCGGATCGCACTTACCGCTTTAGCATCCTTCATACAAATGATGAACACGGCCATTTCTGGTACAACGCGCAGGGCGAATATGGGCTGGCAGCGCAAAAGACGCTGATGGATACGCTGCGTTATGACGTACAGGCCAGGGGCGGCGGCGCGCTGATCCTCTCCGCAGGCGACGTTAATACCGGCGTGCCCGAGTCAGACGAGCTTAATGCCGAGCCCGATATTCGCGGCATGAACCTGATCGGCTATGACGCCATGGCGCTCGGCAATCACGAGTTCGATCATCCGCTTGAGGTGCTGCGCAAGCAGGAGAGCTGGGCGCGCTTTCCCTTTCTCGCTGCCAATCTTTATCAGAAAAGCACCGGCCAGCGTCTCTTTAAGCCCTGGGCGATTTTTAATCGCATGGGGCTAAAGATCGCCGTACTGGGCCTGGCTACGCCCGATACCGCTAAGCTGGCGAACCCTGCCTATTTGCGGGATGTCGAGTTTCGCGATCCCGTCAGCGAAACGGAAAAAGCAGTGGCGGAGCTGCGCGCCGGAGAGAAACCTGACGTTATCGTGGTGCTGAGCCATCTCGGCTATGACGATAACGGCGAACACGGCAGCAACGCGCCGGGCGACGTCACCCTGGCGCGCAGCCTGCCGCCCGGCACCGTGTCCATGATTGTCGGCGGTCACTCGCACGATACGGTGTGCATGGAGAAAGCCAACGTGCTGATCAAAGAGTATCAGCCGGGGGCCGCCTGTCAGCCGGACAAGCAGAACGGCATCTGGATTATGCAGGCCGGGAAGTGGGGCGAATATGTCGGACGCGGCGATTTTACCTGGCGCAATGGTGAAGTTGCGCTGGAATCCTACGCGCTGGTGCCGGTGAACCTGAAGCATCAGATTAAAAACGCCGACGGCAGCGAGACCTGGCTCACGTATCAGCAGGAGATCCCTAAGAATACCGCAATGATGAAGCTGCTGATGCCTTATCAGAAGCGGGCTGAGACGCGCCTGAACGTCAGCGTCGGCAGTACGGTAGGGCAGTTTAACGGCGAACGCGAGCAGGTGCGTTTTACCCAGACCAATCTTGGGCAGCTGATTTTACGCGCGCAAATGGCGAAGACCCAGGCAGATTTCGCCGTGATGAGCGGCGGCGGCATTCGCGCATCGCTCCCGGTTGGCAAACTAAGCTGGCGCGATCTGCTGCAGGTGCAGCCGTTCGGCAATCAGGTGGTGTCAGTGACGATGACCGGCGCCGAAGTGAAAAAATATCTCGATGTGGTGGCGAATATTAAGCCTGACGCGGGCGGCTTCGCTCAGTTCGCGCACGTCAGCCTGGTGGCGGACGGCAACACGGTGAGCGATGTGCGCATTAATGGACAGCCGCTGCAGGAGAATAAAACCTATCGCATGGCGACCAACAGTTTTAACGCCGCAGGCGGTGACGGCTATCCGCGTATCGATACCCATGCAGGCTATCAAAACCCCGGCAATATCGATGCTGAGGTGCTGCGCGACTACGTTAAAGCCCATTCGCCGCTGAAAGCCAGCGATTATGCGCCGACAGAATCTATCCATACGCTGACGGAGGCGGAGAAAAAGGCGCGCGACAAGCCGCACAAGCGCAGCTATCCGCAGATGTTTCTGGCGTGGCTCTGGCCCTGGGGACGTGAAACGGCGCATAACGCGCCGTGAAAACCTGGCGGGATGCTCACGCGAGCAGTATGGCCCGATCGAAAAGGCGCTCAAGACAGCGCTGATCGCGCGGATCCGCACCTCATCCCTGAGGTGCGTCCGTCACCGGGCTAGTATGCTGCGTCGTTCAAACACACCCTGGCGTTTTATCCCTACGCAGAGCGCTTTGCGCCTCGGCCCCTGTCATCGCTGCTTAACAGCGTAGCCGTCTGAAAAAACTATGCCTCGCAGGCGTTACGTTCGAACCAGCGCGGACGCAGCCGGTCCCATGCCCAGTTGTACGCCATGGTATAGGGCAGGAAAAACAGGAAAAACGCCACTTCCAGCAAAAACGCCTGCCACAGCGAGATGCCGAGCATCCACGCGGCGATCGGCAAGCCAATTAAAATAAACCCGCCTTCGAAAAGCAGCGCGTGCAAGGCGCGGATCAGCAGTCCGCGATGGATCTGGCCCGGCGGACATAGCCTGTCAAAAAGGGTGTTGTATATCATGTTCCATAGCATCGCGACGGTAGAGAGCATAAGCGCCAGCGCGCCCATCTGAAACAGCGGCTTATCCATCGCCCAGGCAGCCAGCGGCGAAACGGTCAGGATCGCCAGGGTTTCAAAACCCAGCGCATGTAAAAAACGTTCTTTAAGCGAACGGGTACGCATTATTCACCTCCATCAGACAGGCAGGCATTCTGGCAGCTCTTAGTGATAAGATAAAATGATGACCTATCGATAAAAGCGATGGATGAAAATGCGCTACTCCCCTGAATCTTTAGAAGCCTTTGTGCAGACCGTCAGCAGCGGGTCCTTTTCCGCCGCGGCGCGTGCGCTCGGCAAAAGCCAGTCAACCATCAGCATGGCGGTAGCCGGGCTGGAGGACGATCTCGGTTTCAAACTGTTCGATCGCAGCGGACGTCAGCCGATCCTGACCGATCAGGGCCGGGGCGCGCTGGCGCAGGTGCAGCAGATCCTCGCCGCCAGCGAGCGGCTGGATGCGCTGGCCATCAGGCTGGCGCAGGGCGTCGAGCCGCGTCTTAGTTTCGCCGTGTCAGATTTCTGGCAGACCGAACATCATGAGCAGCTGCTGAAGCAGTTCGACGCGCGTTTCCCGGAAATTGAGCTGGAGTGCATGATTGCGGAGGATGCCGACGTGCTGGATTTACTGCAGGCGGGACGCGTTCACCTGGGCGTGGTGCGCGCGCAGCCCGCTCTGCCGCCCGATATCGCCGTCGCGCGGCTGCAGGTGAATGCAGAAATGGCTATCTATATACATCGCGATCATCTGCTGGCGCAGCAGTCCGGCGTTACAGAAAGCGCGCTGGAGCAGGTACGCCAGCTGCGGCTTAATACCTGGATTGAACCGCAAGCTGTCGCGCCGCCGGGACGCGTCTGGTCGGCGCCGACCTATTTGCTGCTGCTGGAGATGGCAGAGCAGGGGTTCGGCTGGAGCATACTGCCGCGCTGGCTGGTCAGGCAGTTTGGTCATGGCCTTTTGCAGGAGCTGGCGCTGCCGGGCTGGCCGCAGCATATCGCGGTAGAGGCGATATGGTCGCGACGCAATCCGCCGGGACCAGCCGGACGCTGGATGATCGATCAGCTCTGCGCCCAGCCGCGCGGTTAATCGCGTCGTGCGATATCCGCCAGTGGGGCGTCGAGCAGGCGCGCCAGATCCTGCGCCGCCAGTTCGAGATCAAGACCGCGCTTGCCGCCGGAAACAAAAATAGTGGCGAAGTCGGCGGCGGAGCTATCGATAACCGTCGGCAGACGCTTTTTCTGCCCCAGCGGGCTGATGCCGCCCACCAGATAGCCGGTCACACGCTGTGCCAGCTGCGGATCGGCCATATCCGCTTTTTTCGCTCCCAGGGCTTTTGCGACCTTTTTCAGATCGAGCTGGCTGGCAACCGGTGTCACCGCGACTGCCAGCTGTTTCGCATCGCCGTTCAGCGCGACCAGCAGCGTTTTATAGACCTGCCGCGCATCCAGATTAAGTTTCTGCACCGCCTCGTCGCCAAAACTGGTTTCCTGACTGTCATGCTCATAGGGATGAAGCGTGAAAGGGACCTTTTGTTTTTCCAGAAGTTTTACAGCAGGCGTCATAAATTCATCCTTATAGGAAAAATCTCATTCCTAAATTAAATAAATTAATAGTGGCGAAAGTTTGTGCTTTGCGAGAGAATTGGTTTCGCGCCAGCTGAAAGGCTGAGCGATAACCAAAATGATAAACAAATTCCTCTTTGACAGGCCGGTAGCAATACCGGCCTTCTTTTTTTACCGCCGTAAAAGCCCAGGCAGATTTTCTTCGCCATAGAGATGCAGCGCGCCTACCGCCACGACATAATGCCCGGACGGCAACGCCCGTAATCGATCACGCCACTGTGCGTTGCGCTGCGCAATCAGCGTATCGTTGAGCGCCGAGCTAAACGTCGAGGGCAGTTCAATGCGCGGCTGGCGCGGCGGCGCGTCCAGCCACCAGCTCACCATCATCTGCAACAGGCGCGCATTGGTATGCCAGTGCGTCAGCGTATCTTTTAACAGCGCCATGCCGTCATCCGGCAGCGATTTCAGCAGCGCGATTTGCGTCTCTGCGCCCTCCAGCTCGATGACCGGTTTGTTCAGCGTTTTCGCCGCCTGCAGCAGCTGAAAATCGATGCCGTAATCGGGGCGTAACCCAAGCCGCTGCGCCTGCTGTGCCTGTAACATCAGCGCGATTTGCCAGGCGGGCAGGGTATCAAACATCGTCAGCGACAGATGAAGTTCGCCGCACAGCGCCTCAAGACGATGCTGATCCTCTGACGTCAGGCGAGCCTCAAGCGGCGCGCGCTGTTCGAGATCGTCAAACGGCGAGCCGCCCTGAGTAATGTCCGCCTCAACAATCAGCGCATCCGCCTTTTGTAACTGTCGCAGCAGTCGCGCGGGCAGCGGCTGCATATCGCGCGTGCCCATATGAATGCTGCCGACCAGGTGCAACAGGCGATCGTCCAGCCGAATATCCTGGGCGGGCCAGCGATAGCTGGCGGGAAAGAGTCGGCTTATCAGCCCCTGCACACTGCGCCAAATGCTGCCTGTCATTCCCTGTCCTTACTCAGTCAAAACGCCATGCTAGCGATTACTGCCGCTGAAAAACAGGGCAATAACGGCTATTGTCGCGGCGTCGGACGAAAGCGCAGCAGCCGGTTTGCGTTACTGACGACGGTAATCGAGGAGAGCGCCATCGCCGCGCCCGCGACGACCGGACTGAGCAGCGCGCCGGTCAGCGGATAGAGCACGCCCGCCGCCAGCGGAATGCCCAGGCTGTTATAGATAAACGCGCCCAGCAGGTTCTGGCGAATATTGCGCAGCGTCGCGCTGGAGAGCGCCAGCGCATCGGCAACGCTGTTGAGATCGGCGCGCATCAACGTGATGGGCGCGGTTTCTACCGCCACGTCGCTACCGCTGCCCATGGCGATACCGACATCCGCCTGCGCCAGCGCCGGCGCGTCGTTGATGCCGTCGCCAACCATAGCAACGCGACGGCCCTGCTGCTGCAGCTCGGCGATGGTCTGCGCTTTCGCTTCGGGCAGTACGCCAGCGATTACCTCGTCGATGCCCGCTTCCTGAGCGATAGCACGCGCCGTCTCTTCTCTGTCGCCGGTCAGCATCATCAGCCGGTAGCCCGCCTGATGCAGCCGCTGTAGCGCCGCTTTGCTCTCGGGACGCAGCTGGTCGCGCAGCGCAATCAGACCGACAAGCTCACCGTTCTGCGCCAGCAGCACCGGCGTTGCGCCCTGACGCGACAGCCGCTCGATATCCGGCTGTGCCTGTTGCAGAGCGATATGGTTATCCTGCATTAGCGCCGTGTTACCCAGCAGCAGCGTTCTGCCGTCGAGTATGCCGCTGACACCTTTGCCGCGTATTGTACGAAATTGCGCAATCTCAACATTGGCCGTCGCGTCGGTCGCCGCGACAATCGCCTGCGCCAGCGGATGGCTGGCGTTTTTCTCCAGCGCGGCCGCCGCCTGCAATACGGCATCACGCGACCAGCCGTTCCACGTCAGCACTTCGTCGAGCTGCGGCGTTCCTGCCGTCAGCGTACCGGTTTTATCAAACACCAGCGTATCGATACGGCTGGCGCGCTGCAGAGCGTCGGCGTCGCGCACCAGCACGCCCAGTTCAGCAGCGCGTCCGACGCCCGCGATAATCGACATCGGCGTCGCCAGGCCCAGCGCGCAGGGACAGGCGATAATCAGCACCGTGGTAGCGATCACCAGCGTATAGGCGATCTGCGGCTGCGGGCCGAAGAAATACCAGATCGCGGCGCTGATCAGGGCGATGGCTACCACCACCGGCACAAATACCGCCGAAATACGGTCGGCGAGGCGGCCCACGTCAGGCTTGCTGCTCTGCGCCTGGCGCACCAGATGAATAATACGCGACAGCGCGGTGTGCTGGCCGGTAGCGCGCGCCACAAAGCGCACCGCGCCATCCTGCACCAGCGTCCCGGCAAATACCTTGTCGCCTGCGCCTTTGCCCTGCGGCACCGCTTCGCCGGTCAGCATCGCCTCATCCAGCCAGGCTTCGCCCTCTTCAATTTCGCCATCTACCGGCACGCGATCGCCCGTGGTCAGGCGCAGCTTCATACCCGGCTGCACCGCGCTGAGCGGCACCAGCATTTCCCCCTGTTCGCTGACAAGGCGCGCCTGGGCGGGCGTCAAATCGAGCAGGCGCTCAAGCGCTTTAGAGGAGCGCTGGCGCGCGCGCTGCTCCAGCGCATGGCCGAGATTAATCAGGCCGATAATCATCACGCTGGCTTCAAAATAGAGATGGCGCGCCTGCATCGGGAAAAAGTCAGGCCAGAGCGCGACGCTGAAAGAGTAGATCCACGCGGCGGCGGTACCGAGCGCGACCAGCGTGTCCATCGTGGCGCTGCCGTTGCGCAGGCTGCGCCACGCGCTGCGATAGAAGTGACCGCCAGCGACCACCATGATCAACAGCGTCACGCTGCCGATAGCGAGCCAGAGGCTGCGGTTAGCGTCGCTGAGCATCATATTGTCGCCGATCATGCCCCAGATCATCAGGGGCGCGCCGAAAGCCAGCGCAAGCGCCGCCTGCCAGCTAAAACGGCGCATCGCGTGACGCGCGCTGCTTTGCTGTTTATCGCGTCGCTCCTGTTCATCCTGCACCACCTGAGCCTGGTAGCCCGCCGCGTCGACCGCCTCGACCAACTGCTGCGCAGAGGCATCGCCGATGACCAGCGCGCTGCGTTCGCCAAGGTTTACCCGCGCCTGGGTGACGCCGGGCACCTTCTCCAGCGCCTTCTCCACCCGGCTGACGCAGCTGGCGCAGCTCATGCCCTCGATCAGCAGGAACTGCGCGGTTTCACTCTCTTGTGCCGGTTGGGTTTCCGCCACCGTTGTCAGCGCCTCCGGCGGCGGCTCTGAAGCTGTCAACGGCTCAGGCTTTGGGTGGCTGTCGCCGCTCAGCGTGGCGTGATAGCCCGCTTCTTCCACGGTGGCGATCAGTGACGCGGCGTCGGCGCTGCCGAGCACCTGCGCTTCCTGCTGCGTGACGCTGGCCTGTTCGACATCGTCGCGCTGCTCGAGCGCTTCTTTAACACGTTTGACGCAGTGGCCGCAGGAAAGACCTTCCAGCGCCAGCGAGATAGTGTGAGACATAGTGGGCTCCTGTTGTGTCGCAGTTAACAATGCGAGCTTTTTATCACTCGTTATACAGGCTAAACCTTCCATCAAGGGGAAGGTCAAACTATTTTTACAGGCAATAGCCGCGATCGGTTTTTAAGGAGAGAGCAGAGTGAATATCAGCGATGTGGCGAAAAAAACCGGGTTAACCAGCAAAGCGATCCGTTTCTATGAAGAGAAGGGCGTGGTGACGCCGCCGCTGCGCAGCGACAATGGCTACCGTCGCTACAGCGCTCATCATCTTGAGGAGCTGAACCTGCTGCGTCAGGCGCGACAGGTGGGCTTTACGCTTGATGAATGCCGCGAGCTGGTCACGCTGTTCAACGATCCGGCGCGCCACAGCGCCGACGTCAAAGCGCGCACCCTGCAAAAAGCGGCGGAGATCGCCACGCATATTGAAGAGCTACAGGCGATGCGCATGCGGCTGCTGGCGCTGGCCGACGCCTGCCCAGGCGATGAGAGCGCGGAGTGTCCAATCATCAATAACCTGGCGGGATGCTGTGGCCATACGCCGGGCCAGAACGATTAGCGCGGCGTGATGTGCAGCGTAATGCCCTCTACGCCCGTAACGATAACCTGAGTGCCGGCAGGCAGATCCTGGTCGGCCTGCACGCGCCAGCTGCTGTCGCCCAGCTTTACATGGCCGATGCCGTTAATCAGCGGCGCATCCAGCGTCAGATGCGTGCCGATCAGCTGGTTGCCGCGCTGGTTAAGAGAGTTGGGCTGCTGATGGCGCTCGCGATGGCGCATCCAGCGATACCAGAGATAAACGCAGACTAAGGTCAGCAGCGCGAACAGCGTGCCCTGCGCCGTCCAGCTAAAGGGAGCCAGCCACTCTACAAGACCCACCAGCACCGCCGCGATGCCGCTCCACAGCAGATAGCCGCTG
This sequence comes from Pantoea sp. ACRSB, assembly GCF_022346905.1. NCBI lineage: Bacteria > Pseudomonadati > Pseudomonadota > Gammaproteobacteria > Enterobacterales > Erwiniaceae > Pantoea > Pantoea sp. ACRSB. The sequence continues at coordinate 995,618 of NZ_JAKRNL010000001.1, read as the reverse complement.
GTGCCGAGCATTTCCGCCGCCAGCAGCAGGCCGCCAAGCGTCAGCCAGAACCAGTGCGGGTGGGCGATGATTTCCAGTAGCATTAGCGTTTCGACTCAGGAGACGCGCCTTTCAGCAGCTCGCTGATGCCTGCCACCGATCCCAGCAGGCTGCTGGCGTCCAGCGGCATCATAACCACCTTGCTGTTGCTGGCTTCACCGATTTTCTGCAGCGCGTCGGTATATTTCTGCGCCACAAAATAGTTCACCGCCTGGATATCGCCCGCCGCGATAGCTTCGGACACCATTTTGGTGGCGCGCGCTTCGGCTTCGGCCTGGCGCTCGCGCGCCTCCGCCTGCAGGAACGCTGAGGTTCGCTCGCCTTCGGCTTTCAGAATGCGCGACTGCTTGTCGCCTTCGGCGCGCAGAATCGCCGCCTGACGCACGCCTTCCGCCGCAAGGATGTCGGCGCGTTTGGTACGCTCTGCCTTCATCTGCGCGTTCATGGCGGCAATCAGCTCCTGCGGCGGACGTACGTCGCGGATTTCAATACGGGTGATTTTCACGCCCCAGGGGTTGGTCGCTTCGTCGACGATATGCAGCAAACGCGTATTGATGTTATCGCGCTGCGACAGCATCTCATCCAGTTCCATGCCGCCGAGAACGGTACGGATATTAGTCATGGTGAGATTGATGATCGCCAGCTCAAGATTGCTGACTTCATAGGCCGCGCGCGCTGGATCAACCGCCTGAATAAAGCAGACGGCGTCAATAGTGACGTTGGCGTTATCTTTGGAGATGACTTCCTGCGAGGGGATATCCAGCACGCGTTCCATCATATTGATCTTGCGACCAATACGATCCATAAACGGCACCACCAGACTCAAACCGGGCTGCAGCGTGCGGGTGTAGCGCCCAAAGCGCTCAACGGTCCACTGATAGCCCTGCGGCACGATTTTTACGCCCGCCCAAACCGTTACAAGCGCCAGTACGATCAGCGCAGGAATCACTGTCAACATATAACCTCCCGGTTGTTAATTTACGGGCCGAGTCGCTTCGGCCCGGATACAGCGGTGCCGAATCAGTAGAGCAGCGAGTAGAGCTGACGGCGATAGCGGGCAGCGAGCGCGTCGCCAGTGCCCAGCGCCGCCAGGATCTCCTGCAGCATTTTACGCACCTGTCCGTCAGCCGCATTCAGATCGCGCTTCAGAAAACCGAGCAGCAGCTCCAGCGCCTCTTCGTTGCGTCCCACCTGATGCAGCTGTAACGAGAGCTTAGCAGCCAGTTCCGCATTGGTCGGGTCACTCTCCAGCTGCGACTGCAGCTGCTGGATTTCCGGCGTATCCGCTGCCTGCTTCAGCAGATCGATCTGCGCCATCAGGCTCTGATAGCGCGTATCCTGATCCTGCAACGGCACCTTCGCCAGCACCTCTTCAGCTTCGTCGCTGCGGTTCAGGCTAATCAGGACTTCCGCCAGCAGAAAACCGATTTCACTCGCCTGACGGCTAAGCTGCCAGGCCTCTTTCAGCAGCGGCAGCGCCTCCAGCGGCTTGCCTTCATTCATCAGCGCCAGCGCCTGCTGCGCTTTGAGTTCCTCTTCGCGCGGCAATACTTTCTCCAGCAGCGCGCGGATAGCTTCTTCCGGCTGCGGGCCCTGGAAGCCATCGACCGGCTGGCCGTTCTGGAACAGATAGACCGTCGGAATAGAGCGCAGGCCAAACTGCGAGGCCACCATTTGTTCTTTGTCGCAGTCGAGCTTCGCCAGAATAAACTGACCGGCGTACTCCTGCGCCAGGCGTTCCAGCAGGGGTGTCAGCTGCTGGCAATGTTGGCTGCGATCCGACCAGAAATAGAACAGCACCGGGATCTGCATGGAGTGTTCCAGCGTCTGGTGCAGGTTGGATTCGTTGACGTCGATAATCGAAGCTTGTGGTGACATGACTAAGTCTCTTGGCAGAAAGTGTATAAAGAATATGGGGCCGGACGCCCCCGCTTCAAGATGAATTCTCAGCGGCTGCTTAAAATGCGATCCAGCATCCAGCCTGGCAACAGCCGTTTCAGGATGCTCATCGCATGTGCGACCAGCGTCACCGGATAGCGCAGCCGCGGCCGCGGGCTTTCCAGCGCGTGGCGTAGCTTGGGCAGAATCGCTTCCGGCGGCAGGGTGAAGCGCGCGGCGATGCCGGGATTGCGCACCGGTTTGCCCGGCTCGCCCTGGGTCACGTTGTCGGTAAAGCGAGTCTGCACAGGGCCTGGCTCGATCAAACTGACGCGCACGCCGCTGCGGCGTACCTCAAGGCGCAGCGCGTCGCTCCAGGCCTCCAGCGCATATTTGCTGGCGGCGTAGGCACCACGGCCAGGAGTTGAGATGAGCCCCAGTACGGAGCTGGTGTTGACGATGCGGGCGTCACCGCTCGCCTCCAGCGCGGGCAGCAGCCGCATTGTCAGCTGATGGGTGCCGAAAAAGTTGGTGGAGAACTGCCGCTCCAGCTGCTGGCGCGACAGCGTGCGCAACGGCCCGTAAAGGCCGAAACCGCCGTTGTTGAACAGCGCAAACAGCCGATGGTCCGTCAGCGCCAGGATTTCATCAGCCGCGCGATCGATACTCTGTGCATCGTCGAGATCCAGCGCGACGGCGATAAAACCGAGCGCGCGCATCTGATTCACATCCTCCGGCTTGCGGCAGGCGGCGATCACGCGGTAGCCGCGCGCCTGCAGATCCTGCGCCGCGACGCGACCGATACCGCTGGAACAGCCGGTAATTACAACGGTTTTTTGCATATCTTTACCCATAAAAAGCGCGTCGCCGCAGATTACTCATGCTTAACTAAAGGGGCCAGTTCTTTCGCCATCAGCTCGGCGATAAAGGGCTGCGCATCGGGGTTCGGATGAATGCCGTCCTGCTGCATCCATTCAGGCTTCAGGTAGACCTGCTCCATAAAAAAGGGCACCAGAGGAATGTTGTACTGCTGTGCCAGTCTGGGATAGATCCCGCTGAACGCTTCCGTATAACGCCGCCCGTAGTTCGCGGGCAGACGAATTTGCATCAGCAGCGGCCTGGCGTTCGCCGCCTTCACGTCGTCGATGATTTTACGCAGATCCTGCTCGATAGCCTGCGATGGAAAGCCGCGCAGTCCATCATTACCGCCCAGTTCGATTAACACCCACTGCGGCTGATGCTGTTTTAATAACGCCGGTAAGCGCGCCAGACCCTGCGCGGCGGTGTCGCCGCTGATGCTGGCGTTGACTACGCTGGGCTGCTGCCAGCGGTTGTTCAGCAGGCTCGGCCAGGCCGCGCTGGCCGACATACGGTAGCCGGCGCTCAGGCTGTCGCCTAAAACCAGTAAGGTGTTCGCAGCGGCGAAATGCGATGCCAGCAGAAGCACGAAAAACAGGAAAGGATAATGCCAGCGGAAAACATTCTTGAAGTTCATCATCTTACAAAGTCCGTCGGTCAGGGTGAACACCAGTTGATCATCCTTACCGGAGTTGACTTCATTGTCAAACGGGCCGAGACCATCGCGCTGATCGGCGAGTCCGGCTCCGGCAAGTCGACGCTGCTGGGCATTCTGGCAGGTCTCGACGACGGCAGCAGCGGCGAGGTCAACCTGCTGGGGCAACCCTTGCATCAGCTGGATGAAGAGCAGCGCGCCGCGCTGCGGGCGACGCAGGTCGGTTTTGTCTTTCAGTCTTTTATGCTGGTGCCGACGCTCAATGCGCTGGAGAACGTGCAACTGCCCGCGCTGCTGCGCGGCGAGAGCGACCGCCAGAGCCGCGAGCAGGCGCGCGAACTGTTAACCCAGCTGGGGCTGGCCGAACGTCTGACGCACCTGCCTGCGCAGCTCTCCGGTGGCGAGCAGCAGCGCGTGGCGCTGGCGCGCGCCTTTAACGGCCGTCCCGGCCTGCTGTTCGCCGATGAGCCCACCGGCAATCTCGATCGTAAGACCGGCGATCGCATCGCCGATCTGCTTTTTTCGCTCAACCGCGACTACGCCACCACGCTGATTCTGGTGACGCATGACGAACAGCTGGCGGCGCGCTGCGATCGTCGTCTGCGGCTGCGCGACGGCAAAGTGTGGGAGGAGCGATGATCTGGCGCTGGTTCTGGCGCGAGTGGCGCTCGCCCTCGCTGCTGATCGTCTGGATGGCGCTGACCCTGGCGGTGGCCTGCGTGCTGGCGCTTGGCGCGATCGGCGATCGCATGGAGAAAGGGCTAAGCCAGCAGAGCCGTGACTTTATGGCGGGCGACCGCACGCTGCGCAGCAGTTCGCCTGTACCGGACGCCTGGCTGGCGAAGGCGCGGGAAGAGGGACTAACCGTCAGCGGGCAGCTCAGCTTTATGACCATGACGTTCGCCGGTGAGTCGCCGCAGCTGGCGGCGGTCAAAGCGGTGGATAATCGCTATCCGATGTTCGGGGATTTGCAGACCGATCCGCCAGGCCTGAAACCCGCGCCCGGCACGGCGCTGGCCGCGCCGCGTCTGATGGCGCTGCTCAACCTGAAGGTGGGCGACAGGCTGGATGTCGGCGACGCCAGCCTGCGCATCGCGGGCGAGGTGATTCAGGAGCCGGACGGCGGTTTTAACCCTTTCCAGATGGCGCCGCGCCTGCTAATTAATCTCGCCGACGCGCAAAAGACCGGCGCGATTCAGCCCGGCAGCCGCCTGACCTGGCGCTATAAGTTTGCCGGCGAACCCCGGCAGCTGGCGCGCTACGACAGTTGGATCCAGCCGCAGCTGAAAGCGGATCAGCGCTGGATCAGCGTTGAGAATTCCGAAGATGCGCTCGGCCGTTCGATGCAGCGCGCCCAGCAGTTTTTACTGCTCTCTGCTTTGCTGACGCTGATGCTGGCGATCGCCGCCGTCGCGGTGGCGATGAGCCATTACTGCCGCAGCCGTTACGATCTGGTGGCGGTGTTAAAAACGCTGGGCGCGACGCGCCGCGCGCTGCGGCGGCTGATCGTCGGGCAGTGGCTGGCGGTGCTGCTGCTGGCGACCGTGTGCGGCGGGGCGCTCGGCCTGGGCGTCGAGGCGCTGCTGATGCAGATGCTGAAGCCGGTGCTGCCTGCAGCCCTGCCGCCCGCCAGCGGCTGGCCGTGGCTCTGGGCGATCGGTTCCCTGTTTGTGATTTCGCTGCTGGTGGGCCTGCGTCCCTATCGACTGCTGCTGGCGACCCAGCCGCTGCGCGTGCTGCGACGCGACGCGGTCGCTGATATCTGGCCGCTGAAGCGCTATATCCCGGCGATGGGCGTGGTCGTGGTTGCGCTGCTGGCATTGCTGGTGGGCGGCAGCAAGATGCTGTGGGCGCTGCTGGCGGGCGTGGTGACGCTGGCAGCTGTGCTGGCGCTGCTGGGCTGGGGCGCGCTGTTGCTGCTGCGGCGGCTGGTGGTGCGCAGCCTGGCGCTGCGGCTGGCGATTAACCGGCTGCTGCGTCAGCCGGGCATGACGCTGAGCCAGCTGGCGGCGTTTTCGCTCTCTTTTATGCTGCTGGCGCTGCTGCTGGTGATGCGCGGCGATCTGCTGGACCGCTGGCAGCAACAGTTGCCGCCGGACAGTCCGAACTATTTTCTGCTCAATATCACGCAGGATCAGGTGCCTCAGGTGCGCGCTTTCCTCGCTTCGCATCAGGTGAAGCCGGAAACCTTCTATCCTGTTGCGCGGGTGCGCCTGACCAGCCTGAACGGCAAAGAGGCCGATCCGAAGCTGGATAACGCCCTGAACCGCGAGCTGAATCTGACGTGGATGAATGAGCGGCCTGAGCATAATCCGCTGGTGGCGGGCAGCTGGCCGCCGAAGCCGGGTGAAGTGTCGATGGAGAAGGAACTGGCGGACCGGCTGGGAGTGACTCTGGGCGATACGCTGACCTTCACTGGCGATACCCAGGCGTTCAGCGCGAAAATCACCAGCCTTCGCAAAGTCGACTGGGAGAGCCTGCGGCCTAACTTTTTCTTTATCTTCCCGCCCGGCGCGCTGGATGCGCAGCCGCAGACCTGGCTGACCAGCTTCAGGCTGGATAGCGATCCGGCTCTGCTGGCGCAGCTTAACCGGGCGTTTCCGACGCTGAGCCTGCTGGATATCGGCAGCATTATGCGGCAGATCGGCCAGGTGCTGACTCAGGTGAGCCAGGCGCTGGAGATAATGGTGGTGCTGGTAACATTCTGCGGCGTGCTGCTGCTGCTGGCGCAGATTCAGGTGGGGATGCGGCAGCGGCGTCAGGAGCTGGTGGTTTGTCGCACGCTGGGCGCCAGCAAGAAGCTGCTGCGCGCGACGCTGTGGTGCGAGTTCGCGCTGCTGGGTGTGGTGTCCGGCGTGGCGGCGGCGCTGGGCGCGGAGGCGGCGCTGTGGTCGCTGCAGCGTAAGATTTTTGATTTCCCGTGGCAGCCAGACTGGACGTTGTGGCTGGCGTTGCCGCTCAGCGGCGCGCTGCTGCTGTCGCTGTGCGGCGGCTGGCTGGGCGTGCGGCTGCTGCGCGGCAAGGCGCTGTTCCGACGCTTTGATTCAGCCTGACAGTTGCGCTGGCTGAGACAGGCCGCAGCTAGCGTAAAAACGTCTGGGACGTTTAGCACAGCGAGGCGTAGTGGCCCTTTTACATACGCACCTCAGGAATGAGGTGCGTATCGGCGTGGGCTGGCAGAGCTTTTTGTCTCTTGGCGAGCGGACGATATTGCCCACGCGGGCAGCCCACTCACAGCCTCAGCGGGGCAGGCCCACCGTCAGAACTTTTCCACCGCCCAGGCGATGCCGCTGGCGTACTCCGACGGCAGCATTGGCACCAGCGCCTGTAGCGCCGCCGTCAGCCGCGCGCTGTCGCTGTCGGTCAGGTTCAGATGGCCGACCTTGCGGCCCGGACGCACCTCTTTGTCATACCAGTGCAGATGCACCAGCGGCTGCTGTAGCCAGTCGCGGTTTAGCGCCGTACCGATGAGATTCACCATTACCGACGGCGCGAACACCACCGGCTGCGGCAGCGCCAGACCCAGTACGGCGCGCAGATGCAGCTCGAACTGGCTGATGGAGGCGCCGTTTTGCGTCCAGTGCCCGCTGTTGTGCACGCGCGGCGCCAGCTCGTTGATCAGCAGGCCTTCCGGCGTGACGAAGCACTCCATCGCCATCACGCCGACATAGTTCAGTTCATGCATAATTGCGCTGAGCATCGCTTCGGCCTGCGCCTGCTGCGTGGGGTCTGCCTGTGGGAAGGCGACGCTGGTGCGCAGAATGCCCTCCTGGTGCAGGTTGTGGGTCAACGGATAAAACACCGTACGGCCATCCTGACCGCGCGCGCCGACCAGCGACACCTCGCCTGAAAAATGGATGCCTTGCTCGACGATGCACTCGCCGTAGCATTCGTCCGGCAGCGCGTCGGTTTCATCTGCGCGCAAACGCCACTGACCACGTCCGTCATAGCCGCCGGTGCGGCGCTTGACGATAGCCAGCTCGCCCAGCGAGGCGAATACCTGCGGCCACTCGCTCTTCTCCGCCAGCAGCTGCCAGGGCGCGGTAGCGAGGTTAAGCTGGTCGAGCAGCTGTTTTTGCGTCAGACGATCCGCCAGACGCGGAAAAATATCGCGGTTCACAAAGGCGGGGTGGTCCGCCAGCTCGCGCGTCAGCGCAGTTTCCGGCCAGCGCTCGATTTCGGCGGTGATCACGCTCTGCGCAATCGGCAGCGCGTCAGGTTCGGCGTCAAGGCCGACCGGATAGACGGCGATGCCCAGCGGCTCGCCCGCCTGGCGCAGCATGCGGCCCAGCTGGCCGTTGCCCAGTACGCAAACTGGCTTCATGCGTCCTCCCGCGGGTCCGGGTTATTCAGTACCTCATCGGTCTGCGCCTGGCGCCATTCGCCGAGCCGCGCGGCCAGCGCCGCATCGTGAAGCGCCAGAATCTGCGCCGCCAGCAGACCGGCGTTAGCTGCGCCCGCTTTGCCGATGGCTAAGGTGCCGACCGGAATGCCGCGCGGCATCTGTACGATAGAGTAAAGGCTGTCGATGCCGCTCAGCGCCGCGCTCTGCACCGGCACGCCCAGCACCGGCACCAGCGTTTTCGCCGCCAGCATGCCCGGCAGATGCGCCGCGCCGCCCGCGCCCGCGATAATCACCTGAAAGCCGTTATCGGTGGCGGTTTCGGCGAAGCTGAACAGTTTGTCCGGCGTGCGGTGCGCGGAGACCACTTCAACGTGGAAGGGCACGTCCAGGCTGGTGAGGATTTCCGCAGCGAACTGCATAGTGGACCAGTCACTTCTGGAGCCCATTACAATAGCAATGCGGGCCGGGGCGGCGTTGGATGACATGCGGTCAACTCCTGTGAATAAACAAACGAACCTGGCCGGTCGGGCAGGTAAAGAAGGGCACAGAGAATAGCATGAGAAAGGCGCAAGGAAAACGGTTGCGTCGCCGCGATTCCGGCACGTTTAGCGGCGTTTTAAAAGTCGAATTCGATAAGGCGAATGCCGCTGGCGTCGAGCTGGATCATCGAGCCGCGCTCATGCCATGCGCCTAATACGGCACGTTCGGCAGGCGCGCCCTGTAAGGCGAAGCGGTGGATAGCCGGCCGATGGGTATGACCGTGGATCATAATGCTCACCTGCTGGCGCAGCATCGTCTCTTCAACCGCCCCCGCGTTGACGTCCATAATGGCGAGAGACTTATGCTGGTTCGCCTGTTTGCTGCCGTCGCGCATGCGTGCGGCGATGCGCTGGCGAATAAACAGGGGCAGGGCGAGAAAAAGGCGTTGCAGCCAGCGCTGATGCACTTTGGCGCGAAAACGCTGATAGCCTGCGTCGTCGGTACAGAGGGTATCGCCGTGTAGGATCAGCACGCGATGGCCGTAGCACTCCAGCACCTGTTCTTCCGGCAGAAGCGTCATGCCGCTGGCGCGGCCGTAAGCCTTGCCGAGCAGAAAGTCGCGGTTGCCATGGATAAAGTAAACCGGTACCGGCAGCGCGCGCAGCGCGTCGGCGACCTGCTGGTGCAGCGGGTCAGGATCGTCATCGCCAATCCAGGCTTCAAAGAGATCGCCAAGGATATAGAGCGCGTCGCAGCGCGGCGCTTCACGCGCCAGAAAACGCAGAAAACCGGCGGTGATCGCCGGTTCTTCCTGACACAGATGCAAATCTGCGATAAACAGGGTGCGCGACATTACTCGCTGACGGTTACTTTCTGGATGACAACGTCATCTTTCGGTACGTCCTGGTGCATGCCGCTACGGCCGGTAGAGACCGCTTTGATTTTATCGACTACGTCCATACCTTCTACGACTTCAGCGAACACGCAGTAACCCCAGCCCTGCAGGCTTTCGTCACGGAAGTTCAGGAAGTCGTTGTCGGCTACGTTGATAAAGAACTGCGCAGTAGCGGAGTGCGGAGCGGAAGTACGCGCCATCGCCAGGGTGCCGCGGGTGTTTTTCAGGCCGTTGTTCGCTTCGTTGCGAATTTCAGCTTTGGTCTCTTTCTGCTTCATGCCCGGCTCGAAGCCGCCGCCCTGGATCATAAAGCCATTGATAACACGGTGGAAAATGGTGTTGTCATAAAAACCTTCACGGCAGTATTCGAGGAAGTTTTTCACGGTAGCAGGCGCTTTATCGTCGAAGGTTTTAATTACGATGTCGCCGTGGTTGGTCTGGAAGGTAACCATCATTCTCGTCCTGTAAAGGTTGTCGTCAGTCGTCTGGCCGCCAAAAGCGCGCTGGCCATTTTAGTCGACGCTTCTTATATCATAAATTCCAATGGCGCGTCAGCACGCCCGCGGCGCTGTTGGCACGCTGCCGTCGCGCAAGCGCGAAAAATACGGCACAATAACTGAATAACCTGATAAAAGTGTTTACCGCACTCGTCTAAACGGAACTGTTCAATGCTAAAGATTTATAACACCCTGAGTCGACAAAAAGAGGAATTTAAACCTATCCATGCTGGCGAGATCGGCATGTACGTGTGCGGTATCACGGTGTACGACCTCTGTCATATTGGCCATGGGCGCACTTTCGTGGCCTTCGACGTGGTGTCCCGCTACCTGCGCTACAGCGGCTATCGACTGAACTACGTGCGCAACATCACCGATATCGATGACAAAATCATCAAGCGCGCCAATGAGAACGGCGAGAGCATCGAGACTCTGACCAACCGCATGATTGGCGAGATGCATAAAGATTTCGCCGCGCTTGGCATTCTGCCGCCGGATCTGGAGCCGCGCGCCACGCGCCATATTCCTGAGATTATCGAACTGGTAGAGCGTTTGATCGCACGCGGCCACGCCTATGTCGCTGACAACGGCGACGTGATGTTCGACGTGCCGAGCGATGACAGCTACGGCGTGCTGTCGCGTCAGGATCTGGAGCAGCTGCAGGCTGGCGCGCGCGTGGAAGTGGCCGAAGTGAAGCGCAACCCGATGGATTTCGTGCTGTGGAAAATGTCGAAAGCGGACGAGCCCGCCTGGCCTTCGCCATGGGGTAACGGCCGTCCGGGCTGGCATATTGAGTGCTCGGCGATGAACTGCAAACAGCTTGGCGCGCACTTCGATATTCACGGCGGCGGCTCGGATCTGATGTTCCCGCATCATGAGAATGAAATCGCGCAGTCTACCTGCGCCCACGACGGCCCTTACGTTAACTACTGGATGCACTCCGGTATGGTGATGGTGGATCGCGAAAAGATGTCGAAATCCCTCGGCAACTTTTTCACCGTACGCGACGTGCTGAAGCACTACGACGCCGAGACGGTACGCTACTTCCTGATGTCGGGCCACTACCGTAGCCAGCTCAACTATGGTGAAGAGAACCTGAACCAGGCGCGTGCGGCGCTGGAGCGTCTTTACACCGCGCTGCGCCACACCGACCGCAACGCTGCGGCGGCGGGCGGCGAAGCGTTTGACGCACGCTTCCGCGCAGCGATGGACGATGACTTCAATACGCCGGAAGCCTACTCTGTGCTGTTCGATATGGCGCGCGAGGTTAATCGCCTGAAAAGCGAAAACGCTGATGCGGCTAACGCCCTGGCGGCGAAGCTGCGCGAGATCGCCAACGTGCTGGGCATTCTGCAACAGGATCCTGAGCAGTTCCTGCAGAGCGGCGCGCAGAGCAACGCCGACGAAGTGGCTGAAATCGAGCACTGGGTGCAGGCGCGTGCCGACGCGCGTAAAGAGAAAAACTGGGCGCAGGCTGATATCGCGCGCGACAAGCTGAACGAGCTGGGCGTGATTGTGGAAGACGGGCCGCAAGGCTCTACCTGGCGTCGTAAGTAAAATCAAAAGGGCGCGCAGGCGCCCTTTTTTATGCCATAGCGGATAACCTCTTTAACTTATGCCTGTTGAAAAGATTGAAATTCGCGGTTTTCGCTCGGTGCGCCAGCTTACGCTGTCGCTACAGCAGCTTAACGTCATTAGCGGCCCAAACGGCTGCGGCAAATCGAACCTCTACAAGGCGGTCAGGCTACTGCACGACGCCGCCAGCGGACGGCTTGCGGCGGCGCTGGCGGAAGAGGGCGGCATTCAGAAAGTCATGTGGGCGGGCGGCCTGCGCCGCGGCGATCGCCGCCACGATCCTAAACGGCTGACGCTGGCGGCGCAGATGGACGATCTCGACTATCAGCTCGATATCGGTTTTCCGGAGCCGCTGGCGACCTCACTCTTTAACCTCGACCCGCTGGTTAAAGAGGAGCGCATCTGGCTGAGCGGCCAGCGGCGGCGCCCCGCCTCCTGCATTATGCAGCGGCAGAACCAGACGGCGTTTCTGCATAACGTTGAGGGGGAACGCGTGGCCTATCCGGCGACGCTGCATCCTGAAGAGTCGCTGTTCGGCCAGCTGGGCGAGCCGCACCGCTATCCTGAACTGTCGCAGCTGCGTGAACGGCTGCGACAGTGGCGCTTCTACCACGAGTTTGCCGTCTGGCCGGGATCGCCGATCCGCGTGCCGCAGACCGGTGTCCGCTCGCCGGTGCTGGCGCATGACGGCAGCAATCTTGCCGCCGCCTGGGCGACCATCGTTGAGCGCGGCCATCATGAACTGCTCTATGCGGTGACCGCGCAGGCGTTTCCCGACAGCGAGTTTCATGTTGATGTACAGAACGGCCGCTTTCAGATGCAGATGTCGCGGCGCGGCGTGTTGCGTCCGCTCGACAGCGTGGAGTTTTCAGATGGTACGCTGCGTTTTCTCTGTCTGGTGGTGGCGCTGCTCAGCCCAAGGCCGCCGCAGTTTATGGCGCTTAACGAGCCGGAGAACAGCCTGCATGAGGATTTGCTGCCGGCGCTGGCGCATCTGATTGCCGAAGCGAGCCAGTTTTGTCAGCTCTGGATCACCAGCCATTCGCCGCGTCTGGCGCACCTGATTGCGCAGCACGCGCCGGTGAATCATATTCGGCTGGAGCAGGTAGAGGGCGAAACGCGGATTGCGGAGGAGTAGTTAACCGTGGCGTCCCGCAGGACGCCACGGTTTATGCGGTAACGGTAATACGCTGTCCGGCGAACTCGACGGTTTGTCCGGCAACGATTTTGCAACGCTTGCGGGTTTCTACCGCGCCGTCAACGGTCACTTCGCCGTCGGCGATAACGATTTTCGCCTGCGCGCCGCTCTCTACCCAGCCTTCCAGCTTCAGCAGATCGCACAGGTCGACGTGTGGGTGTTTACCCAGTACAAAGCTCGCCATTATGCTTCCTCTTTATCGTGATAAGTTTCGCACGCGTGCAGCGTGTTTTCGATCAGCGTGGCGACGGTCATCGGCCCTACGCCGCCCGGCACCGGGGTGATATAAGAGGCGCGCTCAGAGGCTGTGTCGAAATCAACGTCGCCTACTACTTTGCCGCTTTCCAGTCGGTTAATGCCGACATCGATCACTACCGCGCCCGGCTTGATCCAGTCGCCCGGAATAAAGCCTGGTTTGCCGACCGCGACCACCAGCAGATCGGCGTGCTCGACGTGGTGACGCAGATCTTTGGTGAAACGATGCGTGACGGTGGTGGTACAGCCCGCCAGCAGCAGCTCCATGCTCATTGGACGGCCCACAATGTTGGATGCGCCGACTACCACAGCGTTCAGGCCGTAGGTGTCGATATTGTAGCGTTCCAGCAGCGTTACGATGCCGCGCGGCGTACACGGGCGCAGCGTAGGCGCGCGCTGGCAGAGACGGCCAACGTTGTAGGGATGGAAACCGTCGACATCTTTGTCCGGCGTAATACGTTCCAGCACCTTAACATTGTCGATGCCAGCCGGCAGCGGCAGCTGCACCAGAATGCCGTCAATCTCGTGATCATTATTGAGATCGTCAATCAGCTGCAGCAGCTCAGCTTCGCTGGTGGTTGCAGGCAGATCGTAAGAGCGAGACACGAAGCCGACCTCTTCGCAGGCGCGGCGTTTGCTGCCGACATAAATCTGCGAAGCGGGGTTTTCACCCACCAGAACGACCGCCAGACCCGGCGCGCGTTTACCGGCTGCCAGACGCTGCTTTACTTTTTCCGCAACCTCAAGACGCACCTGCTGCGCAATCGTTTTACCGTCAATAATTTTTGCTGCCATCAGAGAGGAAATCCACTGTGTTGTGTTAAATCGGGGGAAAGGCGCCTATTCTGTCAGAAGCGTGACGCGCTGTCAGGTTCTGAATCGTCGTCGGTTGTCTGATTCTTCGGCATACGCATCGCACGTACGGCCAAAAGCGTTGACTCGTTGAGGTCTCGCCGTATAATCCTCGCCATCCCCGTGCGCCCTTAGCTCAGCTGGATAGAGCACCGGCCTTCTAAGCCGTAGGTCACAGGTTCGAATCCTGTAGGGCGTGCCATCCCCTCATCTCCTATTGTCTCCTCAAGTCTATAAAACCTACCAAACCCGCACCAACACTGATTAATTCATCCAGCGTTGTATCTGTTTGTCTATTGAAAGCTACAACCGATTGGGGGCATCATAGGGGGCACCGTTACGTTCAATGGATCTCGATGCCCCCATATGAAGCTAAATGCTCGTCAAATTGACACTGCTAAGCCGAAAGAAAAAGCCTATAAATTGGCTGATGGAGCTGGCTTGTATCTCGAAATTTTCCCCAGCGGCAGCAAAAGCTGGCGACTAAAGTACCGCTTTGCAGGGAAAGAAAAGCGCGTGGTGTTTGGGCTTTATCCCGCGATATCTCTTGCCGAAGCGAGGGGTAAGCGCGAAGAGGCCAAAAAGATACTAGCAGCGGGGGGAGATCCCGGTCTTGCCAAGCAAGAAGCCAAGCAGGCCAAAATCCTCGCCATCAACAACAGTTTTGAATCACTAGCGCAGGAGTGGCATGAACACAAACGTCCCAACTGGTCCCAAGGCTATGCAGACGACATTCTTGAATACTTACGCAAAGATGTTTTCCCCTCGCTAGGTAAACGCCCAATTGCAGAGATTAAAGTGGCTGAGATGTTAGCCGTGCTGCGTAAGATGGAGCAGCGCGGCGTGCTGGATAAGTTAAAGAAAACTCGTCAGGCGTGTCGGCAGATATTTACCTACGCCATCATCACCGGCAGGGCAGAGCATAATCCAGTGACCGATCTCGCGGGAGCACTGAAAGCACCCAAGCAAAAGCATTTCCCACATCTGCTAAGTCATGAAATCGGTAGTTTCTTGCGTGCGCTAAGTGGTTATAGCGGGAGCCGCATCACACACCACGCAACACACTTGCTTATGCTAACTGGTACTCGGACCATCGAACTACGTGCCGCTGAGTGGGGTGAGTTCAATTTAAAGAAAGGAATTTGGCAAATCCCGGCTGAGCGAATGAAAATGCGGCGACCGCATGTTGTGCCGCTATCAAGTCAGGCGCTTTCATTACTTGAAGAGATGCACGAGCTTAGCGGAAGGGGCAAATTTGTTTTCCCTGGACGAAATCATGCGGGTAAGCCCATGAGCGAAGCGAGCATTAATCAGGTGATCAAGCGTATTGGTTTTGATGGTAAAGCAACAGGGCACGGTTTTCGACACACAATGAGCACCATATTGCACGAGCAGGGATACAACACCGCTTGGATTGAGACTCAATTGGCGCATGCGGATAAAAACACCATTCGCGGAACTTACAACCATGCTCAGTACCTCGATGGACGGCGTGAGATGCTTCAATGGTATGCCGATTATCTCGGTACGCTGCGTGACAATGCTTGATAGCAATGAGGAATAGAGGATGACAGCACCTAAAGTAACTATCTACTTCTCAGAAGAATTCATGCATGTGCGGCTTGAGGGGAATGAGCGCTTAGATATCCCACTGAAAAATTTCCCAAAATTGCTGCGCGGTACACCTGAGCAGCGTAATCATTGGGAGCTGTCTGACTTGGGGCCGGGAATTCATTGGGATGAGCTGAACGAAGATATTTATGTTCCTGCTTTGTATGAGGGAAAGGATAGGGATCAAACAAATGGAAGTAAGTGGGACCTAAGATAAATTATCGGATTACCTTGCTGCTTACGCTTGAAAGTATCTCAAGGTCTAATGTTTAAGAGTAAATTTCGATAAAATCTATTTAGTAACATATAGTTAAAGAAATATAACAGGATAAAAATGACAAGCCTTCAACAACGAGCAGAATTACACCGTCAAATCTGGGCAATTGCTAACGATGTTCGCGGATCCGTCGATGGGTGGGATTTCAAACAATACGTTTTAGGCGCACTGTTCTATCGTTTTATCAGCGAAAACTTCATCAGCTACATAGAGGCTGGTGATGACAGCGTCAATTATGCAGCACAGGATGACAGTATTATTACTGATGAAATCAAAGATGATGGCATTAGAACCAAAGGCTATTTTATTTACCCTAGCCAGCTGTTCTGTAATGTGGCCGCGAAAGCGAAAACCAATGAAAGATTGAATGCCGATTTAAACAGCATCTTTGTGGCAATTGAAAGCTCTGCCTATGGATATCCGTCTGAAGCTGATATCAAAGGCTTGTTTGCCGACTTTGACACCACCAGTAACCGTCTGGGTAGTACCGTGAAAGATAAGAACAGTCGCCTTGCAGCCGTTCTGAAAGGCGTTGAAGGATTAAAGCTGGGTGATTTTGATGCACATCAGATTGATCTTTTTGGGGATGCCTATGAGTTCCTGATTTCAAACTACGCGGCGAATGCCGGGAAGTCAGGTGGAGAATTCTTCACACCACAGCATGTTTCAAAACTTATTGCTCAACTTGCGATGCACGGTCAAACGCATGTCAATAAAATCTACGATCCGGCGGCAGGTTCTGGTTCACTGCTGCTCCAGGCGAAGAAGCATTTTGATAACCACATCATCGAACAAGGTTTTTTTGGTCAGGAGATAAATCATACGACCTTTAACTTGGCACGTATGAATATGTTCCTTCACGACATTAACTACACAAGATTTGATATTAGACTGGGTAATACCCTTACTGAGCCATATTTTATAGATGATAAACCTTTTGATGCGATTGTTTCTAATCCGCCGTACTCGGTGAAATGGATTGGTAGTGACGACCCGACGCTGATTAATGATGAACGCTTTGCGCCAGCAGGTGTACTGGCCCCGAAATCAAAAGCCGATTTTGCTTTTGTGCTGCACGCGCTGAACTATCTTTCTCCTAGAGGCCGCGCTGCAATTGTCTGCTTCCCTGGGATTTTCTACCGAGGCGGCGTTGAGCAAAAAATTCGTCAATATCTGGTTGATAACAACTTTGTGGAGACTGTGATTTCATTGGCGCCTAACCTGTTCTTTGGCACGACTATTGCAGTTAACATTCTGGTGCTTTCTAAGCATAAGACTAACACCAATATACAGTTTGTTGATGCCAGCGGGTTGTTCAAAAAAGAGACGAATAACAACATCCTTACGGAGGCACATATAGAGCAGATTATTCAGGTTTTTGATAGTAAAGCTGATATTGAACACTTGGCGAAGTCCATGCCGTTAGAGGCAGTGGTTGCCAGTGACTATAACCTGTCTGTCAGTAGCTATGTGGAAGCCAAAGACACCCGTGAAATAGTGGATATTACCGAGCTGAATGCCGAACTGAAAATTACGGTCAGCAAGATTGATCAGTTGCGCAACGAAATTGATGCGATTGTGGCAGAAATAGAAGGCAGCGAGGTGCAGGCATGAGTGAGCCGAGTTATCTGGAAAAACTATTGGATGGCTTTGATGTTGAGTGGATGTCTCTGGGAGATATTGGCAATTTTATACGAGGCAATGGGCTACAGAAAAAAGACTTTATTGAAAGTGGTTTTCCTGCAATACATTACGGTCAGATTTATACAAGATATGGATTATCAGCAGATAGAACATTTACTTTTGTTTCACCAGAGCTAGCTAATAAGCTGAGAAAGGCTCAAAAAAATGACTTATTGTTAGCTACAACATCAGAAAACGATGTGGATGTCGTAAAGCCTTTAGCGTGGCTTGGTGGGGAAACGGCCATTTCTGGGGATATGATGTTATTCCGGCATGAGCAGAATGTTAAATATCTCGCCCACTTTTTCCAATCCGAAATATTTCAGACGCAAAAGATGAAATATATCACTGGGGCTAAAGTTCGCAGGGTTTCCAGTAGTGACCTGGCGAAAATAGTAATCCCTATCCCTTGCCCGGATAATCCAAAAAAATCGCTCGCCATCCAGTCTGAAATCGTTCGGATTCTGGATAGCTTTACCGCCCTTACCGCTGAGCTTACCGCTGAGCTTACCGCTGAGCTTACCGCACGTAAAAAACAGTACAACTACTATCGTGACCAGTTGCTGAGTTTTGAAGAAAGGGAGGTTGAGTGGAAGACATTGGGGGATGTTACAAAGAAATGGTACTCCGGTGGCACTCCAACAGCCGGTAATCCGAACTACTATGAAAACGGTAATATCCCGTGGCTAAGAACACAAGAGGTCAAGTTTTCTGATATCGAAACTACGGAAATTGACATAACCCAAGCTGCGCTTGAAAACTCCTCTGCGAAATGGATTCCTGAGAATTGCGTCATTATTGCTATATCCGGAGCAACTGCTGGTCGATCGGCAATTAACAAAATCCCTTTGACGACCAATCAACACTGTGGATGTCTGGAGATTGATGATACCAAAGCTTTATACCGATATGTTTTCCATTGGGTGAGCTTTAACTATGAGAACATTAAGTCTCTGGGGCAAGGAGCTCGGGGAGACCTGAATTCAAGTATCATTAAGAAATTTAAACTGCCTGTTCCCTATGCGAATGACGTAGAGAAATCGCTTGCCGAACAGGCCCGCATCGTTGCCATCTTGGACAAATTCGATACCCTGACCAGTTCAATTACCGAGGGGCTCCCCCGTGAAATCGAGCTGCGCCAGAAGCAGTATGAATACTTCCGCGATTTGCTTTTCAGCTTCCCGAAGCCTGATGCTGTCAGTCAGTGACAGCCAAGCGATAAATAAGCGGGCAGCGTATGCTGTCCGGTCCGTGTATAACCAATTTTACTTGCCGGTATTTTTGCCTCTCTTCATACCGGTCTTAGACAAACAGGCACACAGGATGCGCGATGACTCAACAGACCAATACTATTGCTGAATCGAATAAATTCATTGTCCTCGATAAGTACTCTAAAGCCTTGGAAGCATGTGACAGTTACCAGAGCGAATCCGAACTGGAGCGCGAACTGGTTCAAGACCTACGCGATCAGGGATATGAGTTCGTTTCCTTCTCCTCCCAGCCGCTGATGCTGGCAAATATCCGCACGCAGCTTCAGGCGCTTAATGGTGTGGTATTTAATGACAGTGAATGGCGACGTTTCTGTGAAAGTTATTTGGACAGCCCAGGCGACAGCAGTTTAGATAAGACTCGTAAAGTTCATATCGATTACATCTGTGACTTCACCTTTGATAACGGACAACTTGAAAACATTTACCTGATTGATAAAAAGAATCTGATTCGTAATAAGGTACAGGTTATCCAGCAGTTTAAGCAGACCGGATCACACGCGAACCGCTATGACGTCACCATCCTGGTCAATGGACTGCCGCTGGTTCAGGTTGAACTGAAAAAACGCGGTGTGGCGATTCGGGAAGCCTTCAACCAGATACACCGTTACAGCAAAGAGAGCTTTAACAGCGACAACTCCCTTTTTAGGTATCTTCAGCTGTTTGTGATTTCTAACGGCACCGATACCCGCTACTTCGCCAACACTACGAAGCGGGATAAAAACAGCTTCGACTTCACCATGAACTGGGCGAAGTCCGATAATACGCTGATTAAAGATCTGAAGGACTTTACCGCCACCTTCTTTCAAAAGCATACCCTGCTGAATATCCTGTTTAACTACAGTGTTTTTGACAGCAGCCAGACGCTACTGGTGATGCGCCCTTACCAGATTGCCGCCACCGAGCGTATTCTGTGGAAAATTAACAGCTCCTTTAAAGCTAAAGACTGGTCAAAACCCGAAGGCGGCGGCTTTATCTGGCATACCACCGGTTCGGGTAAAACCCTTACCAGCTTCAAGGCGGCAAGGCTTGCCACTGAACTGGACTTCATCGATAAGGTCTTCTTTGTTGTTGACCGCAAGGACCTCGATTACCAGACCATGAAGGAGTACCAGCGCTTTTCTCCGGACAGCGTCAATGGTTCAGATAACACCGCCGGCCTGAAGCGTAATCTGGAGAAGGACGATAACAAAATCATCGTCACCACCATTCAGAAACTCAACAACCTGATGAAGGGGGAGGCAGATTTACCGGTATACCGTCAGCAGGTAGTGTTTATTTTTGATGAGTGCCACCGCAGTCAGTTTGGTGAAGCTCAGAAGAATCTGAGTAAAAAATTCACCCGCTTTTATCAGTTCGGTTTTACCGGAACACCGATTTTCCCTCAAAACGCTCTGGGGGCAGAAACTACCGCTAGCGTGTTTGGTCGCGAGCTGCACTCTTATGTGATTACTGATGCGATCAGGGATGAAAAGGTTCTGAAGTTCAAGGTGGATTACAACGATGTCCGCCCGCAGTTCAAGGCACTGGAAACGGAAACCGATGACAAAAAACTCAGCGCAGCAGAAAATCAGCAGGCCTTTCTACACCCGCGTCGTATTGAAGAAATCACCCGCTATATCCTGACGCATTTTCGTCAGAAGACTCACCGCGCTTTCCCGGGGGCGAAAGGCTTTAATGCCATGTTCGCAGTGAGCAGTGTCGATGCTGCCAAGGCCTATTATGAAGCATTTAAGTCTCAACAGCGGGAAGCAGCTGAGGCCTCTGATACGTATAAGCCGCTGAGGGTGGCCACCATTTACTCCTTTGCGGACAATGAAGAGCAGAATGCCGTCGGTGACATCACCGATGAGAGCTTTGATGTCAGCGCGATGAACAGCAGCGCCAAAGAGTATCTGGACGCGGCGATAGATGACTATAACTGCCACTTTAAAACTAACTTCAGCACCGACAGCAATGGCTTTCAGAACTACTACCGGGATTTAGCCCAGCGCGTGAAAAATCAGGATATCGACCTGCTGATTGTTGTCGGGATGTTCCTGACCGGCTTCGACGCCCCGACGCTTAACACCCTGTTTGTTGATAAAAATCTGCGCTATCACGGGCTGATGCAGGCGTTTTCACGTACCAACCGTATCTATGATGCGACCAAAACGTTCGGCAATATTGTGACCTTCCGTAATCTGGAGCGTGCAACGATTGATGCCATCACACTGTTTGGCGACAAAAATACGAAAAATGTGGTGCTGGAAAAAAGCTACAAAGAGTACATGGAAGGCTTTACCGATATCGTTACTGGTGAGGCGAAGCGCGGCTTTATGGACATCGTCACTACACTGGAACAACGTTTTCCTGATCCGGCTGACATTGAAAGCGAGAAAGAGAAAAAAGCCTTTGTGAAGCTGTTTGGTGAGTATCTGCGTGCCGAGAACATCCTGCAAAACTATGATGAATTTGCCACGTTGAAAGCGCTGCAAACAGTCGATATCAGTAACCCGGAAGCCGTCGAGGCGTTCAAAGCCGCGCATTATCTGGATGATGATAAGTTCGCAGAACTCCAGATTATACGCCTGCCAGCCGAGCGGAAGGTGCAGGATTATCGCTCGGTGTACAACGATATCCGTGACTGGCAGCGCAAAGAAAAAGCAGCCGATGACAAAGATAAATCAACCATCAACTGGGAAGACGTGGTGTTTGAGATCGACCTGCTGAAGTCGCAGGAAATCAATCTGGACTACATTCTCGGCCTGATATTTGAACGCAACAAACAGAATAAAAACAAAGCAGGCCTGACCGAAGAAGTTAGACGCCTGATTCGCTCTAGTCTGGGTAACCGTGCCAAGGAAGGGCTGGTCGTTGATTTTATTCAGCAGACGAATCTTGATGAATTGCCGGATAAGGCTGGGATTATTGATGCATTCTTCACCTTCGCTCAACGTGAGCAGCAGAGTGAGGTGGAGGAGTTGATTAAGTCAGAAAACCTCAATGAAGAAGCTGCAAGGCGCTATATCCGCACATCTCTAAAACGCGAATACGCGACGGAAAATGGCACAGAGCTTAATGAGGCTTTACCAAAATTAAGCCCCCTGAATCCGCAGTACAAAACAAAGAAACAGACTGTATTCCAGAAAATTGTATCATTCATCGAGAAGTTTAAAGGTGTAGGTGGTCAGATCTAAATATTGTTAAAAGGGGGAGCTATTACGAATGGCATGTCTCCCCCATTTATTCCCCCACTTTGAGGGTTAACGAGATTAGCTGATTGCTTTATGCGAAATGAATGTAACCTATTGATACTTAGGTTTTTGGCTCGATTCCCCCACTTGATGCGCATATAAGGCTTTGAAGTGGGGGAATCATTAACAAATGCACATTGCATAATTTCTCCCCCCACATAGTCCCCATTTATTCCCCCGCTTTAAACTCCTGAGAAACCGGCCTGATATGATCACCGTCACAAATGACACGGCCTTCCTTTTCCAGCTTATCTAGCCAACGAGTGAATTTTTTAGAGACATCGAACCCCATCGCTCGCATGTCATCTCTCACTAGCGCACGAGTACAGGCATCACCGTTGGCGGTTCGGGAGCGAATGGCTTGCCAAAGGGCAACGTGATTGTCAGTCAGACGTGAAATGCCTGTAAGCTCGGGATCGGTGTCATCCATGACAGGCCGTCCCTCATCATTCAAAACTAGCGAGGAAATCTGGTCACCATCATTATCGATGTAGAGATCTACCGGCACCAAGTCATAAGCCTGCCGTGGTGGCTCCTCGGCATCCTTCATTTTGGTACAGCTAAGAATCAGTGCTCCACCTTCACCTTCGCGGCGGACGTTAAATTCAACATCAAGAGCAGCACGGAATGCACTGGAACCGCGCGCACCTTTGTCCTGATCTTTACCAGAGTGATGAATGACTAAAACCGTAGCCTCGGTAGCAGCCTTGATGACATCACAACCCTGAATAAATGCCCCCATATCTTTGGCGGCATTCTCATCTGAGCCACCAAAGCAGCGGGCGAGAGTATCTAAAATAATCAATCTAACAGGCATGCCTGAAGCTGCTTTGACGTCATTGGCGGCCCTGATGACTTGCTGCACGCTTTCGGAACTGGCTGGAAAAATTGGGCAGTCGATGCGGTAAAGTGTATCGATTGGCGAGCCGTCATTAAGCGTTTCTTCCCAGGCACGAATTCGGCGAGGAACCCCAATTCCGCCTTCGCCAACAACATAGATTACTGCACCTTGTGTAACCGGCCTGCCTGCCCAAGGTTTGCCAGTGGCAATGTGGCATCCCCAAGAGACCGCCAGAAAGGACTTATAAGAACCACTTGCGCCGTATGCGCTGGTTACTGATGCGCTGGGGAGATAACCTTTAATAAGGTAATCCTGGCGGGTATCAAAACCATCAGAGCCCTTGCGTAAGGGAAGGGAGGTGCTGAGATCCGGCTTGCGCTCTTGAATGCGCGAAATCGATGAAAGCTGTGAGTCTGGCTTGTACATTTGTAGATGAAATGCTTCGTTAACCGCCGCCTCGTCATGGATTTGGCGGTAATCATCCCAATCGCTAACATTTTGATCAGGGGGTAACGAAACCCAGCCATTCACGGTTACTGCCGCTTTTTCTGCTTGAACTAAACCAACGCTATTAGCCTCAATGGAATCATTTTCAGCAGCCATAATGATGTTGCTATTGGGATATTTATGCCGCGCAGTGACAGCGATATTCAGTAAGTTATTTGCAGACATCGCCGCTAACGCCAAATGACCTGTTGCAAGGTTTACCGTTAATGCAGTGGCATAGCCTTCTGTGATGATGATATTTTCTGTATTTCTCGAATCGCCAACCTTAATGAACCCACCATTTTGACGAGTACCTGGCAAGTATCGTTTCTCACCGGCCGCGTTGATCAATTGCGCGCTGACCAATGTACCGTCGATATCGTGTATTGGCAGAATCATTGAATCGTTATCAAAACTAACTCCGCCGATTGTCAGCGCTTTCTGAATGCTGAGCATTCGAACAGATGTAGATAATCCTTTGCTTTCCAAATACGGGCTTTTAGCAAGGCGTGATGAGTTCAGCAGTCTCTTAGCTTCAATTGATGCACACGGCTTTGATACTTTTTCCCTGGTAGGCGCAGTTCGATGTCTCAGACTGAGTTCTGAAATGAGCTTAGTCGCCTGCAGTGGATTGCATTTTTTAACCTTAACAATCAGATCTAAACCATCGCCATTTCCACATTGATTGCAGAACCATGTACCACGGCCGTCTTTATCATCAAAGCGAAAGCGGTCTTTTCCTCCGCAGCAAGGACAAGGACCATGCTTATTCAGCCTGGGTAAGTCGATGCCTAATTGAAAAAGGATTTCTTCCCAACGATGGCGAGATGCGGAAATGATTTCAGTTACGCAATTATTCATGGTTTGCCTCCGCTTTCATTGTTTCATTCAGCAGGTTGAGGCGCTCCCATAACACATAGTTAAGCAGTTCCTTGGCGAGAGTATTATCCAGTTCGACGATCGCAAAAGCTAACGCACGACAGTGGTCGAGAACTTCTTCAGCAGAAAGTGGGGTTGAGTCATACATGCTGCACCCCCAGAATGATAGGAATATATTGCGGGTACAGACGAGGAAGGGTAGTAGCCATTGGGCCGCCTCCGTTGGGGTATTGTTAAAACTACCACCAGAGACGCCAAGCTCATTGGGTGGTAGCCCGAACAGGGTTGGCGTACCGGCCCCAACGGATTCCGGCCTTCCTTTCAGAAGCCCTGCCCGGACCACCATTGACAACAGGTGTGCACGTGCATTACTCGAATATGCTCTGTGTGCATATTCGAGTATCGTTGGGGAGTTCGGAACGCCAATTCCGACTACGGATTTTGCCGTAGTGCGTGGATTATACCTAAAATCGCCTACCAGGGAAAAAGATGAATTCAGCATTATTGTGCTCCATCACGTTGGTTAATTTTACTTGAGATCCATTCATCAACTTCACTTTCTACCCAAGCCACTGAACGGGAACCGAGTTTGACGGCTTGCGGAAATTCATTCTTTTTCATTAGCTTGTAAATCCAAGCTCTTTTGACCCCGGTTTTACTCATCACATCGCAAAGTCGGATTAAGGTGAGGGTGCTCATGCTTGATCCTCCTGAAGGCCATAGACACGTTCGACATAGCGACCACGCCCATCGCCGTGACCGAGATCCATTGAAGTGAGGGCATTAGCTTCTTTGCGGCTAAAACCATGCTCCTGATAAAAGCGAATTGCATCTTGTGCCCATGCATAGCGGAGGCTGTGGGGGGAGTAGGAGCCAATCAAACCAATGCGAGTTGTAGCTGATCGCCAATAATTCATGGCTGTTTTGAGATCAGCGCGGTCAATAATTTTGCCGTTGCGCTGTTTAGCAATAACCAAAGCTTGAGCGATAACATTGCTAACTGCTGCACGATCCAAAATGCGTGTTTCGCGCGGTCTACCGCCTTTGGTGCCAAAGACGACACTTAGTCTTTCAGCTCCTTGGCCGAGTTGTTTTTGCCAGGTCTTAAGGGAAGCGCTGCATTGAACAGCTTCTTGTGAACGCAAACCCAGTAAGCGTGATAGCTGAAGGGCTATTGCTAATCCCTCATCAAGCTGTCGTGCTTGAGTAATGGCTTGCTGATATTTTTCTGTTGGGATAGCGAATTTAGTGCCTGCTCGACTACTGCCGCCGAGTCCCAACGCTCTATTAGTTAATCTCTCTGAGGCTACTAATTTTTCCCGTCCGGCTTGATGTAAAACTGAGCGCAGAGCAGCCATCTCATTTTGCAATGTGCGCAAGGCAATACCTTGCCCCCGACGTGCAGCGATATAACTTTCAATATGCCTCGCTTTCAAATACTGGACGCTGCGAATTTGAATATTCAACGCCAGCAAGTGATTACAAAATCTGTCAGCAATACGAATGCGATCATGCACTGTCTTGTAACTACCGCCAGCCTGCTTCGCTAGCTGCTTCATTTCCCTACCTGTTCGACTCATCTGATACTCCAATCTGCTTCTCTGGCGCATGGCGAATAACGGAAACAGCGCTGCCGTTCCGTACTGAAAGTTGCCTGTGCGCCAGAGCGGGTGCAGTTGAGGTATTTCGGGGTGTCAGTGATGCACTCAGTGCAACTGCCTGCTATTGCAGGTAATCCCCAGGCTTATGCCTGCCTCGGCAACAATTCAGATCTCCTTTAAAAAATGGATATTTGGTGTATGAAAACGTAGTGTCAGATTCAGATACCCGCTTGAAACGGGCGAAGGTAGAGGATGGGCAGCGGTTTACGCTATGGCGTCACTTTCAGGCGTTGGCACGCAAAAGTGACGCCACGTATTGCACGCAGCACGACTGCCGTTTGCCCATGCCTAACGGCATAAGCAAAGCGCAGCCCGCAGCGTTTAATACGCGCCATGATTTTTTCCGGAGAGGATGTAGCTAACTCTGTATGGTCAAGTAGTACATAACGTGTCAGAAGTGGCACATTAGTATAGGGGAATGATAAAAGGTGCTGGCAGCAAATTGCTGACAGCTTAGTTAACAATCAAAATATTCCAATTTAGGAATGATTTCGATGTGGAAGCACCTTATTAAGGTGTTCGTTTGTTTAATGTACCCTCATCGTCACGCAGTAGGAGCGGTTCTATTGACGATATTTGCTTCCAAGGGCGAGCAAATGTACCGCTCTAATGAGCTTTGCCTTCCAGGCTACAGCAATTTTGGTGATCACCCGAAGGCGTTTCTCTCAGATCACTGGCATCTGTTCGATGCTCGAAACATTGGTGGCTGTCTTTGACAGCAAAGTTACAAAATTGAATCTACGTTAATGAAATTGATTTTTCAAGGCATCGGAAGATGAATTAGGCGAATCTTGCTCAGAATTGGCTATGACTTGAACGCCAGAAGAAATTTTGGGGGCATTAATGGGGGCATGGTATAGAATTGAATGCGCATTAGTTGATTTTATTCATATACTTAGATGTTTAAGTTGAATCCTGTAGGGGTGCCATTTTCTCTTTTCCTGCTATCTTCTGAAGCCCTAAGGCATCGTCTTTGCTGAATTAGATTACTTCATCCAGCGTTATATCTGATTATCGTTTGAAAGCTACAGCTGCTTGGGGTCGTCATAGGAAGTATTCTCCCGTTCAATGAAACATCTCCTATGAGACTTAATGCCAGTCAAAGCGCTCCTGTTTTAAACCGAAAGAAAAAGTTTGAAAAATAGCTAATGGACCTAGTTTTATCTGGAAGCATGTTTTTGGAAGCTGATGCAGCTGACTTTGTACGGCGAAGTGGGATAGATTGTATCAATAATGACATATCATTAGGACACGGCACATGAAATTGATAGCAAAGTGTCGTCAGTATTGTTGATAAAAGAAATAATTTTGTTATGGGATGGCCTATTATGAAAAGGCAGTGCGGAAAAATGTACATTAGTTAAATGTATGCTGATTGCTACATGATAATATAGGCTTTAATTTGCAATGTATTATTTCAGGAGTAGGTATATTCACTATTTATCTAATGTTTATTTTTCAGGCTGCAGTGGATTTTTTGTGATCGGTCTAAATATTATTCCAGAATGATTGTGTCATGTAGACACGCTGGGTATTAATATTTTTCATTAACAGCAGATATACTAAATTGAACCAAAGTTAATAAAATTTATTTCCTAAAAAGGTTATATATGCTAAGGTGTTTTAAATTGTTAAGTGAGTGGTATCTAGTGTCTTTTCCTTGAAAAGGGCTAGGTTAAGGTTATTTTTAATCTATTGAAATGAGGGTTCCCATTTATGAAAGATATTTTGATAGGCTTAGGTTTAACAATCCCTCAAGCTATAACAGCAATGCCTGCTCTTATTACCCTTGCTACCTTAATGTATAAGTTAATTAAGATTCCATTCAAAGTTATTGATGTTATATCAAATAATAAATATGTCTTTCTACCAGTTAAAGATAAAGCATGCGCCATGGAAATAATTTATCAAAATGAAAAAGTTGACAAAGCATCTTGCTATATAAATGAGCTGAAGTTAGCAGAGTACGGTTTACATTATCCTATTCCAACATTAAGGTTAATGTTCGATTTCCTACATTCTAAAGGACTGCTTTCAGTGAGTACAAAGGCTAATGACTTCTTAAAATATCACAAGGTATTTGTTATTGATGGGAATTATAACCCAATCATATCAAAGAAGGCGATTGCCAGAACTCTGTTAATATTGATGATATTGTTAGGGCTTTCTTTAGGGGGGTTTGGTATAGGCGTTAAAGCAATAGTTGAAACGCTACATAAAATACCAGACTTAGCGTCTGGCATCCAATTGATTATTTATACATTGTCAGAAATATTATTCATACTGATGATGCTAACAATGTCTACAGAGATGTGCTCTGTATATCAAGCTGCTCGTTTTGCTAAGAAATTAAAAAAATACAATGACGATCAAATATTTAAAAAATATAAGATAATCCATGATTGGTGATATTTTAAATTTCTTTCTTATCGTAGGGGGGTAAGGGTGCCATTATTTTTATAAAAACGTATTTTCACCTCGATTCTAGAATGAACTTTCAATAACAACCTTTCACTCTGTATGGCGGAAGGTTTTTTTAGAAATGGTGGGAGCGCTCAGGAGTATTTAAAATATGCTTGGTTGTTTTATTTATTATTGGAGCGCAGGTGAGGCCAGGGTTATGCTCCATGCCACTTTCTGCCGCTA
Organism: Pantoea sp. ACRSB; assembly: GCF_022346905.1. Taxonomy (NCBI): domain Bacteria; kingdom Pseudomonadati; phylum Pseudomonadota; class Gammaproteobacteria; order Enterobacterales; family Erwiniaceae; genus Pantoea; species Pantoea sp. ACRSB. The sequence continues at coordinate 967,503 of NZ_JAKRNL010000001.1, read as the reverse complement.
TGCAAACCTGAGCAGGACTGCCGCCCAGTAATTCAGCAAGACCAGCTGCGGCCATAGAACAGGCGACGCCAACTTCTTCCTGACAGCCGACTTCAGCACCAGATATAGAGGCGTCCACTTTATAGAGTGAATCGACGGCGATTGCAACCAGCATAAATGCCGATAGCTAAGCACACCAGCCCTAATAGCGGTACCGTAAAGTCCCAGCATCTAGATCGTATCTGTTTTACCCCAGGCGGCGACAGGGGTATGTGGTGTGGTAAGAGTGCTGTTTTGAGTATGTTCCATTTGTACATCTCCAGAAGCTATATAGCTATGCAGATAAAAATTAAATAATTTAAACGGAGCAATTGTAATGGCCGCGGATATTGTCCCTTGTCATTTTCATAATGAATGAAATTGCGATGAATGATAGTGATTGTTTTTTTTGCATATCAGTGATTTCGCCATAAATAAAATGTCCATAGGCGAATTAATAGGCGGCGAATGAATTTAGCTGCAATATTTTATTACTGTCAGTACAAATCATTTACATTATTGCTTAGGTAGTGGTTATATTGATCAAGTTTAAAATTAGCCTGAGTGCTTTATGCTAATACGCTAATTAATCTTACCTGCTTCTCCGCTGTTATTGTTTTGATATTTCCGGAATGCAGTTGATAAACGCTTATCTGGCAAATGTTATCTAAAAACATGACGGATTTTTTTGCATAATCCTGCATGCGTATTTAGCGTGATATAAGTCGTAAGCACGGCAGGCGTATGATCGGCAGCGAAGCGGAAAAAGCGATGGATATCTGTAAAAGATAAAATGCCAGGCGAATAAAAAACCGCCTTTCGGCGGTTTTTTATTGTAGCTGCCGCTTAAAAAGGATGGCGGTACTCTTCATAGGAGCGTGGTTTTGCATCGCCTTCTTTACGATATGCGTCGTCATCTTGCTGGCGTTTTTCAATATAAATTAGCGTTTCGTCAATCTGACGCTGCTCTTCAACAGGCATAGTATTAACAACGCCGCTATTAATAACTGAATGTATTTTATTAAGAATTTCTACAGCGAAACCCATTTTTTCGCTGTTATCAAGAATCTCGTTGCGATAAAGTTCGCTGGTGGTTTCCTGTTTTTCTAAACGACTTTTCAGATCGTCCACCTGTTCGGCATAGCTATCGAGCTGGGCCTGAATATCATCCGGTACGCTGGCGCTGTTTTCTGCCAGATCTTTCAGCGCATTGATGCTGTTAATTGCCTGTTGAGCTAAATCTGAAGCGGTAAAAACCATAGTGAATTTCCTTGTGAGATATTCTGATGAACAATGACGTACTGTATTTATAGTAAAAGCCGCATTGGTCATAAGCAGTAATAAATTGCTTATCACCCGGTTTACTATGAACGTAGTTTTGCATAACCTTTCTCGCGCGTCCTGCTCTCACTGTTGTGCAGGCGTTATATAAGATTTCAACTGTCATAAAGCGCAGCGAGGAAAAATCGTGCTGAGCATGTCGCAATCAGGTTATTCTCGATAAGCCAACAGTAAAAAAGGGCGCTCGTTAATGCGGACGGCAACCGTTATTCCTTATGACAGGCAATGGCCGACAATCTTCGAAAAAGAAAGCCTGTTGTTAAAGGCTGTTGCAGGAGAAGTAATCATCGCTGTTCACCATATTGGTAGTACGGCCGTACCGGGCCTGTCAGCGAAGCCGGTTATCGACATACTGCTGGAAGTTGTCGGGCTGAATGAGCTGGACAGGTGCACCTCAGCGCTGGCCCGCGCTGGATACAGACCACGTGGCGAAAACGGTATTGTAGGGCGCAGATATTTTATAAAGGGAGGCGATCGGCGTAGCCATCAGGTGCACGCATTTGCCGAGGGCAACAGCCAAATCGTAAAACATCTAGCGTTTCGGGATTACCTGATAAAAAACGCAACGGTGGCAGCACACTATGCCCGCATAAAATATGCAGCGGTGCTGGCAGCGAATAACGATATTCACCGCTACAGCGCGCTTAAGGCGGACTTTATTGAATATTATTCGATGCTGGCCCTGAATGACGCAGATGGACCCTGCAAGTCTGACAGCCCAGAATCACCGCCTTAAATCACGCAGACTAACACTGCGCATCAAGAAAGGCGCACAGCCTCTCCAGGAAAATGTCTGGCACTTCTTCATGGGGCGAATGCCCGCATGGTAGCGCCTCGCCGGTTACCTGCTGTGCTTTATCACGCCACGTCGCCACCACATCATAGAGTTCGCCAACCGTTCCTTTTGCGCCCCACAGCAGCAGTAGCGGGCAAGCGATCCTTTTCTCGCTGTCTGCCGCGTCGTCTTCCAGATCGAGGGTGGCGGCGGCGCGGTAATCTTCACACACCGCGTGGATCATCTCTGGCTGCTGATAGCAGCGCAGATAGTCGTTGAAGACCTCTTCGGAAGTAGCGCCAGCGGTTTTTAGCTGCCCTTCGATATGTTTTTTCAGGAAAAAACCGGGATCGTTCGCAATCATGGTTTCAGGCAGCGGCCAGGGCTGGATCAGAAAAAACCACCAGAAATAGCGGGTAGCGAACGCTTTATTGGTCAGCGCATACATGGTCGCCGTAGGCGCGATATCCACGAATACGCAGCAGCTCACCTTGTCGGGATGATCCAGCGCCAGCCGGTGGCCAACCCGACCTCCGCGATCGTGGCCGACGAAAGCCACCTGCTTATAGCCCAGCGCCTCGATCAGCAGGCTGATATCTTCCGCCATGACGCGCTTAGAGTAGGGGCGGTGCTGCTCGTCGCTGGTGGGCTTGTCGCTGTCGCCATAACCTCGCAGATCGGGCAGGATCACGCGGTACTTTTCTGCCAGCCGTGGGGCAATCTTGCGCCAGGTAATATGGTTCTGAGGATGGCCATGAAGCAGCAGCAGCGGCTTACCCTGGCCGCCCGTGGCGACGCGCAGCCTGATGCCGTTAGCAAGGGTAATATCCTGTAGCCTGAAACCTGGAATGAAAGGCGACTCGCCGCGTTCAACTATAGGCATGGTTTTCTCCTCGAGTTGTCTGTATTGCTCACTATCAGAGGCTGGACTCTCCAGCTATAGCCGTCGCTAAATTATGGGCAATATCAGTAAAGCGTGTTTTTTAATCGTTCCGGCAGCGCCTGATCATAGGCATCGCCATTAATTTCAGACTGGGAAAGCTGATGAAGAATTGAGCCTGGGCTGGGCAACTGGTCACGCTTGATTTGTACGGCGGGATCCCAGAGTTTTGAGCGAATGATGGCGCGGCTGCACTGAAAAAAAACGCTCTCGACCGCAATGCGCAATACCGTTTTAGGCAGTTGATTATTGACGACGAACCTGTTGAGTAGCGCTTGTTCCGTCATGATCTTCGCCGTACCGTTTACGCGCAGCGTTTCGCCAATGCCGGGGATAAGAAAAAGAAGCGCAACGCGGTTATCGTGAAGAATGTTGCGCAGGCTGTCTATGCGGTTATTGCCTCGCCTGTCGGGCAATAACAGCGTCTTCGCATCTTCAATGACGACAAAGCCCGCCGGATCGCCTCTTGGAGACACATCGAGTCCACCCGGCCCTGAGGTTGCCAGCGCCACAAAGGGCGAGGCTTCGATAAAAGGGCGGTAGGCCGGATGAATATGGTCAGTCTCCTTGGTTAAAGAGGGTTTTGCGACTGCGCCATAAATCCGTTCCAGCTCTGCATCATTCGTAATAAACGTCTGTTCAAAAGCCATATCCTCTGCCGCCTTTTGTATTCAGGAATACGCTCATCACCTTTATACATGAGGGCTGGCGGGGATGCACTTGCACTGCGGAATAGCGGTCGGCTTTACTCAGGCAAAAGCCCGGCCTGCACATCGCTTCGCTGCCTGAAGCCGTCAGCCCGGTTAAAGGAGGCCATCCTTCGTTCTGACGGTGAACGGCGTCTTTACTTCAGGCCGAGTTTGCGGGCCAGACGATGAAGGTTTCCCGGATCGAGTTCCAGCTGACGCGCGGTTCTGGCCCAGATTTTCCCGCTGTTTTCGTAGACCTGTTTAATGTAGTTATATTGAAACTGACGGGTTGCCTCGCTAAGGCTCGTTAAGGGCAGCGACGGCGCGATTTCAGTCGGCGCTGAACGAAGAGGCGTTTCGCCTTTCAGGTTGAAGTGCTGAGGCAGCAAAATGATTTCGCCGCTGCGTGACTCCGCCTGCGCGATGATGACCGCACGATAGATGGCGTGCTCCAGCTCGCGCACGTTTCCCGGCCAGCTTGCTGCTTCAAGCATGGCGCTGGCGGTCGGGCTAAGGGCGATGCTGGTCAAACCAAACTTTATCCGGCACTTTTCACAGAAATAGCCGGCAAGCAGTACGATATCGTCGCGCCGCTCCTGCAGCGAGGGCACAAACAGGGGAAAAACGCTTAAACGGTGATAAAGGTCAGCCCGGAATTTGCCCTCCGTGACCGCTTTGCGCATATCCATGTTGGTCGCAGCGATAATGCGCACATTGACGGTCAGAGCTTTATCTTCTCCCACGCGCTGTAGATCGCCATACTGAAGCACGCGCAGCAGTTTAGCCTGTAGCGAGAGCGGCAGTTCTCCAATCTCATCCAGAAACAACGTTCCTTTATCCGCCAGTTCAAATTTACCTGGCCGATCGTGAATAGCGCCGGTGAAAGCGCCTTTAACGTGGCCAAACAGCTCGCTCTCTGCGACGCTTTCCGGCAGCGCTGCGCAATTAAGATAGATAAGGGGCTGCGCGGCACGATGGGAGAGGCGGTGGATCGACTGAGCAATAAGTTCCTTGCCGGTCCCTGTCTCACCCATGATCAATACGCTCAGGTCAGAGGGGGCGACAACGGCGATCTCTTTCTTCAGATGGGCGAGCGGCGCGGACTCACCGATGATCTGCATCTCCTCATTGCCTTCTGGCCGCATATGCTGCGGGATAAAGGAGGAGGGCGGCTTTTCTAACTGCTCAACCAGCAGGGCGTTGTTCAGAGCGCCAGCGGTCAGGCTGGCAAGAACGCGCAATTCCTCATCGCTGTAAGCATCAAACTGATGCGCGTCCATGCCGTCCAGGGTCAGGGCGCCGATCAGCGTCTGCCCCGAAAAAAGCGGCATGCCGACGCACGCATGAACATGTAATTCGCCCTGTTCGGGGATCAGACCGTCGTAGGGATCGGGCAGATCGTTATCCGCAGGAAAGCGCACAACATCGCCTGCGCGCGCGATCGCTTCCAGCCGCGGATGCGCATCAAGGCTAAACCGGCGGCCCATAACGTCAGGGGCCAGCCCGGCCGTAGCCAGAGGCCTGAACTGCTGATTTTCATAGCGTAACAGGGCAGTAGCGTCGCAGCTTAACGCCTGGTGGATGCTTTTTATCATTCGCATAAAGCGGTCACGCTCACGTACGCCGTTCTGAATATCGACAGCCAGCGCCGCCAGGGTTTCAACTGAGAGAGCCATAGTGTCACCTGCACAATAGATGTCTTAATAACAATATTAACGATTGTTATAAATACAGTATGGGTCTTCTCCCTTGATGCAAATCAATTAGTTAAGAAGTGGCACGACATATGCCTGATTAGCTTAGTGATTAAGTTAAGGAGCAGAGAAATGTCCGACCATGTAAAGATAAAAGCGCTCAGCGCAAAACAGATCAACACCGCCGCGAATGCGCTGCGCTGGGCCGCATTCGTCGGCTGCCGAGGGCCAGACTTAACCTGTTACCAGCGCGCTCCAGATCGGCTTCGTTTCGAAACGGAATATGGCGGACGCAAAGCCTGGGTAGACTTAGATCTTCCCTGTACTCCCTTGTCGCTGCTGATTGCCGGTTCGCTCCTGTTACAGCAGCTTAATACCTGGATTGGGTGAAACCATGACGCATCTGGATGAAGTAATGACAGCGGTCGATACCGCCATCGCGAATAATATTATTCGCGAGATGAACGTGCTGCTGTGCGAACTCAGTGAAGATAGCAGGCTCACGCGCGAGGAGCGCTTTACCCAGCAGCAGCGCCTGCGCGCTGCGGTTTTCCGGCACAGTACAGAGAAAAAAGAGCTGGCCGAACAGCGCCGTAACTGGCTGACTCGCGGCGGCCTCATCACTTAAAGAAGGGTCACAACCTGCCCTGATCGAGACAAGCCCGCTACGGCGGGCTTTTTTATGTGCTGAGTAGTGTCTTTAAGACAGTTAATTGTGATTGAGACAATATTTAAAATGGTTTTTTAGACAATGCTTATAAATAATTATTTTTAAAATCAAAGTCTTAAAAACTGGCATGACAGATGCACTGAGTTAAGGAAATTCAACTCAGGCTAAAAGGGCATCTGATGAACATTCATGTAAAAAACAATATTTTTTGGGTCGGCAAACGGGACTGGGAAGTTGAGCATTTTCACGGCAAAGAGTACAAGATGCAGCGCGGCACCAGCTATAACAGCTACCTTATCCGCGAAGAGAAGAATGTTTTAATTGATACCGTCGATCTCCGGTTCTGCACCGATTTCGTTAAGAATCTTAGCGAAGAGATCGATCTGAAAACGATCGACGCCATCATTATCAACCATGCGGAGGAGGACCACGCAGGCGCGCTGGCCGAACTGCTGGCGTTGATCCCAGGCACGCCGATTTACTGCACCGCCAACGGCGTAGACTCGATAAACGGCCATCATCACCATCCCGAATGGAATTTCGACATAGTAAAAACAGGCGACTCGCTCGATATTGGCAACGGCAAAAAGCTGATCTTTGTTGAAACGCCGATGCTGCACTGGCCGGACAGCATGATGACCTATATGACGCAGGACGCCGTGTTGTTCAGTAATGACGCTTTCGGCCAGCACTACTGCGATGAGCACCTGTTTAACGATGAAGTAGACCAGCACGAGCTGTTCGACCAGTGCCAGCGCTACTTCTCAAATATCCTTACGCCCTTTGCGCGCCTGGTAACGGCGAAGATCAACGAGATCCTGAGCTTCAATCTGCCGCTAAGTATGATCGCCACCTCCCACGGCGTGGTATGGCGCGACAACCCGGCGCAGATTGTTGAGCTTTATCTGAAGTGGTCTGCCGATTATCAGGAAGATCGCATCACGCTCTTTTATGACGCTATGTCGAATAATACGCGCATGATGGCGGATGCCATCGCTCAGGGTATCCGGGAAACGGATCCGCGCGTTGCCGTTAAGGTTTACAACGTCTCCGCCCACGACAAAAACGAGATCATCACCTCCTGTTTCCGCTCAAAAGGCATTTTGGTCGGCTCCTCCACCATGAACAATGTGATGATGCCAAAGGTGGCGGGCATGCTGGAGGAGATCACCGGCCTGAAATTCCGTAATAAACGCGCCTCCGCGTTTGGCTCCTATGGCTGGACGGGCGGCGCCGTCGATCGCGTGGCGACCCGCCTGCAGGATGCCGGTTTTGATATGACTATCGCCCTGAAAACCAAATGGCGTCCCGATCTCTCCGCGCTGGAAGCGTGTCGTGAACACGGTCGCAACATTGCCCGCGAATGGGCGCTTTCTCCCATCCCCTCGGCAGCGCCTTCCGTTGACAGCGCCGCGGCAGTTATTGCCGCCGCGACGCCTGAAAGCAGCGATGGATACGGCATGACGCAGGCGGACAAAGCGGGCGGTCAGAAAATGATCTGTACGGTATGCCAGTGGGTTTACGACCCGTCCGAGGGTGAACCCGCTCAGGCGGTTGCGCCCGGCACCGCGTGGGAAGCGGTGCCGGAGGATTTCCTCTGTCCCGGCTGTGCGCTGGGTAAATCCGTATTCGATCCATACGAGGGTTAAGTCAGTGCCAGCAGATATTGTCATTATCGGTTCAGGCTTCGCTGCCCGGCAGCTGGTTAAATTTATCCGTCAGCAGGATAAAACGGTGCCGGTTCGTATCATCGCCGCTGACAGCTGCAATGAATATAATAAGCCTGAGCTTAGTCATGTGTTCAGTATGGGGCATCGCGCGGACGATTTAACCCGTCAGACGGCGGCGGAGTGGGCGGAAAGCCAGAACATCATGCTGCATCCTTTTACCTTTGTCAGGGGTATCGATCGGGCGGCGCATTGCGTTCAGACCAGCGCGGGCGAGCTCTCCTATGGCAAGCTTGTTCTCGCCACCGGCGCCAGCCCCATCGTTCCCGCCATACAGGGCAGCGATCTGGTTTATACCCTGAACAGCCAGCAGGCTTACCGGAAATGCGAAGCCAGTTTGATCAACGCGAAGCGGGTGCTGATGATCGGCGGCGGGCTGATCGGAACAGAGCTTGCAATGGATCTTAATCGCGCCGGTAAACAGGTCACGGTCGTCGACCGCAGCGCAACGCTGCTTTCCGCGCTGCTGCCGCCTGAGATCGGCGGTCGTTTGCAGAATCGCTTAGTGCGCAGCGGCGTTCAGTTTCGTTTTCAGACGGAAATCAGCGGGCTGGTTCGCGATCGAAACGGGCTGGAAGTCCGCTTCAGCAACGGTGAGAGCGGGTGCTTCGATGCCGCTCTGTGCGCTATCGGCCTGCGTCCCGACCTCTCTCTGGCGCAGGAGGCGGGCATCGCGGTGCGCCGCGGCATTGTGGTTGACGACGCGCTCGCCACCTCCGCGCCTGATATTTACGCGCTGGGCGACTGTGCGGAAATCCAGGGAAGGCTGCTGCCCTACCTTCAGCCCGCCATGCTGGCAGCGATGACGCTGGGCAAGAATCTGACCGGCGGCTGCGCGAAACTGACGCTGCCCGCCATGCTAATCAAGGTTAAAACGCCCGCTATGCCGCTCCATCTGGCGGGCGATCCGGCCAATCCCACCTACCAGTGGCAAATGACCTTTTCACCGACCGGCATTATCGCTAAAGGCTATGACGAGAGCGGCGAGTTGCGGGCGTTTGTCGTCAGTGAGGATCACATGCAAATGGCGTTCAGCATGCTAAAGGAGATTAAGCTGGCTGGCGCCGCTTAACGAGGCTTTGCTTACTGAAAGTCGCACCAGGCTTTGTTGCCTCCTGCTGCCAGGCCGGTTAATCATCGGCCTGCGCCGCGCAATTTTTAAAGGTCATACGATGAACAGCACTGATACCTCAACAGCAAGCGTTACCCTTCATAATCCCTCTTCCTGTACCTGCGGCAGAATTATCTGGCTAAGCATGAACTGTGATTTTTTCGCGATGAGCCTCGGCACTCATGAGAGCGATGCGCGGATCGAGGCAAAGCTCGGCTCCGCCTGCAGCGGCGTTCAGTTTCGTCCGGAAAATCTTAAAGAAGCCGTTGCCGATGTTTTCTGGCAGATGTGGAACCTCTGGGAGCCCGCGGAGGGGATCAAAGTCACGGGGTAGCCACACTCAGCATTACTGATTGCGGCCTTGTCTAACGCGCAGTGAAAACGGGAAAAAGCCGTAAAGATACTCGCAACGGCGACGCATAGCGGTAGAGTGGGGGCTTCAGGACATTAATGCGTGCGGCGCATTAATAGCGGGTGAGAAAACCGCCATTCCTGACAGCGCCTGGCTGTAGCAGCGAAAAGCAGCCTGAAGCGGGCTTTTTCTGCTATCAAATTGGTGACCGGCTTCATACCGAGGCGCGACTGAGAAACAGGCGACGCTTTTATCACTGACTGAGCGCCTTGCCGCTGGACTCTTCAGTTGGCTTCGCGTCTCCTCTCAGGCACACTACCCGCAGCTAGACTTATTCCCTGCTGAGGCTCAGGTCTCTCATCTACTTTTACCGTGGGTCAGCCTGACAGCGCGAACCACCCACATCTTCGATACACCACAAGAGGAATTACCATGGCTACAGGCCCACTGAATGCAGACGAGATCGAGTGGATGGAAGACGTGTTGATGGAGCATGACAGCGAAGACGGCTTGATTGACATCAGCGAGCTGGACGGCCTTTTCACCGCCGCGCTCTCCAGCCCGTCGCCGCTGGCGCTGGATGCGATGAAGCCGGTTATCTGGGGCGAAACTACGCCGGACTGGGACGATCCTGCGGATGAGCTGCGTTTCAACACCCTGGCCGCACGGATGATGAACGATATCGCCGAGCGTCTGAGCCTCTACCCGGAACAGTTCGAACCGCTGTTTGGCTACCGTGAAATGGACGGTCGCGAACTGCTGGTGGTGGAAGAGTGGTGTTTCGGCTACATGACGGGAGTGGCGCTGGCTGAGTGGCCTGAGCTGCCTGCTGAGCTGCAGCCTTCGCTGCAGGCGATTGCGCTGCATGGCGATATCGATGAGGTGGAGAAGCTCGACGGCATGGATGAGATCGCCTATTTACAGAGCACCGACGCGATTCAGCCTGCGGCGCTGCGCCTTTACAACTACTGGCATGGTAAGACAGACGCGGTTCACTAAAACAGCACTGTATTCAGGGCGTTTCAGACCGCACCTGAGTATGGAAGCGGGGGAGTTGGACCGAAGAGCAAAGCGTCCCGCGACAAGGATGTCGCGGGCCGAGCTGGCAGGGATGCCGTTTTTGCGTCTTTGCGATCGGACCAACTCTCCCGCGCGGGCACTATGTCAAACAACGGTTCCTGCTTTATTGATTGATGGCCGCCTCGTCTGACTGCTTTTTCCCTTCTTCGATAAACTCTTCGTCAATCTCTTCGGCGTTGTCGCGGTTATCCTTGCCCGACAGCAGGTTCCAGCAGGCGATAAACAGCGCGGCGATTAGCGGACCAATCACAAAGCCGTTAATGCCGTAGATCTCCATGCCGCCCAGGGTAGCGATCAGGATCAGGTAATCAGGCATTTTGGTATCTTTGCCTACCAGCAGCGGGCGCAGAATATTGTCCACCAGCCCAACGATCACCACAAAGAAGCCGACGATAAACAGGCCCTTCCACAGCGCGCCGGTGGCGAAGAAGAATATCGCGGCTGGCACCCAGATAATCGCCGAGCCAACGGCGGGGATCAGCGACAGGAACGCCATCAGCGCGCCCCACAGCAGGCTGCCGTCGATATCCACAAACCAGAACGCCAGCCCGCCGAGCACCCCCTGAACCAGCGCCACCACCACGGTGCCTTTCACCGTGGCGCGTGAGACGGCGACAAACTTCATAAAGAGATGATGCTTTACGTAAGTAGAGAGCGGCAGCGCCTCCAGAATTAAATGCACCAGATAGGAGCCATCTTTTAGCAGGAAAAAGAGCAGATAGAGCATGACGCCGAAGCCGACGGTAAAGGTAAATGTACCTTTGCCGATCAGGAAGACGCTGCCCGCCATATACTGGCCGCCTTTCAGCGCGAAGGTCGAGAGCTTCTGCTGGATCTGCGTCGCATTATTCAACTGATGCTCAGAGAGGAAATTGCGAAGCCAGCCAGGCAGATGCTGCAGCAGATCGGCAAATACCGTCGGGAACTGCGCCGAATTGGTCTGCAGCTTGAGATAGACGGCGTTGATTTCCACCACCAGCGAAGAGGCGATAATCGCCAGCGGCGTAAACACGATCAGACAGATAATCAGCAGGGTAATCAACGATGCCAGACCGTTACGATCGCCCATCTTATGCCGCAGCCAGACCTTCAGCGGGGCGAAGATCACCGCCAGAATAGCGGCCCAGAGAATAGGCGAAAAATAGGGCGACAGCACATCGAAAAACGCAACGGTGACCATTGCCAGAATCACAATGAAGAAACCGATATTTAATCCTTTAACACGCATGCATAAACCTCAGGGTTAAGTGTTGCGGATGAACTATAGAACGCCCGGCCTGCTTTGTAATGCCAATCTGTGGTTTCGTTTAAAAATATCAATCTCCCGCGCCAGCCCGGCCTGGTTAATGGCGCCGCGCCGTCGTAATAACGGTTAATCGCCTGGAATATGCACGATTAACGCACTGTTGTTGAAGCCTGTCGTAAAGGTGTGTAAAAATCCTGCGCAATCGTTTACTCCCGCTGCGGATAAACGAATTTTTTTGTTGCGTCTTCTGACTGCGCTGCCGCCAGGCGGTGGGGCAGGGCGGCACAACAATGTGGCCGTCGACGCAAACTCACCGTCGGCGGCGTTGACGTTATAAAGACAGGACAGGCAGATGAAAACCACGCAAACCGGCACCCTTACGGCCGCCGCAGAGACGCCAGCAGAACGCGGCTGGCGCAAATCCGATACCACCTGGATGCTGGGACTCTACGGCACCGCTATCGGCGCTGGCGTACTCTTTTTGCCGATTAATGCAGGCGTCGGCGGACTGCTGCCGCTGATCATCATGGCGATTCTCGCGTTTCCTCTGACCTTCTATTCTCACCGCGCGCTCACCCGTTTCGTGCTCTCCGGCAAAAACGCGGGAGAAAACATTACCGACGTAGTGGAAGAGCACTTCGGCGCAGGCGCGGGCAAAATCATTACGCTGCTCTACTTTTTTGCCATTTTCCCTATTCTGCTGATGTACAGCGTGGCGATCACTAATACGGTCGAGAGCTTTATCGAGCACCAGCTTGGGCTGGTCTCGCCGCCGCGCGTGCTGCTGTCGCTGATATTGATCATCGGCCTGATGACGGTCGTGCGTTTTGGCGAGCAGATGATCGTCAAAGCGATGAGCATTCTGGTTTTCCCCTTTGTCGCGGTGCTGATGCTGCTGGCGGTTTACCTGATCCCGCACTGGCACAGCGCGGCGCTGCAGACGCTGTCGCTGCACCATGACGGCAGCGGCAAAGGCATAGGAATGACGCTGTGGCTGGCGATCCCGGTGATGGTGTTCTCCTTTAACCACTCGCCGATTATCTCCTCTTTCGCCGTGGCGAAACGCGCGGAGTATGGCGAAGGCGCGGAACGCAAGTGCTCGCGCATCCTTGCCTGCTCACACCTGCTGATGGTGGCGACGGTGATGTTTTTTGTCTTTAGCTGCGTGCTCAGCCTGTCGCCGGAGGATCTGGCTGCGGCGAAGGCGCAGAACATCTCTATTCTCTCCTATCTCGCCAATCACTTTAACGTACCGGTTATCGCCTGGCTTGGCCCGCTGATCGCCATCGTCGCCATTACGAAATCTTTCCTCGGCCACTACCTCGGCGCGCGTGAAGGTTTTAACGGGCTGGTCAATAAAATGCTGCACAGCCGCGGTAAAACTCTGGCCCCTGCGAAACTGAACCGGGCGACGGCGCTGTTTATGCTGCTCAGCACCTGGCTGGTGGCGAGCTGGAACCCGAGCATTCTCGATATGATTGAAACTCTGGGCGGGCCGGTTATTGCGATCATTCTGTTTCTGATGCCGATGTACGCCATTCGTACGGTTCCCGCCATGCGTAAATACAGTGGACATCTCAGCAATCTTTTCGTCGTGCTGATCGGGCTGGTGGCGATTTCCGCTATCTTCTACTCCCTGTTCAGCTAAGCAGGACGCGCCCGCTACGCGCGGGCCGTTTCGCTGCTGCTATAGCTTTCCCGTCCGGCAACATGCTAACTTTATTGAGAATAATTATTAGTTACTGAGGTAGTAAGCGATGAACAAGGGACTTCTGCTGGCCGGACTGCTGACGTCGGCGGCATGCGGCGCAACCACTTATCCGTTGCAGGTAACCGATCTGGACGGCAACGCCATCCGGCTCGACCATGAGCCGCAGCATGTTATTCTGCAGGATGGCCGCGACGTGCTGGCGCTGGCGCTGCTGGACCGTGACAATCCCTTTAAGCGCGTGGTGGCGTGGAATAACCTGCCGAAAAAGCAGGATACCCAGACCTGGGATCTGCTGAAACAGCGTTGGCCGCAGGCGACCAACATCGTCGATATGGGGTTCAACGATCAGGGGCAGGTTAATCTCGAAAGCGTGCTGGCGCAGAAGCCAGATTTGATGATCGCCCAGCTGCGCGCGAAATCGGCGCTGCAGCAGTCAGGCGTGCTGGATACCCTGAAGGGGCTTCATATTCCGGTGCTGTTTATCGACTATGAACTGCATCCGAAAGAGAACACCATGCGCAGCGTGGCACTGCTGGGCCAGGTGCTGAACCGCGAGAAAGAAGCGGGGGACTATACCGCCTTCTATCAGCAGCGTTTGCAGCAGCTTGATGCCGCTATCAAACAGGTGCCGCAGAAGCCGACGGTGTTTATCGAACCGATAGCCGGCAACAGCGATAACTGCTGCTTCACTCACGGCCACAACGGCTGGGGCGGACTGGTAGAAGCGGTGGGCGGTAAAAATATCGGCTCTGCGCTGCTGCCGGGCAACGCAGGCTTTGTTTCGCTGGAAAAAATCATCGCGATGAAGCCGGACGTCTATATTATGACCGGCTCGAAGCGTCCTAATCCAGGGGTGCTGCCGTTTGGCTATAACACCACAGCGCAGCAGGTCTCGGCGACCTTCAGCGGCCTGCTGAACCGCACCGGGCTGAAGCAGATCGCGCCAGTGCAGAATGGTCGGGTTTATGGCGTTTACCACCACTTCTATAACCATCCTTACAACATTATTGGCATGGAAGTTCTGGCTAAAGATCTCTATCCGCAGCGGTTTACGCAGCTCAATCCCACGGCCGATTTTCACTATATCGTGACCCACTTTACCCGACTGCCGGACGCGCCCGTTACCTTAAGCTATCCCTGACCAACTGGCCGCGCGTTGACAAAACGCGCGGTTAATTTACCTTCCCCCTGCGCTATCTTTCGCTACTCTTAATACGTACTGCTTTCTGTATTTAGGTCCGCTTTATTCTTTGCGTCCTCAGCGCCACCAGTCGAAAAAGATTGCCAAAACCAGAAAACGTGGTGAAATGCGCGCGTTTATCGCGCGCGTACGCAATAAACTCTGCAACAGGGAGTGCAAAAACAGATTATCAATTGGGTAGCGCTGGTTGCCGCAGGAAGCTCTGACCGTTTCAGGTAACCGATCGCTGCCGTTTGGGCTTTGCCCGAGGTGTTTATGACTACACACTCCCTGGCCTCCACGCTGTATAAAAAATTTATTCTTGAACCGGTGATGTCGCAGAGCGGCGTCTGTATCGGTTTTGAACTCCTGACGCGCTATACCTCGGAGGCGGGTAAACCACGCAATCCCTTTATGGTGATTGAAAATATGACGCACAGCGAGAAGCGCAAACTGCTGTATGAGCAGCTTGCTGCCCTGTCGCCGATCGTGACGCTGCTTGAGCAGCGCGGTTTGTTTATCAGTATTAATATCGATCGGGATATGGTGGCCATGCTGGAGGAGGAGGCGCGGCTGGGATGGCTGCTCAGCATCGCCAGCGTGCTTCGGCTGGAAGTATCCGAGAATATCGACTTTCTGCAAGAGCATGACGTGCGCGCAACCTTACAGCAGCTTAAGGCGCGCGGCCTCTGTTTCTTTCTTGACGATCTCGGCACCGGTTTTTCCAACCTGGAAGCGCTCTATACCGGCCTGTTTGACGCGGTGAAAATTGACAAGCGCTTTTTCTGGGAGCAAAAGGATAAATCCATTTTTCCGGTATTAATGACCATTATTCAGCGCTATTGTCCGCAGATAATTGTGGAGGGCGTAGAGAATAAAGAGGATTTAGCAGCGCTGGAACATATACCGATCTACGGGCTACAGGGATACTATTTTAGCGCGCTGGAGATTGACGAGCTGCCACAATATTTAGGCTGACGCGCTTTATATCGCCATGCAGACGCCGTTGTGAAGGTGTCTGCTTGTGACCAGTTGCACATTTATAATTACTGATGCCTGCATTTTTGCATATTAAATGAGATGCAACGTAAAGAAATTGAAAAAACCGTTGCGGGCATGCTTTTTCTGCCCTTGCGGCTTTGACAAGTGCAGGCAGGCGGAGTGCGGACAGGCGCCAGTGTGGTCCGCTATTTCAGTGACGTAATATTTAGCAGGCAAATTAATGAAAGCATTAATTAGTTTGCCCACCTGGTCAGACCCCAGACCTGTTTCTCTCTCTACATGAATCAGAGCGATATTATTTAACGGTTCATCTAATTTGCGGCGAGAAATAAAGGGATAAGCCTTCTTAAAGGAAAAAGGAAATATCCTAATTCAGATAATTACCTGTGACAGAAATATAAAGAGTGATAAGATTGAGCTTCAACACTAGTGATGTGGTGTTGTGAACTCTAGTTTTTTCCTTGATTTGGCAAGGATTAGCCGGTATTCGGTGTTAAGGAATTCCTGTTCCCCCGATCGGTTTCGATCGGGTTTTTCATCTGTTTTTTCCTTCTGTTTAACGCTTCACTTTCAGCTATATTTTACGCGTTAAGAAATAACGAATTTTGCCTCTGCGCTATTTATGCGGCGTGTCTCCTCCCAGGACCAGCTCTCTCCATAATTTCTGCCAAGTGTTAAGAAAGCGATAAACGGAGTAATAGTCTGTAAGTTACCGATTTTTAAGACTTTTGGAGATGAAGACCTGACCCCATATAACCGATAGTACATCTCAACGGCGCGACTCTCGCTGTTGCTACTGGAGGTATATGATGAAAAAAACAACACTACGCGTTATCGCGACTTTTATTGCATGCAGCTCACTGATTTCTACGGTTTCCTGGGCTGACGGCCCGGGCGATCATCATGGACAGCCATGGCAGCAGCACGACGGCGACCGCCGCGACGGTGACCGTCACGACGATCGTGGACGTGGCCCGCAAGGTCATGGCCCGGATCGCGGCCCGCAGCACGATCGCTTTGCCGGCGGACCACGCGGCGATCGCCATGAAGATCGCGACCGCGACCACTTTGCCTGGAACGGCCATGATTTCCGTCGCGGTCATCCGATGCCGCACGAATATCGCGGTCCTCACTACCGGGTCGATGACTGGCGCGCTCGCCGCCTGCCGGAGCCGCCGCGCGGTGAATACTGGTCCTATGTCGATGGCAACTATGTGCTGATTGCTGCCGCCACGGGCATTATCACCTCGCTGATTATCGGCAACGCATTCAACTAAGCCTGTAATACGGGCGGCGCAGGCCGCCCGTTCTTGTTTCTCCCCATCTCTCCCTCCCTAAAAACCGGCTGCCTGCGCGCGCGCCTGTTCCTCTTTTTTTCACGCTCTCCAGGCTATGCTTTGCTTCCACACTGTTCCCTTTCGCCTGATAAGGAGTCGAGATGACAGCGGTAAAAATGGTGGCGGTTGATATGGACGGCACCTTTCTTGATAACCAAAAGCAGTATGACCGCCAGCGCTTTATGCGCTGCTATGAAGAGATGAAAGCGCGCGATATTAAATTTGTCGTCGCCAGCGGCAATCAGTACTACCAGCTGACATCTTTCTTCCCGACTATCGCCAGTGAAATCGCCTTTGTGGCGGAGAACGGTGCCTGGATACTGGATGGCGAAGAAGAACTGTTTTGCGGCGAGTTTTCCCGTCCGGACGTTTACGCGCTGCTCGATACGCTGCAAAAAGGCGACTATCCGGGGCTGCGCTATATCCTGTGCGGCCGTGAAAGCGCCTATTACTTCGAGGGCGCTGATGAGCAGTGGCTGGCGAAAATGCGTCATTACTGCCATCGCCTGAAGGCAATACAATCGCTGGAAGAGACCAGCCACGATCGGCTGTTTAAGTTCGCGCTTAACCTGTCCGATGATTATGTCGAGCCGCTGATGGCGGATATTCAGCGGTTGCATAAGGGCGCGGCGGCGGCAACCTCAAGCGGACACGGCTCGGTGGATTTGATTGTGCCGGGCCATCACAAAGCCAACGGCCTGAATATTCTGGCGCAGCGCTGGGGCATCGATCATCAGCAGGTGCTGGCGTTCGGCGACGGCGGCAACGATCTGGAAATGCTCAGACAGTCCGGTTTTAGTTTCGCCATGGCAAACGCGCCGCAGCGGGTAAAAGAGGCGGCGCGCTATGCCGCGCCCGCCAACAGCGACGCGGGCGTATTGCAGGTCATCGAGAAGATGCTGGCGGGCGAACCGCCATTCGCATAAAGGCCACGCTGACGGGCAGCTGAGCTGCCCGTTCTCGCTATGCTGAGGTCACGTCCCATCCCTGCATAAGCATCGCGCGCATCGCCTGCTGGCTGTAATTCACCAGCGAGTTTTTGCTGTTGGCGCGCGCCAGAATCCATTCAACATCCTCATTGCTCAGCGTCTGAGGCTCCTGCCAGAAAGGGATAATCGCCTGCTGTTGCAGCCAGTTTTTCAGGAAGCGCGCCGGCTGGGCTTCCGGTTCGGCGAAGAGTTCCTGATGGAGCGCCTGCATCAGCTGCTGCTGTTGCGGCTCGCGGCTTTCTGCCAGTAAATCAAGGAACGGAAAGAGCAGGCGACCGCAAACTTCGCCATGGTGGTAGGGCTTGATCGCGCCCAGTTCGCCCGCAATGCCGTGGATAACGCCCAGGCCGGCGCTGCTGAGGCTGACGCCGCCGAGCCAGGAGGCCATCATCATCGCTTCGCGCGCCGTATCGCCTTGCGCATCGTCGCGGTTCAGCGCGGGCCAGGCCTGAACGAAGAGCTTCAGCCCGGTCAGCGCCAGCTGTCGGGTAAACAGATTGCCCTTGCCTGAGAGCCAGGCCTCAAACAGATGGGTGAAGGCGTCGATGCCGCAGGTCGCCAGTACCTTATCGGGCGCGCCTTTCAGCAGATCCGCATCGAGAATCGCCACCTGCGGCACAAATACCGGATGGCGCAGCGAAGCCTTCACCTTGATGTCGTGTTGATCGGTCACCACCGCGTTCTGTGTCGCCTCGCTGCCGGTACCAGCAGTCGTCGGTACGGCGATCAGCGGCAGCGTAACCGCCTGCACCGGCGTATCGCCGACCTTTTCCAGATAGCGCGCGGTGGGCAGCGGGTGTTGCATCATGGCGCTAAAAGCTTTGGCCGCGTCGATAACGCTGCCGCCGCCAATTGCCACCACGCGATCCACATGACCGCGCCAGCGTGTGACCCAGGCATCAATCTCAGCCGGTGACGCTTCATGCGCCACGATTTCATAACCAATAATGAGATCGTTTAACTCGTTTTTCAGTCGCGCATAGATCGGCCCGTTAAGAAAAGAGCGGCCGCAGAACAGCAGCGTAGGCTGTGGATCGGCGCTCAGCAGCGGCACCAGCTTATTGATGCTTCCGCGTCCAGAGAGGGTTCGTTGATTGCTGTACAGCTCGCTCAGGTTCTCACTCACCGCAACATCCTTAAGTTAAAAGGGAAAATCAGAGTGTATCTAAAAGCCAGCGTCCGGCAGCGGCAAACTTTCCGATATCGCTGCGACGAAAAGTTGATCACCTTCGCAAAACAGAAATTCAACCTCAGTGGGAGGTGCTTTCAACAGGATGTTACCCTTAACATGTTACTGGTAACAGTTATGTCAGACTGTAAACCATTTTTTCGATGCCGTACCCAACGTCCGATTCGGACCCATGATAACAATATGCTGCTGGCGCTGGCCGGTCAGTAAGGTGGAGAAAAGCTATGCCATTACTTATTGTGGCGATCGGGGTAGCATTGCTGCTGCTGCTGATGATTCGCTTCAAACTCAATGGATTCATCGCGCTGATTCTGGTGGCGCTGGTGGTTGGCATGATGCAGGGCATGCCGGTCAATAAAGTCATCCTTTCAATTAAAAACGGCGTCGGCGGCACGCTCGGCAGCCTGGCGCTCATCATGGGATTTGGCGCCATGCTCGGCAAGCTGCTGGCTGACTGCGGCGGCGCGCAGCGCATCGCCACGACGCTGATTGAGAAGTTCGGCAAACAGCATATCCAGTGGGCGCTGGTGCTGACCGGTTTTACCGTTGGCTTCGCGCTCTTCTATGAAGTGGGATTCGTGCTGATGCTGCCGCTGGTCTTTAGCATCGCCGCGTCTGCGCGCGTGCCGCTGCTCTTCGTCGGCGTGCCGATGGCGGCCGCCCTGTCAGTGACACACGGCTTCCTGCCGCCGCATCCCGGCCCGACGGCGATTGCCACCTTGTTCAACGCCGATATGGGCAAAACCCTGCTGTGGGGCACGCTGCTCGGCATCCCAACGGTGATTCTTGCCGGACCGGTTTACGCCCGCTTTCTGAAAAGCATCGATAAGCCTATTCCGGAAGGGCTCTATAACCCGAAAACTTTCAGCGAAGAGGAGATGCCGGGCTTCGGCGTCAGCGTCTGGACTGCGCTGGTGCCGGTGGTGCTGATGGCGCTGCGTGCGCTGGCGGAAATGGCGTTGCCGAAAGGGCATGCGCTGCTGCCTTATGCGGAGTTTTTTGGCGATCCGGTGATGGCGACACTGATTGCGGTGCTGATTGCGATCTTCACTTTCGGCCTGAACCGCGGGCGCAGCATGGATGAGGTAATGGGCACCATTACCGACTCGATAAAAATCATCGCTATGATGCTGCTGATTATCGGCGGCGGCGGGGCGTTCAAGCAGGTGCTGGTGGACAGCGGCGTTGATAAATATATTGCCGCGATGATGCAGGAGAGCAACGTCTCGCCGATCTTTATGGCCTGGTCAATTGCCGCCGTGTTGCGTATTGCGCTGGGATCCGCCACCGTGGCGGCGATCACCGCGGGCGGCATTGTCGCGCCGCTGATCGCCAGCAGCGGCGCCAGCCCGGAACTGATGGTTATTGCGGTCGGCTCGGGCAGCGTTATTTTCTCCCACGTCAACGATCCCGGCTTCTGGCTGTTTAAAGAGTATTTTAACCTGACAATTGGCGAAACCATCCGCTCCTGGTCGGCGCTGGAAACCATTATTTCTGTGTGCGGTCTGGTGGGCTGTATGCTGCTGTCGTATGTGATTTAAAACCATCCGCCGGGCGCGCTGCCCGGCGGATAGCCTTAGCTGGCCAGCGCGCGAAACGCGGCCAGCTCCTCTTCAGGCATGCCTGCCTGTTTCGCCGCGGCGCAAATTTGCTGCCAGCTGTTGGCGTCCAGCGGGATCCCGTCACGCTCGCGCAGCGCGCGATTCGCCTCTTCCCATTCCCCTGGTACCTGTATCGGCTCGCTGCCGCTCTGCGGCGACCGTTTCACCCACTCAAGAAAGGCTTCCGCCTCTTCCTGCATCGCCGGCGCGTTGAACGCGTCCGGGTTAAGGATAATGGTGGTCATGCAGTTATAGATTGCATCATGGCTGGCGAGCACCGTTTCGTCATGGGTGGTTCGCCCGCCGGAGAGTGCGCCGCCGAGGATCTCACACAGGGTCGCCAGCGCGTAGCCTTTATGCAGGCCAAACGGCAGCAGCGAGCCGTAGGGCGCTTCATGCATGACGGCAGGGTGTTCGGTAGGCTTGCCCTGATGATCGATCAGATAGCCAGGCGGCACGTCGACCCCTTTATTGTAGGCGACGCGCGTTTTGCCAAAGGCGATGCCGCTGGTGGCAAAATCGAGCAAAAGCGGGCTGGCGTTACGGCGCGGAAAGATGGCACAGAATGGATTCGTGCCAAAACGGCGATCGCTGCCGCCGAACGGCGCCACCATCGGATCGCCCATCACATTGACGAAATGGAATGAGATAAAACCTGCCGCCGCGCACTGTTCTGCCCAGTGACCGATTCGGCCAATATGATGTGAATGGTGCAGCCCGACCGCGGCGATGCCTGACTGTCTCGCACGCGCAATACCTTGCTGCATCGCCTCAAAAGCGGCGACCTGGCCAAAGCCGGAACGGGCGTGAAAAGTCAGCACCGCGCCGGCGTCTTTCTCCAGCACCGGATGCTGATTAAGCTGCAGATGTCCCTGACTGAACGAGGTCATATAGCTGGGGATCATGCCGACGCCGTGGGAATCGTGTCCGGCCAGATTCGCCGCCACCAGATGATCTGCCACCAGGCGCGCCTCGTCAGATTCGCTGCCGGCATGCAGCCAGATCGCCTGCACAAACTGGTGCAGCCGCGCGGCATTGATACGATAGAGTTCACTCACCTTCGTTTCTCCTTTTTATGGGTACAACCGCATCCTGCGACCAAAAAACGGCAACGGCAAGTGTGGAGCGTTCAGCAGAAGAGAAGGGCCACAGGGTGTGGCCCAGGGCGAACGTCAATGCGGCTGTTCAAAACCGGCTTTCACCATTTGATCACGCAGCGCGCGCGTAATGTCGCGATTACCGCCGGTAACGGGGTAGATCACGTTGTTGACGACATCATCCAGATAGTGCTCATCAAACTCTTGCATGGTGAGCTGCGTGCCGCCTTCATCATTGATAGCGAAAGATCCTTTAATATGATCGCCCGCGTTTTTCGCTTTAAGGCTGTAGCGTCCCATACTGGTATTAATCGTGCTCATAATGTCTCCTTGTTGCTCGACTTACGTTGGTTCTCGCAGAGGCCTGCCTTTGCCGCTAAAAGTTTAGCGGGTCGCAAAGGTCAAAACGAAGCGCGAGGTGGTCAAAAAAGCAACTGCTGCGACCGGCGTCGCAGAAATAGATCGGGCTTTTCTGGAAAGCGCGGGCACCAGCCGCAGCGGCGGGCAGACCGGCAAAAACGCAGCGATAAGCTATACTCTTATCCTGTAAGGTTTTTTACTGGCAAAGGAATATGGATATGAAAATAATTTTGTGGATTATCGCCATTATCTTCATCGTAGGGTTACTGACGCTGACTGGTGTATTTAAGTTAATCTTCTGAATCAACGGGGGCACCGCTCAGGTGCCCTTGCTCGTATCCTTCTTTTTCATCTGCGAAACCAGACAGCGCGTAATGGGATCAATCGGCGTATTCGGCAACAAATCTTGCGCGGTCAGGCGCTTGTTGCAGCTGGCGCAGCGTGCGCCATGAAGCGCCGGTTCTGCGAAAGGATCATCGGTAAAAGTAAACTTTGCGCTGCCGCAGGCGGTGCAGCGAATCTTCATCACCATATCAATGCTCTCATTGCCTGAAACGAACAGGCGCTATTCTAACAAACCCCGCCCTTTTATTTATCAAAAATCCTAAACAATTAATGCGCGTTATCTTTTGAGAGGTATGGTTAACTTTTTAACTGTTGCATAGCGTTATTGTTAAGATAAGTGATTTTGGGGCGCTGCGATATGCCGGAATCCACCTGAAAAGGCATTGGGAAGTTGTTAACAGCCTGGGCTGATGCGCCAGAAAACACGCGTTTTCTCTCGCTGTTTTGCCTGTGTTTGGTTTCGGTTGAGCATAATTGCGTCTATGACACAGGATTTTACTCACCTACGATGCGCGCGACCTGAAAGGAGCAAGCCGGGCAAACCGCCGTCGATTTGTACAGGAAAACAGTTGTGAACCGGTCTTTTTTGAGTCCCGTTGCCGGAACGTGCTCTGCGTTTATTTTCTCCTTTTCACTCCATGCCGCGACCCTGACGCAGAGCGTTGAAAGTGGCTGGAACACCTTCAGCAATAATGTGCAGCAGACCTGGGAGCAGCCGCAGAATAAAGATTTTTATCTGCCTGCCATTACCTGGCATAACCGCTGGACCTACGACGACGAGCATATCAATCGCTACAATGAGCGGCCCTGGGGCGCGGGCGGGGGGATCTCCCGTTATGACGAAAAAGGCAACTGGCACGGCCTCTATCTGATGGCGTTTAAAGATTCGTTTAATAAATGGGAGCCTTTTAGCGGCTATGGCTGGGAAGCGACCTGGCGTCCGTTAAGCGACCAGCGCTTTCATCTGGGGGCAGGCTATACCGCAGGCGTGACGGCGCGTCATAACTGGAATTATATCCCTGTTCCTGCGCTGCTGCCGCTGGCTTCGGTGGGATATGGCCCGCTGAATTTTCAGATGACCTATATTCCAGGGACTTACAACAACGGCAACGTCTTCTTCGCCTGGCTGAGGTTTCAGTTTTAAATTTTTGATGGTGGCAGGAAAGCGGGAGTAAGAGAAAAAAGGCGATATTTATCACTTTTTCATCAATTCTCACTGGACAAATGTCACTGCAATTGCTGTACTAGACGCCGACACAGTTTAGTGTCCATTTTTCATGTAAAGGTAATATAGATGTCCAAGATTAAAGGTAACGTTAAGTGGTTTAATGAATCCAAAGGATTCGGTTTCATTACTCCAGAAGATGGCAGCAAAGACGTGTTCGTACACTTCTCTGCTATCCAGAGCAACGGTTTTAAAACTCTGGCTGAAGGTCAGCGCGTAGAGTTTGAAATCACCGAAGGCGCCAAAGGCCCATCTGCTGCTAACGTTATCAGCCTGTAAGTTAACAGTCAGAATTTCAAAAACCCGCCGCATGGCGGGTTTTTTTATGGCTGCAAAAAGCTGTACAAGCCGCCCACTACGCTACCCAGCGCCAGCAACAGCGCCATCGCTTCCTCCAGGCTTCGCGGTATCATCATTTTCATGGCGTTCTCTCCCGACCAGGCTCACAGCTTCAGATTCGCAGGGAAAGATTAACGCAGCCTTAATCTTCTGTGACAGATTGCTCTGCTTAACGAACCTGCGGCGTCAGTCACATAAAAGCCTTGTAACATTATTATAACAACCCTTACTTGCAGCTTTTTTCCCGCCTACGCTATATAACAGAGCGGCAGTTCTATCTACTTGAGGAGACAGGATGAACATACGTCTGGCACAGGCGAAAGACAGCTTTGCGCTCAGCGCGCTGCTGGCGGAATTAGGCTACGGCGGCACTGAAAGCTTTATCGATAAGCGCCTTGCCCAGCTCAGCAGCGACCCCGACGAAATGCTGCTGGTGGCGGAGCATGGGACGCAGGTGCTGGGATTCCTGTCGATGCATTTTATTCCGCAGCTGGCGCTGGCGGGCGACTTCGCTCGCATCAGCTACTTTTGCATCGCTGAAGGGGAGCGCAGCAAAGGGGTTGGACAGCAGCTGTTACAGCACGCCGAAGCGATGGCGGCGCAGCGCGGATGCGATCGCATGGAAGTGCACTGTCACGCATCGCGCTTAAAGGCGAATCAATTTTACATGCGCGAAGGCTATGTCGAGTCGCCGCGCTACCATATTAAAGGTCTGAGCTGAGTCTCAGCTCACGTCCGGCAGCAATAGCCAGCGCGCTGGCCAGCATCTCCACCTGCGCCTCCTGCAGGCAGGCGATGCTGACGCGGATAAACTGCGACGGCCCCAGCCGGCAGCGTTCTCCTGGCGGCCAGTAAGGGGAAAGTATGATGAAAGTAGCGATGGGACAGTTTGCGGTCAGCTGTGAATGGCAGGAAAACGCGGCTGTTTGCCTCGATTTGATGGCGCGCGCCGAAGCGGGCGGCGCCGATCTGCTGGTGCTGCCGGAAGCGGTGTTAGCGCGCGATATTGCCGACCCGGATTGGGTGCTGAAGGCCGCCCAGCCGCTGGATGGCCCCTTTCTGACGCAGCTACTGGCGAAAAGCCAGGGTAGCGCACTCACCACCATGATGAGCATTCATGTCCCGACCGAGGGCGGCAAGGCGCTCAACGTGCTGGTTGCGCTGCGCAATGGCGAAATCATCGCCGCCTATGAAAAACTGCATCTGTACGATGCCTTCGCCATGCAGGAGTCACAGCGCGTTAATCCCGGCCATGCTATTCCTCCGCTGATTGAGGTGGCAGGCATGAAGGTGGGGCTGATGACCTGCTATGACGTGCGCTTTCCGGAGCTGGCGCGACGTCTGGCGCTGGACGGCGCCGAGGTGCTGGTGCTTCCCGCCGCCTGGGTGAAAGGCCCGCTGAAAGAGATGCACTGGGAGCTACTCACCACGGCGCGCGCGCTGGAAAACACCTGCTATATGGTGGCGGTGGGCGAGTGTGGCCCGCGCAACATCGGCAATAGCCTGATAATCGATCCGCTAGGCGTCGCCATCGCCAAAGCGCCGGAATCGGCCGCGCTGGTCTTTGCTGACCTCGATCCGCAACGCATCGCCTATGCGCGCAGCGTACTGCCGGTTCTGGAGAACCGCCGCTTTGCCCGCCCGGAACTTAAAACAGAATAATAACGCCTGAGAGAAACCATGGTGAAAAGAGTGCAACCACCAGCCTGCTGGCGCCTGGCCTGAGCGACGAGCCGACTTCAGCGCTTGACCCGGAGCTGGTGGGCGAAGTGCTGGCCACCATGCGTACCCTGGCGGATCAGGGACTGACCATGATCGTAGTGACTCATGAGATCGGTTTCGCCCGCGAAGCGGCCGATCGAGTGGTGTTTATGGATGGCGGCGTAGTCGTGGAGCAGGGCCCGCCCGAACAGGTGATCGCCCGACCGCAGCATCCGCGCACGCAGGCGTTTCTGAGCCGTTTCCTTTAACGAGGCGTATACGATCTTACTCTGTTACAGAATCTAGTTGAGGTTGGCGCCGTTCTGCGCGTAAATAGCACTGTTCATTTTTCGCTTAGGTTGAAAGGTAAAGTATGGAAGGTATCAGTATTGCCAAACTGCTGATCATCGGTGCGCTCATCGTACTGCTTTTTGGCACCAACAAGTTACGTTCACTGGGTGGCGATCTGGGCTCCGCAATCAAAGGCTTCAAAAAAGCCATGAAAGATGAAGAACCCACCGCAACCAAAACAACGGCTGAAGATGTTCCGGCAGAGCGCGTTACTCACAAAGAGTAAAAGCTGACTGCCAGAGAATAGATGTAACTATTTATTTCTCACGGACATAAAAAAACCAGACCTTTTAACGTCTGGTTTTTTATTGCGCGTGATAAAGCCGCCCGGTTTATTTCACTTCCAGGCCTTTCGCCTGCATATCCGCATGGTAGGAAGAGCGTACAAAGGGACCGCATGCGGCATGGGTAAAGCCCATCGCCAGCGCTTCTTCTTTCATTTCATCGAACTCGGCAGGGCTGACGTAACGCTGAACCGGCAAGTGGTGGCGGCTCGGCTGCAGATACTGGCCCAGCGTCAGCATGGTGACGCCGTGACGGCGCAGGTCGCGCATGACTTCGATAATTTCCGCATTAGTTTCGCCCAGACCTACCATCAGACCCGATTTAGTCGGGATCTCCGGGTGCGCTTCTTTAAAACGCTCCAGCAGCTTCAGCGACCACTCATAGTTCGCGCCCGGACGTACCTGACGGTAGACGCGCGGCACGTTCTCCAGGTTGTGGTTGAAGACGTCTGGCGGCGTGGCGTTGAGGATCTCCAGCGCGCGATCCATACGACCGCGGAAATCGGGCACCAGCGTTTCGATTTTAATCGACGGACTCTTTTCGCGGATAGCCGTAATGCAGTCGGCGAAGTGCTGTGCGCCGCCATCTCGCAAATCGTCGCGGTCTACTGAGGTAATAACCACATAGCGCAGCGCCATATCGGCGATGGTCTGGGCCAGCTTCAGCGGCTCGCCAGCGTCCGGCGCGTTAGGACGACCGTGCGCCACATCGCAGAACGGGCAGCGGCGGGTACAGATGGCGCCGAGGATCATAAACGTCGCGGTGCCGTGGTTGAAGCATTCGGCCAGGTTAGGGCAGGAGGCCTCTTCGCATACGGAGTGCAGGCCGTTTTTACGCATCGCCGCTTTGATGCCCTGGATTCGGCTGGAATCCGCAGGCAGCTTGATTTTCATCCATTCGGGCTTGCGTAACAGCTCCTGGCGTTCAGTCACGACGGTTTTCACCGGGATCAGCGCCATTTTATCTGCGTCACGATATTTGACGCCGCGTTCCATCTGAATTGGTTTACTCATAAGTCTGCAGGTTCCGGTCGGATTGCGTAATGAGAGCTTTCGGCTTCAGGCCAGCGGTAAAGCTTTCAACTTTATTTGATAAAATTTCAAAAATTATATCAGTTCCGCCTGGCATAAGCAGCCGTAGAGCGGCGGGAAAAGTTACAATTTTGTAAATTCGCATGCGCGGTTAAGGCAGCGGCGCGTTTTCTGCCGCCAGCCACTCGACTTCCGTAAAGCCCAGCAGGCGCGCGAAGGCCGCGATCAGCAGCGGCTGTACGTCTTCAGGCGTGACGCCAGGCTGAAAGGCGCTGAGCTGCGTCATTCGCATTCCGGCATAGCCGCAGGGATTGATGCGCAGAAAGGGCGTTAAATCCATCGCCACGTTGAGCGCCAGGCCGTGAAACGAGCAGCCTTTGCGAATACGCAGGCCGAGCGAGCAAATTTTCTCTTCGCCGACATAGACGCCTGGCGCATCGGGACGCGCGCGCGCCTCGACGCCGAAATGCGCCAGCGTATTAATGACCGTCTCTTCCAGCGCGGTAACCAGCTGACGCACGCCGATCTTGCGGCGCTTTACGTCAATCAGCACGTACATCACCTGCTGGCCTGGGCCGTGATAGGTCACCTGGCCGCCGCGATCGCTCTGCACGACCGGGATATCGCCCGGCATCAGCAGATGCTCGGCCTTGCCTGCCTGGCCCTGGGTGAATACGGCGTGATGCTCTACCAGCCAGACTTCGTCGCGGCTGTCGCTGTTACGGCGATCGGTGAACTGATGCATGGCATCGGAGACGGGTTGCCAGTCGCGCTGGCCCAGCTTGCGGATAAGAAGCGTATCTGCTGACAAAACGGCGGTCCGGTTCAGGAAGAAAAGCTGAGTATAACGTCGGCAAAGGGCAAGACCAAGACACTTTGCCGACGCCGGCACTTACAGCACCATGCGCACGATATCGATATTGCCCAGCTCTTCATACAGGGTTTCCACCTGTTCGATATGCGTGGCGTTAATGGTGATCGACACCGAGTGGTAGTTGCCTTTGCTGCTTGGCTTTACGTCGGGCGAGTAATCGCCGGGCGCATGGCGTTGCACCACTTCAACCACTTGATCAACCAGCTCCGGTTGCGCCAGACCCATCACTTTATAGGTAAAAGGGGTAGGGAATTCGAGCAGTTCATTCAGTTTGGTTTTCATATTGACTCCGGTGCATAAAAAACAGGCTCCCGCCGAAGCGGGAGCATTATCATAACGTAGTTATGGCGACGACGTGGCGATTTTTCAACCGCCAGGCCGGTTAGCCGAACCAGTGGTGGAACATCAGCTTGATGTAATCGATGATGCGGCTGAAGAAACCGCCTTCCTGTACTTCGTTCAGCACCACCAGCGGACGCTGTTCCACGGTTTTGCCGTCGAGCTGGAAGTTGATGCTGCCTACAACCTGGTTTTTCTGCAGCGGGGCGTGCAGTTCAGTGTTGTTCAGCACATAGCTCGCTTTCAGATCTTTCATACGGCCGCGCGGAATCGTCAGGTAGGCGTCTTTCTCTACGCCCAGCTGTACGCGATCGCTGTTACCGAACCAGACCGGCTCAGAAGCGAACTCTTTGCCCGCCTTCAGCGGCGCCACGGTTTCAAAGAAGCGGAAACCCCAGGTGAGCAGTTTTTTGCTCTCTACTTCGCGTCCTTTAAAGGTACGACCGCCCAGTACGGCTGAGATCAGACGCATCTGGCCTTCGGTCGCGGAAGAGACGATGTTATAGCCTGCCGCTTCCGTATGGCCGGTTTTGATGCCGTCTACGTTAAGGCTGGTATCCCACAGCAAACCGTTACGGTTAGTCTGGCGGATATTGTTAAAGGTGAACTCTTTCTCTTTATAAACTGAATATTCGTCCGGCACGTCGCGGATCAGCGCCTGACCGATCAGCGCCATATCGCGCGCCGAGCTGTACTGTCCGTCCGCATCCAGGCCATGCACCGTCTGGAAATGGGTGTTCTGCAGGCCCAGCGCCTTGACGTAGTTGTTCATCAGGCCGACAAAAGCGTCCTGGCTGCCAGCGACATAATCCGCCATTGCCACGCAGGCGTCGTTGCCGGACTGCAGTACGATGCCGCGCGTCAGCTGCGAAACCGGTACGCGATCGCCAGGCTTCAGGAACATCAGCGACGAGCCTTTGAATACCGGGTTACCGGTCGCCCATGCGTCTTTGCCGACGGTAACGACATCGTCCTGATGGATCTTGCCCGCTTTGACCGCCTGACCAATCACATAGCTGGTCATCATTTTGGTCAGGCTGGCGGGATCGCGACGGGCGTCAGCGTTCTTCTCGGCCAGTACCTTACCCGAGTTGTAGTCGATCAGCACATAGGCTTCGGCATCGATATCCGGCACGCCCGGGATCATCGTTTTGAGGTTGACGTCATCAGCAAAGGCTACGTGGCTGAGCGAGAAAGCGACCAGTGATCCCACTGTCAGGCGTTTCAGGAAACGAGAGGGTTTCAGCGTGTTCATGTTATGGACTACAACATCCGTGAGTTAAGGTTAAAAAAAAGTGGCTCATCATAGCAAATGCCTGTTTTACAGGCATCTTGCTTCGGCATTCTGTTGTTAACAGAGATGTCCAGCGCGGCGGCGGCTCAGCGACGCGCGCTGGTGATAAATGAAGCCTGGCCATTAGCGCTCAGGCGCTGCTGCAGCGCAGCGGCGTCGGCGCGGTTTTTAAAACTGCCGAGCTGAATGCGATAAACGTTGTTGCCGGCATCCTCGACGGTGCCGCGCACGCCATACTTTTGTCCCAGGCTTTGCGCCATCTGCTGTGCGCGCGCAGCGTCGTTAATCGCGCCAACCTGCACCACGAAGCTGCCAGCAGGCTGTGCGGTCGCGCTGCTGGCAGCAGGCGCCGCGGCTACGGCTACGGCAGCGGCGGGCGCGGCGACAGGCTGCGGTTCAGGCTCGCTACTCTCCAGCACGCCGTTCGGCAGCGGCTGAGGCGCGCCGAGGAAGCCGCTGCTGCGGACGGGCGCGCCCATATTGCCATCGCCCTGCAGCGTGCTGTTGTCTACGGCGCGAATATCCTGCGCAGGCACCGGCGCGGCGGCAGGTTCACTGGCGCCGTTCATCACGCCATTGCCGCCAAGATCGGGCCGGGCGGGCAGGGCATAGCTCTGCTTCGCCACGGTGGTGCCGATAGTGCCGGGCCCGGAGAGCGTGCCGTCGGGCGCGACCTTAATGTAATCCACGCGCACGCGGGTATTATTGGTGATGTTAAGACGATCGCCCGCCGCGCGCGACAGGTCGATAATGCGTCCCGGCATATAAGGGCCGCGATCGTTGACGCGTACCACGATCTGGCGACCGTTGGCGAGGTTGGTCACACGCACATAGCTGGGCAACGGCAGCGTAGGATGCGCCGCGCTCAGCGCGTCGGGATCGCAGCTTTCGCCTGTTGCGGTGCGCTTGCCCTGCGCCTCGTCGCCGTACCAGGTGGCTAATCCCACTTCGCTGAAGTTAGAGGGATCTTTGACGATACGGTAAGACTTGCCGTTCGCGCTGTAATCCTGACTGGTGCCGGGATTAATGGGCTCATATTTCGGTTCAACGCCCGGAATTTCCACTACCGGGCCATTATAGGCCGGTTGCGGCGGCGCGGTGTTTTGCGATTCCGGTGTGGTAGTACAGGCGGTCAAAACCAGTAGTGCCAGAGCAACGGCAGGCCATTCCTTACGCATGTGCAGCCTCTTAAACGCTTTTAGATAACATTTTTCTGTGAGTATGGATCGACATCACAATGCCAAATCCCGCCATAAGCACGATGAGCGCCGAGCCGCCGTAGCTGACCAGCGGCAGAGGTACGCCAACCACCGGTAAGATACCACTTACCATGCCGATATTAACGAAAACATAAACGAACAAAATCAACATTAATCCGCCCGCCATCACGCGGCCAAAGGTGGTCTGAGCGCGCGCGGCGATCACCAGGCCGCGCAGGATCAGCAGCAGATAGAGTACCAGCAGGATTAGCACGCCCACCAGGCCCAGCTCCTCGGCGAGGACGGCGAAGATAAAGTCGGTGTGGCGCTCCGGCAAAAACTCCAGCTGTGACTGGGTGCCGTGTAGCCACCCCTTGCCGCGCAGCCCGCCGGAGCCGATGGCGATTTTAGACTGAATAATATGGTAGCCCGCGCCAAGCGGATCGCTTTCGGGATCGAGCAGCATCATCACGCGGTCGCGCTGATAGTCATGCATCAGAAAGAACCAGAGTACGGGAATAAAGGCTGCTACCAGCAGCACCGCCACGCCAATCAGCTTCCAGCTCATGCCGGAAAGAAACAGCACGAACAGCCCGGAGGCGGCAATCAGAATGGCGGTGCCGAGGTCAGGCTGCGCCGCGACCAGCAGCGTCGGCATAAAAATCAGGATCAGCGCGATGCCGGTATTCTTTAACGTCGGCGGACAAACGTCGCGGTTGATAAAGCGCGCCACCATCAGCGGCACAGCGATTTTGGCGATCTCCGAAGGCTGAAAGCGCACCACGCCGAGGTCGAGCCAGCGCTGCGCCCCTTTACTGATATGGCCGAAGGCGTCTACCGCAATCAGCAGTATCACGCAGATAATATAGAGATAGGGCGCCCAGCCCTCATAGACGCGCGGCGGCACCTGCGCCAGAACCAGCATCATCACCAGACCCATCGCAATCTGGCCGATTTTACGCTCCATCATGCCCGGATCCTGTCCGCTGGCGCTCCAGATCACAATAGCGCTGTAAGCGAGCAGCGCCAGAATCACCAGCATAAACAGCGGGTCGATGTGGATACGCGTCCAGATCGATCTTTTCTGCGGACTATCGTTCATCGACATCGTTATTCACCTTCATAGCCGGGCGGGGTAGGAGCCGCGTCCGGCAGAGCCGTATTGTTGTCGCCCAGCATAATGTGGTCGAGAATCTGTCTCATCACCGTACCGACTGCCGGGCCTGCGCCGCCATTCTCCAGAATCATCGTGACGGCGACGCGCGGTTTATCATAGGGAGCGAACGCGGTCATCAGCTTGTGATCGCGCAGACGCTCGGCAATCTTGTGCGCGTTATAGGTTTCGTTCTCTTTCAGACCAAAGACCTGCGCGGTACCGGATTTGGCAGCGATTTTATAGGGCGCGTCGGCAAAGCTTTTATGCGCTGTGCCGTTGGCGCGGTTCGCCACGCCATACATACCGTCTTTAGCGATCTCCCAGTAGCCGGAGTGAACATCGCCAATCGGCTCGCCCGGCGGCTGACGCCATGGCACCATGGTGCGTCCCTCGCGCGTGGCGCGCAGCAGGTGCGGCACTTTTATCACGCCGTCGTTAATCAGGATCATCAGTGCCTTATTCATCTGCAGCGGCGTCGCGGTCCAGTAGCCTTGGCCGATACCGACCGGGATGGTGTCGCCCTGATACCACGGCTTTTTAAAGCGTTTCATCTTCCATTCGCGCGTCGGCATATTGCCAGCGCTCTCCTGCGGCAGATCGATACCGGTGCGGTGGCCGTAGCCGAATTTGTTCATCCACTCCGACAGGCGATCGATGCCCATGTCATACGCCACCTGATAGAAGAAGGTGTCCGCCGACTCCTCCAGCGATTTGGTCACGTTAAGGCGGCCGTGGCCCCATTTTTTCCAGTCGCGGTAGCGCTTTTCCGAGCCAGGCAGCTGCCACCAGCCTGGGTCGAACAGGCTGGTGTTGCGGTTGATTACGCCAGCGCTAAGCGCGGAGACCGCCACATAGGGTTTCACCGTCGAGGCAGGCGGATAAGAGGCCTGGATGGCGCGGTTATAGAGCGGGCGGTTTTCGTCGTTAAGCAGCGCGCGATAATCTTTACCTGAAATGCCGTCGACAAAAAGATTCGGATCGTAACTGGGTGTGGAGACCATCGCCAGGATCTCGCCGGTGCGCGGATCGCTGACCACCACCGCGGCGCGGCTGCCAGCCAGCAGCGTTTCGATATATTGCTGAAGTTTAAGATCGATGGTCAGCCAGATGTCGCGTCCCGCCTGCGGCGACTGCTCATGCAGCTGGCGGATCACGCGGCCGCGGTTGTTCACCTCGACCTCTTCATAGCCGGTAATGCCGTGCAGCACATCTTCGTAGTAGCTTTCGATGCCGAGCTTGCCGATATCGTGCGTCGCGGCGTAGTTCGGCCATTTGCCCTCTTTATCGAGGCGCGCCACATCGCGGTCGTTAATCTTGGAGACGTAGCCGACGACGTGGGTCAGGGTAGGGCCGTAGGGGTAGTAGCGACGCTGATAGCCTTTCACCTCGACGCCGGGGAATCGGTACTGGTTGACGGCGAAGCGCGCCACCTGCACATCGTTAAGGCCGACTTTGACGGGAATAGAGGTAAAGCGACGCGAGCGCTTGCGCTCTTTATCAAAGGCGTCGAGATCTTCGTCGGTAATATCAAGCACCGGGCGCAGATCCTGCAGCGTTTGCTTGAGATTATCGACCTTCTCCGGCACCAGCTCCGCCTGATAGATGGTGCGGTTAAGCGCCAGGGCGGTGCCGTTGCGGTCGTAGATAATGCCGCGGCTTGGCGCCACCGGCACCAGCTTGATGCGGTTTTCGTTAGAGCGGGTACTGTAATCTTCAAAGCGCAGAATCTGCAGGTGGTAAAGATTGACCACCAGCACGCTGGAAAGCACCAGAATTCCGAAGAACGCAATTAATGCCCGACGGACAAAGAGTTTCTGTTCGGCACTGTAATCGCGAAAGGCGTTGCTTTGTAATTTCATCCGCTACTTAAAATGTCGGGGTTTGCCTTACCGTTTATTCACGATGATAAGGATGATTGGCGGTGATGCTCCAGGCGCGATAAAGGCTTTCGGCGACCAGCACGCGCACCAGCGGATGAGGCAGCGTCAACGCAGAAAGCGACCAGCTCTGCTCAGCTGCGGCTTTGCAGGCGGGCGATAACCCTTCCGGGCCGCCAATCAACAGGCTAACGTCGCGGCCGTCCTGTTTCCAGCGCTCCAGCTGCTGAGCGAGCTGGGGCGTTTCCCACGGCTGACCTGGGATATCCAGCGTGACGATGCGGTTGCCCTTGCCGGTTGCGGCCAGCATCGCCTCGCCTTCTTTTTCCAGGATGCGCTTGATATCGGCGTTTTTACCGCGTTTTCCCGCAGGGACTTCTACCAGCTCCAGCGGCATATCTTTGGGAAAACGACGCAGATATTCAGTGAAGCCGGTTTGCACCCAGTCGGGCATCTTAGTGCCAACGGCCACAAGCTGCAGTTTCACGCGTCAGCTCCAGAGTTTTTCCAGCTCATAAAGCTGGCGGCTCTCTTCCTGCATAACGTGCACAATGACGTCGCCCAGATCGACCACCACCCAGTCAGCGGCATTTTTGCCTTCTACGCCGAGCGGGATCAAGCCTGCGGCGCGCGATTCCTGCACCACATGATCGGCGATCGAAGAGACATGACGCGTCGAGGTGCCGGTGCAGATGATCATGCAGTCGGTGATGCTGGATTTACCCTGAACGTTGAGTGCGACGATGTCCTGACCTTTAAGATCATCAATCTTATCAATAACGAACTCTTGGAGTGCTTTGCCTTGCAAAAGGTTCCCCTTTAATACGGATAGTAGCGGGCCGGCTGCTGGCCCCGATAAGGCAGCCAAAAAATTAAGCCGCGCAGTATAGCATGCCTTTGCCCGAGCAATATATGCCCGGTTTAAGGTTATTTGAGATAGAGGCCTGCGCGATCGATATAGTCGATAACGGATGCGGGCAACAGTTGATCGCAGGACAAGCCCTGGCGGCGTCGTTGACGAATTTCCGTGGCGGAGATATCGACCAGTGGCGTATCGGCCAGCCAGATAAAGCCCGCAGGCTGCTGATGCAGCTGTGCTGTTTCGCTCGCCAGATGCGTATCAAGCCAGCGCTGCATTTCCGGTGACGCCATCTCAGCCGGATAGCCCGGACGCTTGCACACCAGCAGATGACAAAGCGACAGCAAATCCTGCCAGCGGTGCCAGCCTGAGAGGTTCAGCAGCGAGTCCTGACCAATAATAAATCCCAGCGGCTGCTGCGGCCCGCGTTCAGCGCGCAGCGCCTCCAGCGTTGCCACTGTCCAGGAGGGCGTATCGCGCATCAGTTCGCGGGTATCGATATCGAACAGCGGCCTGTCGCGAATGGCGCAGCGCAACATGTCGACGCGCTGCGCCGCGCTCGCTTCCGGCTGCGGGCGGTGCGGCGGCACGTTGTTCGGCAGCAGCAGCACGCGCGCCAGCCCGGTTTGCTGCGCCAGCGCTTCCACCGGCCGTAAGTGGCCGAAGTGCACCGGATCGAAGGTGCCGCCGAACAGGGCGTGTAGTTCAGACACTGGCGAAGCTCTCAGGGAAGTGGCGATGACAGAGCAGCAGCGACAGCGTCTCCAGCTGCGGCCAAATGCGCTGTCCATAATCCTGCTTTAAGGTTAATTCAATTTGCGCCAGCAGGCGAATCGCGCGCTGCAGGCGTGCGCCGTCCAGGCGCTGCAGCGCCTCGGTAAAGAGCGCGCGTCGGTTCTGCCAGATGCGCTGCTGGTCCATTAACGCGCGCAGCGGCTGCTGTGCCTGATGGCGCTGCAGATGCAGCAACGTCATGATATCGCGCTGCAGCGTGCGCAGCAGGATAACCGGCTCGCTATCCTCTTTTTCCAGCTGATGCAGAATATGCAGCGCGCGCTTGCTTTTGCCCGCCAGCAGCGCATCCACCCAGTGAAACGGGGTAAAGTGCGCCGCGTCGCTTACGGCTTCTTCGACGCGTGGCAGCGTAAGCTTGCCGTCGGGCCAGAGCAGCGATAAACGTTCCAGCGCCTGCGCCAGCGCCAGCAGATTGCCTTCATAGCAGTAGCAGAGCAGCTGGATCGCCGCGTCGTCTACCGAAAGCTTCATGCTTCTGGCGCGCGCTGCCACCCAGCGCGGCAGCTGTGCCTGCTCCGGCGTCTGACACGGCACCAGCACGCCATGTGCGGAGAGTGCCTTAAACCAGGCGCTGTTCTCCTGAGCTTTCGTCAGCTTCGCCAGGCGGCAGACCAGCAAGATATCGCTGTGCAGCAGGCTCGCCAGCTTATTCAGCTGTTCAGCCATAGCGGCGTTGGGGCCGTTTTCCGGGAAGAGCAGCGTCAGCGTCTGACGTTGAGCAAAAAGGCTCAGCGCCTGACAGCTGGCAAAGAGGCTTTCCCAGTCGGTCTGGGCATCAAGCGTAAAACTGAAATGCTCTTCGAACCCCTGCGCGATTGCGGCGGCGCGTATCGCGTCGGCGCTCTCCTGCACCAGCAGCGGCTCGTTTCCAGCTAATAAATAGCAAGCGCGCAGCCCCTCGCGGAGCTGCGCGCCAAGTTGCTCAGGATAGATCCTGATCATTGCGTACTGGTAGCGGAAGAGGAGGACGCTGGCGCGGGCACCGCAGGTTCGCTGGCCGACGCAGGCAGCGTATCTTTATGGTTCATCTGCGCGGCGTGCACTGTCAGCAGTTTACGTACCAGCTGCTCTGCGGCGCGCTGACGCATCTCCTGCACGATCATGTCCTGCTCGGCATCTTTCGCCAGCGCCGCGTTCGGGTTATCAAAGAACGAACGATAAACCGTGGTGCTGATCGGATAGATGCCTTTGCCTGGCAGCAGAACCTGCGCCGACACGTTCATCATCAGCGAGTATTCCGCCGTCGTACCGCTGATAAACACCGAAGCGGTATCGCGGCCCTGCGTTTCCGCGCCAAGGCGCAACGTAGGGATGTCGGTACGGTTCTGTTTCGTATCCTCAACAATAGTGACGTTGTTGATACGCAACTGCTGACGCACCGTACGAGCCAGCGGACCGTAAGGGTCGCCGCTGTCCAGGATCAGCGTTTTCAGCTCGGTCGGCACCTGAGTGGTGCCGCGCGGATGAAAACCACAGCCGGCGGTAATCATCACCGCCAGCAGGACAAACAGCCTGATAATCAGATGTCGCACAGTTCCTCCTGAACTTAACCTACGACCAGGTTAAGCAGTTTGCCGGGTACATAAATCACTTTGCGAATGGTGACGCCGTCAAGGTACTTCGCGACCAGGTGCTCCTGGGCAGCGCGCGCCTGAACCTGCTCCTGCGTCGCATCGGCGGCCACGGTAATTTTACCACGGACTTTACCGTTTACCTGTACAACCACCAGCAGCGACTCTTCAACCATCGCTGCTTCGTCTGCTACAGGCCAGACGGCGTTATCCACGCTGCCTTCGCCGCCCAGCTCCTGCCACAGCACATAGCTGGCGTGCGGAGTGAACGGATAGAGCATACGAACAACGGCCAGCAGCGCTTCCTGCATCAGCGCGCGATCCTGCTCGCTCTCCTGCGGCGCACGCGCCAGCTTGTTCATCAGCTCCATAATCGCCGCGATAGCGGTGTTAAAGGTCTGACGGCGGCCGATGTCATCGGAGACTTTGGCGATGGTCTTGTGCAGATCGCGACGCAGCGCTTTCTGCTCGTCATTCAGGCTGCTGAGATCCAGCGCGACCGTTGCGCCTTTCGCCGTGTGCTCATAAGCAAGTTTCCACACGCGCTTCAGGAAGCGGTTAGCGCCTTCAACGCCTGACTCCTGCCACTCCAGCGTCATTTCCGCCGGTGAAGCGAACATCATAAACAGACGGACGGTGTCTGCGCCGTAGCGCTCAACCATCAGCTGCGGATCGATGCCGTTGTTTTTTGACTTCGACATTTTGCTCATGCCGGCGTAAATCACTTCGCGGCCCTGAGTGTCGGTCGCTTTAACGATGCGGCCTTTCTCATCGCGCTCAACGGTGACGTCAACCGGCGAAACCCAGTTGCGCTCGCCGTTAGCGCCGAGGTAGTAGAACGCATCTGCCAGCACCATGCCCTGACACAGCAGGCGCTTCGCCGGTTCACTGGAGGTCACCAGGCCCGCGTCGCGCAGCAGCTTATGATAGAAGCGGAAATACATCAGGTGCATGATGGCGTGTTCAATACCGCCTACATACTGATCCACCGGCAGCCAGTAGTTGGCCGCAGCCGGGTCCAGCATGCCTTCATCATAGTTGGCGCAGGTGTAACGCGCGTAGTACCAGGAGGACTCCATAAAGGTGTCGAAGGTGTCGGTTTCACGCAGCGCAGGCTGGCCGTTCACCGTGGTTTTCGCCCACTCCGGGTCAGCTTTGATCGGGCTGGTAATGCCGTCCATCACCACATCTTCCGGCAGGATCACCGGCAGCTGATCTTCCGGCGTCGGCATAACGGTGCCATCTTCCAGGGTCACCATTGGAATCGGCGCACCCCAGTAGCGCTGACGGGATACGCCCCAGTCGCGCAGACGATAGTTAACCTTGCGTACGCCGACGCCTTTAGCGGCCAGCGCATCGGCGATGGCGTTGAAGCCCGCTTCGTGGCTCAGACCGCTGAATTCGCCAGAATTGAACAGAGTGCCTTTTTCAGTCATGGCGGCGGCGCTGACGTCCGGTTCGCTGCCGTCCAGGTTCAGTACCACCGGCTTAATCGGCAGATCGTATTTGGTGGCGAATTCCCAGTCACGCTGATCGTGCGCCGGTACCGCCATAAC
Source organism: Pantoea sp. ACRSB (assembly GCF_022346905.1). Lineage (NCBI taxonomy): Bacteria > Pseudomonadati > Pseudomonadota > Gammaproteobacteria > Enterobacterales > Erwiniaceae > Pantoea > Pantoea sp. ACRSB. Next base: position 928,597 of record NZ_JAKRNL010000001.1, on the reverse strand, counting down.
GGCGCCGGTGCCGTACTCCATCAGGACGAAGTTAGCGACCCAGACCGGTACGTTGTCGCCGGTCAGCGGATGGATGGCGAACAGACCGGTCGCCATGCCTTTTTTCTCCATCGTCGCCATATCGGCTTCGGCCACTTTGGTGTTGCGGCACTCGGCGATAAAGTCAGCCAGCACCGGGTTACCCATGGCAGCCTGCAGCGCCAGCGGATGGCCCGCGGCGACTGCGACATAGGTCGCGCCGAGGAAGGTATCCGGACGCGTCGTGTAGACGGTCACTTTCTCTTCGCTGTCGGCGACGTCGAAGGTGATCTCCACGCCTTCAGAGCGGCCAATCCAGTTGCGCTGCATGGTTTTGACCTGCTCCGGCCACTCTTCCAGCGTATCAAGGTCGTTGAGCAGTTCATCGGCATAGTCGGTGATTTTCACGAACCACTGCGGGATCTCTTTACGCTCGACTTTGGTGTCGCAACGCCAGCAGCAGCCGTCAATAACCTGTTCGTTCGCCAGCACCGTCTGATCGTTCGGGCACCAGTTCACCGCCGAGGTTTTTTTGTAAACCAGGCCTTTTTCATACAGTTTGGTGAAGAACCACTGTTCCCAGCGGTAGTATTCCGGCTTACAGGTCGCCAGCTCGCGGCTCCAGTCATAGCCAAAACCCAGCAGTTTAAGCTGGTTCTTCATATATTCGATATTGTCGTAAGTCCAGGGCGCAGGCGCGGTATTGTTTTTTACCGCCGCGCCTTCCGCTGGCAGGCCGAACGCATCCCAGCCAATTGGCTGCAGTACGTTTTTGCCAAGCATACGCTGGTAACGAGCGATCACATCACCGATGGTGTAGTTACGCACGTGGCCCATATGTAGGCGGCCGGAAGGATAGGGCAGCATGGAGAGGCAGTAATATTTCTCTTTGCTCTCATCTTCGGTCACTTTGAACGTTTGGTTTTCGTCCCAGTGTTGCTGGACGCGGGATTCTATCTCTTCCGGGCGGTATTGCTCTTGCATGGCAGCCTGTGGTCCTTAATGAATAACGCTTAGCTTACTTTAAGATCCGCATAGCATACCCATATGACTGCCGGTCAACAACACTTCACCGCCCTGTTGCGGCGATTTCTCGCGGAAGGCCGCATCCTCCCGTCATATTCCGATCCGCTTTCCTAAACAACACGGCAACCGGCGCAAAGCGGCTAAACTTAAAGCTGGCTTACCCGCGCAGAAAGGAGAATAAAATGAACAAAGTGGCGCAAATTTACCGTGAATCCCTGGCTGCGCTGACGGAGCGTTTGCGTCAGGGCGATCGGGATATCGACGCGCTGGTGTCATCGCGACGTCAGCAGTTGATGGCCAGCGAGTCCGCGACGACGGGCGAAATCGATCAGGCGCTGGCGGCGGTTCGACGCGATTTAGAGGAGTTTGCACGCAGCTATCAGGAGGTCCATCAGCCAGAGAAGGTTAATGATTCACTGTTTATGCGCGTTATCCGCGAGAGTTTGTGGAAAGAGCTGGCGGACATTACCGACAAAAGTCAGCTGGAGTGGCGCGAGGTCTTTCAGGATCTGCATCATCACGGCGTTTATCAGAGCGGCGAGGTGGTAGGACTGGGCAATCTGGTGTGCGAGAAGTGTCACTTCACGCGCGCTATTTACACGCCGGAGACCTTAACGCGCTGCCCTGAGTGCGGTCACGATCAGTTTCAGCGTCAGCCGTTTGAACCCTAAGGCTGGGCACACTCTCAGACCGCTGAGGAGCTTTGAACAGCGGGTGGTATGGGTCGAAGAGCAAAGCGTCCCGCGACAAGAATGTCGCGGGACGAGCGGGCAGGGAGGCTGTTTTTTGCGTTTTTGCGATCGGACCATGTCACCCGCATGATCACGGAGCTACAAGGCCAGGCTAACCTTTAGTGCAGAATCTTCGCCAGGAACTCTTTCGCGCGATCCGACTGCGGATTATTGAAGAAGTCATCTTTACGCGTGTCTTCAATAATCTTTCCTTCATCCATAAAGATAACGCGGTTCGCCACTTTGCGGGCAAAGCCCATTTCGTGCGTTACCACCATCATCGTCATCCCTTCCTGCGCCAGCTCCACCATCACGTCGAGCACTTCATTGATCATTTCCGGATCGAGCGCCGAGGTCGGTTCGTCGAACAGCATAGCGATAGGATCCATACAGAGCGCGCGCGCAATGGCGACGCGCTGCTGCTGGCCGCCCGACAGCTGGCCGGGAAACTTCTGCGCATGGGCGGAAAGCCCCACGCGATTGAGCAGCTTCAGGCCTTTTTCCCGCGCGGCGGCTTTGTCGCGCTTCAGCACTTTTACCTGCGCCAGCACCAGGTTATCGATAATGCTGAGGTGCGGGAACAGCTCGAAATGCTGGAAGACCATGCCGACTTTGCTGCGCAGCTGCGCAAGGTTGGTTTTTTTATTGTTCACTTCAGTGCCGTTCACCAGAATGGTGCCCTGCTGAATCGGCTCCAGTCCGTTAACGGTTTTAATCAGGGTCGATTTGCCCGAGCCTGACGGCCCGCACACCACGACCACTTCCCCTTTCTGGACTTCGGTCGTGCAGTCGGTCAGCACCTGAAAGTGACCATACCACTTAGAAACGTTTTTCAGGTTAATCATTTAAACCGTCCTTTTTCTTTTTAGATAGCTGACCAACAGCGAAGCGCTCAGGCTGATCGCGAAATAGACCAGACCGGCAAAGAGAACCATTTCCACCTGGGTGCCGTCACGCTCGCCGATAGTCGACGCGGTGCGGAAGAAGTCAGCCAGGCTCAGCACGTAAACCAGCGAGGTATCCTGAAACAACACGATGCCCTGCGTCAGCAGCAGCGGCACCATGGCGCGGAACGCCTGCGGCAGAATAATCAGCTGCATCGACTGCCAGTGCGTCATACCCAGCGCCAGCGCGGCGTTGGACTGCCCGCGCGCGATACTCTGAATACCGGCGCGAATAATCTCCGAGTAGTAGGCCGCTTCGAACAGCGAAAAGGCGATCATTGCTGAAATCAGGCGGATATCTGTCTTAGGCGACAGCCCCAGCACCTGCTGCAGAAAGCTCGGCACCACCAGATAGAACCACAGCAGCACCATTACCAGCGGGACAGAACGGAACAGGTTCACATAAATCCGGGCGAACCAGCTGATCGGCTTAAAGGTTGACAGACGCATCACCGCCAGCAGCGTGCCCCAGATAATGCCGAACACCACCGCGGTCACGGTGATCTTGAGCGTAATCACCATGCCGTTAAGCAGATAGGGCAGACTGGGAGGAATAGAACTCCAGTCAAACGCGTACATTATTTGCCTCCCAGATTACCCGGCAGGCGCACCTTGCGCTCCACCAGACTCATAATCATCATGATCACCAGGTTAATGGCGATATAGGCCAGCGTAATCGCGGTAAAGGACTCGTAGGCGTGGGCGGAGTAGTCGAGCAGCTTGCCCGCCTGCGCCGCCATATCCACCAGCCCAATCGTCGAGGCGATAGCGGAGTTTTTCACCAGGTTGAGCATTTCCGAGGTCATCGGCGGCACAATCACGCGGTAGGCATTGGGCAGCAGCACGTAGCGATAGGTTTGCGGCAGGGTCAGGCCCATCCCAGGCCCGCATTCTTTTGCCCGCGCGGCAGCGAGTTGATCGCGGCGCGTACCTGCTCGCAGACGCGTGCGGCGGTAAACAGGCCGAGACAGATGACGGACGCGGTGAAGAACTGGATATTGGGATCCAGCTCCGATTTAAACCACATGCCAAGCTTTTCTCCCACCAGCTCCGGCGCCACCAGATACCAGAAGAAGAACTGCACGATCAGCGGAATGTTGCGGAACAGCTCCACGTAACAGGTGCCGATCGTCGAAAGCAGACGGTTAGGTACGGTACGCAAAATGCCGAATAAGGATCCTACAAGAAAGGCGATAATCCAGGCGCAGCAGGAGACCGCAACGGTCACCTGAAATCCGGACCACAGCCAGCCAAGGTAGGTCGTGTTGCCGAACGGGGCCTGTTCGAGAAAAATGCCCCAGTTCCAGTCGATACCCATAACGAGCTCCGGTAAAAAAGGGTAGCTAAGCTACCCTGAAGATTGATGAACGGCGTCTGTATGGCCTGCTTCAGGGGAACGACCTGAGCAGCTTGTCTGTCCGCGCCGGGTTTTCAGCAATCGAGAGGGCAGCGAGGCCGCCCTTGTTGTCGTTGTTAGTTAAGTGCTTTGTCGTTCGGCGTCTTAAACAGCGTCTGCATATCCGCAGAGAGATCGAAGTTCAGGTTCAGATTCTTCGGCGGGATCGGCTGCTTGAACCAGGTATCGAACCACTTCGCGGCTTCGCCTGAGGTCTGCGCTTTAGCGATGGTGTCGTCTACCAGCGTTTTGAATGAGGCGTCATCTTTACGCAGCATACAGCCATAGGCTTCTTTCGACTGCGGCGTGCCAACGATCTCCCAGTTGTCTGGTTTCTTCGCTTTGGCGCGTTCACCTGCCAGCAGCGCGTCATCCATCATAAAGGCGACGGCGCGGCCGGTTTCCAGCGTGCGGAACGAGTCGCCATGGTCTTTCGCGCTGATAATGCGCATATCCATCTTTTTCTCGTCGTTCAGCTTATGCAGCAGCACTTCTGACGTGGTACCGGAAGTGACAACCACGGTTTTGCCTTTCAGATCGTCGAAATCTTTAATGTCGCCGCCTTTTTTCACCAGCAGACGCGTACCGATAACGAAAATGGTGTCGGAGAACGCCGCCTGTTTCTGGCGCTCAAGGTTGTTGGTGGTGGAGCCGCACTCAAAGTCGTAGGTACCGTTCTGCAGCAGCGGAATACGGTTTTGCGACGTGACGGGGATCATCTTGACCTGCAGATCCGGCTTGTTCAGCTTCGCTTTAATGGCGTCCACGATGGCGTTGGAGTAAGCCTGCGAATAGCCCACAACTTTTTGCTGGTTGTCATAATAAGAAAAAGGAACAGATGACTCACGATGCCCCACGACGATGACGCCACTGTCGCTGATTTTCTTCAGGGTGCCGCTGAGATCTTCCGCCTGGGCCGCTCCCGCTGCTGCTACGCCTGCCAGCAAAAGTGATAGTGCCACTTTGCGTATCTGCATGGTCCAACTCCTTCAAGAGATATTGCGCAGAATATAAACTGCGCAGATGTGTGATGTTGTGTGTATTTCCTGCTGCTTTTTTTGTTATCTCACCGCTTCAGCGCGCTAAGAATATTCACTAACATAGCGGATTGTTAACGTTATGAAACGAAAAAGTTTCTTTTTTTGCGAAGTGTTCCGCACCAATTTGAGGCGTATTTCTGACGTTGCGCGCTAAAGGTGCGTCACGCTGCCTTTTAATGGTGCAGAACGGCGCGTTTAATCCGTCTGTCAGCCTGGCTTACAGGAAACCTGTGTTACTGATAGCAAGCATCGTGCCAGTTAACAGGCACAGCAGAAAATCGGGGATGAGGGCGTAAAACAAGCGGAAAACAGAGGAGAGGAGGGCGGCGAGAGGGGCGCTCGCCGCCATTACGGCAGGTCAGGCTTTGCGGCGCCACAGCGCCAGCAGCGCGGCGCACAGCGTCAGCAACCAGACCGGCCAGAGACCAGCATGGGCGTAAGGGGTTTCGCCAGTGGTCGGCGTCACCTTATCCAGCAGGACGCCGCGAATAAACTGCGGCAGGATTTTTTCAACCTCGCCCTGCGCGTTCACCACGGCGGTGACGCCGTTATTGGTGCTGCGCAGCAGCGGGCGGCCCAGTTCGAGCGCGCGCATCCGCGCCATCTGAAAGTGCTGCCAGGGACCGATAGAGTGACCGAACCAGGCGTCGTTGGAGACGGTCAGCAGGAAATCGGTATCGGGATGGAAGTTGGCGCGCACCTGCTCGCCCAGCACGATTTCATAACAGATGGCGCTGGTGAGGTTGTAACCCGCCGCCCTCAGCTGCCGCTGCAGATAGTCGCCGCGGCTGAATGAGGACATCGGCAGATCGAAGAAGGGTGCCAGCGGACGCAGCAGGCTCTCCAGCGGCACAAATTCGCCGAAAGGCACCAGGTGGTTTTTCTGGTAGCGGTTCTTGCTCTGATAGCTGTAAGGCGTCTCGCCGCCCAGCACGATAACCGAGTTGTAGTCGTGATAGCGATTCTGCTCCAGCCGGGAATCGACAATGCCAGTGATCAGCGAACTGCCGCGCTCGCGCAGCTCCTCATCCAGCGAACGTAAAAATGGTTGCTGGTTGCTTTCCAGATCGGTAATCGCCGACTCTGGCCAGATAATCAACGGCGCTTTGCCCATCAGCGGCTGGCTCAGGCCGTTATAGGCACGCAGCGTGTTAAGCAGCTCCTGCGGATCCCACTTCATCGACTGCGGAATATTGCCCTGTACCAGCGCGACCTCGACGCTGCGCGCCGGTTGCGGCTGGGTCCAGTGGATATAACGCAGCGGCCAGGGCAGCGCCAGCAGCAGCAGCGCAGCGATGGCGCTCTTTGCATTGCGCTGGCGAATAGCGTAAGCCAGCAGGCCGGAAATCGCCATCAGCAGGAAGGTCAGCGTTTCTACCCCCGCCAGCGGCGCTAAGCCTTTCAGCGGGCCGTCGATCTGGCTGTAGCCGAACTGCAGCCAGGGAAAGCCGGTCAGCACCCAGCCGCGCAGGAACTCGCTGAGTTGCCACAGAGCGGGCGCCGCCAGCGCCAGACGCCACAGCGTGGCGCGCGGCCAGAAACGGTTAAGCACGCTGGCGAACAGCGCCGGATAGAGCGACAGATAGGCCGCCAGCAGAATCACCAGGAATACGTTGACCGGGCCAGGCATGCCGCCAAAAGTGGCGATGCTGACGTAGACCCAGTTTACGCCGCTGCCGAACAGGCCGAAGCCCCAGGCGAAACCGATGGCGGTGGCCTGACCGTTGCGACGATCCAGCGTCAGCAGTTGCAGGCCGCATAGCGACAGCAGCGAGGCGGGCCAGAAGTCATAAGGAGAGAAGGCGAGGGTGCCGAGGGCACCCGTCAACAATGCCAGCAACAAACGTACCCGCTGGCGCGGGTAAAGTGAGGCCAGAGACATAGAGTTATTCGTCATCCAGTTGGGGTAGCGGCGAGTTTTCCGGAATTTTTACATGCACCTGGATGATGCGACGGCTGTCGGACATGGCGACCTTGAAATGATAGCCGTCGATGTCAATGCTCTCTCCCCGGCCGGGAAGATGGCCAAATCCCTGCATGACCAGTCCGCCAATCGTGTCCACTTCTTCATCGCTGAACTGCGTGCCGAACACCTCGTTGAAATCTTCAATCGGGGTCAGGGCGCGTACCGTATAGGTCTGGCGGTTCAGCTGACGGATATCGCGATCTTCTTCGTCATCATACTCATCTTCGATCTCACCGACGATCAGCTCAAGGATATCCTCGATAGTGACCAGGCCGGAAACGCCGCCGAATTCGTCGATAACGATCGCCATATGGTAGCGCTGAGAACGAAACTCTTTCAGCATGCGATCGACGCGTTTGCTCTCCGGCACCACAACCGCCGGGCGCAGCACTTTTTCCATGCTGAACGGCTCTGATTCGCTGCTCATAAACGGCAGCAGATCTTTCGCCATCAAAATGCCTTCAACATGGTCTTTGTCTTCGCTGATAACCGGGAAACGCGAATGCGCAGACTCGATAATCACGTCAAGGCACTCATCCAGCGACTGGTTGCGCTTCAGGGTAATCATTTGCGAACGCGGGATCATGATGTCGCGCACGCGCTGCTCTGCAATATCCAGCACCCCTTCGAGCATGTCGCGGGTATCTTCGTCAATCAGCTCTTTTTGCTCGGAGTCGCGGATCAGCTCCAGTAGTTCATCACGGTTTTGCGGTTCGCCGTGAAAAAGTTGGTTGATAAGCAGGGAAAAAAATCCCTTTTTACTACTGGGTGCATCGCTGTTTTGAGAATGGTCGTCGCTCATGGCGTTTTTTTACAGATCTCTCTGGTGAGGTGGGTTGCTGTCGGCGTGCTTGCCGACAGTCGGGTAATCTGAGCCAGCGGCTCAGGCGTCTTCTTTTTCCGAAATGTACGGATCGGGATAACCAAGAGCAAGCATTATCTCTGTCTCCAGCGCTTCCATCTCTTCGGCTTCGTCATCTTCGATATGATCGTAACCGAGCAGATGCAGCGTGCCGTGCACCACCATATGAGCCCAGTGAGCCTCGACGCTTTTCCCTTGCTCTTCCGCCTCTTGCTCCACCACCTGACGACAAATGATCAGGTCGCCCAGCAGCGGCAGCTCAATGCCCGGCGGCGCTTCAAAGGGAAAAGAGAGGACGTTGGTCGGCTTGTCTTTGCCGCGATAAGTCAGATTAAGCTCATGGCTCTCCGCCTCGTCCACCAGACGAATAGTGACTTCGCTTTCTGGCTGAAAAGGGGTAACCGCCGCTTCCAGCCAGCGCTGGAAAGCGGCCTCGTCAGGCAGGCCGCCGGTCTGTTCGCAGGCCAGCTGCAGGTCAAGAATTACCGCGCTCATTTACTCTCCTGCGCCTCGCTCTGCGCCGCCAGCGCTTCGCGTTTCCGCTCTTCCGCCAGTCTGTCGCGGCGTTTCTGGTCCGCTTCTTCCCAGGCTTCATAGGCGGTTACGATGCGCGCTACCACCGGGTGACGTACCACGTCTTCGCTCTGGAAGAAGTTGAAGCTCAGCTCCTCGACTTCGGAGAGCACTTCAATAGCGTGGCGCAGGCCCGATTTGGTGCTGCGTGGCAGGTCAATCTGCGTGACGTCGCCGGTGATGACCGCTTTGGAGTTGAAGCCGATACGCGTCAGGAACATCTTCATCTGTTCGATGGTGGTGTTCTGGCTTTCATCAAGAATGATAAAGGCGTCGTTCAGCGTGCGGCCGCGCATATAGGCAAGCGGCGCCACTTCAATCACGTTGCGCTCCATCAGCTTCTCGACGCGCTCGAAGCCCAGCATTTCGAACAGCGCGTCATAGAGCGGACGCAGGTAAGGATCGACCTTCTGGCTCAAATCGCCTGGCAGGAAGCCGAGCTTTTCGCCCGCTTCCACCGCCGGACGCGTCAGCAGAATTCGGCGAATCTCCTGACGCTCCAGCGCATCCACCGCTGCGGCGACGGCAAGGTAGGTTTTACCCGTACCGGCCGGCCCGATGCCGAAGGTGATGTCGTGGTCGAGGATATTGGCGATGTACTGCGCCTGATTCGGCGTACGCGGCTTGATTACGCCACGCTTGGTCTGGATATGGACGGCCTTGCCGTAGTCCGGCACGCTGTCGGCGGTTTGCTCCAGCACGCGGCTCTCTTTAATCGCCAGATGAATCTGTTCTGGATCGATATCCGGGATGGTGCCGCGTACCGGCGCGGTATCGACATAGAGCGTACGCAGAATATCTTCGGCGGCGTTAACGCAGAGCGCGCGGCCAACCAGCTTAAAGTTATTGTCGCGACGGTTGATCTCAATGCCCAGACGACGCTCAAGCTGTTTCACGTTGTCGTCAAATGGACCGCACAGGCTCATCAGTCGGCGGTTATCAGCCGGTTCAAGGGTGATTTCACGAGTTTCGATATTCAAACGAATCCTTTGGGTCACTCAGGGCCAGTTAGAATGGGTACTGATGCCGGGTTGATTAACGACGGCATTTTAAGAAAGTATTTATGGCATGTCGCCGGGGCGCAAGCGTAGCTAATGATATTTGGGTCGCGCGTCCAGAAACCAAGGGCGGACAGAAGAAAAGAGCGGCGACGCAGTGGGCGCCGCCGCTGACGGAAGAGCGTATCAAGGCTGGAAGGTGCCGACGCCGATTTCGTTCTCTTTGCGCGTGCGCGCGATAACCGATGCCGGGCTTTCTACAATGCGCAGCCCCATCTCATCCTCGGTGCGCACCACTTTGCCGCGCAGCGAGTTAGTGTAGACGTCAACGATCTCTACATCGACAAATTTACCGATCATCTCCGGCGAACCTTCGAAGTTCACCACGCGGTTGGTCTCGGTGCGGCCCGACAGCTCCATCACATTTTTACGCGAGGTGCCTTCCACCAGAATACGCTGTACGGTGCCGAGCATACGGCGGCTCCAGGCCATCGCCTGCTGATTGATGCGGTCCTGCAGAATATAGAGACGCTGCTTTTTCTCTTCTTCCGAGACGTCATCCGGCAGGTCTGCCGCTGGCGTACCGGGACGCGCAGAGTAGATGAAGCTGAAGCTCATGTCGAAGTTGACGTCGGCGATCAGCTTCATGGTCTGTTCGAAATCCTGCTGGGTTTCGCCAGGGAAGCCGATGATAAAGTCAGAGCTGATCTGGATATCCGGACGTGCGGCGCGCAGCTTACGGATAATCGCTTTATACTCCAGCGCGGTATGCGCGCGTTTCATCAGCGTTAAAATGCGGTCCGCGCCGCTCTGTACCGGCAGGTGCAGGAAGCTCACCAGCTCCGGCGTATCGCGGTACACTTCGATAATGTCGTCAGTGAACTCGATCGGGTGGCTGGTGGTAAAGCGAATGCGATCGATGCCGTCAATGGCGGCCACCAGGCGCAGCAGCTCGGCGAAGGTGCAGATTTCACCGTCAAAGGTCGCGCCGCGGTAGGCGTTTACGTTCTGGCCCAGCAGGTTGACTTCACGCACGCCCTGCGCCGCCAGCTGGGCGATCTCCAGCAGAATATCGTCGCATGGACGACTGACTTCTTCGCCGCGCGTATAGGGCACTACGCAGAAGGTGCAGTATTTGTTGCAGCCTTCCATGATAGAGACGAACGCGGTCGGGCCTTCCGCGCGGGGTTCCGGCAGACGGTCAAATTTTTCGATTTCCGGGAAGCTGATATCCACGATCGGGCTTTTGCTGCCGCGCACGCTGTTGATCATTTCCGGCAGGCGATGCAGGGTTTGCGGGCCGAATACGATATCCACGTAGCTGGCGCGCTGGCGAATATGATCCCCTTCCTGCGACGCCACGCAGCCGCCGACACCGATAATCAAATCAGGGTTGCGCTCTTTTAAGGTCTTCCAGCGGCCTAACTGGTGGAAAACTTTTTCCTGCGCCTTTTCGCGAATAGAGCAGGTATTGAGCAGCAGAACGTCCGCCTCGTCAGCATCCTCGGTCAGCGTGTAGCCGTGGGTGCTGTTCAGCAGGTCAGCCATCTTGGATGAATCGTACTCATTCATCTGACAGCCCCAGGTTTTGATATGCAGTTTTTTCATTGTCGAACTAGCCATTGATTCAGTGCAGTGAAGTGCAGGGCGCGTATTGTAATGCTTTGACGCTGTTGTGACCAGCGCATCGCCGTCATACTTCGCATACAGCGACCCTGAAGAGACGCGAACGCTGACCATTCTCTCCGTCCTTGCCGGGCATTTCTGCCGGCCGGGCGTTTTTCCGGTACACTTTGCGCCAGTTATCCCGTCTTACGCGGCGGGTAAAGAGCAGAAGGAGATAAGCAATGCAGGATAACCGCTTTGATGTGGTGGTGGTAGGCGGCGGCATGGTCGGCGCAGCGCTGGCGTGCGGTCTGGCGCTTCAGCAGTTTCGCGTCGCGGTCGTGGAGCGCGCGGAGCCTGCGCCTTTTGACCCCGACAGCGATCCCGACGTGCGTATCTCCGCGATTGGCAGCGCCTCGGCAGGGCTGCTGAAGCAGCTCGACGTCTGGCCGCGCGTCCAGGCGATGCGCTGCGCGCCCTATCGCAAGCTGGAAACCTGGGAGTGGCAAACGGCCCACGTCAGTTTCGATGCCGCGTCGCTGGGTCTGCCAGAGCTGGGCTTTATGGTCGAGAATAACGTTCTGCAGCGCGCGCTGTGGGAAAGGATGGAGCAGCTCGATATTCAGCTGCGCTGTCCCGCGACGCTCTCCTGCCTGCAACAGGAGAACGGCGGCTGGCGGCTCGATCTCAGCGACGGCGAGGCGCTGCATACGCGGCTGGTGGTCGGCGCCGACGGCGCGAACTCGCAGGTGCGGCAGATGGCGGGCATTGGGATTCAGGGCTGGAGCTATGCGCAATCCTGTTTGCTTATCAGCGTCACCTGCGAACATCCGGCAGGCGACTCCACCTGGCAGCAGTTTACGCCGCAGGGGCCACGCGCGTTTCTGCCGCTGTATGATAATCGCGCCTCGCTGGTGTGGTATGACGCACCGGCGCGCATTCGCCAGCTGCAGGCGATGCCGATGCCGCAGCTGGAAAAAGAGATCGCCGCGACGTTTCCGGCGCGGCTGGGGCGTTTTAAAGCGCATGCGGCGGGCGGCTTTCCGCTGGTGCGGCGCCATGCGCAGCGTTATGTGCTGCCGGGGCTGGCGTTGATCGGCGACGCAGCGCACACCATCAACCCGCTGGCGGGGCAGGGCGTCAACCTTGGCTATCGCGACGTGGACGCGCTGGTGGAGGTGCTGGTGGAGGCGCGCAGCAATGCGCAGGAGTGGGCCTCGGAGAACGTGCTGCGTCGTTATCAGTCACAGCGCCGGCGGGATAATTTGCTGATGCAGGGCGGAATGGATCTCTTCTATTTCGCCTTTAGCAACCGACTGCCACCGCTGAAGTTTGCGCGCAACCTGGGGCTGATTGCGGCGGAGCGTTCGGGGGCGCTGAAGCGTAAAGTGCTGCGGTACGCGCTGGGGTTGTAGACGCAGGCTGCATTTTCGTAGGTGAGAGCGGCTGCGGCGTTCGTGCGCGGCCGCAGAGCCTCTCCCCGATGCAAAGTCGCTGTTCGTCATCCATAACCGCTCGTCCCGCAACGACCCTGTCGCGGGACGCTTTGCTTTTTGGGAAGAGACTCTTTAGCCGGTGAGCAGCAACGTTGCTGTTTGAAAAGAGATAGCAGACGACAAAAACAACAAAGCCCGCAAAAGCGGGCCTGTTGTGCAATTTGGCTGGGGTGCAGGGATTCGAACCCCGGAATGCCGGAATCAGAATCCGGTGCCTTACCGCTTGGCGACACCCCAATAGTGTCTGTTCAAATTGTCTTTGTATGGCTGGGGTACGAGGATTCGAACCTCGGAATGCCGGAATCAGAATCCGGTGCCTTACCGCTTGGCGATACCCCAATAATTTGGTGGCTACGACGGGATTTGAACCTGTGACCCCATCATTATGAGTGATGTGCTCTAACCAGCTGAGCTACGTAGCCAAAAGTACTGCTTACTGCATCCGATGATGGCTGGGATACCTGGATTCGAACCAGGGAATGCCGGTATCAAAAACCGGTGCCTTACCGCTTGGCGATATCCCATCTGTCGACTCGTATCCACGAGAGTGCATCGGATTGGCTGGGGTACCTGGATTCGAACCAGGGAATGCCGGTATCAAAAACCGGTGCCTTACCGCTTGGCGATACCCCATCCGGCTGCCGAAGACTGAAATGGTGCGGGAGGCGAGACTTGAACTCGCACACCTTGCGGCGCCAGAACCTAAATCTGGTGCGTCTACCAATTTCGCCACTCCCGCAAAAAAAGATGGTGGCTACGACGGGATTTGAACCTGTGACCCCATCATTATGAGTGATGTGCTCTAACCAGCTGAGCTACGTAGCCATCTTTTTACGCGTTACCTTCATCGGCGTTGCGGGGCGCATTATGCGTATTGAGTTGTGGAGCGTCAACACATTTTTTGCCGTTTTTCGCCTCCGCGCGCCTGTTTGTCTGGCTTGTAACCAGGCTGATGAATTATTCGGCAAATTTTGATCGTAACCGCATCAAAGCTAAAAAAAAGGGGTCTCGCAAGACCCCTTTATTATCACTTATTTTACTTATTTATAAGCGGACTGATGCACACCCACTGCGCGGCCTGAAGGATCGTCCATTGATTTGAACGCTTCATCCCATTCAATCGCTTTCGCGGAGGAGCAGGCGACCGACGGACCGCCAGGCACACACTCCGCCGCGCTTGGCAGCGGGAACAGCTCTTCAAAGATTTCGCGATAGAGGTAAGCCTCTTTCGATGCCGGCGTGTTGTACGGGAAGCGGAAGTGCGCGGTCGCCAGTTGCTGATCGCTTATCTGCTTCGCCGCGACCTCTTTCAGCGTATCGATCCAGCTGTAGCCCACGCCGTCTGAGAACTGCTCTTTCTGACGCCAGGCGACGCTTTCCGGCAGATAAGAGGAGAAGCATTCACGCAGGATGTGTTTTTCCATCTTGCCGTTGCTGCCGCACATCTTGTCCTGCGGGTTGATGCGCATCGCCACGTCGAGGAATTTCTTGTCGAGGAAGGGCACGCGCGCTTCCACACCCCAGGCGGACATCGCTTTGTTGGCGCGTGCGCAGTCGTACATATGCAGCGCCAGCAGTTTACGCACGTTCTCTTCATGAAACTCTTTGGCGTTCGGCGCTTTATGGAAGTAGAGATAGCCGCCGAACACCTCATCCGCGCCCTCACCGGAAAGCACCATCTTGATGCCCATCGCCTTGATTTTACGCGACATCAGGTACATAGGCGTTGAGGCGCGAATGGTAGTAACGTCATAGGTTTCAATGTGATAGATCACATCGCGAATCGCATCCAGCCCTTCCTGTACGGTAAAGTGAATTTCGTGGTGCACCGTACCCAGGTGTTCTGCCACCGCTTTCGCCGCTTTCAGATCCGGCGATCCTTCCAGACCGACCGCGAAAGAGTGCAGCTGCGGCCACCAGGCGTCGCTCTTGTCCTGATCTTCGACGCGTTTCGCGGCAAAGCGTTTAGTCACCGCCGAGATAATCGAGGAGTCCAGCCCGCCGGAGAGCAGTACGCCGTAAGGTACGTCTGACATCAGGTGGCTTTTCACCGACTCTTCCAGCGCATGCTTCAGGCCTGCGGCATCGGTGGTGTTGTGTTCTACCGCGGCATACTCCATCCAGTCACGCTGCCAGTAACGACGGATCTCGCCGTCGGTGCTGGAGAGATAGCTTCCCGGGGGGAACTCTTTAATTGAGCGGCACACCGGCACCAGCGCTTTCATTTCAGAGGCGACAAAAAGGTTGCCATGTTCATCGTTACCCATATAGAGCGGGATGATGCCGATATGGTCGCGGCCGATCAGATACTGCTGCTTTTCGCTGTCCCACAGGATAAAAGCGAACATGCCCTGCAGCTCGTCAAGGAAATCGACCCCTTTTTCCTGGTAGAGTGCCAGAATAACTTCACAGTCGGAGCCGGTCTGGAACTGGTAGCGATCGCTCAGCTCGGCGCGCAGCGCCTGATGGTTGTAGATCTCACCGTTAACCGCCAGAACATGGGTGCGATCGGCGTTGTACAACGGCTGGGCGCCGTTGTTAACGTCGACGATGGACAGACGCTCATGCGCGAGGATCGCTTTATCGTCGGCATACACGCCAGACCAGTCCGGCCCGCGGTGACGCATCAGGCGAGAACTCTCCAGCGCTTTTTTACGCAGTTCAACCGGATCGCTTTTCAGATCCAACACACCAAAAATAGAACACATATTCTGACTCCTGAGCTCGCCTGTCGGCGATGTTATCGTTGCCTTGTCCGGCAGCCAGCGGCTGCGTGATGTATAAGAAAATGCGCTATTTCATGTGGGCAATGCAAGCATATTCGCTTTTTACTGATAAAAAGAATGTTGCTCAGGCATTAAAATTGAATAATGTTTAATTAATCGCGCTTTTCATTGATGGATCGGCAATGGATGCCAAGAAATGAACAAAAAATAAGCAGTGGGAGGGGGGCTCGGAAAGATAAGCGCCTCCCGTCAGCAGGCGGCGCAGAGAGAAGATTTAAAACAGGTCGATATCGGCCACAGAAGGGTAAATCCAGTCGGGACGGAAAGGCATCGCGTCAATATCGCTCAGCGTTGAGACGCCGGAGAGCACCAGAACGGTTTCCAGCCCCGCCTGAAATCCAGCCAGGATATCGGTGCGCAGGTTATCGCCGACGATTACTGTCTCTTCGGAGTGAGCCTGCATCTTATTCAGCGCGGCGCGCATAATGTACGGACTGGGTTTGCCAACGTAAAAAGGGCGACGGCCAGAGATTTTTTCGATCCCGGCACAGAGCGCGCCGCAGGCGGGCACAAAGCCGCGCGCGTGCGTATCGGGATTGGTGGCGATAAAGCGCGCGCCGCTGGCAACGAAAAAGGCAGCCTTATGCATCATCTCCCAGTTGAAGGAGCGCGTCTCGCCAACGATAACGAAATCGGGATTGACGTCGGTAATGGTAAAGCCCGCTTTATAGAGTTCGTGGATCAGCGCGCCTTCGCCAACCACGTAGGCTTTCTTGCCTTCCTGACGGCGGAGGAAATCGGCGGTTGCCATCGCCGAGGTATAAAACACCGAATCGGGCACCTCAACGCCGGCGTTGGCGAAGCGGTTCGCCAGATCCTGCGCGGTCTGCGAGGGATAGTTGGTCAGCACCACCAGCGGCATCTCTTTTTGCAGGATACGCTGCAAAAATTCCTTCGCGCCGGGAACGGCGGTGTTGTCATGCATTAACACGCCGTCAATATCGCAAATTACGCTTTTTATCGTCATAGATTCAGTCCGGTTCGCGTTTACTCTTCCAGTAAATGTTGCAGCAAAATGCCGTTAAGCATGGCGCGTTTTGCCAGAGCAAAAGCGCCTATCGCTGAACGATGATCGAGCTCGGAACGCACCACCGGCAAATTTTTGCGGAAGGCGTTGAGCGCTTGCGTATTAATACAACCTTCAATAGCCGGAAACAGCACTTTTTCTGCGTCGGTGATTTCACCCGCCAGCACTACTTTTTGCGGGTTGAACAGGTTAATCGCAATGGCGATCGCTTTACCAAGATAGCGGCCGACATATTCGATGACTTCGCAGGCCAGCGCATCGCCCTGATTAGCGGCTTTGCAAATTTGTCCAATCTGGCAGGCATCCTGCGTCAGAACGCTAGGGTAGCCCTGACTGAGCAGATGACGCACGCGGTTTTCAATCGCGCCGTTCGCGGCGATGGTCTCCAGACAGCCGAAATTGCCGCAGTGGCAGCGCTCACCGAGCGGATCGACCTGAATATGACCAATTTCGCCTACGTTGCCGTTGCTGCCGAGAAAAATATGGCCGTTAGCGATAATGCCCGCGCCGGTGCCGCGATGCAGTCGCACCAGGATCGAGTCGGCGCAGTCGCGGCTCGCACCAAAGTAGTGCTCCGCCAGCGCCAGGCTGCGAATATCGTGACCGACGAAGCTGGTAACCTTGAAGCGATTTTGCAAGCCGGCCACCAGCGGCCAGTGGCTGACGGTGATATGCGGCATATAGCGGATCACGCCGTTTATCGGATCGACCAGGCCAGGCAGGATCACCGAGATCGCGATCAGTTCGCGGATCTTACGCTGGTGGGTCGCAATAAAGCTGTCGATAGCGGCAAACAGCGCGTGTTCCAGCGTCTCCTGAGTACGCTCCGGCAGCGCATAATCTTCCTGCGCCAGCGACTTGCCGCTGAGGTCGAAAAGCGTCAGCGTGGCGTCATTACGGCCGAGCCGGACGCCGATAGCGTGGAAATTTCGCGTTTCGGTAACGATGGAAATGGCGCGGCGACCGCCGGTGGATGCCTGTTGATCCACCTCTTTAATCAGGCCGCGCTCGATAAGCTGGCGGGTAATTTTAGTGACGCTGGCGGGCGCAAGCTGGCTGAGTTCAGCAATCTGAATGCGCGAAATGGGGCCTTGCTGATCGATTAGCCGGTAAACGGCTGCGCTGTTGAGTTGCTTGACAAGATCGACATTTCCTATTTGTGTCTGGCCGCCAGTGGTCATTCAGTGCTTACTCGCTCAGGACGTCGTCTCCATTGACAAACGTCTTAGTGATTTTGAAATCACGCGTAAAAACAGTCAGGTTTGCGACTTTTCCCGCTTCGACAGTGCCCAGCTGTTTTTCCACGCCCATTGCCTGTGCCGGGTAGAGGGTCGCCATACGCAGCGCTTCATCCAGTGCGATGCCGACATGTTCGACGGCGTTGCGTACTGATTCAATCATGGTAATGGCGGAGCCGCTCAGCGTTCCGTTCTCGTCCACGCACAGGCCATTGCGATAGTATATTGTTTTGCCAGCGAAAATGAATTTATCAATTTCGGCGCCTGCGGGCGCGGTGGCGTCGGTAACCAGCACCAGCTTATCGCCCTTGATGCGTTTGGCATTGCGTACGTTAGCGTAATGGACGTGTAACCCATCTGCAATAATGCCGCAATAAACGTCGGGCGCATCAAACAGCGCGCCAATCAGGCCCGGCTCACGACCGGCGAAAGCGGGCATGGCGTTATAGAGATGGGTCGCGAAGGTGACGCCGGCGCGGAAACCCGCTTTGGCTTCATCATAGGTGGCGTTGGAGTGACCCGCAGAGACGATAATGCCCGCCTGCGTCAGCTGACGAATTACCTCGTCGCCGGCGTTTTCCGGCGCCAGCGTCACTTTGGTGATAACGTCGGCGTTGTCGCACAAATACCGCACCAGCGACGGGTCGGGCAGGCGAATCAAATCGGGATTATGCGTGCCTTTCTTGGCCTTATTCAGCCAGGGACCTTCCAGATGCAGGCCCAGCGCCTGATGCTGATATTTGCGTTTGTAAGCGCGCATGGTGTCAATAGCGCGCTTCATCAGTTCGTCGCTGCTGGTGATAAGCGTTGGCAGGAAGCTGGTGCAGCCCGATTTTTCGTTGGCGCGCTGCATGATTTCCAGCGTCTCGACGCTCAGCGCGTCGATGTCGTCATTAAACTGCACGCCGCCGCAGCCGTTAAGCTGTAAGTCAATAAAGCCGGGAGCGATCAGCGCGCCTGAAACGTCGCGCTGCGCAATATCAGCGGGCAGCGCATCGCGTGGACAGACGCGTTCGATCAGCCCATCGGCAATAACCACCGCGTGGTTATCCAGAATTTCATGACCAGTATAAATTCGGCCGTTTACTAATGCGTACATCTTGGTTCTCCCGGCTGAGCCCGCCAGATCGAGGCGGCGGGCATTTACAACATCGTCTTACACGCCTTTCATATTTTCCGCTTCCATTTCGCGGAAATATTTAACGGTTTTCACTTTCAGTTCCATGGTGGCGGGTTCATCGCATACCACCACTGATTTTGCATGCAGCTGCAGGCAGCTGATGGTCCACATATGATTGACGTTGCCTTCGACAGCGGCCTGTAATGCCTGCGCTTTAACATGGCCGGTCACCAGAATCATCACTTCTTCCGCATCCAGCAGCGTGCCGACGCCCACGGTCAGCGCATATTTCGGCACCTGATCCACATCGCCGTTAAAGAAGCGCGAATTCGCCATGCGGGTGTCGTGCGTCAGCGTTTTAATGCGGGTGCGTGAGGCCAGCGAAGAGGCGGGTTCGTTGAAGGCGATATGACCGTCATTGCCAACGCCGCCCATAAACAGGTGGATTTTACCCAGTGCGCGAATCTTCTCTTCATACTGGCGACATTCTGCGTCAATATCTGGCGCATTGCCATTCAGAAGATTGATATTTTCTGGTTGAATATCAACGTGATCGAAAAAATTACGGTACATAAAGCTGTGATAGCTTTCCGGATGCTCTTTCGGCAGGCCGACATATTCGTCCATATTGAAGGTGACGACATGCTTAAAGCTGACCTGGCCCGCTTTGTGCATCTCAATAAGATGCTTATACGCTTCCAGCGGTGTACCGCCCGTCGGCAAACCTAAAACGAAGGGGCGGTCTGCGGTGGGGTTAAAGGCATTAATACGGTTAACGATATGACGGGCTGCCCACTTACCGACCTGCGTAGGGGTAGCTAAAGGGATAAGTCGCATGTTTCACCTCATTCTGAGAAAAGAAAAGGGGCGATGCAGTAACCGCTGCGGTCATCTTCACGCTGTAAACGTAAAACAGTTTCGTTATGCGGTCGCTACGTCTTGATATTTTTTATCATAAAATAAGTTGGGGTCGTTCGCCAGACGTCTACGTGGTTATCGGTGCTTTTTGGTGATAATTATCACAGATGAGACGCTTATAATTTGCGAGACGAATTAATTTGTCATTACACTGCGCAACGTGAAGTGTAGTGTCATTCAACCCCTGCGGCTGACAATAAAAAGCAAGCGGCGCAGGGCGACAAGTCAGTCTCATAGGGGGAAAGGACAAATGTTAGGTTACTTACAAAAGGTTGGCCGCGCGTTAATGGTGCCGGTAGCGACCCTGCCGGCAGCGGCAATATTGATGGGGGTCGGCTACTGGCTTGACCCGGACGCCTGGGGCGCAAGCAACGCGCTCGCCGCGCTGCTGATAAAATCAGGTGCGGCCATTATTGAGCATATGTCCGTACTATTTGCTATCGGCGTGGCGTATGGGCTGTCAAAAGATAAAGATGGCGCAGCGGCGCTGACCGGCTTCGTCGGTTTCCTGGTGGTGACGACGCTCTGCTCGCCGGCAGCCGTATCGATGATCCAAAAAATACCGCTTGATCAGGTGCCCGCCGCCTTCGGCAAAATCGAAAACCAGTTTGTCGGCATTATGGTGGGTATTATCTCAGCGGAGGTCTATAACCGCTTTAGCCATGTCGAACTGCCGAAGGCGCTCTCATTCTTCAGCGGAAGACGCCTGGTACCTATCCTCGTCTCATTCCTGATGATCGCGGTGGCGTTCATTCTGATGTACATCTGGCCGCTGATCTTTAACGGACTGGTGAGCTTTGGCGAACATATCCAGAAGCTGGGTTCCGTCGGCGCAGGCGTCTACGCCTTCTTTAACCGTCTGCTGATCCCGGTTGGCCTGCATCATGCGCTTAACTCGGTATTCTGGTTCGACGTCGCAGGTATCAACGATATTCCTAAGTTCCTCGGCGGCGCGCAGTCTATCGCTAACGGCACCGGCATTGTCGGCATCACGGGACGCTATCAGGCGGGCTTCTTCCCGATTATGATGTTCGGTCTGCCCGGTGCGGCGCTGGCGATCTACCACTGCGCGCGTCCAGAAAACCGCGTTAAAGTCGGCAGTATTATGCTGGCCGCGGCCTTTGCGGCCTTCTTCACCGGCATTACCGAGCCGCTGGAGTTCTCTTTTATGTTCGTGGCGCCGGTGCTCTATGTGATTCACGCAGTGCTGACCGGTATCTCTGTCTTTATCGCCGCCAGCATGCACTGGATCGCCGGTTTCGGCTTTAGCGCCGGTCTGGTGGATATGGTGCTGTCGAGCCGCAACCCGCTGGCGACCCACTGGTGGATGCTGATCCCGCAGGGCATCGTCTTCTTTGCGCTCTACTATGTGGTATTCCGCTTCACGATTAAGAAATTCAACCTGATGACGCCGGGCCGCGAGCTGGCGGTAGCGGGCGATGAAACGGACGGCTACGACGTTAACGTCGACAACACCGACAACGGCGAGAGCGCAACCGAATCGCTGGCGCGTCGCTATATCGGCGCAGTCGGCGGCTCCGACAACCTGACCGGCATTGACGCCTGTATTACTCGCCTGCGTCTGAACGTGAAAGACTCGTCACAGGTGAATGAATCGGTCGCCAAACACCTGGGCGCGTCAGGCGTAATTCGCCTGAACAAACAGAGCGTGCAGGTGATTGTCGGCACCCAGGCGGAAAGCATCGCCACCGCAATGAAAAAGGTGCTGACAAAAGGGCCAGTCGCATCGGCGGGCGGCGCGTCTACCGCCGCTGCGGCACCGGTAGTAAAACCGCAGGCGGCGTTGAATCGCGACAGCAAGGTGATTGCAACGCTGCTGGCGCCGGTAAGTGGCAACGTTGTCGCCCTTGACGCTGTGCCTGACGAAGCCTTCGCCAGCAAGGCGGTGGGTGAGGGACTGGCAATCAAACCGACGGGTAAAGTGGTGGTGGCGCCAGCCGCAGGTACGGTGGTGAAGATTTTCGACACCAATCATGCTTTCTGTCTGGAAACCAGCAGCGGCGTGGAGGTTGTGGTGCATATGGGCCTCGATACCGTGGCGCTGGGTGGCAAAGGCTTTACCCGGCTGGTGGAAGAGGGCGCGCTGGTTTCGGCGGGACAGCCGGTGCTGGAAATGGATCTCGATTTCCTGAACGCCAACGCGCGCTCGATGATCAGTCCGGTCGTGGTCAGCAACAGTGAGGATTTCGTCGGCCTGACGCTGCTGGCGACCGGCGCGGTAGTGGCCGGAGAAACTCCGCTTTACGAGGTAAAAGGCTAAGTCCTTAACCGCGGCGACGTAAAAAAAAGCAGGCAGGAAGCAATTCCTGCCTTTTTTCGTTTTATCGCCTTAACAAACCGGTTGTTTCCCTTCGGCGCTTTGTGGATCATACTCCGTTACTTCGTGGTACAAACCACCCGCTATACGTATTGAGGATTGAGAGATGAGTGAGGCTGAAGCCCGCCCAACTAACTTTATTCGTCAGATCATTGACGAAGATTTGGCGAGCGGCAAGCACAACAGCGTGCATACCCGTTTCCCGCCTGAGCCTAATGGCTATCTGCATATTGGCCATGCAAAATCGATCTGCCTGAACTTCGGCATCGCTCAGGACTATCAGGGTCAGTGCAACCTGCGTTTCGACGATACCAACCCGGTTAAAGAAGATATGGAGTTCGTTGAATCCATCAAGCGCGACGTGCGGTGGCTGGGCTTTGAGTGGAGTGGGGAGGTTCGTTATTCCTCAGATTACTTCGATCAGCTTTATCACTACGCGGTTGAACTGATCAATAAAGGTCTGGCCTACGTTGACGAACTGACGCCGGAAGAGATCCGCGAATATCGCGGCACCCTGACCGCGCCGGGTAAAAACAGCCCATACCGCGATCGCAGCGTAGAAGAGAACCTGGCGCTGTTTGAGAAAATGCGCAACGGCGAATTCGCCGAGGGCAAAGCCTGCCTGCGCGCCAAAATCGATATGGCCTCCAGCTTTATCGTAATGCGCGACCCGGTGCTCTACCGCATTAAGTTTGCCGAGCATCATCAGACCGGCAAAAAGTGGTGCATCTATCCGATGTATGACTTTACGCACTGCATCTCCGATGCGCTGGAAAATATCACCCATTCGCTCTGTACGTTGGAGTTCCAGGATAACCGCCGTCTGTATGACTGGGTGCTGGACAACATCTCTATTCCGGTGCATCCGCGCCAGTATGAGTTCTCCCGCCTTAACCTCGAATATGCGGTGATGTCGAAACGTAAGCTGACGCAGCTGGTCAGCGAAAACGTGGTAGAGGGCTGGGACGATCCGCGCATGCTGACCGTGTCTGGTCTGCGCCGTCGCGGCTACACTGCCGCTTCGATCCGCGAATTCTGCCGCCGTATCGGCGTAACCAAACAGGACAACGTGGTGGAGATGGCGTCGCTGGAGTCCTGCATTCGCGACGATCTGAACGAAAACGCGCCGCGCGCCATGGCGGTGCTCGATCCGCTGAAGGTGGTGATTGAAAACCTGCCGGCCGGTCATAATGAAACCATCACTATGCCGAACCATCCGAACAAGCCTGAAATGGGCACTCGCGATGTGCCTTTTGGCCGTGAGGTGTGGATCGACCGCGCTGACTTCCGAGAAGAAGCCAACAAGCAGTACAAGCGCCTGGTGCTGGGCAAAGAAGTTCGTCTGCGCAATGCTTATGTAATCCGCGCCGAACGCGTTGCTAAAGATGAAGAAGGCAATATCACCTGCATCTACTGCACCTGCGACGTCGATACCTTAAGCAAAGATCCGGCTGATGGCCGCAAGGTGAAAGGGGTAATCCACTGGGTCTCTGCGGACCATGCGCTGCCAGCGGAATTCCGTCTCTACGATCGCCTGTTCAGCGTGCCGAATCCGGGTGCGGAAGAGGATTTCCTGACGACCATCAATCCGAACTCATTAGAGATCCGTCAGGGATTCGTCGAGCCGGGCCTGCAGAATGCCACCCCGGAAGCGCCTTATCAGTTTGAGCGCGAAGGCTATTTCTGCGCCGACAGTCGCTACTCGCGTCCCAACCATCTGGTGTTTAACCGCACCGTTGGTTTACGTGATACCTGGGCGAAAATCGGCGATTAGATTTTTAAATCAACGCCATCATAAGATCATAAAAGGGCGAGCAATCGCCCTTTTTTATGGCTGCAATCTGCACTTAGACGTTTTTTTGTGCTGTTGTAAATAATCAGCTTTTATCAGGCCGCGCTGGGAGTTATCTGAGTTAACGAAAATTAATCAGTTTCCAGCTGTGAATTTCTTTTTTTCAGGTAGGCTATTCGCTCTTTAAAGAGGCTATGCGGGCATAAGAAGGAGAAATGATGACAGCTCTTGGTCAGGAAGCAAAACACAGCGTAGTGGTTTTACATCAGTTAATCGAACGTATATTCAACCAGCCTTCAGGTGGGGATGACACTTTCCATCTGCTGCTGTCGCATTTCCATCCCGACTTCCGCATGGTGACGCCGCAGGGCAGGCTGCTCGATCTGAACCAGACTGAAGATCTGTTCCGCCAGCTGCAGGGACGACGCGAAGGAATGCGCATCGCTACCAGCGAGCACGCCGTCATCTCGCAGCAAAAAGATGAAGTCACCATTCAGTACCGTGAACTGCAGATGATGAACGGCAGCGATCAGACGCGTATCTCGCTGGCAATTCTGGACTGCAGCACGTCCGTTCCCCGCTGGCGCTACCTTCATGAAACCCTGGTTGCCTGAGGCGCATAAAAAAGCCGGTAGACATACCGGCTTTTAGAATGACTGCATAGCACATTTTTACTGGTCGTGGAGCGTTTCGTCTTCGCGGCAATCGCCCAGCGCACAGTGACCGTAGAGATAAAGACTGTGGTTAGTCAGCTTGATGCCGTGGCGGGTTGCGATATCCCGCTGGCGCGCTTCGATCGACTCATCGCTGAACTCGATCACTTTGCCGCAGTCGAGGCAGATCAGATGATCGTGATGCTGCTGCTGGGTCAGTTCGAAAACCGATTTCCCGCCTTCAAAGTTGTGACGCGTCACGATGCCCGCATCGTCAAACTGGTTAAGTACACGATAAACGGTAGCCAGACCAATCTCTTCGCCCATATCGATCAGGCGTTTATAAAGATCTTCCGCGCTGACGTGATGGCACTGAGGTTCCTGAAGCACTTCCAGAATTTTAAGTCTGGGCAGCGTGACTTTCAGGCCAGCCTTCTTTAATGCGGTGTTGTTGTCAGTCATGCGGATATTGTCCTGTTACTTTGCTGGTTACTTGAGGCGCCTTGCCTTGAATGTCGTTCGGTGTCTGTTCTCATTTGCGTCTCATTATAGAGGTGAAGTATTGAAATGAAAACCGAGGGAAACGCCTGAGATCAACACGGGCTGTAAGAAGATACGTAACGGCACCGGGCGGAGAAATACAGGAGGTTCGTTATCATTTCGCTAACTTCATGACCTCACGGCAGAAATAAGCAGATAACCGATGTGGGTATTGTACAGAATCGGAGATAAAAGTTAAAAAGCTGTAGCTATTATTTCTATAGGAAAAAACATTTACTCAATGTGAGCCAGCGCCCACATTGAGTATGTGGGTAATCAGGCTTCGATGATCGCCTGCAGCTGCAGTTCGTCATAGATCTGTTTAACCCAGGCGTCCACGCGCTGGCTGGTAAGTTCTGGCTGACGATCTTCATCAATAGCCAGACCAAGGAAGTGTTTATCGTCTGCCAGGCCTTTAGAGGCTTCAAAGTGATAGCCTTCGGTCGGCCAGTGACCCACGATCACCGCGCCATTCGGCTCGATGATGTCGCGAATGGTGCCCATCGCGTCGCAGAAATATTCTGCGTAATCTTCCTGGTCGCCGCAGCCGAAAAGCGCCACCAGCTTGCCGTTAAAATCGATCTCTTCCAGCGTCGGGAAGAAGTCATCCCAGTCGCACTGCGCTTCGCCGTAGTACCAGGTTGGAATACCCAGCAGCAGAATGTCGAATGCTTCCAGATCTTCTTTAGTGCTCTTGGCAATGTCATGCACTTCCGCAACGTCTTTGCCCAGTTGTTTCTGGATCATTTTTGCAATGTTTTCGGTGTTGCCGGTATCGCTGCCAAAGAAGATGCCTACGATTGCCATGGGGTAAATAACCTCTTAAATCCTGATAATGAGATGCATGCGCAGAGCGCACAAGTAAGCGAATGATAGCAGAGCGAGCAAAAGGGCGGAACTTGAAAAGCCGCGCGATTTGCTTCTGCGTGCGCTTTGCGCGATTCAGTCCAGTTTGAGTTGCGCCAGCAGCATTTGTTCAATCAGTTCGCTGCGGCTGATGTTGCGCTGCTCAGCCAGCGTATTTAACGCATCCACGGCTTCGCTGGTCATTTTGAGTTCGACACGGCGCAGCCCGCGCACTTTGTCACGTTTCAGTTGATTGCGCTTATTGATGCGCAGCTGTTCATCACGCGATAGCGGACTGGTTTTCGGTCGACCGGGCCGACGCTCGTTTGCAAACAGATCCAGCGTGGTGCGGTCAGTGTGTTCTTTTGCCATGGCTTAGTAAAACTGAAGGCGCGAACAGGCGCGTTTATAACGAAATGGGCCATTGCCGCGACAAAAAATGAGCAGCGGCAAAATTTAGCGCGCCATCATACTCCAGCCGAAGAGATGACGCCAATGCTAAACCGCGAACGGCAAGCTTTTGCTTTTAAAGCGCAAAAAAGCGACGAACGCTGCGCAATACGGCATCAGGCTTCTCGGCATGTACCCAGTGGCCAGCGCCGCTGATCACATGCGCATGGGCCGCCGGAAACTGACGCAGCAGCGCGTCGCGGTAGTGATTGTCGAGATAGGGCGAGTCGCCGCCGCGAATAAAGAGCGCGGGATGGGGCCAGGCCGGCACCTCTTCCCAGCCAGTTATTGTAGCGTAATTATCCCATAGCGCCGGAACGTTGAAGCGCCACTCGCCATCCTGAAACGATTTAAGAAGAAACTGGATAACGCCGTCCTCTTTAATATGGGTGCGCATCACCTGCGCGGCCTCGCTGCGCAGGCGCACGCCTGCGTCGCTCACCGCGCGTACGGCGGCGAAGATGTCGTCGTGGCGTCGCGTCTGGTAATCCACCGGCGCGATATCGATCAGCACCAGCCGCTCCAGCCGCTTTGGTGCCAGCGCGCTCATCGCCATGGCGATCTTACCGCCCATCGAGTGGCCGATAACGGCGACGCGATCGATATGATGCGCATCCAGCGTCTCGAACATATCCTGCGCCATGGCGCGATAGCTCATCTCCCCGGCGCGCGGCGAGAGGCCGTGGTTGCGTACATCCACCTGAATCAACGGCCCTGCGTCTTTCAGGCCACGCGCCAGCACGCCAAGGTTATCCAGGCTGCCGAACAGGCCGTGAATGAAGAGGATGGGTAAGGAGTCAGCGATTGATTGGTCAGTTTGCAGACGAGCATTTAAAATCATGGCAAAGTTCTTACGATGGGGACCTTGGGTTAGGTTATCATGCTTTTACCTTTCCAGGCGCGACGACACGACAGGCTTTAGGGCATATTCCGACTTTTGCCCTCTGAGCGTGCGAATGCTATCAGCCCGCCTGGTTTTAACTTTATAATCCTTATGTTAGAACCCCGTCCGTCCAGCGAACAACCGAGCTTTGCAACGGCGTTTTTCAGGCTGGCGTGGTTCTGTCACGAGTCAAAACCGTACGGAAAAAGATGAAAACGATCGAAGTTGACGAAGACCTCTACCGCTATATCGCCAGCCACACGCAACATATCGGCGAGAGCGCCTCTGACATTTTACGGCGGATGCTAAAATTTAATGCCGGTCAAAGCGCGCCTGCGGCGGCAGCGCCGTTAGCGGCAGGCGATACGGCGCAAAAAACGATTCAGCCGGTGCGTGCGGAAAACCGTCCGCAGGATCGGGTGCGCGCCGTACGTGAACTGCTGCTGTCGGACGAATACGCTGAACAGAAGAAAGCGGTTAATCGTTTTATGATGATTTTGTCAACGCTCTATCGTCTTGATCCTTCGGCTTTTGCTGAGGCTACTGCATCGCTGCAGGGCCGTACTCGCGTTTATTTTGCGGGTGACGAGCAAACGCTGTTGCAAAATGGCACCCATACTAAGCCGAAGCACGTACCCGGCACGCCGTACTGGGTGATCACCAATACCAATACCGGCCGTAAATGCAGCATGGTGGAACACATCATGGTCTCAATGCAGTTCCCGCAGGAGCTGGCAGAGAAAGTTTGCGGCACCATTTAAACTGAAGCGTCAGGGAGAAGCGCCAATGGCCAGTCACCCCCGTGCCGGGCAACCCGCCCAGCAGAGCGATTTGATTAACGTTGCACAGTTAACATCACAGTATTATGTCCTGCAGCCCGACGTGGCGAACCCGGACCATGCGGTGAAATTCGGCACCTCCGGGCATCGTGGTAGCGCAGGCCGTCAGAGCTTTAACGAGCATCATATCCTGGCGATCGCCCAGGCGATTGCCGAAGAGCGTAAGAAAAACGGCATTACCGGTCCCTGCTATGTCGGTAAAGATACGCACGCGCTCTCCGAGCCAGCGATCCTGTCGGTGCTGGAAGTGCTGGCCGCTAACGGCGTAGACGTCATTGTGCAGCAGGACAATGGCTATACCCCGACGCCCGCTATCTCTAACGCTATCCTTGAGCACAACAAGCAGGGCGGCGCGCAGGCGGACGGCATCGTGATTACGCCGTCGCACAACCCGCCGGAAGATGGCGGCATTAAGTACAATCCGCCGAATGGCGGCCCGGCCGACACCAACGTCACGAAAGTGGTGGAAGATCGCGCCAACCAGCTGATTAAAGCGGGCCTGCAAGAGGTAAAACGTCTGCCGCTGGATCAGGCGTGGGCGAGCGGCCGTATCGTCGAGAAAGATCTGATTCAGCCCTATGTTGAAGGGCTGGCGCAGGTGATCGACTTTGCTGCTATTCAGAAAGCGGGCCTGAAGCTGGGCGTTGATCCGCTGGGCGGCTCCGGCATGGAATACTGGAAGCGCATCGCTGAGCACTACAAACTTGATCTCACCATCGTGAACGACGCAATCGACCAGACCTTCCGCTTTATGCATCTGGATAAAGATGGCGTGGTACGTATGGACTGCTCTTCCGAGTGCGCCATGGCGGGCCTGCTGGCGTATAAAGACAAGTTCGACCTGGCGTTCGGCAACGACCCTGACTATGACCGTCACGGCATCGTGACCCCGTCGGGCCTGATGAACCCGAACCACTATCTGGCCGTTGCTATCAACTATCTGTTCCAGCATCGTCCGCAGTGGGGCAAAGAGGTTGCCGTAGGCAAAACGCTGGTCTCCAGCGCGATGATCGACCGCGTGGTTAACGATATCGGCCGTAAGCTGGTGGAAGTGCCGGTGGGCTTTAAGTGGTTCGTTGACGGCCTGTTCGACGGCAGCTTTGGTTTCGGCGGCGAAGAGAGCGCAGGCGCTTCTTTCCTGCGCTTCGACGGCTCTGCCTGGTCAACCGATAAAGACGGCATCATTCTTTGCCTGCTGGCAGCAGAAATCACCGCAGTTACCGGCAAGAACCCGCAGCAGCACTATGACGAGCTGGCTGCTCGCTTCGGCGCGCCGAGCTACAACCGTTTGCAGGCGCCTGCGACCTCTGCGCAGAAAGCGGCTCTCTCTAAGCTGTCACCGGAGATGGTCAGCGCTGACACGCTGGCGGGCGATCCGATTACCGCACGTCTGACAGCGGCACCGGGCAATGGCGCGTCTATCGGCGGTCTGAAAGTGATGACGGAAAACGGCTGGTTCGCCGCGCGTCCGTCAGGCACCGAAGACGCTTACAAGATTTACTGTGAAAGCTTCCTGGGTGCGGAACATCGCGCGCAGATCGAGAAAGAAGCGGTAGAGATTGTTAGCGAAGTGCTGAAAAACGCCTGACAAAAGAGGTGGGCCAGGGCGCTCTGGAGCAACAGGCTTGGGCGCCCGGCAGATCTCATGGTTCGCTCGCCTACCTTTTACATGACCTGCCTGTATCAGCGCCCTCCGGGCGCTTTTTTTATGGCATAAAGCGGTAGCCGATGCCGGTTTCAGTCAGCAAATGTTTAGGCTGCGCCGGATCCGCCTCCAGCTTTTGCCGTAAATGCGCCATATAGATGCGCAGATAGTGACTGTGCTCAACCGCATTCGGACCCCAGACCTGACTCAGCAGCTGGCGCTGCGTTAGCACTTTCCCGATATTGTTCAGCAGAATGCCCAGCAGGCGAAATTCAATCGGCGTCAGGTGAATTTCCTGCCCGGCGCGCGTTACGCGGCGCGCGGCCAGGTCTACGCTGACATCGCTAAAGCGAACCACCGGCTCCGGCTGCTGCCCCGGATGGCGGCGCAGCGCCACGCGCACCCTCGCCAGCAGCTCGCCAATGCCGAAGGGCTTCGTCAGATAATCATCCGCGCCAACATCCAGCGCATCTATCTTATCCTGCTCATCGACGCGTGCCGACAGCACAATGACCGGTACGGCGCTCCACTGACGCAGATCGCGAATAAAATCGCGTCCGTCGCCGTCAGGCAGCCCTAAATCCAGGATAACCAGATCGGGCTTGCGCGTGGCTGCTTCAATCAGGCCGCGCTGCAGCGTATCGGCATCAACGACTTTAAGCGCTTCTCCCTCCAGCGCCAGGCGCACAAAACGCCGGATCTCTTTTTCATCTTCAACAATTAATACGGTGGCCACGCGGCGCTGCTCCCTGCCTGAAAACCTGCCGCTACTTTATCAGTAAAACCACAGGGCGCGAATTGATCATAAGACGATCACAGTGTTAACCGTTTTGTAACTTACTTTCACTATTATCTGAACCTGAGTGTTTAAAAGCGAAAATAGTGGTCGGATGAGTAGTAAAATTACACAGGGCAGCGTAATATCTGAGCAAGATCACATTTCAGCCGCTGCTTCAAAGGAGGCCAACGATGTACCAGAAATATCCCTTTTATAAAATCGTCCTGCGTCGTGCGCTGGTTATCCTGCTGGGCGTAACTGCGCTGCCAGTAATGCTGTTTCGTCACGACCGGGCGCGCTTCTACAGCTATCTGCATCGTATGTGGTGCAAAACCAGCGCCAAGCCGGTCTGGCTGGCACAAACTGAAGCTGCAGGCGGCGTCTTCTGGTAATGCGCTGGCGTTGCAAAACAAAGCCCGATCATGCTATCGGGCTTTGTTGTTTCTGAAGCCCTGTCACAGAGAAAAGCCTCTCCAGCCCTGGGATGAGGCTGTTATTCGTTCGATTTTCAGCTACACTTAAACCTCTACAAGATTTCGGAGGTTGTACAAGTATGAGCGTAAAAATTCCGCTGGGTATCAGTGCCTGCCTGCTGGGAGAACAAGTCCGTTTTGACGGCGGTCATAAACGTCTGGCGTTCGCCGTCAACGAGCTTGCGCCTTTTGTACGCTTTGAACCGATTTGCCCCGAAATGGCGATAGGCTTGCCGACGCCGCGTCCGGCGCTGCGGCTGGTGAAACAGAGCGATGAAGAGATCCATCTCTGCTTCAGTAAAGAGGGCGGCGAAGAGCTGACCCAGCAGATGCGTGACTGGTCGGCCGAACGGGTTAAAGCTCTGCATCACCTGTGCGGCTATATTCTGTGCGCAAAATCGCCCAGCTGCGGCATGGAACGCGTGCGCGTCTATGAACCCGACACCAACAACAATCGTAAAGCGGGCATGGGGCTATTTGCTGAGAGGCTGACGGCGGAAATGCCCTGGCTGCCCGTGGAAGAAGATGGTCGTCTGCACGATCCGGCGCTGCGCGAAAACTTTGTTGGACGCATCTGCGCGCTGCACGAATTTAATCAGATGTGGAAGCGGGGTCTGACGCGCGCGCAGCTTATCGCTTTCCACAGCCGCTACAAGCTGCTGATGCTGGCGCACTCGCAGGAAAAATATCGTGAGCTTGGCCCGTTTGTCGCCTCGATGAGCAAATGGGATTCGCTGGAGGCTTTCGCCTTTGAATACCGTAACCGTATGATGGCGTTGCTGTCACAGCCCGCGACGCGCCGCAATCATACCAACGTGCTGATGCATGCGCAGGGCTATTTCCGTCGCCAGCTTAGCTCGCCGCAGCGTCAGGAACTGGCGGAGCTGATTGACCGCTACCGCTGCGGCGTTCAGCCGCTGCTGGCGCCGATCACCATGCTGAAACACTATATGTCGCAGTATCCGCACCCCTGGCTGACGCAGCAGCGCTATTTCGATCCCTACCCGGAGGCGCTGCGCCTGCGTTACGGCCAGTAATATGCGCACGCATCTGGTCTGGCTGCGTAACGACTTACGCATTAATGATAATCTGGCGCTGAATGCCGCCTGCCGCGACGCCGATGCGAAGGTGATGGCGCTCTTTATCGCAACGCCACAGCAGTGGCGTCAGCATGACATGGCGCCGAAGCAGGCGGCTTTTATCTATGACAGCCTGCTTGAGCTGCAACAGGCGCTGGCCAAACGCGGCATTGAGCTGCTGACGCAGGCGTGCGACGATTTTGCCGCGTCGGTTGACCTGTTGGTCGCTTTTTGCGAGCGTCACCGCGTCGATGCGCTGTTTTACAATTATCAGTATGAGCTGAACGAGCGTAAGCGCGATGCCGAGGCGGAGAAGCGCCTCGATCGCGCGGGGGTGGTATGCCAGGGGTTTGATGACAGCGTTATGCTGGCGCCGGGCAGCGTCCAGACCGGCGACGGCAAGATGTACAAAGTCTATACCCCCTTCAGTAAAGCCTTCTTGCACCGTCTGCAGCTCGCCCTGCCGGAGTGCGTCAGCGCGCCGAAACGGCGCAGCGGCGGCGCCGTTAAGCTAGTGCAAACTGTAGAGCGCTTTGACTACCCTATGGAAGAGTACGACCGCGAGCGTTTCCCGCCGGGGGAAAACGCAGCGCTGCAGCGCCTGCGCCATTTTGCCCGACAGCCGATAACCGACTACAGCGTGACGCGCGATACGCCGTCGGTGGATGGCACCAGCCGCCTGTCGGTCTATCTTGCTACCGGCGTACTGTCGCCGCGCCAGTGTCTGCATCGCGTATTGAAAGAGCATCCCCGCGCGCTGGAGGAGAGCAGGCTTTTTACCTGGCTCAACGAGCTTATCTGGCGCGAGTTTTACCGCCATCTGATGGTGGCTTTTCCGGCGCTCTGCAGGCATCAGCCCTTTGTTGAATGGACGCGTCATGTTGACTGGCAGCGCAACGAGGAACACTTCACCGCGTGGAAAACAGGCAAAACCGGGTATCCCATCGTCGACGCGGCGATGCGGCAGATGAAAGCGCTGGGGTGGATGCACAACCGGCTGCGTATGATAACCGCCAGCTTCCTGGTGAAAGATCTGCTCATCGACTGGCATGAAGGGGAGCGTTATTTTATGCAAAACCTGATTGACGGCGATCTGGCGGCGAATAACGGTGGCTGGCAGTGGGCGGCGTCGACGGGAACCGATCCTGTGCCGTACTTCCGCATTTTTAACCCAACGACGCAGGGCGAACGCTTCGACAGCCAGGGCGCTTTTATCCGTCAGTGGCTGCCGGAGCTGAAAGAGGTGCCGGACAGCGATATTCATCAACCGCAGCGCTGGGCAGAGAAAAACCACAAGAGGCTCGATTATCCCTCGCCAATCGTAGAACATAAGCAGGCACGTAAAAAGACATTAGACGCCTTTGTGCGCGCGAAAAACGCAGCCTGAGGCGGCCGGAGCCGTTATGAATCACTATGAACTTGAAAACATTGTCAACCAGCAGCTAAACAGCGGCGCTTTTAGCGACTACGCGCCTAACGGACTGCAGGTTGAGGGACGAACAGAGGTAAAAACCCTGATTACTGGCGTTACCGCCTCTCAGGCGCTGGTGGATGAAGCCGTGGCGCGCAACGCCGATGCGATTCTGGTGCATCACGGTTACTTCTGGAAAAGCGAGCCAGCGGTCATCAAAGGCATGAAGCGCAACCGCCTGCGCGCGCTGCTGGCGAACGACATTAATCTTTACGGCTGGCATCTGCCGCTCGACGCGCACCCGACGCTGGGCAATAACGCCCAGCTGGCGAAGCTGCTGGATATCGAGGTAAAAGGCGAAGTGCAGCCGCTGGTTTTCTGGGGCGAGCTGGCGACACCGCTGAGCGGCGAGGCGCTGGCACAGCGCATCGAAGAGAGACTGGGGCGCGCGCCGCTGCACTGCGGCGATAACGCTCCGGCGCAGATCCGCCGCGTCGCCTGGTGCAGCGGCGGCGGTCAGGGCTTTATCGACAGCGCGGCCGCCTTTGGCGTGGACGCCTATATTACCGGCGAGGTCTCCGAGCAGACGATTCACAGCGCCCGCGAGCAGGGACTTCATTTCTTCGCCGCCGGACACCACGCTACCGAGCGTGGCGGCATCAAAGCGCTGGGCGAATGGCTGGCTGAACAGCATGGCCTTGATGTTACCTTCATCGATATTCCCAACCCCGCCTGATTTTTCTCCTGCTATGCGCCCGCTTTCGGGCGCAAATCTGTTGACACTTTTCTGACACTTTCGCATAACTATTCGCTTTATTCTGATAATCGTCAGCCGCGGCGCAGGTAGCGTAGCGGAAAAGTGGAGGTGGGATTTGCAACGAGCACGATGTTATCTGCTTGGTGAACAGGCGGTGGTGCTGGAGCTTGAACCACCGGTATCGCTGCAAAGCCAGCAGCGCATTTGGGGTTTGACGCAGCATCTGCAGCAGCATGAGCAGGTGGCGGAAGTTATTCCAGGCATGAACAACATTACGCTGCTGCTGCGCGACCCGCAGCAGAGCGCGCTGGACGCTATCGAACATCTGCAGCGCTGGTGGGAAGAGAGCGAGGCGCTGGAGGCGACGTCGCGGCTGGTGGAAATTCCGGTGATATATGGCAACGAGGCCGGCCCGGATCTGCAGGTGGTCGCCGATCACGCCGGTCTGACGCCGAAGCAGGTAGTGGAGCTACACAGCAGCATCGACTACATGGTCTATTTTATCGGTTTTCAGCCGGGATTCCCCTATCTGGGCGGCCTTGACAGCCGTCTCCACACCCCGCGTCGCGCTGAGCCGCGCCTGAGCGTGCCGGCCGGTTCGGTAGGCATTGGCGGTAGCCAGACAGGCATCTATCCGCTCGCGACGCCCGGCGGCTGGCAGCTGCTGGGGCAGACGCCCGTTGCGCTGTTCAATCCGCAACAGCAGCCGCCTACGCTGCTGCGCCCCGGCGACAGCGTGCGCTTTGTGCCGCAAAAGGAGGGCGTATGTTAAGGATATTGCGCGCAGGACTGGCCACCACCCTACAGGACAGCGGCCGCACCGGCTGGCGTCAGTCCGGTATCAGCGTCGGCGGCGTGCTCGATTTGCCTGCAATGCGCACCGCGAACTTGCTGGTCGGCAACGCCCCAGACAGCGCGGTGCTGGAGATCGTATTAGGCCAGTTTAAAGCGGAGTTTATGCGCGACGGCTGGTTCGCCCTGACCGGCGCGGCCTGCAACGCCGAACTGGACGATAAGCCGGTCTGGACCGGCTGGCGACTGCCGGTGAAGAAAGGGCAGGTGCTGACGCTCTCTATGCCGCTGCATGGCATGCGCAGCTATCTGGCGATCCACGGCGGCTTCGACGTCGAGCCTGTTCTCGGCTCCGTCAGCACCGATCTTAAAGCGGGCTTCGGCGGATGGCAGGGTCGCAAGCTGGAAGATGGCGACCGTCTGCCGCTCGGCAAGCCGACGCAGCTCTTCACCCGTAAAGCAGGCGTCCGCCAGCTGCTGTGGAGTAACCGCATCCGCGCGCTACCGGGGCCGGAATATAACGAATTCAGCCGCGAGGCGCAGATGGCATTCTGGCGCTCGCCCTGGCTGCTCAGCCCGCAGAGCAACCGTATGGGCTACCGCCTGCAGGGACCGGAACTGAAGCGCGAAACCTCGCGCGAGCTGCTGTCACACGGGCTGGTGCCTGGCGTGGTGCAGGTGCCGCCGAACGGGCAGCCGATTGTGTTGATGGCCGATGCGCAGACCACCGGCGGCTATCCGCGCATCGCCTGCGTGATCGACGCCGATCTCTATCAGCTGGCGCAGATCCGTCTGGGCGAGCCAATTCACTTTATCCAGTGTTCGCTGCCGGTTGCTATGCAGGCCCGCATGCATCAGCAGCGCGCGCTTGACCATATGGCATGGGGACTTGCTGATGAAAATTGATCTGAATGCCGATCTCGGCGAAGGCAGCGGCAGCGATCGCGCGCTGCTACAGCTGGTCAGCTCGGCCAATATCGCCTGCGGCTTCCATGCCGGCGATGCTGAAACCATGCTGCAGTCGGTGCGCTGGGCGAAAGAGTTCGGCGTCGCGATTGGCGCGCATCCGAGCTTCCCCGATCGGGAAAACTTTGGCCGCACTGCAATGCAGCTCCCGCCGGAAACGGTCTACGCGCAGATGATTTATCAAATCGGCGCGCTGAAAAGCCTGGCGGAAAGTGAAGGGGAGACGCTGGTGCACGTTAAGCCGCATGGGATGCTCTATAACCAGGCCGCTGCCGACCCGGCGCTGGCGGATGCCATCGCCCGCGCGGTAAAAGCGGTCGACGCACGCCTGATGCTGGTTGGGCTGGCGGGCAGCGAATCTGTGCGCGCTGCGGCGCATCACGGTCTGCGCACGCGCGAAGAGGTGTTCGCCGACCGCGGCTATCTCAGCAGCGGCGCGCTGGTGCCGCGCAGCCAGCCGGGCGCGATGATCGAAGAAGAAGATCGCGCTATCCAGCAAACGCTGTCGATGGTTAAAGCGGGAAAAGTAGAAAGCATCAGCGGCGAGTGGATCGCCGTTAATGCGCAAACCGTCTGTCTACACGGCGACGGCGCGCACGCCTTATTGTTTGCGCAGCGTCTGCGCGATCGCTTCGCTGCCGAGGGGATCGCCGTCACCAGCGCCTGATTTTTCATACTTTGCCCGGCCTCGCAGCCGGGTTTTTCAACATAAGGGTCAACATGGATAACGTGATAAACCTCTGGCCGCTGCTGGGCATCGCAGCCATCGTGATCGGCTTTTTGCTGCGCTTCAATCCGGTACTGGTGGTGATTGTCGCCGGCTTTGTTACCGGCTTTGCCGCGCTGATGCCGCTGAGCGATATTCTGGAAAAACTGGGCGCGGGCTTTCTGAATACGCGCAATCTACCGCTGATCCTGCTGTTGCCGCTGGCGGTTATCGGCCTGCTGGAGCGACACGGCCTGAAAGAGCGTGCGCAGGCCTGGATTGCGCAAATTAAAACTGCCACCGCCGGTCGTTTGCTGATTGTCTATCTCTTTGTGCGCGAGATTACGGCGGCGCTCGGCCTGACCAGCCTCGGCGGTCATCCGCAGATGGTGCGACCGCTGCTGGCGCCAATGGCCGAAGGCGCGACCGAAAACCGTTACGGCGAGATTTCACCAGAAGTGCGGCATCGCCTGCGCGCCATGTCGGCGGCGACGGATAACGTCGGGCTGTTCTTTGGCGAAGATATTTTCGTTGCCTTCGGCGCGATTATTTTTATGCACAACTTTATGCTGGAGTCAGCCAATATTCAGACCGAACCGTTGCATATCGCGGTCTGGGGCATTCCTACTGCCGTGGCCGCCTTTCTTATTCACTCGACGCGCCTGGTGCGTCTCGATCGCAGGCTGGCGCGCGAGCTGCGCGTGCTGAACAACGAAGCGCTGAAAGCGAAAGGAGGCCGCTGATGTTTCAACAACAATATCTGATGTGGCTGGCGGGGCTTATCCTGCTGGTGGTCGCGCTGCTCTCCTGGCGTGATACCCATAACCCGCGCCGTCTGACGACCGGGCTGTTCTGGGCGCTATATGGCCTGATTTTTCTGGTCGGCGACTGGACCACGCAGCTGATGAGCGCGCTGTTCGGCACGCCGGAGCTGGGCACGCGCTATCTGCACATCCTGGTTGGCGTACTGGTGGTCGCGATGGCGCTGATCGCCGGCTGCGGCGGCGTGCGGCTCGGACGTTACCATCAGCGCAGCGACGAGGAGAAGCAGGCAAGCGCTCGCCGTCTCGGCAATAAGCTGTTTCTGCCCGCGCTGGCGATCCCGGTCGTAACGGTGGTCGGCGTGCTGGCCTTTAACCATCTTCCCGGCCTGCAGGAGGCGGTATTCGGCGCAGGCAATCATGCGACGCTGGTAACGCTCTTCTCCATGATGATCGGCTGTCTGCTTGGCTGGCTGATTGCGCTGAAGATGACGCACGAAAAACCGGTACAGTCGATGCAGGAGACGCGACGCCTGCTGGATGCGATCGGCTGGGCTTTTATCCTGCCGCAAATTCTTGCCACGCTCGGTCTGCTGTTTACCAGCGCAGGCGTCGGCAGCGCGATTTCGCATCTGACGGAGAGCTACCTGGCCGTCGATAACCGCTTCGTCGCCGTGACGGTCTATACCGTCGGCATGGCGCTGCTGACCATGGTAATGGGCAACGCTTTTGCCGCTTTCCCCATTATTACCGCTGGCGTCGGCATTCCCATTCTGGTGCTGCAACATCACGGCGATCCCGCCATTATGGCGGCGATCGGCATGTTTTCAGGCTACTGCGGCACGCTGATGACGCCAATGGCGGCCAACTTCAATATCGTGCCCGCCGCGCTGCTGGAACTGCCGGATCGCAACGCGGTGATCAAGGCTCAGGTACCAACCGGTGTGCTACTGTTAATCGTTAACGTGTTCCTGCTCTATTTCTTAATGTTCCGATGAGGTCGGTATGAAGACAGTATTGGTGACGGCATTTGAACCTTTCGGCGGCGAAAGTCTTAACCCTTCCTGGGAGGCGGTACACGCGCTTGACGGCAAAACGCTCGGCGGCGCCCGTATTGTGGCGCGACAGCTGCCGGTCGTCTTCAGCGATGTGCTGGGGGTGCTTTACGCCGCGATGGATGAGGTACAGCCCGATTTGATCCTGTCGGTCGGACAGGCGGGCGGGCGCAGCGATATTACTCTGGAGCGCATCGGCATTAACGTCGATGACGCGCGCATTCCCGATAACGCAGGGCAGCAGCCGGTGGACGAGCCGATTGTGGCGGACGGACCGGCGGGCTATTTCTCCACGCTGCCGATCAAGGCGATTGTTGCGGCGCTGCGCGAGGCGGGCATTCCCGCGTCGGTTTCGCAAACTGCCGGAACCTTTACCTGCAATCGCGTGATGTACGGTCTGCTGCACCGACTGCATACTCAGGGCAACCGCGTGCGCGGCGGCTTTGTGCATATTCCCTATCTGCCGGAGCAGGCGGCGCGGCATCCAGGCGCGCCCAGCATGGCGCGGGATAACGTTATGCAGGCGCTGGAGATCGCTATTCGCGTCTCGCTGGAGACGGAAACCGACCTGAAAGTCGTCGGCGGCGCAACGCACTAAGAGGACGAACATGCCAGAAGGACCGGAGATCCGCCGCGCGGCGGATCAGCTAGAAGAAGCGATTGTCGGCAAGCCATTGACGGAGGTCTGGTTTGCCTTTCCTGAACTCAAGACTTACGAGCCTGCGCTGCTGGGCGAGCAGGTCAACGCCATCGAGACGCGCGGCAAAGCGCTGCTGACGCACTTTTCCAACGGCCTGACGCTTTACAGCCATAACCAGCTGTATGGCGTCTGGCGCGTAGTAGAGAGCGGCCAAGTGCCAGAAACGAAACGCCAGCTGCGCGTGCGGCTGGCGGTCGCCGATCGCGCCATTCTGCTTTACAGCGCTTCCGATATTGAGTTGCTTAATGCCGAGTCGCTGGCGGCGCATCCGTTTCTCAATCGCGTCGGGCCAGATGTGCTCGATCCGCAGCTTGATGTGGCGACGGTGCGTGAAAGGCTGCTGTCGCCGCGCTTTCGCCGTCGTCAGTTTAGCGGGCTGCTGCTCGATCAGGCGTTTCTGGCGGGGCTGGGCAACTATCTGCGGGTGGAGATCCTCTGGCAGGCGGGCCTGCTGGCGCAGCATCGCGCGCAGGAGCTAACGGATGAGCAGCTTGATACGCTCAGCGAGGCGCTGCTGGCGATACCGCGTCACTCTTACCGTATGCGCGGCACAATGAAGAAGTACCATCACGGCGCGGCGTTTCGCTTTGAAGTGTTCCATCGTCAGGGGAAGAAATGTCGTCGCTGCGGTGAGATTATTCAGAAGGGGACGCTCTCTTCGCGGCCTTTTTACTGGTGTCCTGGCTGCCAGCACTAAGCGAAAAATGAGCAGTAGAGGCGGCGCGATAGTTCGGGAAGCGGGTGACTGGGCTCGAAGAGCAAAGCGTCCCGCGCCAGGGAAGGCGCGGGCCGAGCGAGCAGGGATGCGAAAAGCGACTTTGCGATCGAGCCCAGTTACCCGCGTTGGCACAGAGCCAAAAAGCAAAAGCGGAGATTTCTCTCCGCTTTTTATATTGCCTTAATCTTCTTTTTTCAGCGCAGAGGTAAATTCGCGCTCGGTATAGCCGGTATAGAGCTGACGTGGACGGGCAATTTTCATGCCTTCGTCGTGCATCTCTTTCCAGTGCGCAATCCAGCCGACGGTACGCGCCATGGCGAAGATCACAGTAAACATTGATGACGGAATGCCCATCGCTTTCAGAATAATGCCAGAGTAGAAGTCGACGTTCGGGTAGAGTTTGCGCTCGATAAAGTAGGGGTCGTTCAGCGCAATATGCTCCAGCTCCATCGCCACTTCCAGCAGGTCATCCTTCATGCCCAGCTCGTTCAGCACTTCATGGCAGGTTTCGCGCATAACGGTCGCGCGCGGGTCGTAGTTTTTATACACGCGGTGACCGAAGCCCATCAGGCGGAAAGAGTCGTTTTTATCTTTCGCGCGGCGCACAAATTCCGGAATATGCTCAACGGTGCTGATCTCTTCCAGCATGCGCAGCGTGGCTTCGTTCGCGCCGCCGTGCGCCGGTCCCCACAGCGAGGCGATGCCTGCCGCGATACAGGCGAACGGGTTAGCGCCGGAAGAGCCAGCGGTACGCACAGTAGAGGTAGAGGCGTTCTGCTCATGGTCAGCATGCAGGATCAGAATACGGTCCATGGCGCGCTCCAGCACCGGGTTCACCTTGTACTCTTCGCAAGGCGTAGCGAACATCATATGCAGGAAGTTACCCGCGTAGGAGAGATCGTTGCGCGGATAAACAAAAGGCTGGCCGATAGAATACTTGTAGCACATTGCCGCCATGGTCGGCATTTTGGAGAGCAGACGGAACGCGGCGATTTCACGGTGACGCTCGTTATTCACATCCAGCGAATCGTGGTAGAAGGCCGCCAGCGCGCCGGTGACGCCGCACATTACTGCCATCGGGTGCGAGTCGCGACGGAAGCCGTGGAACAGACGGGTAATCTGCTCATGGATCATGGTATGGCGGGTCACGGTCTCGCGGAATTCTTCAAACTGCTGCTGCGTTGGCGCTTCGCCGTTCAGCAGGATATAGCACACTTCCAGATAGTTGGAGTGGGTCGCTAGCTGATCGATAGGGAAGCCACGATGCAGCAGGATACCTTCATCGCCGTCGATAAAGGTGATTTTGGATTCGCAGGACGCTGTAGAAGTGAAACCCGGATCGAAGGTGAAAAGGCCGTTTGAACCCAGAGCGCGGACATCAACCACATCCTGGCCCAGCGTGCCTTTCAGTACGTCCAGCTCAAGTACCGATTCATCTTGTAGGGTTAGCGTCACTTTTTTATCTGTCATTTTCGTCTCCATAGCGCCTTATGTAAGTATGGATCTTAGACACCTGAAAAGCGGTCATGTTGCGGTCGCCATTAACTTCACAATAACACTCTGCGGTAACAACGCGGGTGCAGGGTACAGAGTGAGAGGCGTGTCCCGACAGGGAACGAGGCAGTCATGAAAATCTGCATATCGCGGTTGTTAAAGATCCGGTCTGGACATAACTTCCTGGTAATCAACAACCTGTTGTTTTAGGGTGCTCACAATCAGAATGTTACATAACTTGTGCTTAGGGGAAAGTGTATCCCCATAACTTTTGTGCATCACTGGGGTTTGATGCCCTAGTTTGTAACTGAATTGTTGAACTTTTGTCAAATCAGATAATTAAATTTGTATTAAATGTGAAATTCGTGAGTCAGATCACTGTTTCACTCAAATGTACCCAAAGAGATTGTAGGGTAATTGTAATAAGAATGTGATCGTCCTATACTGCCGCCAGGTCTCCGGAAACCCCCTGACACCAGGAGCCACCCAGCGTTTCTACCGCGTCAATTAACACTGGATGTTGCTGATTTGGTGACGGTTAAAGTCTGAACACACCTGTGATTCGACTCCGCCTCAGGGACCGGAGGAAGCAAAATAAAAAAGAGCTGTGTGGGCAAAACCGTGAAAAAACAAAGACCTGTCAACTTGGATCTCTCGACGATCCGGTTTCCCGTTACTGCAATATCGTCCATTCTCCACCGCGTTTCCGGCGTCATTACCTTTGTGGCTCTCGGTATCCTGCTCTGGTTGCTGGGCACCTCTCTCTCTTCCCCGGAAGGTTTCCAGCACGCTGCCGCCATTATGGATAGCTTCTTCGTGAAGTTTATTATCTGGGGCATTCTTACGGCGCTGGCATTCCACACGGTGGGCGGGATTCGTCATATGTTGATGGATTTTGGTTACCTGGCTGAGACGCTGGCTATTGGCCGTCAATCTGCCTGGGTTTCCTTTGGCATTACTGTCGTGCTTTCAATTTTGGCTGGAGTTCTCGTATGGTAAGCAATGCATCCGCGTTGGGCCGTAGCGGCATTCAAGACTGGCTGCTGCTGCGCGCTTCGGCAATCCTCATTACGCTCTATATCATTTACCTTGTCGGCTTTATCGCCCTGACCGATACGCTGACTTATGACGTCTGGCGCGGTTTCTTCGCCTCGTCATTCACGAAAGTCTTCACCCTGCTGACGCTGTTCTCCATTCTGATCCACGGCTGGATTGGAATGTGGCAAGTGCTGACCGATTACGTCAAGCATCTGGCCGTCCGTCTGATTCTGCAAATGGCGATCGTGGTCGCGCTGCTGTGGTATGCAATCTATGGAACTGTTGTGGTGTGGGGTGTGTAAATGAATTTGCCAGTCAGAGAATTTGATGCCGTGGTGATCGGCGCAGGCGGCGCAGGTATGCGTGCCGCACTGCAAATCTCCCAGTCGGGCCAGACCTGCGCCCTGTTATCAAAAGTTTTTCCTACCCGTTCCCACACCGTGTCTGCGCAGGGCGGTATTACCGTTGCGCTCGGCAATACCCATGAAGATAACTGGGAATGGCACATGTATGACACCGTTAAAGGTTCCGACTATATCGGCGACCAGGACGCGATCGAATATATGTGTAAAACCGGCCCGGAAGCGATTCTGGAGCTGGAGCATATGGGCCTGCCGTTCTCCCGTCTGGAGGATGGTCGCGTCTATCAGCGTCCGTTCGGCGGCCAGTCGAAAAATTTCGGCGGCGAACAGGCTGCGCGTACCGCGGCGGCGGCGGACCGTACCGGCCACGCCCTGCTGCATACGCTCTATCAGCAGAATCTGAAGAACAAA
Source organism: Pantoea sp. ACRSB (assembly GCF_022346905.1). Lineage (NCBI taxonomy): Bacteria > Pseudomonadati > Pseudomonadota > Gammaproteobacteria > Enterobacterales > Erwiniaceae > Pantoea > Pantoea sp. ACRSB. Next base: position 885,366 of record NZ_JAKRNL010000001.1, on the reverse strand, counting down.
ACCACCATCTTCTCCGAATGGTATGCGCTCGATCTGGTGAAAAACCAGGATGGCGCCATCGTCGGCTGTACGGCGATCTGCATTGAAACCGGCGAAACCGTCTACTTCAAAGCGAAAGCGACTATTCTGGCGACCGGCGGGGCAGGCCGTATCTACCAGTCAACCACCAACGCGCATATCAATACCGGTGACGGCGTCGGCATGGCGCTGCGCGCAGGCGTGCCGGTGCAGGATATGGAGATGTGGCAGTTCCACCCGACTGGCATCGCTGGCGCGGGCGTACTGGTGACCGAAGGCTGCCGCGGCGAAGGCGGCTACCTGCTGAACAAACACGGCGAGCGCTTTATGGAGCGTTATGCCCCGAACGCCAAAGATCTGGCAGGCCGCGATGTGGTTGCCCGTTCTATGATGATCGAAATCCGCGAAGGACGCGGCTGCGATGGCCCGTGGGGCCCGCATATCAAGCTGAAGCTCGATCACCTCGGCGCAGACGTGCTGGAATCGCGTCTGCCGGGCATTCTGGAGCTGTCGCGCACCTTCGCGCATGCCGATCCGGTTAAAGAGCCGATTCCGGTTATCCCGACCTGCCACTATATGATGGGCGGCATTCCGACCAAAGTTACCGGCCAGGCGCTGCGCGTTAATGCGCAGGGCGAAGATGAAGTCATTCCTGGCCTGTTCGCCGTCGGTGAAATCGCCTGCGTATCGGTTCACGGCGCTAACCGTCTCGGCGGCAACTCGCTGCTGGACCTGGTGGTGTTCGGCCGCGCGGCCGGCGTACACCTGATGGAGTGCATTGAACAGCAGGGGCCGCTGCGCGATGCCACGACGGAAGAGATCGACGCCGCTATGGCGCGCTTCAACCGCTGGGAAAACAACACCACTGGCGAAGATCCGGTCGAAATCCGTAAAGCGCTGCAGCGCTGCATGCAGAACAACTTCTCAGTATTCCGTGAAGGCGATGCGATGAAGCAGGGTCTGGAAGAGCTGAAACAGATTCGCGAACGTCTGAAATCAGCCCGTCTGGATGACCGTTCACCGGACTTCAATACCCAGCGTATTGAGTGCCTGGAGCTGGATAACCTGATGGAAACGGCTTACGCCACGGCGGTTGCGGCGAACTTCCGCACCGAGAGCCGCGGCGCGCACAGTCGATTCGACTACCCGGATCGCGATGATGAAAACTGGTTGTGCCACAGTCTCTACGTCCCCGAAACCGAGAGCATGACGCGCCGCGAGGTGAACATGCAGCCGAAACTGCGCGCGGCCTTCCCGCCGAAAGTGCGTACATACTAATTGCGGAGACGATCATGAGACTCGAGTTTTCTATTTATCGCTACAATCCTGAGGTCGACGCCGCGCCGCGCATGCAGGATTACACTCTGGAATCAGAAGACGGGCGCGACATGATGCTGCTGGACGCGCTCATCCGTCTGAAAGAGAAAGATCCGACGCTGGCGTTTCGTCGCTCCTGCCGTGAAGGCGTGTGCGGCTCCGACGGCCTCAATATGAACGGTAAAAATGGCCTGGCGTGCATCACGCCGGTCTCGGCGCTGGGCAACGGCAAGCAGAAGATTGTGATCCGTCCGCTGCCGGGCCTGCCGGTTATCCGCGACCTGGTTGTGGATATGGGGCAATTCTATGCGCAATATGAGAAGATTAAGCCTTACCTCTTGAATAATGGAGAGAATCCGCCGGCACGCGAGCATCTGCAGACGCCTGCCGAGCGTGAGCATCTGGATGGTCTGTATGAGTGTATTCTCTGCGCCTGCTGCTCAACCTCCTGTCCGTCGTTCTGGTGGAACCCGGATAAGTTCGTTGGTCCTGCTGGTCTGCTCGCCGCGTATCGCTTCCTGATCGACAGCCGCGACACGGAAACCAATGCGCGCCTGGACAATCTGAGCGACGCTTTCAGCGTTTTCCGCTGTCACAGCATCATGAACTGTGTGAGCGTGTGTCCGAAAGGGCTTAACCCGACGCGCGCCATCGGCCATATCAAGTCGATGCTGCTGCAACGGAATGCATAAAACCTTATCCGTCCGGGAACCTCAGGTTCCCGGCGTTTTACGGAAGCCTTGCTAAGCGCGGCGGCGCCACGCTTAGCAAGGTTCCCTTACGGGCAGGGCGCGTGTGAGCGCACAGGCTCGTATCGCTGAACTCACTACGGCAAACCGCGAAAGCGGCAACAAATGAAACCTCAAAAAAGCATAGTAATGCTTAAGGGATCACAATGCAGAACAGCGCGATGAAGCCCTGGCTGGACTCCTCCTGGCTGGCCGGCGCGAACCAGTCTTACATAGAGCAACTCTATGAGGATTTCCTGACCGATCCGGACTCTGTCGATGCAGTGTGGCGCACGATGTTCCAACAGCTGCCGGGCACCGGCGTGAAACCTGAACAGTTTCACTCCACCACGCGCGAATACTTTCGTCGCCTGGCGAAAGATGCATCTCGTTACACCTCCACCGTTTCCGATCCGGCCGCCAATTCAAAGCAGGTTAAAGTCCTGCAGCTGATTAACGCCTTCCGTTTCCGCGGCCATCAGCATGCGAATCTCGACCCGCTTGGCCTGTGGAAGCAGGATCGCGTCGCTGACCTCGATCCCGCCTTTCACGATCTGACCGACGCCGATTTTCAGGAAAGCTTTAACGTAGGCTCTTTCGCCATCGGCAAAGAGACCATGAAGCTGGCCGATCTCTATGAAGCGCTGCAGCAGACCTATTGCGGCTCCATCGGTGCAGAGTACATGCACATCAACAACACCGAAGAGAAGCGCTGGATCCAGCAGCGCCTGGAATCGGTGGCGGGCCGCGCTGCCTTTAGCAGCGAAGAGAAAAAAGGTTTCCTGAAAGAGCTGACCGCGGCAGAAGGGCTGGAAAAATACCTCGGCGCGAAATTCCCGGGCGCGAAACGCTTCTCGCTGGAAGGCGGCGATGCGCTTATCCCGATGCTGCGCGAAATGATCCGCCATGCGGGCAAGAGCGGCACGCGTGAAGTCGTGCTGGGCATGGCGCACCGCGGTCGTCTTAACGTGTTGATCAACGTGCTGGGCAAAAAGCCGCAGGATCTCTTCGACGAGTTCGCTGGCAAGCATAAAGATCACCTCGGCACCGGCGACGTAAAATACCATATGGGCTTCTCGTCAGACGTAGAGACCGAAGGCGGTCTGGTGCATCTGGCGCTGGCGTTCAACCCGTCCCATCTGGAAATCGTCAGCCCGGTAGTCATGGGTTCGGTGCGCGCGCGTCTGGATCGTCTCGATTCGCCGGGCAGCAACCAGGTATTGCCGATCACTATCCACGGCGACGCCGCGGTTATCGGCCAGGGCGTGGTGCAGGAAACCCTGAACATGTCTCAGGCGCGCGGCTACGAAGTCGGCGGCACCGTTCGTATCGTTATCAACAACCAGGTGGGCTTCACCACCTCCAACCCGCGCGACGCGCGCTCGACGCCATACTGTACCGATATCGGTAAGATGGTGCTGGCGCCGATTTTCCACGTCAACGCGGACGATCCGGAAGCGGTGGCGTTTGTGACTCGCCTGGCGCTCGATTATCGCAATACCTTTAAGCGCGACGTCTTTATCGACCTGGTTTGCTACCGCCGTCACGGCCATAACGAAGCTGACGAGCCGAGTGCAACCCAGCCGCTGATGTATCAGAAAATCAAAAAGCATCCGACGCCGCGTAAGCTCTACGCCGATCGTCTGGAAGCGGAAGGCTCTGCCAGCCCGGAAGACGCAACCGAGATGGTGAATCTTTATCGCGACGCGCTGGACGCGGGCGAGTGCGTGGTAGCCGAATGGCGCCCAATGAGCCTGCACTCCTTTACCTGGTCGCCGTATCTCAACCATGAGTGGGATGAAAGCTACCCGTCAACCGTCGAACCGAAACGTCTGCAAGAGCTGGCGCGTCGTATCAGCCAGATCCCGGAAGCGGTCGAGGTGCAGGCGCGCGTCGCGAAAATTTACAATGACCGTAAAGAGATGGCCGAAGGCAACAAGCCTTTCGACTGGGGCGGCGCGGAGAACCTGGCCTACGCCACGCTGGTGGATGAGGGTATTCCGGTGCGCCTTTCCGGCGAAGATTCCGGCCGTGGCACTTTCTTCCATCGCCATGCGGTGATCCATAACCAGTCCAACGGCTCCACCTACACGCCGCTGCACCATATCCATAATGGACAGGGGCAGTTCAAGGTGTGGGACTCCGTCCTGTCGGAAGAGGCGGTGCTGGCGTTCGAATATGGCTACGCCACCGCTGAGCCGCGCACCCTGACGATCTGGGAAGCGCAGTTCGGCGACTTCGCCAACGGTGCGCAGGTGGTAATCGACCAGTTCATCAGCTCCGGCGAGCAGAAATGGGGCCGTATGTGCGGTCTGGTTATGCTGCTGCCACACGGCTACGAAGGTCAGGGCCCGGAACACTCCTCAGCGCGTCTGGAGCGTTATCTGCAGCTCTGCGCAGAGCAGAACATGCAGGTGTGCGTGCCGTCTACCCCGGCGCAGGTCTACCATATGCTGCGTCGTCAGGCGCTGCGCGGTATGCGCCGTCCGCTGATCGTTATGTCGCCGAAATCGCTGCTGCGTCATCCGCTGGCGGTCTCTACGCTGGACGAACTGGCTAACGGCAGCTTCCAGCCCGCAATTGGCGAAATCGACGCGCTCGATCCGCAGCAGGTGAAACGCGTGGTGCTCTGTTCAGGCAAGGTTTACTACGATCTGCTTGAACAGCGCCGTAAAAACGAGCAGACCGATGTCGCCATCGTGCGTATCGAGCAGCTCTATCCGTTCCCGCATAAAGCGGTGCAGGATGCGTTAAAAGATTATGCCCATGTGCAAGATTTCGTCTGGTGTCAGGAAGAGCCGCTGAATCAGGGCGCATGGTATTGCAGCCAGCATCACTTCCGCGAAGTGGTTCCGTTCGGCGCTTCGCTGCGCTATGCGGGCCGTCCGGCTTCCGCTTCACCGGCTGTGGGCTATATGTCCGTACATCAACAACAGCAGCAAGACCTGGTTAATGACGCGCTGAACCTTGGTTAATTTAAAAGGAAAGATAATGAGTAGCGTAGATATTCTCGTTCCCGACCTGCCTGAATCCGTTGCCGATGCCACCGTGGCAACCTGGCACAAAAAACCAGGCGATGCGGTAAGCCGCGACGAAGTGCTGGTAGAGATCGAAACTGACAAAGTGGTACTGGAAGTGCCGGCCCAGGCTGACGGCGTGCTGGAAGCCGTACTGGAAGATGAAGGCGCGACCGTCACCTCGCGCCAGATCCTGGGTCGCCTGAAAGAAGGCAACAGCGCAGGCAAAGAGACCAGCGCTAAAGCGGACACCAACGAGTCAACTCCGGCGCAGCGTCAGACGGCGTCGCTGGAAGAAGAGAGCAACGATACGCTGAGCCCGGCGATCCGTCGTCTGATTGCCGAGCACAACCTGGACGCATCACAGATTAAAGGCACCGGTGTAGGCGGTCGTATCACTCGCGAAGATGTGGAAAAACATCTGGCGAAGAAACCGGAAGCGGCTAAAGCTGCTCCTGCCGCCGCTGAAGCTGCGCCGCAGACCGCTGTCGCTAACCGCAGCGAAAAACGCGTGCCGATGACGCGCCTGCGCAAGCGTGTGGCCGAGCGTCTGCTGGAAGCGAAGAACAGCACCGCCATGCTGACCACCTTCAACGAAGTGAACATGAAGCCGATTATGGATCTGCGTAAGCAGTACGGCGAATCCTTCGAGAAGCGTCACGGCGTGCGTCTGGGCTTTATGTCCTTCTATCTGAAGGCGGTAGTGGAAGCGCTGAAGCGTTTCCCGGAAGTTAACGCTTCAATCGACGGCGAAGACGTGGTTTACCACAACTACTTCGACGTCAGCATCGCAGTCTCCACGCCGCGCGGCCTGGTGACGCCGGTGCTGAAAGATGTTGACGCGCTGAGCATGGCGGACATCGAGAAGAAAATTAAAGAGCTGGCAGTGAAAGGCCGCGACGGCAAGCTGACGGTTGAAGAGCTGACCGGCGGTAACTTCACCATCACCAACGGCGGCGTCTTCGGCTCGCTGATGTCGACGCCGATCATCAACCCGCCGCAGAGCGCTATCCTGGGCATGCATGCCATCAAGGATCGTCCGATGGCGGTGAATGGTCAGGTTGTGGTGCTGCCGATGATGTATCTGGCGCTCTCATACGATCACCGTCTGATCGACGGCCGCGAATCAGTCGGCTATCTGGTGGCGGTGAAAGAGCTGCTGGAAGATCCGGCGCGTCTGCTGCTGGACGTCTGATTTTCGCCGGGCGCGCCGGTTGAACGCGCGCCCAACTTTATTACTCTTTTCAGACCTGAATGGATAGAACATCATGAACTTACACGAATACCAGGCGAAACAGCTGTTTGCACGGTATGGTATGCCGGCACCAACGGGCTACGCCTGTACTACGCCACGCGAAGCGGAAGAAGCGGCCTCTAAAATTGGTGCAGGCCCGTGGGTAGTTAAATGTCAGGTTCATGCCGGCGGACGCGGTAAAGCGGGCGGCGTGAAAGTGGTCAACAGCAAGGAAGATATCCGTACTTTCGCTGAAAACTGGCTGGGCAAACGCCTGGTGACCTATCAGACTGACGCAGAAGGCCAGCCGGTAAACCAGATCCTGGTTGAAGCGGCGACCGATATCGATCAGGAACTCTATCTGGGCGCGGTAGTCGATCGCGCTACCCGTCGCGTGGTCTTTATGGCCTCGACCGAAGGCGGCGTTGAGATTGAGAAAGTAGCGGAAGAAACGCCGCACCTGATCCACAAAATGGCGCTCGATCCGCTGACCGGTCCGCAGCCTTATCAGGGCCGCGAGCTGGCGTTCAAACTGGGCCTGACCGGCAAACAGGTCAGCCAGTTCACTAAAATCTTTATGGGCCTGGCGACCATGTTTCTGGAGCGCGACCTGGCGCTGGTTGAGATCAACCCGCTGGTGATCACTAAGCAGGGCGATCTGGTCTGCCTCGACGGCAAACTGGGCGTGGACGGCAATGCGCTGTTCCGTCAGCCGGAGCTGCGCGAAATGCGCGATCCGAGCCAGGAAGATCCGCGCGAAGCGCACGCAACGCAGTGGGAACTGAACTACGTCGCGCTGGAAGGCAACATCGGCTGTATGGTTAACGGCGCAGGTCTGGCGATGGGCACCATGGACATCGTGAAGCACCACGGCGGCCAGCCGGCTAACTTCCTTGACGTGGGCGGCGGCGCGACCAAAGAGCGCGTAACTGAAGCCTTTAAAATTATCCTCTCCGACGACGCGGTAAAAGCGGTCTTCGTTAACATCTTCGGCGGCATCGTGCGCTGCGACCTGATCGCTGACGGCATCATCGGCGCCGTCGCTGAAGTAGGCGTCAACGTACCGGTTGTGGTACGTCTGGAAGGAAACAACGCCGAGCTGGGCGCGCAGAAACTGGCGGACAGCGGACTGAACATCATTGCAGCAACCAGCCTGACTGACGCGGCACAGCGCGTTGTTGCGGCTGCGGAGGGGAAATAATGTCTATTCTGATCGACAAAAACACTAAAGTGATTTGCCAGGGTTTCACTGGCGGTCAGGGGACTTTCCACTCTGAGCAGGCGCTGGCTTATGGCACGCAGCTGGTCGGCGGCGTAACGCCGGGCAAAGGCGGCACCACGCATCTGGGTCTGCCGGTGTTCAACACCGTACGTGAAGCGGTAGAAGCGACCGGCGCGACTGCAACGGTAATCTATGTTCCCGCGCCGTTCTGTAAAGACGGCATCCTGGAAGCGATCGACGCAGGCATCAAGCTGATCATTACCATTACCGAAGGCATCCCGACGCTGGATATGCTGACGGTGAAAATGAAGCTGGACGAAGCGGGCGTGCGCATGATCGGACCAAACTGTCCGGGCGTGATCACCCCAGGCGAATGCAAAATCGGCATCATGCCGGGCCACATTCACCAGCCAGGCCGCGTCGGCATCGTGTCGCGTTCCGGTACCCTGACCTATGAAGCGGTGAAGCAGACCACAGACATCGGCTACGGCCAGTCTACCTGTGTCGGCATCGGCGGCGACCCGATCCCAGGCTCTAACTTCATCGACATCCTGAAAATGTTCCAGGATGACCCGCAGACCGAAGCGATCGTTATGATCGGCGAGATCGGCGGCAGCGCGGAAGAAGAGGCGGCGGCGTTTATTAAAGAACACGTCACCAAGCCAGTTGTCGGCTACATCGCAGGCGTGACCGCGCCGAAAGGCAAACGTATGGGCCACGCAGGCGCCATCATTGCCGGTGGCAAAGGTACGGCAGACGAGAAGTTCGCTGCGCTGGAAGCGGCAGGCGTGAAAACCGTTCGCAGCCTGGCGGATATCGGCGACGCGGTAAAAGCGGTGCTGCCAGCGAAATAAGCGGGCTATGCATCAGCAATCAGGCCACCCTTCGGGGTGGCTTTTTTTTGCCGAAAAAAACAGCGCGTCGAAACGTTCTTTACAGCGCGGCTCAAAAGAGACTGGTGGGGTGGGAAAAAAGGAGTGTCTTTTAGGGAGTAGGGTTAAAAAGTAAAATTAAAAGTAATGCTTTTCTAAATTATGCCATTTCTCTGTGACAACTAATTAACATTAATCTTCAGACTACATATCTGGAAATTAAAAGCGTTAATCCAGATCAAAACTTCTCTATATTTAACAAACTTTACCGCTGGCAAAGCGTAAGCCAACCGGTTTTAATTGCGCTGCATCAATTCAGTCATTTCCAGAAACATCCAGGAGATTGCGCCAGACATCAATTAATGGATGGCGTCAGTTGTTCTCTCGCCTGCCCGGAACGGACTGACGATGCTTTTAGGGGAAGTTTCACTACCGTTACTCGCTCACGTCGGGCCGCGGTTCACTGTGAGCCGTCGGTAACAAAAAAACTGGAATCAATAATCAGTCGTTCCTGAATCTTATTCTCTGCGTCTATACCTGCTGTTCGCCGTTGTTATTCGCAGAATAAGGTCATGCGAGGAGCAAGGAGTCATTATGTTAGATATCGTCGAGCTGTCGCGTTTACAGTTTGCCTTAACGGCGATGTACCATTTCCTGTTTGTCCCGTTAACGCTCGGTATGGCGTTTTTGCTGGCAATTATGGAAACGGTTTACGTCCTCAGCGGTAAACAAATCTATAAAGATATGACCAAATTCTGGGGCAAGTTATTTGGAATTAACTTTGCGCTGGGCGTGGCCACCGGCCTGACCATGGAGTTTCAGTTCGGAACCAACTGGTCTTATTACTCTCACTACGTCGGCGACATTTTCGGTGCGCCGCTCGCCATCGAAGGGTTAATGGCGTTCTTCCTGGAATCCACCTTTGTCGGCCTGTTTTTCTTCGGCTGGGATCGCCTGGGTAAAACTCAGCATCTGGCGGTCACCTGGCTGGTGGCGTTGGGATCTAACCTCTCGGCGCTCTGGATCCTGGTGGCGAACGGCTGGATGCAGAATCCCATCGCCTCTGAATTCAACTATGAAACCATGCGCATGGAGATGCTGAGCTTCTCCGACCTGGTGCTTAACCCGGTAGCGCAGGTGAAATTCGTGCATACCGTCGCGGCGGGCTACACCACCGGCGCCATTTTTATCCTCGGCATCAGCGCCTGGTATCTGCTTAAAGGACGCGATGTCGCCTTCGCGAAACGCTCTTTCGCTATCGCCGCCAGCTTCGGCATGGCTGCGGTGCTCTCGGTAATTGTGCTGGGCGATGAGTCGGGCTACGAAATGGGCGACGTGCAGAAAACCAAGCTCGCCGCCATTGAGGCAGAATGGGAAACCCAGCCTGCGCCAGCGGCCTTTACGCTGTTCGGCCTGCCAAATCAGGAGAAACATGAAAACGCCGATGCGGTGCAAATCCCCTGGCTGCTCGGCCTGATTGCGACGCGATCTATAGATACGCCGGTAACCGGCCTGAAAGATTTGATGGCGCAGCATGAGGTGCGTATCCGCAACGGCATGAAAGCCTATGCGCTGCTGAATCAGCTGCGCAGCGGCAGCGAAGATCCGGCGGTGCGCGAGGCGTTTAACCAGAGCAAACAGGATCTGGGCTACGGCATGCTGCTGAAACGCTACACGCCGAACGTGGCAGATGCGACTGAAGCGCAGATCCAGCAGGCGGTCAAAGATTCTATTCCGCGCGTAGCGCCGCTCTATTTCGCCTTCCGCATTATGGTGCTGGCGGGCGTGCTGCTGCTGGGCATCATCACCTTCTCGTTCTGGAGCGTGATCCGCAACCGTATCGGTAAGCATCGCTGGCTGCTGAAGGCGGCGCTGTACGGCATTCCGCTGCCGTGGATCGCGGTGGAAGCGGGCTGGTTTGTCGCCGAATATGGCCGTCAGCCCTGGGCGATCGGCGAAGTGCTGCCGACCTCGGTGGCCAACTCCTCACTGACCGTAGGCGATTTGCTCTTTTCCATGCTGCTGATTTGCGGTCTCTACACGCTGTTCCTCGTGGCGGAAATGTATCTGATGTTTAAATTCGCGCGCCTCGGTCCGAGCAGCCTGAAAACCGGACGATATCACCATGAGCAGGTCGCGACGGCGGCTGAGCCGGTACGTGGTTAAGGAGAGCAACCATGTTTGATTATGAAGTTCTACGCTTTGTCTGGTGGCTGCTGGTCGGCATCTTGCTGGTGGGCTTCGCCGTGGCAGACGGTTTTGATATGGGCGTCGGCATGCTGACGCGCCTGATGGGACGCGACGATACCGAACGCCGCATTATGGTCAACAGCATCGCGCCGCACTGGGATGGCAACCAGGTCTGGCTGATCACCGCAGGCGGCGCGCTGTTCGCTGCCTGGCCGATGGTCTATGCCGCCGCCTTCTCTGGTTTCTACGTGGCGATGATTCTGGTGCTGGCGTCACTCTTTTTTCGTCCGGTAGGTTTCGATTATCGTTCTAAAATTGAAGATATGCGCTGGCGCGGCATGTGGGACTGGGGCATCTTTCTTGGCAGCTTCGTTCCGCCGCTGGTGATTGGCGTGGCGTTCGGCAATCTGTTGCAGGGCGTGCCGTTCCATGCGGATGAATATTTACGCCTCGACTACACCGGCAACTTTTTCCAGCTGCTCAATCCGTTCGGGCTGCTGGCGGGCGTTATCAGCGTAGCGATGATTCTGACGCAGGGCGCGACCTATTTGCAGATGCGCACCACCGGCGAACTGCATCTGCGTTCGCGCGCCGTGTCACAGGTCGCCGCGCTGGTGATGATGGTCTGCTTCGTGCTGGCGGGCGTCTGGGTGAAATATGGCATCGATGGTTATGTCATCACCAGCGCTATCGATCACCACGCGGCGTCGAACCCGCTGGGAAAAACCGTTGTACGCGAGGCGGGCGCCTGGCTGGCGAACTTTAACGATATGCCGGCGCTGTGGCTCTTTCCGCTGCTCGGCGTGGTGCTGCCGTTGCTGACGGTGATCTTCTCGCGCAGCGAGAAGGGCGGCTGGGCGTTTGTCAGCTCATCGCTGACGCTGGCGTGCGTCATTATGACCGCAGGTATCGCGCTGTTTCCGTTTGTCATGCCGTCGAGCATCGAACCCGGCATGAGCCTGACGATGTGGGATTCCACCTCGAGCCAGCGCACGCTGACGGTTATGACCTTTGCCGCCATCATCTTCGTGCCCATCGTTCTGGCCTATACCAGCTGGTGCTACTACAAGATGTACGGGCGTATCACGAAAGAACATATTGAGCGCAATACGCACTCTCTCTACTGATTAAGGAGACGACGCATGTGGTATTTTGCCTGGATTCTCGGCACCCTGCTGGCCTGCGCTTTTGGCGTGATCACCGCGCTGGCGCTTGAGCATGTTGAAGAGAGCGCCGCACAGGACGAGCGTGCCTGATGCGCAAGCTGATTCGGACGGCATATCGTCTGATGAACAAAGGGCCCCTGCGGGCCCTTTCGCTCATTCTGGCGCTGATTGTGGCGGGCTGTTTGTTCTGGGATCCTTCGCGCTACGCTGCGAGCACCAGCACTCTGTCGGTATGGCAAGGCATTCTGGTGATCTGGGCGGTATGCGCCGGCGTGATCCACGGCGTAGGCTTTCACCCGCGCCGCACGCGCTGGCAGGCGCTCTTCTCGCCGCCGGTGGCCCTGATCGTCCTGCTGCTGGCTCTCTGCTGGTTCTGGCGCTAACGCGTAACAGCCGCCGCTGGCTGTGGAGTATTGTCAGCGGCAGGTCAAGAAATCTACTGAAAATCCTTCCGTTTGTTTCCGTCCGATAATTATTTTCTCCTGGCTCTGGCATCCCATTCCCAACCCCAAATCTCTTGCGTATAGTAGCAACGTTTAAAAACGAGACCGGGATGTAGAGTGAGTACAACGCTGTTTCGCTGGCCGGTTCGGGTCTATTACGAAGATACCGACGCCGGTGGCGTGGTTTACCATGCCAGCTATATCGCTTTTTATGAACGAGCACGTACCGAGATGTTGCGTCAGCACCATTTCAATCAGCAAACTCTGCTGGAAGAGCAGGTTGCTTTTGTGGTGCGGCGCATAACGGTGGACTATGTTTCGGCGGCACGTCTTGATGACCTTCTGGAAATCCAGAGCGAAGTCACCGCGATGACGCGCGCGACCATGACATTTTCCCAGCGTATCGTGAATGCAGAAGGCAAAGTCCTGAATGAAGCAGAAGTCCTGATTGCCTGCATTAACCCACATCTTATGAAGCCGATAGCGCTTCCCAAGTCTATTGTCGCGGAGTTCAAGCAGTGACTGACATGAACATTCTTGATTTGTTCCTGAAGGCGAGCCTTCTGGTCAAACTTATCATGTTGATTTTGATCGGCTTTTCCATTGCCTCCTGGGCCATCATTATTCAGCGTACCCGTATTTTGAATGCGGCGGGACGCGAGGCGGAAGCGTTTGAAGACAAATTCTGGTCTGGCATTGAGCTTTCCCGTCTCTACCAGGAGAGCCAGGGACGTCGCGAAGAGCTGAGCGGTTCAGAACAGATTTTCTACGCCGGCTTCAAAGAGTTTGCCCGTCTGCATCGCGCTAACAGCCACGCGCCTGAAGCGGTGGTCGAAGGCGCCAGCCGCGCCATGCGCATCTCAATGAACCGCGAGCTGGAAACTCTGGAGAACCATATTCCTTTCCTCGGTACCGTCGGCTCTATCAGCCCTTATATCGGCCTGTTCGGCACCGTCTGGGGCATCATGCACGCCTTTATCGCGCTGGGCGCGGTAAAACAGGCGACGCTGCAAATGGTTGCGCCAGGTATCGCCGAAGCGCTGATCGCTACCGCGATCGGTCTGTTCGCCGCGATCCCGGCAGTCATGGCCTATAACCGACTGAACCAGCGCGTCAATAAGCTGGAGCAGGGCTACGACAACTTTATGGAAGAGTTCACGGCCATCCTGCACCGTCAGGCTTTCTCCAGCGATAACGCTAAGTAAGCGGAGGTAACTCATGGCCAGAGTACGTGGTCGCGGCCGCCGCGACCTGAAATCGGAAATCAATATCGTTCCGCTGCTCGACGTCCTGCTGGTGCTGCTGCTGATCTTTATGGCGACAGCGCCGATTATCACCCAGAGCGTAGAAGTGGATCTGCCGGACGCCACCGATTCGAAAACGGTCTCCAGCGACGATAATCCGCCGGTGATTGTAGAGGTCTCAGGTGTTGGCCAGTACAGCCTGGTGGTGGATCACGATCGTATGGAGCAGCTGCCGCCGGAACAGGTGGTAAGCGAGGCGCAGCGTCGCATTGAGGCGAATCCAAAAACCGTCTTTTTAATTGGCGGCGCAAAGGATGTGCCTTACGACGAAATTATTAAAGCGCTTAACCTGCTGCATCAGGCAGGCGTTAAATCTGTCGGTTTGATGACGCAGCCGATTTAAAGTCGAACCGTTTTTTGGGAACCGAGTGTGTCGAAGGCAACCGAGCAAAACGAGAAGTTAAAGCGCGCGATAATTATATCGGTAGCTCTGCACGTCGTGCTGATCGCGCTGCTGGTCTGGAGCTCGTTCAACGAGAATATTGAGGCGAGCGGCGGTGGCGGCGGCAGCGATATCGACGCGGTAATGGTCGATCCCGGCGCTGTAGTGGAACAGTACAATCGTCAGCAAAACCAGAAAAGCGACAGCCAGCGCGCCGAGCAGCAGCGTCAGAAGCAGGCGCAGCAGCAGGCTGAAGAGCTGCAGCAGAAGCAGGCCGCCGAACAGCAACGCCTGAAGGCGCTGGAAAAAGAGCGTCTTCAGGCGCAGGAAGCGGCCAAAGAGCAGGCTGAGCAGCAGAAACAGGCGGAAGCGGCTGCTAAAGCGGCGCAGGAGCAGCAGAAAGCAGCCGAAGCGGCCGCCGCGCAAGCCAAAGCCGATGCGAAAGCTGAAGCGCAGGCGCAGGCGAAAGCCGCCGCTGAAGCGAAGCAGAAAGCAGAAGAGCAGGCGAAACAGGCTGCCGCCGACGCGAAGAAAAAGGCGGAAGAGCAGGCGAAAGCCGCAGCCGCGGCCGCCGCGAAAGAGAAAGCGGTTGCTGACGCCAAAGCAGCTGCCGACGCGAAGGCGAAATCTGAGGCGCAGGCGAAAGCAAAAGCGGCGGCGGATGCCAAAGCGAAAGCCGCGCAGGAAGCGAAAGAAAAAGCCGAGGCGGCGAAAGAGAAGGCCGCTGAGGAAGCGAAAGAGAAAGCCGAGGCGGCGAAAGAGAAAGCCGCTCAGGAAGCGAAAGAGAAAGCTGAGGCGGCGAAAGAGAAGGCCGCGCAGGAAGCCAAAGAAAAAGCGGAAGCTGCGAAAGAGAAAGCAGCAGCCGAGGCGAAGGCCAAAGCGGAAGCAGCGGCTAAAGCGAAAGCCGATGCGAAGAAAAAAGCAGCGGCGGAAGCGGCGAAAAACAGCAGCGACGTCGACGATCTGCTTGGCGGCCTCACCTCCGGCAAAAATGCACCGAAGAGCGGCAACGCCAGCGGCGGCGCGCCGGCAGGGCAGGGTAACCAGAAAAAATCGGGCGCGTCCGGTGCGGATATCAGCAACTATGCGGGCCAGATCCAGGCAGCGATCCAGAGTAAGTTTTACGATTGGGAAAACTACAAGGGTCGTACCTGTACGCTGCGCATCAAGCTGGCGCCGGATGGTTTGCTGATTGACGCCAAAGCGGAAGGGGGCGATCCCGCGCTCTGTCAGGCGGCGTTAGCGGCCGCGCGTCAGGCGCGTATTCCTAAACCGCCGACGCAGGACGTTTATCAGGTCTTTAAGAACGCGCCGCTGGATTTCAAGCCGCAATAATGCAGTATCTTACGTCAGCTTGATCTATGGTTAAGCCGTAAACAAACAGAAGTCATGTTTTTCAGGAACTGTGCCAGTTATCGTGGACTGAGGTTCAGATAAGGGAGATAAGATGAAGCAAGCTCTTCGTGTCACGTTAGGCTTTTTTATACTGTTGTGGGCGGCCATGCTGCATGCAGAAGTCCGCATCGAAATTACACAGGGCGTCAACACGGCCCGTCCAATTGGCGTTGTGCCTTTTAAATGGGCAGGCTCCGGCGCGGCGCCGGAGGATGTCGGCGGCATCGTCGGCGCTGACCTGCGCAACAGCGGCAAGTTTAATCCGCTGGATGTCTCTCGTCTGCCGCAGCAGCCGACCAGCGCCCAGGAAGTTCAGCCTGCGGCATGGACCGCGCTGGGCATCGACGCGGTAGTCGTCGGTCAGGTTCAGTCGAACCCGGACGGCAGCTATCAGGTCTCTTACCAGCTGGTCGATACCGCCGGTTCGCCGGGCAATGTTATCGCCCAGAACTCCTTCAAGGTCACGAAACAGTGGCTGCGCTATGCGGCGCACACCGCCAGCGACGAAGTGTTTGAAAAGCTGACGGGCATCAAGGGCGCGTTCCGCACCCGTATCGCCTACGTCGTGCAGACCAACGGCGGCCAGTTCCCGTATGAGCTGCGCGTAGCGGATTACGATGGTTACAACCAGTTTGTGGTGCATCGCTCGCCGCAGCCGCTGATGTCGCCTGCATGGTCGCCGGACGGTTCCAAAGTTGCTTACGTTACCTTTGAAAGCGGCAAATCGGCGCTGGTGGTGCAGACGCTCTCTAACGGCGCTATCCGTCAGGTCGCTTCTTATCCGCGTCACAACGGCGCGCCAGCGTTCTCTCCGGACGGCTCCAAACTGGCGTTCGCCCTGTCGAAAACCGGCAGTCTTAACCTTTACGTAATGGATTTGGGCTCTGGTCAGACGCGTCAGGTAACCGACGGACGCTATAACAGCACCGAACCGACCTGGTTCCCGGACAGCCAGACGCTGGCCTATACCTCGGACCAGGCTGGCGCGCCGCAAATCTACAAAATTGGCATCAACGGTGGCACGCCGCAGCGTATTACCTGGGAAGGAGCACAGAACCAGGATGCGGACGTCTCAACCGATGGTAAGTCTATGGTGATGATCAGCACCAGCGGTGGTGCGCAGCACGTCGCCAAACAAGATCTGGAAACGGGTGCCGTCCAAACGTTGACGAACACGTTCCTGGATGAAACGCCAAGCCTGGCACCGAACGGCACGATGGTAATCTATAGCTCTACTCAGGGGATGGGTTCCGTGTTGCAGTTGGTCTCAACCGATGGGCGTTTCAAAGCGCGTCTTCCGGCAACCGATGGACAGGTTAAATTCCCTGCCTGGTCGCCGTATCTGTGATATCCGCTTCTGCGGGTTAAGCAAACATCTAACAATAATGGGATTTTGAAATGCAACTGAACAAAGTGCTGAAAGGGTTGATGCTGGCTCTGCCGGTTCTGGCTGTAGCCGCTTGTAGCTCACACAAAAACAACAATAACGACCAGACTGGCATGGGCGCTGATGGCGCTTACGGCAACGGTTCTGGCATGAACGGCAGCGGCAACATGTCTTCTGACGAGCAGGCGCGCCTGCAGATGCAGCAGCTGCAGCAGAACAACATCGTTTACTTCGGTCTGGACAAATATGATGTGCAGTCTGATTACGCTCAGATGCTGGACCAGCACGCAGCCTTCCTGCGCGGCAACCCGTCATACAAAGTGACCATCGAAGGTCACGCGGATGAGCGCGGTACGCCGGAATACAACATCGCACTGGGCGAGCGTCGTGCTAACGCCGTGAAGATGTACCTGCAGGGCAAAGGCGTGTCAGCTGACCAGATGTCTATCGTCTCTTACGGTAAAGAGAAACCGGCTGTTCTGGGTCATGACGAAGCGGCTTACTCTAAAAACCGTCGTGCCGTTCTGGTCTACTAAGAGAATCACATGATTAGTAACTTCAGACTTCATCTGTTGGGTCTGTCGTTACTGGTTGGCGTAGCGGCCCCCTGGGCCGCTAATGCCCAGGCGTCAATCAGTAGCGTCGGCTCTGGCTCGGTCGAAGACCGTGTCACCAATCTTGAACGAATTTCCAATGCCCAGGCTCAGCTTCTGCAGCAACTGCAGCAGCAGATGAGCGATAACCAAAGCGATATCGATTCTCTGCGCGGGCAAATCCAGCAAAACAGCTACCAGCTTAATCAGGTCATCGAGCGGCAAAAGCAGCTCTATCAGCAGATCGACAGCCTGAGCAGCAGCGGCGCGAATAATGCGGCGCAAAGCGGCGCTGCCGCACCGGCGGCAGGCGCTGATGCAGATGCGGGTGCGGCGGCCAGTGCGGGCGCAGGCGCCGCAGCGGCCTCATCAGGCGCGCCGGTGCAGAGCGGCGACGCTAACAGCGACTATAACGCTGCGGTAGCGCTGATTCTGGAAAAGAAACAGTATGACCAGGCGATCGCGGCGCTGCAGGCGTGGGTGAAGCGCTATCCTGATTCAACCTACCAGCCGAACGCCAATTACTGGCTGGGTCAGTTGAATTACAACAAAGGTAAAAAAGACGACGCGGCTTATTATTACGCCACCGTGGTGAAAAATTACCCGAAGTCGCCGAAAGCCTCTGAAGCGTTGCTAAAGGTTGGCGTCATCATGCAGGAGAAAAACGATACGGCGAAAGCCAAAGCGGTTTACCAGCAGGTGATCAAACTTTACCCCAATACCGATTCAGCAAAGCAGGCGCAAAAACGTCTCGACGGGCTGTAATTTGTGCAGCCAGCACCGGATTTTGCCTGATTTCTGGTCTGGCAGCATGAAAGGTAAGCAGTTGACGCCGCTGGTGGAAAATAAGGGTTGCGCTACCTCGGTAAATCAGTAATATATGCCGCCGTTGCCGGGACAGATTGCAAATGTGTCTGGCAAGCCTGAAGATGGGTCGTTAGCTCAGTCGGTAGAGCAGTTGACTTTTAATCAATTGGTCGCAGGTTCGAATCCTGCACGACCCACCATCTTCTCAGCGAACAGGTTCTCTTCTCTGTTGCTGCGAAACTTCAGCATCGCTTCACAACCTAAAGATGGGTCGTTAGCTCAGTCGGTAGAGCAGTTGACTTTTAATCAATTGGTCGCAGGTTCGAATCCTGCACGACCCACCATCTTTTCGCAGGCCTCAGGTTTGCGGGTTGTAAGCCCCAAGCGGGTCGTTAGCTCAGTCGGTAGAGCAGTTGACTTTTAATCAATTGGTCGCAGGTTCGAATCCTGCACGACCCACCAATTCAGGAAAAAGCGCCCAACGGGCGCTTTTTTCGTTTCTGCGCACACAAGGTTAACGTGCAGGATGAGAGCCTGCGCAGGTTCGACTGAATCGCCGGAGCGATTCAGGCTGATGCGAAGCATCACCCACAGGGCGAGGCCCCGGACGGGCCGAGGCAAATCCTGCACGACCCACCAATTCAGGAAAAAGCGCCCAACGGGCGCTTTTTTCGTTTCTGCGCACACAAGGTTAACGGCAGGATGAGAAGTTGCGCAGGTTCGACTGAATCGCCGGAGCGATTCAGGCTGATGCGAAGCATCACCCGCAGGGCGAGGCCCCGGACGGGCCGAGGTAAATCCTGCACGACCCACCAATTCAGAGAAAAGCGCCCAACGGGCGCTTTTTTCGTTTCTGCGCACACAAGGTTAACGTGCAGGATGAGAGCCTGCGCAGAACAGATTTTATTTCTGCGCCACCCCCCCGGTTATGACATTTTCTTCGTCTTCGCAGCCGTAAGGCTCTCCCAGATATGCATCACCGCATAGCTGCGCCACGGACGCCACTGTTGGGAGCGCGCCTCCGCCTCGGACGGCTTCAGGCCGCCAAGATTATTGCGGATGGCGATATCCTCTTTGGGGAAAGCGTCCGGCCAGCGCAGCGCGCGCATGGCAATATAGTGCGCTGTCCAGGGGCCAATGCCCGGTAGCGCCACCAGCTGCTTCATTACCGTCTCGGGCGACTGAGTGGCGTTAAAACGCAGCGCTCCTGCGGCACACGCCTGCGCGAAGGCGATAATGGCGCGTGAGCGCGCGCTGACGATACCCTGCGGCGCAACATCGTCTACCGTCAGGCTGGCAATACGCTCTGGCTGGGCTGTGTAGCGAGTCAGATCGGGGAAGGGCGTCTCGCAGGGTTCGCCAAAAGCGGCGGCAAAGCGGCTGCTGACGGTGGTGGCGGCCTTAACCGTCACCTGCTGGCCGATGATAGCGCGCACGCCAAGCTCAAACGCGTCGAATGCGCCCGGCACGCGTAAGCCGGGATGCGCCAGCAGGCTGGGCGCCAGCAGCGCATCCTGAGCCAGACAGGCGGCGATTATCTGCGGCTGGGCGTTGAGGTCAAAAAGATCGCGCAGTCTTCGAAGCAGCAGCGGTAACACCGGCGTCAGCGAAGTGGAAAAGGTGACCTGCAGCGCGCTCTTTTCAGGTAAATGCGACACGCTGACCCAGCCGCGACAGCGGCCCAGCGCCACGGTTCGCCGGTAGGTGCCATCCTGCACCGCCTCGACCTCTTTCATGACGTGCGTCTGCAAAAAGGCCAGCATCGCTTCCCAGTCATAGGGCGGGCGATACACCAGGCGCAGCGTGGCGCTGTCGCCCGGCTGCGCGCGCGTCGCGGCGCTGATGCCTTTTCGCAGCGCGCTCGGCGTCATGCGATAGCGCGCCTGAAACACGTCGTTAAAGCGGCGCAGGCTGCTGAAACCACTGGCGTAGGCCACTTCCGTCACCGGCAGCTGCGTCTCCGTCAGCAGCTGCTTCGCCAGCAGCATACGGCGCGTCTGCTTCAGCTCCAGCGGCGATACGCCAAGTTCCTGCTGCACGATACGGCGCAGCTGACGCAGGCTAACGCCAAACTCGGCGGCGATCGCCTCCAGCCCCTCGCGCTCCTCCAGCATGCCCTCTTCAATACGCTGAATCAGCCGATCCGCCACGCGGTGAGGCTGGTCAACCGGCGCATTGCCCGGCGCCAGTTCGGGCCGACAGCGCAAACAGGGGCGAAAATGGGCCTTCTCCGCCGCTTCAGCGCTGGCGAAAAACAGGCAGTTCTTCTGCTGCGGCGCTTTAACCGGACAGATGGGGCGGCAGTAAATGCCGGTCGACGTGACGCCAACGAAAAAAACGCCGTCGAAACGGGTATCGCGTGAGGTTAACGCCTGATAAGCAATCTCAGAATCGAACATGATGACTCCTGCAAATAAACAGAGCCTATACCCGGTTTCTGATGCAGACTCGCTGTTTTCGGACAGCAAAGCAGTTTAGCCTGATGACCGAAAACGGCCAGCGCGCCATGGATAAAATGCGACAATAGAGACTGTCTCAAACCGGGAGAACGGCATCATGTATCACTTTAAACTTGTCTCCACGCCGGTGGGCGAACTGAAACTGGTGGCGAGCGAGCGCGGGCTTGCAGCCATCCTGTGGAAAAACGACGACCCGCATGGCTCGCGCTTTCTGCCGCAAACGCGCGATGAGGCGCATCCAGTCCTTATTGAAGCCGAGCGTCAGCTGCGGGAATATTTTGCCGGCGAACGCCGCTGCTTTACGCTGCCGCTCGACTTCGTCGGCACCGAGTTTCAGAAAAAAGTGTGGAACGCGCTGGTGGCGATCCCCTTTGGGGAAACGCGCAGCTACAGCGAAATCGCCCGCCAGATCGGCCACCCGCAGGCGGTGCGCGCGGTGGGAGCGGCGAACGGCAGAAATCCTCTCTCCATCGTCGCGCCCTGTCATCGCGTTATCGGCGCCAACGGCAAACTCACCGGCTTTGCCGGTGGGCTGGAGGTCAAAGCCTTTCTGCTGGATCTGGAAATGCCGCAAAAGGCGGGCGTGCTGCCGCTGTTCACGGAGGAGCCACGCTAAGCTTCCGCTTAAAAAAGAGCACGACACCGCAGGTCGTTTCCGCTATCGTGTTTAGCATATAAAACACGATGGCGGGATGAGCGCTCATATCCGCCGTTTTAAATGATTTTCGTTCATTTGATAAAACGAGAGCGGTGTGATGAGTGCTTTATTCGATACAGAAAACGCAGCCTGGCCCTTTCCGGCAAAGCCCGCGCGGCTCAGTGCCGATGAAAAAGAATTTTACCTCAGCAAAATCAAGCGGCTGCTAAAAGAACGCAATGCGGTGATAGTGGCTCACTATTATACCGACCCGGAAATCCAGGCGCTGGCGGAAGAGACCGGCGGCTGCGTAGCGGACTCGCTGGAGATGGCGCGCTTCGGCAGCACCCATCCCGCCTCAACGCTGCTGGTGGCGGGCGTGCGTTTTATGGGCGAAACCGCCAAAATCCTCAGCCCGGAAAAAACGGTGCTGATGCCGACGCTGCAAGCGGAATGTTCCCTCGATCTCGGCTGCCCTATTGAAGAGTTCACCGCTTTTTGCGACGCCCATCCCGACCGTACCGTGGTGGTCTACGCCAACACCTCGGCGGCGGTCAAAGCGCGCGCTGACTGGGTTGTGACCTCCAGCATTGCGGTTGAGCTGATCGACCATCTCGACAGCCTGGGTGAAAAGATCATCTGGGCGCCGGATCGCCATCTCGGCCGCTACGTTACGCAAAAAACCGGCGCGGACGTGCTCTGCTGGCAGGGCGCCTGCATTGTGCATGACGAATTCAAAACCCAGGCGCTGCTGCGCATGAAAGCGCTCTATCCCGACGCGGCGGTGCTGGTGCATCCGGAATCGCCGCAGGCGGTGGTCGATCTGGCCGACGCGGTCGGCTCGACCAGCCAGCTGATTCAGGCGGCGCAGCGGCTGCCGCATCCGCAAATGATCGTGGCGACCGATCGCGGCATCTTCTACAAAATGCAGCAGGCGGTGCCGGAAAAAACGCTGCTGGAAGCACCTACCGCAGGCGAGGGCGCCACCTGCCGCAGCTGCGCGCACTGCCCCTGGATGGCGATGAACGGCCTCAAAGCGATTGCCGAAGGGCTGGAGCAGGGCGGCGCGCAGCATGAAATAGAGGTTGATGCCGCGCTGCGCGAGGCGGCATTATTGCCGCTCAACCGCATGCTATCCTTTGCTGCGGAACTCAAACTTAAGGTAAAAGGGAACGCCTGAGGAACAGATGATGGATTTTTTCAGCACAAGCAATATCCTGGTTCATATCCCGCTCGGCGCGGGCGGCTACGATCTTTCCTGGATTGAAGCCATCGGCACGCTGGCGGGACTGCTCTGCATCTGGCTCGCCAGCCTGGAGAAAGTCATCAACTATCCGTTCGGCCTGATCAACGTCACGCTGTTCGCCGCAATCTTCTTTCAGATTCAGCTTTACGCCAGCCTGCTGCTGCAGCTTTTCTTCTTCGTTGCGAATGTTTATGGCTGGTACGCATGGAGCCGGCAAACCGACGATCGCCAGGCTGCGCTGAAAATCCGCTGGCTGCCGCTGCCAAAAGCGCTGGGCTGGGGGGCGGTCTGCGTTATCGCCATTGCGCTGATGACGCGCTATATCGATCCGGTCTTCGCCTTTCTGAGCCAGATCGCCGTATCGCTGATGAACGCGCTTGGCCTGCAGGTCACGATGCCGACGCTGCAGCCCGACGCCTTTCCGTTCTGGGATGCCAGCATGATGGTGCTCTCCATCGTGGCGATGATCCTGATGACGCGCAAATATGTCGAAAACTGGCTGCTGTGGGTGGTTATCGACATTATCAGCGTAATGATTTTCGCGCGTCAGGGCGTCTACGCCATGGCGCTGGAGTATGTGATCCTGACGCTGATTGCGGTTAACGGTTCGCGCATGTGGATAGCGAGCGCGCGCCAGCATGGCTCGCGCGCGCTGGCGCGTCAGTGAGAATGCGCATGTTCGCCGTGATGATGGTGATGCTCCGGCGCTGAGCCACCGCTAAAGCCAAGATCGCAGTCGGGCGTGGCGCAAGGCTGATACTCCATCTGCACCGTAGCGTGTTCAATTTGATACTTCTGGTGCAGATAGTGATGGATACGCTGCAGCAGCGCATCGTGATCGTAAGGCGGGATCACATGCACGTGCAGCGTTACCACCGGTTTCTCGCCCACCTGCCAGACGTGTACATGGTGCACGTTGCGCACTTCGGGAATATTCAGCGTTAAATCGCGCGTCAGCTTCTCCGCATCGATCACTTCCGGCGCGCCCTCCAGCAGTTCGTGCAGGCTTTCCCGCAGCAGCGCCCAGGCGCTGCGCAGCACCAGTAGCGACACCAGCAGCGACAGAATCGGGTCGATGGGCGTCCAGCCGGTATAAAGAATAATCAACGCCGCTACAATCGCGCCGACCGAGCCGAGCAGATCGCCCATTACGTGCAGGGCAGCGGCGCGCACATTAAGGTTCTTCTCCTCGCTGCCATGATGCAGCAGCCAGAAAGAGAGCATATTCGCCAGCAGGCCTGCAACGGCGATGCCGAGCATCAGGCCGCCAGTCACCGGCTGCGGCTGGTAAAAGCGACGCAGCGCCTCCCAGACGATAAGCGCGGTGATCACCAGCAGGGCGATTGCGTTAACGAACGCCGCCAGCGTGGTAAGACGCAGCAGGCCAAAGGTGTGACGGGCGTTGGGTTTGCGCTGGGCGAAATGCACCGCCAGCAGCGCCATCAGCAGCGCAGCGGCGTCGGTAAGCATATGACCGGCATCGGCCAGCAGCGCCAGCGAGCCGGAGATCCATCCGCCAACCGCCTCCGCCACCATAAAGAGTGCCATGACGGCGAAGGCGGCCGCGAGGCGTTTACGATTGCCTGCCGGCGCGCTATGAGAATGATTATGAGCCATAAGAGTCCAGTTTTTTCAGTAGCCTGTTGGTGAGTAATAGTAGCAAATCCCAGTCGTCCGGCGCGTCCTGCTGCTGTTTAGCGCAATCGGCAAGCTGCTGACAGAGCCCGGCGCCCTCTTGCATACCGATCAACAGCCAGCTTCCCTTCATGCGATGCGCCGCTTCCGCCAGCTGCGTCCAGTCGTTTGCCGCGCGCGCCGCCGTAATGCGCGCCACATCGTTGTTCAACGCGTCGCGCAGGGTCTGGCTGAGACGCGCCAGAAATTTCTCGTTCTGCTGCGCTAGCTGGCGCAGATTATCATCCAGCGCCGCCAGCGGATCCCGATCGAAATGCGCCAGCAGCGCGGCGAGATCGCTGAGCTGCACCGGCTTGATCAGCACACGTTCGTTCTCCTGCAGCGGCAGGCTGAGCAGCTGCGCATCGGCGGAGCAGAGCACCCGCATCGGCCGCGTCTGACGCTGGCGGTCGCGGCGACGCAGCAGCCGCAGCAGCAGCTGGCCGTCCGGGCGCGGCATCATCTGGTCGATAAACAGCAGATCGTAGGGCTGAGCGGCGTCGGCGCGTAGCAGGGCGCGCCCCTCGGCGAAACAGTCCGCCTCAACCGCGAACCGCGCCAGCTGCTGCTGCAACACCAGCAGATTCGCCGGATGATCGTCGACGATGGCGACGCGCAGCGCGGCGTAGCGGGGCAGAATGGCGCTCTCCTGCGGCACGACCTCGCAGCGCTGCAGCGGCAGCGTCACCGTCACGTCAGTGCCGCTGCCGGGCTGCGAGCGCAGCGCGATGTCGCCGCCCATGCGCTGCACAATCTCCCGGCAGATAAACAGCCCCAGCCCGCTGCCCTGCACCGATACCTTTTTGCCGGACGGCGCCTGATACCAGGGATCGAACAGCTTCGCCTGCTCTTCCGGTGGAATGCCGCTGCCGCTGTCGTGCAGGGTAAATACCAGCCGTTCGTCGGCGGCGAGCGTCAGGCGTATCTCGCCCTGGGTGGTAAATTTCAGCGCATTGGTCATCAGGTTGTTGATCACCTGCTGTAGCCGATCCGCATCGATCATCACGCAATCCGGCAGCGGCGTCAGTGCCTCTACGCTCAGCGTCGGGCCGCCCGCACGCATCAGCGGATGATAAAAATGCTGCTGCTGCGCCAGCCATTCGCCCAGCGCCAGCGGACGCGGCGCAAGGGCAAAGCTGTTGCTCTCAATACGCGCGTGATCCTGCAGATCGTTCAGCAGCGTCAGCAGCGAACGGGCGCTGCTGTAGACCAGCGCCAGGTTCGCGGAGCGCTCTTTTTCCAGCTCCAGCAGCCCCAGAATCGCCTGCATCGGCGTGCGTAACTCATGGCTGACGGTGGCAAGAAACTGGCTTTTCATCGCGTTGGCGCGCTCGGCCTGTTGACGCTGTAGCCGTTCGCGACGCTGCTGCCAGTAACGGCGTGCCAGCAGCAGCAGCAAAATGAGGATAGCCGCACCCGCCGCAGCGAGTACCAGCCGCGGCAGCGCGCGCATCGTCATCACATTGCCCGGCTGCGGCGGCGTCAGCCAGCCGTCACGCATCTGACGCTGCGTGTCGACGGGAATTTGCTGTAGCGCGCGGTTGATCAGCGGACGCAGCAGCGGCTGGTCGGCGGTCACGCCCAGCGCGATCGGCCAGGCGATATCGCTGGCGGCGAAGGCGAGATGCAGCCGATCGCCGTAGCGTCCGGCGATGCGCCAGCGCGCCGATAATACGTTATCGGCCAGCGCATCGATCTGCCCATTCGCCAGCGCGTCGTACAGGCTGGCGCGATCGGTAAAGACCTGCGGCGTCACGTCCGGCGGCAACAGCTGCGTCGCCACGTCGTCGCGCAACAGGCCTATGCGTTTGCCCGACAGATCGTGCCAGCGGCTAAAGCTGGCGTCGCGGCGGCTGTAAATGCCCCACAGCGCGCGCCAGACCGGCAGCGTGGCGTTTTGCGTCGCTTCGCCGTTGAGCGGCTGCGTCAGCCGCAGCATCACCTGACGCTGCGCCAGCAGTTCATCGGCCTGTTGCGGGCCTGCGACCCAGCGCGGCGCGAAGCGAACGCCGCTGCTCTGCGCAATAGCGTTCAGCAGATCGACGCTGTAGCCACGCGCCGCGCCGTTGCTGTCACGGTAGCTCCAGGGCGCGTTATCGCTCTCCGCCGCGTAGTAGATCACCGGATGCGCGCGCAGCCACGCGCGCTCCGCCGCGCTCAGCATCAGGGTTTGCGTATCCTGATAGCGCGGCAGCGGCACGCCCCAGCGCGACTGCAGATTGGTCACCAGCTCGGCAGGCAGCTGGCGCAGGCTCTGATTCAGCCAGTCGATCAGTCCGGCATCGCGGGCGAAAGCGCGCAGCGTCAGTTGGCCGACATCCAGCTGCGAGGCGATCTGATAGATCTCGCCCTGCTGCAGCTGACTGAGCAGAAAACTGGCGCTGATCTCATCCGCCACCACATAGTCGTTCTGCTGATTCAGCAGCGTGGAGAGCGCCTGGAGATCGTTGCTGTAGGTGCGCCAGCGATGCTTTTCCGCAACCGCCGCGGGCAGCTGCGCCAGCGTCACGCCGCTAATAGCGAGCTGCGCGTTCTGGCTATTGAACATTACGGCGCGCGCGTTGCGCTGGCTGCGATAAATACGCAGCGGGCTGCTGAACCAGCTTTCGCTGTGCAGTACGCCCGCCGGCAGCGGGTTTGGCAGCGCGCCCAGCGCAAAATCGATCTGGCCGCTCTGCAGCGCCGCCATCAGCTGCGCGCGATCGGCGAACAGCTTTAGCGTGAAGCGGGCGCCGGTGAGCTGGTGCAGCGCGGCCAGCGCGTCGGCGTCAAGACCGTAAAGCTCGTCGCCGACGCGCATCGTCCAGGGCGCGTTACTCTCCTCCAGCAGCCCGACGCGCAGCGTTTTTCCCTGCATCGTATCGGCGCCGCTGACAGGCATCATCATCGGCAGCTCCAGGCTGCTGACCGGCCGTACTTCCGCCCAGGTTAGCGTAGCGGCCAGAGAGAGCAGTAGCAGCAGCCATCTCACTGCTGCGCTTTCCACAGGTCGGCCAGCTCCACCACTGAGCGCGCGCCGGTTTTTTCCAGAATATTCTTTTTATGGGTGCTGACAGTTTTATTGCTGATATGCAGCTGTTCGGCGATTTGCAGATTAGAGAGGCCGCTCGCCAGCAGCGCCAGCACCTGCTGTTCTTTACTGGTAAGCGGCAGGGCAGGCGCGTCAGCGGCGGGCGGGAAAGCGAGCTGGCCGCCCAGCACCGCGAGAATAGCGCTCAGCAGCTGTTCCATACGCTGGCTTTTGACGATATAGCCCGCCGCGCCCAGCGCCTGCGCGCTGCGCAAATAGTGACTGCTCTGTTGAGCCGAGTAGATCAACACGGGGATATGCGGGAAGTGGATCTTCAGACGACGCAGAATTTCCAGCCCGTCGCCGTCCGGCAGGCCGATATCCAGCACGATAATGTCGGTGGGCTGCGTCAGCAGCTGGCGCGCCTGCTGTTCGCTGGCGGCGGATCGTAAAAGGATGGGAAAGGGCGCTCGTTCAAGCGCGGCTTCCAGCGCTACTTCAACCAGCGGATGGTCATCTATCAACAACAGCGAGGCCATGAACATTTCCTGACAGGATTCATTGCCCCAGCATAGCGGAAGTTAGCGTAGAGAAAAATAATGGAGAGCCGAAGCTCTCCAGAATATATTACTGCGTGGTGCCGTCGGTTTTACGGTCAACTTTACCGCCGCCCTCTTTGGTCTGAACCTTGCTGTTAATATCCGGGCACTTGCCATCTTTACACTGGCTGTTTTGATCCATTTCGTTAGCGGACATATTGCTGCCGCTCGTGCTGCCGCCATTAGCCGCAGGATTAGTATTAGTGTCAGTGTTATTAATCTTGCTGTTATCAACATTATTCGGCGGCAGATTCTGTTTTGCGCCGCCTGCTGCCGCGCCTGCTTCAGCCGCCTGGTTAGCGGTGCCGTTATTGTCGGCCATTGCCGCGCCGCTGCCTAATGTCATTGCCGCCGTCAGAAAAATCATTGCAAATTTATTCATCATTATGCTCCTGTAATCAATGAAAGCTGCTGTTTGAAACCCGATGCTGCAGTTTGACGCAAAGATGTTCCGGCGAAATTTAATTTCACCCAAAGGTCGTCCGGAAGGCATAAATAATGTAAGCGAACCATTCCTCAGTGCTTACAATTAAAAGCCTAGTTGAGAACCCTATAAATGCAAATTTCACTCGTGCATTTAAGATGCGTCCTGAATTTACACTCCGGGCGCAACGGGATAAATTGGATGGGTTGTGCCCGACGCGCGTTGGGCCAGAAATAAATGGAATGATTAATGAATTACCAGAACGATGATTTACGCATTCGGGATATCAAAGAGCTGCTGCCTCCCGTTGCGCTGCTGGAAAAGTTTCCCGCAACCGATAATGCCGCTCGCACCGTTGCCAGCGCCCGCGACGCTATCCATCAGATTTTGCAGGGCCAGGACGATCGTCTGCTGGTGGTGATCGGCCCCTGTTCGATTCACGATCCGCAGGCGGCGAAAGAGTACGCCTCGCGTCTGCTGAAGCTGCGTGACGAGCTGAAAGGCGAGCTGGAAGTAGTGATGCGCGTCTATTTTGAAAAACCGCGCACCACCGTGGGCTGGAAAGGGCTGATTAACGATCCCTATATGGACGGCAGCTTTCAGCTGAACGACGGCCTGCGTCTGGCGCGCCAGCTGCTGCTGGAAATTAATGACAGCGGACTGCCGGCGGCGGGCGAGTTTCTCGATATGATTACGCCGCAGTACGTGGCGGACCTGATGAGCTGGGGCGCCATCGGCGCACGCACTACCGAGTCGCAGGTGCATCGCGAACTGGCGTCGGGGCTCTCCTGTCCGGTTGGCTTTAAAAACGGCACCGACGGCACCATCAAAGTGGCTATCGACGCGATTAACGCTGCCGGTTCGCCGCACTGTTTCCTTTCTGTGACCAAATACGGCCACTCGGCGATTGTGGAAACCAGCGGTAATGCGGACTGCCATATCATTCTGCGCGGCGGCAAAGAGCCGAACTACAGCGCGCAGCACGTCAGCGCGGTAAAAGCCGGGCTGGAGAAGGCCGGTCTGCCTCAGCAGGTGATGATCGATTTCAGCCACGCCAACAGCAGCAAGCAGTATCAGAAGCAGATGGAAGTGGCCGATGACGTAGCGGCGCAAATTTCAGGCGGCGAGCATGGCATTATCGGCGTGATGATTGAAAGTCATCTGGTCGAAGGCAATCAGAGCCTGGAGAGTGGCGAGCCGCTGGTCTATGGCAAGAGCGTTACCGACGCCTGCATCGGCTGGAATGACACAGATAAAGTGCTGCGCCAGCTGGCAGCGGCCGTTAAGCAGCGCCGCGGCTGATTAGCAGCAACTCAGTTGCCGTTCACGTCACCACTCGGTCGGCAGCAATAAAAAAGGCCAGACATCTGTCTGGCCTTTTTGCATTCAGCTCACGCTTACTTTGCTTTACCCTGGTTAGCGACGGCTGCAGCTTTCGCTGCGATCTCGTCGGCATCGCCCAGATAGTAGTGTTTGATCGGTTTGAAATTCTCGTCGAACTCATAAACCAGCGGAACGCCGGTCGGGATGTTCAGCTCAAGGATCTCATCTTCGCTCATATTGTCGAGGTATTTCACCAGCGCGCGCAGCGAGTTACCGTGCGCAGCGATGATCACTTTCTCACCGCTCTTGATGCGCGGCAGAATGCTCTCGTTCCAGTAAGGAATAACGCGATCGATGGTCAGCGCCAGGCTCTCAGTGGTCGGCAGCTGCTCAGCGCTCAGTTTCGCATAGCGCGGGTCATGGCCAGGGAAACGCTCATCACTGCGATCCAGCTCCGGCGGCGTAACCGCGAAGCCGCGACGCCACTGTTTAACCTGGTCGTCACCATATTTGGCAGCCGTTTCCGCTTTGTCCAGACCCTGCAGCGCGCCATAGTGGCGCTCGTTCAGACGCCAGGATTTCTCAACCGGCAGCCAGGCCTGATCCAGCTCATCAAGAACGTTCCACAGAGTGTGAATGGCGCGTTTCAGCACGGAGGTGTAAGCAAAATCGAAGACGAAACCTTCTTTTTTCAGCAGCTGACCGGCTGCTTTGGCTTCGGTGCGACCTTTATCAGAAAGGTCCACGTCATACCATCCGGTAAAGCGGTTTTCCTGGTTCCACTGACTTTCGCCGTGGCGGACCAGAACCAGCTTAGTTACGGCCATAGTTAACTCCTTAACTCTTTGATGTTTCTACGATAATGGAAACCTTGCTGCAACCAACCCGACGCGCGCGCCCGGCGGCACATGGATAGCGCCATACCATAGCGGAAAACGGCGCAGGGCGTAAGCCTGTCGGCGACGCACTGCGCGTTTTTCATCCGGCGGCTCAGCGCGGCGTAAAGCGGTAGCGCGTCACGGACTCCCAGCGCTCGCCCGGCTGCAGCCAGCATGAGGGCTGAGGCCACTCAGGATGATTCGGCGAATCGGGTAAAAATTCGCTCTCAAGCGCAATGCCCTGGAAAGCAGTATAGCTTTCCTGCTCACGCGCGCGCGTTCCCGCCAGATAGTTGCCGGTATAGAACTGCAGCGCGGGCGCGGCGGTCATCACGGTCAGCTGCAATTCGCCGTCGGCGGACCAGAGTTGCGCGGCAGGCTGGCTGACGTCGCCAGCGCTGTCGAGCAAAAAGGCGTGATCGTAGCCCTTAACCGCCTGCTGATCCGCATCGGCGAGGAAATCCTGCGCCACGATCTTCGCCTCGCGAAAATCGAAGCTGGTGCCTGTCACCGCTTTCAGCGGCGCGTTGGGAATACCGGCGCTGTCGACAGGCAGATAATGTTCGGCCAGCAGTTGTAAGCGATGCTGGCGCGCGTCGCCATGATGCGCGTCAAGATTAAAGTAGGCATGGTTAGTCAGGTTGACCGGGCAGGGCTTATCGACTTCGGCCTGATAGCTGATCGACAGACAATTGTCGTCATCCAGCTCATAGCGCACCTGCGCCAGCAGGTTGCCCGGAAAACCCTGATCGCCGTCCGGCGAGTCAAGCCGGTAAACCACGCTGTTTTCGCTCTGGCTGACGATCTGCCAGCGGCGCTTGTCGAAACCCTGCGGCCCGCCGTGTAGCTGATGCTCGCCCTGATTCGCCGAAAGCTGAATATGCTGCTGCGTCAGCTTCGCATTGGCGATGCGGTTGGCATAGCGCCCGATAGTCGCGCCGAGATAGGCGTCCTGATGCAGATAGTCGGAAGGCGTGGCGCAGCCGAGCAGGGTTTCACGCACGCTGCCGTCGCGCATCGGCACGCGCGCCGATAGCCAGGTCGCGCCCCAGTCCATAAACGTCGCCACCATGCCGTTGGCGTTGCGTAAAACGGTAATGCGCCACGGCTGGCCGTCTGGCGCGTGTGAATTGACGTCGCTTAACATTGGCCGGCTCCTTCTGAGGCGGTGCAGACGTAGAACGTCTCTTTGATGCCGGTTTTCGCTTCATACTGCTCCGCGACCGCCGCTTTCACCTGGTCGACCAGATCGAACGGCATCAGGGCCACGACGCAGCCGCCGAAGCCGCCGCCGGTCATACGCACGCCGCCGCGCTCGCCGATCTCCGCTTTGACAATCTCAACCAGCGTATCGATCGGCGGAACGGTGATCTCAAAATCATCGCGCATAGAGGCGTGAGATTCCGCCATCAGCTCGCCCATGCGTTTCAGGTCGCCTCTGCTCAGCGCGTCGGCGGCCTCCAGCGTACGGGCATTTTCGGTCAGAACGTGACGCACGCGTTTTGCTACCTGCGGATCCAGCTCGTGCTCTACCGCTTTGAACTGTTCAATATCTACGTCGCGCAGCGCAGGCTGGGCAAAGAAGCGCGCGCCGGTTTCGCACTGCTCGCGGCGCGTATTGTATTCGCTGCCGACCAGATTGCGGCGGAAGTTAGAGTTAATGATCACCACCGCGATATCTTTCGGCATAGAGACCGGCCGGGTGCCGAGCGTGCGGCAGTCGAGCAGCATGGCATGGTCTTTCTTGCCCAGCGCGGAGATCAGCTGGTCCATAATGCCGCAGTTGCAGCCGACGAACTGGTTCTCCGCTTCCTGACCGTTGACGGCGATAGCCGCGCCGTCGAGCTTCAGGTGATAAAGCTGCTGAAATACGGTGCCGACCGCCACTTCCAGCGACGCTGACGAACTCAGGCCAGCGCCCTGCGGGACGTCGCCGCTGATCACCATATCAACGCCGCCGAAGCTGGCGTCGCGCTGCTGCAGATGTTTCACCACGCCGCGCACGTAATTGGCCCACATCGGCTCTTTCACGCTCATAATCGGCGCGTCAAGCGAGAAGCTGTCCTGCTGATTATCGTAATCCACCGCGACGACACGCACCTGACGATCGTCGCGCTTCGCGCAGGCAATTACCGTCTGATAGTCGATGGCACACGGCAGCACGAAGCCGTCGTTGTAGTCAGTGTGTTCACCAATCAGGTTAACGCGGCCCGGCGCCTGGATAGTGTGGGTCGGCGCATAGCTAAAGGTGTCGGTGAAAATCTGCTGCGTGGTGCTTTTTAAGCTCATTGTTTTGCCTCGCGGAAATGAATATCGCTAACGGCGCGCAGGCGTTCCGCCGCCTGTTCCGCCGTTAAATCGCGTTGGGTTTCAGCCAGCATTTCGTAGCCGACCATAAATTTGCGAACCGTAGCCGAGCGCAGCAGCGGTGGGTAAAAGTGCGCGTGCAGCTGCCAGTGATCGTTCTCTTCGCCGTTGAACGGCGCGCCGTGCCAGCCCATGGAGTAGGGGAAAGAGCACTGGAACAGGTTGTCGTAGCGGCTGGTCAGCTGCTTGAGCGCCTTCGCCAGATCTGCGCTCTGCTCAGGCGAGAGATCGCTCAGGCGTTTAACCTGCGCTTTCTTCGGCAGCAGCAGCGTCTCGAACGGCCAGGCCGCCCACCAGGGCACCACCGCCAGCCAGTGTTCGGTCTCGACTACGGTGCGGCTTCCGTCGCTGAGTTCGCGCGCGGCGTAGTCCACCAGCATCGGCGAGCGGTGCGCGGCGTAATAGGCGCGCTGATTACTGTCTTCGCGCTGCGCTTCATTGGGTAAAAAGCTGTTGGCCCACACCTGACCATGTGGATGAGGATTGGAGCAGCCCATCGCCGCGCCTTTGTTTTCAAAAACCTGCACCCAGGGATAGCGCTGGCCGAGATCGGCGGTCTGCTCCTGCCAGGTTTTTACCACCTCTTCCAGCGCAGGCAGCGACATCTCCGGCAGCGTTTTGCTGTGGTCTGGCGAAAAGCAGATCACCCGGCTGGTGCCGCGCGCGCTTTCACAGCGCATCAGCACGTCGCTGCTTTCCGGCGCTTCTGGCGTATCGGTCATCAGCGCGGCGAAGTCGTTAGTGAAGACGTAAGTGCCTTTATAGTCAGGGTTCTTGTCGCCGGTGACGCGCGTATTGCCCGCGCAGAGGAAGCAGTCCGGATCGTGCGCCGGCAGCCTCTCTTGCGATGGGGTTTCCTGCGCGCCTTGCCAGGGACGTTTGGCACGGTGTGGCGAAACGAGGATCCACTGATCGATCAGCGGATTGTAACGGCGATGCGGATGATCGACCGGGTTAAATTTTTCCATGTTGAGTCCTGGTTAACGTCAAAAAGCCAGACAGGCATTGTTAAAAAATAGCACATCAGCGCCCGGTAAAGCGTGATCAAGTCTGGATAAATGGAATCGTTTACACAAGCTGAAAATTCTTATTCAAAGCCTTTTGCAGCGGGACAGGCAGGTTAAAAAGGCTAAGCAATGGTAGCGGTTACATAAGACGGGTCAGGGAAAATAAGCGGACGCCGCCGGGCGGCGTCGCGCTGATTAACGCAGGCTCTCCTGCTGGTAGGTGTAGCCCTCTGCGGCAGGGACAAAGCTCAGGCGGTGGGTAATGCAGCGCGGAGCGTCTTCGGCATGGTGCGAAACAAACAGCAGCTGCGTGCGGCCTTCGCCAATCAGAATATCGACGAAACGGCGCACCAGCTGGCGGTTAATCGGATCCAGCCCCTGAAGCGGCTCATCAAGGATCAGCAGCGCCGGATGCTTCACCAGCGCGCGCGCGATCAGCACCAGCCGCTGCTGACCCCAGGAGAGGCTGTGGAACGGCGCGTCGGCCAGCGCGTTGTCCATACCGAGCAGCGCCAGCCACTGCCGCGCCAGCGCCTTTTGCCTTTCCGATACCGCCTGATAGAGGCCGATCGAATCGAAAAAGCCGGAGAGGATCACGGTGCGCACGTTCACGCTGACGCGATAGTCGAGATGCAGGCTGCTGCTGACGTAGCCGATATGCTGTTTGATATCCCAGATGGTTTCGCCGCTGCCGCGCCTGATGCCGAACAGCGTGAGATCGTTACTGTAGCCCTGGGGATGATCGCCGGTGACCAGGCTCAGCAGCGTTGATTTGCCCGCGCCGTTAGGCCCGACGATCTGCCAGTGCTCGCCGGCGTTCACCTGCCAGCTCAGCCCGTTAATTACCGCTTTATCATTGTAAGAAATCACGCCGTTGCGCAGTATGACGCGTGGCGCATCCTCCGCCAGCTGCGGAAGCTGATCGGGGGCGTCCGGCTCCGGCAGGGCCATGCCCTCCAGCTGTTCGCTGTGCGCCAGCTGCGCCACCAGCGCCTCCGCCAGGATCGCATCGCGCGCGCCGACGTGGGTCAGGGTGCACTCCGCCAGCACGCCTACCTGCTGAATAAAGTCGGGAATATCGTCAAAACGGTTGAGCACCAGCACCAGCGCGACATCGGGCTGCTGCAGGCTCGCCAGCGTCTCCGTCAGGCTGGCGCGCGAGGCGACATCAAGGCCGTCAAAAGGCTCGTCGAGGATCAGCAGATCGGGCTGTTTCATCAGCGCCTGACAGAGCAGGACTTTGCGCGTTTCGCCGGTGGAAAGATATTTAAAGCGCCGGTCGAGCAGATAGCTAATCCTGAACCGCTCCGCCAGCGCCTGCGCGCGCGCGTTATCTTTTATCTCGTCCTGAATAATCTCCAGCGCGGTGCGGCCGGTATCATCTTCGCCTTCGCTCAGCAGATCGGTGTTGTTGCGCTGCCATTCATCGGTGACCAGCTTTTGCAGCTGCTCCAGCGACAGACGCGTCGGGCGCGCGAACTGGCTGATAAAATCGCCTTTTTCCGGCATCAGCTCGCCCGCCAGCGCGCGCGCCAGCGACGATTTGCCGCTGCCGTTGGCGCCGACGAAGGCCCAGCTCTGGCCGCCTGCCAGCCGCAAATCGTTAAGGTTGAGTAATCGGGTGTCGCTAAGACGAAACGTGCCTTGCGAAATTTGCAATGAAGCCATGATTTATCCCATTTTATGCACTGTATTACCGAGTTGTAACCACAGCTGCCGGGGAAGTCAAATCATGGCGCATCGATCAGAGCAGCGTAGCGATAATCGCGTGTTCGGCATTAAAACTCGCCGTCACGCTCTCGCCGGGCTGCAGGTTCTGCTGCTGCACCTGCTGATTAGGCAGCGTCGCGCAGAGGGTTTCGCCGCTCGGCAGCGTCATCAGCACTTCGCTCATCTGCTCGCCTGGCTCAATCTGACTCACCTGCGCGCTGAGCTGATTATCCGCCTGCGACGCCTCGCGACTGACCTGAATCCATGGCGCTTTGATCAGCACCAGCACCTCTTTGCCTGCTTCGAGCTGTAAGCGCTCGACGCTGCGCTGGGTCAGCGCGACGTTAAGCTGGGTTGCGCCGTCCGCCAGCCGCACCTGAAGGTGCTGCACCACATGCTGTTCGTCATGGGCCACCACGGTGCCGAACAGCTGGTTGCGGGCGCTGGTCTGCAACGAAAAGCGTGCGATGGTCGCCAGCAGGCTGTCGAGCGGTACCGAGTCGTTTTGCAGAGCGTCGAACGCCTTTTGCTGAATCTGCTCCAGCAGCTGAAACAGCTGAATAAGACGCTCGCCGTAGCGCGTCAGCTGCGCGCCGCCGCCGCCTTTGCCGCCGGTAGCGCGATCCACCAGGGTTTCGTCAGCCAGCTGGTTCATCTCGTTGATCGCATCCCAGGCGCTTTTATAGCTAATGCCCGCCAGCTTCGCGCCCTGGCTGATAGAGCCGGTTTCGCGGATGCGTTTCAGTAATGTCATCCGGCGCGGATCGGCAAACAGCTTCTGCTGCAGCCGGATGGTAAGGGAAAGTTCAGCCTGCATAGGGGCGTCTCCAGAAGATATGAATGCAACGATCATAGCGGTGTCGGGCGTAAAAAGTAAAAGCACGAAAAGGGCAGTGCGTTTTTTTCCTCAGACGTTACAATCACTTTTTTGCTTTGCTGAGTGAGACTTCCATGCTGGAACTGATTAAAAGCCTTGCTGTGGCGGTGATTATGGTGCCGGTGGTAATGGCGATTATGCTGGGCCTGATTTATGGTCTGGGCGAGGTGTTCAACGTCATCTCGAAATTTGGCCGCCGCGAGCACTCTTCACGCTCCACCCATTGATTTCCCGACGCCCGCTCTTGCGGGCGTTTTTATTGCGCCCGCTCAACCTTCTCCTTTTCCTGCCGATAATTTTGTAACGCTCCCCATATCTGCGTTGTATCATCGCTTACACAACGCATAACAGGAGAAAACGCATGACAATTCGTTCGTACCGCTGGGGTCTTGCCGCCGCGCTGAGCGTCACGCTGGCCGGGCAGGCGGTTGCCGCTGAAAAAGTGACCGTCTTCGCCGCCGCGTCGCTGACCAACGCGCTGCAGGAAATTGCGACGCAGTATAAAAAGAAAACCGATGTGGAAGTGGTATCCTCTTTTGCCTCCTCCTCCACGCTGGCGCGCCAGATTGAACAGGGCGCGCCCGCCGATCTCTTTATTTCAGCCGATCAGCAGTGGATGGATGACGCCGTAGCGAAAAAGAGCATGGATGACGCCACGCGCGTGACCCTGCTCGGCAACGAGCTGGTGCTGGTCGCGCCGCGCAGCGACAGCGCGAAGCCCGTTACGCTGAACGAACAAACCGACTGGAAAAGCCTGCTGAAAGGCGAACGTCTGGCGGTAGGCGATCCTGACCATGTTCCGGCCGGCATTTATGCGCAGGAAGCGCTGCAAAAGCTGGGTGCCTGGCAGACGGTATCGCCGTCGCTGGCGCGCGCCAATAATGTCCGCGCCGCGCTGGCGCTGGTGGAGCGCAAGGAGACGCCTTACGGCATCGTCTACGGTTCGGACGCGGTCGCCAGCGATAAAGTGCAGGTGGTCGGTACTTTCCCGGCATCCAGCCATAAGCCGGTTGAATATCCCATGGCGATAGTAAAAGCGCATAATAACGCCGCCGTTAAGGCGTTTTATGATTATCTGAAAGGCCCGGAAGCGGCCGCAGTGTTTAAACAGTATGGATTCTCCCCGAAAGCATGATACTCAGCGATCCCGAATGGCAGGCGGTAATGCTCAGCCTGAAAGTCTCCAGCATTGCGGTGCTGTTTAGCCTGCCGTTTGGCATCCTTGTGGCCTGGATTCTGGTGCGATGCCGGTTTCCAGGCAAATCTGTGCTCGACAGCATTATTCATCTGCCGCTGGTGCTGCCGCCGGTGGTGGTCGGCTATCTGCTGCTGATCGGCCTGGGGCGTCGCGGCGTGATCGGCCAGTATCTGTATGACTGGTTCGGCTTCAGCTTCGCCTTTAGCTGGCGCGGCGCGGCGCTCGCCTCTGCGGTGATCGCCTTTCCGCTGATGGTGCGCGCTATCCGGCTGGCGCTGGAAGCGGTAGATATGCGGCTGGAGCAGGCGGCGCGCACGCTCGGCGCCGGACGCTGGCGCGTCTTTTTCACTATCACGCTGCCGCTGACGTTGCCCGGCATTATCGTCGGCACCGTGCTGGCTTTTGCCCGTTCGCTGGGCGAGTTCGGCGCGACCATTACCTTTGTCTCCAATATCCCGCAGGAGACGCGTACGCTGCCGCTGGCGATGTTTACCCTGATCGAAACCCCTGGCGCTGAGGGCGCGGCGGCGCGTCTCTGCGTCATTGCTATCGCGCTGGCGCTGCTCTCTCTGTTGATTTCGGAGTGGCTGGCGCGCTGGGGCCGCAAAAGGATGGGTGCCTGATGCTGACGCTGAATTTTTCACAACGGCTGGGGGATCACCAGCTCGATATCGATGCGCAGATCCCGGCGAAGGGCATTACCGCGGTATTCGGCGTCTCCGGCGCGGGGAAGACGTCGCTGATCAACGCCATCAGCGGCCTGACGCAGCCGCAGCGCGGCACTATCGCGCTAAATGACCGTGTGCTGCTCGACGTTGAGAAAGGCGTGATGCTGCCGCCGGAAAAACGCCGCGTCGGCTATGTTTTTCAGGATGCCCGACTGTTTCCGCACTACCGCGTGCGCGGTAATTTACATTACGGCATGTCGTCCGCGATGAAAGGGCAGTTCGACGCGCTGGTCACGCTGCTGGGGCTGGAAAAGCTGCTGGATCGCTTTCCGCTGTCGCTTTCGGGCGGTGAAAAACAGCGCGTCGCTATTGGCCGCGCGCTGCTGAGCGCCCCCGATATTTTGCTGATGGACGAGCCGCTCGCCTCGCTCGATCTGCCGCGCAAGCGCGAACTGATGCCCTATCTGCAGAAGCTGGCGAAGCAGGTCGAAATCCCGGTGCTCTACGTGACCCACAGCCTTGATGAGATTTTACAGCTGGCAGAGAACGTGCTGGTGCTCGATCGCGGTGGCGTGAAGGCTTTCGGCCCGCTGGAAAAGCTCTGGAGCAGCAGCGCGATGCGTCCCTGGCTGCCGGTGAATGAGCTGACCAGCGTGCTGCGCGTGCAGGTGCTGGAACACCATCCTGACTATCCGATGAGCGCGCTGTCGCTCGGCGACCAGCATATCTGGGTGAGCCGGGTCAACCATCCGGTAAAAACGCCGCTGCGTATTCGTATCGCCTCGGCGGACGTCTCGCTGGCGCTGCAGCCGCCGCAGCACAGCTCGATTCGCAATATATTGCCGGCGCAGGTGGTAGAGCTGCTTGAGGTGGGCGATCAGGTTGAGGTTCGCTTGCGTATCGGCGTCAGCGAACTCTGGGCGCGCATTTCACCCTGGGCGCGGGATGAGCTGGGCATTCGGCCAGATCAGTGGCTCTATGCCCAGATTAAAAGCGTTTCGGTCACCGCCTGATTACAGCAGCTGCTGCTGGATAACCTCAGCGATGCCTGGTTCAAGGTTGGTGCCGATCACCTGTTTTGCACGCGCCTTAATCGCCTCGTCGGCGTTGCCCATCGCCACGCCCAGTCCGACCGCTTCCAGCATGCTGAGATCGTTGTAGTTGTCGCCGAAGGCGATAACGTCCTGCATGCTGAGGCCCAGCGAGGCGACCCATTCCGCCAGCCGCCGGCCTTTGCTGTTGCCGCGCTGCGCGATATCGACCTGATCGTGCCACGACCATTCGCACGCCAGCCCCAGCTCCGCCTCCACCTGATTCGCGAACCGCTGCAGTTCAGCGGTGTTTTCATGGGAAAGGGCGAACTTCCAGATTGACTGCGCTTCGCACGCCGCCGTCGCCAGGTCAGGCACCTGAACAAACAGCGGTCGCTGATGCGGCGGCAGCGATTCCGCCCACTTCAGCGTGCGCGTCACATGCCCCGTGGGCGTCTGGTAGAGCATCGCATCGTCGACGTAGAGCAAGCCATGGATACCATTCTCATCCAGCATCTCAATCACGCGCAGCGCCTGCTCCTTATCCAGTGGATCGGCAGCCAGCACCTTTTTTGCCTGATAATCATACAAATAGGTGCCGTTACAGCAGATTGCGGGTGTATCGAGTTCCAGCGCCTGATAAAAAGGGTGGATAGCGCAGTGGTGACGACCGGTGACGATAGCCACCTTGACGCCAGCCTGACGCGCACGCTTCAGCGCCTCGATCGACTGGGGCAGAATGGTTTTAGCGGGCGTCAGCAGGGTGCCGTCGAGGTCGAGGGCAATTACGCGATAGCTCATGGCTTATTCCGTCAGAAGGGATGAAAGAGGCATCGAGTCTACACCGGGGCGCGGCCCTGAGACAAAAAGCAGGGCACAAATGATCCCGGCGCACCGTAGAAAAAGAGACTACAGTGAGCCACAGACACAATACTGACAGGCTGCGAACAAGGAGAATGCATGAAACAAGTCGTTTATACCGCCAGTCCCGAGAGCCAGCAGATCCACGCGTGGCGGTTAGATGAAGAGGGCGCACTTTCGCTGTTGCAGGTGACGGATGTCTCCGGCCAGGTTCAGCCGATGGTGGTCAGCCCGAAGAAAGATTTCCTGTACGTTGGCGTGCGTCCGAACTTCCGCGTCGTGGCGTTTCGTATTGCCGCCGATGGCACCCTGAGCGAGGCGGGCGAAGCGCCGCTGCCAGGCAGCCCGACCCATATTTCCACCGATCGTACAGGCAACTATCTGTTTTGCGGCTCCTATAACGACGCCTGCGTCAGCATCAGTCCAATTGGCGAAGATGGCTTGCCGCAGGCGCCGTCTCAGGTGATCCGCGAACTGGACGGCTGTCACTCCGCCAATATCGATAACGCCAACCAGACGCTGTTCGTCCCGGCGCTGAAGCAGGATCGTATTTGCCTCTACTCCCTGAGCGCCGACGGCAAGCTGGCGCCGCGCGCGCAGGCGCAGGTGACCACGGTAGAGGGCGCGGGTCCGCGCCATATGGCGTTTCATCCCAACGGCAGCTATGCCTACTGCGTGAACGAGCTGGACAGTACCGTTGACGTCTGGTCGCTGAGTAATGCGCGCGGCGAAGTCGAGCGCGTGCAGTCGCTGGATATGATGCCGCCGGGCTTTAACGAGACCCGCTGGGCAGCGGATATTCATCTGACGCCTGACGGTCGCTTCCTCTACGCCTGCGATCGCACCAGCAGCACTATTACGATATTCAGCGTCAGTGAAGATGGCGGCCTGCTCTCAATCGAA
The DNA here is from genome assembly GCF_022346905.1 of Pantoea sp. ACRSB. Lineage (NCBI taxonomy): Bacteria > Pseudomonadati > Pseudomonadota > Gammaproteobacteria > Enterobacterales > Erwiniaceae > Pantoea > Pantoea sp. ACRSB. The sequence continues at coordinate 844,419 of NZ_JAKRNL010000001.1, read as the reverse complement.
GGCTATCAGCCAACGGAAACGCAGCCGCGCGGCTTTAATATCGATAACAGCGGCCGTTATCTGGTGGCGTCAGGACAGAAGTCACACCATATCGAAGTTTACCGTATCAGCGAGCCGCAAGGTTTGCTGACGCCGCTGGCGCGTTACGCGGTGGGGCAGGGCCCGATGTGGGTGGTAATTCATCAGCTGGATTAAGCTTGCCAGCTCAGGCGTGCGGGGTAGCGGCTCCGCACGCTTTTTCTAAATTGCTCCATGCCGATGCAAGATCAATATTGCGCTTTTCTGGCTGTGACAGGATACGTGGATTGTTTTTTTCGGAATCAGGAAAGATGAAGAAGAGCAACCGTACGCCTACCCCGCATGACGCCGCGTTCCGGCAGTTTCTCGGCCAGCCGGAAATCGCCCGCGATTTTATGCTTATCCACCTTCCGCCCGAACTGCGCGCCGTCTGCGATCTCTCCACTCTTAAGCTGGAGTCCGGCTCTTTTGTCGAAGACGATTTGCGTCAGTACTTCAGCGATGTGCTCTATAGCCTGAAAACCACTACCGGCGATGACGGCTATGTTCATGTTCTGATTGAGCACCAGTCTACGCCAGACAAGCATATGGCGTTCAGGCTGTTACGCTATGCGGTCGCCGCCATGCAGCGCCACCTGGATGCAGGCCATAAAAAACTGCCGCTGGTGATACCGGTACTGTTCTATGCCGGTAAACGCAGCCCCTATCCCTGGTCTACCTGCTGGCTTGATGAATTCAGCGATCCGGGGCTGGCATCCCGGCTTTACGGCACGCCTTTTCCGCTGGTGGACGTAACCGTTATTCCCGACGAAGAGATTGCTGGTCATCGCACCATGGCCGCGCTGACGCTGCTGCAAAAGCATATTCATCAGCGCGATCTGAGCGAGATGCTGGACAAGCTGGCCTCTATTCTACTGGCCGGTTATCTCTCTTCATCGCAGATAATATCGCTGGTACACTATATTATTCAGGCTGGCGAAAGCTCAGACGCCGAAGCCTTTGTTCGCAAACTGGCACAACGGATGCCGCAGCAGGGGGAGCTATTGATGACCATTGCAGAACAGCTTGAACAGAAAGGCATCGAAAAAGGAATTGAAAAAGGCATTCAGCTAGGCCGTCAGGAAGGCCGTAACGAAGGCAAACTTGAAGTTGCCCGCCGTCTGCTGGAGATGGGCATGTCGCGCGACGCTGTGCAGCAGGCGACTGGCCTGAGCGAGGCGGAGCTGGCGCAGATCCGTCACTAACCCTTTCGAAAGCGGCGCCGCTGTCGCGGGCCGCATCTACTTCCCGTTACGAATACTTCACCGTTATTGAAGCGCTCGCCAGCGCATGAAAATGTACGTTAAAGCCGACCATCGCGCCGCTCGCCTCAGCATCCACCTCGATTTTCTCTACGTCCAGCGCATGCACGGTAAAAATATAGCGATGGCTTTCGCCCTGCGGCGGTGCCGCGCCGCCGTAGCCCGCTTTGCCGAAATCGGTACGCGTCTGCAATGCGCCCGGCGGCAGCATCGACTGGCCTGAGCCAGCGCCTTGCTCCAGCAGACGGGTGCTGGCGGGAATATTCACCACCACCCAGTGCCACCAGCCGGAACCGGTCGGCGCATCGGGATCGTAACAGGTGACGACGAAGCTTTTCGTACCCTCCGGCACCTCGTCCCACGCCAGATGCGGGGAGATATTATCGCCCTGGTAGCCCATACCGTTAAACACCTGGCGCTCCGGCATCTTGTCGCCGTCTTTAAAATCATTGCTGAAAACGCGCATCTTCTCTCCTCGATTGTCAGGACCTGTTCACTGCGAACGTTCTCCATCTTATCCAAAAAAGCAGGCGGTTCCAGTGGTTAGCCGCTAAAGTGCGCCTCCTGCGTCAGCGCCTCGGCAACCGCCTGCGTCAGGGCGCCTAGCGCCTCTGGCGTAATGATATAGGGCGGCATCAGGTAGATCAGGCGGCCAAACGGACGTATCCAGACGCCGCGCTCGACGAAAAAGCGCTGCAGTCGGGCCATATTGACAGGACGATGCGTCTCGACAACGCCGATCGCCCCCAGCACGCGCACGTCCGCCACCTGCGGCGCAGCGCGCAGCGGCAGCAGCTCATCGCGCAGCTGCTGTTCAATACGCGCTACCTGTTGCGGCCAGTGGCCTTCGTTAAGCAGCGACAGGCTTTCTACCGCCACGGCGCATGCCAGCGGATTGCCCATAAAGGTCGGCCCGTGCATAAAGCAGCCCGCCGGACTGTTGCTGATGGTATCAGCAACATGGCGCGTAGCGAGCGTCGCCGCCAGCGTCATCATCCCGCCGGTCAGCGCCTTGCCGACGCAGAGGATATCGGGCGTCACCTCTGCATGTTCACAGGCGAAAAGTTTGCCGGTACGGCCGAAACCGGTCGCGATCTCATCGGCAATCAACAGCACGTTATAGCGATCGCAGCATTCGCGTACCCGCTGCAGATAGCGTGGATGGTAGAAACGCATGCCGCCCGCGCCCTGCACAATCGGTTCGAGGATCACCGCCGCCAGTCGGGAATGGTGCTGCTCAATCAGGCGCACAAAGTCATCCGCGTCGCGCTCGTCCCAGGGATCGTCAAAGCCGCACTGCGGCGCGGCGGCAAAATGGTGCTCCGGCAGGTAGCCGCGCCACAGGCTGTGCATCGAGTTATCCGGATCGCAAACCGACATCGCCGCAAAGGTGTCGCCGTGGTAGCCGCGTTGCAGCGTCAGGAACTGCTGTCGCGTTTCGCCGCGCCCCAGCCAGTACTGCATCGCCATTTTCATCGCCACTTCAACCGCGACTGAACCGGAATCGGCAAGAAACACGCACTCCAGCGCGGCGGGCGTCAGCGCAACCAGCTGACGGCAGAGCGCGACTGCCGCTGGATGCGTAATGCCGCCGAACATCACATGCGACATCTGCGCCATTTGATCCTGCATCGCCTGGTTCAGACGGGGATGGTTATAGCCATGAATCGCCGCCCACCAGGAGGACATGCCGTCCACCAGCTGGCGGCCGTCGGCCAGTTGCAGATGCATACCCTGCGCCGCGACCACCGGGTAGCAGGGCAGCGGATCGCGCATCGATGTATAGGGGTGCCAGATATGCTGGCGGTCGAATTCGGCGTCCTGAGAGGTGAACATGGTAGTTGTAAACCAAAATAAAAAGATTTAGTTTACAAGTATAACCACGTTAACTGTCGGGATGACACCCTTTTTTGGAGTAAGCAATGGCACAACACTGGACTCTGGCGCAGGCGCAGGCGCTGTTTGACAAACCTTTTCTTGAGCTGATGTTCGAGGCGCAGCAGGTTCACCGCCAGCATTTCGACCCGCGTCAGGTTCAGGTCAGCACCCTACTGTCGATCAAAACCGGCGCCTGTCCGGAAGACTGCAAATACTGCCCGCAAAGCGCCCGTTATAAAACCGGTCTGGAATCAGAGCGGCTGATGGAAGTGGAAGAGGTGCTGGCTTCGGCGCGTAAAGCGAAAGCGGCGGGATCGAGCCGCTTCTGCATGGGCGCGGCGTGGAAAAACCCCAGCGATCGCGACATGCCTTACCTGGAGCAGATGGTGCAGGGCGTGAAGGCGCTGGGAATGGAAACCTGCATGACGCTCGGCACGCTAAGCGACAATCAGGCGCAGCGCCTGGCAGGGGCGGGGCTGGATTTTTATAACCACAACCTCGACACCTCGCCGGAATTTTACGGCAGCATCATTACCACGCGCAGCTATCAGGAGCGTCTGGATACGCTCGGCAAAGTGCGTGACGCGGGGATCAAAGTCTGCTCTGGCGGCATCGTCGGGCTGGGTGAAACCGTGAACGATCGCGCCGGTTTGCTGGTGCAGCTGGCGAACCTGCCGACGCCGCCGGAGAGCGTGCCCATCAATATGCTGGTAAAGGTCAAAGGTACGCCGCTGGCGGACAATGACGACGTAGAGCCGTTCGATTTTATTCGCACCATCGCCGTGGCGCGCATCATGATGCCGACCTCCCATGTGCGTCTCTCGGCGGGCCGCGAGCAGATGAGCGAGCAGACTCAGGCGATGTGCTTTATGGCAGGCGCCAACTCAATTTTCTACGGCTGCAAGCTGCTCACCACGCCGAACCCGGAAGAGGATAAGGATCTGCTGCTGTTCCGCAAGCTGGGCCTTAACCCGGAACATACCCATACCGCTCACGGCGATAATGAACAGCAGCAGCAGCTGAGCGATCAGCTGTTCCACGCCGACACCGAACAGTTCTACAACGCGGCGGTGTAATGAGTTTCTCCACCCGTATGGCGCAGGCGCTGGAGACGCGCCGCGCCGCTGACGGCTGGCGGCAGCGCCGCCTCGTCACGCGCAACGACACCCGCACGCTGCAGGTCGAGGGTAAAACCTACCGTCACTTCTCCAGCAACGACTATCTCGGCCTGAGTCAGCATCCGGCCGTGATGGAGGGCTGGCGTCAGGGCGCGCCGGGCGCAGGCGCGTCGGGCCACGTTACGGGCTACAGCCGCTGGCACGCCGAGCTGGAGACGCAGCTTGCCGACTGGCTGGGCTATTCGCGCGCGCTGCTGTTCATCTCCGGCTTCGCCGCCAATCAGGCTATCGTGCACCTGCTGGCGCAGAAAGAGGATCGCCTGATCGCCGACAAACTGGCGCATGCGTCGCTGCTGGATGCGGCGGGCCACACGCCCGCTGCGCTGCGTCGCTTTCACCATAACGATGTAGCGAGCCTGGCGCAGCGGCTGGCGTCGCCGTGTGATGGCGCAACCCTGGTGATCACCGAGGGTATTTTCAGCATGGACGGTGACAGCGCGCCGCTGGCGGATATCGCCGCCGCCGCCCGGCGCGCCAGCGGCTGGCTGCTGGTGGATGACGCCCACGGCATCGGCGTAGTGGGCGAGCAGGGGCGCGGCAGCTGCTGGCAGCAGGGCGTAAAGCCGGAGCTGCTGGTGGTGACCTTTGGTAAAGCTTTTGGCGTCAGCGGCGCCGCCCTGCTGTGCGACGATGCCACCGCCGACTATTTCCTGCAGTTTTCTCGTCACCTTATCTATTCAACGGCGATGCCGCCCGCGCAGGCGAGCGCGCTGCTGGCGGCACTGCATCAGATTCAGCGCGGCGACGCGCTGCGTCAGCGTCTGAATGAGAACATTCAGCGCTTCCGTACCGGCGCGGCCGGCTTGCCCTGGTCGCTGATGCCGTCTGAAAGCGCGATACAGCCGCTGATCGTCGGCGAAAACGGCGCCGCGCTGGCGCTGTCGCAGCGGCTGGCGCAGGCGGGCTGCTGGGTCAGCGCTATCCGCCCGCCGACTGTGCCGCCCGGCACCGCGCGGCTGCGCATAACCCTGACCGCTGCGCATCGGGCGGACGATATCGACACACTGCTGGAGGCGCTGCATGACGCTGCTGGTTAACAAAGGTGCCGTGGCGCGCGCGTTCGGTCGCGCGGCGGGCCATTATGAACAGCACGCCGAGCTGCAGCGCCGCTGCGGCGACGCACTGCTGGCGCTGGCGCCGCCTGTTGCTTCCGGCGGCGATCTGCTGGACGCGGGCTGCGGCACCGGCTGGTACAGCCGCCTCTGGCAGCAACGCGGGCAGCGCGTCGTGGCGCTCGATCTCTCGCCGCAGATGCTGCAGCAGGCGCGCAGCCTCGACGCGGCGAGCAGCTACCTGGCGGGCGACATTGACGCCCTGCCGCTGGCGAACCAGAGCGTTGACTGCGTATGGAGCAACCTGGCGGTGCAGTGGAGCAGCGATTTGCGTACGGCCTTGCAGCAGTTTGCTCGCGTGCTGCGCGCCGAGGGCGTGATGCTCTTTTCGACGCTGCTGGCTGGCTCGCTGCAGGAGGTGCACGACGCCTGGCGGCCGCTGGGCGCTGGCGAGCACGCCAACCGCTTTTTAACCGAGGCGCAGGTGCGTGCGGCGGGTGCCGGACTGAATCTGCGCTTTATACGGCAGACGCAGGTCATGCATTTTCCCAGCGCGCTGAGCGCGATGCGGTCGCTGAAAGGTATTGGCGCCACCCATCTGCACCAGGGACGGGACGGCACGCCGCTGACGCGGCAGCGGCTGACGCAGCTTGAGGCGCTATGGCCGCGCGATGCGCAGGGCTACCGTCTCACCTATCAACTGCTTTTTGGAGTCACACAACGATGAAATGGTTTATTACCGGCACCGATACTGAGGTCGGCAAAACCGTCGCCAGCGGCGCGCTGCTGCAGGCGGCAGGCGCGGCGGGCTATCGCACCGCCGGGTATAAGCCGGTCGCTTCCGGCTGCGACGTTACGCCGGAGGGCGTGCGCAACAGCGACGCGCTGGCGCTGCAGCGCTACAGCACCCTGGCGCTGAGCTATGAGCAGGTTAACCCGCTGGCGTTTATCGAGCCGACCTCGCCGCATATCGTCAGCGCGGAAGAGGGGAGGCCGATCGCTTTCGATACGCTCTCTGAAGGACTGCGCGCGCTGGAAGCGCAGGCGGAGTGGGTGCTGGTTGAGGGCGCAGGCGGCTGGTATACGCCGCTGTCGGAGACGCAGACCTACGCCGACTGGGTTGAGCAGGAACAGCTGCCGGTAATACTGGTGGTCGGAGTCAAACTGGGCTGCATCAATCACGCGATGCTCACCGCCGATGCGGTGCAGGCGCGCGGCCTGCGGCTGGCGGGCTGGATCGCCAACGATATCGAGCCGCCGGGCAAGCGCCATCAGGCCTATATGACAACGCTAAAACAGCGCATTCCCGCGCCGTTTCTCGGCGAAATCCCCTGGCTGCCGGATGCGGCGGCGCAGGCGGAGTGCGGCCGCTTCCTGACGCTGCCGCAGTAGCGATCAGCTTACCGTCAGCCACTTGTTGACGGTAAGATCGTCCAGCTGCGCCACGCGTCCCTGTGCAACGTTGCGGCCGCGGTGGAGCAGCAGAAAGTAGTCAGCGACGCGGCGGATCAGCGAAATTCGCTGCTCCAGCAGCAGAATGGTCAGGCCGTAATCGAGATTCAGACGGCGGATCAGATTGCCCATCTCCTCTTCCAGCCAGGGCGACATGCCGTCCGTCGGCTCGTCGAGGATCAGCAGTCTGGGACGCAGCACCAGCGCGCGCGCCAGCGCCAGCTGCTGCTGCTGGTCGACAGGCAGCTCGCCGCTGCGCTGTTGTCGCAGCGAATAGAGCGCCGGAAAAAGGTCGAACACCATTTCAGGGATAACGTGCGGTTTATCGCCCGGCGCGCTGCCCGCCAGCAGAGCGATGAACAGGTTATCCTCAACGCTCATCTGCGAGAAGATATGACGGCCCTGCGGCACATAGCCAATACCCATGCGCGCGCGCTGTTCGGCAGGCTGCCGCAGCAGATCGCGCGGCGGCGAGCCATCCTCCTGCCAGGTCATCGAGCCGCTGTTAATCGGCAGACGACCCATAATGCAGTTCACCAGCGTGGTTTTGCCCATACCCGGACGGCCTAACACGCCGGTGCAGGTGCCTGGCGGCAGGTCGAGATCAACATCCCACAGAATATGGTTCTGCCCGTAAAACTGATTCACCGAACGTAAACTCAGCATCTGACTCTCCTCTTACAGATTTTGCCTGAATGCTTCCGCTCTTTGACGTCTGGCAAACAAGTCTTCAACGGCGGCGCAAATATCGCTTTGCTCCCTTGTTACTGCATCCTGCAATTACCGGGCCAGAACGCTTCGGCGTTCGGGGAAGCGGCAGCCAGACAGCTTTTAACCATTAAAGATGAAAATTGCTTAACAATTGCCGGGGGTAATCAGAGCACTGCACTTTCACGGTGCTGAGGACTTAACGTTTATGGTGCAACAGCTCACAATAAGAGAGCTTGTTGAATTTTTGCTGGTCTTAATACCGGGCGCGGCTAGGCAAAAAAGCAGCGGTGGGCTGAAAAAGCATAGCTAACGCCAGCGTTTGTGACAGGAATTTAGGCGCAAAAAAAATTTTTTCACTCGGGCGGCTTAACAACAAAAAATTATGCACAGCCGATGGCAAAAGGGCTGCCTTTAGTTATCCACCATTCCTGTGGATAACCTTGTGCATTAGACAGTGAAAACAGAGCGCAAGCGAGGAAATACGCGGCCTGGTTACATTATGATGAGAAACTGGGCTTTTCACATATTTATTTTAAAAACAGATAGTTATTAAAAAACAAGCCTGAGATTTTTCCGCTGCGTAACAGAGCTGAAATTTAACAAGGCTCTCTTGACAAATGTTATAAATCTTCTCTGGCTGGGGATAACCTTGCGCAACGGAAAAAATGTTGTCGCGATGTTACAGCCTTTTAGCCGCGGCGAGGCGCCAGCGCTCCACTGTGCCGCGTTACTGGTAATTTATCCAGTATTAATTTCTGGCAAAATCGCCACGGCAGAGTAAAATGACTCCGCTACCCGCCGCATTCTTCAGCAGGAACCGCAAGTCATGAGTAAAGTCTTTAAACTAAATTCCGCTTTCCAGCCCTCCGGCGACCAGCCCGAGGCGATTCGTCGTCTCAAAGAGGGACTGGAGGATGGACTGGCCCATCAGACGCTGCTCGGCGTAACCGGATCCGGCAAGACGTTTACCGTCGCCAACGTTATCGCCGACCTCAACCGGCCTGCGATGGTGCTGGCACCCAACAAAACTCTGGCGGCGCAGCTTTATGGCGAGATGAAAGAGTTCTTCCCCGATAACGCGGTGGAGTTCTTTGTCTCCTATTACGATTACTACCAGCCTGAAGCCTATGTGCCCAGCTCCGATACCTTTATCGAAAAAGACGCCTCGGTAAACGAACATATCGAGCAGATGCGTCTTTCAGCGACCAAGGCGCTGCTGGAGCGGCGCGACGTTATCGTCGTGGCGTCGGTCTCCGCCATTTACGGTCTGGGCGATCCCGATCTCTATCTGAAAATGATGCTGCACCTGACGCGCGGCATGATCATCGACCAGCGCAGCATTTTGCGTCGCCTGGCGGAGCTGCAGTATGCGCGCAACGATCAGGCGTTCCAGCGCGGCACCTTCCGCGTCCGCGGCGAAGTGATCGATATCTTTCCGGCGGAGTCGGAAGATATTGCGCTGCGCGTCGAACTGTTCGACGAAGAGGTCGAGCGGCTGTCGCTGTTCGATCCGCTTACCGGGCAGATCGTCTCTACCGTACCGCGCTACACCATCTATCCAAAAACGCACTACGTGACGCCGCGTGAACGTATCCTGCAGGCGATGGAAGAGATCAAAGATGAGCTGGTGGATCGTCGCCGGGTGCTGCTGGAGAACAATAAGCTGCTGGAAGAGCAGCGCCTGACGCAGCGCACCCAGTTCGATCTGGAGATGATGAACGAGCTGGGATACTGCTCGGGTATTGAAAACTACTCGCGCTACCTCTCCGGGCGCGGGCCTGGCCAGCCGCCGCCGACGCTGTTCGACTATTTACCCGCCGACGGCCTGCTGATCGTCGACGAATCGCACGTCACCATTCCGCAAATCGGCGGGATGTATAAAGGTGACCGCGCGCGTAAAGAGACGCTGGTGGAGTATGGCTTCCGCCTGCCTTCGGCGCTGGATAACCGACCGCTCAGGTTTGAAGAGTTCGAGGCGCTGGCACCGCAGACCATTTACGTCTCGGCGACGCCGGGCAACTACGAGCTGGAGAAATCGGGCGGCGAGGTGATCGATCAGGTGGTACGTCCTACCGGGCTGCTCGATCCGCTGCTGGAGGTACGACCGGTGGCGACTCAGGTGGACGATCTGCTGTCGGAGATCCGCAAGCGCGTCACCATCAACGAGCGCGTGCTGGTCACGACGCTGACCAAGCGCATGGCGGAGGATCTGACCGAGTATCTCGAAGAGCATGGCGAGAAGGTGCGCTATCTGCACTCAGATATCGATACCGTCGAGCGTATGGAGATCATCCGCGATCTGCGTCTCGGCGAGTTTGACGTGCTGGTCGGGATCAACCTGCTGCGCGAAGGTCTGGATATGCCGGAGGTATCGCTGGTAGCGATCCTTGATGCGGATAAAGAGGGCTTCCTGCGCTCCGAACGCTCGCTGATCCAGACCATCGGCCGTGCCGCGCGTAACGTTAACGGCAAGGCGATCCTTTACGCCGACAGGATCACCAACTCGATGGCGCGCGCCATCGAAGAGACCGAGCGCCGCCGCGAGAAGCAGCAGAAGTACAACGAGGAAAAAGGGATTGTGCCGCAGGGCCTCAACAAGAAGATCACCGATATCCTCGAGCTGGGCCAGAACGTTATCAAGACGCGCGGCAAGGCCAAAGCCAGCAGCCGCAGCGCCGCCGAGGCGGACGCCAGCTATCTGGCGCTGACGCCGCAGGCGCTGCAGAAAAAAATCCACGAGCTGGAGTCGCAGATGCAGCAGCACGCGCAAAACCTGGAGTTCGAAGAGGCGGCGAACGTGCGCGACAAGCTGCATGAGCTGCGCGAACTCTTTATCGCCGCCTCGTAGCGGCTTTAACTAAAACGCTGAATGGCGTGTTCCAGCGCCATGCGCAGCAGCTGGCGGTCGTGACGATAGGGAATATCGGCGGCCTCCAGCGGCTCGCGCACGATAAGGCGGTTCTCGACGCCGGAGGTATCGGCGGCCGGGCTCACCACCACGGCGTCAATTACCCGCTTGCCGATATATTTCTCCATCATCGCCAGTTTGTCCGCCACCGTCAGGCTGGCGGCGGCCGGGCTGAGTTCGCGCCCAAGGTTGCCGATAAACACCATGGTGGCGGGCGTCCGGCGCAGCGCGCGCGCCATCTCCTCCATCAGCAGGCTCGGCATCAGGCTGGTGTAAAAGCTGCCGGGGCCGATCAAAATCAGGTCCGCTTCGGCGATCGCCTCCAGCGCTTCACGCGTCGGCGCGACATTCGGGTGCAGCATCAGCTCCTGCGGCGGCTGTTTCATGGCGTCGATATCGGTTTCGCCGTAAACCATGTTGCCCTCGCTGTCTAATGCCACCAGATCCACCGGCTGCTCCGACATCGGGATAAGAAAGGCGTCAACCTTGAGCAGATTGCGAATGATATTGATCGCCTCCAGCGGCCTGACGCTGAGATGATCCAGCGCCTTGAGCATCAGGTTGCCCAGGTTATGACCTGACAGCTCGCCGTTGCCGGCAAAGCGATACTCAAACATCGCCGAGGCGACGCTGGGTTCGGTAATCAGCTGATTGATGCAGTTGCGCATGTCCCCCCAGGCGATGCCGCCTTCGGAACGGCGGATGCGTCCGGTGGAACCGCCGTTATCGGTGGTAGTGACAATGCCCGTCAGGCGCGAACCCAGCGGCGACAGGGCGGACATCACGCGTCCCAGGCCGTGTCCGCCGCCCAGCGCAACCACGCGATCCAGGTCTGACAAAGTTCGGTTCATATTTCCTCTTTACACCCGCTGCTGACTTACCGTACCGGCGCTGCTTTTAGCGGGTCATGTTAACCTTACTGCCGCGAAAATGCGGCGAAAAATCGTTATATATCAATATATATAGCGAAATTAGTTGATGGCAGAGCGGCAAAATTCGCGCTACCATTTGCCAACCATGTCGCCCATGTTGGTCGACATACACTCAAAGCCTGAATGCCTAAGTCAAACGATAGGGGATTCAGGCCGCAGCCGACGCGCTGCCAGGGTGCAGAAAGAAATGCCTGCATCTCCCGTATTTGGAAAAGGTGTTCTGGTGTCACAATTTACTGATGCATTTGCACGTCGGTTTTATTACCTGCGTCTCTCGGTGACGGATGTCTGTAACTTCCGCTGCACCTACTGCCTGCCCGACGGCTATAAACCCCAGGGCGTGCGCAACAAAAGTTTCCTTTCGCTCGATGAGATTCGACGCGTCACGCGCGCTTTCGCCGCGGCAGGCACCGAAAAGGTGCGTCTGACCGGCGGCGAGCCGTCGCTGCGTCGCGATTTTACCGACATTATCGCCGCCGTACGTGAAAACGCCGCTGTTCGCCAGATCGCCGTGACCACTAACGGCTATCGGCTGGCGCGCGACGTCGCCGCCTGGCGCGATGCCGGTCTCACCGCGCTGAACGTCAGCGTAGACAGTCTCGACGCGCGCCAGTTCCACGCCATTACCGGTCAGGACAAGTTCCATCAGGTGATGGCGGGCATCGACGCCGCCTTCGAGGCTGGCTTTCAGCAGGTCAAAGTCAACAGCGTACTGATGCGCGACCTCAACAGCCGCAGCCTGGCAACCTTCCTTGACTGGATCCGCACCCGCCCCATTCAGCTACGATTTATCGAGCTGATGGAGACGGGCGAGGGCGGCGCGCTGTTCCGTCAGCAGCACGTCTCTGGCGCGGTGATCCGCGACCAGCTGATAGCACAAGGCTGGCAGCGCCGCGAGCGCGGCCGCAGTGACGGACCGGCGCAGGTCTTTTATCATCCTGATTACGTCGGCGAGATCGGCCTGATTATGCCCTATTCGCGCGACTTCTGCGCCAGCTGCAACCGCCTGCGCGTTTCGGCACACGGCAATCTGCATCTTTGCCTGTTTGGCGATAGCGGCGTGCCGCTGCGCGATCTGCTGGTTTCCGATGACCAGCAGGCGGAGCTGCAGGCGCGCATCGCCCACAGCCTGGGCGAGAAGAAGCAGACACACTTCCTGCATCAGGGCAATACCGGCATCACGCAGAACCTTTCTTTCATCGGCGGTTAATCTCAGGAGCGAGTAATGGGCAAATCTACGGGTGAATTTATTCCGGTCAACCTGGCGGTGCTGACCGTTTCCGATCGACGCGACGCCAGCAACGACACCTCAGGCGACTACCTGCGCGTCGCGGCGAGTGAAGCCGGGCATGTGGTGGTCGATCACGCTATCGTCGGCGAAGACCGCTACCGCATCCGCGCTATCGTGTCGCGCTGGATCGCCAGCCAGGATGTGCAGGTGGTGGTCATTAACGGCGGTACGGGATTCAATGCGAAGAACAACACGCCAGAAGCAATTGAGCCGCTGTTCGACCGAAAAATTGAGGGCTTCGGCGAGCTGTTCCGCATGTTCTCCTGGGAAGATATCGGCGGCTCAACGCTGCAGTCGCGCGCCGTCGCCGGCATGGCCAACGGCACCCTTATCTTCGCCGTACCGGGTTCGACCAGCGCCTGCGAAAGCGCCTGGGAGCGCATTATTGCCGATCAGATCGATGCCCGCACCGGCCCCTGTAATTTCGTTTCACACTTAAAGAAGCTGTAAGCCATGTCTCAACTGACCCATATTAATGCCGCAGGCGAAGCCCATATGGTGGACGTCTCGGCCAAAGCGGAAACGGTGCGCGAAGCGCGCGCGGAAGCGCTGGTGCTGATGGCCGCCGATACGCTGCAAATGATCGTCGACGGCAGCCACCACAAAGGTGACGTTTTCGCGACTGCGCGCATTGCCGGCATTCAGGCCGCCAAGCGCACCTGGGAGCTGATCCCGCTCTGTCATCCACTGATGCTGAGCAAAGTCGAAGTCAACCTGGTCGCTGAGCCGGAACATCAGCGCGTGCGCATCACCTCGCTCTGCCGCCTGAGCGGCAAAACCGGCGTCGAGATGGAAGCGCTGACCGCCGCGTCGGTGGCGGCGCTGACTATCTATGACATGTGTAAAGCGGTGCAGAAAGATATCGTTATCGACCAGCTGCGCCTGCTGAGCAAAAGCGGCGGCAAGTCCGGTGATTTCCAGGCGGTGACCCATGATTAACGTGCTCTTTTTCGCCCAGGTGCGCGAACTGGTTGGCACCAGCGCGCTGGAGATGCCTGATGCGTTCCCCGACGTGGCGACGCTGCGCGGCGCGCTGGCGCAAAAAGGCGATCGCTGGGCGCTGGCGCTCGACTCCGGCAAGCTGCTGGCTGCGGTAAACCAGACGCTGGTGCCGATGTCGCATCCGCTGAAAGCGGGCGACGAAGTGGCATTTTTCCCGCCGGTGACGGGAGGCTGATATGGCAACGCAGATCCGCGTCGGCGCGGCGCCGTTCAGCATGGCTGACGAATACGCCTGGCTCTCTACCTCCAACGCCGATGGCGCGGTAGTGACGTTTACCGGGAAAGTGCGCAACCACAACCTGGGCGACAGCGTCGCCGCGCTGACGCTTGAGCACTATCCGGGCATGACGGAGAAAGCGTTGCAGGAGATTGTTGACGAGGCGCGCAGCCGCTGGCCTTTACAGCGCGTCAGCGTGATCCACCGCATCGGCGAGCTGTTTCCAGGCGATGAGATCGTGTTTGTCGGCGTAACCAGCGCGCACCGCAGCAGCGCCTTCGCCGCTGCGGAATTTATTATGGATTACCTGAAAACCCGCGCGCCCTTCTGGAAGCGTGAGGCGACCGAGCAGGGCGATCGCTGGGTAGACGCCCGCGACAGCGACCATCAGGCCGCGCAGCGCTGGGATTAAGGCTTGCTGAGCTGCTCCGCCGGGCCGAAGTGCGTCTGGCCGTGGGCATGCTCGCCGCCGCCGGAAACGCGTTTAAGCTGAATGACCTCGCCGCGCTGCCAGGCGTCAGCGCCCGGTAGAACTGGCTGCGTGACGATATCGGCGCGCGATGCGCGCACCTTGCGGCTGTCGATATCAAAGCGCTTATCGCGATCGGCCAGCAGGCGATTATCGAGCTGACCGTCGGCGGTAAAGCCCATCATCAGCGCCGGAATGCCGAGCGGCAGGGTCTGGTCGCGATCGGTATGCCAGGTGTGCCAGGTTTTGCCGTAGGTATTGGCGATGCGCGCCATCAGCGCATGATCCGCCGCCTGCGGCAGGCCTGGCGCAATCAGGGTGCCTGACTTCACCTCATACCGGTGACTGTGCCACAGCTTTTTCTCCTCCGGCGGCAGCGTCTGATAAAGCCGCGCGCTGATAATATACTCCACCCCCATCAGCCGCGCGTCTTTGGTATTGCCGTCATAAATCACCGCCTGCATCACGTCATCGTTCAGCACCGTGACGTAGTGGTGCGCCTCCATCTGGCCGTTCTGGTCACCGTTATAGAAGTGAAAGCCGTCGAGATAGGTACTGATCGCCTCAATGGGCGGACGCGACTGCAGCAGGTCAGCGCCTGTAGAGAGAGTTTTCATTTTTGCCGAGGCAGGCGCGCCGGGCGTGGCGACCTGCGCAGGGCTATTATTCGCGCCGCACCCGCTGAGCAACAGGGCGACAGTGGCGCCGATCCAGAGTTTTTGCATCACAATTTCCTTTTAGACGATAAAAGCTAAACCTGGTTGAGAATGGCCGATAAGCAAGCGCGACGGTGAAGCAGGAATTTACGCCTCGTCTGATGGTTTGTCCCTGCTTCGGTGCTAAGGTAAGGGTTTGTTTTCTCGCAAGGACAGGTATGTCAGTTTCAGCATCGCTCAAACGTTTCTCGCTGCTCGCCGCGCTGGTGCTGGCGGGTTGTAGCACGAAAAAAACGCCCGAAGCGCCGGTGCGTCAGCCTGCCGACGTTAAGGCGCAGATTCAGCGTCTGCTGCCCGCGCACGTCAGCGACAAGCCCGGCTGGGCCACCGATATTTACACCTCATTCCGCACTCAGCAGATCGATCCCAGCGTCAGCAACCTGTGCGCCGCTATCGCCGTGGCGGATCAGGAATCGAACTTTAGCGCCGAAGCGGCCGTACCCGGCCTGCCGAAAATCGCCTGGGGCGAGATCGATCGCCGCGCGGCGAAGGTGCACGTACCGGCATTTCTGGTGCGCACCGCGCTGCTGATTAAATCGCCCAACGGCGAAAGTTATGCGGCGCGGCTCGATAAAGTGCGCAGCGAAAAAGAGCTGAGCGCCATTTTCGATGATTTCATTGATATGGTGCCGATGGGGCAGACCCTGTTCGGCAACCTTAACCCGATTCATACCGGCGGCCCGATGCAGGTCAGCATCAGCTTCGCCGAAGCGCACGCTAAAGGTTATCCCTGGCCGATCGACGGCTCGATTCGCCGCGAGGTCTTTACCCGCCACGGCGGCATGTATTTCGGCATTATGCATCTGCTCGGCTACCCGGCGGACTACAGCAAGCCGCTCTACCGCTTCGCCGACTTCAATGCAGGCTGGTACGCCAGCCGCAACGCGGCCTTTCAGGCGGCGGTGGCACGCGCCACCGGCATGAAGCTGGCGCTGGATGGCGATCTTATCCTTTATGGATCGGATAAAGCAGGTTCGACGGAGCTGGCGGTGCGTACCCTGGCGAAGCAGATCGATATGAGCGAAAGCGCCATTCGCCGCGATTTAGAGAAAGGGGAGCAGGAGAGCTTTAGCGACAGCACGCTCTGGAAGCAGGTCTTTGCGCTGGCGGACAAGATGGCCGGTCGGCCGCTGCCGCGCGAAATGCTGCCGGGCATTAAGCTGGAAAGCCCGAAAATCACCCGCAATCTCACCACGGCCTGGTTCGCTCAGCGCGTCGACAGCCGCTATCAGCAATGTTTATCGCGCCGCTGAGGCACGCATTGTGGAGCAGTTAACCCATGCTGTGCCACAATTAGGCATGACCGTCGGTCTTCCGACGCCTTTTCACTTTTATGAGGTGCATCATGGACAGATATCCACGCAATGATTCCCTGGTGCAGCCCGCCACAAGCGGGTTGCAGACGTATATGGCGCAGGTCTACGGCTGGATGACCTGCGGGCTGCTGCTGACCGCTTTTGTCTCCTGGTATGCGGCAGGCAACGAGCGCATCATGTTCTTTATCTTCTCCAGCCGCATGACCTTCTTCGGTCTGATTATCGCGCAGCTGGCGGTGGTGTTCGTGCTTTCTGGCATGGTGAATCGCCTGAGCGGCGCGCTGGCGACCGGTCTGTTTATGCTCTATTCGGTCCTGACCGGCCTGACGATGGCCAGTATTTTCCTCGCCTACACCTACAGCTCGATCGCCAGCACCTTCTTTGTGACGGCGGGGATGTTCGGCGCCATGAGCTTTTACGGCTACACCACAAAACGCGACCTGAGCCGCTTCGGCAGCCTGCTGTTTATGGCGCTGATTGGTATTTTGCTGGCGTCGCTGGTGAACTTCTGGCTGAAAAGCCCGGCGCTGATGTGGGCGATTACCTATATCGGCGTGGTGGTGTTTGTGGGACTGACCGCTTATGACACGCAACAGCTGCGCCAGATTGGCGAACAGATCGACGTGCGCGACCGTGAGTCGCTGCGCCGCTATTCGATTATGGGCGCGCTGAAGCTCTATCTGGACTTTATCAACCTGTTCCTGATGCTGCTGCGCATCTTCGGCAACCGCCGCTAACAGGCGCTTTGCCCCATCCCGCGGTCGGGATGGGGCGATTCCGCTTTACGAACTCTTCTGCAGTTTCTGTTCATTCTTCGCGCGCAGATGCTTCGCGCGACTCTCCAGCACCAGATAGAGCACCAGCGCCAGCAGCAGCGGCAGAATAAAATAGAGCACGCGATAGGCGAGCAGCGCCGCGATGATGGTGCCGTGTGAAGCGTGCTGCCCGCTCAGCAGCGCCAGAAACACCGCCTCCAGCACGCCGATACCGGCCGGAATATGAATAATCACCCCTGCGATACTGCTGATCAACAGCACGCCAAGCACAATGGGGTAATCCACCTGACGCGCCAGCAGCAGCCAGATAATCGCTCCCATCACCAGCCAGTTAGCGGACGACACCGCAAACTGAAACAGCGCCATGCGCAGCGACGGCAATTGCAGCGTCTGGCGTCTGATGGTCCATTTGCGGCGCTTTGAAAAGGCGCAGGCCCAGAGAAAAACCGCCACGACAACCAGCAGCGCCACGCCAATGATGCGCAGCGTGGTCTCACCGATAAACCAGCCGCCGGGGATCGGCACCATGCCCGCGCTGAATACCACGCCCGCCAGCAAAATATAGCCGAGCCAGTTAGTGGCGATACTCAGGGAAAAGATGCGCGTGATGGTGGCGCTGTCCAGCCCCAGCCGCGAGTAGAGCCGGTAGCGCATCGCGACGCCGCCGACCCAGGTGCTCAGCGTCAGGTTAAAGGCGTAGCAGATAAAAGAGACCAGCATCACCTGCCGCTTCGCCAGCTTATGGCCGCAGTAGGCGCGGCCGATCAGGTCATAGCAGCCGTAGGTCAGATAGCTCACTATCACCAGCGCGACGGCGCTTAGCACCGCGAAGCGGTTGTAGTTGACGATAACGTTATAGACATCTTCCCAGTTAACTTTGCGGGCGTAGATCACCAGCAGCACAATCACCGCGATAAAAAAGATCCAGGTAAGCACCTTTTTCGCCAGCTTCCATTTCGGATGTTTTTCCGCCATCAGGATTTAGCCCCTTCATTGTCGGTTTCGACACGGTCTTGCGTCTCCATTTCCGGCTGAACCGGCGGGTCGACCTGCGCAATCAGCGGCGTGTGCGCAGGAAGCCAGCCGGCGATAGCCGGGAAATGGCGTAAGAAGTGAAAGACAATCACGCTTTTGGTCAGCTGCCACCAGGTGCGCGGCGGCAGGCGATCCTCTTGCACGCGCTCGCAATCTTTCGCCAGCAGCTGCTCCAGGTTGTCGCGCAGCGTCTGGTTAAAGTCGCGATCGTAGACGATCAGGTTAGCTTCAAGGTTGAGCGATAAGCTCAGCGGATCGAGATTGCTGGAGCCGACGGTGGCCCACTGGCGATCCTGAACCGCCACCTTGCCGTGTAGCGGGCGACGGATATATTCATAGACTTCCACACCCGCATCCACCAGATAGTTATAGAGCAGCTCCGCGCCGACTTTAACGATCGGCATATCCGGCTCGCCCTGAACAATCAGCCTGACTCTGACGCCGCGCTGGGCCGCGCTGCGCATTTCGCGCAGCAGACGGTAGCCAGGGAAAAAGTAGGCGTTGGCGATAATCACATCCTCTTTCGCCGTACGCAGCATATCGAGATAGTGTTTTTCGATATCGTCGCGATGCTCGTCGTTATCGCGATAGACGAACAGCACCTGCGCATTGCCGGGCGTGGCGTTGACCGCGGGACGATGCGAGCGGCCACCCCACCAGCGGCGCGTCACCGCCTCGCTGCCCATCGCCTCGCGCACATAGCGGGTGATATCCGCCACGATGGGGCCTTTGACCTCTACCGCATAATCCTGCTTCGCCTCGGGGCCGTAGCTGGTGTTGTGCTCGGCGGAGAAATTGATGCCGCCGACAAAGGCGACGGTTTCGTCCACCACCACAATTTTGCGGTGCAGACGGCGGAACACGTTGGTGCGCATCCCCATTACCAGCGGGCGCGGATCGTAATAGATGAAGCGCACCCCTTCCGCCGTCAGGCTGTTGACGAACTTATCGGAGAGATCCGGCGACCCATAGCCATCCACCATAACTTCGATTTTCACGCCGCGCTGCGCGGCGGCCAGCAGCTCGCGGTGCAGCGCGTTGCCGACCTCATCCTCAAACAGAATAAAGGTTTCCAGCAACACGGTGCGCTCGGCGCGGCGGATAGCGCCGAATACGCGCGGGAAAAACTCTTCGCCGTTTTCCAGCAGGCGCAGACTGTTGCCTTCTCGCCATTCAAAATTCATAGGTGGATCTCCACGGCGAGCGGGGCGTGATCCGACAGGTGCGACCAGGGTTTGCGCGGCAGCGCCCAGGGATGGCTGACGGTGGCGTTGCGAACATAAATACGATCGAGCCGCAGCAGCGGAAAGCGGGCGGGAAAGGTACGCGCCGGGCGGCCGTGTTTCATGCTGAATACCTCTTTTAAACCAGCGCCGTGCTTCAGGATATGATTGGCGCGCAGCTGCCAGTCGTTGAAATCGCCCGCGACAACCAGCGGCGCGTCGGGCGGCAGCGAGGCGACCATGTCACACATCATTTTCATCTGTGCGTGGCGGTGCGCCTCCTTCAGGCCGAGGTGCACGCAGATAACATGCAGCGTGCCGTGTGGCTCCGGCAGGGTGATTTTGCAGTGCAACATGCCGCGGTTTTCACTTCCTGCAACAGAAATATCACGATTTTCATACTCCTGAATGGGAAACCGTGACAAAATCGCGTTCCCGTGGTGCCCCTCCGGGTAGACGGCGTTGCGGCCATAGGCAAAATCGTTCCACATGGTATCGGCAAGAAACTCGTAATGCGGCGTGTTCGGCCAGTTCTCATGGTGCAGAGGATGAATGGCATGTGTGCCCATCACCTCCTGCAAAAAGACGATATCCGCCGAGGTGGCGCGTACCGCTTCACGCAGTTCCGGCAGGATGAAGCGACGGTTAAAAGTAGTAAATCCCTTGTGGGTATTGATCGTCAGGACTTTAAGGGAAAATCCTTGCTTGGTTTGTGGCATACTCTCGACGCACTCCTTTTCATCAGCAACAAAAGTAAAGTGTAGTCTTTGTCACAAACGGGTGCGGATAAGGATGGAAATTTAGGGCGTTATCCGAAAATTGCTTTACATTGAGGAAACCGTTACCGGCCTGTGCCGGTTGCACTTGGGCGACCTGTTGGGTCTGCCAGGAGAAGAGAATGAAATGGTCTAATCGTGTTCAAATTGTCACCGGACAAACCTGCGTGCATATTGCTATGCATGCGCTGGTCATCGCCGCGCTGATCTGGGGCTGGAAGCATAAGGCTCTGATCGAAGTGTGCAGCACGCTGGTAGCCGCCTATGCCGTGGTGTTTATCGCCATGCTGGTCCTGCAGCGTAGTGTTCGTTTGCGTAGCATCGGTGATTACCTTGAAGAAGCGACCACCACCTACTATTTTGGCGCGGCGATGATGACGCTGTTTATTGTCTCGCGCTATGTGCACAACGCTTTGCTGATTGGCATGCTGGGCGTGGTGATGCTGGTGGGCCCGGCGCTGGTCTCGCTGCTGGCGAAGGAGCCGGCAGGGCGTATCCAGAAAAAGCGTAGCTAAACCGCTGTGTTCGCTGACAGGGGCTGCCGAAAGGCGGCCCCTGTTGTTTCCGGCTTTCTCGCACCCCGCAGCGAAAGCTGTTACACTGCCTGCCTTACGCATCGTAGTTTGTGCCCTTTTCACACGTTAGCCCTCGGCTGGCGTCACTTTCCCCCCTGAAAACTACACCGTGAATCGCGGTCAGGGCGGACCGGAGTAACACACTTAATGTCTTTTGACTCTCTCGGCCTGAGTGCCGATATTTTGCGTGCGGTCGCTGAACAGGGCTACCGTGAACCTACGCCTATTCAGCGCCAGGCGATCCCCGTGGTGCTCTCCGGCCGCGACCTGCTGGCCAGCGCGCAGACCGGCACCGGCAAAACCGCCGGCTTTACGTTGCCGCTGCTGCAAAAACTCTCTACTCAGGCTGCATCGGGCCGCGGTCGCCGTCCGGTACGTGCCCTGATCCTGACGCCGACGCGCGAACTGGCTGCGCAGATTGGCGAAAACGTCCGTGACTACAGCAAATATCTGCAGCTGCGTTCGCTGGTAGTGTTCGGCGGCGTCAGCATTAACCCGCAGATGATGAAACTGCGCGGCGGCGTTGATATTCTGGTCGCCACGCCGGGCCGTCTGCTCGATCTGGAACACCAGAACGCGGTCGATCTGTCACAGATCGAAGTGCTGGTGCTGGACGAAGCGGATCGTATGCTCGATATGGGCTTTATCCACGATATCCGTCGCGTACTGGCAAAGCTGCCGGCCAAACGTCAGAACCTGCTTTTCTCTGCCACCTTCTCCGACGAAATCAAAACGCTGGCGGAAAAACTGCTGCACAACCCGGAGCAGGTAGAAGTGGCGCGTCGCAACACCGCCTCTGAACAGGTCTCGCAGCAGGTGCATTTCGTTGACAAGAAGCGCAAGCGGGAACTGCTCTCGCAGCTGATTGGCGAAGGCAACTGGCAGCAGGTGCTGGTGTTTACCCGTACCAAACACGGCGCCAACCACCTGGCGGAACAGCTGAATAAAGACGGCATCACCGCTGCGGCGATCCACGGCAACAAAAGCCAGGGCGCACGTACCCGCGCGCTGGCCGACTTTAAAACCGGCGCGATTCGCGTGCTGGTCGCTACCGATATCGCCGCGCGCGGTCTCGATATCGAAGAGCTGCCGCACGTCGTCAACTATGAGCTGCCGAACGTGGCGGAAGATTATGTGCACCGCATCGGCCGTACCGGCCGCGCCGCCGCTACTGGCGCCGCGCTGTCGCTGGTCTGCGTAGATGAGCACAAGCTGCTGCGCGATATCGAGCGTCTGCTGAAGCGTGAAATCCCACGCCTGGCAGTCCCGGGCTACGAGCCGGATCCGAGCATCAAGGCGGAGCCGATTCAGAACGGTCGTCAGCAGCAGCAGCCGCGCGGTCGCGGTCGTGGACAGGGCGGCGCACCGTCGTCATCGCGTCCGCAGGGCGACAAGCGCGCGCCGCAGCCGCGCCGTCAAAGCCAGACTGCGCAGGGCGATAAGCCTGCGCGTCCGGCGCGTCGTCCGGCAGCGAAGAAAACCGGAACCGCGTAACGCCATGCGGGTGTTGCTGGCCCCGATGGAGGGCGTACTGGATTCGCTGGTGCGCGAGCTGCTGAGCGAGGTTAACGATTACGACCTCTGCGTCACCGAGTTTTTGCGCGTTGTGGATCAGCTGCTGCCGGTAAAATCGTTTTACCGGCTCTGTCCCGAGCTGCGCAACAGCAGCCGCACGCCTTCTGGCACGCGGGTGCGCCTGCAGCTGCTCGGTCAGTATCCTGAGTGGCTGGCGGAGAACGCGGCGCGCGCGGCAGAGCTTGGCTCGTGGGGCGTCGATCTTAACTGCGGCTGCCCGTCGAAGCTGGTAAACGGCAGCGGCGGCGGCGCCACGCTGCTTAAAGATCCGGAACTGATCTATCGCGGCGCGAAAGCGATGCGCGAGGCGGTGCCTGCGCATCTGCCGGTAACGGTAAAAGTGCGGCTCGGCTGGGATTCCGGCGAGCGTCGCTTTGAAATCGCCGACGCGGTGCAGCAGGCGGGGGCCAGCGAGCTGGTGGTGCATGGACGCACTAAAGAAGATGGCTACCGCGCTGAGGCGATCAACTGGCAGGCGATTGGCGAGATCCGTCAGCGGCTGCGTATTCCGGTGGTGGCGAACGGCGAAATCTGGGACTGGCAGAGCGCGCAGGATTGCCTGCGCGTGACCGGCTGCGATGCGGTGATGATCGGCCGCGGCGCGCTCAACGTGCCAAATCTCAGCCGGGTTGTGAAATACAACGACGCGCCGATGGCCTGGCCAGATGTGGTGGCGCTGCTGCAGAAATACACGCGGCTGGAGAAGCAGGGCGATACCGGCCTCTACCACGTCGCGCGCATCAAGCAGTGGCTCGGCTACCTGCGTAAAGTCTATCCGCAGGCCGACGGCCTCTTCACCGAAATCCGCGCGCTGAAAAGCTCCTCTGCTATCGCCGAGGTGATTGATCGGCAGACGGTTAGCTTTGCCCTGTGATAAAAATTCAGGCGACCCGTTAGCAGGCTAAGCGTATAGTGAAAGCCATTTTTCACTACAAGCCAGCCTGCTATGTCTGATGTCGTGGTACTGACTAACGGTCAACTCAACAAACGCATTCTCTCCGTTCTTATCTTTACCTTCTTCTGTTATCTCTCCGTTGGCCTGCCGCTGGCGGTGCTGCCGGGTTTCGTGCATAACCAGCTGGGCTTCAGCTCTTTTATGGCGGGCCTCATCATTAGCCTGCAATATTTCGCCACGCTGCTGAGTCGTCCCCAGTCGGGCCGGCTGGCGGATCGGCTGGGGCCAAAGCGGGTCGTGATGCTCGGCACGCTCTGCTGCGGCATGAGCGGCGTACTGACCATCGTTGCCGCGCTCTGCCGCGACTGGCCGCTGCTCAGCCTGCTGCTGCTGGCGGTCGGACGCCTGTTTCTCGGCGTCGGTGAGAGCTTCAGCAGCACCGGTTCGACGCTGTGGGGCATGAATATCGTCGGGCCGCTGCAGACGGCGCGCGTCATCTCCTGGAACGGCGTCGCCACCTATCTGGCGATGGCGATCGGCGCGCCGCTCGGCGTGATGCTCAACCAGGGATTGGGCATCAGCGGCTTTGCCGGCCTGGTCGCGCTGATGGGCGTAGTGGGCTACCTGCTGGCGAGCCGTAAACCCGCGGTCGAGGCGACGCATGGGCAGCGCATTCCTTTTCACCGCGTCTTTTCACGCGTCTGGCTGTTCGGCCTGGCGCTCGGCTTCGGCACCATCGGCTTCGGCGTTATCTCTACCTTTATTACGCTCTATTTTGCCAGCCGCGACTGGAGCGGTGCCGCCTTTGCGCTGTCGCTGTTTAGCCTCGGCTTTGTGCTGTTCCGCCTGCTGTTCAGCCGGACCATTACGCGCTTCGGCGGGTTGCGGGTCGCTATCCTCTCTTTTCTGCTGGAGTGCGCGGGGCTGCTGATTATCTGGCAGGCGGAGAGCAGCCTGCTGGTGGATCTTGGCGCGCTGCTGACCGGCTGCGGCTTTTCGCTGATCTTCCCTGCGCTGGGCGTAGAGGCGGTCAAGCAGGTAGAGCGGCAGGATCAGGGATCGGCGCTGGGGGTCTATTCGGCGTTTCTCGATCTGGGGCTGGGCCTGACCGGGCCGGTGGCGGGCTTATTGATCGGCTACTGGGGGATGCAGTCGGTCTACCTGGCGGCGGCGATGATGGTGCTGGGGGCCTTCGGCATTACGCTGCGCCTGACGCAGCGCTACAGCGGCGCGGCGTAACGCCGCGCCGTTAGCGATCAGAAGCGTGAGAAGAGCGCGTAAAGCCCGGCCGCCAGCAGGATGGAGACCGGCAGCGTCAGGATCCACGCCATTGCCAGATTGCGCAGCGTAGCGAGCTGCAGGCCGGAGCGGTTGGCCGCCATACTGCCCGCCACGCCGGATGAGAGCACATGGGTGGTGGAAACCGGCAGGCCGAAGCTGTCCGCCGCGCCAATGGTCGCCATCGCCACCAGCTCCGCGCTGGCACCCTGCGCGTAGTTAAGGTGGGTTTTGCCGATGCGTTCGCCGACGGTTACCACGATACGACGCCAGCCAACCATGGTGCCGAGGCCGAGCGCAATTGCCACCACCACCTTGACCCACATCGGAATAAAGCGCGTGGCGCTGTCCAGCTCATGCTTAATCGCCGTCAGATTGCGCTGCGTCTCTTCCGGCATCGCCACCTTATTGGTCTGAATATGCTTGATCGATTCCGAGGTCAGGTACATCTGATTACGGGTGTTGGAAACCGCCTGCGCCGGAATATTCTCCATTGAGCCGTAGCGGCGGATCTGCTCGCTGATATCCCCCAGCGTCAGCGCCAGCGCGGGCAGCACGTTGGGGTTCAGCTGATTGGTGCGCACATAGTCGGTCAGCACGTCACGCGCCACCGGCGGATGGGCGCTGGCGGGCTGCAGCTGCAGCAGCTGGTTTTCCGTAACCTGCGCCAGCGCCGCCACGCGCGGAATTTGCTCCGGCGGCAGCGAGCGGTTCAGCGCATAGGCGATCGGCATGGTGCCCACCAGAATCAGCATAATCAGACCCATGCCTTTCTGTCCGTCGTTAGAGCCGTGTGCGAATGAGACGCCGGTACAGGTGAGGATCAGCAGGCCGCGGATCCAGATCGGCGGCGGCTCGCTGCTTTTCGGCGCTTCATAAAGATCGCGGTTGCGGATAAACGCCTTCATCGCCAGCAGCAGCAGCGCGGCGCAGAAAAAACCCACCAGCGGCGACAGGAGCAACGAGTAGCCGATTTTAATCGCCTGGTCCCAGTCTACGCCGCTCATGCCGCTGCGGCCGTGTAGCAGCGCATTAGCGACGCCGACGCCGATAATCGAGCCGATCAGCGTATGGGAAGAGGAGGAGGGCAGGCCGAGATACCAGGTGCCCAGGTTCCATATAATGGCGGAGAAGAGCAGCGCGTAAATCATGGCGAAGCCGCCGCCGCTGCCCGCCTGTAAAATCAGCTCCACCGGCAGCAGCGAGATGATGCCGAACGCCACCACGCCGCTGGAGAGCAGCACGCCGAGAAAGTTGCACAGGCCTGACCAGACCACCGCCACGCCAGGCGTCAGCGAGTGGGTATAGATCACCGTCGCTACCGCGTTAGCGGTATCGTGGAAACCGTTGACGAACTCAAACCCCAGCGCGATCACCAGCGCCAGCCCCAGCAGAAAGAAGGGGACGTAGCTGGTAACCGGCGTATCGGTCTCCTGCACGTCGCTAAACAGGTTGAACCCGGCAAAAGAGAGCCCGGCGATCAGCAGAATAAGAAACAGCGGTTTTGAAAAACGGTTGCGTTTGCCAGTGAGATTTGGACGCCCGCCAACCGATGGGGATGACGATAAGCTATTTTCGCTCATAAACACCTCGGTAAAAGATTGCGGGCGCGCCCTGTCCGCACCCATTACTGGCAGGGATACGCGCTTTATATGACAGAACAATGATGTTGCGCGGTCGCTGTCATTGTTCTGTCATCACTCTGCATCAGTCTGTGGATCTGGTCCGCTCTTACATTTATCCCGTCCATGGTTTCAGACCTCTTGCTTGCCCCGAATAAATCCGATTTTGATGACGAGGTTGCCGGTTTAATTCACGGCTACCTGATCTCTCCAGACGCGCCGCCCCGCCGCCTGAATGCGCGCGAAGCGGTACTGGCGGGAGAGAATCCGCGTCGCGACGGCGAGTTTCTCTGGCTGCATATCAATCTCAATCACGCCCGCGCCCAGCACTGGGTTCAGAGCCACTTTCAGGTTGATGAAGATTTCTTCGAAGAGATTCATTCGGCCTCGTCGCGCACCCGGCTGGCGGAGCAGGGCGAAGCGCTGCTGGCGATCCTGAATGACGTTACCTTCAGCCAGGAGGAGCACAGCGCGCAGAACGCCACGCTCTGGATCTGGTGTCGTCGTCAGCTGCTGGTTAGCGCGCGCTATCGTCAGGTCGGCATGATCGAGCGAATGCACCAGCAACTGCAGTCGTGCGCCTTCCGTAATGCGGAAGAGATGCTGCTCAGCCTGCTTGGCGAACAGGAGCGCCAGCTGGAGCAGGTGGTGCGGCGTACCAGCCTCGCCGTGGATGCGATTGAAGAGCGGCTGCTCAGTCCGGCGATCAAAGCGAACCGCAGCGAGCTTGGGCATCTGCGTCGTATGCTGCTGCGCATTCAGCGCCTGCTGGCGCCGGAGCCGGCCGCGCTGTTTCGCCTGCTTAATCGTCCGCCCGCCTGGCTCAACCTGGATACCCTGCGCGAGCTGCGCGCCTTTACCGAAGAGTTCAGCGTGGTGCTTAACGATCTCGCCAGCCTGATGGAGCGCATCAGGCTGTTGCAGGAGGAGATCGCCGCGCGCCTGATGGAGCACAGCAACCGCACGCTGTTTCTGTTAACCATGATGACCGTACTGGCGCTGCCGATTAACATCGTTGCCGGATTCTTCGGCATGAACGTCGGCGGCATTCCGCTTTCGGGCAATCCACACGGCTTCTTGATTCTGGTGCTGGTGGTGCTGGCTTTTACCATTGTGGCGGGCTGGCTGGCATTACGGCGGCCGGGGAAGTAGAGCAGTGGGTAAACCAACAGAACCGGGAAGGCAAAAACCTCTTACCTTCCCGCCAGCCCACCAATAAAAAAGCCCGCACAGGCGGGCTTTTTCAATTTCACAGCGAATAAATCTTATGAAGGATTATTTACTGGGGCCGGAGCGGGGGCAGCGGCTGGCTGCGCCTGCTGCGCGGCATCAGGATTGGCAACGCTGGCGCCCTGCGGCGTAACCGGCGTCATCGGCTCCTCTTTAGGCTGTGCGTTCGGCGCTTCCGGTACTTCGGTCGGCGCGGTCTGCACGCTGTCAGCAACGCCGTTCACTTTAGTCGGCATACCGGTACGATTCTGAATCGCCGCGTTGACCTGATCCTGGCTGACGCTGGCGTCAGCGATCACTTTGGTCACCGCAGAGGTCAGGGTAATCGGCACCACTTCGCGGGAGTTAAACTGCTCTTCGGTAGTGGAGAGTGGGTTATGCACCTCTACATAGCGCGAACCGTCCGGCTCTACCGTTGCTTTGACCGGCTGATCGATAAACTGCACGCGCGTGCCGACCGGCACGTTGTCGAACAGCCATTTGATATCGTCGGCGCGCAGACGTACGCAGCCGTGGCTGACGCGCAGGCCAATACCGAAGTTGGCGTTGGTGCCGTGGATGGCGTAGAGACGACCGATATAGAGCGCGTAGAGGCCCATCGGGTTGTCCGGACCGGCCGGGAACACTTCCGGCAGGTTTTCGCCGCGCGAGGCGTACTCAGCATGCATCGCTTTGGTCGGCGTCCAGGTCGGACCCGCTTTCTTGCGCTGCACCGTGGTGGTCCAGTTAACCGGCGTATCTTTGCCTAACTCGCCAATGCCGATCGGCAGCACCACAACGGTTTTAGTGCCTTTCGGATAGTAGTAGAGGCGCATTTCCGCGCTGTTGATCACGATGCCTTCACGCGGGGCGTCAGGCAGGATCAGCTGCTGCGGAATGATCATCTTTTTGCCCGCCTGCGGCAGGTAGACATCCATGCCAGGATTGGCTTCCAGCATATTGCTGAGGCCCATCTGGTACTGCGCCGCAAAAGCTTCCAGCGGCAGCTTGTTGTCCTGAGGGACGGTAATCTCAATATTTTGCCCAATCAGACGGCTGTTGGCGGCTGGTAAGGGGTAAACCACAGCGAAGGCGGACTGGCTGAATGCTGCCAGCGCCAGAGCCATTGAAGCAAACGCGCGAATCATTTTCATATTTTACAAGTCGTTATGGCCTGTTAGCAGGCTTGTCAGTTTATCGAACCCGTACCGGTCAGCGTGGCCGGCTGCACATTATATGGGCATTGTTTCGATGTTGTGAATCAGGATTTTAGCAGCCATCGCAGACTTTAGGTAACCGACTGTGTTATCGGGCCTCCTTGCCCTGATAAGGGAGCCGGTCAGGGCTGCCATAAGGTCACTTCACCGCTCAGTTTGCGATTGAGGAAAAAGGCGGCGCTAATCAGGGCCAGATGGGTCAGCGCCTGCGGCATATTGCCCAGCGCGCGGCCGTGATTGTCGAACTCCTCGGCATATAATCCCAGCGGGTTGGCGTAGCTCAGCAGTTTCTCAAACTCGAAATGCGCCTCGTGGATGCGTCCGGCGCGCGCCAGGCACTCTACATACCAGAACGAACAGGCGCCGAAAGAACCTTCCGAACCGGTCAGGCCGTCGGCGGGCGTCTCATCAATATTGTAGCGGCGCACCATACCGTCGCTTACCAGCTCGCGCTTGATGGCGTCGAGCGTCGCCAGCCATTCCGGATCGGTGGCACCGACGAAGCGCACCAGCGGCATCAGCAGCATCGAGGCGTCAAGATGGTTGCCGTGACGCGTTGAAACGAAGTGGCCGCGTTCGGCGTTCCAGAAGTTTTGCCAGATATCGGCGCGGATCTCGCTGCGCGCCTGGTCCCAGCGCGCGTAGGGCATCGGCAGCGAACGCTTCATGCCAAGGCGCAGCGCGCGATCCAGCGCCACCCAGCACATCAGCCGCGAGTGAAGAAAATGCTCCGGCTCGCCGCGCATTTCCCAGATACCGGCGTCGGGCTGGTTCCAGTTTTCGCTCACCATATCGATCATCTGCGCAACGTGCTGCCAGCCGCGTTCTGAGATCGCTTCGCCATATTTGTTCGCCAGATAGACCGCATCCATTAGCTCGCCGTAAATATCGAGCTGCGTCTGCTGCCAGGCGTCGTTGCCGATGCGCACCGGCCGCGAGTCGGCGTAGCCGGAGAGGTTAAGCAGTTCGATCTCATGCAGTTCGATGCCGCTGTCGAGACGATACATCACCTGCAAACGCATCTCGTCGTGGTGGCTGTTCTCAACGCAGCGGCCGACCCAGCGGGTAAAGTTTTTCGCTTCGTCCACATAGCCGAGGCGCATCAGCGCATACATGCTGAACGAGGCGTCGCGGATCCAGGAGGCGCGATAGTCCCAGTTGCGCACGCCGCCCAGCTCTTCCGGCAGACCAAAGGTGGCGGCAGCGGCGATAGAGCCGTGTTGGCTGGAGGTGAGCAGCTTCAGCGCCAGTGCCGAGCGCTGCACCATCTCCTGCCAGCGCCCGTTGTAGTTACTTTTTTTACTCCAGCGTCGCCAGTAGTTGATGGTTTCTTCGAAGCAGATTTCAGTGGCGACGGCGCCGATGCGCTCATCCTCCTGATTGCCGAATTCAAACTCGACGTGCTCGCCCGACTTGAGTTCAAAATGCGCCGTGGCGGCGTGCGCTTCGCAGGTCAGCGGCACCGTGGCGGCGAGGCGCAGCGTAGGCTGATTCTCTGCATAAAAGTCGATGCAGTCACCTTCGGCCTGCGCGCGGGTTTGGGCGCGCGCATAGTCGTGACGCGGCGCGCAGCGCATGCTGAACCAGGCGCTGCCGCGCACCATTTTGACCCGCCGAATCAGGCGGGGCAGCTTTTTCGCGTCGTCGCAGATCGGCATATAGTCGGTGATCTCCGCGACGCCTTCCGCGCCCAGCCAGCGCGTCTGAAGAATATTGGTGTCTGGCAGATAGAGCTGTTGACGACGCACGTTTTCCCACTCCGGCGCCAGTGAAAATAGTCCCGCATCGTCGCTGTCGAGCAGCGCGGCGAATACCGACGGGCTGTCGAGCGCAGGCCAGCAGAGATAGTCAATGGTGCCGTCGTTTGCCACCAGCGCACAGGTGCGCAAATCACCAATGATGCCGTGATCTTCAATCGGGCGTTTTATTTTGCTCATCCTCATCTCCGTAGCGGGCACTCTTTTAACTATAGACAAAGCGGCAGCAGGGGGCCGCGGCTGGACATAACGGGATTGCTTCTATACTTCACCTTACCCGACACCCTGAGGAAGCAACCATGACCACATCAGAGAATAAAGTCGCCGTCGTTACCGCATCTGACTCCGGCATCGGCCGCGCCAGCGCGCTTATGCTGGCGGAGCAGGGCTACGATCTCGGTATCACCTGGCGTTCCGATGAGGAGGGCGCGAAAGAGACCGCGCGTCTGGTGCGTGAAAAAGGCCGTCGCGCCGAGATCATTCACCTCGACCTGTCCGATCCGCAGGAGGGCGGCCGCTCGCTCTCAGAGCTGATCTCCCGGCTTGGGCGTATTGACGCGCTGGTGAATAACGCAGGCGCGAACGCCAAATCTGAATTCCTCGATACGCCGTTTGAGGAGTGGCGCAAGGTGTTTAATGTTGACGTTGACGGCGCCTTTGTCTGCGGCCAAATCGCCGCGCGCAAAATGGTGGAGCAGGGCGCTGGCGGACGCATCATCAATATCACTTCGGTGCATGAGCACACGCCGCTGCCCAACGCCGTCGCCTACACGGCGGCGAAGCACGCCATGGGCGGCCTCACCAAATCAATGGCCATTAGCCTGATTAAACACAATATTCTGGTGAATTCCGTGGCGCCCGGCGCTATCGCCACGCCGATGAACAATATGGGCGACGGCGATGCGCAGAAGATCAAAACGCCGGAGATTCCCATTGGACGCCCCGGCGACGTGCGCGAGATCGCCAGTCTTGTGGCCTGGCTCTGCTCGGAGTGGGCCAGCTATACCACCGGACAATCCTTTATCGTCGATGGCGGTTTTATGCTGGCCAATCCGCAGTTTTACGGCGGGAAGGATATCTAACCGGCGCGGCGGTTGTTCCAGCGGCGGATCACCCAGCGCAGCGCAAAGGCGAAGACCACCGCCGCGACCAGCCACAGAACATGTTTCAGGTGCTGATCGAGCTTGTGCAGCCAGGGCGCGATGACGCCGCCGGCAAAGTAACCCAGGGCGACGAAGATCGTCGCCCAGATCGCGGCGCCGATAATATTCAGCACCAGGAATTTCAGCGGCTTCAGGTGGCTTGCGCCGATAATAATCGGGCCGATAATGCGAAAGCCGTACATAAAGCGCACGCCGATAACAAACAGGCTGGGATGACGCTGGATCAGCCGGTTAGCCTTGACCACCTTGTCCTGATGCTTCTTCAGCTTACGCAAAATTTTCGTGCCGTAGCGACGGCCAATCCAGTAGAGCAGCTCATCGCCAATCACGCCGCCCGCCATGGCCGCCAGCACCACGCCGACAAAGTTCAGTAATCCCTCATGCGCCGCTACGCCGCCCAGCAGGGTGAAAGT
The DNA here is from genome assembly GCF_022346905.1 of Pantoea sp. ACRSB. NCBI lineage: Bacteria > Pseudomonadati > Pseudomonadota > Gammaproteobacteria > Enterobacterales > Erwiniaceae > Pantoea > Pantoea sp. ACRSB. The sequence continues at coordinate 812,464 of NZ_JAKRNL010000001.1, read as the reverse complement.
TTCCCCTTCGGCGATACAGCCGATAAGCAGCGCCAGATAGCCATACTGCGTAATTAATCCGTTGATATCGAAATGCAAAAGTAAACTCCCTGTTCTGTCCGCGGTTAATACATTCTATACCGCTTCGGCAGATCATTCCGGCTGGCTTAGGCCACAGCGACTATTTTTTGTCGATTACCCGCCTGCTGGCTACAAAAGCAGCAACGCCGTTTATACTTGAGGTGATGCTGCCTGAGGGGCCAGCGACGTGGATTCTGGGCAGCCTGTCGCATCTGCGAGGTGATTATATGAACCATGTCTGGGGTCTTATGGCGCATCCCGATCGGGAAATGCGCGATATCAAGCAAGAAAATGAGAGCGTTTCGCACCATTACACCCACCACGTTCTGCTGATGGCGGCGATCCCGGTGATCTGCGCCTTTATCGGCACAACGCAGCTGGGCTGGAACCTGGGCGAAGGGCGCTTTGTCCAGCTAAACCTGTTGACCGGAATTGCGCTCGGCATACTGTTTTATCTGCTTATTCTGGGCGGCGTAGCGGTAATGGGCCGCGTCATTTACTGGATGGCGCGAGACTATCCGCAGCGGCCCAGCATGCAGCGCTGTACGGTATTCGCCGGTTATGTCGCTACGCCGCTCTTTTTAAGCGGCATTGTGGCGCTCTATCCGCTGGTCTGGCTCTGCGTATTGATCGGCGCGCTGGCGCTGGTCTACACCGGCTATCTGCTTTATGTCGGTATTCCGCTGTTTCTCAATATAGACCGTGACGAAAGTCTGCGCTTCTCCGGCTCGACGCTGGCGATCGGCGTGCTGGTGTTTGAGGTGCTGCTGGCGCTGACCGTGGTGCTGTGGGGTTACGGGCCGCGACTGTTTTAAATCAAGGCTGATCACGCTAGTAAGCGAATGATTTGGCTTAAACAGCAAAACGTCCTGCGACAGTGATGTCGCAGGACGTTTTTTTTAACGCTCAGAAACATTCTCACCAGGAAATTTCTTACGCTTCCGCGTAATATGCTGCTGCCAGCCCCCGCGTGGTCGGCTCTGCGGCGGGCGGCCTGTGTACAACACGGCGTAATATTTTAATCGGTACTTTTTTATAAGATGCCTGTAACCATTCGCTATTCACTGCTTTCGCTGGCGCTGCTGTTCGGCGGCCAGGCGGCAATTGCGCCCGCCCAGGCGGCTACGTCTCTTTCTCAGCTCGCGCCGGTCGCCGAGCCGCAAATCGCCTCGGGCAGCGCGATGATCGTCGACCTTAATACCGGTAAGGTGCTCTTTTCCAGCCATCCCGATCGCGTTCGGCCTATCGCCTCTATCACCAAACTGATGACGGTGATGGTGGCGCTCGATGCGAAGCAGTCGCTGGATGAGCGAATTTCGGTGGATATCAGCCATACGCCGGAGATGCGCGGCGTCTTTTCCCGCGTCAAACTCAACAGCGAAATCAGCCGCCGCAATATGATGCTGCTGGCGCTGATGTCCTCAGAGAACCGCGCGGCGGCCAGCCTGGCGCATCACTATCCCGGCGGCTACGACGCCTTTATCCGCGCCATGAATGCCAAAGCGCGCGCGCTGGGCATGACGCATACGCGCTACGTCGAGCCGACCGGCCTGTCGATTCATAACGTCTCCAGCGCGGAAGATCTGGTTAAGCTGCTCCGCGCGACGCGCGACTATCCGCTGCTGGGCCAGCTGAGCACAACCAAAGAAGAGACCGCGGTCTTTACCCATCCGAGCTATGCGCTGCCGTTCCGCAACACCAACCATCTGATCTATAAAAACGACTGGCGCATTCAGCTGACCAAAACCGGCTACACCGATGAGGCGGGCCACTGCCTGGCAATGCGCACCCTGATCAATAACCGGCCGGTGGCGCTGGTGGTGCTGGACGCGTTCGGCAAATATACCCATTTCGCCGATGCTAACCGCCTGCGTGACTGGCTGCTGACCGGCAAGGCTGCGCCAGTGCCGGCGGCGGCGCTGGCCTATAAAAAACAGAAAGCCGGACAGGTGGCGAGCAACGCCCGCAGCGGCAGCGCGGTAGAATAATCCTTTACCGGCGTCCGCCTGCGCGGACGCCGTAACCCGGCTCGACGAGAACGGCCAGCATTCCTATAGTTTCCCGGTGCGCCTGGCCCTACACTACGCGCGAACGCGATGGTCGATCGCCTGAATTTGTGCTGGAACCCCACTCTTATGTTTAAGTTACGCTCCTTTTTCGCGCTGTTAATGCTGCTGGCGGTGGCCCTGTTCCCCGCCCGGAGCCAGGCAGATGACGATGCGGCCGACGCCGCGCAACAAACCGACGTCGCGGCTAAAGTGAACGCGGCGGTTGAACTGCCGAAAATGCAGAAAGTTCTCGACAAGATCAAAGGTCAGGTGTCGGGACAGACCAATGAAAACCAGCTGACGCAGCTCAACGAGATGGCGCTGGAGCTGTCGGGCAGCGCCGATACGCTCGCTCAGGCGCTCCAGCCGCAGCGTCAGCAGCTCGACGCGCAGCTGGCGGTGCTGGGCCCTGCGCCCAAAGCGGACAGCGGCGTAAAAGAGACGCCGGAAGTCACCCGCAAACGCAGCTCGCTGGAGAGCCAGAAGGGCAAGCTCGACGATCAGATCAAGCAGGCGGACGGCATTAAAAACAGCGCGCTGATGCTCTCGTCGCAGATCACCAACCTGCGCCGCGATCTGATGAAAACCCAGCTGGCGCTTAACTCCGGCAGTATTTTCGGCCCGCGCTTCTGGGCGCCGCTGTTTGTGAAACAGGATCTTGATAACGAAAAGATCGACGATTTCCTGCAGGATTTAAAAGACTCCGCTGCGCTGTCGTGGGAGCCGGGCTACCGTTTTGGCACCGTCGCCTGGCTGCTGGCGGCGATGCTGGTGATGACGCTGGGACGTCGCTACGGCGAAGAGTTTCTCGCCTGGATCAGCATTCACAAAATGCCGGAAGGGCGGCTGCGCCGCAGCTTCCTCGCGGCGACCATTGCGCTGACCACGCTGGCGGCGGTGGTGCTGACCTTTAACTTCACCGCGCTGGCGTTTGCGCGCCGTGATGAAGTCTCCGGCGACGTGCAGGATTTTGTGGTCAGCCTGGTGAAACTCAGCGTCTCCTGCGGCCTTATTGCCGGTCTGGGACGCGCTTTTCTTTCTACGCGTCGGCCAAGCTGGCGTCTGCCGCCCATCTCCAACGAAGTGGCGCTGGCGCTGAAGCCGTTCCCGCCGATTACCGCTGTGCTGGTCTTTATTTTCCAGACGGTAGAGAACTTTAACTACACCGTCGGCACCAGCCTGAACACCACTATTTTCGCCAACGGCCTGACGGCGCTGTTAATCGGCAGCACCGCTCTGGCGATCAGCATGCGCACCAACCGCGTGCGCCGCCGCATGGTGCACGAGGGCAATCTGCCAGAAGTGCGCTCCACGCTGGTGGGGCTGATTCAGATGGCGCTGACGCTGACGGCGGTTGCTATTCTGCTGTCGCTGATTATCGGCTACGTGACGCTGGCGCGCTTCCTGAGCTATGAGGTGGTGTGGTGCGGCATTCTGTTCGGCTCCTTCTACTTCCTTAGCCATCTGATTAATGACGGCTGCGAAAACCTCTTTTCCGTTAACAGCCTGACGGGAAGGCGGCTGCAAACGTCGCTGAATATCGACGAGCGCCACCTGCAGCAGGCGGCAACGCTGCTGGCGGCGCTGGGTAAAACCCTGCTGGTCGGCTTTGTCGCGCTGGCGCTGTTTAACGGCACCTTCGCCTCGTCGACGCCGATCGAGCTGCTGCAAAAAGCGATTGAGTTCTGGGGCGGTAAAGGGCTGGAGTCGCTGAACATCGTGCCGGCGCACATGGTCAACGCCATTATCTGTCTGGTAGTGGGCATCTATGTGCTGCGCCGGGTGCGCCGCTGGCTCGACAGCGACTTCCTGCCGAAAACCACTATGGACGCCGGCATGCGCGTGTCGCTGGTGACGCTGTTCAGCAATATTGGCTTTGTGCTGGTGATCCTGCTGACGCTTTCGATTATGGGTCTGCAGTGGAACAAGCTGGCATGGATCGTCAGCGCGCTGTCGGTCGGTATCGGTTTTGGTTTACAGGAGATTGTGAAGAACTTTATCTCCGGCCTGATCCTGTTGACCGAACGCCCGGTTAAGGTGGGCGATCTGGTGACCATTAGCGGTATCGAAGGCGATATCCGCCGCATCAACGTGCGCGCCACCGAAATCCAGCTTGGCGACAAGTCGACGGTTATCGTGCCAAACTCGCAGTTTATCTCGCAGAACGTGCGTAACGCCACCATGGGCAACGCGCAGGGCGTAGTGACCATCATGCTCACTTTCCCGCTCAATATCGATCCAGTGCGGGTACGCGAGCTGCTGCTGGAGGTCTATAACGAGAACGAACGCATTCTTGAGACGCCGGAGCCGTCAGTCTCCTTTAAGGATCTGACGCCGCAGGGCATCGTGCTGAGCGTTACCGGCAACGTCGCCAGCCAGCGCCAGATTGCAGGCGCGAAAAGCGATCTGCTGTTCGATATCCTGACGCGGCTGCGTAAAGAGGGCATCGTACTGTCGACGCCGCAGACCATGATTATTGAGCGTCGCCAGCAGATGGCGGAGCAGGAAGCGGATCCGCTGTCCTGATGGTTTAAGGTTACTGAGCCTGCGAAAGCGCAGGTAGTATGGGCAAAAGATCAAAGCGACTCGCGCCAGGGATGGCGCGAGATGAACGAGCAAGACTCTCTTAAACAACTTTGCGTTCTGACCATGCCACCGGCGCGAGTACGCCTGCCATAGCCGCCTTATTTTAAAATTGCTTCACCGCCCAGCCTTTCTGCTTGCTGGTTTTGCCAATGCCCGGATTAAAGGTATTGGTAGGATCGAGCTGACGATAAAAGGCCGCCAGCTGCGGCTTCGCCTGATAGAGATGCCCGACGTTATGTTCCGCCGGATACTCCGCGCCGCGCGCCTCTAAAATCGCCAGCATCTGCTCTTTCAGCGCATGCGCGTCCACCCCTTTTTTCACAATGTAATCCTGATGGAAAACGTGGCAGAAGAAGTGGCCGTAATAGAGGCGATGGATCAGCGACTGGGTAATCTCTGGCGGCAGGGTTTCAAACCAGTCGCGGTCGTTGCGGCGCAGCGCAATATCGAGCGCCAGGATATCCTCTACCTCGTCGGCGTGCACCGCGTGATAGCGCACCGCCGCGCCTGCTGCGGCAAAACGATGTAAAAAGGCGTGCGCGCCCTCTTTGCCTTCACACTCGAAAAACTCGCCGCCGCCTTCGTGGAAATAATCTTTCAGATACTCGCGCGCTTCCTCGACGCCCGCACCGGACATCTTCAGCAGCAGATGATGCGCATATTTATCCCGGTACTGCTTCATGCGCTTCGGCAGGTGCGCCGGGAACAGGGTGCTAATGCGCTGCAGCAGACGGTCGGTAAAGTGCGGCTTAACGAAGCTCAGCTTCGCCAGCCAGGCGTCAACGCGCCCCTTCAGCGTAAAGAACAGCGGCATCTTGTCGGTGCCGAGCTTGTCGATCATCAGAAACGTATCTTTGCCGTAGACTTCGGCGATGTCATACATATCGCGATGCATATATTCGGCCGCCACCGGCAGCTGGGTAAAGTGGGCCAGAATATGGCGGCGGATATCGCTCAGCACCGCCGGATCGTTGGTGCCGATATAGAACACCTGCTGCTGCGGTTCGCAGGGGAAAGTGTCCAGCCGCACCGCGAATACCGCCAGCTTGCCCGCGCAGCCGGATGCCTCAAACAACCGGCGCGCATCGGCATTGAAGCGCGCTGGCGTATCGGCGTCCACGTGACGTACGCGGTCGGCATAGTCGGGATCGGAGGCGTGACGCCCGTCGTGCTGCACATCCTCCGGACGCCAGCGCTCATCATCGAGCCTGCCCAGGATCTCTTCCGGCGACGTGCCGAGCGTGATGCCGAGATGGTTTACCAGCTTCAGCTTGCCTTGCTCATCGACCTGAGCAAACAGCGCCATCTCGCTATAGGCCGGGCCGCGCTTGATCAGCGAGCCGCCGGAGTTATTGCAGACGCCGCCCAGCACCGAGGCGCCAATACAGGAGGAGCCGATAACCGAATGCGGCTCGCGATTAAGCGGCTTCAGCGTTTTCTCCAGCTGGTAAAGGGTGCTGCCTGGGAAAGCCAGCACCTGCCTGCCGTCATCGATCAGCTGCAGCTTATCGAGACGTCGCGTGCTGATAATCACCACCGGCCGATCGTAGTCGTTGCCGTTGGGCGTCGATCCTTCCGTCAGGCCCGTATTGGCCGCCTGCATCAGAATAATGGCGTCGGCGCTGACCAGGGTTTGCAGCACGCGCCACATCTCCAGTAGCGTACCGGGAAACACCACGGCCAGCGCGTCGCCCTCGCCGGAACGAAAGCCTTTGCGGTAGCGTGCGGTTTGCTCTTTGTCGGTCAGCAGATGAGAGGCGCCAACGTGGCGGCGCAGGTCGGTGAGTAAAGCGGAATGAGACGCTGAGTGGATCATGTGCAACTCCTTGTCATGACATGGCGCCCTTACTGTAGCACGTCAGCGAAAAGCAGGCGGCAGTGTGACGCTAACGGCTACCTGCTATCCTGAACTTGTGGCACACTGCCGCCTGTTTATTCGATATTGCGCAGTCACTTAAGAGAACCCAACCTGATGAAATGGATTTACTCTGTTAGTCTCGCTGTCTCACTCGCTCTGCAACCCGCGCTGGCCGAAGAGCTGACTGGACCCCATCCCATGAACGCCCAGGCGCGCGACGCTTTTGTTAATCAGCTTCTGACCAAAATGACGCTGGACGAAAAAATTGGCCAGCTCAGGCTAATCAGCGTGGGGCCGGATAATCCGAAAGAGGCGATTCGCGACATGATCCAGAAAGGTCAGGTCGGCGCGATTTTCAATACCGTGACGCGCCAGGATATCCGCGCCATGCAGGATCAGGTGATGCAGCTTAGCCGCCTGAAAATTCCGCTCTTTTTTGCCTATGACGTGGTACACGGTCAGCGCACCATCTTTCCTATTCCGCTAGGGCTTGCCGCCAGCTGGGATCTGGATGCGGTAAGCGAAGTCGGGCGCGTCTCCGCGTATGAAGCCGCCGACGACGGCCTGAACATGACCTGGGCGCCGATGGTGGACGTCAGCCGCGAACCGCGCTGGGGCCGTATCTCCGAAGGCTTCGGCGAAGATACCTGGCTCTCCTCGCAGATGGGCAGCACCATGGTGAAGGCGATGCAGGGCAAAAGCCCCGCCGATCGCTATGCGGTGATGACCAGCGTCAAACACTTCGCCGCCTATGGCGGTATCGAAGGCGGCCGCGACTACAATACCGTCGACATGAGCTCGCAGCGCCTGTTCCAGGACTATCTGCCACCTTATAAAGCCTCGCTGGATGCCGGCAGCGGCGGCGTAATGGTGGCGCTCAACTCCCTTAACGGCGTGCCCGCCACGGCGGACAGCTGGCTGCTGAAAACGGTGCTGCGCGACGAATGGAAATTTAAAGGCATTACCATCAGCGACCACGGCGCGATTAAAGAGCTGCTCAAGCATGGCGTGGCGAGCGATCCCGAAGATGCGGTTCGCGTTGCCCTGAAGTCGGGCATCGACATGAGCATGAGCGACGAGTACTACAGCAAATATCTGCCGGGCCTGGTGAAGAGCGGGGCGGTCAGCATGGCGGAGATCGACGATGCGGCGCGCCATGTGCTCAATGTGAAATATGATATGGGACTGTTCAACGATCCCTACAGCCATCTCGGCGCTAAAGAGAGCGATCCGCAGGATACCAATGCGGAAAGCCGCCTGCACCGCGCCGACGCGCGCGACGTGGCGCGCAAAAGCATCGTTCTGCTGAAAAACCGTCTGGAGACGCTGCCGCTGAAGCGCGCCGGCACCATCGCGCTGATTGGCCCGCTGGCGGACAGCCAGCGCGACATTATGGGCAGCTGGTCGGCGGCGGGCGTGGCGAAACAGTCGATTAGCCTGCTGCAGGGCATGCGCAACGCGACCGCGGGCAAAGCGACGCTGCTCTATGCCAAAGGCGCCAACATCAGCGACAACAAAGGCGTGCAGAACTTCCTCAACCTCTACGAGCAGGCGGTCTCGGTTGACGCACGCACGCCGCAGGCGATGATTGATGAGGCGGTAGAGAAAGCGAAGCAGGCGGACGTGGTGGTCGCGGCGGTCGGCGAGGCGCAGGGCATGGCGCACGAAGCCTCCAGCCGCAGCGAGATCTCTATTCCGGCCAGCCAGCAGAAACTGCTGGCGGCGCTGAAGGCCACCGGCAAGCCGCTGGTAATCGTGCTGATGAACGGCCGACCGCTGACGCTGGTTAATGAAGATCGTATGGCGGATGCGCTGGTGGAGACCTGGTTTAGCGGTACGGAAGGGGGCAACGCTATCGCTGACGTCCTGTTCGGCGACTACAACCCGTCCGGCAAGCTGCCGATCACTTTCCCGCGCTCGGTAGGGCAGATCCCGCTGTACTACAACCATCTGCCGACCGGACGGCCTTACAACTTCGCCAAACCGAACAAATACACCTCGCATTACTATGATACGGTAAACGGCCCGCTCTATCCTTTTGGCTATGGGCTGAGCTATACCCGCTTCAGCGTCTCGCCGGTGAAAATGTCGGCACCAACGATGCCGCGCAACGGCACGATAGAGGCGAGCGTCACGGTGACCAACACCGGCGACCGCGACGGGGCGACGGTGGTGCAGATGTACCTGAACGATCCGGTCGCCTCTATCAGTCGTCCGGTACGCGAGCTGCGCGGCTTTAAGCGAATTATGCTGAAAGCGGGTGAATCGCAGATGGTGAGCTTTAAGATCGACGTGGATGCGCTGAAGTTCTGGAACCAGCAGATGCAGGAGGTGGCGGAACCCGGCAAGTTCCGGGTGATGATCGGGCTTGACTCTGTACGTACCCAGAACGCGCAGTTCGACTATCTGTAATCATGCGCGATACCCTTCTTCCGGCTTTGCCGCCGGAAGAAGGGAAAGCGCGCCTGAACTGGCCACACCCTTATGAACAGCATCCGTAACCGTATCCAGAACCAGGTTTTCCGCGTTAACGGCCTGGCGCTTAATGAGTTCGATATTTCACAGCCGCCCGGCGATCCTGGCCTGTTTGGCCCGGACAGCGTTATCTGGCGCGTACACGGCGACTTCCCCTCTATGCTGTGCGGCGGCATCAGCGCTTTGCTGCTGCAGATGCTGCATCCTTCCGCGCTGGCGGGCGTCTGGGATCACTCTAACTTTCGCCAGGATATGCTCGGCCGTCTGCGCCGCACCAGCCAGTTTATCGCCGTCACCACCTTCGGCAATCGCCATGACGCGAACCTGCTGATTGAGCGGGTCAAAAATATTCATCTGCGCGTCAGCGGCGTCGATAATTACGGACAGCCCTATGCCGCCAGCGATCCGCATCTGCTTACCTGGGTGCACGTCGCTGAAACCAGCGCCTTTCTCGCCGCTCATCTGCGCTTTAAAAATCCGCAGCTCAGCCTGGCGGAGCAGGATCGCTATTACCGGGAAGCGGCGCAGATCGCCGAAGCGCTGGGCGCAACAGCAGTGCCGAAAAGCGTTGAGGCGGTGACCAGCTATCTGCAACGCATGCGCGGCGAGCTGCGCTACGACGAGCGCACCGCAGAGGTAACCCGACTGCTGCGCGAGGCGCCCGCGCCGGGCTGGCAGGCAAAACCGGCAATGAAAGTCATGTTGCAATCGGGCATGGCGCTGCTGCCCGGCTGGGCGCAGCAGATGTCGGGCTATCGCTTTGGCCCGCTGTCGCGCGCGCTGCTCGACGCCGAAATGCGGCTGCTGGCGAAAACGCTGCGCTGGTCAATCACGCGCGGCGCATACCATCGCGCGATGCTGCGTATGGGACGGCAGCCTTAACGGCTTCTTAACGTTTCATTAGCGATAGTCTGGCTGTCGCAGCGGAGCCGCTTAACTGCCTTGCGCCAGTAAAGGTAATAAAAGGTTAAGTATTAAATTCATCATGCGGTCGGGTGTAGCCGCGCGGCCTGCTCATCAGACGCTGCCGCGCTGCCCGACGCTGCTGAAAGTAGTGCGCCAGCAGGCCGATCCCGGCACCGATCGCCCCCAGCGACGGCAGACTGAAGTAAATATCAACAGGCAGCAGCACCAGCGCCGCCAGGCCCGCCACAATCAGCGCCGTCGCCAGCGTCAGCCAGGTGTAGCGATAAAGAAGCCAGAGAAAAAGCGCGAGAACCGCTAACTCGCGCCAGGCGAAATCGGGAACGGGCTGCATCATGCGCCTCCGAAAAAAAGGGAAGCCTGACCATAACATGCGGCTGCGCCTCAGAAACGCGAATAGATTTTCACCGGGCAGGCGAGCAATGCTTAAGCATCGCTGAGCCTTTCCGCATTGACCTGCGTGGCTCGCTTTACTTTTGCTTACCCTTGCACAGTCGCGTTGCGCTGACTTTGAGAGTTTTACCCTTGTCTCACATGGCGGCAGTCCGGATCCTGCTCTAATCTCGGGGAAATGGATCCCTAAGCTTTGTCGAGGCGCTATGACTTACCAACCTCTGATTGCTGAGGTCCACAATCAGCAACATACTCTGACGGCGATTGTCGAGCAGGATGCGCGCACCGCTTACTTCTACATCTGGCCGACGGATCTGTTTCGCAGCCAGTACGCGGTGCGCGGCTGCTGGCTGCGCAATCTGCTGCCTGCGCCGGCGCAGGAGGATCGCGCTGCGATGGAGCAGGGCATCGCGCCGCTGCTCAGCGCCGAGTTTTGTCGCACCCTGGAGGCGGAGCCGCCGCTCGATCCCGCGGGCCTGCAGGTGTTATGGGAGCCGAGCGACGACGGCGCGGCGCTGTGGTATTACGGTCAGCTGCTGGCGGTTATTCCGGGCTGGAGTCTCTACCAGGAGAAGCAGGTCAGCTTCTCCTCCGGCTGTATCAAAAAGAACCGGCTTACCGCGCCGCTCGGTTCTGCTTCCACCAACGACTACTACGCGCGCGCGGAACATCAGCGCCAGTTCTGGCGCGACTGGCACGACGGCAACGAATGGGAGCGGGTGCAGCAGGCGCTGCTGCAGAGCTACCAGGCGCAGTTCGGCGAGTCGGTAAAATATTACGCGATCGATCAGGGCAGCTGGCCGCCGATGGCGATCTCCCAGCACTGGCACCGCGGCACATGGTATTTCCTCACGCTCGGCATGAGCATCCGTCCGATGCCGCAGGTCGATTACCTGTTCGACGAGCTGGCACCGCAATATCGCCGTATCGAGCTGGCGATGGCGGTGGATGGCGAGGTGATGACCGAGGGCAACGCGGTGCAGATGGCGAGCGCGCTGGCGGAGTTCGCTCATCTTCCCTGGGCGCGTCTGACCTGGCTGGGCGAGGGCCATACGCTGGCGTCGGAAGTGGCGCCGGTCGGCTTTGACAGCTTCCTGTTGACCAACGCGCTGGCGGATGAGGCCGCGCAGTTTACGCTCTCCAGGCGCGACGGCGATCGGCCTAACCTGTTGTGGGCGACGCCGATCACCGAAGCGGAGCGCCAGTTCGCGCAGGCAAATGAACTGGGCGGCCAGCAGCTAACGGAACTGCTGATGGCGGCGGGCAATAATCATATTTTCCGCCCGCGCCAGCAGGTGGTGGACAGCGAAATCTGACGACGACGCGCTGTTAGCGCAGCGCGCCGCACACCCGTTTCTCACTAAATCATCGGCTCTGTCAATGAGTTGTTAAAATTGTGATCTAGCGCGCCTCAAGTTACTCCTCCCCGCGCCGTTAACCCTGATCAGGCAATCGCGCCGTTTCTGCCAGGGGAAAGCAGATGCTAAAAACAACACAATCCCGCTTCACTGCGGTTCTTGTCCTTTTTTTTCTCGTTCTGATGCTTATTACGGTTGTGGTGATCAAACAGTTTATCGCGCCGCAGTTAACGGCTAACCAGAGCCAGCTGGTGCGCGATCAGGTCGACGCGCTGGCGACCGGCATCGTGGAACAGATGAACCGCGTGCAGGCGCAGCAGCGCGCGATTACCGAGGGCGCAGGCGTGATGGAGAGCGCCGCCATTGATCAGCTGCTGCCTGCGCTGGTAAACCAGTATCAGGACAGCAACGTCTTCGGCGGCGGGATCTGGCCGCTGCCTAATCGTCGCGATCCGGCAAAAGAGAAAGACAGCAGCTTCTTTGCGCGCAACGCCAGCAATCAGCTTCAGGTTAATACCTACTGGAACTCTGACGCCGCCGACAAATACTGGGAGCAGCCCTGGTACAAAGATGGCATGGCCGCGCCTAAAGGGCAGTGCGCCTGGGCGAAAGCCTACCAGGACGCCGCCAGCCCGCAGCCGCGCACCAACTGCGCCATGGCGATCTATCGTGACGGCATCGTCTGGGGCGTCGCCACCATTGACGTCACCCTCGGCTTTTTCAACCACCTGGCAAAAGAGATGGGTGACGCCATTCAGGGACGCGTGCTGATTGTTGAGGCTGACGGCAAAGTCGTGGGCAACGCCGCGCTGGTGGACGGTACGCCGAAGCTGGAGAACCTGAGCGATCTGCAACTGCCGATGGCGGCGCCGCTGAAAGGCCTGCTGAGCAGCGCCGGCACGCAGCCGACTGAAACCACCTTTGACGGCGAGGATGGCGAACATACGCTGTTCCTGCAGTCTATTGCGGGCAGCCCGTGGTATCTGGCCAGCGATGTGCCGACCAGCCTGCTGACCGCGCAGGCGCACAGTATGCTGACGCGTCTCGGCCTGGTGCAGATCCCGCTGGCGGTCATACTGCTGTTGGTGCTGCTGGGCTTTATCCGTTCGATGATGCAGCGCCTCAACGTACTGCATCGCAACATTGACGCGCTGGCGCAGGGCGGGGCCGATCTGACCCAGCGCTTGCCGACCAGCAACAGCCCGGAATTCAACGCCGTGGCGCAGAGCTTTAACAACTTTATCAGCTATCTGCAGGGGCTGATGCGCCAGGTCGGCGACAGCGCGCTGGCGATTACCGCCGCTTCGCGCGAGATCGCCAGCGGCAACGCCAACCTCTCGTCACGCACCGAAGACCAGGCCAGCTCTATCGTCGAGACTGCCGCCTCTATGGAGCAGCTGACCGGTACGGTGCGCCAGAACGCCGACAACGCGACTCATGCTAATCAGCTGGCGGGCAATGCGTCGCAGGTGGCGGCGCGTGGGACGGAAGTGGTGCGTCAGGTAGTGAGCACTATGGGCGAGATCCATCACTCCTCGCGCAAAGTCGTGGATATTATCAGCGTTATCGACAGCATCGCTTTCCAGACCAATATCCTGGCGCTGAACGCCGCGGTGGAAGCGGCGCGAGCAGGGGAGCAGGGTCGCGGCTTTGCGGTGGTCGCCTCGGAGGTACGCAATCTGGCGCAGCGTTCAGCCAACTCGGCGCGCGAAATTAAAAAGCTGATTGAGGAATCAGTGGCTAATATCGACGCGGGCAGCCAGCTGGTCGAGCAGGCGGGTGAAACCATGGACGAGCTGATGCAGGGCGTCAGCAGCGTAACGACGCTGATGAGCGAAATCATGTCCGCCAGCCGCGAGCAGAGTATGGGCATTGAACAGGTCAACGTGGCGATCACCCAGCTCGACGGCACCACGCAGCAGAACGCCGCGCTGGTGGAGCAGGTTTCCGCCGCTGCCCAGGCGATGGAGGAGCAGAGCGTCCAGCTGGAGCAGGTGGTGCAAAGCTTCCGTCTGTAACCTCTACTCAGGGCTCGCGCAGGCGGGCCCTCTTTTTTTGCGGGGAACCGCACGAATTCACGCGGCATGAAACAGCAAGGATGTGCCAGAATAACCAGGAGTTATCTTAAGGAATCCTCATGTCTGCTATCGAAGTTATTCTCGTCGATCATCTCGATCGTCCCACCGGTAAAATGGAAAAGCTGGAAGTGCATGAGAAGGGGTTACTGCATCGCGCGGTGACGGTCTACGTATTTAATTCTTCCGGCGAGTTGCTGTTACAGCGCCGCGCCAGCGGCAAATACCACTGCGGCGGACTGTGGAGCAATACCACCTGCGGCCATCCCTGTCCGGCGGAGCCGACCCAGCAGGCGGCAGAACGCCGCTTATTCGAAGAGATGGGGCTGGAGCTGTCGCTGACCCCGGTGTTTGAGCTGAGCTACAATCTGCCGCTCAGCAACGGCCTGATCGAGCATGAGTATGGGCATGTCTACTTCGCCGTCAGCGATGACAAACCCACGCCCAATCCGCAGGAGGCGGACGACTGGTGCTATCGCTCCGTCAGCGAGATCCAGCGCGCAATGCTGGAAGAGCCGCAGCAGTTCACGCCCTGGTTTCTCTACACCTTTCCCCGTATTCCCGCCTACCTGAATGCAATGAGTATGCCAGCCTGAATAGCGGCTCAGACCTTTTCCAGGCTGTCCTGAGCCGGTAAGCAGAAAAGGAACCGAATCCCGCCGCGGAAAAGAGGCGGGACGCGCTTTTTAACGCTCAGCAAAATCCTCCGCGTCCACATCATAACCCGACGGCTCCCAGCGGATCGCCAGCAGCGCGAGCAGACCGGCCAGCGGCGCAAGGAAAATCACCCAGAAGACGCCGGTACCGAGCGCGGCGACCAGCACCGGAAACAGAAACAGCGAGAGGGTAGAGCTGCCGCGCATCAGCGTCTGATTAAAACCAACGCCGACGCCGCGCAGCGAAGTGGGATAGCTGAGCGAGGCGAAGGTCATGGTATGCGAGCCGGGGCCGAAACCCTGGCCAAACAGGAACAGCGCCAGCATCGCAATAGCGATGCCCGCTTCCAGACCACCTTCGGGACGACCAGTCAGCGCCAGCCCCAGCAGCGCCACGCACTGGCAGGCGTAACCCGCCACCGACATCCTCCATGCGCCAAGACGCGGCACCAGCCGCACCGCCAGCACGCCGCCGACAAAAGCGAACAGCAGATTGAGCGCCAGCGACACCAGAATGGTGGTGAGCATCGACTGGGCGAAAAAGCTGGTGATAATTACCGGCAGGCCAAACGCCACCGCGTTATAGGCGAAGGAAGAGGCGACCGAGGTAATGGTCGCCAGCAGCGTGCGGCGCAGATAAACGCCCCGCAGCAGCGCGCCGTAGTTGCGCCAGCTGGCGCGGCGCGCAGGCTGGGTCGGCGTTGCCGCCGCATCCTCGGCCACCTGCGCATTGATGTTCCAGCCGCTGCGCAGAATCGCGGCCGCGCCTTTCAGGTCGCCCTGATTCGCCGCCCAGACCGGCGACTCGCTCATATAGCGGCTGCGGATAGCGATAATGATCAGCGCAGGCACCGCGCCGAACCCGAGGATTAAGCGCCACAGCCAGCCGGTGTGGCTCTCCGGCAGTACCCCATAGAGCAGCAGCACCAGCAGATAAGAGATACTGATCGCCGCATACCAGGTGGGGCACCACATCGCCACGCTGGCGGCCTTATTGCCCTGGCCGCGCAGGCGGGAAAACTCGGCGAGGAACGCCATCGCCACCGGCAGATCGATACCAACGCCCAGCCCCATCACGAAGCGCGCGCCGCCCAGCACGTACTCATTGGGCGCAAAGGCGCAGGCGAGCGCCGCCACCACGAAAAAGAACATATCCGCCATAAATACGCGATAGCGGCCGATTTTATCGGTGAGATAGCCGCCGATTAACGCGCCGACAATGGCGCCAAAGGTAATGGCGGAGGCAACCATGCCGGTGCCGGTCGGGGTCAGGCTAAACTCGCGCGCCACATCCTTAATGCCAAACGCCAGCGCGCCGAGATCGTAAGCGTCGAGAAATACGCCGCCCAGCGCGATCGCCACCACGATGCGCGCATTATTGCGCGCGCCGTCGCCGCTGTTGATCAGGCGAGAAACGTCCGCCGCGCTGCGGATCCACTGCGTTTCACCGTCGGGCCGGTTCCCTGTTAACGCCACATGGGCGGAAGATGAAGTGAGATCGGTCATGATGTTGTCTGTGATTATTGTGAGTGAACGGACAGCTTACCGTCCAGACGTCTGGACGTAAATTACTTTGCGTTATAACCGAACCGATAACGATATGAAAAAGTTGAGGCGTAACCGTTCACGCTTCAGGCAATGTGTTACGCGATGCATGACGAAACGACTATCCTCTATAAGCACCTCACATATAACCGAATTAAAGGAACACCTTATGGCAAGGTCTGGTTTTCTGGCATTGACGGCAGCGGCGCTGCTGCTGGCGACAGGCGCGGCGCAGGCCGCCGACCCCGTACGCGTAGGTTCGAAAATCGATACCGAAGGTTCGCTGCTGGGCAATGTGATTTTGCAGGTGCTGGAGAAACACGGCGTCAAGACGGTAAACAAAATCCAGCTCGGCACCACGCAGGTGGTACGCGGCGCGATTACCGCGGGCGAACTGGATATCTACCCTGAATATACCGGCAACGGCGCCTTCTTTTTCAATGACGAAAAAGACCCGATCTGGAAAAACGCACGCCAGGGCTACGAGAAGGTGAAAAAGCTCGACGCTGAAAAAAATCAGCTGGTGTGGCTGACCCCTGCGCCGGCGAATAATACCTGGACCATCGCGGTGCGCCAGGATGTCGCGCAGCAGAACAAGCTCACTTCTCTTGGGGATCTCAGCCGCTACCTGAAAAAAGGCGGCACGTTCAAACTAGCGGCCTCGGCGGAATTTATCGAGCGCGGCGACGCCCTGCCGGCCTTTGAAAAAGCCTATGACTTTAAGCTGACGCAGAGCCAGCTGCTCTCGCTGGCGGGCGGCGATACGGCCGTGACCATCAAGGCAGCGGCGCAACAGACCTCCGGCGTCAACGCGGCGATGGCTTACGGCACCGATGGCCCGGTCGCGGCGCTGGGCCTGCAAACCCTGAGCGATCCCAAAGGCGTACAGCCTATCTATGCGCCAACGCCGGTAATCCGCGCCTCTGTGCTGAAAGCCTATCCCGATATCGATAGCTGGCTGAAACCGGTCTTCAGCAAGCTGGATGAGAAAACGCTGCAGCAGCTTAACGCGAAGATCGCGGTAGAGGGCCAGGATGCCAGCAGCGTGGCGAAAGCGTGGCTGCAGCAGCAGAAGCTGCTGTAAGCCATGGCGCTATCGCGGGAAGCGATGCTGCCAGCGCGCCGCCAGCCGGTGGCGCTGCTGCTGCTGTTGTTGTTAAGCCTGGCGCTCTACTGGCTGCCGTTTCTCAGCTACGCGCCGAACCGGCTGGTCTCCGGCCAGCCGCTGATGCTGGGCCAGGTGAGCGACGCCGGATGGCTGGCGCTGCCGCTGGCGGCGCTCTGGCTGCTGCTGTGGGCGCGTCCGACGCAGGCGCCGCTTGCGCTGATGCTGCTCGCCTGCGACGCGCTGCTGACCGGCATGGTCTGGCTGAGCGGACATGAAGCGGCGCGACTGGCGGCGCAGGGCAGCGCCCTGGCGAGAACCAGCTTCGGCAGCGGCTTGTGGCTGGCGTGCGGCGTCACGCTGCTGCTGGGCGCGGAACTGGCGCGCAATCTGACGCGCAATAACCTCTGGCGGCTGCTGCTCAATCTGCAGATCTGGCTGCTGCCGTTGCTGATGCTGTTCAGCGGCGAGCTAAACGCGCTGTCGCTGCTGAAGGAGTACGCCAACCGGCAGGCGGTGTTTGACGCGGCGCTGGCGCGGCACCTGACGCTGCTCTGCGGCACGCTGCTGCCCGCGCTGCTGATCGGTCTGCCGCTCGGCGTCCTGCTCTACCGGCGTCCGGGTTGGCAGAGCGGCGTCTTTAGCGTGCTGAACGTTATCCAGACCGTACCGTCTGTGGCGCTCTTCGGCCTGCTGATCGCGCCGCTGGCCGGGCTGGCGAAATCCTTTCCCTGGCTTAAGGGGTGGGGCATCAGCGGCATCGGCATGGCCCCGGCGCTGATCGCGCTCACGCTCTATGCGTTGCTGCCGCTGGTGCGCAGCGTAGTGGCCGGACTGCAGCAGGTGCCGCGCGACGTGCGCGAAAGCGCGCGCGGCATGGGCATGGGTCAGCTTCAGCGCTTTTTTGCCGTCGACGTGCCGCTGGCGCTGCCGGTGTGGCTCGCCGGACTGCGCGTGGTGGTGGTGCAGACGCTGGGCATGGCGGTCATCGCCGCGCTGATCGGCGCAGGCGGCTTCGGCGCCATTATTTTTCAGGGATTGCTCAGCAGCGCGCTCGATCTGGTGCTGCTCGGCGTGATCCCGGTGATTGCGCTGGCGGTGGCGATCGATGCGCTGTTCCGCCTGCTGATTTCCCTGCTGGAGAGAACCCATGATTCACTTTAACGGCGTCAGTAAGTACTTTGGCGACAAAGCGGCGGTCAAAGACCTGACGCTACAGATTGGTGAGGGTGAGTTCAGCGTGCTGCTCGGCACATCCGGTTCCGGCAAATCAACCACGCTGAAAATGATCAACCGGCTGGTGGAGTATGACGAGGGTGAAATACGCTTCGCTGGCGAGTCGATTCGCCAGCTTGACGCGCGCGATTTACGTCGGCGCATGGGCTACGCCATTCAGTCGATCGGCCTGTTTCCTCACTGGACGGTAGAAAAGAATATTGCCACCGTACCTGCGCTGCTCGGCTGGCCCAAGGCCCGCATTCGCGCGCGGGTTGAGGAGCTGCTGACGCTGCTCAGCCTGGATGGGCATCTGGCGCGCCGTCTGCCGCATCAGCTTTCAGGCGGACAGCAGCAGCGCGTCGGCGTCGCGCGTGCGCTGGCGGCCGATCCCGAAGTCTTGCTGATGGATGAGCCCTTCGGCGCGCTCGATCCGGTTACGCGCGGCGCGCTGCAGCAGGAGATGTTGCGCATTCACCGCCTGTCGGGCCGCACTATCGTGCTGGTAACGCACGATATCGACGAGGCGCTGACGCTGGCGGATAACATTGTGTTGATGGATAACGGCGAGATCGTTCAACAGGGCAAGCCCGCCGCGCTGCTGACGCAGCCGAAAAACGACTTTGTGCAGGACTTCTTCGGCAGAAGCGAACTGGGCGTGCGGCTGCTGTCGCTGGGGCAGGTGGGCAACGCGGCGCGGCGCGGCGAGTGGCTGGAGGGCGAGCCGCTGAGCGCCGCCCAGTCACTGCGCGAAGCGCTGTCGCAGTTTATCGCCCGGCGCGCCGATAAGCTGCCGGTGGTGGATGAGCGCCAGCAGCCGCTGGGTGTGCTCTACTTCAGCGATCTGCTGACCCTGCGTGAGGGTTCATGATGCGCTGGCTGAAGGATCCACTGCTGTGGCTGATTATGCTGTTTATCGCTCTGCTGGTCGGCTTGCCCTACAGCGGGCCGCTTTTTGCCTGGTGGTTTCCTGAGCAGGCGCGCCCGCTCTATCAGCAGGAGAGTTTTTTACAGCTGGCGCTGGCGCATCTCTTTCTGGTGATTACCGCCAGCGTGCTGGCGTTGTTGATCGGCGCAGGCGGTGGCGTGCTGGTCACGCGCCGCGCGGGACGCCGCTTTCGTCCGCTGGTGGAAACCATCGTGGCGGCCGGACAAACCGTTCCGCCGGTGGCGGTGCTGGCGATTGCGGTGCCGGTCATGGGGTTCGGCGCCTGGCCAGCGGTCGTGGCGCTGCTGCTCTATGGTCTGTTGCCGATTTTACAGGGGACGCTGGCCGGGCTGGATAGCGTGCCCGCCAGCAGCAGGGAGCTCGCCGACGGGGTCGGCATGAGCGCATGGCAGCGTTTGTGGCAGGTAGAGCTGGCGCTGGCTGCGCCGGTGATTCTGGCTGGCGTACGCACCTCAGTGATCGTCAATATCGGCACTGCGGCTATCGCCTCGACGGTGGGCGCGGAAAGCCTCGGCTCGCCGGTGATTATCGGCCTGAGCGGCTTCAACACCGCCTATGTTATTCAGGGGGCGCTGCTGGTAGCGCTGCTGGCCATTGTCAGCGATCGCCTGTTTGAGCGCCTGCAGCGCCGACTTAGCGTGAGTGGAGAATAAGGGTGTAGCCGACCAGCATCAGCCCGCCGGTGCCGCCGACGGCCATAATGAAAAACAGCGTTGCGAAGAAGATTTTTTGCCAGTTCATGCGGAAACCTGATTGAAGCCTGAAAGCCGGGGATAATAACGCGGGCAGGGCGAGGCGAAAAGGGCCCTGCGTGCGTTTTACTGAAAGCGCGTTTCGTGCGCGCGAATGGAAAAGCCCTGTTCCTGCCAGTGCGTCAGCTGCTCCTGCTGGCGACGAGTCAGTTTTTTTCCGGTCCAGACAAAAATGGTCTGACCGGGAAAAAGCTCAGGACGCGGCAGATCCAGCGGCTCCGCCAGCACGTCCAGCCGCCAGCCCTCCTGGGCAAGGCGCCAGGCTTCCAGCCAGATACGGGTGCGATCTTCCACCGCCCAGCCGAGGATCAGCGCGTCTTTACCCGCTTTCTTGCGGCTGGCGGCAAGACAGAAGGCGACGTAGTCGATCAGCGCGCCATCCAGCAGGCTGCTCATCACGCGCGCGGTATTCTGATCCAGCCCAAGTTTCTGCCGCACCGGCATAATGACGTGATCGATAAGCGCGTCTACCGGGTTTTCCCGTCCAAGCGCCGCGATTTTAGCGCGCAGCTTTGCAGGCTTGACGTGACGCAACACGCTCATCAGCTCTTCCTGCAGGTTGACCCAGCCGTCATGCACATTCAGGCTTTCGCCTTCGAGCAGCGCTTTGACTTTGCCCACCGGTACGCCGCTTTCGATCCAGCGTTTAATTTCTTCAATGCGCTGAACATCCTCGTCATCAAACTGACGATGTCCACCCTCCGAGCGCTGTGGCTTCAGTAAGCCATAACGCCGTTGCCACGCGCGCAGCGTGACTGGATTTATTCCACAGCGTTCGGCAACGTCACCGATACTGTAAAAGGCCATAACTTCCCCAAACTTCCTGACCGCAATCAGATAACCTTAACCAACCCGATCAACTTGTACAAATGTTTTTTATATGTACAAGTTGACGGTAAAGCCAGTTTCACGCTAGATCTCATGTGTGAGAAATTATTCTCAGATATGAGAGGTTACTCGTGTTAACTGAAGATACCGAACAGCGCCTCGCGGCCCGCCTTGCAGAACTCCGCGTTCAACGCGGCTGGTCACTGGATGAACTCGCCACGGCGACCGGCATCAGCCGCGCATCATTGTCGCGTATTGAGCGCGGCGAAACCAGCCCCACGGCTGCGTTATTAAACCGTTTATGCGTAGCTTATGGTCTTACCATGTCGCGCCTGCTAAGTGAAGTGGAAGAGGGCGTTGATCTGTTGCTGACGCCGGAGCAGCAGCCGCTATGGCGCGACGATGAAAGTGGCTTTGTGCGCCGCAACGTCTCGCCGCCAGCGTCCCATTTTCGCGCAGAGCTGGTTGAAGGCCAGCTGCGTCCCGGCGCGCGCATCGACTATGACGCCCCGCCCGTTCAGGGGCTGGAGCAGCACATCTGGCTGCAGCAAGGCGGGCTGACCATCACCATGGACGGGCAGAGCTGGACGCTGCAGACGGGCGATTGCCTGCGCTTTCATCTGACTGGCCGCTCCGCGTTTGAAGCGCACCTCACCGACGGCGCGCGCTATGTGCTGGTGGTATGCAAACCATGACAACATATGAATGGATTGACGCCGCTCAGGCGCGGCAGCGGTTACTCTCCCTCAGCGATGTGCTGCTGGCGTGCGTGGCGGACGGTGCCAGTATCGGCTTCACCGATCCGCAGGACAGCGCGGTGGTTGAGCGTTTCTGGCAAGGCCGCGCAGAAAGCCTCGCTCCCGGCGAGAATGAACTTCTTATCGCCTGCCAGTATGGCAAGGTCGTCGGTACCGTGATGATTAACGCGGCAGGCATGCCTAACGGCCGCCACCGCGCGGAGATCAGCAAGCTGCTGGTGCATCCGCATGCCCGACGTCAGGGCATTGCGCGCCAGCTGATGCAGCAGGCCGAACAGCGGGCGCAGGCGCTGGGTAAAACCTTGCTGGTGCTTGATACCCGCAGCGGCGACGTCGCCAGCCACCTCTATCTTTCGCTGGGCTGGCAGATAGCCGGATCGATTCCCTGCTACGCCGAGTCAGTCACCGGCGAGCGGGAGGCGACAACGGTGATGTTTAAGCAGCTGGCTTAACTGGACGCTCAGGGAAGATCGTAGCTGACTGGCGTAACAGCTTTCCGATCAATCTCCCTGCCCAGGGCGCGTACCGCGCTACGCATCGGGCAGAGCGTTCCGACCGGCGTCACGCGACAGTCCGCCTGTCGCCACTCTTCGCGCAGCAGCGGATGCGTCGCATCGATCGGCTGCAGGCGACGCAGATCGTTCAGACTTTGCGCCTGAAAGTAGACGCGTAAAAAACGCTCACCGCTGAGCTTATCGCGCCAGCGCTCAAGAACCAGACTGCTGCCGGGCGGGATATTGCCGCGTGTGTAGCCGGGTAGCGTCCAGCTAAAGTTCATCAGGGTACGCACCATAGCGATATTGGTATCGTGAGCGACCAGCAGCAGCCAGCGCGCGTCCGGCGTGGCGGCGCGGTCTTCAGCAGCCTCCAGCATCGCGTTGAGCAGGATAGAGGCGCGCTTCTGCGCGGTGTAGAGCACGTCGTTGCTGAGGTCGTAGTTCGCCGTCAGCAGCGGCAGGATGGCGCTGATCTGCTCTGCGCGGGTGATATTGCCCCAGGCGATCTGGCTGAACGGCAGGTTTTCGCTCCAGCCCAGGCGAAGCGTCTCCGCCATATTCGCCAGCACGCTCAGACCGGCAATATAGGTTTTGCCGCTCTTGCTCTGGCGGATCTGCCAGGGCTGATCGAATAGCGCGCACTGCGCGTCAGAGAGGCATACCGCCTGCTTTAACGCCTGGATGGCAGGCTTCAGCTTCTGCCGTAGCAGCGGGAGATCGCCCGCTTTCGCCGCTACTGCCGCCTGCCGCCGCGCAGGATCGGGAGTGGTCGCGGCAAAGGCGTCGGTCTGGAACAGCGGGTCGTTTTCGCCCATGACATGATGTACGGCGACGCCGCAGCCGGGAAAGGCACCGTCAACCAGCGCTTCCGCAGTGGCGCGGGTGCGCTGCAGCGGGCTGGCCCGTACATAGATATCCTGCGGCTGCGGGCAGCCATTCGTCAGCAGGCCGAGCTGGCGATAGCGTTTGCCTTCCCAGCGTCCTTTATTGAGCACCGCCGCATAACCGTGGCCGGTCAGTTCGCCGTCGCGCGTGCTCCAGACCGCCCATGGCCGCTGCGTGGCGGCTTCGATATCATGGCGATTGCCCGGCGTCGGCGGGCGAACGCCGTGGCGGCTCAGCTCCACGACCTTTTCCAGCTGATAGTCCGGTTGCGCAGCGGCCTGCGCCGCGTTGAAACAGAGGGCGCAGGCGATAAGCAGGCGCGCCGCGACCTGATGTCTGGCTGTCATCATATGTTTTTCCTTAAAAGGGAGAGGCTAAGATGAAAAGGAGGTGCGCTGTTCGATAGCGTGACGTCGCGCAACAATAGCGGCCGTGACGAAACATAACAGCGCTGAAACCAGGCCCGCGGCGACCCAGAACAGGGATAGCGTATGAAAATCATAGATGATTTTATTATTCTCCCGCAGCGAGGTCTGGTCGATAATCATGCCGGTGAGAAACTCGCCCAGCCCGGCACCCGCATAGCTGGCGATGCCGATAGTGCCCAGCGCGGCGCCGGCAGCTTTTTTCGATGAAATATCGACAGCAATCAATCCGCCAAGAAAGCAGGTCAGCGCGCCGATAGTCGCGCCGAAGATAACCATCGACAGAATATCGGTGTAATAGTTATGCGGCGACCAAAGCATGAGCGCGAAGCCGAGCGTGTTGAGCAAACTGATAAAACCGGCCATCACGCTGCGATTGCGCGGAAAAAAACGATCCGACAGCATGCCAGCCATAATCGTGCCGATGATACCCGCGATGGCATTGACGCCGATAATGCCAGAGGCTTCAACGGTGGTATAGGCCTTGCCCTGCTGGAGAAAGAAAATTCCCCAAGAATTAACGGCATAGCGATCGATATACATAAAAGCGGAGGCGAGCGCCAGCGTCCAGAGCGCAGGGTTACGCAGAGCGAAAAGCTGGTTTTTAAATACCGACCCCTTGTTATCTTCGCTTTCATGCGGCTCGTCACTCAGCGTCTGAATCGACGGAAAACCGCAGCTTTGCGGCGAATCGCGCATAAACAGCAGCATGATAACAATGCCTGCCGCGCCAAGCGCCGCGGTGGAGAGATAGCCCATATGCCAGCCGTAACCGGCGATTACCGCAGCGATGACCATATAGGTCAGGGCTTCGCCAATATTGTGCGCGGTAGACCAGATGGCGTAAAAAGTGCCGCGCTCTTTATTACCGTACCAGCGCGCCAGCGAGACAGCGCAAGGCCCGACGCCCATAGACTGTGCCCAGCCGTTTATGCCCCAGAAGATCGCCAGCAGCATGGCGTTAGTGGTCATACCCATCATCAAATTCATCGCCGCGCTAATCAGCAGGCCCAGACTCATAAAGCGAACGACGTTGGCATGGTCGGCAAGGAAACCATTAACCAGCTTACCGATGGCGTAGCTAAAAAAGAGTGCGGAACCGATCATACCCAGTTCAGAAGGGGAGAGGCCCAGTTCCACCAGGGCGCTTTTCGCCACGGTAAATGAGAGCCGACACACGTAGAAGGTGACATAGGCAGCCGTCATCGCCAGAAAAGTTTGCCAGCGAACGAAGCGAAAACGTTCTGCGTTCAGGGGCGCGGCGTGCTTCGCCGGGGCCGCCCGGAAAAAACCGATCAATCCGTACATTATCCTGTCTCCGTAGGGTAGAGGCGTGTCTGATAAATCTGTCATCCCTGAAAGCGAATCCCGGTATAGCGTGCGTATATCATTTACGGAAAGATGTGTCGCAGGTTAGTCGAGGTTTTGCTTAACCCATTGTTTTAATTGTGGGTAAAGCGTTTTGCTCGCCAGCAGAACAGGGTTCCCGCGCTTAATGCCGTCCTCTGCGAGATAGGGATTAGTCACGCCGCCCGCCTCACGCATTAGCACGATGCCGGGCAAGCCATCCCAGGGATTCATATGAGGCTCGTAGTAGCCAATGAGACGGCCCGCTGCCGCCCATGCGCTCATCAGCGCGCCTGAGCCGTTGCGGACAAACATGCCGCCCTGTTGCAGCAGAGCGTCGAGAAAAGGCAGAAACTCGGCGGTCGTAACCCGGTGCGACGTACCCACCCCCATCACGCCATCTGCGACTGTTTCGGCCGGATGAGGCGTTATGGGACGATCGTTTAACCAGGCGCCGCTTCCTTTGCAGGCGTGAAACAGCTCGCCGTGATTAGGATCGTAAACGACGCCTATCACCGGCTCGCCGTCGATTATGACCGCCAGCGAGAGGCACCAGGTGTGCAGGCCGTTGAGAAAGCTGCTGGTGCCATCGATGGGATCCACCACCCAGAGCACCCGCGCCTCATCTTGAGCGAATCCGCTTTCCTCACCTAAAAAACCATCTTCAGGAAAGCTCTGCGCAATACGTGATTTCACCAGCGCTTCTACTTCGCGATCGGCCAGGCTGACGACATCCTGCGCATCCTCGCCCTTATGATCGACAGTCAGTTCTTCGCGTTTCTGGTAGTACTCGAAAGCGAGTCTGCCGCCTGTTTCCGCCAGCTCGCAGGCAAAGCGGTAACGGTTTAGCCGTTCACTGTTGTCAGAATGATGCATCAACACTCCTTTTTGCACACGTGTGCATTTGAAGAGAAAAAATTAACCCCGCAGGGCTGGCATGAGTGTGAAGGGGCGTAATCGATTAGTCTGTGACCGACGCCGCATAAAATGAATCTTCCATTATGCGCTGCGTCGAACGATTAATTTCACGGGGACGGCGCGCTGGCGCGGCGGCAGATCGAACTGAGCGATGCGCGTGAGCAGCAGATCCACGGCATGCTGGGCAAGAAGCGCAGTATTCTGCTGAACGGTTGTTAGCTGATACGGATCCCATGCCGCCTGAGGAATATCATCGAAGCCGGTAACGGCGGGACGTGAAGCGTGAGCCTTTAGTCCGTCGATAGCCCCCAGCGCCAGCATATCGGTAGCGCAGACCAGAACCTCCAGGTCGGGCTGCTTTTCACACAGTTCACAAGCAGCAGCGCGTCCGGCCTCATAGCCGCCGCCAGGGAAAAATTGCGTAGCGACAAGGCGCTCGCCCAGTAATTTTTTCAGCGCCTGATAGCGTTGGCTGGTACTAAAATGGTGAGCATCTTCGCCAATAAAACCTATCTTTCGCCAGCCGCGATTTATGCAGTGCTGCGCAATCAAGTGTGCGCCCTGGCTGTTATCGCTGGCGACGCGGTCGCAGCCCGCTAACTCGGCATGTCGATTAATCAGCGTAACAGGGATTTTGCGCGCCAGATACTCTTCCGCCAGCGAGAGCGGCGGCGCGCCTGAGGTGATAATGACGCCAGCGACGTGATAGCTCAGCAGCTGTTTCAGCGAGGGCGCCAGCTGTTGCGGATCGTCCGCATTCATCAGCAGTGGAATAAGGCCATGCAGCGCCAGCTGGTGCACGAGCGGCGCGAGGAGTTTACTGCGAAAAGGGTTATCGAAGCCTGCAGTTACGATGCCGATAAAATTGCTGCTGCCGGTATTCATGGCGCGGGCGATGATATTGACCTGATAGCCCAGCTCTTCTGCGGCGGCAAGCACCTTCTGACGCGTTTTCTCCGCCACCGATGCGCCGGGCGTGAAGGTCCGCGACACCGCAGAACGTGAGACGCCTGCCAGGCGGGCAACATCTTCCGCTTTTACCCAGTTTTTACTCTTTTCGCTCATGCCGCACCTGCGTCCGAAAGAATGGGCCTTAGCTTATGCATCTGCCGCCGCGGAATCCAGCGCTTCAGCAGAAAGGCGTTATACGGAGACGTCAAAGCGGCGCGAAAAAATGCGCCCTGTAGCTGACGCTGGCGGATTACTGTGTAAAAATACAGGCCGTTTTCACCCCGCGGTAACTGATTATGGCCCTGACAGCAGCAATAAAAAGCCAGATAGCGCAGTGGTATAAGGCGCTACAGCAGCAGGTGCCGGACTTTATTCCTCGCGCGCCGCAGCGCCAGATGATCGCCGAAGTCGCGAAATGCCTGGCGGGCGACGATGCGCGCCACCTGGCGATTGAAGCGCCGACCGGCGTCGGCAAAACGCTCTCCTACCTGATCCCCGGCATTGCGGCGAGTCGCGCCGAAGAGAAAAGGCTGATCGTCAGCACCGCCAACGTGGCGCTGCAGGATCAAATATTTACCAAAGATCTGCCGCTGCTGAAGAAGATCATACCCGATCTCACCTTTACCGCTGCGTTCGGACGTGGGCGCTACGTCTGTCCACGCAACCTGGCGGCGCTGGCGGCCAGCGACGATCGCCAGGGCGATCTGCTGCTCTATCTCGACGACGAGGCGGTCAGCAGCACGCAGGAGGAGCAGACGCAGTGCGCCCGCCTGGAGAAATCGCTCGGCAGCTACGCCTGGGATGGGCTGCGCGATCACAGCGAAGAGAACATCAGCGACAGCCTGTGGCAGCGCCTCTCTACCGACAAAGCGAGCTGCCTCGGCGCGCACTGTCGCTGGTACCGTGAATGTCCGTTCTTCATTGCCCGCCGCGAAATCGAACAGGTGGATGTGGTGGTGGCTAATCATGCGCTGGTCATGGCAGCAATGGAAAACGAGTCGGTGCTGCCGCCGCCGAAGCATCTGATGCTGGTGCTGGACGAAGGGCACCATCTGCCCGAAGTGGCGCGCGACGCGCTGGAGATGAGCGCGGATATCACGCCGGGCTGGAGCAGCCTGCAGCTTGACCTCTTTGTGCGTCTGGTAGAGGGCATTATGACGCAGATGCGCCCGAAATCGCCGCCGCCGCTCAGCAACCCGGAACGCCTTAAAGCGCACTGCGACGAACTGCGCGAGCTGCTGACTACCCTGAGCCAGGCGCTCAATCCGCTGCTGCCCGCTGATAATCAGCCGGGCGAGTTTCGCTTTGTGCTGGGCGAGCTGCCCGAAGAGCTGCTGGCGCTCTGCGCGCGCCTCTTTAAGCTGAGCGACGCGCTGCGCGGGCTGGCGGAAGGGCTGATCAACGCCCTCAGCGAGCAGACCGGCAGCGTCGATCTGATGCGTCTGCACCGTAATTTGCTGCAGCTTAACCGCCAGTTCGGCTGGTTTGAGTCGGTCAGCAAACTGTGGCGGCTGGCGGCGATGCCGAAAGCGTCGGGCGCGCCGGTTTCCAAGTGGATTACGCGCGAGCTGCGCGAGGGGCAGGCGCATCTGCTGTTTCACTGCGCCGGCATTCGCGTCAGCGATCAGCTGGAGAAACTGTTATGGCGCAAAATCCCCCATGTCGTGGTGACCTCCGCCACGCTGCGCTCGCTTAACAGCTTTAGTCGCCTGCAGGAGATGTCGGGCCTGAACGAAAAAGCAGGCGATCGTTTCGTGGCGCTCGACTCGCCGTTCAACCACGTCGAACAGGGCAAGCTGGTGATCCCGCAGATGCGCTATGAGCCACTGCTGGCTAACGAAGCGGAGCATATCGCCGAGATGGCGGCCTTTTTCCGTCAGCAGATGAAAAAGGCGCAGCATAAAGGCGTGCTGGTGCTGTTCGCCAGCGGCCGCGCGATGCAGCAGTTTGTCGCTCAGCTGCCGGAGCTGCGTCTGACCATGCTGGTGCAGGGCGACCAGCCGCGCTCGCGCATGGTCGAGCTGCATCGTAAACGGGTGGCGAAGGGCGAAACCAGCATTTTAGTTGGCCTGCAGTCGTTCGCCGAAGGGCTGGATCTGAAGGGCGAACTGCTGAGTCAGGTGCATATTCATAAAATCGCTTTTCCGCCGGTGGACAGTCCGGTAATTTTGACCGAGGGTGAATGGCTCAAGAGCCTCAACCGTTACCCTTTTGAAGTGCAGAGCCTGCCGAGCGCCTCCTTTACGCTGATACAGCAGGTAGGGCGTCTGATCCGCAGCCACCAGTGCTACGGCGAAATCGTGATATACGATCGCCGCCTGTTGAGTAAAGCCTACGGCAGCCGCCTGCTGGCCGCGCTGCCGGTGTTTCCAATCGAACAGCCGGAAGCGCCCGCTCCGCTGAAGGTGAAAAGCGCGCCGACTCAGGCCGGGAGCAAGCGGCGTCCCGCCCGGCGACCGGCGGCGAAGCGTTAACAAATCAATATGTTTCGGCCGCCGACATTAGCGGCCCCTGACCGGAAGCGATGAATGGAACTGAACAAAGTGATTAAAGAGATCGGGCGCGGCAAAAACCACGCGCGCGATCTTGATCTTGCCACCGCGCAGGCGCTTTATACGGCGATTCTGGCGGGCGAAGTGCCGGACCTGGAGCTGGGCGGCATTCTGATCGCGCTGCGCATCAAAGGCGAAGGCGAAGAGGAGATGCGCGGTTTCTATCAGGCGATGCAGGCGCGCATGATGTCGCTGCAGGCGCCCGCGCATCGTCCGCAGCCTATTGTTATCCCGAGCTACAACGGCGCGCGTCGTCAGGGCAACCTGACGCCGCTGCTGGCGCTGCTGCTTAACCGTCTGGGCTTTCCGGTGCTGGTACACGGGGTCAGCGACGATCCGACGCGCGTCACCAGCGAGGCGGTGTTCGCCGCGCTCGGTATCGCGGCGCTGACGACGCAAGCGCAGACGCAGGCGGCGCTGGATAAGGGCGAACTCGCCTTTATCACCATCGACCATCTCTGCCCGCCGATGGCGCAGCAGCTTTCGCTGCGCTGGCGCATGGGAGTCCGCAGCAGCGCACATACGCTGGTAAAGCTGGCGACGCCGTTCGGCGAACGCGAAGCGCTGCGCCTCTCCAGCGTATCGCATCCGGAATATGTGCCGCGCGTCGGTAAGTTCTTTAGCGAGATCGATGCGCCCGCGATTCTCCTGAACGGCACCGAAGGGGAAGTCTACGCAAACCCGCAGCGCTGTCCGGCGATCAGCTTTATTCCCGGCGCGGGGCGCGAAGCGGAAGTGTGGGTCGAGCGTCAGCCGGAGGCGTCGCTTGAGCTGCCGGCTGAAAAATCGGCTGAGGTGACCGCGCGCTGGACGGAAACGGTGCTTAACGGCGAGCGCCCGGTGCCGCAGGCGCTGCGTTTGCAAATCGCCTGCTGCCTGCGCGCCAGCGGAGAGTGCGAGTCGCTGGAAGCGGGCCTGGCGCGCCTGAGCGACGCGGGGTGGTAATTACGGCAGCGCCTCCTCGACCAGACGTTGCCAGAACGCCACGCCCAGCGGGATCAGCGCGTCATTAAAATCATATTCGGCATTGTGCAGCGGCGCGGAAGGGATAGCGCCATCCGCGCCCAGCCAGAAGTAAGCGCCGGGACAGACATCGAGCATGCAGGCGAAATCTTCCGACGCCATTGAGGGGTTCACCTGCCAGCAGACCTGCTCCTCGCCCAGCATCCGCTGCGCCGTCGCGCGCACCTGTTCAGCCGGTCCGACGTGATTGGCGGTGACCGGGTAGCCAGGGAACCAGTGGATCTCGCCGCTGACGCCGAACGGGCGCGGCAGCGTCGCGACAAACTCTTCAATCAGACCGCGTACTTTATTGCGTACGTCGGTCTGCAAACATCGCACCGTACCGCGCAGCACCAGCGTTTCCGGAATAACATTAATCGCTTCGCCGCCGTGGATCTGCGTGACGCTGACCACCGCCGAGGCGAGCGGCGAAAGGCGACGCGACGGTATGGTCTGCAGCGCCAGGATCAGTTCAGCGGCCACGACCATAGGATCGGCGCCGCTCTCCGGCATCGCCGCATGGCAGCTTCTGCCGTTAAGGGTAATTTCAAACGAGTCGAGCGAGGCCATCATGGCGCTGGGATTGACCGCCAGCGACCCGACCGGCATTCCCGGCCAGTTATGCAGCGCATAGATGGCATCCATAGGGAAACGTTGAAACAGGCCATCTTCGACCATTTTGCGCGCGCCGCCCAGATTCTCTTCGGCGGGCTGAAAGATAAAGTGCACCGTACCGCGGAAGCGACGCGTGGCCGCCAGCTGCAGCGCCGCCGCCAGCAGGATCGCGGTATGCCCGTCATGACCGCAGGCGTGCATCACGCCCTGACGCCTTGAGCGCCACTGCGACGCGCCTTTCTCGGTGATGGGCAGAGCGTCCATATCGGCGCGTAGCCCGATAACCGGGCCTTCGCCATTGCGCAGCGTACCGACAACGCCTGTGCCTGCCAGACCGCGATGCACCTGTAGCCCCGCCAGCTCCAGCTCCTGAGCGACCAGATCGCTGGTTTTATGCTCCTGATAACCGAGTTCCGGTTCAAGGTGAATCTGATGACGCCAGTGTTGGGCTTTGTCGAGCAGGGCAGGGGATAAGGTCATGCGGAATCGCGCTCCTGGTAATGATGAATCTCCACTGTAGTGGCAAGCTGCAGGCGCGTCTATCTTGTGCGCCAGGAATTTGGCTATAGGTCAGAACCAAAGAGCATAAGGGGCGGAAGCCCCTTGCTATACAGGCAGACAGAGCAGGCGGGGTCAGCGCCCGCCGCCCTGACGGCTTTTACTTCATCATCGGCAATTTCAGTCCATGCTCAGCCGCGCAGGCCTGCGCACGCTCATACCCTGCATCCGCGTGACGCATTACGCCCGTCGCGGGATCGTTCCACAGCACGCGGCCCAGACGCTGATCGGCCTGCTCGCTGCCGTCGCAGACAATCACCACGCCCGCATGCTGCGAAAAGCCCATGCCGACGCCGCCGCCGTGGTGCAGACTTACCCAGGTCGCGCCGCCAGCGGTATTCAGCAGGGCGTTAAGCAGCGGCCAGTCAGATACCGCATCGGAGCCATCTTTCATCGACTCGGTTTCGCGGTTTGGCGAGGCAACAGAGCCGCAGTCGAGATGATCGCGGCCAATCACCACCGGCGCCTTCAGCTCGCCGTTGCGCACCATTTCGTTGAACGCCAGCCCGGCGAGATGGCGCTCGCCCAGCCCCAGCCAGCAGATACGCGCCGGCAGGCCCTGAAAGGCGATGCGCTCCTGCGCCATATCGAGCCAGCGATGCAGACTTTTATGATGCGGAAACAGCTCTTTGAGTTTGGCGTCAGTTTTATAGATATCTTCCGGATCGCCCGACAGCGCCACCCAGCGGAACGGCCCTTTGCCTTCGCAGAACAGCGGACGAATATAGGCCGGCACGAAACCCGGGAAGTCAAAGGCGTTCTCTACGCCCTCATCAAGCGCCACCTGACGAATATTGTTGCCGTAGTCCACCGTCGGGATGCCCATATGGCAGAAGTCGAGCATCGCCTGCACGTGTACCGCCATAGAGGCGCGCGCCGCTTTTTCCACCGCCTTCGGCGCACTGGCGCGTTCGGACTGCCAGCGCGCCACGTCCCAGCCGATGGGCAGATAGCCGTTCACCGGATCGTGCGCTGAGGTCTGATCGGTCACGATATCGGGCCTGAGTCCGCCTGCGCGGGCGCGTTTTACCATCTCCGGCAGGATTTCGGCGGCGTTGCCCAGCAGGCCGACGGAGATCGCCCGCTTCGCCTGGGTTGCCTCTTCAATCAGCTTCAGCGCCTCATCCAGCGTGTAGGCTTTATGATCGACGTAGCGGGTGCGCAGACGAAAATCGATGCGCGACTCCTGACACTCGATAGCCAGCACGCAGGCACCCGCCAGCACGCCCGCCAGCGGCTGCGCGCCGCCCATGCCGCCCAGACCGGCAGTCAGGATCCAGCGTCCGGCGAGATCGCCGTTATAGTGCTGACGACCCGCTTCGACGAAGGTTTCGTAGGTGCCCTGTACGATGCCCTGCGCGCCGATATAGATCCAGGAGCCCGCGGTCATCTGGCCATACATCATCAGCCCGGCTTTATCCAGCTCGTGAAAATGATCCCAGTTGGCCCAGTGCGGCACCAGGTTGGAGTTCGCCAGCAGCACGCGCGGCGCGTCGGCGTGGGTACGGAAAACGCCGACGGGCTTGCCCGACTGGATCAGCAGCGTTTCGTCGGGTTTCAGCAGTTCGAGGGAGCGCAGGATCTGTTCAAAGCATTCCCAGTTGCGCGCCGCCTTGCCGATGCCGCCATAGACCACCAGATCTTCAGGCCGCTCGGCCACATCGGGATCGAGGTTATTCTGGATCATGCGCCAGGCGGCTTCGATCAGCCAGTTGGCGCAGTGCAGCGTGGTGCCGTGTGGCGCACGCACTTCGCGCGCCACGGCCCGGGAGAGAGTTTCGCTCATAGCAGATTCCTTATTCACCAGAAGAGACGGTCTGCTGGCTGGGCAGCAGCGCCGTGAGAAAATCGGGCCAGTCGGAGCGGCTGGCCCACAGACGCATGGCGTCGATATCGGGCGCCAGCAGACGATCTTCCTCAAGGAAGGCGACCTGCTGACGAATGCGGCCAATCTCCTGCTCAAGCAGCGCGGAGCTTTGCAGCGGGCGATGGAATTCGATGCCCTGAGCCGCCGCCATCGCTTCGATGCCGACGACCGCGGCGGTGTTGAAGCACATGCTGCCGAGACGGCGCGCCGCATAGGTCGCCATCGAGACGTGATCTTCCTGGTTGGCCGAGGTTGGCAGGCTGTCGACGCTACCGGGATGAGCCAGCGATTTATTCTCTGAGGCGAGCGCGGCGGCGGTGACCTGCGCAATCATAAAGCCGGAGTTAACGCCGCCGTCGCGCACCAGAAAGGGCGGCAGACCCGACAGACCGGTATCAAGCAGCAGCGCCATGCGGCGCTCGGAGATCGCGCCAATCTCAGCGACGGCCAGCGCGATAATGTCGGCGGCGAAGGCCACCGGCTCGGCGTGGAAATTGCCGCCGGAGATGACGTCGCCGCTGTCGCTGAACACCAGCGGGTTGTCAGAGGCGGCATTAGATTCAATCTGCAGCACGCGCGCGGCGTGGGTGAGGTTATCAAGGCAGGCGCCCATCACCTGCGGCACGCAGCGCACCGAGTAGGGGTCCTGCACCCGGCCGCAGTTAACGTGCGAGCCGAGAATTTCGCTGCCTTTGACCAGCCTCTCCACCGCGGCGGCGACGGCGATTTGGCCGCGCTGGCCGCGCGCCTGGTGGATACGCGCGTCGAAGGGTTTCAGCGAGCCTTTAATCGCCTCCAGCGACAGCGCTCCGGCTACCAGTCCGGCGGCCAGCAGGTTTTCCGCCTCAAACAGGCCGCGCAGCGCCAGCGCGGTCGAGACCTGGGTGCCGTTAAGCAGCGCCAGACCCTCTTTCGGTCCGAGCACAAACGGCGTCAGCCCGACGGAGGCCAGACCTTCACGCGCCGGGATCAGCGCGCCGTCGACGCGCACGTCGCCCTCTCCCAGCAGCATCAGCGAGAGATGGGCAAGCGGCGCGAGATCGCCGGACGCGCCTACCGAGCCTTTTTCAGGAATGCAGGGCATTACGCCTGCGTTAAACAGCTTCAGCAACGCCTCGATCAGCGCGATACGCACGCCGGAATGGCCGCGCGCCAGGCTGATGATTTTGGTCGCCATCACCAGGCGCGTCACATTGTCGGGCAGCAGATCGCCCAGGCCGACGCTGTGCGACAGCACCAGGTTACGCTGCAGATCGGCAAGGCGGCTGGCGGGAATTTGCGTTTGCGCCAGCTTGCCGAAACCGGTGTTGATGCCGTACACCACCTTGCCGGAAGCGACGATATCGTCCACGGTTTGCTGGGCGCGTAAAATGGCTTCCTGCGCTCGCTCATCAAGCGTCAGCGTGACGCCGCCCTGATATATCCTGCGCAGCGTGGCAAGCTCTACTTCACCGGGAACCAGGCGGATAGCCTGAGCCGAACCTGACATAGTCTACTCCTGTCTATACAAGTAAGCGCGGAAAGCAAAAACCTGAACCGGTTTCACTCTGCGCAGCGAATAAAATCGAGTGAAACACAAGTGTCTATTCTTGTCTATACAAGTGGCAAGCTATAAGCATTTGCTATGCCAGCGCGATCACAAATTAGATCGCGCGGCGGCGGTCAGAGGGCGGGGCAGAGGCGGCTGCAGATGTATATACATTTACGTGATGAGACAGTAAACTTCAGGTATTAGCGTAATAAGGAAATCAATATGGTCGAGCATTCGGCAATAGCACAGCTGGCGGCCGCGATGAGCGATGAGCCAGCCCCAATCTACCAGCGCGTGAAGCAGGCGATTATCAGCCAGATCCGCGCGGGCAGCTGGAAGGCGAACCAGCGCGTGCCGTCCGAAAGCGAACTGGTCAACGAGCTGGGCGTCAGCCGTATGACAATTAACCGCGCGCTACGCGAGCTGACCAGCGAGGGGTTTCTGGTGCGCATGCAGGGCGTCGGCACCTTCGTCGCGGAGATGAAAGGCTACACGGCGATGCTTGAAGTGCATAATATCGCGGATGAGATCGCCCAGCGCGGACACCAGCACCGCTGCCAGATCCTGGCGATCGGCCAGAATAAAGCCGATCCCGAGCAGGCGGCGGTGCTCGGCTTAAGCACCGGCCAGACCATTTTTCATTCGCTGATCGTGCATTACGAAGATGACCTGCCGGTGCAGCTGGAGGATCGCCTGGTTAACCCGCTGGTGGCACCCGATTACCTGAGCCAGGATTACCACCAGTTCACGCCCTATACCTATCTGATGCAGGTCGCGCCCCTGACAGCGGGTGAGCATATCGTTGAAGCGGTGCTGCCCGATGCGCGCCAGCGTAAGTATCTGTCGCTGGATGAACATGAGCCCTGCCTGCTGATCCGCCGCCAGACCTGGAGCGACACCAAAATCGTGACCTATGCGCGCCTGCTCTATCCCGGATCGCGTTATAAGCTGCTTGGCCGCTTTAAGGGACACGGCTAAGGCGCGTCAGCAGCAGCTGCGCGTCCGGCGTCGCGGGCGTCAGCTGCGTCTCCTCATCCAGCCACCATACGCCTTCAGCGGCGCATAGTGGTTCGCCGCTTTCCAGCCGCCACTCGCCCGCGATAACCCAGGCGACGCCGTTTAGACTGGCGGCAGCCTGGGCAATGACATCCACCTGCGCTTCCCAGCTGTCGCGCCGCGTCATAATGTTAAAGTCTTCGCTTTCACCGCGCAGCGCGGCGTGGATCGCCCATTCGCCGGGAAAGCGCCAGGGCTGAAGCGGTTTCAGCGTATGGGTGAGGGCGGGCGCGCTAAGCGTTACCGCGTCGCCGCGCAGCAGGGTAATCACCCGATCGATACCCGGAAAGCGCGAGAATGCGCCATCCTGGGAGAGGGTGGCGATGCTGGCGCGCCAGGCGAAATCCGCTTCGCCCGGCGGAAAGCTGATGATTTCACGCGTCTCGCCGCCGCCGTTGCGCCAGCGACTGACCTGAAGGTCGGCATAACAGAAGCGCGTCCTCATCGCAGCGCCGCCATCGCCTGACGAAACGCGGCCGCGCAGGACTCCTCCTCCGCGTGGCGTCCCGCTTCAACCACCGCGCGGCCCGCAACCCACACGTCGCGGATCTGTTCGCGGCGTCCGGCAAAGAGCCAGCGGTTAAGCAGCGCGTCATCCTCGACGCTCTCGAGCCAGGCATCCTCCGCCAGCACCAGCCAGTCCGCGCGCTTGCCCGGCGACAGCTCGCCGAGGGCGACGCCGCACGCCTGCGCGCCGCCTTGCGCCGCGCCGCGCCACAGCAGATCGCCCACAGACGGCTGCTCCGCCGTGATAATCCGGTTGCGACGACGATCGCGTAGCCGCTGGCCATATTCGAGCCAGCGCAGCTCCTCCAGCGCGCTGAGCGAGACGTGGCTGTCGGAGCCGATGCCCCAGCGTCCGCCCTGAGCGATAAAATGGGTCGCCGGGAAAATGCCGTCGCCGAGGTTGGCCTCGGTGGTGGGGCAGAGCCCGGCCACCGCGCGGCTGGCAGCGAGCCGCTCGATTTCGCGCGGGTCCAGATGCGTGGCGTGGATAAGACACCAGCGCGCATCCACCTCAAAGCGGTTGAGCAGCCACTCTACCGGCCGCTCGCCGCTCCAGGCCAGCGAGTCGTTGACCTCTTTTTCCTGCTCGGCGATATGAATATGCACCGGCAGACTCTTATCGCTCGCCTCTAGCGCCTCGCGCATCTGCGCTTCGCTGACCGCGCGCAGCGAGTGAAAGCAGAGGCCGCGATTGAGCAGCGGCTTATCCCGCACTGCCGCCGCCAGCCGCTCCTGCTGCTGCAGCCAGGCGTCGGTTTGCTGAATAAAGCGTTTCTGGCCCGGCAGCGGCGGCTGCGCGCCGAAGCCGCTGTGGCTGTAGAGCACCGGCAGTAGCGTCTGGCCGATACCGGCCCTGTCGGCGGCGAGCATCAGCTGCTGCAGCATATCGTCCTGCGCGTAGGGCGCGCCGCTGGCGTCGTGATGCAGATAGTGAAACTCCGCCACCTGGGTATAGCCGCCTTTCAGCATGTCGATATAGAGATACGCCGCGATAGCGCCGACCTGCTCCGGCGTCAGACGCTGCACCATGCGATACATCAGGTCGCGCCAGGTCCAGAAGCTGTCCTGCGGGTCGCCCGCCACTTCTGCCAGCCCGGCCATTGCGCGCTGGAACGCGTGCGAATGCAGATTGGCGACAGAGGGGATCACCGCGCCGGGCAGCGGGATGGCGCCATGCGGGTCGCTGTCGGGCGTGACGCTTTCAATGATGCCCGCGTCATTAACGCTAATGCGCACCTGATGTCGCCAGCCGTCGGCCAGCAGCGCGCGTGGAGCAAAACAGGTTGCCATAGTTGATCCTCAACGGCTGTAGTTGTATATACATATACATACTTTAAAGGGCGGAGTAAATCGTCCGTAGCGGAGAGAGGCGTGATGGCGGAAAGCAAAGCGATCGACAGCCTGTGGCTGGGGGCCGATCTGGTCACCATGCGCGAAGGCAGATATCACATCATCGAGGATGGCGCGCTGGCGGTGGATGGCGGCGAGCTGGTATGGGTAGGGCCGCGCGCGGAGATGCCCGCCTTTATGCCGCGCCAGCAGCACCGGTTCGACGGCGGTATCCTGACGCCAGGGCTGATCGACTGCCATACCCATCTGGTGTTCGGCGGCGACCGCAGCGCAGAGTTCGAGCAGCGTCTCAACGGCGTCAGCTATGCCGAGATCGCGGCGCAGGGCGGCGGCATTCTCTCGACGGTGCGCGCCACGCGCGAAGCCAGCGAGGAATCACTGGTGGCCTCGGCGCGCTGGCGGCTCAACCGTCTGCTGGCGGAAGGTGTAACCACGGTGGAGATCAAATCGGGTTACGGGCTGGATGAGGCGAGCGAGCTGCGTATGCTGAGCGCGATACGGCGGCTTGGCGAGAGCGCGCCCGTTGACGTGCTGGCGACCTGTCTGGCGGCGCACGCCTTTCCGCCCGAATTTAAGCAGGATCCCGACGGCTGGGTCGATCTGATTTGTGAGCGCATCCTGCCGCAGGTGAAAGCCAACGGGCTGGCGGACGCGGTAGACGCCTTTTGCGAACACCTGGCCTTTTCCCCGGCGCAGGTGGCTCGCGTGTTTGACAAAGCGGCCGAGCTGGGTCTGCCGGTCAAGCTGCACGCCGAGCAGCTCTCTTCGCTGGGCGGGGCGCGGCTGGCGGCGAGCTACGGCGCGCTCTCCGCCGATCATCTGGAATATGCGACCGACGAAGATGCGCGGGCGATGGGCGAACGGGGCACAGTGGCGGTGCTGCTGCCCGGCGCCTTCTATCTGCTGCGGGAAACCCAGCGGCCGCCGGTGGCGCTGTTTCGTCAGCATAAGGTGCCAATGGCGCTGGCCAGCGACGCGAATCCCGGCACCTCGCCGGCGCTGTCGCTGCGCCTGATGCTTAATATGGGCTGCACGCTGTTCGGCATGACGCCGGAAGAGGCGCTGGCGGGCGTCACGCTCTGGGGCGCGAAAGCGCTGGGGCTGCAGCAAACCCACGGCTCGCTGGAGGCGGGCAAAGTGGCGAACTTCGTCCACTGGCCGCTGGCGCGCCCGGCGGAACTGGTTTACTGGCTGGGCGGCGAGCTGCCCTGTACCGTTATCTATCGCGGAGAAGCGCAATGACACCTTTTCTCTTTACGCCGGGCAGCCTGCCGCTGCTGGTCAGTATTCCTCACGCCGGTACGCAGCTTACGCCGGAGGTAGAAGCCGGACTGAGCGACGCGGCGCGCGGCCTGCCGGATACCGACTGGCATATTCCGCAGCTGTTCGATTTTGTACGCGACCTCGGCGCCAGCGTGCTGATCGGCCACTATTCGCGTTTTGTGATCGACCTCAATCGTCCGCCAGATAATCAGCCGCTCTACGCCACGGCCACCACCGGGCTTTATCCGGAAACCCTGTTTGACGGCTCGCCAACCTTTGCGCCAGGCAAAACGCCCTCTACGGCGCAGCGCGAAGGTTATCTCAGAGATATCTGGCAGCCTTATCATCAGCAGATCCAGCAGGAGCTGGCGCGGCTGAAAGCGCTACACGGCTATGCGCTGCTGTTTGACGCCCACTCTATCGCCAGCGTCATCCCGCGCCTGTTCGAAGGACGTCTGCCCGATCTGAATATCGGCACCAACGACGGCAAAAGCTGTCGCGCCGAGGTTACGCAAGGGCTGGAGGCGGTCTGTGCGGCGCAGAGCGACTATAGCTGGGTGGTGAACGGACGCTTTAAGGGCGGCTACATTACGCGCGCCTACGGTCAACCGGAAGAGCAGGTACAGGCGGTGCAGCTGGAGCTGGCGCAGCTGAATTATATGGATGAGACGCCGCCATTCGCCTGGCGGCAGGAGCGGGCTTCAGCGCTGCAGAAAGTGCTGAAGCCGCTCGTGCAAAGCTTTATCGAACGCGGCAGGCCGTCATAGCGGCTGAGGCGCCGTCTCTTTAGCGGCGGCGCGCGTCCGGACGCATCAGGTCGAAGCGTTCGTTTTCACTGATGCCGTAATAGGCGCTCGGCCCGCCGGCACGCAGAATAGGTTGGGCGCGCGCCGTCTGATAAATGCCTTCATCCAGCAGCGATTCGTCGATATGAATCGCAATCGCCTCGCCCAGCACCAGCCAGCTGTCGATCGGGTTGCCCTGCGCATCCTGCAGCTGAATCAGCTGAGTCAGGCGGCACTCAAAGTTTACCGGGCTTTCTGCCACCAGGCTCGCCTTCACCTGCGAGGCGGCCAGCGGCGTCACGCCCACCAGCGCGAACTCATCCTGATCCGGTGGCACCGACGCCGAACTCTCGTTCATCGCTTCCGCCAGCGGGCGCGTCGCCAGGTTCCAGACGAACTCTTTGCTTTCGCTGATATTCCGCACGCTGTCTTTCCAGCCGGTGCTGGAGAAGCCAATGATCGGCGGATGGTAGTTAAAGCAGTTGAAGAAGCTGTAGGGCGCCAGGTTGCGCTGACCGGCAGCGGAAATCGAACTGATCCAGCCAATCGGACGCGGCCCGATAATGGCATTGAGCGGGTCATGCGGCAGACCATGACCGGCGCGCGGCTGGTAGGAGTAGCGTTTATGCGTCATCTTTTATCCCGTAGCGAAGTGTTAACAATATCTTAGCGCTACAGCATCGGCTGCATCGGGAATAAATATGTAAGCGGATTGTGCGGCTTTATTTTCCCGACGCTGCGGCGTATTGTACGCGCCTGCAAAACGGGAGACGCCATGAACAAGCCAGCCAGTAAATTATTCCACGCCCGCAACCGCCATCAGGGCGAGTACGACTTTGCCGCGCTGACCGCCGCGCACCCGCCGCTGGCGGCAAAGGTGCGGCCCAACGGCTACGGCGCGCAGTCGATCGATTTTGCCGATGCGGAAGCGGTCATGCTGCTGAACCAGGCGCTGCTGAAACTCTTTTACAACATTGAATGGCAGCTGGCCCCCGGTGCGCTCTGTCCGCCGGTGCCGGGCCGCGCCGATTACCTGCACTACCTGGCCGATCTGCTGGCGCAGGACAATCACGGCGCGATCCCGCAGGCGGATATTCTGGATATCGGCTGCGGCGCAAACTGCATCTATCCGCTGATTGGCCATGCGGAGTATGGCTGGCGTTTTACCGGCACCGATATCGACGAGGCGGCGCTGAAGGCGGCTAACCGCATCGTGGCGGCCAACGCCGGGCTACAGCGCGCCATTCGCCTGCGCCGTCAGAAGGATCCCCAGGCGGTACTGGCGGGCGTGGTAAATAAAAATGAGTTCTTTCACGCCGTAATATGTAATCCGCCGTTCCACGCCTCAGCGGCGGAGGCGGCGGCCGGTTCGCAGCGGAAAGTACGTAATCTGAAGCTGGAGAGCGCGACGCCGCTTAACTTCGGCGGCCAGCATAACGAGCTGTGGTGCGAAGGCGGTGAAAAAGCCTTTGTCAGCAAGATGCTCGCCGAAAGCGCGGCGCTGGCGCGCCAGTGCATCTGGTTTACCTCGCTGGTGTCGCGCCGCGAGAATCTTTCCGCGCTGGAAAAGCAGCTGCAGGCGCTCGACGTCGCGGAGGTGCGGGTTGTGAATATGGCGCAGGGCCAGAAGCAGAGCCGCTTTCTCGCCTGGAGCTTTATGCCAGCCGCGACGCGCGCGCAGCGGCTGGCGAAATAGCTTTACTCCGGTGCCGGCAGCGCGGGCAGGGCAGCCGCGCTCGCCACGCTGTT
Organism: Pantoea sp. ACRSB; assembly: GCF_022346905.1. Taxonomy (NCBI): domain Bacteria; kingdom Pseudomonadati; phylum Pseudomonadota; class Gammaproteobacteria; order Enterobacterales; family Erwiniaceae; genus Pantoea; species Pantoea sp. ACRSB. Next base: position 771,021 of record NZ_JAKRNL010000001.1, on the reverse strand, counting down.
GCCGGTCTGCATCACCTCTACCGTCTGATGCGGCGCCTTAATCCCGGCCGCATCGAAATGTTTCTTCACCATGGTGTCCAGCGCAAAGCGCACCGTCCACTGTTTCAACGGCTGGGTGGTAAAGGAGACGCGTACGGTAAAGGCCTGATTGGTTAATCCCACCAGTCCGGCAAAGTTCGGTTCGCCAATCACCATGCCGCGGATATCCGCATTCTCCAGCAGCTCATTAACCGCCTCCTGCAGGACGCGGTTAACGCGTTCGTTGTCTTCGCCGCGCTCGACGTCATAGTTGGCGACAAACGAGCCGATGCCGCGCACAAAATTGGCGAAGGTGGTAATCGAAGACCAGGGAATGATGTGGTAGGCGCCGGTATCCTGACGAACGCCCACCGAGCGAATCGACATCCGTTCCACTGTGCCGGTAATGGCGCCGATGGTCACCAGATCGCCGGTATTCATGCCGTTCTCAAACTGAATGAAGATGCCGGTAATAATATCCTTCACCAGCGTTTGTGAGCCGAAGGAGACCGCCAGGCCAAGCGCGCCCGCGCCTGCCAGCAGGGGCGCGATATTGACGCCGATTTCAGACAGTAAAATCATAATGGTAATGGTGCTGATCACCACTGCCAGCGCGTTGCGGAACAGCGTCAGCAGGGTGCGGGTACGGGCGCTCGGCATCGGACGGCCGTGAGAGTCGGAAGCGAGTCGGCTCTCAATCAGGCTTGCCAGCACCGTCCAGCCCACAGCGGAGAGCAGCAGGATCATGATAATGCGGATCAGCACGTCCACCATTTTTTCACCCGCCCCGACCGTGAGCCAGTGCCAGAGATCGAACAGGTTCCAGGCGTTGAGCAGCAGCAGCAGCGTGGCGAACACGGTAATAATGCGCGCCAGCTTCAGCAGCGCCTTCACCCAGTCGTTGACGCGCTTTTGCAGCGCCGGGTAGTTACGGCGCAGGTCGGGCGAGAGCGTAATGGTTTTGCCTATCCAGCGCGTCAGAATGCCGGAAATAAAGGCGGCGATGCCGATAATCGCCAGCGTGCGTACCGTCGCCGACATCATAAATTTCAGGCTGTCGCCAGGATTGAAAATAGAGAGCAGAAACAGCGCAATAAAGTAGGCGCTCGCCAGCCAGTGCCACACCAGCGCGAAAGCGCGAATAAAAAAGGCGAAAAACGCCATGCTGCGATCCGACAGCGCCTGAAGGGCAAAATGGATAGCGCGACGGTTAGAAAATATAAGGAAGAGCGCCCAGCCGGTCATGATGCCCATAATAAGCACGTTGACCACGGCCGCGACCTGCACATTAACCTGATTAGAGACAATCGGCACGATCACCAGCAGTCCATAGCCGATCAGGCCAGAAAGCCAGCTCAGGCGCGTGTTCCAGTAGCGGGCGCGCCCGTCGCTGAGATGAAAAAAGCGCAGGTCGCTAAAGGTGGGGCAAAAGATCAGGCGCAGCACCGCCTTGAAAAATTCAATTAGCGCGAAGGCGTTCAGGAACAGCCCTTGCTGATAGGCGATGGTACGGCTGTCGCCGTGGTAATTGTCACTGATGATTTGACCGATAAACAGCGTCAGCGCCAGCATCAGCAAATCAATGATAAACGCGCCGATAATCGCCACCGGCAGCTGTATCCAGTTACGCTGCTCGCGGTTCTTCGCGCGTCCCCAACGGCCCATCCGGCGATAAAGCGGCGCAATAAGACGGCGCAGCAGCCAGTAAAGCGCGAACAGCGCCGCAGCCAGCACCACGAAATGCCGCAGCGCATTGAAAAAGGTGTCGGGATTAAACGCCTTGTGCGGCGCATAGGCGATATTGTCATGCAGGCGGGCAAATTTTTGCGCCACGTCGCCGCCAAATTCGCGGGTGACATCCGTTACGCCCTGCAGGACGGTTTTCTCCTCCTCCTTTTCGACCGGCGGCGTCAGCGCAGGCGCGTTATCCTTTGCCGTCGCGGTGGAGGCGCCGCGCAGCTGATCAATCAGTTCCTTGCGCGACTGGTCATCTTCCAGAATATTTGCCAGCGCGGCGTAAGCGGCTTTTTTCTCGTCGAGGGTCGGCTCTTTTTGCGCGCCGCTGGCGGAGCCAGTTGACTGCTGCGCTGCGACTGCCGCCTGCGGCAGCGTCACCGCCTGCGCGGCGGGCAGCATAAAACAGCAGAGTAGTAACAGCGCGATCCCTTGTCGCAACAGGCGACAACATATGTGGGCTGACGACATGGCTTTCTCCTTAGCAACCTCTGGCTCACAGGTGGAAAAGTATAGTCAGGCGCAGGGAGTGAAAGTTCTGAAAGGCACTTATCGTCCGGTTGACGAAAAGCGGGCGATAAAAAGGGGAGTGGCAGAGGAAAAGAGCGAAGCGTTTCGCGAAATACTGGAAGCGTTTTTGAATAGCGCAGCGCGTGAGGCTGGAGGCGGACGCACCTCAGGGAAGAGGTGCGTATCCGCGCTGATCGCGGTGGGCCGACGCCTGTCGGCCCGGCAAATCAGGAAACGTGCTGCAGGAACTCGCGCAGGCGATCGCTTGGCGGCTGGGTGATCAGCGTATCGGGATCGCCATCTTCCGCTATGGTGCCTTTGTCGATAAAGATCAGGCGCGACGCGACTTTCTGCGCGAAGCCGACTTCATGCGTCACGATTACCATCGTCATGCCTTCTTCCGCCAGATCCTGCATCACCTTCAACACCTCGTGGCGCAGCTCGGGGTCCAGCGCAGAGGTTGGCTCATCGAACAGCATCAGCTTCGGCTTCACCGCCAGCGCGCGGGCGATGGCGACGCGCTGCTGCTGGCCGCCGGAGAGTTCGGAAGGAAAGTGGTGCGCGCGCTCGGCCAGGCCAACCTTCGCCAGCAGCTCGCGCGCCAGCTTATGCGCATCCTGTTTCTTTGCGCCGCGTACGCGGATCGGACCGAACGCGACGTTATCCAGCGCGCTCATCTGTGGGAAGAGATGGAACTGCTGGAATACCATGCCCGCTTCCTGGCGGATCAGACGCTCATCTACTTTGGGATCGTTCACCTTCAGGCCGTCGACGATCAGATCGCCGCTGGTGATCTCTTCCAGCTTGTTAATGCAGCGCAGCAGCGTCGATTTGCCTGAGCCGGAGGGGCCGATAATCACCACAACTTCGCCCTGATTAATCTTCAGGTTGATATCGTGCAGCACCTGGGTTTGGCCGAAATGCTTCGAGACGTTTTTAAATTCAATCACAGGATTTTCACCCTTTTCTCAATACGGCGCAGCACAAAGCTCAACACCAGGGTAATCACGAGGTAGATAATCGCGACGGCGCTCCAGATCTCCAGCGCGCGGAAGTTGCCGGCAATGATTTCCTGGCCCTGACGCGTCAGTTCCGCCACGCCGATAACGATAAACAGCGAGGTATCTTTAATGCTGACGATCCACTGGTTGCCGAGCGGCGGCAGCATACGACGCAGCGCCAGCGGCATAATGACATAGCGCAGGGTTGCACGACGCGACAGACCCAGCGCCAGGCCCGCTTCGCGGAAGCCTTTGTTGATTGACAGCACCGCGCCGCGCGTAATCTCGGCGATATAGGCGCCGGAGTTGATCATAATGGTCACCACCGCAGCGGTGAACGGATCGATGCGCAGATCGGGGAAGGCCATCGGCAGGGCAAAGTAGATAAACATCACCTGCACTACGATAGGGGTGCCGCGAATGATCTCAATAAAGACCAGCGCGAGGTTATTGGCGATCCAGCCGCCGTAGGCGCGAGCAAAGCCAGCGACCAGACCGATAATCAGTCCGCCGACCAGGCCGAGCACCGAGATCAGCAGGGTCATTTTCGCGCCTTCAATCAGCACCGGCATAGCGGGCCAGATGACGCTCCAGTCAAACTCCATGGTGTGACTCCAGTTTTGTTGCGATGGAAAAAAGCAGGGAACGCGTCCCTGCTCAAAATAAAATCAAAAAATTATTATTTAGGTTCGCTGCCGAACCATTTTTTGTAGATCTGGTTATAGGTGCCGTTCTCTTTCAGGGTCTTCAGCGCGCCGTTTACTTTTTCACGCAGTTCGTCGCTGCCTTTCGGGAAGGCGACGCCATACTGCTGCGCTTCGATAGATTCGCCAACCGCTTTAAAGCGGCCTTTGCCAGCGGTGTGGATAAAGTAAAGGATGTTCGGCGTATCGTGCAGCACCGCATCGGCGCGGTTAGTGCCCAGTTCCATATAGGCGTTGTCGATATTCGGGAACTGACGCAGGTCTTTAGATTTGATATGCGCTTTCGCGTAATCTACAGAACCGGTGCCGCTCTTCACCGCGACCACTTTGCCGTTCAGATCGTCGATGCCTTTAATGTCGTTCTCATTGTTGCGCACCATCACCAGCAGGCCGCTTTTGTAGTAGCCGTCAGAAAACTCGATGGCTTTTTTACGCTCGTCGGTAATGGTGATGCCCGCCAGCGCCAGGTCGATATTGCGCGTCTGCAGAGCAGGGATAATGCCGCTGAAGTCCATCGGCTTCAGGGTATAGTCCAGCTTCAGCTCTTTGGCGATGGCGTCCCACAGATCGACGTCAAAGCCGACATATTTATCGCCCTGCTTAAATTCAAAAGGAACAAAAGCGGTATCGGTGGCGACGATCAGTTTTTTTTCTGCTGCGGTAGAAGAGAGTGAGAAGGCCAGCGCCAGCGCGGCCACAGAGACTTTAAACAGTGACTTCATCATTTTTCCTTATTACAACCCGGCCCGAAAGCGGCGTTTACGGCTTACCATATGAAAAAAGTATGCCAACTTTTCATTTTAACCACAATCAACAGGTTAAACCTGAAAGCTGACACGATTCTGCAATGGTAAAAACTTTTGCACCAAAATGAAGCACCAAAAAGGTGCATGGGAAGATTTTGGTGCAATCGCACCTTTGCATGCGGTATTAAGCGTGGGAAGAAGAGGCGTTCAGAAATGTTATGAAGGTCAAAAAATAGTAATTTTCCTGTTAAGCAGGCACAAAAAAAGGCGGGTCTCCCCGCCTGATAATGCTTTACGCTGTTATTCGATGTTGGATTCGATAAACCACAGGAATTTATCCAGATCGCGGGAAGCCGCGGTAAAGATATCTGCGGTGTCTTCATCTTTAACTTCTGAAATCGCTTTACGCGTGTCGTTCGCAACGATGGCGTAACGGTCAGCCAGCGCTTTCAGGTGATCCTGTACGCTGTGAATATTGAGCGGATAGCTCTGCAGCGGCGTTCTGTCATTAACGACCTGCGTGGTGCCCAGCGCCACGCCGCCTAACTGCACGACACGTTCAGCAATGGTGTCCTGATGATCGGTAATAGTGGTACGGAAACCGTCCAGCATCTCATGCACGCCGATAAAGTTGGAGCCGCGCATGTTCCAGTGCGCCTGCTTGGTAATCAGCGACAGATCGATAAATTCCACCACCAGACGGTTGAGCACCTCAATGGTGGCTTTTTTCTCGTCGTCAGCCACATCGTTACGGGTGTAAAGCAGATCGGAAGCGTTCGTTTTAACCAGTTTTGCGGTACTCATCGTATGAATCCTCTCTTTGATGGGTTGTCCTAATCAAGCACGGGAATAAGTATAGCAGCGCTTTGCGTCTTTGCAGGAATGGGTTTAGCGATGGCTGAAATAGATGGCATTTACGGATAAAATTTATGCGCTAATAATCGGGGGGAAAGTTACAGAAAAAGCTACTTTGATTTTAATGCTGTAAAATCAGCCCATTGCGAGAGTGAAAAGCATGGGCTTATACAGTATGTTTCAGAATGATAATAATAGTGTTTAACGTTGGTTAAAATAAAACCATTTTTAACGTAAGAATATTATTCGCCTGCGTTATGCGCAGGCGTAATAAGTTATGGCTGCGGCGGTGGGGTTATTTCCACCTCTTTTAGCTGGGAATTTCTGGGCTTAAGCGTCAGCGTCGCGCCAGCCGACGCCAGAATAATCGCCAGCAGACCAAGGCTCTGCTTCAGAGAGAGCGTTTCGCCAAGGAATAGAATTCCTGACAGGGCCGCTACGGCAGGTTCAAGGCTCATCAGCGTACCAAAAATACGCGCCGGCAGACGCGTCAGGGCGACCATTTCCAGCGAATAAGGAATGGCGCTGGAGAGCAGGGCGACTAAAAGCGCGACAGGGATAACGCTCCAGTGCCAGATGCCTGGCTCGGCGAAGGTCAATCCCAGCGGCACAAAGATCACTGAAGCGATTAGAGAACCCATCGCAACGGTTGCCGGGCCATGCTCCGCCCCGGCGCGCGGCCCCGCCAGAATATATAAAGCCCAGCAGGCGCCTGCGCCTACCGCCAGCGCCGCGCCCAGCGGATCGATGGTTTTCATACTGTCGCCGAACGGCAGCAGGAACCAGAGACCGGCGACCGCCAGCGCTACCCAGACTAAATCGAGCAGACGGCGCGTGCCGAGCAGCGCCAGCGTGAGCGGGCCGGTAAATTCCAGCGCCACTGCAACGCCGAGCGGCACAGTACGCAGCGACAGATAAAACAGGAAGTTCATACAGCCCAGCGCCAGCCCGTAAAGCAGCAACGGCAGACGCTGTTCGCGCGTGAAGCGCCGCCGCCAGGGTTTAAAGATAACGCAGAGCATCAAGGTGCCAAGCCCAAGACGCAGCGCGGTAATGCCGGTAGCACCCACCGCGGGAAAGAGAGATTTCGCTAACGACGCGCCGCCCTGCAGCGACAGCATGGCGATTAGCAGCACAGTTACCGAGATAGCTGGCGCAGAGCTTTTACCTGGCAAAGAAAGAGACATCCTGTAAACGCGTCCTTGATGATTAACACAGAGGTAACAAGAGGTTCAGTTTAATCGAAACAGGGGTAAAAGCAGAGGAGGCAATCAGGAAAATGCTGAGGCGAATGCGCGAAATTTAACCCACTTCAGGGCCAGTTCCGTAAAGAAACGTCAGGTTTTTTTAGGAATTAACTTAAACGACAATTTTTCTTCCAGGAAATTCATTGCAGTTTAATGACGAATTTTTCAAGCAAAATGAATAGCATAGGAAGCTTCATTAACTTTCTGTTACACCAAACATTCTGTTAGACAATAATTTGCGGGCAGAGTTTCTTGCTGAGTTTTGTTATATTTTCAGCGTTGTCAGGAGAGAAGTATTATCACATTTGAGGTGGTTATGAAAAAAATTGCATGTCTTTCAGCACTGGCTTGTGTTCTGGCAGTTTCTGCGGGTTCCGCAATGGCGCAGAGCACAGTCACCGGCGGTTACGCTCAGTCCGACTATCAGGGCGTGGCTAACAAAGCGAACGGTTTCAACCTGAAATACCGTTACGAAGACGGCTCTAACCCGCTGGGTTGGATCGGTTCTTTCACTTACACCGAAAAAGATCGCACTGATGCTGGCGTGTACAGCAAAGGTCAGTACTATGGTTTCACCGCTGGTCCTGCTTACCGTCTGAATGACTGGGCGAGCATCTATGGCGTGGTTGGTATCGGCTACGGCAAATTCCAGCAGAACGACACTGTTGTCCGTGATAAAGGCGACTCCAGCGACGTGGGCTTCTCTTACGGTGCCGGCCTGCAGTTCAACCCGTACCAGGACTTCGCTATCGACGTAGGTTACGAGCAGAGCCGTATCCGCAGCGTTGACGTTGGCACCTGGATTGCTGGCGTAGGTTACAGCTTCTAAGTTTTGCTTAGACCAGTTGCAGAAAAAACGGCCCTTTGCGGCCGTTTTTTTTTATCTCTTTTTTAGCTGAACCATGAGTAGTCACGAGGCGCTGGAGCAGAGAAAAAGAGAAAGGAGCAGCCCTGGCAAACGCAGAGGCTGGATAAAGAGGCTGCGCGTTAACCGCGCCAGATTAAATTCGGGCAGTCGCGATCGTTGCGTTTCGTGCCCAGCAGTTTTTCAACCAGCATCAGGCGAAGTGAAAACGGGGAGCGGCTCAGCAGGCAAAGCCATGCCTTCAGCGATGAAGATGAAGCCGGTTGCGCTGTCTGGAAGCATTTGCCGCAGTCAAGGCAGCATTTCATGGTGCTCATATCGACCTCCCAATCAGTAACGTCGTAACAGCAGGCATAGCCCGGCGACAAACAAGAGAAACAGCAGTAATAACAGATAAGGATCCTGCACGATCGTCTCTCCATTGTCAGCGCGTTTGCCTACAATATCGACAAATATAGCACTGGCTATACCCTGTAGCCAATGCTATTTACGAAAAATTTGAGCTTCTTTGTGCCTGGTTTACAATGAGCGCAGCAAATCCGTCTCGCTGCGCGAGCGCGGAGCATAATAAAGAGGAAGCTGAATGAGTCGTCGTGCCAAAACTGGGGTGTCCGCTCCGCAAGGACCCCTGAAAGATATCGAAGAGCATGTCGAAGGATTTCGACAGGTACGCGAAGCCCATCGTCGCGAACTGATCGATGACTACGTTGAGTTGATCTCAGATTTAATTGGTGAATTTGGCGAGGCGCGCCAGGTTGATATGGCAGCGCGACTGGGCGTCTCGCAGCCCACCGTGGCGAAAATGTTAAAACGACTCAGCAGCGCCGGACTGGTCGAACAGGTTCCCTATCGCGGCGTCTTCCTGACCGGGGAAGGGGAAAAGCTGGCGGCAGAGAGCCGCGCTCGCCATCATATCGTCGAAACCTTCCTGCTCGCGCTGGGCATCAGCCCGGAAACCGCGCGGCGTGACTCAGAAGGCATTGAACATCACGTTAGCGATGAAACGCTGGCCGTCTTCCAGAAATTTTACGAAAGCCGTCACTAATCACCGGGCCCGCTAACATGTTAACTGTGCTGCGCACTTTTTTGCATGATCGTATTCTGCATCTGTTGTTAGCGCTTGGCGCGATACTGATTCTGCTGGCAAATTTCCGCTGGGCGGATCTGCCTGGCGCGGTTGACTGGCATACTATCGTTACGCTGACCGGCCTGCTGCTGTTAACCAAAGGACTGGAAGTCAGCGGCTATTTTGACGTACTGGGCGCGCGGCTGATCGGCCGCTTCCGACATGAACGCGCGCTGGCGCTGTTTATGGTGCTGGCCGCTGCGCTGCTCTCCACCTTCCTGACTAACGATGTGGCGCTGTTTATTCTGGTGCCGCTCACCCTGACGCTGCGCAAATATTCGCATCTGCCTTTGTCCAGGCTGATCATCTTTGAAGCGCTGGCCGTTAATGCAGGCTCGTTGCTGACGCCGGTAGGCAATCCGCAAAATATCCTGTTGTGGAGTCACGGCAAGCTCAGCGTGGTGGGATTTATTGGGCAAATGACGCCGCTGGCGGTCTGGCTGCTGGTAACGCTGCTGGCGCTGACGTGGTTCAGCTTTAAGCCGCGCGCGATTGAGAAGCATGGCAATGACGAGACGCGCGAGTGGCAGAAGCCGCTGTTTGCCGTCAGCGTCCTGCTCTATCTCCTGTTTGTCGCCGCGCTTGAGTGGCAGATGACCGGCTGGGCGCTGCTGCTTATCATCGGCTGCTATCTGCTGATGGCGCGCAGGGTGTTGATGGCCATCGACTGGAGCCTGCTGGCGGTCTTTATCGCGATGTTTATCGACGTCTACCTGCTGACGCATCTGCCGGTTGTGCAGCACCATTTCGATGCTGTGTCACGCTTCAGCGACGGCGCCGTTTATCTGCTGGCCATCGGTCTGTCGCAGATAATCAGCAATGTGCCCGCCACTATTCTGCTGCTGCAAAAAATTCCGCCTTCAGACGTTTTTGCCTGGGCGGTAAATATCGGCGGCTTTGGTTTGCTACCTGGGTCGCTTGCTAATCTGATTGCGCTGCGCATGGCGAAAGATCGTCGCGTCTGGTGGCAGTTTCATCTCTTCTCTCTGCCGATGCTGGCCTGGTCGATGCTGAGCGGCTGGCTGCTGCTGCGCCTGCTGCATTAACTTTCGCTGCGCTTAAAAAAATGTTGCAGGATGTGCCCCTTTTGTCTGGAAAAGTCAAGAAGCGCTGGAAAATGTCAGTTTACCATCTACTGTTTATCTGACCTTTTATGCCCTGGAATTAGGGCGTTAGCTATGCGGAACTGACTATGAGCAACAATGATAAAGGCGAATCCCATCAGGACGATGTAAAGAAAGAGCAGGATCCTTCCAGCGAACAGTCTGAACAGAATAACGATCAGCCTGAGCGCAAAAGACCCGGCAAAAAACCGCTGATCATCCTCGCTATTGTGGTCGTGATCATGCTGATAGTCGGTTTCTGGTTCTGGTTCACAACGCGTAACGAAGAGAGTACCGACGACGCCTTTACCGAAGGTGACGCGGTCACAATCGCGCCTAAGGCCTCTGGTTACGTGGTGAAGCTGCTGGTCAAAGATAACCAGCGGGTGAAAAAGGGCGATCTGCTGGTTGAGATCGACCCGCGCGATACTCTCGCTCAGCGCGATCAGGCCAAAGCGCAGCTTGGCCTGGCGCAGGCGCAGCTGCATCAGGCGCAGGCGCAGCTGGCACTCTCTAAAGTTCAGTATCCGGCGCAGCGCGATCAGGCGCTGGCCGATCAGGCGAAAGCGCAGGCGAACCTGTTAAACGCTGAAGCGGACTATCGCCGTCAGCGCGGCGTTGATCCCCGCGCCACCAGCCAGCGCAATATCGACACCGCTGCCGCGCAATTGCGTTCGGCCCAGGCGCAGCTGCAGAGCGCTAAAGCGCAGGTGGAAGTCGCCTCGCAGGTCGCGCTGCAGATCCGTCAGCAGGAAACCAACGTGGAAGCGCGCCAGCAACAGGTCGCGCAGGCGCAGGCGCAGCTGAATACCGCTGAGCTGAACCTTTCTTATACGCAGGTGCGCGCGCCGTATGACGGCTTCGTCACCAAACGCAACGTGCAGCTCGGCACGCTGGTGCAGGCGGGCAGTTCGCTCTTTTCGCTGGTGTCGCCCGATATCTGGATCACCGCTAACTTTAAAGAGTCGCAGCTGGAGCGGATGAACCCAGGCGACAAAGTGGCGATTAGCATCGATGCCTGGCCCGATATGCAGCTGGAAGGGCACGTTGACAGTATTCAGATGGGCTCCGGTTCACGCTTCTCTACCTTCCCGGCGGAGAACGCCACCGGCAACTACGTGAAGATCGTGCAGCGCGTACCGGTGAAAATCGTTATCGACAAAGGGCTGGATCCAAACCATCCGCTGCCGCTCGGCCTGTCGGTTGAACCTAAGGTTACCGTGGAATGAGCCAGGCGCAGAGCTGGCAGCCCTCCAGCAATCCGTGGCTGGTGGCGGTGACCGTCACGCTGGCGGTGTTCATGGAGATCCTGGACACCACCATCGTTAACGTGGCGCTGCCCCATATTGCCGGTTCGCTCTCCTCCAGCTACGACGAATCGACCTGGGTGCTGACCTCTTATCTGGTGGCGAACGGCATCGTACTGCCTATCTCCGCCTTTTTCAGTCGGCTCTTTGGCCGCAAGCAGTTCTTCCTGATCTGCATCGTCATGTTCACCATCTGCTCGTTCCTGTGCGGCATCGCCACCGAGCTGTGGCAGATCATCCTGTTCCGCGTGCTGCAGGGCTTCTTCGGCGGCGGTTTGCAGCCGGTGCAGCAGTCGGTGCTGCTTGACTACTTTAAGGCGGAAGATCGCGGCAAGGCGTTCGGTCTCTCCTCGATCGCCATTATCGTTGCGCCCGTTATCGGGCCGACGCTCGGCGGCTGGATCACCGATAACTACAGCTGGCGCTGGGTCTTCTTTATTAACATCCCTGTGGGTATTTTGACGGTGCTGGCGATCTATCAGCTGCTGGAAGATCCGCCGTGGGAGCGCAAGTGGGCGAAAGGGCGGCTGAAGATCGACTATATCGGCATCGGGTTAATTACGCTGGGGCTCGGCTGCCTGCAGGTATTCCTCGATCGCGGCGAAGATGAAGACTGGTTCGCCTCACACTTTATCGTGCTGTTCGCCACGCTGGCGCTGGTCGGCATCGTCGGCGCGGTTTACTGGCTGATGTATGCCCGTAAGCCGGTGGTGGATATTCTGGTGATGAAAGACCGCAACTTCTGGGTGTCAGGACTGCTGATGGCGGGCATGGCGATGATCCTCTACGGCAGCTCGGTGGTTCTGCCGCAGCTGGCGCAGCAGGATCTTGGCTATACCGCTACCTGGTCGGGGCTGGTGCTGTCGCCGGGCGCTATCCTGATTGTGCTGACCATCCCGCTGGTCATAAGCCTGATGCCGCGCGTGCAGACGCGCTATATCATCGCCTTCGGCTTTACCTGCCTGACGCTGGCGTTTTTGTACTCCTCAACCCTGACGCCCGATGTCGATTTTAAAACGCTGGTGCTGATGCGCAGCGCGCAGTCGATTGGGCTGGGTTTTCTGTTCGTGCCGCTGACCACCATCGCCTTTATTACCATTCCGCAGCGGCTCAACGCCGATGCGTCGGCGCTGTTTACCATGTTCCGCAACGTGGCGGGCTCTATCGGTATCTCGCTCTCAACGGCGGCGATCACCGAGCGCGAGCAGGTACGCTCGGCGCATATGGTGCATAACATGACGCCGCTTAACGAGCAGTTCAACATTACCGTACAGCACTGGTCGCAGGCGATCCGCGACTTCACGTCGGCGGTTGGCGATCCCACCACGCTGGCGGCTGGTCAGCTCTATCAGGTGATGGTGGCGCAGTCGCGCATTCTGGCGTACATCGACGTCTTTACGGGCTTAAGCATCATCGCCCTGATCTTGATTCCATTTTGTTGGCTGCTGTCGCCGATTAAGAGCGAAGGCAGTGCAGGAGCACACTGACATGAAGGTTACCTTTACACGCCAGGTGGCGAGACCGCTCAGCCTGCTGACGCTGGCGCTCTGGCTGGCGGGCTGCGCCGTCGGGCCTGACTACGAAGCGCCGAAGCCGCAGCTGCCAGGGGGCTATCATCTGCTGGACGCGCAGCAGGCGTCGAAAACCGAGTCCGGCGCCGTCGGCACGCGCTGGTGGCAAACCTTTAACGATCCGCAGCTCAACAGCCTGATCGATCGCGCTATTGAAGGCAACCTGACGCTGCAGCAGGCGGTGCTGCGCATCGCAGGCGCACGTCAGGAGCTGGCGCAGGCGCGCGGCGGTCTCTTTCCCAGCCTGAACGGCAGCGCGAAAGTCACGCGTCAGCAGCTGGGGCTAGAGGGGCTGCTGAAAGCGAACGGCGTCACCGACCAGCTCGACAGCGATACCGCCAGTCAGCTAAGCAGCCTGGAGCAGCCGGTAACGCTCTATCAGGGCAGCTTCGACGCCAGCTGGGAGCTGGATTTGTGGGGCAAAGTCCGTCGCCAGGTCGAACTGGCCGATGCGCAAACCCAGGCGGCAATAGAGCAGCGCAACGACGCGCTGGTCTCGCTGGAGGCTGAGGTGGCGCGCGCCTACCTGCAGCTGCGCGGCGCGCAGGCGACAATCGCCACGCTGGAGCAGCAAATCGCCGTGGCGCAGCAGAGCTGGGAACTCACGCAGAGCCAGCAGCGCAACGGGCTTGCGCCGCTTACCGATGTGGAAAACGCGCGCGCGCAGCTCAGTTCGCTGCAGGCGCAGCTGCCGCAGTATCAGTCGCAGGCGCGCCAGGCGATGAACGGGCTGGCGGTTCTGCTGGGCAAAACGCCAGGGGCGCTGGATAACGAGCTTTTCGCGCCGAAAGCGATGCCCGCGCTGCCGCAAATGGTGCCGGTCGGCATTCCCGCCACGCTGGCGCGTCGACGCCCCGATATTCGGCAGGCCGAGGCGACGCTGCATGCGCAGACGGCGAATATCGGCGTGTCGGTGGCGCAGCTTTTCCCCAGCCTGTCGCTCACCGGCCAGCTTGGGGTACGCAACACCGACGCCAGCTACCTCGACAACTGGAGCAGTCACTTCTATTCCGTCGGCCCTTCGCTGTCGATTCCGATTTTCCAGGGCGGCCGTCTGGTTTCCAGCGTCAGGCTGGCGCGCGCCCAGCAGGCCAGCGCAGCGCTTGACTACCGGCAGACGGTGCTGACCGCGTTGCAGGATGTGGAAAACGCGCTGGTGAGCTATCGCGCCGATCAGGCGAGGGCGACGGCGCTGGACGAGACTACAGGTTCGCTGCAGCGCGCCTTCGATCTGGCCAGCGACAGCTACCGGCAGGGCATCTCAACCTTTATCGACGTGCTGGATGCTCAGCGTCAGCTGGCGCAGGCGCAGGAGCAGGCGACCCAGGCGCGCATGCAGAGCGCGCTCGATCTGGTCGCGCTCTATAAAGCGCTGGGCGGCGGCTGGGAGACTTACCAGAACGTCACGCTGCCGCAGTTCGACGTTTTTGGCCCGGCGGCCCGCGCCAGCTAACCTCGCTTTTTTTCGGCTGCGGCGTAGGTCGCAGCCGACTTCCTCAACGCCATACCTGCCTGGTGCTTTGAAATAAAAATTCCTTTTATACCTGTGTGTGGTTTTTTTGCTCAGTACGAAGCGTTGTGACGGGTAAAGCATTACTGCTCATAAGTGTGATCTCTGGTGCAAAAATAAGCGCAGCCTATGACCCAACGCGCAAAACTAATATTTCATATTTTATCTTTGCGATAAAAACAATCTATTTTCACTGGATACCTGCACAACACCAGGAGATAACATGTCCAGAGAAACTTACCTTACGCTTAATAAAGCCTCAGGGCCGAACAGCAACACCCGTACCGAACCCTTCGTTAAAATTATCGCCGTCGTCGCCACGCTTGGCGGCCTGTTATTTGGTTACGACACCGGCGTGATCTCGGGTGCACTGCTGTTTATGGGCCCACAACTTCAGCTAACGCCTTTTACTACGGGTCTGGTCACCAGCAGCCTGCTGTTCGGCGCCGCCTTTGGCGCGCTTCTGTCAGGCCACTTCGCGGCAGCGGCCGGGCGGAAAAAAATTATCCTCGTTCTGGCCATTATCTTTGCCATCGGTGCGCTTGGTACCTCAATGGCACCCGATGTGGAATGGATGATTTTCTTCCGTCTGGTGCTGGGCGTCGCGGTCGGCGGCGCGGCAGCCACCGTACCGGTCTACATTGCGGAAATCGCGCCGGCTAACCGACGCGGCCAGCTGGTCACGCTACAGGAGCTAATGATCGTCTCCGGTCAGATGCTCGCCTATATCTCTAACGCGGGGTTTAATGCTGCCTGGGGCGGCGAAACGACCTGGCGCTGGATGCTGGCGGTCGCGACGCTGCCAGCGGTGCTGCTCTTTTTCGGCATGTTATTTATGCCGGACACGCCGCGCTGGTACGCTATGAAAGGACGGCTGGCCGAGGCGCGCAAAGTGCTGGAACGGACCCGCGCGCCCCAGGATGTCGACTGGGAGCTGACCGAGATCGAAGAGACCCTGGCCGAAGAGGAGCAGCAGCGCCCGCGCTTGCGCGAACTGCGTAAGCCCTGGCTGTTTAAGCTGTTTCTTATCGGCATGGGGATTGCGGTAATCCAGCAGCTGACCGGCGTAAATACCATTATGTATTACGCACCGACCATGCTGAAGGCGGTCGGTATGGACGACAGCGCGGCGCTAATTGCCACCATCGCCAACGGCGCAATCTCGGTGGTGATGACTTTAGTCGGTATCTGGCTGTTGGGAAAAATGGGGCGCCGTACCCTGACCATGCTCGGCCAGTTCGGCTGCACCGCCTGTCTGGTGTTTATCGGTTCGGTAACATACTTTATGCCTGAAACCGTTAATGGCCAGCCCGATATATGGCGCAGTTATATGGTGCTGCTCGGCATGTTAATGTTTTTGAGCTTTCAGCAGGGCGCATTATCGCCGGTCACCTGGCTGCTGCTGTCTGAAATATTCCCGACGCGCCTGCGCGGTATTTTTATGGGTGGCGCGGTATTCTCTATGTGGATCGCCAATTTCCTTATTTCGCTCATGTTCCCGGTTCTGCTGGCAAGCGTCGGTCTGGCGGGCGCGTTCTTTATCTTTGCGCTGGTCGGCATCGCAGGTGCGATATTTGTCATTAAGTGCGTACCGGAAACACGTAACCGCAGTCTGGAGCAGATCGAGCACTATCTGCATGAAACGCTCTCGAATAACGAAGAGCCTGCCCCTAAGCCATTGGGGCGACCGGTAAATAAAACATCATAATCAAAGGTTATCAATTGTGGTCAGAGCCGGCGCTTGCGCCGGCTTTTTTTTATCCATTCGTGCCGACGTTTGCTCTTTTTCTTCCTTTTTTCTGGTTAACCTCAACGCAACAATCGCAGGGCGCAAGGTAAGAGAGTATTCGTAAAATCCGCCTGTAAAGCGCTTTATATCGGCACTCTGGACTTAGACGATTCGCTATTAAAGCCGTAAACCGGCAATGAAAACGATTTCACTCTTCCGCTTTTATCTGCAAGGACATTGCTAATTCATCGTTAATAACACATTGAGAATACACTTAAGTTTTTGCATGGAAATTTTACGATCTGCCTTCGGAATTTTCTGTAGTAGAAAATTAATTTATTTTTTTATTTGAATTGGGTAATCTTGTCGCTACAGTTTTATTAACCCCCTTAGTCAAGGACATTGTAATGAGTGACGCATTTAAAGTTCTGAACAACATTCGCACATTACGTGCACAGGCACGCGAACTGCCATTAAGCGATCTGGAAGAAATTCTGGAGAAATTAACCGTCGTCGTTACCGAACGTCGTGAAGAAGTAGAAGCTGAAGAAGCGCAGAACCGCGCAAAAGAAGAAAAGCTGTCTAAATATCGCGAAATGCTGCTGGCTGATGGTATCGATCCAAATGAATTACTGGGCGCGCTGGAAACCGGTAAAAAACGCGCCAAGCGCGCGCCGCGTCCCGCCAAGTATTCTTATACCGACGAGAACGGCGAAGTAAAATCCTGGACCGGCCAGGGCCGTACCCCAGCGGCAATTAAAAAGGCGCTGGACGCTGGCAAAAGCCTTGACGATTTCCTGATCGGCTAAATTTACCCAATCCTTGCAAGTGGGAGCCGGTGGCTTAAACAGCCATCGGCTTTTTATTTTTCCCCCGCTGCCAGCGGCTTGCCTCAGGCCGCACGCCTGGCGCTGGCATGCGCAAGGCGATGTCTGGCATAATGGCCGCCGTTTTTTCCTTCACTCAGCCATAAAGGTTAATGCCGTGTTAGTAAGCAGCAATATCACCATGCAGTTTGGCAGCAAGCCACTGTTCGAAAATATCTCCGTAAAATTTGGCGGAGGTAATCGTTACGGTTTAATCGGTGCAAACGGCAGCGGTAAATCCACCTTTATGAAAATCCTCGGCGGCGACCTGGCGCCAACCGGCGGTAATGTCTCTTACGATCCCAACGAACGTATCGGCAAGTTAAGGCAGGACCAGTTTGCGTTTGAACAATATAGCGTGCTGGACACCGTCATCATGGGCCACCATGAATTGTGGGAAGTAAAGCAGGAGCGCGACCGCATATATGCTTTGCCGGAAATGAGCGAAGAAGAGGGCTATAAAGTCGCGGACCTCGAAGCGCTTTATGGCGAAATGGATGGCTACAGCGCCGAGTCGCGTGCGGGCGAGTTATTACTCGGCGTCGGTATTCCGGTCGAGCAGCATTATGGCCCGATGAGCGAAATTGCGCCGGGCTGGAAATTACGCGTGCTGCTGGCGCAGGCGTTATTTTCAAATCCTGATATTTTGTTACTGGATGAACCAACCAACAACCTGGATATTGATACTATCCGCTGGCTTGAGCAGGTGCTGAACGAGCGTGAAAGCACCATGATCATCATTTCGCACGACCGTCATTTTTTGAATATGGTCTGTACGCACATGGCGGATCTCGATTACGGCGAATTACGTGTTTATCCAGGTAATTATGACGAGTATATGACAGCGGCCACTCAGTCGCGCGAACGTTTATTAGCGGATAACGCCAAGAAAAAAGCGCAGATCGCCGAGCTGCAATCTTTTGTCAGCCGCTTTAGCGCCAACGCCTCTAAATCGCGTCAGGCGACTTCGCGCGCGAAACAAATTGATAAGATCAAACTGGATGAAGTTAAAGCGTCCAGCCGTCAAAATCCTTTTATTCGTTTTGAACAAGACAAAAAATTGTTCCGTAACGCGCTGGAAGTAGAAGCGCTAAGTAAAGGTTTTGATAACGGCCCGCTGTTTAAAAACCTTAACCTGCTGCTTGAGGTCGGAGAAAAACTGGCGGTCATCGGCGCTAACGGTATTGGTAAATCCACCCTGCTGAAAACGCTGGTGGGCGAACTTGAGCCAGACAGCGGCAGCGTTAAATGGTCGGAGAACGCGCGCATTGGTTATTATGCGCAGGATCACGCCGCCGACTTCGCTGACGATCTTAGCGTCTTTGACTGGATGAGCCAGTGGAAGCAGGAGGGCGATGATGAGCAGGCGGTGCGCAGCATTCTTGGCCGTCTGCTGTTCAGCCATGACGATATCAAAAAGCCAGCGAAGGTGCTCTCCGGCGGTGAAAAAGGGCGCATGCTGTTCGGCAAGCTGATGATGCAGAAACCCAACATCCTCGTTATGGACGAACCGACAAACCACCTGGATATGGAGTCGATCGAGTCGCTGAATATGGCGCTGGAGATGTATGAAGGCACGCTGATTTTCGTTTCGCACGACCGTGAGTTCGTTAGCTCGCTGGCGACGCGCGTGCTGGAGATCAAAGAGGACCGCGTGATCGACTTTACCGGCAACTACGAAGACTATCTGCGCAGCCAGGGTATTTACTAAAAGTCACCCTCTCTTTTGCCAGATAACATTAAGGGGTAGCCTGAGCTACCCCTTTATCATTTATGGCCACACACTTCGCAGTGCGCATCCTGCGCTACCTTCACGCTGCGAAATTCTGCGCTCATCGCGTCATACATCAGCAGCCGCGACGTGGCGGGCGTGCCAAAGGCGGTCAGTACCTTAATCGCCTCCATCGCCTGCATTGCGCCTGTGACGCCAACCAGCGGCGCCATCACTCCCGCCTCGACGCAGCTTAGCGTCTGCTCGCCAAACAGACGGCTGATACAGCGATAGCAGGGCGTACCGGGCTGCCAGTTGAACACGCTTATCTGGCCTTCCATACGAATCGCCGCGCCGGAAACCAGCGGCACGCGCCGCGCCCGGCAGAGCCGATTAAGCTGTTCGCGTATCTGCACGTTGTCGGTGCAGTCGAGCACAACCTGATGTCCGGCAATTAACGTCTCAAGCGCATCCTCTTCCAGCAGGCCGTTAACGGTATCAATATGCACATGCGGATTGATAGCGGCCAGGCTCTCAGCCGCCGAGTCAACCTTGGCGCGGCCGATATCTGCGTCGTGATGCAGGATCTGACGTTGCAGGTTAGACAGCGCAACGGTATCAAAGTCGAGCAGCGTCAGCGCGCCCACGCCCGCCGCAGCCAGGTAGGGCGCAGCCGCGCAGCCGAGGCCGCCGAGGCCGACAACCAGCGCGCGGCTCGCCTTGAGTTTTTCCTGGCCGTCGAAGTCGAAACCGCGCAGCACGATCTGGCGGTTATAGCGCAGCATCTCTTCATCGCTGAGTTCGGGCAGCATTACCCCTCCAGCAGCGCGTTAAAGGGCTCAACCTCAACCCATTCGCCCGGCTCCACCGCGCCGCGCTCGCGCTCCAGCACGATAAAGCAGTTGGCGGCGGCGAAAGAGCTAAAGACGTGCGAGCCCTGATGACCGGTGCTGCGCACCTCCAGTTCGCCGTCCGCGCCGCGGCTCATGACGCCGCGCTGAAAGTCGAGGCGGCCCGGAGATTTTTTCAGGCGCGAGGCGGCGCGCGCGCGCAGGCGCGGCGGCAGCGGGGATTCGCTCTGGCCGGTCAGGGCGGCAAGCAGCGGCTGTACCAGCTGATAAAAAGTGACGGCGGCCGAGACCGGATTGCCGGGCAGCCCGCAAAACCAGCTGCTGGCGAGGCGGCCAAAAGCGAAAGGTTTGCCTGGCTTGATGGCCAGCTTCCAGAAGGTGATGACGCCCAGCTCGTCGAGCATGGTTTTGGTGAAGTCCGCTTCGCCCACCGAAACGCCACCGGTGCTGATAACCACATCGGCCTGACGATCCGCCTCTTCAAAGGCGCGGCGCAGCGCCTGCGGGTCATCTTTAATAATGCCCATATCGATCACCTCGCAGCCGAGCTTGCGCAGCATCAGCGAGACGGTAAAACGGTTGGTGTCGTAGATCTGGCCCGGCGCCAGCGGCTGGCCCACCGGCTGCAGCTCATCGCCGGTGGAGAAAACCGCGACGCGCAGCTTGCGCAGCACGCTTACCTCAGCGAGGCCGAGCGAGGCGAGCAGCGGTAATTCCGCCGCGCCGAGGCGCACGCCCGCCGCCAGCACCGGCTGATCGCGTCGGATATCTTCGCCTATCAGGCGGATATTTT
This sequence comes from Pantoea sp. ACRSB, assembly GCF_022346905.1. NCBI lineage: Bacteria > Pseudomonadati > Pseudomonadota > Gammaproteobacteria > Enterobacterales > Erwiniaceae > Pantoea > Pantoea sp. ACRSB. Next base: position 750,774 of record NZ_JAKRNL010000001.1, on the reverse strand, counting down.
GCCCGGCCTTTACCGGCGCGTTAATCACAATGCCGCCGTCGACCTCGCGCGTCTCTTCCTGCATCACCACCGCGTCGCAGCCAGATGGCACCGGCGCGCCGGTCATGATGCGCACCACGCTGCCCGCTGGCCAGTCGCCGTTAAAAGGCGCACCGGCAAAGGCTTTGCCCGCCACCTGAAGCGGCCGATCGGCCTGAATATCGGCCAGCCGCACAGCGTAACCATCCATCGCCGAGTTATCAAAGGGCGGCACATCGATGGGTGAGGTAACCGGCAATGCGGTAATGCGGCCAACTGCATCGGCCAGCGGCACGCTGACGCGATCGCGGAGAGGCTGAAGCTGCGCCAGCATTTTCGCCTGCGCCTCTTCAAGAGAAATTAACCCTGCGGTAAAGCTTTCCATTGTGTTTGCAACCTGTGTTAAGACAGTTGCTGCCTATTATGGTGCTAATTGTCAGCAGAGTCACATTTCCGCTGCGGCATAAGCCACAACAAAAGGTTATGGCTGCCGCGCCAGTTTCCTCTTTACAAGTTTTGACAGGCTTTCTATAGTCAAAAATCATTTAATTTGGCTGAAAACCATTTTAAATCAGTGTTTTCACTCCGGTAAAAGGACAGGGCAAGCGTTATGGTCAAAGCAGTCATCGCCATTCACGGTGGGGCAGGCGCCATTACGCGCTCGGCAATGAGCGCAGAGAAAGAGCAGGCGTATCGTCAGGCGCTTACCGATATCGTCACTGCGGGACAACGCATGCTGGCACAGGGCGCCAGCGCGCTGGATGCCGTGACCGAGGCGGTACGGCTGCTGGAAGAGTGCCCGCTGTTCAACGCCGGCAAGGGCGCGGTCTTTACCCATCAGGGCACCCACGAGCTGGATGCCTGCGTCATGGATGGCCGCACGCTGGAAGTCGGGGCGGTGGCGGGCGTGTCGCGCCTGCGCAATCCGGTGCTGGCGGCGCGCAAGGTGCTGGAGGTCAGCCCACACGTGCTTTTTATCGGCGCGGGCGCAGAGCAGTTCGCGCGGGATAACGGCCTGGAACAGGTCGAGCCCGATTATTTTTCGACGCCGGAACGCTGGGAGCAGCTGCAGCGCGCGCTGGCCAGCGACGAAATGGTACTGGATCACGACGGCGCGGCGAAAGCGGGCGACCCGCTGGATCCCGACCGTAAATTCGGCACCGTCGGCGCGGTGGCGATCGATGCGGAAGGCAACCTGGCCGCTGCGACCTCGACCGGCGGCATGACCAATAAACAGGCGGGCCGCGTTGGCGACTCGCCGCTGCCGGGCGCGGGTTGCTACGCCAGCAACGACACGGTGGCGGTCTCCTGTACCGGCACTGGCGAAGTCTTTATCCGCACGCTGGCGGCCTATGATATCGCCGCGCAGATGCGCTACGGCGGCCACTCATTGCAGCAGGCCTGCGTAAACGTTATCCACGACGCCATCCCTGAACTGGGCGGCAGCGGCGGCCTGATCGCCGTCGACCGCTTCGGCAACGTAGCGCTGCCGTTTAACAGCGAAGGCATGTATCGCGCTTTTGCGCGCGTGGGCGAAGAGGCTGAGGTCGGCATCTACCGCGAAGGCTAAGGAGCAGGCATGACGCAGCAAATGGCGCCGGAGCAGGTTCTGGCGGTACGCAATCTTAACGTGCGCTTCAGCCATGAAGGGCGCGTGACGCAGGCGGTGCGCGACCTCTCGCTGGAGGTGCAGCGCGGCGAGACCCTGGCGATCGTCGGCGAGTCCGGCTCCGGCAAATCCGTCACTTCGCTGGCGCTGATGCGGCTGATCGAACAGGCGGGCGGCGAAGTCAGCGGCGATATTTTGCTGCGCCGACGCAACGGCGATCTGCTGGACGTGGCGCGCGCCACCCCAGGCGTGATGCGACGCGTGCGCGGCGCTGACATGGCGATGATCTTTCAGGAGCCGATGACCTCGCTCAATCCGGTATTCACCGTTGGCGAGCAGATCGCAGAATCTATCCGTTTGCATCAGGGGAAAAGCCATCAGCAGGCGCTGGCGGAAGCGCGCCGGATGCTCGATCTGGTGCGCATTCCCGAAGCGCAGGGCGTGCTGTCGCGTTATCCGCATCAGCTCTCCGGCGGCATGCGTCAGCGCGTTATGATTGCGATGGCGCTGTCGTGCCGTCCTGCGCTGCTGATTGCCGATGAGCCGACAACGGCGCTCGACGTAACGATTCAGGCGCAAATCCTGCAGCTGATCCGCGTGCTGCAAAAAGAGATGCATATGGGCGTGATTTTTATCACGCACGATATGGGCGTAGTGGCCGAAATGGCGGACCGCGTACAGGTGATGTACCGCGGCGACGTGGTGGAGAGCGCGCCGGTGCAGCAGCTGTTCGACGCGCCGCAGCAGCCTTATACCCAGGCGCTGCTGGCCGCGGTGCCTAAACTCGGCGCGATGAGCGGCCAGCCGTTGCCTGCCCGTTTTCCGCTGCTGCACGCCGGAGCGGAGAGCGAGCCGGAAACGCCGCAGGACACGGCGCGCCGCGATATTCCCCCCATTTTGCAGGTGCGCGATCTGGTGACGCGCTTTGATATTCGCGGCGGGTTGCTTAACCGCGTCAAACGTCGCGTGCACGCGGTAGAGAAGGTGAGCTTCGATCTCTACGCCGGTGAGACGTTGGCGCTGGTCGGCGAATCAGGCTGCGGCAAATCCACTACCGGACGCTCGCTGCTGCGGCTGGTGGCGAGCCAGGGCGGCACTATCACCTTTAACGGTCAGCGTATCGACACGCTCTCCGGTTCGGCGCTGGCGCATCTGCGCCGCGATATCCAGTTTATTTTTCAGGACCCTTACGCCTCGCTCGATCCGCGGCTGACGGTGGGCTTCTCCATTATGGAGCCGCTGCTGGTGCATAAGGTTATGCCGCGCCGCGAGGCGGAACAGCGCGTGGCCTGGCTGCTGGAAAAGGTCGGGCTGCTGCCGGAGCATGCACAGCGTTATCCCCATGAGTTCTCTGGCGGCCAGCGCCAGCGTATCTGTATTGCGCGCGCGCTGGCGCTCAATCCAAAAGTGGTGATCGCCGATGAGTCGGTGTCGGCGCTCGACGTGTCGATACAGGCGCAAATCGTCAACCTGATGCTCGATCTACAGCGTGAATTCGGCATCGCTTTCTTGTTTATTTCCCACGATATGGCGGTTGTGGAACGCATTAGCCATCGCGTGGCGGTTATGTATCTGGGACAGATCGTTGAAATGGGGCCGCGGCAGGCGGTATTTGAGGAGCCGCGTCACCCCTACACCCGCAAGCTGATGGCCGCCGTCCCGGTGGCGGATCCGGCGCATCGTCGGCGCGAGCGCGCGCTGATGGTCGACGAGATCCCCAGCGCCGTTCGCGCGCTGGGCGACGAGCCTGAGGTCGCGCCGCTGATTGAGGTTGCGCCAGGCCACTTCGTTGCGCGCCATGCTATCAGCAGCACCTGACATCACAATCACACTAAGCAGGGATTACAGGAGAACACGATGCACAACACAATGCGTAAAGGGTTACTGGCTGCGGGCGTGATCGGCGCCATGGCGGCGCTGCCCGCCTGGGCGGCAAAAGACGCGGTTATCGCTGTCGGCTCGAACTTCACCACGCTCGATCCCTATGACGCCAACGATACGCTGTCGCAGGCGGTGGCGAAATCATTCTACCAGGGGCTGTTCGGCTTCGACAAAGATATGAAGCTGACCAACGTGCTGGCAGAAAGCTATCAGGCAAGCCCGGACGGCCTGACCTATACCATCAAGCTGCGTCCGGGAATTAAGTTCCAGGACGGCAGCGATTTCAATGCTGAAGCGGTCAAGGTCAACCTTGAGCGCGCCAGCAACCCCGATAACCATCTCAAGCGCTATAACCTGTTTAAATATATCGCCACCACCGAGGCGGTAGATCCTACCACGGTAAAAATTACCCTGAAGCAGCCTTTTTCTGCCTTTATCAACAACCTGGCGCACCCGGCTGCCGCGATGATTTCGCCGACCGCGCTGAAAAAATATGGCAAAGAGATTGGTTTTCATCCGGTTGGTACCGGTCCCTATGAGTTTGTGACCTGGAACCAGACCGACTACGTGAAGGTGAAGAAGTGGGATGGCTACTGGAAAAAAGGCTATCCGAAACTCGACAGCATCACCTGGCGTCCAGTGGTGGACAACAACACCCGCGCGGCGATGCTGCAGACCGGCGAAGCGAACTTCGCTTTCCCGATCCCTTTCGAGCAGGCCAAACTGCTGGAGAAGAATCCGAAGCTGAAAGTAGTGACGACACCATCGATTATGCAGCGCTATATCAGCCTGAACGTCACTCAGAAGCCGTTCGACAACCCGAAAGTGCGTGAGGCGCTGGAGTATGCAATCAATCGTGAAGCGCTGACCAAAGTTGCCTTTGCCGGTTATGCGACGCCTGCGACCGGCATTGTGCCGCCGACTATCGACTTTGCGCAAAAATACCCGGCGATTCAGTACAACCCGGCCAAAGCGCGCGAGCTGCTGAAGGAAGCAGGCTACCCCAACGGCTTTGAAACCACGCTCTGGTCGTCACATAACCACAGCACGGCGCAGAAAGTGCTGCAGTTTACCCAGCAGCAGCTGGCGCAGGTGGGCGTGAAGGTGAAAGTCACGGCGATGGACGCCGGTCAGCGCGCCGCCGAAGTTGAGAGCAAAGGACAAAAGGAGAGCGGTGTACGCATGTTCTATACCGGCTGGTCCGCCTCTACCGGCGAAGCTGACTGGGCGCTGACGCCGCTATTCGCCACCACGTCCTGGCCACCAGCCATCTTTAACACCGCGTTTTACAGCAATCCGCAGGTGGATAAAGATCTGGCCGATGCGCTGAAAACCACGGACCGCGAGCGCAAAGCCAGCCTCTATAAAGATGCGCAGGATAAAATCTGGAACGACCATCCGTGGATCCCGCTGGTGGTGGAGCAGCTGGTTTCTGCCAACAGCGCGTCGCTGACCGGGTTCTATATGATGCCCGACACCTCATTCAGCTTTGACGAGGCCGATCTGAAGTAATCCGACCGGCCAGCCCGCATGGGCTGGCCGTCGCTGCTCAGGATTTCGCATGCTTAACTATTTTATTAAACGTCTGTTCGGGCTCATCCCGACGCTGCTGATTGTGGCGGTGCTGGTGTTCCTGTTCGTCCACCTGCTGCCGGGCGATCCGGCGCGTCTGATCGCCGGTCAGGACGCCGACGCCACGGTGGTGGCGCTGGTGCGCCAGGAGCTAGGGCTGGATCAGCCGCTGCCGCAGCAGTTCTGGCACTTTATCCTGAATGCGCTGCAGGGCGACTTCGGCCAGTCGCTGGTGTCGAAGCGTCCGGTGTCCGAAGAGATCGCTACGCGCTTTATGCCTACGCTGTGGCTGACGCTGGCCAGTATGATCTGGGCGGTAATATTCGGCATGGCGATTGGCATCGTCTCTGCCGTATGGCGCAACCGCTGGCCGGATCGCCTGGGCATGACGCTGGCGGTATCGGGCATCTCCTTTCCCGCCTTTGCGCTCGGTATGCTGCTGATGCAGATTTTCTCGGTCGAGCTAGGCTGGCTGCCAACCGTCGGCGCGGGCAGCTGGAAACATTACATTCTGCCTTCGGTGACGCTGGGTGCCGCCGTGGCGGCGGTAATGGCGCGCTTTACCCGCGCCTCGTTCGTCGAGGTGATGCAGGAAGATTATATGCGCACCGCGCGCGCCAAAGGCGTGCGCGAATCGCTGGTGGTGGTAAAACACGGCCTGCGCAACGCCATGATCCCGGTCGTGACCATGATGGGCCTGCAGTTCGGCTTTCTGCTCGGCGGCTCTATCGTGGTGGAAGTGGTCTTTAACTGGCCCGGTCTGGGCCGTCTGCTGGTTGATTCGGTGGAGATGCGCGATTACCCGGTGATTCAGGCCGAAGTGCTGCTCTTTTCGCTGGAGTTCATCCTGATTAACCTGATTGTCGATCTGCTCTATGCGGCAATCAATCCCGCCATTCGCTACAGGTAAGGAGTCGCAATGAAAAACTGGCGACGCGAAGCGGTGCTAAAAAGCCTGCCGCTGACGACGGAAAATCGGGTTCGTACACCCTGGAGCGAGTTCTGGCGACGCTTTCGCCGTCAGCCGGTGGCGATGGCGTCAGGGCTGTTTGTGCTGCTGCTGATCGTGCTGGCGTTTATCGCGCCGCTTATCGCCCCGTTCGACGCAGAGAACTATTTTGACTATGACCGGCTCAATCAGGGGCCGTCGCTGATGCACTGGTTTGGCGTTGACTCGCTGGGACGCGACATCTTCAGCCGCGTGCTGGTCGGCACCCGCATCTCGCTTATTGCCGGCTTCTTTTCAGTGGCGATTGGCGCGGCGATCGGCACGTTCTTCGGCCTGCTGGCGGGCTACTACGAAGGGGCCTGGGATCGCATTACCATGCGTATCTGCGATGTGCTGTTCGCTTTCCCCGGCATTCTACTGGCGATTGCGGTGGTGGCGATTATGGGCAGCGGCATGAGCAACGTGATTATTGCGGTGGCGATTTTCAGCATTCCGGCGTTTGCTCGTCTGGTGCGCGGCAATACCCTGGTGCTGAAACATCAGACCTATATCGAGTCGGCGCGCAGCATCGGCGCCTCTGACACCACCATCCTGCTGCGGCATATTCTGCCCGGTACGGTGTCGTCGATTGTGGTCTATTTCACCATGCGTATCGGCACCTCGATTATAACCGCCGCCAGCCTGTCGTTCCTCGGTCTGGGCGCGCAGCCGCCGACGCCGGAGTGGGGCGCGATGCTTAACGAGGCGCGCGCCGATATGGTGCTGGCACCCCACGTGGCGATTTTCCCCAGCCTCGCGATTTTTCTCACGGTTTTAGCATTTAATTTGCTTGGCGACGGGCTACGCGACGCGCTCGATCCTAAACTCAAGACATGAAAAAATTCGATTACGAGCAGGACTTTAAAACCATCGACTTCCGCAAGAACCCGGAGCGTTATCAGGTCGGGCGCGGCGAGCAGGGCGTGCTGATGGTGGAACCCTATAAAAGCGAAATATTGCCGCACTGGCGTTTTCGCACTGTGCCGATCGCTAAAGCCTCCGCGGCGAAGATCATGGAGATGTTTGAAGCCTACCGCGCGCAGGATGATTTCGTCGGTATGGATATGGCGCGCAAGTTTATTCAGATGGGGTATACGCGCGCGCGCCGCTACAGCAACCACAAGGGCGGGCGCAAATACGACGCCGACGGCAATGAGCTACCGCGCGGCGTTGACGAAGAAAAGGCCGCTGCGGCGGCCGTTTTCAAAGCGTACTGGGATCGACTGCGTGAAGATCAGGACTATCTGACGCGCAAGCAGGCGCATCAGAAGCTATACGGTTAAACGCGCGTTCCCCAGAGGTCGTACTCGTCGGCGTTCTCGACTTTTACGCGGATAACGTCGCCCGGTTTTACGCCGCGCTCGCCGTTAAGGTAGACCGCACCGTCGATTTCCGGCGCGTCCGCCATGCTGCGGCCGATAGCGCCTTCTTCATCCACTTCGTCGATAATCACCAGGATTTCACGGCCGACTTTTTCCTGCAGGCGCTCGGCGGAAATCTGCTGCTGCAGCTGCATAAAGCGGTCGAAGCGATCCTGTTTCACCGCGTCGTCAACCTGATCCGGCAGCTGGTTGGCGGTTGCGCCTTCCACCGGGCTGTACTGGAAGCAGCCCACGCGATCCAGACGCGCCTCACGGATAAAGTCGAGCAGCAGCTGGAAATCCTCTTCGGTTTCGCCGGGGAAGCCGACGATAAAGGTCGAGCGCAGCGTCAGCTCCGGGCAGATTTCGCGCCAGCGCTTGATGCGCTCCAGCGTACGCTCCACCGCGCCTGGGCGCTTCATCAGCTTCAGGATGCGCGGGCTGGCGTGCTGCAGCGGAATGTCCAGATAGGGCAGGATTTTGCCTTCCGCCATCAGCGGGATAACGTCGTCGACGTGCGGGTAGGGGTAGACGTAGTGCAGACGCACCCAGACGCCGAGCTTCGCCAGCTGTTCGCACAGACCCACCATGCTGGTTTTCACCGGCTGGCCGTTCCAGAAACCGGTGCGGTGTTTGACGTCAACGCCGTAGGCGGAGGTGTCCTGCGAGATCACCAGCAGCTCTTTTACGCCCGCTTCCACCAGACGCTTAGCCTCATCCAGCACCTCGCCGATGGCGCGGCTGTCGAGATCGCCGCGCATCGACGGGATAATGCAGAAGGTGCAACGATGGTTGCAGCCTTCGGAAATCTTCAGGTAGGCATAATGACGCGGCGTCAGCTTAACGCCCTGCTGCGGTACCAGGCTTAAAAACGGATTATGCTGCGGTTTCGGCACATAGGTGTGCACATGGGACAAGACCTGTTCATAGCTGTGCGGGCCGGTAATCTCCAGCACTTTTGGATGAACCTCGCGGATCTGATCCACTTTCGCACCGAGACAGCCGGTGACGATCACCTTGCCGTTCTCATTGAGCGCTTCGCCAATCGCCTCCAGCGACTCCTGCACCGCGCTGTCGATAAAACCGCAGGTGTTTACAATGACGATTTCAGCGTCGTCATAACGCGGCACAACGTCGTAGCCTTCAGTACGCAGCTCCGTCAGGATACGTTCTGAATCCACAAGGTTTTTAGGACAGCCGAGCGAGACGAAGCCCACGCGCGGCGGCAGTGTAGTATTGGTATTGGACATGGCTCTGTTTCCGGGTTCTGCACAGCGATGGCGCGCGATTTTACCTGCGTCTCGCTGAAAATTGTAGCGTTATTTATAGGGGAATTCGTGGGGCATTTCAGACAGATAAGCGGCGCTTGCGGCTGCCAGGAAAGCGAGACTTTGCGCGCCCGTTACGTAAATAAGTGAAAACGTCGCGGCCAGCCATTTACGGGCTAACTTCTGGTAATTTCGACAAAAAATCAACGCTGCCAGGCAGGCAAAAATTGTCAATACTCATAACAGGGTTGAGTTTAATGCGGCCTGGTGCTTAAATCCGGAATTCAAATTTACTATGAATTCAATAATAAGCCGATAATAGGGCAGCTGCGGACGCCTGTCGCCGCAGTCGACTAAGTGGATAATGTGAGAGCGCAATGATGAAAGAGATCGTTAACGGATTTCTGAGTTTTCAACAGAATGTGTTTCCTGAAAGGAAGGATCTTTTCAAAAGCCTGGCGTCGAACCAAAATCCTAAAGCGCTGTTTATCTCCTGTTCTGACAGCCGATTAGTACCGGAACTGGTTACCCAGCAGGAGCCGGGTCAGCTGTTCGTGATCCGCAACGCGGGCAATATCGTACCGCCGTTCGGTCCGGAGCCAGGCGGCGTGTCAGCCACTATCGAATATGCGCTGATGGTGCTGGGCGTGAGTGAAATCATCATCTGCGGCCACTCCAACTGCGGCGCGATGAACGCTATCGCTTCCTGCCAGTGCATGGACACCATGCCCGCAGTCGAACACTGGCTGCGCTACGCCGATGCGGCGAAAACCGTGGTGGAAGAACGCGAATACGAGACGGCGGAAGCCAGACTGAACGAGATGGTGAAAGAGAACGTCATCGCTCAGCTGAACAATATCAAGACTCACCCGTCCGTGGCGCTGGCGCTGCGTAAAGGCAAAGTGCGCCTGCACGGCTGGGTATACGATATCGAGTCAGGCAAAATTATCGCCCTGACCCCGGGCGGCAAGAGCTTTATCTCTCTCTCCGATAACCCGGAAACCTGCTTCGAGTAAGCCTCTCGCCCGCTGCGCATGCAGCGGGCGTTTTCTTTTTGCTTCCCCATGCCTTCCCTTTAGCGTATCCCTGCTTCCCTTCCAGTATGGGATGGCAGACTTTAATCTTTTGTAAAGCCTGAACATTATTTAGTCGCGCTGGCTACCCTTACACTTATTCCCTGGTGACTGGAGCATATTATGGCCCGACTGACTGCCGCGCTGTTACTCGGCGGCGCGCTGTTTACTCTTCCCGCGCTGGCGGAGGAGGTGCAGGTTCAGGTTCTGCAGGAGAAACTTAATCATCCCTGGTCGGTTGCCTTTTTGCCGGACAATCAGACGCTGCTGATTACTGAACGGAGCGGACAACTGCGCAGCTGGCGAGCAGATAGCGGCCTGTCGCAGCCGATTGAAGGCGTGCCGAAAGCGGTCGTGCGCCGACAGGCGGGCCTGCTTGACGTGGTGCTGGCGCCGGACTTCGCCCAGAGCCGTCGCGTGTGGCTCAGCTACACCGAAGCCAACAGCAGCGGCGAACTGGGCGCGGCGGTCGGCTATGGTCAGCTTAGCGAAGATAACCGACGTCTGATCGGCTTTAAAACGGTTATTCGCCAGACGCCGCTGCTGTCGGCGGGCAATAACCTCGGTACGCGCCTGGCCTTCGATGGCGATGGCTATCTCTATATTGCTTTCGGCGACAACTTCCACAGCAGCAGCGCGCAGGATCTCGACAAACTCACCGGCAAAATCCTGCGCCTTAATCAGGACGGCAGCGTGCCGAAAGAGAATCCTTTCGTCAGCCGCCGCGGCGCGCGGCCTGAAATCTGGGCCTACGGCGTGCGCAATCCACAGGGGCTGGCCTTTAATCCCTGGACGCAGCAGATATGGGAGAGCGAGCATGGCCCGCGCGGCGGCGATGAGGTGAATATCCCGCAGAAAGGCAAAAACTACGGCTGGCCGCTGGCTACATGGGGCATCGACTACAACGGCAGTAACGTGCCGGAGTCGAAAGGCTCGCACGTGGCGGGCACAGAGCAGCCGGTGTTTTACTGGAAACGGTCGCCGGCGATTAGCGGCATGGCTTTTTACAACAGCGCGCGCTTTCCACAGTGGAAAAATTCCCTGTTTATCGGCGCGCTCAAGGAGAAGAGCCTGATTCGGCTCAGCGTTAACGGCGATAAGGTCGTTGAGGCGCAGCGCCTGCTGGAGGATCGCAATGAACGCATCCGCGACGTGCGTCAGGGGCCGGATGGCTATCTTTACGTGCTTACCGACGACGATAACGGCAAGCTGCTGAAGGTGGGATTAGCGCAGGACGCCAGCGCGTCCCGCGGTTAATCAGCGCGCCCAGCGGCAGACTTCCCAGCCGCGCTTTAGCGCCTCCTGATGCAGCAGCGCATCGGGATTGATGACCAGCGCATGATCGGCCTGCGCCAGCAGCGGCAGGTCGTTCATGGAGTCGCTGTAGGCCCAGGTGCGCGCGAAATCACGCTCCTGCTGCAGCGCGCGCCAGTCGGTCAGCCGGGTGACTTTACCCTCTTTATAGGTCATGGTGCCGTAAGTCTGTCCGCTATAGCGGTCATCTACCACTTCGACGCCGATCGCCAGCGCGCCATGCGCGCCCAGCCGTTCAGCAATCGGCGTCACCAGATGTTCACCGCTGGCGGAGCAAATCACCACTTTGTCGCCGCGTTGCTGGTGCCAGTTGATGCGGTCGCGCGCTTCAGGATAGACGCGCGGCAGGATATCGCGATGGATCCAGCGACGCACCCAGCCCGCGACCGTCGGCGCCGCCAGACCGGCCAGTGGCGAGAGCGTCAGCGCCATGTAATCTTCCATCGCCAGGGTGCCGGCATAATATTGCGCCATCAGCGCCTGCTCTTCGGCCAGCAACTCTTCACGGGCAAAGCCCTGCGACACCAGCCAACGCAGCCACAGGCCGGTACTGTCTTCGCAGATGACGGTTTCGTCCAGATCGAATACGGCTAAGTCCATGGTGGGTCTCCTCTGTTGACTCACAACAGCCTGGCAGAATTTTGTGACGGTCTTAACCCTTCTGCGAAAAATCGGAATTTCACCGGCTTTTCTGTGCGGGCAGGCCGCGCGAAACTGGTCAGCGCCTCCGGCAGCTGCCAGGGTTACTCTACTAAACTCTATAAAACTTTACGGTTGGGCGGTTTTTTTCATGCTCTGCAGAGGGTAGCGTTTCACTCTGTAGGTTTTTGCCTTAAAACCGCGATTTAACATGGAATTTCCTCGCACATGACAACTATTCTCTCTTCACGCCGCCTGCGGCATGTCGCCGCCGCCTCTTTACTGCTGTTTGTCGCGCCCGCCGCTTTTGCCGTGGATGCGCCTGCGCCGCCTCAGGTTGAGGCCAAAGCCTGGATATTAATGGATTACGCCAGCGGCAAGGTGCTGGCAGAGGGCAATGCGGATGACCGGCTCGATCCCGCCAGCCTGACCAAAATGATGACCAGCTATGTCGTTGGGCAGGCGCTGAAGTCCGGCAAAATCAAACGCGACGATATGGTGACTATCGGTCAGGATGCCTGGGCCACCGGCAACCCTAAGCTGAGAGGCTCATCGCTGATGTTTCTCAAGCCCGGCGATCGCATTCCGGTCTCTGAGCTGAATAAAGGCATTGTTATCCAGTCGGGTAATGACGCCTGCATCGCGCTGGCAGATTATGTCGCCGGCAGCCAGGACGCCTTTATCGGCCTGATGAATAACTACGTTAAGGTGTTCGGGCTGAAAAACACCCACTTTATGACGGTGCATGGGCTGGATGCGGAAGGGCAGTACAGTACGGCGCGTGATATGGCGCTGATTGGCCAGGCGCTGATTCGCGACGTGCCGGAAGAGTATGCGCTGAATAAAGAAAAAGAGTTTACCTTCAACCGCATCCGCCAGATGAACCGCAACCGGCTGCTCTGGAGCACCAACCTTCAGGTTGACGGCATCAAGACCGGCCACACGTCGGGCGCAGGCAATAATCTGGTGGCGTCCGCTACCGAAAACGATATGCGCCTGATCTCCGTGGTGCTGGGCACCGCCACCGACGCCGCACGTTTCCGCGAAAGCGAGAAGCTGCTCACCTGGGGTTTCCGCTTTTTTGAAACCGTGACGCCAATTAAGGCAGATAAGCCTTTCGCGCAGCAGCGCGTCTGGTTCGGCGATCGCAAAGAGGTCAACCTGGGCGTTGAGAAGGATGCTGCGCTGACGCTGCCGAAAGGGCAGATGAAGAACCTGAAGGCGAGCTACAACCTGACCACGCCGCAGCTTGAAGCGCCTTTAAAGAAAAATCAGGTGGTCGGCACCATCGATTTCCAGCTTGACGGCAAAACTATTGAGCAGCGTCCGCTGGTGGTAATGGAAGAGGTGCCAGAGGGCAATTTCTTCAGCCGCATCGTCGATTTCGTGCTGATGCAGTTCCATACGCTGTTCGGCAAGTGGTTTAGCTAACACGAGCGCGCTGTTAGCGCTGAGCAGACGCGGATGGCATGGGCCAATCGCAAAGTCGCTCACGGCATCCCTGCGCGCTCGGCCCGCGACATCCCGGTCGCGGGCCGCTTTGCTCCTCTGCCCATGCAATCCGCTTTCAGGCCCGCGCACTGCCGGGCTGTTTAATCCTGAATCCAGCCCTTGCGTATCGGCAGGGCGAACAGCGCGCGGTAGGCGGCGTTAAAGGTCGCCAGCATGCGCGCGCCATAACCCTGCCAGGCGAGATGCGACGCCAGACAGCCGAGCAGCCCCACCAGAAACCCGCCCAGCATATCCATTGGCCAGTGTACGCCGAGATAGACCCGTGACCAGGCAATGGCGCTGCCGATAGCCATCAAAATGATGCCCGACCAGAGGCGATGCCAGAAAACAAACGCCAGCGCGAAGGTGAAAATCGTGGTGCCGTGATCGCTGGGGTAGGAGTCGTCAGGCGCATGATGCAGAAACTGATAGCCCAGCCCGATAGCGAAGGGGCGAGGGTGCGGGAAAAGCTGGCCGACGCACCAGGAGATGGCCAGCGCGTAAATCAGCGCCATGCCGGTTTTCAGCACCAGTACGCGTTGGGATTTTAACTGATCGCGTGGCCCCCACAGCCAGAGCGCGACAATCAGCAGCGGTACGATAGCGATAAGATCTTTAGCAATAAAGGTCGCCAGCGCCAGCAGCCAGCCAGGCGAGTCGGGCGTCGCGTTTATGGATAAAAACAGAGAGTGGTTAAGCGCTTCCATAGTGGTTATAAAAATCCTCGTGTATGCCTGCACCCGTTCGCCGTTGCGCACAAAATGCCAATGAAAAGGCCTATTCTGGCGACGCCGCCGGACGGGAGATATTGCGCCAGCTCCTAAATGACGCGCAGGTTGCAGAACGGTTTAGGTTCGATGACGATGCGCGCATCCTTTGCCCGCTCTGCCTGTCACGACTGTAAAAATCGCAGGCATAAAAAAACCCGTCAGTAAAAAACTGGCGGGCTCCACAATTTGGGGATTTCAAAGAAAAGCAGTGGCACTTATTCAGACTCACCCTTAACAAAAAAGTTCTGGACTGAGTCAAAAAAATTTTATAAAGGCAAAAGCGGCCAGATAATCACAATCAGCGTACCGGCCAGCGTCAACAGAACGTTGGCGATGGCGTAAGTGCCCGCATAGCCCAGCGCCGGAATATTGCTGCGCGCCGTGTCGCAGATAATTTCCATGGCAGGGGCGCAGGTGCGCGCGCCCATAATCGCGCCGAACAGCAGCGCGCGGTTCATGCGCAGCACATAGGCACCGAAGAGATAGCAGATCACCACCGGCAGCAGGCTCACCAGCAGGCCGCACAGCAGCATCAGCGCACCTTCGCTGCCGAGACCGTGATTAATGCCGCTGCCGGCGCTTAAGCCGACGCCTGCCATAAACACCATCAGCCCGAACTCTTTCACCATGGTCAGCGCGCCCTGCGGGATATAGCCGAAGGTGGGATGGTTGGCGCGCAAAAAGCCGAGCATAATGCCGGCGAACAGCAGCCCGGCGGCGTTGCCGATACCGAAGCTGAAGTTGCTGAACTGGAAGGTAATCAGGCCGATCATTAGCCCGACGATAAAGAAGGCGCAGAACGCCAGCAGATCGGTTACCTGGCTATGAATGGCGATAAAGCCGATGCGGTCGGCCACGTTTTTTACGCGCTTCGCCTCGCCGCTGACCTGCAATATATCGCCTTTATGCAACATAATGCTGTCGTCGATCGGCATCTCAATCTGGCTGCGGATCACGCGGTTAAGGAAACAGCCGTGATCGGTCAGATTAAGTTTGCTGAGACGCTTATTCACCGCGTTGTGATTTTTCACCACGATCTCTTCAGTGACGATGCGCATATCGAGCAGATCGCGGTCGAAGACCTCTTTGCCGTTGCGGAAGCTGGCGTCGAGACGCGCATGGGCGTCCGGATAGCCTACCAGCGAAATATCATCGCCGAGCTGCAGCACCGCGTCGCCGTCCGGACTGGCCAGAATGCCGTTGCGGCGAATACGCTCGATATAGCAACCGGTCTGGCGATAAATCCCCAGTTCACGCAGGTTTTTGCCGCCGCTCCACGCCACCAGCTCCGGGCCGACGCGATAGGCGCGGATAACCGGCAGAAAGACTTTGCGCTGGCTGTCGGCGTCAAGGCCGCGTTCGCGCGCGATTTGCTGCGCGCAGGTCGGCAGATCCTGATGCTGCAGACGCGGCAGGTAGCGCGCGCCGAAAATCAGGCTGACCAGACCCACCAGGTACGTCAGGGCATAGCCGAGGGAGAGATGATCCTGCATTAGCGCCAGCTGGCCGCTGTCGTTAATGCTCTGGCGCAGCGTATCGCCCGCGCCGACCAGCACCGGCGTTGAGGTCATAGAACCCGCCAGCATCCCCGCCGTCAGGCCGATATCCCAGCCAAAGAGTTTGCCGAAGCCCAGCGCCAGCAGCAGGGCGCTCACCACCATAACGATCGCCAGCAGAAAATAGTTTTTTCCGTCGCGGAAGAAAATAGAGAAAAAGTTGGGACCCGCCTCTACGCCGACGCAGAAAATAAACAGCATAAATCCCAGGCTTAATGCCTCGGTATTCATGACGAAATGTTGTTGGCCGAGTAATAAAGAAACAACTAATACACCGATGGAATTTCCTAACTGTACTGAACCCAGGCGTAATTTACCCAGGCACAGACCGAGTGCTAAAACGACAAATAATAACAGAACGTCATTTCCGCTTAACAAATCTGCGACGTTTATGTTCACTGTTTAACTTCTTGTTTACCTGTAAGCTATTGATGAAAGGCCTGTTTTTCGCTATCTTGTGCAGGCCGCGCAGCGAGCCTGCTGTTTCATTTAAACAGGTCACTCTTAAACGGCAGGTATTCTAATCATAAAAATCACCCTCAGCCATTAGCTTAAAATTTCATACGGCTATCGGCCTGTTTCATTTTATTTCCACCAGAGATCGCGGCGAGTTGTTGTCATTGTGATGATTTTCAATAAGTGGGGTGATATGCCACAGCGTTCCTTACGCTGGACCAGTGCAATGCTTGGCGTTGTACTCTACAGCCTGGTGTTTATTTATTCTCATTACTACTGGCTGGCGGGCAATGCGCCGCTGCGAGGGCAGCCTGAGCTGCTGCTTTTTTTGCTGCCGGGCGCGGTCATGGCGCTGCTGCATACGGAGAGTCCGTTAAAAAGCACGCTGCTGATGGCGCTGGGAGGCACGCTGCTTGGCGTTCTGCTGCTGAATAACGCGCTGCTGGTGCACATCAGCTGGCTGACCCTGTCGGTCTGGAGCCTGAGTGCGCTTTTCTGGGCGGGCAGTGGCGCGCTGCTGGTACGGCTGGTGCGTATCGTCTGGCGCTGATGAGATAATGAAAAACGGGCCGATTCGGCCCGTTAAGAAAGCAGCTAAAAAATTACGCGCTCAGATTCTCTTTGGTCCAGGCAGCGAAATCGGTGTAGCCGCCGATATGCTGTTCATCAACGAAAATCTGCGGTACGGTGCTTACCGGTTTGCCCGCGCTTTTCTCCAGATCCGCTTTAGTAATGCCTTCCGCCTGGATATCCACATACTGGTAGCTAAAGTCGTCGCGCTCGGCGCTGAGCTTGTCGGCCAGCTCTTTTGCACGCACGCAGTAGGGGCAGCCAGGACGACCAAAAATCACAGTAACCATGAAACGCTCCTTAATTCAGGCTTTAAATGTGAACCATGTCACATAAGCCAGGGGTAGATGGACAACATGATGCCCGCTCGAACCGCTTAAAGAAAGCAGGAAATGCCTGTTAGTCTGATGCGCGTCGTCTATGCAAGATTGTGAAGCTTGACCATAATTGACGGCCTGAACCCGGTGCGACCCAGGAGAAAGCCCATGCCAAATCTGGCGCGTTTGCCCAAAGTTTTGCTGATTATGGAGGCGCTCGGCGGTTTGCTGGCGCTGTGCGCGCTGCTGCTGGCCAACAACTGGCTGCCGCTGCCCGGCCCTGCCGACAGCAAAATGGTGGCGACCGCGCTGCTGATTATTGGCATTTTGCTGATGCTGCCCGCCGCCTGGCTGATGATGTGGCGCACCGCGAAAGCGATGGCGCCGCAGCTGTTTGGTCGCACCCTTAATAAAAATGAGACTCGCCGGAGACCTTAATGACACCGACTATCGATCTATTGTGCAGCCACCGTTCCATTCGTGCCTTTACTGAGCAGGCGATTAGCGCGGAACAGCGTGAAGCGATTATCGCCGCGGCGCAATCGGCCTCCACCTCCAGCTTTCTTCAGTGCTCTTCCATTATTCGTATCACCGATCCCGCGCTGCGCCAGCAGCTGGTCACGCTGACGGGTGGCCAGCAGTGGGTGGCGGACGCCGCTGAATTTTGGGTGTTCTGCGCCGATTTCAATCGCCATTTGCAGATCTGCCCCGATGCGCAGCTGGGACGCGCTGAACAGCTGCTGCTGGGCTGCGTCGATACCGCGCTGATGGCGCAGAACGCGATGGTCGCCGCCGAATCGCTCGGCCTGGGCGGCGTGTTTATCGGCGGCATCCGCAACAGCATCGCGCAGGTTACCGAGCTGCTCGGCTTGCCGAAATTCGTGCTGCCGCTGTTTGGCTTCTGCATCGGGTATCCCGCTGCGGTGCCCGATCTCAAGCCGCGTCTGCCGCAGGCGATGCTGGTGCATGAAAATCGCTATCAGCCGGTAGATCCGCAGGTGCTGGCCGACTACGATAGCCGCACAGCGATCTACTATGAGCACCGCGACAGCAATCAGCGCAGCGAAACCTGGAGCGAGCTGATTCAGCGTCTGATCATTAAAGAGACGCGCCCCTTTATGCTCGACTACCTGCATCAGCAGGGTTGGGCAACGCGCTAATCCACAAGAGGTTCGATGATGAAAATCGCCATCCTGTCGCGTGACGGGCAGCTTTATTCCTGCCGACGCCTGCGCGAGGTTGCCGAACAGCGCGGGCACGAGGTTCAAATCATCGATCCGCTCTCCTGCTACATGAATATCAATCCGGCGTCGCCGACGGTGCACTACCGCGGCGAACCCCTCGGTCATTTCGATGCGGTTATTCCGCGCATCGGGCCCGCCATTACCTTTTACGGTACGGCGGTGCTGCGTCAGTTCGAAATGTGCGGCAGCTACCCGCTCAACGAGTCGCTGGCGATCGCCCGCGCCCGCGACAAGCTGCGCTCGCTGCAGCTGCTGGCGCGTCAGGGCATCGATATGCCGGTGACCGGCTTCGCCTCGTCGCCGGACGATACCCAGGATCTTATCGCCATGGTGGGCGGCGCGCCGCTGGTGGTGAAGCTGGTGGAGGGCACGCAGGGCATCGGCGTGGTGCTGGCGGAGACGCGACAGGCGGCGGAGAGCGTTATCGACGCCTTTCGCGGGCTTAACGCGCATATTCTGGTGCAGGAGTTTATTCAGGAAGCGCAGGGTCGCGATGTGCGCTGCCTGGTGATAGGCGATGAAGTGGTGGCGGCGATTGAGCGCGAGGCGAAAGAGGGCGACTTCCGCTCTAATCTGCACCGCGGCGGCAAAGCGCATCCGGTGGAGATCACGCCGCAGGAGCGTGCCATGGCGGTTAAGGCGGCCGCGACGCTGGGGCTGGAGGTGGCGGGTGTGGATATTTTGCGCGCTCGTCGCGGCCCGCTGGTGATGGAGGTTAACGCCTCGCCTGGGCTGGAGGGGATCGAAACCGCCACCGGCATGGATATCGCCGGGATGATGATTAGCTGGACAGAGCGCAACGCTTTGCCCGGTTTCAGTCTTAAAACCGGCGGCTGACGCGCGCTTTTCAGCGGTTTTCGTAGCGTCATGCGTTTTTTTTCCGTAAGCTTAGTCGCCTGTTTATTCACCCCTTGGGACACTACGATGGATTCTCTTGTCGTTCCGGATATCGACCTGTTGCGTCGCTGGCTGGATCAGCAAAATATCACCTGGTTCGAATGTGATGCCTGTCAGGCACTCCATCTGCCGCACATGCAAAATTTCGATGGGGTGTTTGACGCCAAAATCGATCTGGTCGACAACGTTATTCTCTTCTCCGCGCTGGCGGAAGTGAAGCCGACGGCGCTGATCCCGCTGGTCGGCGATCTGTCGCAGATCAATGCCAGTTCGCTCACGGTAAAAGCCTTTATCGACATTCAGGACGACAACCTGCCGAAGCTGATTGTCTGCCAGTCTCTTGGTACTACCGCCGGCTTGACCTTCGGCCAGTTCGCCAGCTTTATGAAGCAGAGCGAAGAGCAGGTCTCCATGGTGATTATGGAGGCTTTCGCTAATAATTTGCTGATGATGGGCGAAGAGGAAGAGCGCACGCCTGCCAGCTTCAGCCATTCGCTGCTGCACTAGGCCAGCTGCTTTTCCCGTCTCGTTTTAACTGCCGCTTTATGCGGCAGTTTTCATTTCTGGCTTCACCATTTTTTATTCTGCATTTTGCCCTTTAATGCCAGATATTTCTCGTGCTTTATGCCATTCCTGCCAGACCACATAGCACAAACATGCATAACCTGTCGCTAAAAGGCGTTTTTTACGCTGGGGTATGGTAGAGCAAAGGACAGGGGGCTATTCTTGCGGGGCTGCATGGTACGTGGATTCGCAGCGCAGGTATCAGTTTTTACTATTAAACTCTCAATGAATATTGATTCATTGTGTCTGTGAATTGACGCACAGCTCGCAGCGCTGGGATCAGGTCTGGCCAGGTTGTGACGATCCGCTCAGGAGGAAGTAAGAAGATGTTCAATCAGAAAAAATGGTTGTCAGCTGCGGTTACCGGCGTACTGATGGTCGCCTCAGCAGGATCGATGGCGGAAGATAAAACGCTGCATGTCTATAACTGGTCAGATTATATCTCGGCGGACACCGTTCCGAATTTTGAAAAGCAGTCTGGCATTAAAGTGGTCTACGACGTCTTCGATTCCAACGAAGTGCTGGAAGGCAAACTGATGGCGGGCAGCACCGGCTATGACGTGGTTGTGCCATCCTCCAGCTTCCTGGCGCGCCAGCTGCAGTCCGGCGTATTCCAGCCGCTGGATAAGAGCAAACTGCCAAACTACAAAAATCTCGATCCTGAGCTGATGAAGAAAGTCGCCCAGCACGATCCTGATAATAAATATGCGATTCCTTATCTGTGGGGCACCACCGGTATCGGCTATAACGTCGAGAAGGTGAAAGCGGCGCTGGGCGCTGATGCGCCGGTCAACAGCTGGGATCTGGTGCTGAAGCCGGAAAACCTGGAGAAGCTGAAGAGCTGCGGCGTCTCTTTCCTTGACGCGCCGGAAGAGATTTTCGCCACCGTACTGAATTATCTCGGCAAAGATCCCAACAGCTCCGACGCCAAAGATTACTCCGGCGCGGCGACCGATCTGCTGCTGAAGCTGCGCCCCAGCATTCGCTATTTCCACTCGTCGCAGTACATCAACGACCTGGCAAACGGCAATACCTGCGTCGCTATTGGCTGGTCCGGCGATATCCTGCAGGCGAAAAAGCGTGCTGAACAGGCGAAAAATGGCGTGCAGATCGCCTACAGCGTGCCGAAAGAGGGCGCGCTCGCCTTCTTCGATATGATGGCGATTCCGAAGGACGCGAAAAATCTTGATGCCGCCTACCAGTGGCTGAACTACATCATGGATCCGAAAGTCATTGCCGACGTTTCCAACAAGATGTCCTACGCTAACGGTAACAAGGCGTCGCTGCCGCTCATCAATGCTGACGTCCGCAACAATCCGGGCATCTTCCCGACGCCAGAAGCGATGTCGAAGCTGTTCGTGCTGAAAGTGCAGGATCCGAAGCTGGATCGCGCGCGCACCCGTGCGTGGACGCGAGTGAAAAGCGGGAAATAAACGGCTTTTTGCGCATTCGCAAGCTTACAACCTGGAACAGAGGCGCTGCGCTGGCCTCTGTTTTCTCTTTTTTAGCGGCTGGCTCAGCCGTTCCGCGTAGACCGGAGTGAACTGTTAGTGAACGACGCGATCCCTCGTCCCCCCCATAAAACCGCAAAGGCGTTAACGCCGCTGCTGGAGATCCACAACCTGACCAAATCCTTCGACGGGCAGCACGCCGTCGATGACGTCAGCCTGACCATCTATAAAGGTGAAATTTTCGCGCTGCTCGGCGCCTCCGGCTGCGGAAAATCGACGCTGCTGCGTATGCTGGCAGGGTTTGAGCCGCCGACCAGCGGGCAGATCGTGCTGGACGGACAGGATCTCTCCCACGTTCCGCCTTACCAGCGCCCGGTAAATATGATGTTTCAGTCCTACGCGCTCTTCCCGCATATGACGGTGGAGCAGAACATCGCGTTCGGACTCAAGCAGGACAGGCTGCCGAAGGGCGAAATCACGGCGCGCGTGCAGGAGATGCTGGCGCTGGTGCATATGCAGGAGTTCGCGAAGCGCAAGCCGCACCAGCTCTCCGGCGGCCAGCGTCAGCGCGTGGCGCTGGCGCGCAGCCTGGCGAAGCGTCCCAAGCTGCTGCTGCTCGACGAGCCGATGGGGGCGCTCGATAAAAAATTGCGCGACCGGATGCAGCTGGAAGTGGTAGACATCCTTGAGCGCGTCGGCGCGACCTGCGTGATGGTCACCCACGACCAGGAAGAGGCGATGACTATGGCGGGCCGCATCGCCATTATGAACCGCGGCAAATTCGTGCAGATCGGCGAGCCGGAAGAGATTTACGAACATCCCACTACCGTTTACAGCGCCGAGTTTATCGGCTCGGTTAATGTCTTTAACGGCATGCTGCGTGAACGTCAGGAAGATGGTCTGGTCATCGACAGCCCAGGGCTGGTGCATCCGCTGAAGGTGGACTCCGACGTATCAGTGCCGGATAACGTGCCGGTGCATGTCGCGCTGCGCCCGGAAAAAGTGATGCTGTGCGAAGAGGTGCCGGAAGATGGCTATAACTTCGCCGTCGGCGAAGTGGTGCATATCGCCTATCTCGGCGATCTCTCTATCTATCATGTGCGGCTGAAAAGCGGGCAGATGATCAGCGCCCAGCTGCAGAATGCCCACCGTTTCCGCAAAGGTCTGCCGACCTGGGGCGATGAAGTTCGCCTCTGCTGGGATGTCGACAGCTGTGTGGTGCTGACGGCTTAAGGAGACGTAATGAGCCAACTTTTTCACTCCAGCAAACCGGTCCGCGCCCGGCTGGCCGGTACGCCGCTGCAGCGCTGGGCGACGCGCATGAAAATGCGTCACGGCCGCAAGCTGGCGATCGCGCTGCCTTACGTCTGGCTGGTGCTTTTTTTCCTGCTGCCGTTTTTGATTGTGCTGAAGATCAGCTTCGCCGATATCGCGCGCGCTATTCCGCCCTATACCGAGCTGATTAGCTGGGCTGACGATCAGCTCAATATCGTGCTTAATCTTGGCAACTACCTGACGCTGACCGACGATCCGCTCTATGTGGACGCCTATCTGCAGTCGCTGAAGGTGGCGGCGATCTCGACTCTCATCTGTCTGCTGGTGGGCTATCCGCTCGCCTGGGCGGTCGCGCACAGCAAGCCTTCGATGCGCACCATCCTGCTGCTGCTGGTGATCCTGCCGTCGTGGACCTCTTTCCTGGTGCGCGTCTACGCCTGGATGGGGCTGCTGAATAATAACGGCATCCTGAACCGCTTCCTGATGTGGCTGGGCGTTATCGACCACCCGCTGGTGATCCTCTATACCAATACGGCGGTCTATATCGGTATCGTCTACTGCTACCTGCCGTTTATGGTGCTGCCGATCTATACCGCTCTGACGCGCATCGACTATTCGCTGGTGGAAGCTTCGCTCGATCTCGGCGCGAAACCGCTGAAAACCTTTTTCAGCGTGATTGTGCCGCTGACCAAAGGCGGCATTATCGCCGGTTCGATGCTGGTCTTTATCCCGGCGGTGGGCGAATACGTTATTCCGGAACTGCTGGGCGGGCCGGACAGCATTATGATTGGCCGTATCCTGTGGCAGGAATTTTTCAACAACCGCGACTGGCCGGTCGCCTCGGCGCTGGCGGTGATTATCCTGCTGATTTTGATTTTGCCTATCGTCTGGTTCCATAAGCATCAAAACCGTGAAATGGGAGAGAAGGAATGAACCAGCTGCCTGCGATCCGCTCGCCGTGGCGCACCGCCATTCTGCTCTGCGGTTTCCTGTTTCTTTATGCGCCAATGCTGCTGCTGGTGGTCTACTCCTTTAACAGCTCGCAGCTGGTGACGGTATGGGAGAGCTTTTCTTTCCACTGGTATCGCGTGCTGTTTCAGGACGACGCCATGCTTGACGCGGTAGGGCTGAGCCTGACCATCGCCGCGCTGAGCGCTACCATGGCGGTGGTGCTTGGCACGATAGCTGCGGTGGTGGTGGTGCGCTTTGGCCGTTTCCGCGGCCATACCGGCTTCGCCTTTATGCTGACCGCGCCACTGGTGATGCCTGACGTGATCACCGGGCTGTCGCTGCTGCTGCTGTTCGTTGCCATGGGCAACGCTTTTGGCTGGCCGAGCGATCGCGGCATGCTGACCATCTGGCTGGCGCACGTCACCTTCTGTACCGCCTATGTGGCGGTGGTGATCAATTCGCGCCTGCGCGAGCTGGATCGCTCCATCGAAGAGGCGGCGATGGATCTGGGCGCGACGCCGCTGAAGGTTTTCTTCGTGATTACCGTACCGATGATCGCGCCGGCGATCGTTACCGGCTGGCTGCTGGCCTTTACGCTGTCGCTGGACGATCTGGTGATCGCCAGCTTCGTCACCGGGCCTGGCGCGACGACCTTGCCGATGGCGATCTTCGCCACCGTACGGCGCGGCGTAAACCCGGAGATTAACGCGCTGGCCTCGCTCATCCTGTTTGTGGTCGGGCTGGTTGGGTTTATCGCCTGGCGCTGGATGGCGCACGAAGAAAAGCAGCGTGTTCGCGATATTCAGAAAGCCAGACGTGGCTGAAATCCGGAACTTTTGCCACTATAAAAGCGGGCGGAAGTTTTCGCCCGCTTGCGTGTCGTGACGGAGCCTTGCCATGTCGGAAACCCTGAAAAACAGCGATTTTATCTCTCCCGCCCCCGTATCGGTGACGGTCGCGGGTATTGCCATTATCGCCACGCGCTGCCTGAGCGTGCTGATGCTGGCGAACGAGCTGGGCTTTGAGGAGACAGTGAACTTTGTTCACCGCAGCGCGCAGGCCTGGGATTCCACCCTTATCTTTATCGCCAGCCAGCTGATCTTTTTTTATGAGCTGCGCTGCGCCTTTCTGCTGTTGCGCGGCAGCAACCGCGGCCGCTGGGGTTTTCTCGCCACCCAGATCGTGGTGCTGCTCTATATGCTGCTGGCGTCGACCGGCGCTGTCTACCCGGAAATTTTTAGCATCAGCGGCGCGAACAATGCGCAAATTATTCACCATACGCTGATGCAAAAGCTGCCCGATCTGCTGGTGCTGGGGCTGCTGTTTGTGCCGGCCAGCAGCCGCGCATTTTTCCGTAAGCGGTGATACAATCGCGCTCCGCCCGACCCCCTGGGAGTAACACAGGCCTTACCCGATGCAATGCGCGCTCTATGACGCCGACCGCTGCCGTTCATGTCAGTGGCTGGAAAAACCCTATTCGCAACAGCTCAGCGACAAGCAGGCGCGGCTGGAAGCGCTGCTGGCGCAGCAGCCGGTAGCGCAGTGGCTGCCGCCGGTGACCTCGGCGCAGCAGGCGTTTCGCAACAAGGCGAAGATGGTGGTCAGCGGCAGCGTGGAGCGTCCGGTGCTGGGCTTGGTGCAGCGCGACGGCAGCGCGGTGGATCTCAGCGCCTGCCCACTCTATCCAGAGAGCTTTGCGCCGGTTTTTGCCGCGCTGAAGCCCTTTATCGCCCGAGCGGGCTTAACGCCTTATAACGTGGCGCGCAGGCGCGGCGAGCTGAAATTTCTGCTGCTGACCGAAAGCACGCAGGGCGGCATGATGCTGCGCTTTGTGCTGCGCTCCAGGGAAAAACTGGATCAGCTGCGCGCCGCGCTGCCGTGGCTGCAGCAACAGCTGCCGCAGCTTAAGGTGATCTCTGCAAATATACAGCCGGTGCATATGGCGATCCTGGAAGGGGATGAGGAGATTGCGCTCACGCCGTCTCAGTCGCTGGCGGAGAGCTTTAATCAGGTGCCGCTCTGGATCCGACCGCAGAGCTTTTTCCAGACTAACCCGCAGGTTGCCGCCGCGCTCTACGCCACGGCGCGCGACTGGGTGCGCGAGCTGCAGATCGGCAGCATGTGGGATCTCTTCTGCGGCGTCGGTGGTTTTGGCCTGCACTGCGCCACGCCGCAGATGCAGCTGACCGGCATCGAGATCAGCGCCGAGGCGATCGCCTGCGCGCAGCGTTCGGCGGAGATGCTGGGACTGGAAAAGGTCAGCTTCGCCGCGCTCGACTCAACCGCTTTCGCTACCGGACGCGACGCGGTGCCCGATCTGGTGCTGGTCAATCCGCCGCGTCGCGGCATCGGCAAAGCGCTGTGCGACTATCTGAGCCGCATGGCGCCCGGCTATATTCTCTACTCCAGCTGCAATCCCGAAAGCATGGCGCAGGATATTGCGCGTCTGGCGGACTATCGCGTGACGCGCGTGCAGCTGTTCGATATGTTTCCGCATACCGCGCATTTTGAGGTGCTGAGCCTGCTGACGCGCCAGGATGCGCAAGAGGGTGGGCCAGCGTCCTGACAGCCTGTACTGAGGACGATGCAGAACCGGTCAGGCTTCAGCCCGCTGGCCCAAAGCGGCGAGTTACTCGGGGAACCACTTCTGATTGAGCTGCTGCAGGACGCCGTTGCTCTTCAGCGTCGCCAGCGCGCCGTTCAGCCTGTCGCGCAGCGCGTCGTTGCCTTTACGCACCGCAATGCCCAGACCGGTGCCGAAGTAAGCCTTATCCGTTACGTGCTCGCCAACCGGGGCTAAATCTGCGTTGGTTTTCAGCCACTGATTCACGACCGCCGTATCGCCGAAGACACCGTCTATACGGCCGTTTTTCATATCGAGAATGGCGTTCTGATAGCTGTCGTAGGCGACGGCGGCGATCTCAGGATGCTTCTCCTGCAGATATTTCTGGTGCGTCGTGCCGTTCTCAACGCCGATACGTTTGCCCTTCAGCGAGGCGAAATCGCTGAACTTGCCTTTGCGCGCGATAACGATAGCGGAGTTGGCGTAGTAGGGCTGGGTGAAATCCACCTGCTTGCTGCGCTCGTCGGTAATATCCATGCCGGAGATGACCGCGTCAAAGCGGCGGAACTTCAGCGACGGGATCAGGCTATCGAACGCATTATTGGTAAAGGTGCACTCCGCCTTTAACTGCTGGCAGAGCGCCTTCGCCAGATCGATATCGTATCCTACGATCTGGTTGTCGCGATCCAGCGATTCAAACGGGGGATAGGTAGCGGAAGAGGCGAAGCGAATTGTTTCTGCCGCGTGGGCGCTCATTGCCAGAGTCGCCAGCGCGGCGGCAAGGATCCATTTTTTCATCGTGTAACTCCTGAAAGCCATACCAGAGGCGGAACGGTTGACACGATGCCAGTAAATGAATCTTTATGCAATATTCGTGCGTAAAAAATTAAAAAGGCGAGCATCGCTCGCCTGGATATTAACTTCTGCGCTCAAAGGCCAGCGCGCGCCGCTCAATCAGCCGCATCATCAGCGTCAGCAGTCCATTCACCACCAGATAAACCAGCCCGGCGGCGGCGAACACCATCACGTCATAGGTTCGGCCATAAAGCAGCTGACCGTGGCCCATCACTTCCATCAGCGTAATGGTGTAGGCAAGCGACGTGCCTTTAAACACCAGCACCACCTCGTTGGAGTAGGAGGAGAGGGCGCGTTTAAACGCATAGGGCAGCAGAATGCGCAGCGTATCTTTACGGCTCATTCCCAGCGCGGCGCAGGATTGCCACTGACCTGCCGGAATGGCGCGCATCGCGCCGTAAAACAGCTGCGTGGTATAGGCGGCGCTGTTGAGCGACAGCGCCAGCATGGCGCAGAGCCACGGCTGCGACAGCAGATGCCACAGCCAGGGAATGCTTTGCAGGCTGGGGAACTGGCCGGGGCCGTAGTAGATCAGGAAGATCTGCACCAGCAGCGGCGTGCCGGTAAACAGGGTGATATATATTTTCACCAGCGGATTCAGCAGCGGCGTTTTCAGCGACAGCACGACGGTAAAAAGCAGCGCCAGCGCCAGCGCCACCAGCAGCGACGCCAGCGTCAGCGTCAGGCTGGTATGCAGCCCTTTCAGGATCTCAGGCAGGTAGCTCAGCATCAGCTATTTCCTCGCTCGAAGCGGGTAGTGCGCAGCTCGATACGGCGCAGCACCGCCTGGCTCAGCAGCGTAATCACCAGATAGATGGCCGCCGCAATCAGAAACCAGGTAAAAGGCTCCTGGGTGCGGGTCGCAATGCTTTTGGTTTGCAGCATCAGATCGTTAACGCTGATCAGCGATACCAGCGCAGTATCTTTCAGCAGCACCAGCCACTGGTTGCCGAGGCCCGGCAGCGCGTGACGCCACATCTGCGGCATAATCAGGCGCAGAAAAATAGCGGACTTTTTCATGCCCAGCGCCTGACCCGACTCCCATTGACCCTGCGGCACCGCCTTCAGCGCGCCGCGCAGAGTTTGCGAGGCGTAGGCGGAGTAGAGGATCGCCAGCGCGATGACTCCACACAGGAAAGGACTGACGTCGAAGTTTTCGATCGCCACCTGCACCGGCAGCTTAAACAGGCCAAAATTCAGGGTAAAGCCGTCGGAAAGCACCAGCAGCAGCTGCGAAGCGCCGAAGTAGATAAACAGCACCACCAGAATCTCCGGCAGGCCGCGGATCAGCGTAACCAGCGCTGTGCCGATCCACGCCAGCGGCTTAAACCGCAGCGATTCCCAGCCGGCAAAAATCATCGCCAGCGCAAGGCCGGCGATCAGGGCGCAAACAGCGAGGCCGACGGTCATGCCGGCGGCGCTGGCGAGAGGATAGAGCTCACTCATCGGTAATTACTGCTGGAACCATTTGCTGTAGATGGTTTTGTAGGTGCCGTCGGCCTTCACCTTATCCAGCGCGGCGTTAAACTTCGCCTGCAGATCGGTATTGCCCTGACGTACGGCGATGCCGAGACCTGTACCGAAGTAAGCTTTGTCAGTCACTTTGTCACCGACCGCCGCCAGGTTTGCGTTCTGCTTCAGCCACTCGTTAACGACCGCCGTGTCGCCAAATACCGCGTCGATACGGCCGTTTTTCAGGTCCAGCACCGCGTTCTGGTAGCTGTCGTAAGGCACAGTAGTGATGTCGGCATGCTGATCGTTGAGGTATTTCTGGTGCGTCGTGCCGTTCTGTACGCCGACGCGCTTGCCTTTCAGCGCGGCCACATCGGCCACTTTGCCTTTCTGCGCGATAAACAGCGCGGAGTTGTCATAGTAAGGCTTGCTGAACAGCACCTGCTTTTCACGCTCCGGGGTGATATCCATACCGGCCATTACCGCATCGAAACGGCGGAACTTCAGGCTCGGGATCAGGCTGTCGAACGCCTGGTTGGTAAAGGTGCAGGTCGCGTTCATCTCTTTACAGAGCGCATTCGCCAGGTCGACGTCAAAGCCCTGAATCTTGTTGCTGGAATCGACAAACTCAAACGGAGGATAGGAGGCTTCGGTGGCGAAGCGAATAGTCTGGGCAGCAGACGCGCTCAGGCTCAGACCAGCAAGCAGTGCAGCAAGGACGATTTTTTTCATTTAGAGCTTCCTGACTTAGTGCGAAAGATAATGTGCAAACGCCTCGGTTTGCGGCTGTGTAAATCGGCTGGCGTCACCCTGTTCCACGATATGGCCGTTCTCCATATAGACCACGCGGCTGGCGGTTTTACGGGCGACTTCTACTTCGTGCGTGACGATAACCTGGGTAATGTGCGTCTGGGCGAGTTCGCGGATAATGCTGACAATCTGCGCGGTAATTTCCGGATCGAGCGCGGCGGTCGGCTCATCGAACAGCAGCACCTGCGGCTCCATCATCAGGGCGCGCGCGATGGCAACACGCTGCTGCTGGCCGCCGGAGAGGTGCAGCGGAAAACGTTCGGCGTAGGATGTCAGGCGCAGGCGATCCAGCAGCTTGTCGGCGCGCGCGCGGGCGTCCGCTTTGCTGAGGCCCAGCACGCGACACGGCGCTTCGATCAGGTTCTGCACCACGGTCAGATGCGGCCAGAGATTATATTGCTGGAAGACCATACCGACATTCTGACGCAGTTCGCGGATGGCGGCGTCAGAGGGCGTTTTGCTGAAGTCAAAATGATTACCGGCGATTTTCAGGCTGCCCGAGCGAGGCTGCTCCAGCAGATTAAGCACGCGCAGGAGTGAACTTTTCCCCGCGCCGCTTGGGCCGAGCAGCACCAGCGTTTCGCCTTGCGGGCAATCCAGATTGATGTCAAACAGCGCCTGGTGGGCGCCGTAAAAGCAGTTAATCCCGTTTAGTTGAATACTCATGCGCAAATTTTGAATAGCCATTAGTGCCGCGAATCTTAACCGCACCAGAATAGTTATGCAAATGAAGTGGGTTAAAATTTATTAAACCGCAGGGAAACAGTTAAAGCGTAGCACAATATCGCGCCACTCAGCGTAGTCAGGCCAGGCAGGCGACGATGGTGTAAAAAAATGCGCCGCTGATTAGCGGCGCGCGTCATAAAAGAACGGTTATTTCTTTGCCTGCTCCAGCGCCTGGCTCAGGGTACCGCCGCCCGGATGCGGCCAGTCGGCGACGTAGCGCACGTCATCCACGACCCAGCAGGTGCCTTCGCGAATCATCAATACCTCATCCTGCCAGCTTTTGCCGTCGCGGCTCAGCTCGACGCGCAGCGGAATATTGCGCGCGTCGCGGTTCGGGATGGTAGAGCTGTCCGCCACGCTGGCGGCGGTTGGCCCTTGCGGCAGGCTGGAGAAGAGATCGCCGCTGCGCCACTGCGCCGTAGCCTTGCTGCCTTGCGCGTTCGCCTGCTGCAGCGCCTGATAGAGGCGTTCGCTCAGGTAAGGGCGGTACTTCGCCAGCTGATCGCTGCCGGGCAGGCCTTGCGTCGGCTGCTGGATGCGCAGATCGTAAAACTGCTGCGCGACGCTGTCAGGGCCGCCGTCGACGCAGGGTGCGGTGCGTGGGCCATTGTCCTTAATCACCGGCTCGACCGTCGTACAGGCGGAGAGCAGCAGTGCGGCGGGAAGCAGCAGCGCAAAGGCTTTGTTTCTCATCTCGATTTCCTTATTGTCTCTGGCAAAGCGTCATTTTTAGCATAGAGTATAGCCGTGCTTTTTAGTCGAAAGAGCCTTGCACGCCATTTCATATAAGGAGAGAGCGATGAAATTTTCCACCACGCCCACCCTGGAAGGACACAGCATCAGCGATTACTGCGGCGTCGTTACCGGCGAAGCTATCCTCGGCGCGAACATTTTCCGCGACTTTTTCGCTGGTATCCGCGATGTGGTCGGCGGACGTTCCGGCGCCTATGAGAAAGAGCTGCGCAAGGCGCGTGAGATCGCCTTTGAAGAGCTGGAAGCGCAGGCGAAATCGCTGGGCGCCAACGCGGTGGTCGGTATTGATATCGATTATGAAACCGTGGGCAAGGACGGCAGCATGCTGATGGTCAGCGTGACCGGTACGGCGGTGATCCTGCGTTGAGGCTTTGGCTGGCGGCGCTGACGCTGCTGCTGGCGGGATGCCAGAGCGGAGTGGAATCGCGGCAGGGCTACTGGGTTGATACGCAGCATCCCGCTTACGGCGCCAGGCCGCGTATTAAAGTGGTTGTCATTCACTATACCGCCGAAGATTTTCCCTCTTCGCTGGCGACGCTGACCGATCGCGACGTCAGCGCCCACTACCTTATTCCTCGCCAGCCGCCGCAGCGCGCCGGAAAACATGTGGTCTGGCAGCTGGTGCCGGAGAGCCAGCTCGCCTGGCATGCTGGCCCTAGCTTCTGGCGCGGCGCAACGCGCATTAACGATACCTCGATCGGCATTGAGCTGGTGAATCGCGGCTACACGCGCACGTTAACCGGGCGCGACTGGCAGCCCTTTACTGATGCGCAGATCGCCGCGCTGATACCCTTGCTGAAGGATATTGCTCAACGCTACGCCATTGCGCCGGAGAATATTGTCGGCCACAGCGATGTCGCGCCGCAGCGCAAGCAGGACCCCGGCCCGCTGTTTCCCTGGCGTCAGCTGGCGCAGCAGGGCATCGGTGCCTGGCCGGAGGCGGCTCGCGTACAGCGCTATTTAGCGGGAAGGGCGGCAACAGCGCCGGTAGAAGCAGAAACGCTGCTGTCGGCGCTGTCGCGCTACGGCTATGACGTCAGCGGCGCGACTACGCCGCGCCAGCAACAGCAGCTGATCGCGGCGTTCCAGATGCATTTTCGTCCGGCGGACTATCGCGGCCTGCCGGATGCGGAAACCCTGGCGATAGCCGAAGCGCTGCTGGAGAAGTATGGCGGTTAACGCTGCAGAAACGCTTTCCAGTGCGCTACCAGCTGCTCCAGCGCATGACGATCGACATCAAGATGCGTCACGATGCGCGTCACCGGCCCGACGCTTATCAGTACGTCGCGCTGGGCAAACCAGCTTTGCAGCGCATGGACCTGCTCTGCGGGCACGCGCACGAACAGCATATTAGTCTGCTGATCTACCACCTCAACGCCCGCCTGCTGCAGCTGCTGGCCGAGCCACGCGGCGTTGTCGTGATCCTCTTTCAGACGCGCCACATTGTGCTGCAGCGCATAGAGACCGGCCGCCGCCAGAATGCCCGCCTGGCGCATACCGCCGCCCGCCATTTTGCGCCAGCGGCGGGCGCGTTCGATATAGGCCTTATCACCGCACAGCAGCGATCCCACCGACGTGCCCAGTCCTTTCGACAGGCAGATAGTCAGGGTATCGCAGTAGCGCGCGATCGCTTCCAGCGTAACGTTTTGCGCCACCACCGCGTTAAAGATGCGCGCGCCGTCGATATGCAGCGCCAGTTTGCGTTCGCGGCTGAAGTCAAAGGCGCGGGCAAGATAGTCGAGCGGCAGCACCTTGCCGTGGTGGGTATTTTCCAGGCTGAGCAGGCGAGTCCGCGCAAAGTGAATATCATCCGGCTTGATGGCGGCCGCGACTAAATCGAGCGGCAGCGTGCCATCGTCGGCGGCGAGGATCGGCTGCGGCTGAATGCTGCCCAGCACCGCCGCGCCGCCCGCTTCATATTTGTAGTTATGCGCCTGCTGGCCAACGATATATTCATCGCCGCGTTCGCAGTGGCTCAGCAGCGCCACCAGATTCGCCTGGGTGCCGGTAGGGAAGAATAGCGCGGCCTCTTTGTCGCTGAGGCG
This sequence comes from Pantoea sp. ACRSB, assembly GCF_022346905.1. Lineage (NCBI taxonomy): Bacteria > Pseudomonadati > Pseudomonadota > Gammaproteobacteria > Enterobacterales > Erwiniaceae > Pantoea > Pantoea sp. ACRSB. The sequence continues at coordinate 718,305 of NZ_JAKRNL010000001.1, read as the reverse complement.
CGCGGCTTCCGCCTCAAGCGCATTCACGGTCGGGTCGTCGCGATAGACGTCGTCGCCGGTTTCGGCGGCCATCATCGCCTGCAACATCGCGGCGCTGGGCCGGGTCACGGTATCACTGCGTAAATCGATCACGTTGCTCTCCTGAGAAAAGAAAAACGGGCGTAAACGCCCGTTAAGATTAACAACAGGTGCCGAAGCGGGTGACATGAGCCGTTCGCAAGGAGGCGCAAGGCACATCCCTGACGCGGGACGCTTTGCTCTTCTGCCCATGACACCCACTTTTCAGACTTCCAGCGCGCTGAAAAGAGCATCAGCGCCCGCCGTTCTCTTTCTCTTTTACCGCAGCCAGTTGGTTTTCGCCAGCTCCACTACTTCATCGCCGCGACCATTCAGAATCGCACGCAGCATATAGATACTGAAGCCTTTCGCCTGCTCCATCTTGATTTGCGGCGGCATCGCCAGCTCCTCTTTGGCGGTGATGACATCTACCAACACCGGGCCGGGATGGGCAAAGGCCTGCTCCAGCGCGCCGTTAAGCTCAGAGGCTTTTTCCACGCGGATGCCCTTAATACCGCAGGCTTCGGCAATGGCGGCGAAGTCAGGGTTATCCAGCTCGGTGCCGTCGGTGAGGTAGCCGCCCGCCTTCATCTCCATGGCGACAAAGCCCAGCACGCTGTTGTTAAAGATCACCAGCTTCACCGGCAGCTTGAGCTGCGCCAGGGTGATAAAGTCGCCCATCAGCATGCTGAAGCCGCCGTCGCCGCACAGCGCCACCACCTGACGATCGCGGTTCAGCGCCTGAGCGCCAAGCGCCTGCGGCATAGCATTGGCCATCGAACCGTGGTTGAAAGAGCCCAGCAGGCGGCGACGTCCGTTCATCTTCAGATAGCGCGCGGCCCAGACGGTGGGCGTGCCGACGTCGCAGGTGAAAATCGCGTTATCACTGGCGTAGTGGCTAATCTGCTGCGCCAGATACTGCGGATGAATCGCCTGTTTGTCGTTGGCGTTAGCCAGCTCATCCAGCCCTTTGCGCGCATCGGCGTAATGTTCCAGCGCGCTGTCGAGATGATGACGATCGCTTTTCTTCACCAGTCGCGGCAGCAGCGCCTGCAGCGTCGGCTTCACCGCGCCGACATACGCCTGATCGAGATGGCAGTGCGCGCCGAGACTGCCGGGATTGATATCAATCTGAATGATTTTCGCGTGTTCCGGATAGAAGGCGCGATAGGGGAATTTGGTGCCGAGCAGCAGCAGCGTATCGGCATTCATCATGGCGTGATAGCCGGAGGAGAAGCCGATCAGCCCGGTCATGCCGACATCATACGGGTTGTCATACTCCAGATGCTCTTTGCCGCGCAGCGCATGGACTATCGGCGCCTTGAGCGTCTCCGCCAGCCGCACCACTTCGTCATGCGCGCCGGCGCAGCCACTGCCGCACAGTAACGTGATATTGCCGGCGTCGTTCAGGGTTTGCGCCAGCAGCGCCAGCTCGCTCTCCTGCGGCACAACCTGCGGCAGCTGCGGGGGATACCACTCAGCGGAGGCGCTCTCCGGCGCAGGCTTCAATGCCACATCGCCCGGCAGGACCACGACGGATACGCCGCGATTCAGGATCGCCTTGCGCATGGCGATGCCCAGCACCTGCGGCAGCTGCTCCGGGCTGGACACCAGCTCGCAGTAGTGGCTGCACTCGCGGAATAGCTCCTGCGGATGGGTCTCCTGAAAATAGCCGCTGCCAATCTCGCTGGAAGGAATATGCGCGGCGATTGCCAGCACCGGCACGCGGTTGCGGTGGCAGTCGAACAGGCCATTAATCAGATGCAGGTTGCCAGGCCCACAGGAACCGGCGCACACCGCCAGCTCGCCGCTGACGTGGGCTTCTGCGCCAGCGGCAAAGGCGGCAACTTCTTCATGGCGCGTCGGCATCCATTCGATAGTGCCCATGCGGTTCAGGCTGTCGCTCAGCCCATTCAGGGAGTCTCCGGTCACCCCCCAGATACGTTTTACACCTGCGTTTTCCAGCGTTTTCGCGATCAGCGCCGCAACGGTCTGTTTCATCGTGTTCTCCTCTGGCGGTAAGCCATCTTCCCGATGGCGGACAAAAGAAAAAGACTAGACAAGCTTTCACATTTCCAGCCGTGAAAAAGTGCGCTGCATTAGCCGTGAAACAGTGCGCTGTACGTCAGGCAGAGAAAAAGGCGATCAGCAGCGGTGCCAGCAGGCTCATCACAAAACCGTGTACTATGGCTGCCGGGACAATCTCATTGCCGCCCGCACGCTGCAGCACTGGCAGGGTGAAATCCATCGCTGTCGCGCCGCACAGGCCCAGCGCGCAGGAGCGATGCCGGGCGATCAAGGCCGGGATCAGCATAATAGCGGTCAGCTCGCGCAGCAGATCGTTAAAAAATGCGGCACTGCCGATCACCGGGCCGAACGCCTCGGTCATCAGAATGCCGGAGAGGGAGTACCAGCCGAAACCGCTGGCCAGCGCCAGGCCGGTTTTCAGCGGCAGCCCCAGCAGCGCGGCGGCAATCACGCCGCCCAGCAGCGCGCTCAACAGCACCACGACCGATACCAGCATGCCGCGGCGATTAAGCAGGATCTGACGCAGCGTCATGCCGCTGCCGCGCAGCTGTATGCCGACAAGAAACAGCAAAAAGATCAGCGCGTACTCGCTGGCGGTTGAGGCGTGGCGCAAAAAGGCAAGCTGCGTCAGTCCGGTGAGAAAGCCCACCACCACTACGCCGCACAGCGTGAGCGAATCGAGCGCCATTCGCAGCCGCGACGGCAGGGTTTCCTGTTTATGCTTATGCTGCCAGGGGCGATTTTTTTCCAGCAGGCGCAGCGCCAGCAGGTTGCACAGCAGGATCGCCAGCGCGCTTACCAGCGCGATATGAAACACGCTCAAGAGGTTGCTGCTGAGATTATCAAGAAAGGCGAGACTGATACCCATAAAAAACAGGATGATATAGACCATCCAGCCCAGCAGGCGATTCACCAGTCGTAAAAAAACGGGCTGATGCAGCGGCAGCAGCCAGCCCACCACCAGCGGCAGCAGGATGATAAGGAGTCCAGAATACATAACAGATGCTTTTCCTTGCAGAGAGTGCCGACACGCTAGCGAAAAAGGCTGATAGAGTAAACCCTTGCATAACAGCAGCCTGAATGAACCTGAGGATGGACGCCGATGATTCTGGAACAAATCGAAATTACCGGGTTTCGCGGCATTAATCATTTATCGCTGCCGCTCACCCAGACTAACGTACTTATTGGAGAGAACGCCTGGGGTAAATCGAGTTTGCTGGACGCGATGAGCCTGCTGCTTGCCCCGCAGGAAACCTTTTATTCGTTCACCCGGCACGATTTTCACTTTACGCCAGGCAACAGCGAGACGCGGATGCGGCGGCTGCAGGTCGTGTTCCATTTTCGCGACGACAACGACGAGGAGCAGGATGCAGTTTTCTCGCCGTTCTGGCAGCGCGACACGCAGGGGGTGCGGCGGCTCTACTTCAGCACCCGCGCGCGGCTACGCGAAACGGAAGTCACCGCCTCGCGCCGCTTTTTGCGCGCCGACGGCGAGGTGTTGCCGCTGGCGGGCAGCGAGGAGGCGATAAGGCAGCTGGTGCGGCTGCATCCGGTGCTGCGTCTGCGCGATGCCCGCTTTAGCCGACGCTCGCGCCATGATGAAAGCGATGCGCAGGCGCACAGCGCGCAGCTGAGCGCCCTGGCGGGGGATATCGACAGCCTGACGCGCCAGCTGGCGTCGCAGCCGCATCAGCTCAGCGATGAAACGCTGCGGCAGGGCGTAGCGACCATGCAGCAGCTGATGGAGCACTACTTTCTGGTGCTGCAACCCGCTGACGGCCGCGCCCGGCGCAGCGATCCGCATAGGCGCGACGGGGCACACGGCTGGCGCGCGCTGGATAGGCTCAACCGGCTTATCGGCGAAACGGATTCGCGCAGCCGTCAGATCGTTCTGCTGCGCATGTTCGTTCTGCTGGCGCAGGCGCGCGGCGCGGCGACGCTCTCGCCTCAGGCGCGTCCCCTGTTGCTGATTGAAGATCCGGAAACCCGGCTGCATCCAATTATGCTGTCGGTGACCTGGAATCTGCTCGATCTTATTCCGCTGCAGAAAATTGCGACCACCAACTCCGGCGAATTGCTGTCGCTGACACCGGTAGAAAACGTCTGCCGTCTGGTGCGCGAGCCGACGCGCGTCGCCGCCTGGCGTATTGGCCCGCAGGGGCTTAGCGCGGAAGAGAGCCGCCGTATCGGCTTTCATATTCGCGTTAACCGTCCGTCGGCCCTGTTCGCCCGTTGCTGGCTGCTGGTGGAAGGGGAAACCGAAGTGTGGATTATCAATGAGCTGGCGCGTCAGTGCGGCTATCACTTCGCGGCGGAAGGCGTAAAAGTGATTGAGTTTGCGCAATCCGGCCTGAAGCCGCTGCTGAAATTCGCCGCGCGCATGGGCATCGCCTGGCATGTGCTGACCGATGGAGACGACGCCGGCAATAAATATGCCGCCACGACGCGCAGCCAGCTTCAGCCGCATGATGAAAGCGAGCACTATCTGACCCAACTGCCGGCGCTGGATATGGAGCACTTTCTTTTCAAAGCGGGTTTCCAGGAAGTTTATCTGCAGATGGCGCACCTGCCGTTAAATGTTGCCATGAGTCCCAGGCGTATCATTACCAAAGCTCTCCAGCACGCCTCCAAGCCGGAGCTGGCAATCGCCGTGGCGACGGCCGCCGCCGAACGCGGAGAGGAGGCGATGCCGCCGCTGATGCGCCAGATGTTTTCCCGCGTAATGTGGCTGGCGCGCGGCAAGGCGGATTAACCGCACGTGCGCAAGAAAATAAAATGCCAGCGACACGGCTGGCATTTTTTGGGGGAGCGTTCAGAATGGGGTGATAGCAGTTCAGGCGTGCTGTACAGCGTCCACCGGCACGATCAGGCTGGCATGATTGCCTTTCGGGCCTTGATGAACATCAAACTGAACTTGTTGGCCGGCTTTTAATGTTCTGTAACCATCCATCTGAATCGTAGAGTAGTGCGCGAAGATATCTTCTCCGCCACCGATCGGACAGATAAAGCCGAAGCCCTTAGCGTTATTGAACCATTTAACAGTACCCGTCTCCATGCTTTTACTTCCCTCGCAAGACATTTGATAACCAGGTGAGTAAATTGAAGCTGGGGTCGAGTTTGTTTAAAACTCAATCAGCTTGTGTCTGTAGAATGTAGAGAAAGAGACCCTGGCGTCAAGCAAACCACCAGAGAGCGCGGGGATAAAATCATTAAAATTTGAAGCGGTTAACGCTATTGCGAATTTTGTGATACAGGTCGCGCGCGGTTTTTTTCGCAAAAAATCACGGTGGCGGAGGGGTGCTTGACAAGCGTGTTAAACTCTACGTATGGACAGTTAACCGTCCGTACCGATGTGCAGAATTTCAACGGAACATTATGGCAAATACTAACGACTGGCTTAACTTTGAACACCTGGCCGAAGACAAAGCGAAAGAGGGGCTGCAGCCGCCCTCTATGTATAAAGTCATTCTGAATAATGACGATTATACACCTATGGAATTTGTTATTGACGTTCTGCAAAAGTTCTTTTCTTATGATGTTGAACGTGCAACGCAACTGATGCTGAAAGTTCACTACCACGGGAAAGCGATCTGCGGTGTTTTTACCGCCGAAGTGGCGGAGACCAAAGTCGCTATGGTGAACAATTACGCACGGGAGAATCAGCATCCATTGCTGTGTACGCTGGAAAAAGCCTGAACTCGCCCTCATATAGTGAAGGTGAGGTTGTCAGAGCGATAATTGGGGGAGGTGCCTAATGCTCAATCAAGAACTGGAACTCAGTTTAAACATGGCTTTCGCCAGAGCGCGTGAGCACCGTCATGAGTTTATGACCGTCGAGCATTTGTTGCTGGCACTGCTCAGCAACCCGTCGGCCAGAGAGGCACTGGAAGCCTGTACCGTCGATCTTGTCGCGCTGCGGCAAGAACTCGAAGCTTTCATCGAACAAACCACACCGGTGCTGCCCGCCAGTGAAGGAGAGCGCGATACCCAACCCACGCTCAGCTTCCAGCGCGTACTGCAGCGCGCGGTATTCCATGTCCAGTCATCGGGTCGCAGCGAAGTCGCTGGCGCCAATGTGCTGGTCGCCATCTTCAGCGAGCAGGAGTCGCAAGCGGCTTATCTGCTGCGCAAACATGAAGTCAGCCGTCTCGACGTGGTGAACTTCATTTCTCACGGTACGCGCAAAGATGAACCTGGTCAGGCGCCGCACAGTGAGAATCCGGTTAACGAAGAGCAAGCAGGCGGGGAGGATCGTATGGAAAACTTCACCACCAATCTCAATCAGCTTGCTCGCGTCGGCGGAATCGATCCGCTGATTGGTCGCGACAAAGAGCTGGAGCGCACCATTCAGGTACTGTGCCGTCGTCGTAAAAACAACCCGCTGCTGGTGGGCGAATCGGGCGTTGGTAAAACCGCCATTGCAGAAGGTCTCGCCTGGCGTATCGTGCAGGGCGACGTGCCGGAAGTGATGAAGGATTGCACCATCTATTCGCTCGATATCGGTTCGCTGCTGGCGGGCACGAAATATCGCGGCGACTTTGAGAAGCGCTTCAAAGCCTTGCTGAAACAGCTGGAGCAGGACAACAGCAGCATCCTGTTTATCGATGAGATTCACACCATCATCGGCGCAGGCGCGGCTTCCGGCGGCCAGGTGGATGCGGCTAACCTGATTAAGCCGCTGCTCTCCAGCGGTAAAATCCGCGTGATGGGCTCCACCACCTATCAGGAGTTCAGCAATATCTTCGAAAAAGATCGCGCTCTGGCGCGCCGCTTCCAGAAGATCGATATCACTGAGCCGACGATGGACGAAACCGTTCAGATTCTGAACGGGCTGAAGCCAAAATATGAAGCGCACCACGATGTGCGTTATACCGCGAAAGCGGTGCGCGCAGCGGTTGAGCTGGCGGTGAAATATATCAACGACCGTCATCTGCCAGATAAGGCGATCGATGTGATCGACGAGGCTGGCGCGCGGGCGCGCCTGATGCCGGCCAGCAAGCGCAAGAAAACCATCAACGTGGCGGATATTGAGTCCGTGGTGGCGCGGATCGCGCGTATTCCTGAGAAGAGCGTTTCGGCAACCGACCGCGACACGCTGAAAAATCTCGGCGATCGCCTGAAAATGCTGGTGTTCGGCCAGGATAACGCCATTGAAGCGCTGACTGAAGCGATCAAAATGAGCCGCGCCGGGCTGGGCCAGGAGCGTAAACCTGTCGGTTCCTTCCTGTTCGCCGGCCCGACTGGCGTAGGGAAAACCGAGGTAACGGTACAGCTGGCGAAAGCGCTGGGCATTGAGCTGCTGCGTTTCGATATGTCTGAGTATATGGAACGTCATACGGTCAGCCGCCTGATTGGTGCGCCTCCGGGCTATGTCGGCTTCGATCAGGGCGGTCTGCTGACCGATGCGGTGATTAAACATCCGCATGCGGTGGTGCTGCTCGATGAAATCGAGAAGGCACATCCGGATGTCTTTAACCTGCTGCTGCAGGTGATGGACAACGGCATGCTGACGGATAACAACGGCCGTAAAGCGGACTTCCGCAACGTGGTGCTGGTCATGACCACCAACGCGGGCGTACGTGAAACCGAGCGTAAATCGATTGGTCTGATCCATCAGGACAACAGCACTGATGCGATGGAAGAGATCAAAAAGATCTTTACGCCAGAGTTCCGCAACCGTCTCGACAATATTATCTGGTTCCGTCACCTGTCACAGGAAGTGATTCATCAGGTTGTGGACAAGTTTATTGTCGAACTGCAGGCGCAGCTGGATGCGAAGGGCGTTTCGCTGGAAGTCAGCGACGAAGCGCGCGACTGGCTGGCGGAGAAAGGCTACGACAAGGCGATGGGTGCCCGTCCTATGGCGCGTACGGTGCAGGAAAACCTCAAGAAACCGCTGGCCAACGAATTGCTGTTTGGCTCGCTGGTGGATGGGGGATCGGTCTCGGTGGCGCTCGACAAAGAGAAGAACCAGTTGACTTATCACTTCCTCAGCGCGGAAAAACGCAAAACGGAAGGTACGGTTCACTAAGCGCCGTAAGGTAGAAATAGAAAAGGCCAGATGCGAATCTGGCCTTTTTTTTCACCGCCGTTCAGGCGGCGAAAGCGAAACGGAGCCGCTTAGCGACTACGGAAGACAATGCGGCCTTTGCTCAGGTCGTACGGGGTCAGCTCAACAGTCACTTTGTCGCCCGTCAGGATGCGGATATAGTTTTTGCGCATTTTACCGGAGATATGAGCGGTAACCACGTGACCGTTTTCGAGTTCTACACGGAACATGGTGTTAGGTAACGTATCAAGTACGGTACCTTGCATTTCAATATTGTCTTCTTTAGCCATCGAATCCTCTGGGTGGACTAGCTTTCAGTGAACCGGCAAGATAATGCCGAATTCCACGATTTATGTAAAGAAACGTTGGCGGTAAAGCCAACGCTTCGCCGTGCTTCGCGCGAGGGGCGCGAGCATCTCGGTTAAATTCGGGTGTTTATGTGACGTCTGCGGGGGATTAACGGGCTAAGAATTTGCATCAGTAGGCGGTAACACGCGCTCATCTGAAACAGTTCCGGGAGTGCGTTGTGATTCCCAGCCTAGCAATTCCGGCTCGCCGTTGCGAAGCGCGGACGACATACCAAACGCGGCTATTATACCACTTTTACGTCTGTTTGTGTGCAAAACATCTGCGCAGGCTTAAAAAAGGGTCTGAGTGCGCCAGCAACCGGCGTTGACAGGCTGCCAGGCAAGAGACTGAACATACTGCAGATAGTCAGCGCGCGGTATCTCGCGCGCGCCCAGCGAGGCCGTGTGCGGATTTAAAACCTGGCAATCCACCAGCCGGCCCTGATGTTTAATGAAATGCTGGCAAAATACCAGAAGGGCGGTTTTCGAGGCGTTCTCGCTCCGGCTGAACATCGACTCGCCGCAGAAAATCTGTCCCAGCGCGAGGCCGTACATGCCGCCTACCAGCTGCCGGTCCAGCCACACTTCTATAGAGTGCGCATGCCCCAGTTCATAGAGACGCTGCCAGGCGCGCTTCACCTCAAAGGTGATCCATGTTCCTTCCTGACGGCCGGCGGCGCAGCCTTCGACTACGTCGAAAAACGCCTGATTCATGGTCACGCGAAACGGCGAGCGGCGATGAAAACGCGCCATGCTGCGGCTGAGGTGAAAAGATTCCGGCAGCAGTACCGCACGCGGATCGGGCGACCACCACAAAATGGGATCGCCAGGCGAAAACCAGGGGAAAATGCCGCGCTGGTAGGCACTGAGCAGGCGAGCAGGGGAGAGATCGCCGCCCATCGCCAGCAGGCCGTTTGGCTCACGCAGCGCCATCTCTGGCGGAGGAAAATGAAGGGATTCCCGTGACAGTTGCACCAGTCTCATCGCATCTCTACTCGTCGGTTTTTCGCTAAGACTATAGCGCAAAGCGCTGCTGAAAATGCCAGTAGCGTCCCTCTTTTGAGATTAATTCGTGATGCGGGCCTTCTTCAGCGATCTGGCCGTTTTCCATTACGCAGATGCGATCCAGCGTGTCCAGACCGCTCAGCCGGTGCGTCACCATAATCAGGGTTTTACCGGCTGTAACCTGCTGCAGCAGCGCTAAAATCTGGTACTCCGTGGCGGCATCGAGCCCTTCAGTGGGTTCATCCAGCAGCCAGAGATCGCCGTCGTGCAGCAGCGCCCGCGCAATTGCCAGGCGGCGCAGTTCGCCGCCCGACAGCGAACGGCCTCCTTCGCCGAGCCAGGCGTTGAGTCCTTCTTCGCTTTCCAGCAGGCGCGACAGGCCTGTCTGGTGCAGAACGCGGCTGAGCTGCGCATCGCTGGCGTCGGGGCGCGCTACCCGCAGGTTCTCGCGCAGCGTCTGGTTAAACAGGTGCACGCGCTGCGTCACTACGCTAATGCGCTGACGCAGCGATTTTTCATCCCAGCTGCGCAGATCGACGTTTTGTAGCGCAACGGAGCCAGTTTCCACCTCCCATGCGCGCGTCAGCAACGCCAGCAGCGTGGATTTACCGCAGCCGGTGGGGCCGAGCAGGGCTATGCGTTCACCTGCTCGCACCTGCAGCGAAAAATTATCCAGCACCGCTTCGGGACGATGCGGATAGTGGAAGCTGACCTTATCAATCGCTACCGAAAGGCTGCCGGGCTCACTTGTCGACTTATCGGGAAAACGAATCGCGGGCGCCTGATCGATGATGCCGTTAACGCGCTCAGCGGCGGCGATAACCTGCGACAGCGGCAGAAAAGCGCCGGCAACCGGGGCCAGCGCTTCAAACGCGGCGAGCGCGCAAAATACCACCAGCGCGATAAGCGCGCCGGGCGAGGAAGCCTGCGTCACGCCATCCGCGCTCATCCACAGCAGCAGCGTCACGGTCGCGCCGCTTATCAGCAGCAGCAGGCTTTGCGACAGCGCCTGTAAGCGCTGCTGCTGACGCTGCGCAGCCTGCCAGCGGCCTTCATCCTGATCAAGCTGCTGACGCCAGCGTTCGGAAAGGCCATAAATTGCCAGTTCAGCCTGCCCGCTCAGCCAGTACATTAACTGCAGACGCCAGCGCGCACGCTGTTGCGTAATGGCGCGACCGGCTGGCGCGCCCAGACGGTAAAACAGCGGCGGCATCACCAGCAGCGTCGTCAGCATAATGCCGCCCAGCACCAGCGCCAGCCGCGCGTCCACCAGGCTGATGCCCAGCGTCACCACTACAATCACCACGAATGCGCCTGCCAGCGGTGCGATCACCCGCAGATAGAGGTGATCGAGCATATCAACGTCGCCAACGAAACGGTTGAGCAGATCGCCCTGACGGAACGCCGCCAGCTGGCCCGGTGCCAGCGCAATAAGGCGGCTGAAGGTAAAGACGCGCAGATGCTGCAGAACGCGGAAGGTCGCGTCATGGCTAACCAGCCGCTCAAAATAGCGGGCAGCAGTGCGCGTGATAGCCGCGCCGCGTACGCCTGCAGCCGGCAGCATATAGTTAAAGCTGTAAAGCCCGGCGATACCCGCCAGCGAGGAGGCAGCCAGAAACCAGCCTGAGAGCGCCAGCAGGCCGATACTGGCGAGCAGCGTAACGATAGCGAGCAGCACGCCCAGCGACAGTCGGTAAGGGTGACGCAAAAACAGGCGCAGGAAAGGACGCAGTGCGGACATCAGCAAATCTCCCTCTGACGATGCGAGACCATCTGACTAAACGGGCCAGGTTCGGCGAGCAGCGCCTGCCAGCTGCCTTGCTGTACCAGCCTGCCATCCTGCATCACCCAGATGGCTTCCCAGTGCTGCAGCTGATCGAGCTGGTGGGTGATCATCAACGTGGTCTGCCGACGCGACGCTTTATCAAGCGCGCGCATCACATGCTGTTCGCTGCGGCTGTCGAGGCTGGCGGCGGGCTCGTCCAGCAGCAGCAGACGGGCGGGCTTATAGAGCGCACGCGCCAGCGCGATGCGCTGCGCCTGTCCTACTGAAAGCCCGGCACCATCGTCGCCGACAGGCGTCTGTACGCCAGCAGAGAGTCGCGGCAGAAATTCGCTGACGCCGCACTCATCCAGCAAGGTGTCCAAATCGTCATCGCGACGTGCGCTGCCCATCACAATATTGTCGCGCAGCGTGTCGGCGGGCAACTGGGGATTTTGCCCAAGCCAGGCGATCTGCCGGTGCCAGTATGCGCGACCCATTTCACGCAGCTCAACGCCGTTAATGCGAAGCGATCCCTGATAAGGCAGAAAGCCGAGGAGCACGTTCATCAGTACGGTTTTTCCCGCGCCGCTCTGGCCCACCAGCGCGATGCGCTGGCCAGCTTGCAGGCTAAAGCTGAGCGGGCCGCACAGGCGTTGGTTATCCACGCTCAGCGCAACCAGATCCTGCGCGACGATAGCGAGCGCCGCGTTGTCTGCCAGCTGCGCCGAGCCGTCAGGGCGTTCAGGCTGGGGACTCTCGTGCATAAAGCGCTCAAGGGCGTCCGCGCCGCCGACCGCCTGCGCTTTCGCATGATAAAAAGCGCCGAGATCGCGCAGCGGCTGGAAGAATTCCGGCGCCAGGATCAGCGCGACGAAACCAGCAAACAGCGTTACGCCTTGTCCATACGCGCCGAAATGAAGCTCGCCGAGGTAGGAAAAGCCGAAGTAGACCGCAACGACCGCGATGGCCAGCGAAGCGAAAAACTCCAGTACGGCAGAGGAGAGAAAGGCGAGGCGCAGCACTTCCATGGTGCGCAGGCGAAAATCCGCGGTGGAGGAGGCGATAACGGCGGTTTCCGCTTCGGCGCGGTGAAACAGACGCAGAGTCTCGCGTCCGCGCAGACGGTCAAGGAAGTCGCCGCTGAGGCGCGCCAGCGCAACAAAGTTGCGGCGGTTGGCGTCGGCCGCGCCCATGCCAACCAGCGCCATAAACAGCGGGATCAGCGGCGCCGTGGCGAGCAAGATCAGACCGGCTGCCCAGTTTAGCGGGAAAACGGTCAGCAGAATGCATAAGGGGATCAGCGCCGCCAGCGTCATCTGCGGCAGATAGCGCGCGTAATACTCCTGCATCTCCTCAATCTGCTCCAGCAGCAGCGTCGCCCAGCTGCCCGCCGGTTTGCCGCGGATCCAGGCGGGGCCAAGATCGGAAAGGCGATCCAGCACCTGCTGACGCAGCGCCTGACGAATCGCCTGACCAGCGCGAAAGCCTGCGGCCTCGCGCGCATAGTTAAGCAAGGCGCGCAGTGCGAAGCAGAGCAGCAGAAGGGAAAAGGGGAGAAGAAGCTCGCTGCGCAGTCGCTGTTCAACAATCAGCGCCTGTAGCAAGAAAGCCAGCAGCCAGGCCTGGGCGATGATAACCAGCGCGCTGGCCAGCCCAAACAGTGACGTCAACCGCAGCCAGCGGCCGCCAAAAGCGCGTTGCTGGCGCAGCCAGCGAATCAGTTCCTGTTGCCGGGTTTTATTCATGCGAGACCGTAAGCGTTGTCGATAACCCACGAAAAAAGAGGGGGATTGCTCTTCAGGCTGACGAATCTAGCACGACGGCATAAAAAAAGGCGACTGAAAAACAGCCGCCTCGCATAAATAAGATCAGATAATTAACAAGTTACCGATCGTTTTTAACCAGGCCATCCAGATAACGCTCGGCGTCCAGCGCAGCCATACAGCCTGTGCCCGCCGAGGTGATTGCCTGACGATAGATATGATCCATAACGTCGCCCGCAGCGAACACGCCGGGAATGCTGGTCTGCGTTGCGTTGCCATGCAGGCCGGACTGCACTTTGATATAGCCGTTTTCCAGCGCCAGCTGCCCCTCGAAGATCGCCGTATTCGGGCTGTGTCCGATAGCGACGAACAGGCCTGCCACTTCCAGCGACTCGGTTTCCGCCTCGTTAAGCGTTGAGCGCAGCGTCAGACCGGTAACGCCCATCTGATCGCCGACTACTTCTTCCAGCGTGCGATCGGTATGCAGCACGATATTGCCATTGCGCACTTTCTCCATCAGGCGGTCAATCAGGATTTTTTCCGCGCGGAAGCTGTCGCGACGGTGAATCAGATGCACTTCCGCGGCGATGTTCGCCAGGTAAAGCGCCTCTTCCACCGCCGTGTTGCCGCCGCCGATCACCGCGACTTTCTGATTCCGGTAGAAGAAGCCGTCGCAGGTGGCGCAGGCGGAAACGCCTTTACCTTTAAACGCCTCTTCAGAAGGCAGACCCAGATAGCGCGCAGAGGCGCCGGTCGCGATAATCAGCGCGTCGGCAGTGTATTCGCCGCTGTCGCCGGTGAGACGGAACGGACGGTTCAGCAGATCGACAGTATGAATATGGTCAAAAATGATTTCGGTGTTGAATTTCTCGGCATGCTCATGCATGCGCTCCATCAGCGAGGGACCAGTGAGATCGTGCGGGTCGCCGGGCCAGTTCTCTACCTCGGTTGTGGTGGTCAACTGACCGCCTTTTTCGAGGCCGGTAATCAGCACTGGATTCAGGTTGGCGCGCGCCGCATAGACCGCTGCGGTATAACCCGCCGGACCGGAGCCCAGAATGAGCAATTTACTGTGTTTGGCCGTACTCATAGGATCCTCAGTTTCATTCGGCTGACAACATGACCTGGGATTGTAGGGAATTTACCGAGGCAAAAAAAGGGCTGGGGAATTTTGTTACCGATAGCTGCAAACGGCGTAGACGATAAGTTGGGGTTCTGCACGCCGGTTGCGCTAAAAGGGGGCAATAATCGGTTATTGCTGGTGCAAAAGTATAAAAATTCTCATTTAAAAACAGTTACCCAGCGGTCTGTCTGGCATCTTGTCCTGAATTTGGTCTTTTTACTTTGACAATCGCCTGCGCTTTTGCGAAAACAATGAGAGAAGCGAAGAAGAAGGAGAGAGTCAAAACAGGGTTTCGTTCCTCGTTTTGCCCTTTTTTCCCGATAAATTACAGCCTGACATGGGTAATGACGCATGATGTGGACAGACAACATGCGTCATGCGGATGGATGCGCGACAGCGCACAGGCTCTGATTCTTCACTTCAATAATGCCTTGAACAGTGAACGTTTCCAGGGCGTGGCAGGTAAAGGGAAGGAATTAAGAGAGACAATAATAATGGTAGACAATAAGAAACGCCCCGGAAAAGATCTCGACAGAATCGACAGAAACATTCTGAATGAACTTCAGAAAGATGGTCGTATTTCCAACGTAGAGCTTTCCAAACGCGTAGGATTATCGCCTACGCCATGTCTTGAGCGTGTGCGTCGTCTGGAGCGTCAGGGTTTTATTCTTGGCTATACCGCGCAACTTAACCCGCACTATCTAGATGCGTCACTGCTGGTTTTCGTTGAGATTACTCTGAATCGTGGCGCGCCGGACGTATTTGAACAGTTTAACGCCGCCGTGCAAAAACTTGAGGAAACTCAAGAGTGTCACCTGGTTTCCGGTGACTTCGACTACCTGTTGAAAACGCGCGTGCCGGATATGTCCGCCTACCGTAAGCTGCTTGGTGAAACCCTGCTGCGCCTGCCGGGGGTCAATGACACCCGTACTTACGTGGTGATGGAAGAGGTTAAACAGAGTAATCGGCTGGTGATTAAAACCCGCTAACGCAGCGCAGGTGCAAAACCTGTGATATTTCGATACACTCCTGTGAATTCATACAGGACCAGCGTCGGGCTTGCCCGACGCTGTTGCCTTCATAATTTACAGGCACCTGGAGAGTTCTCTTGAGCCAGGAATACACAGAAGACAAAGAAGTTTCGTTAAAACCGCTGAGCAGTGGACGTCGTCTGCTGGAAGCATTGCTTATTCTCGTCTCACTTTTCGCCGTCTATCTGATGGTCTCTCTCGTCAGCTTTAATCCTTCCGATCCGAGCTGGTCGCAAACCGCCTGGCATGAGCCGATCCATAATCTTGGTGGCGGCGTGGGAGCCTGGCTGGCGGATACGCTGCTGTTTATTTTCGGCGTGATGGCCTACGCCATTCCACCGGTGATTATCGGGCTGTGCTGGATCGCCTTTCGCCAGCGCGATCGACAGGATTACATCGACTACTTCGCTATCGGCCTGCGCCTGATCGGCGTGCTGGCGCTGGTGGTGACCACCTGCGGTCTGGCCGCGCTTAACGCCGATGACATCTGGTATTTCGCCTCCGGCGGCGTTATCGGCAGCCTGGTAAGCAATGCCATTGCGCCCTGGCTCAGTCCAATGACCGGCACGCTGGCGCTACTTTGCGTCTGGGCGGCGGGCATTACGCTCTATACCGGCTGGTCCTGGCTGACCATCGCCGAGCGCATCGGCGGCGTGGTGATGGGCGTGCTGACCTTCGCCAGTAACCGTTCGCGTCGCGACGAGCCCTGGCAGGAGGATGAAGAGGCGTTCGACGATACGGCCGCGCCGCGCGTTGAGGCGACCTCACAAGATGAGGACGACGTACTGCTCTCTGCGCCGCGCGCCAGCGCAGAACATTCAGTCTCGGAAGCAGCCGATCCGCTTCTGGCGAAAGCCGCTGCGGCGACAGACGCCGCGCTGACCTCGGCTGCCGAGGCCGCTGGCGTCGCAGCGCCCGTATCTCAGAGTGCCGCTGCTCCTGCCGCCGCCATGCCGTCGCAGGCGGCTGCCGCGTCAGCGCCGGTGGCTGCCATGCCGCCTCAGGCTGCTGCTGCGCCACTCGCCTCTCAGACGGCCGCAACGCCAGCTGCCGCATCCGCTGTGCCTGTCACGGCGGCCCCGACGCACTCTGCGGCAGCGAGTCCGTTCGCTGCGTCTCAGCAGCCCGTCAACGCCTTTACGGCAGCACCACCTCAGCCAGCCGCGCCGGCCCCTGCTGAGCCGCCGCGCTATCATTTTGAGATGCCGCAAACGCCGTCCGCGCCCGCTTTCACCAGCTGGGAAGAGGATGACGGCCCGCAAATGGGCAACTGGCGCGATGCTGATACGGCTGATATAGCCGCCACGGCGGGCGCAGCAACAGCCGCTGCGCAGGCTGCTTCTACGCCGCTGTTCGATGTCGCGCCTGAAGAAAATTACAATCCGCAGGTGAAGCAGGGCATCGGGCCGACGCTACCGCGTCCTAAGCCGGTCAAACTGCCGACGCGCCGCGAGTTAGCCTCTTACGGCATTAAGCTGCCTTCTCAGCGTATAGCGGAAGAGAAGGCCAAAGCGCAAGAGCAGCAGCGCGCTGACGTCTCGTCTCAGCCCGCAGAGGCGCAGTCCGAATGGTCAGAGCATCAGCAGGAGGCGCAGGAACAGGCGCAGCTGCGCGACGCTTTCGCCAGCCAGCAGCAGCAACGCTACGGCGAGAGCTGGCAGCAGGAGGAAGATCACGAAGAGGCCGCCGAACAGGCCGCGCTGGCGCAGCAGTTCGCCGCGCAGCAGCAACAGCGTTACGGTGCCGACGAGCAGGAACAGAAGGCGCCAGCCCTGAGCCTGGATACCTCCTCCGCGTTCAATTTCTCACCGCTGGACGATCTGGTGGATGAAGGCCCGAGTGAGCCGCTCTTTACTATCGCCAGCACGCCAGAGCCGGAAGCGCCTGCGGCAACGCATACGCCCTGGCAGCAGCCAGCGGAAGCGCCGGTGGCTCAGCCTGTCGTGCCGGTAGCCGCACCGACGGTTTCTGCCGCTTTCGCACCTGCCGAGCGGGAGCCAGAGCAGGCGCCTGTGATGCAGACGCCTGTTGCTGCGCAGCCGCAGGCACCGCAGCCCGGCTCGCTGGATAACAGCCTGATCCATCCTTTCCTGATGCGTCATAACCAGCCGCTGGAGAAACCCTCCACGCCGCTGCCGACGCTGGATCTGCTGACCTCGCCGCCAGCGGAGGAGGAGCCGGTCGATATGTTCGCCCTTGAGCAGACGGCGCGTCTGGTCGAAGCCCGTTTAGGCGACTATCGCGTCAAGGCGGAAGTGGTCGGCATCTCGCCTGGCCCGGTGATTACCCGCTTCGAGCTGGATCTGGCGCCGGGCGTGAAAGCCGCGCGCATCTCCAACCTGTCGCGCGATCTGGCGCGTTCGCTCTCGGCGGTTGCCGTACGCGTGGTTGAGGTGATCCCCGGCAAGCCTTATGTCGGTCTGGAGCTGCCCAACAAGCATCGTCAGACGGTCTATCTGCGCGAAGTGCTGGACTGCGCCAAATTCCGCGACAACCCGTCGCCGCTGGCCGTGGTGCTGGGTAAAGATATTGCGGGTCAGCCGGTCGTCGCCGATCTGGCGAAAATGCCGCATCTGCTGGTGGCCGGTACGACCGGTTCCGGTAAGTCGGTCGGCGTCAACACCATGATTATCAGCATGCTCTACAAGGCGACGCCGGAAGAAGTACGCTTTATCATGATCGACCCGAAAATGCTGGAACTGTCGGTCTACGAAGGCATTCCGCATCTGTTGACTGAAGTCGTCACCGATATGAAAGACGCGGCTAACGCGCTGCGCTGGAGCGTCGGCGAGATGGAGCGACGCTACAAGCTGATGTCGGCGCTTGGCGTGCGTAACCTGGCGGGCTACAACGAAAAAGTTGAACAGGCGGAAGCGATGGGCCGTCCTATTCCCGATCCGTTCTGGAAACCGGGCGACAGTATGGATATGACGCCGCCGGTGCTAGAAAAACTGCCTTACATCGTGGTGCTGGTGGATGAGTTCGCCGACCTGATGATGGCGGTGGGTAAGAAAGTAGAAGAGCTGATTGCGCGTCTGGCGCAGAAAGCGCGCGCGGCAGGTATCCACCTTGTGCTTGCTACGCAGCGTCCGTCAGTGGATGTGATTACCGGTCTGATTAAGGCCAACATCCCGACGCGCATCGCCTTTACCGTCTCCAGCAAAATCGACTCGCGCACCATTCTCGATCAGGGCGGCGCTGAATCGCTGCTGGGTATGGGCGACATGCTCTATATGCCGCCTAACTCCTCAATGCCGGTACGCGTACACGGCGCATTCGTCCGCGATCAGGAAGTGCATGCTGTCGTGCAGGACTGGAAAGCGCGCGGGCGTCCGCAGTATATCGAAAGCATTACGGCAGGCGAGGAGAGCGAGGGCGGCAGCGGTGGCCTTGAGGGCGATGAGGAGCTGGATCCGCTGTTCGATCAGGCGGTGGCTTTCGTGGTCGACAAGCGTCGCGCCTCTATCTCCGGCGTACAGCGCCAGTTCCGCATCGGTTATAACCGCGCCGCGCGCATTATCGAACAGATGGAAGCGCAGGGGATCGTATCGGAACCCGGACATAACGGTAACCGTGAGGTGCTCTCTCCGCCGCCGCATGAAATGTAGCGCGAAACGCTTTGCAACAAACAATCATGGGCCAGTTTTTACTGGCCCATTGTTCAGGCGGCATTT
The DNA here is from genome assembly GCF_022346905.1 of Pantoea sp. ACRSB. Taxonomy (NCBI): domain Bacteria; kingdom Pseudomonadati; phylum Pseudomonadota; class Gammaproteobacteria; order Enterobacterales; family Erwiniaceae; genus Pantoea; species Pantoea sp. ACRSB. The sequence goes on along the minus strand of NZ_JAKRNL010000001.1, from coordinate 699,463 downwards.
ACCCCTCATATCAGAATACGCTTTCGGGTTTTTCTCCTGGCTCAATGGCAAAACGGCGGCCAGAATTAAAACGGTATTCACTGGATAGAGATAAATAAGGAATTGAAGCGGATGAAATTAAGCGTAATCGTGCCTGGCCTGTTGGCCGTTTTTGCGTCAGCCAGCGTTATGGCAGACGCCTCCAGCGATCTGCAGCAGCGTCTGAACAAGGTTAACAGCTTCCATGCCAGCTTTAGCCAAAAAGTGACCGACAGCAGCGGCGCCAACGTGCAGGAAGGCGAAGGCGAACTCTGGGTAAAACGTCCCAGCTTATTTAACTGGCATATGACCGCGCCGGACGAAAGCGTCATTATCTCTGACGGCAAGAATCTGTGGTTTTATAACCCGTTCGTTGAACAGGCCAGCGTCAGCCTGCTGAAAAACGCCACTAGCAATACGCCGTTTATGCTGATAGCGCGCAACCAGCCGAGCGACTGGCAGCAGTACAATATTAAACAGCAGGGCGACGCGTTCGAACTGACGCCGAAAAACAGCGATGGCAACCTGAAGCAGTTCACCATCTCTGTGACCCCTGCGGGCACCATCAACCAGTTCAGCGCCATCGAGCAGGACGGGCAGCGCAGCAGCTATCAGCTTAAGAGCCAGAAAAACGGCGCGATCAGCCCGGATAAATTCACCTTTACGCCGCCCAAAGGGGTGACGGTAGACGACCAGCGTCAGTGAGGTAAGCGTGGGCAATCTGTCTCTGGATTTTTCCTCCGAAGATTTCAAGCCGCTGGCGGCGCGTATGCGCCCGGAAACGCTTAAGCAGTATATCGGGCAGCAGCATTTGCTGGCGCCCGGTAAGCCTTTGCCGCGCGCCATCGAAGCTGGCCATCTTCACTCAATGATTCTTTGGGGACCGCCGGGCACAGGGAAAACCACGCTGGCGGAGATTATCGCGCGCTACGGCAATGCCGACGTCGAGCGTATCTCCGCCGTTACCTCAGGCGTTAAAGAGATCCGCGAGGCGATCGAGCGCGCGCGCCATAGCCGTCAGGTCGGACGCCGCACCATTCTGTTTGTCGATGAGGTGCACCGCTTCAACAAAAGCCAGCAGGATGCGTTCTTGCCGCATATTGAAGATGGCACCATCACCTTTATCGGCGCGACCACCGAAAACCCCTCGTTTGAGCTTAACTCTGCGCTGCTCTCACGCGCGCGCGTTTATCTTTTAAAATCGCTCACCACTGAAGATATCGAGCAGGTGCTCGATCAGGCGATGCAGGACAAAACGCGCGGTTATGGCGACAGCGACATCATCCTGCCTGACAATACGCGACGCATGATCGCCGAGCTGGTGAACGGCGACGCGCGCCGCGCGTTAAATACGCTGGAAATGATGGCGGATATGGCGGAGAGCAACGCGCAAGGCAAGCGCGAGCTAACGCCGCAGTTGCTGACAGAAGTCTCCGGCGAGCGCGCCGCGCGCTTTGACAACAAGGGCGACCGCTTTTACGACCTGATCTCTGCGCTGCACAAATCGGTGCGCGGCTCAGCGCCCGATGCGGCGCTTTACTGGTATGCGCGCATTATTACCGCGGGCGGCGATCCGCTCTATGTGGCGAGGCGCCTGCTGGCGATCGCTTCTGAAGATGTCGGCAACGCCGATCCGCGCGGGATGCAGGTAGCGATTGCTGCCTGGGACTGCTTTACCCGCGTCGGGCCTGCCGAAGGCGAGCGCGCTATTGCGCAGGCAATTGTCTATCTCGCCTGCGCGCCAAAAAGCAACGCCGTCTACACCGCGTTCAAGGCGGCGATGCGCGATGCGCGCGAGCATCCCGACTATGATGTGCCGGAGCATCTGCGTAACGCGCCGACCCGGCTGATGAAAGAGATGGGCCTGGGTAAAGAGTATCGTTACGCCCATGATGAAGAGCACGCCTATGCGGCTGGCGAGGTCTATTTTCCGCCTGAGATGGCGCAGACGCGCTACTACACGCCAACCCAGCGCGGGCTTGAAGGTAAAATTGGCGAAAAGCTCGCCTGGCTGGCTGAACAGGATCAAAATAGCCCGACAAAACGCTACCGCTAAAACAGACGTTACGGTAAGGTGAGCAAGGATATCAATGCATTCCAGCGGGAATGCATCCCTTCATTCGTTCTTTCAACCTTTTATTACACAGGATAAGCATGCTCGATCCCAATCTGCTGCGTAATGAGCCAGACGCAGTCGCAGAAAAACTGGCACGCCGAGGATTCAAACTGGATGTGGAAACGCTGCGCTCCCTTGAAGAGCGCCGTAAAGTCTTGCAGGTGGAAACGGAAAATCTGCAGGCGGAGCGTAACTCCCGATCCAAGTCCATCGGTCAGGCCAAAGCACGTGGGGAAGATATCGAGCCGCTGCGTCAGGAAGTGAACGCGCTGGGCGAACGCCTGGATGCGGCCAAAGCGGAACTGGATGCCCTGCAAAATGAAATCCGTGATTTCACCCTGGCGCTGCCTAACCTGCCGGCGGATGAAGTACCGCTGGGCAAAGACGACAGCGAAAACCAGGAAGTCAGCCGCTGGGGCGAGCCGCGCCAGTTTGATTTTCAGGTAAAAGATCACGTTGAGCTGGGTGAAATGGCGAAAGGCCTCGATTTCGCCTCTGCCGTGAAGCTGACCGGCTCGCGCTTTGTGGTGATGCAGGGCCAGATTGCTCGTCTGCATCGCGCGCTGAGCCAGTTTATGCTCGACCTGCATACTGAACAGCACGGCTATCTGGAAAACTATGTGCCTTACCTGGTCAACCATGCGACCCTGTACGGAACCGGCCAGCTGCCGAAGTTCGGCGAAGATCTGTTTCATACCCGACCGCTGGAAGAGGAGTCAGAGAGCAGCAACTATGCGCTGATCCCGACAGCGGAAGTCCCGTTGACCAATCTGGTGCGCGACGAGATTGTGGAGGAGGAGAGTCTGCCGATCAAACTGACCGCGCATACGCCTTGCTTCCGCTCCGAGGCCGGCTCTTACGGTCGCGATACGCGCGGCTTAATTCGTATGCATCAGTTCGACAAGGTAGAGATGGTGCAGATCGTCGCGCCGGAAACCTCGATGGATGCGCTGGAAGAGCTGGTGGGTCACGCAGAGAAAGTGCTGCAGCTGCTCAACCTGCCGTACCGCAAAGTGCTGCTCTGCACCGGTGATATGGGCTTTGGCTCAGCCAAGACCTACGATCTGGAAGTCTGGCTGCCGGCACAGAATACCTATCGCGAGATCTCCTCCTGCTCCAATATGTGGGACTTCCAGGCGCGCCGCATGCAGGCACGCTGCCGCAGCAAAACCGATAAGAAGCCGCGTCTGGTGCATACCCTGAACGGCTCCGGCCTGGCGGTCGGCCGTACGCTGGTTGCGGTGCTGGAGAACTATCAGCAGGCTGACGGACGTATTCAGGTGCCGGATGTGTTGCGCCCCTATATGAATGGCGTAGAGTTTATCGGCTGATAAGCGCTTCAACAGTAAACCCGGACATGTCCGGGTTTTTTTATATTTAACGTCGGTATACGGCTTGAAGTTATCAGAAATAAACGTTATCGACATTGCGACAGGTATAGCACCTAAAAAGCCTGTTTTTCATAAAGATAGCTTCGAAGCGGCTCTCGTTTAACACTCCTGTAACCCACTGAAGATTAATAAATTAAATTATCTTGCAGCAAAATGTGCTGCGCTATTTTTTTGTGCTTTTCCTTTAAATTCGTCGATGGCAAACTGCGCGCAACCTCCTCTCTTTTCTTTGGTTTTTATTCCTATGTCCACATGGTCACGTCCCGTGGTGCTGCTGCTTTGCGGCCTGCTTTTGCTGACGGTTGCAATTGCGGTGCTCAATACGCTGGTTCCGCTGTGGCTGACTCACGATGCGCTGGCTACCTGGCAGGTAGGCGTGGTGAGTTCCTCTTTCTATACCGGCAATCTGGCGGGCACGCTGGCGGCAGGCTGGCTGATTAAACGTTACGGGTTTAACCGCAGCTACTATCTGGCAACCACGATTTTTGCCGTAGCGACCGCCGGTCTGTTGATGATGGACGGTTTCTGGGGTTGGTCGATCCTGCGTTTTTGCGCAGGTATCGGCTGCGCTTTGATTTGGGTCATAGTGGAGAGCGCGCTGCTTTGTAGCGGTACGGTGCGCACCCGGGGCCAGCTGCTGGCCGCTTATATGATCGTCTATTATCTTGGCACCGTTGCGGGTCAACTGCTGGTGAGCAAAGTCTCAACCGGGCTGTTTAACGTCGTCCCCTGGCTTACCGCGCTGATGATGTGCGCCATTCTGCCGCTGATGTTCGTGAAGGTGACCGCCGCCAGCGAAGCGACAGAGGCAGCGCCAGGTAAAATCTGGCCGATGCTGCGTCGTCGTAGTTCGCGGCTTGGCATTAACGGCTGTATTATTTCCGGCATTGTTCTGGGGTCTCTCTACGGTCTGATGCCGCTCTATCTCTCTCATCAGGGCATGAGCGATGCGAATGTCGGCTACTGGATGGCGCTGCTGGTGAGCGCCGGCATCGTTGGACAGTGGCCGGTTGGGCGCCTTGCCGATCGCTTCGGTCGTCTGCTGGTACTGCGCGTGCAGGTGTTTATCGTGATTCTGGGCGCGGTTGCCATGCTGACTAACGCCGCGATGGCGCCTGCGCTCTTTGTGCTGGGTCTGGCGGGCTTTACGCTCTATCCGGTAGCCATGTCCTGGGCCTGCGAGACCGTCGCGCATCATGAACTGGTAGCGATGAACCAGGCGCTGCTGCTGAGCTATACCATAGGCAGCCTGGCGGGTCCCAGCATGACGGCGGTTTTGATGCAGAACTATTCCGACCGCATTCTGTTTGTGATGATTGCCGGCGTGGCGCTGGTCTATCTGATGATGCTGCTGCGTAAGGCCGATCAGCAGGCAACGCCGGTGGCGCACGCCTGATATCGGCGCAGGAGGCTGCAAACCAGTCGCCCGCACCATAACGAAAAGGGAGCCGTAGGCTCCCTTTTCGTTAATACATAACAGTATGACCGTAGCTGGCGAGGATGTTTTTCACCCGCTCCATAGTCTCTTTCGTCGGCGGCTTCACGCCGTCGAGCTTGTACTCTTCGCCCATTGCGATCCATTTATGCTTGCCAAGTTCATGGTAGGGCAGCAGTTCAATCTTCTCGACGTTCTCCATATCCCGTGTGAACTCGCCAAGCCGGTGAGCCGAATCGTCATCATCAGAATAGCCGGGCACCACCACATAGCGGATCCAGGTCCGTTTGCCTTTCTTCTGCAGGTAGCGAGCGAAGTCCAGGGTGCGATGATTTGAGACGCCAACCAGGATCTGATGAACGTCGTCATTGATTTGCTTGAGATCGAGCATCACCAGATCCGTCACCTCCAGCAGCTCATCAATCACCGGATCGTAGCGACGCACAAAGCCGTTAGTATCCAGACAGGTATGAATGCCTTCCGCCTTACAGGCGCGGAACCAGTCGCGCACAAACTCAGCCTGTAAAATAGCCTCGCCGCCAGAGGCGGTTACGCCGCCGCCAGACGCATTCATAAAGTGGCGATAGGAAAGCACATCTTTCATCAGCTCCTCGACGGTGATCTCTTTTCCGCCGTGTGTGTCCCAGGTATCGCGGTTATGGCAGTAGAGGCAGCGCATCAGGCAGCCCTGAAAGAAGGCGATAAAACGGATGCCGGGACCGTCAACCGTCCCGCAGGATTCGAACGAGTGAATACGACCTTTGCAAGACATTGCGATGTTCTCCAGGTTAGCCTGTCAGCAGGCGCACAATCTCTGTTGTGCTCGGTAATAAAGTCGGTTTTGACTGATTTCTGTATTAAGAGCGCAGACAAAACCGGCCTTGGAGAAAAGGCCCCCGAAGGAGCCTTTTTACAGCTTAGCGCGCCAGGTTTATAGCGATTTGGTGAAAGTACGGGTAATCACATCCTGCTGCTGTTCTTTCGTCAGCGAATTGAAGCGGACGGCATAGCCGGAAACGCGGATGGTTAGCTGCGGATATTTTTCCGGGTGCTCCATCGCATCCAGCAGCATTTCGCGATTCATCACGTTCACGTTAAGGTGCTGACCGCCTTCAATACTCGCTTCGTGATGGAAGTAACCATCCATCAGGCCTGCAAGGTTAGCTTTCCGCACGTTGTCGTCTTTACCCAACGCATTCGGCACGATAGAGAAGGTATAGGAAATACCGTCTTTCGCGTAGGCGAAGGGGAGTTTAGCGACAGAAGTCAGTGACGCGACGGCACCTTTCTGATCGCGGCCATGCATTGGGTTTGCGCCAGGACCGAAAGGCGCGCCTGCGCGGCGACCATCCGGCGTATTACCGGTTTTCTTACCGTAAACAACGTTAGAGGTAATGGTCAGCACTGACTGAGTCGGTACTGCGTTGCGATAGGTGGTGAGTTTCTGAATTTTCTTCATGAAACGTTCAACCAGATCGCAGGCCAGGTCATCGACGCGCGCATCGTTATTACCAAACTGCGGATATTCGCCTTCGATTTCAAAGTCGACCGCCAGGCCATCTTCGTCGCGCACCGGTTTCACTTTGGCGTATTTGATAGCGGACAGTGAGTCGGCGGCTACTGACAGTCCCGCGATGCCACAGGCCATCGTGCGGTAGACATCGCGATCGTGCAGCGCCATCAGCGAGGCTTCGTAGCTGTATTTATCATGCATATAGTGGATGATATTCAGCGCGGTCACATACTGTTTCGCCAGCCAGTCCATAAAGTGGTCCATACGCGCCATGACGGTATCGAAATCAAGCACATCGTCCATGACCGGGGCTTCTTTCGGACCCACCTGCATTTTCATTTTTTCATCCATGCCGCCGTTGATTGCGTACAGCAGGGTTTTCGCCAGGTTGGCGCGAGCGCCGAAGAACTGCATCTGTTTACCAACAATCATCGGGCTGACGCAGCAGGCGATGGCATAGTCGTCATTGTTAAAGTCAGGACGCATCAGATCGTCATTCTCATACTGCAGAGAAGAGGTATCGATGGAGACTTTTGCCGCGTATTTCTTGAAGTTCACCGGCAGATTTTCTGACCACAGGATGGTCATATTCGGCTCCGGCGACGGTCCCATAGTGTAAAGGGTATTCAGGAAACGGAATGTGCTTTTTGTCACCAGAGTGCGGCCGTCTACGCCCATACCCGCCAGCGATTCTGTCGCCCAGATAGGGTCACCAGAGAAAAGCTCATCATATTCCGGCGTACGCAGGAAACGCACCATGCGCAGCTTCATAACCAGATGGTCAATCAGCTCCTGCGCCTGCTCTTCGGTGAGTTTACCGGCCTGCAGATCGCGTTCGATATAGATATCGAGGAAGGTCGAGACGCGGCCGAACGACATTGCTGCGCCGTTCTGCGATTTCACCGCAGCAAGGTAGCCGAAGTAGGTCCACTGTACCGCTTCCTGCGCATTTGTTGCCGGGCCGGAGATGTCGCAACCATATTTAGCGGCCATCTCTTTAATCTGGGCCAGCGCGCGATGCTGTTCAGCAATCTCTTCACGCAGACGGATAGTGGCTTCCAGATTAACGCCGTTTTCCAGATCGTTCTGCAGTGAGTTGAACTGCGCCAGTTTGTCCTGCATCAGGAAGTCAATGCCATACAGAGCGACCCGGCGATAGTCGCCGATAATGCGGCCACGGCCGTAGGCGTCCGGCAGACCGGTCAGCACGCCCGATTTACGGCAGCGCAGGATATCCTGGGTGTAGACGTCAAATACGCCCTGGTTGTGGGTTTTACGATACTCAGTAAAGATTTTTTTCAGCGTCGGATCCAGCTCGCGGCCATATACCTTACAGGAGCCTTCCACCATTTTAATGCCGCCAAACGGGATAATGGCGCGTTTCAATGGCGCTTCAGTTTGTAAGCCGACAATTTTTTCCAGCGATTTATTGATATAGCCAGCATCATGCGCGGTAATGGTTGAGGCGAGATCGGTATCGAAATCGACTGGCGCATGGGTACGGTTTTCAATCTTGATCCCTTCCAGAACGGCGTTCCACAGCTTAGTGGTCGCTTCAGTCGCGCCTGCCAGGAAAGATTCGTCGCCTTCATACGGCGTGTAGTTCTTTTGAATAAAATCGCGAACGTTGACGCTGTTCTGCCATTCGCCGTTGGCAAATCCATCCCAGGCCGCAGCCTGTTTTGCATTCAGATCGGTCATGATATACCTGCCTTATCTAAGAAGCTTTATGTTGGCGCCGCCAGCTACGCGGCGTCGGTCAGAAATCGTTAATGTGCGGTAGAACCGTTGCGTAAATAGATCGCCCAGTAGGTCAACCCAACCAGCAGGCCGCCGCCGATAATGTTGCCGATGGTGACTGGAATCAGGTTGTCGATAATAAAGTTGACGGGCGTAAGGGCCTGAAACTGGTCGGCGCTGGCACCGGCGGCTTGCCAGAATGCCGGGCTGGAAAAATCACGAATCACGATAGCTAACGGGATAAGAAACATATTCGCGATACTGTGCTCGAAGCCGCTCGCAACGAACATGGCGACCGGCAGAATCATCGCCAGCGTTTTATCCGTCAGGCTATGGCCGGAGTAGCTCATCCATACCGCCAGACAAACCATCAGGTTCGCCAGGGTGCCCAGGCAGACGGCTTCAATAAAGGTGTGATGCATTTTGTGATCGGCGGTTTGCAGCACATTTAAACCCCATGCCCCGCCAGCCGTCATATGCTCGCCGGCGAACCAGATGAGCGCGACGAAAAACAGCGCGCCGACAAGGTTGCCGACATAAACATTAATCCAGTTACGCGCCAGCTGGCCCCAGGTGATGCGTCCGCTCGCTTTGGCGACGACAATCAAAACGGTGGAGGTGAAAAGATCGGCGCCGCATACCACTACCAGAATTAAGCCCAGTGAGAAGCAGATGCCGCCGATCAGCTTCGCCAGACCATAGGGCATGCCCGCGCTGCCGGTTGTCGCAGTAATATAAAAAACGAAAGCGATAGAGATAAAAACGCCGGCGGTAATGGCAAGAAAAAAGGTGGTTAAGGGATGTTTAGTCGCTTTATAGATCCCCGCATCTTCTGCCACTTTAGCCATTGCGGCCGGTAATAACAGATTAAAAGGGTTGTCAGCTTTCACACTAACGCTCTCCAAAAGTTGTCTGGAAAAATATTAACAAAGGAGTACAGGTCAGCATTTGATCTGGATCATATTTGACCGGCAGACAGGGGATTTAACCGGCTGCAAAGGCTTTCTGTCAGGTATAATTATTTGAATAAAAAAGAAAAAATAATTTTTAATTTTTGCGTGTTTATTTTAAATAGAAATAAGGGCAGGATTTAGAATGTTAATAAAACTACTTTATCGAAGCAAAAATGTTAAATAAATTAAAGCAACCGCTCATAAGTAACTTTTATTAAATGCTTGTTCATTACCCATAAAAAATGGCGTCACTTTTATTGACGCCATTATTATTTTATTCAGCCTGTAGCAGCCTGATTTTCGGTCTTAATTTTTCCAGTAACGGCGTTTAGCCGCCTGGAGTTTTTCGTAAGCCTGCAGCAGCGCCTGATGTGCCGGGAAGGCGTTGAGATCTTCGTCAACCGCCTGCAGACCGTAGAAGGGCGCTTCGCCGCTTACTGCCGCCGAAGCCGCTTCCAGCGCGTCCGCGCCATACATGCGCATGAAGGCGTGGTGGTATTGCAGCGGATCGCGATCGTCTTCCATCGCCAGCAACAGCAGCGTTTGCAGGCAGCGGTAGTAATTGGCGCGTTCCGGCGAAAAGATCGAACCATTAAATTCCATGGTCCATTCGGTCCAGATCAACGCCTGATCGAGGTCGCCACCTGCCAGCGCCAGCATGGCTTTAAGCTCGCCGATGCGCAGCGTATACCAGCCATTATCCTTGCCGCTCGCCAGGCCAAGCAGCTCGCGCACGCGGGTAAAGTCGTCATGACCTTCTTCATCCAGCTGCACGATCAAATCCAGATACTCTTCCGGGTTCCAGTTGCTGGCGGGGAGCGCCAGCAGCGTTTCGCGCAGGCCTGCGCCCATATTATTGTTCGCCAGCAGCAGATCTTCCGCCGGATAGATATCGGACATGCCAGGCACGATAATGCGGCAGGCATAGACGCCAAGGTGATCGTAATCGGCGATATAGACTTCACGATCTTCCGCGCGGAAAATGGCCATCAGGGTAGCGAACTCTTCCTGCGTGGTCCCGCTGAACGACCAGTCGACAAAGGGATAGTCCGCATCTTCTTTGAACAGATCCCAGGAGATAAGGCCGCTTGAGTCGATAAAGTGCGTCTCCAGGTTGGCGTGCTCGGCCACTTCCTCATCATCAAAGGTCGGCGGCGTAAAGACATCGAGATCTTTCAGGCTGCGGCCCTGCAACAGCTCGGTAACGGTACGCTCAAGCGCGACGCCGAAATCGGGATGCGCACCGAAAGAGGCGAAGCAGGTGCCGTTTTGCGGGTTGAACAGCACAACGCAGATAACCGGATATTTGCCGCCCAGCGAGGCGTCATAGGCGAAAATCGGGAAGCCTTCCGCTTCAAGACGCGCGATAGCTTCCACCACGGCAGGATAGCGCTGCATCACGCTGTCAGGAATAGTCGGCAGGCTGATCGACTCTGCGATAATGCGGTTTTTGATATAGCGCTCAAATACCTCAGAAAGCCCCTGTACGCGCGCTTCATTAGGCGTATTACCTGCTGACATGCCGTTTGAAACGTACAGGTTGCCGATAATATTCATCGGAATATAGACGGTCTGCTGATCAGACTGGCGAGTAAAGGGCAGGCTGCAGATGCCGCGCTCGGCGTTGCCCGACTGCAGATCCACTAACTCAGAGGCGGTCAGCGCGTTGTCTGGATCGTAAAAGGCGCGCAGGCGCGTATCCAGAATGCCTTCCGGCAGCGAATCGTCTGCAGGGATGGGGAACCACTTCTCGTCAGGGTAGTGAACGAAATCGCCATTCGCGATCGATTTGCCCAGCCAGAAGTCGGCGAAGAAGTAGTTGGTCGAAAGACGTTCGAAGTATTCGCCCAGCGCTGAGGCCAGCGCGGCTTTCTTGCTGGCGCCTTTGCCATTCGTAAAGCAGAGCGGGCAATCGCGGTCGCGAATATGCACGGACCAGACGTGGGGAACCGGATTTAGCCAGGAGGCTTCTTCAATATTAAAGCCAAGATCGGTCAGCTTTTGCTGGAAGCGCGCGATGGAATCTTCCAGTGCTGCGTCTTTACCGGGAATAAACGTTTGCGTCATGGGACCGCTCTCTCATATATAGTGGGCGTAAAGCGCGCAATGATACGGATTTTGCCGTCGTGGCGCTATGAAGACGGCATAAATTTCTGCCCGCTGTTCTACCTGAAAAGCGCGTCGGAAAAGGATCCTGTTTTCCCGGTAAACGAGCCGCCTCACAAAATTTCGCTGCGTATTGCATTTGTGACATAAGCTGCGGCATGGCAGATTCAGAAATTGTGATCCCTTCCGGATTTATCATTGCAGGCGTCATAAGGCAGTGATAAAACCGGTAAGCAATTCATAACCGTTCTGGATAATCGTGGTGAGGGAAATGACGCAGATTTATAATTTTAGTTCCGGTCCAGCGATGCTGCCGGTTGAAGTGCTCCGTCGTGCAGAACAAGAACTGACAAACTGGCACGGTCTGGGGACCTCCGTCATGGAGATCAGCCATCGCAGCAAGGAGTTTATCAAGGTAGCGGAAGAGGCGGAGCAGGACTTACGCGATCTTCTGAAAATCCCGGCCAACTACAAAGTTTTATTCTGTCACGGCGGCGCGCGCGCGCAGTTTGCCGCTGTACCGGGTAATTTGCTGGGCGAGGCCACCACGGCGGATTATATCGACGGCGGCTACTGGGCGCACAGCGCTATTAAAGAAGCGGAAAAGTATTGTACGCCGCGTGTCCTGGACGTCAAAACCACGCGTGACGGCAAGCGCGCAATCCTGCCGATGAGCCAGTGGGAGCTAAGCAGCGACGCCGCCTATGTGCACTACTGCCCGAACGAAACCATTGACGGCATCGCGATTGATGAGCAGCCCGATTTTGGCGATAAGAGCGTGGTTGCTGACCTCTCCTCGACTATCCTGTCACGTCCGCTGGACATTAACCGCTACGGCGTAATCTATGCCGGCGCGCAAAAGAACATCGGCCCGGCGGGTTTGACCATTGTTATTGTCCGTGACGATCTGCTGGGCAAAGCCCAACAGTCCGTTCCTTCCATCCTCGATTATCAGGTGCTGGCGGAAAACGACTCGATGTTTAATACGCCGCCGACCTTTGCCTGGTATCTCTCCGGCCTGGTGTTTAAGTGGCTGAAAGAGAAGGGCGGTGTAGCTGAGATCGACAAAATCAATCAGGCTAAAGCGGATCTGCTCTACGGCCTGATCGATAACAACCCCTTTTACCGCAATGACGTTGCGGTGGAAAACCGTTCACGCATGAACGTGCCTTTCCAGCTGGCGGACGCCGCGCTGGATAAACTCTTCCTGGAAGAGTCGTTTAATGCGGGACTGCACGCCCTCAAAGGCCATCGCGTCGTAGGCGGCATGCGCGCATCGATCTACAATGCGATGCCGCTGGAAGGCGTTAAAACGCTAACCGACTTTATGGCTGACTTCGCGCGCCGCCACGGTTAAGCCTGAGCTGTAGCGTCGGCGCTTGCGCCGACTTCAGACCTCGCCTTGCGGCGGGGTTTTGTCCTTTTCTGGAGATTTGGTTTCACATGCAGGACTCCCTGACCTTACAACCGATTGCACGCGTTGACGGCACCGTTAACCTGCCGGGTTCAAAAAGCGTTTCTAACCGCGCGCTGCTGCTGGCTGCGCTGGCGAAAGGCACCACGCGCCTGACGAACCTGCTGGACAGCGATGATATTAAACACATGCTGAATGCCCTGAAGGCGTTGGGCGTCGATTTTACCCTCTCCGCCGACCGCACCCAGTGTGAAGTGGTGGGGCAGGCTGGCCCGCTGCGCGCATCTCAGCCGCTGGAGCTGTTTCTCGGCAACGCGGGTACGGCGATGCGTCCGCTGGCGGCGGCGCTCTGTCTCGGCGAACAGGATATCGTCCTGACCGGCGAGCCGCGCATGAAAGAGCGTCCAATCGGACATCTGGTAGACGCGCTCCGTCAGGGCGGCGCACAGATTGAGTATCTCGAGAACAGCGATTATCCGCCGCTGCGCCTGAAAGGCGGATTTACCGGCGGCGAAGTCAGCGTAGACGGTAGCGTCTCCAGCCAGTTTCTCACCGCGCTGCTGATGGCCGCACCGCTGGCGGAGCGCGACACCCGGATCGCTATCAAAGGCGAACTGGTATCGAAACCCTATATTGATATTACGCTGCATCTGATGCGCTGTTTCGGCGTCGAGGTCGAGAACCAGCATTATCAGAGCTTTATTATTAAAGGCCAACAGCAGTATCTGTCGCCAGGGGACTATCTGGTGGAGGGCGACGCCTCATCCGCCTCCTATTTCCTGGCCGCGGGCGCGATTAAAGGCGGAACCGTACGCGTTACCGGCATCGGACGCGACAGCGTGCAGGGCGATATCCGCTTTGCCGACGTGCTGGAAAAAATGGGCGCGACCGTTGAGTGGGGCAGCGACTACATCGCCTGTACCGCCGGCGAGCTTCACGCTATTGATATGGATATGAACCATATTCCTGACGCCGCGATGACCATCGCGACCGCGGCGCTGTTCGCCAAAGGCACGACGCTGCTGCGTAATATTTACAACTGGCGCGTCAAAGAGACCGATCGCCTGGCTGCGATGGCGACTGAACTGCGCAAAGTCGGCGCGGAAGTGGAAGAGGGACACGATTTTATCCGCATCACGCCGCCGGAAAAATTGCGTCATGCAGAGATCGGCACCTATAACGATCACCGCATGGCGATGTGCTTTTCCCTGGTCGCGCTCTCTGATACGCCGGTAACGATCCTCGATCCCGGCTGTACCGCGAAAACCTTCCCGGACTATTTCGATCAGCTGGCTAAAATCAGCCAGAACGCCTGACTGGCAGGATGTCGGAGAACGGACGTCTCCGGCATTCTCACTGCTTCTGGCCTTAGCGGCCAAGAGATGTTCTGAATCTGCTGCAATTTACAGCGTTCTCTGCGCTAAAAGGTAACGTCATTAGTCTGGTCAGCGTATAATGCTTCCTGTTCTGAACAGCCTGAAGGCTGAACTATTTCGCGCAGCAACAGGAGAGAATAATGACGGCAACTGCCCCGGTTATAACTGTCGATGGGCCTAGCGGCGCAGGCAAAGGCACGTTGTGCAAAGCGATGGCGGAAGCATTGCAATGGCATCTGCTTGATTCAGGCGCTATCTATCGCGTTCTGGCGCTGGCTGCGCTGCATCATCAGGTGAGTATTGAGTCCGAAGAGGCACTGGTGCCGCTGGCCGCCCATCTGGATGTGCGTTTTGTCTCGCAGCAGGGCGAACTGCAGGTGATTCTGGAAGGCGAAGAGGTTACGGGTGAAATCCGCACCCAGGAAGTCAGCAATACCGCCTCGCGCGTTGCCGCCTTTCCACGCGTGCGCGAAGCGCTGCTGCGTCGCCAGCGCGCGTTTCGCGATGAGCCTGGCTTAATCGCCGACGGCCGCGATATGGGGACTGTGGTTTTCCCCGACGCGCCGGTAAAAATCTTCCTCGACGCCAGCCCGGAAGAGCGCGCCCAGCGCCGTATGCTACAGTTGCAGGAGAGCGGCTTTAGTGTTAACTTTGATCGCCTTTTAGCCGAGATAAAAGAACGTGATGACCGCGATCGCAACCGCGCCATTGCGCCTTTAGTCCCCGCCGCTGATGCGCTGGTTCTGGATTCTACTCAGTTATCCATTGAGCAAGTCATTGATAAGGCGCTGGAATATGCCCGCACTAAGCTGGGCATTTAATATTTTCGGCATACCGAATTGCAGTAACCCTGTGCCAGGGAAAGCGCGCAGGGCATGTGAAACAACCCCATCCGACATGAGGTCAGGTGGACGTTAAATTGAAGAATCCTAAGATTATCAATATGACTGAATCTTTTGCTCAACTCTTTGAAGAGTCCCTGAAAGAAATCGAAACCCGCCCGGGTTCCATCGTTCGTGGCGTTGTTGTCTCTATCGACAAAGACGTCGTTCTGGTTGATGCGGGTCTGAAATCTGAGTCTGCCATTCCGGCAGAGCAGTTCAAGAACGCAGCCGGCGAACTGGAAATTCAGGTTGGTGACGAAGTTGACGTTGCCCTGGATGCAGTGGAAGACGGCTTCGGTGAAACCCTGCTGTCCCGTGAGAAAGCTAAACGTCATGAAGCCTGGATCACGCTGGAAAAAGCTTACGAAGACGCTGAAACTGTTACCGGTGTTATCAACGGCAAAGTTAAAGGTGGCTTCACAGTTGAGCTGAACGGTATTCGTGCGTTCCTGCCAGGTTCACTGGTTGACGTGCGTCCGGTTCGCGACACGCTGCACCTGGAAGGCAAAGAGCTTGAATTCAAAGTAATCAAGCTTGATCAGAAACGTAACAACGTCGTGGTTTCACGCCGCGCGGTTATCGAATCTGAAAACAGCGCTGAGCGCGATCAGCTGCTGGAAAACCTGCAGGAAGGCATGGAAGTCAAAGGTATCGTTAAGAACCTCACTGACTACGGCGCATTCGTTGATCTGGGCGGCGTCGACGGCCTGCTGCACATCACCGACATGGCGTGGAAACGCGTTAAGCATCCGAGCGAAATCGTCAACGTGGGCGACGAAATCACTGTTAAAGTGCTGAAGTTCGACCGCGAGCGTACCCGTGTATCTCTGGGCCTGAAACAGCTGGGCGAAGATCCGTGGGTAGCTATCGCTAAGCGTTACCCGGAAGGCACTCGCCTGACCGGTCGCGTGACCAACCTGACTGATTACGGCTGCTTCGTTGAAATCGAAGAAGGCGTTGAAGGTCTGGTACACGTTTCTGAAATGGACTGGACCAACAAAAACATCCACCCGTCTAAAGTTGTTAACGTGGGCGACGTGGTTGAAGTTATGGTTCTGGACATCGACGAAGAGCGTCGTCGTATCTCCCTGGGCCTGAAGCAGTGCAAAGCCAACCCATGGCAGCAGTTTGCTGAGACCCACAACAAGGGCGATCGCGTTGAAGGTAAAATCAAGTCAATCACTGACTTCGGTATCTTCATCGGCCTGGACGGCGGCATCGACGGTCTGGTTCACCTGTCTGACATCTCCTGGAACGCGACTGGCGAAGAAGCCGTTCGTGAGTACAAAAAAGGCGACGAAATCGCTGCCGTTGTACTGCAGGTTGACGCAGAGCGCGAGCGCATCTCTCTGGGCGTGAAGCAGCTGGCTGAAGATCCGTTCAACAACTACATCACCCTGAACAAGAAAGGCGCCATCGTTACTGGTAAAGTAACTGCAGTTGACGCTAAAGGTGCTACAGTTGAACTGGCAGACGGCGTTGAAGGCTACCTGCGCGCTTCTGAAGCTTCACGTGACCGCGTTGAAGATGCAACTCTGGTTCTGAATGTTGGCGACGATGTTGAAGCTAAATTCACCGGTGTTGATCGTAAAAACCGCGTAGTTAGCCTGTCTGTTCGTGCGAAAGACGAAGCTGACGAGAAAGACGCCATCGCGACCGTGAACAACAAGCAGGAAGAAGGCAACTTCTCTAATGCTATGGCTGAAGCGTTCAAAGCAGCTAAAGGCGAGTAATCGACCTTAAGCAACCGGGCAGGTAAATCTGCCCGGTTACGGTAGCAAGCTGTCATACCTTTCCCACAAGGATTAACCGGAGGTTACATGACCAAGTCAGAACTGATTGAAAGACTTGCTGGCCAGCAGACTCATATTCCGGCGAAAGTCGTTGAGGATGCTGTAAAAGAGATGCTGGAGCACATGGCCACAACGCTGGCCCAGGGCGAACGCATTGAAATCCGGGGATTCGGCAGCTTTTCTTTGCATTACCGCGCACCGCGTACGGGTCGTAACCCGAAAACGGGCGATAAAGTGGAACTGGAAGGTAAATACGTTCCCCACTTTAAGCCGGGCAAAGAGCTGCGAGACCGTGCAAACATCTACGGCTAAGCCGTAACCGAACGCAGAAACGACATCCCCGGATGTCGTTTTTTTTTGCCTGCTGTTTTTATGCGAGCCTGCCCGGCCTGTTGCGTATGCTGCATGTAATTCTCACTTATTTTCCCGATGCCGCGCTTAAAAGATAAAACTCCCGCCTGATTACGATCCGCTCTGTCTGCATACTCAGCCTGTTAAACAGGAGTGAGATGAAAATGACAGGGACGATATTTGCCAGAATCGCTATTCTCGCCGCACTGCCGCTGCTGTTTCTTCACCAGCTTCCACCGGCGGCAGGCATCACGGCGATCGCCTTTGCAGGCCTGGTATTATGGTGGACAACCCTGTTCTGGCTGCGTATCACAGGGATAGCGCTGCTGATGTCTGCCTGGATGCTGGGAGCGGCGCGTTCAGACGTCACCGCAACAGAAGCAGCCAGCAGCGCGCCTGCAACGTACAGCGTACGGATTGATGAAGTCCGGCAAGAGAGACAGCAGATCAAGGTGCAGCTACTCAGGCGAGAAGGGCGCTACCTCTTTCCTCCGCGTTTCGCCTGGCTGTCGCTGGGAGAAAGCCAGCAGGATTATTGCCCGGGACAACGCTGGTCGATGAAGCTCAACCTCAGGCCCGTCCACGCAAAGCTCAACGAAGGGGAGTTCGATGCGCAACGTTTTGCGCTGGCTAACCATATGGCGCTGCGGGGCCGTATTCAACAGCAACAGCCTGAATCCCTGACCTGCAGCTGGCGCTGGCAGCTTATTATGCGTGATATGCCGATCATTAGCGCTCTTGAGCAGAGCGCGGTTATCCAGGCTCTGGCTTTCGGCGAGCGAGCAGAGATGGACGATGCGCTGCGCCAGCTGCTGCGGGAAACCGGAACGGCGCATCTGATGGCGATTTCAGGCATGCATATCGCGCTGGCCGCCAGCAGCGGCTGGCTTATCGCGCGCGCTGTTCAGCTGTTTCTGCCGACGCGTCTTATCGGCTATCTGTTTCCGCTGTTGATGAACTGGCTGGCGGCGGCGCTCTATACCTGGCTTTCGGGCAGCTATGCGCCCGCTCAGCGAACGCTGTTTGCCCTGACGCTGTGGGTCATCTTTCGCCTCAAAGGGGTGCAGCCCGGCGGCTGGCAGGTCTGGAGCCTGTGCGTTGGCGGGTTACTGCTGCTCGATCCTCTGAACGTGCTGTCAGAAAGTTTCTGGCTCTCGGCGCTGGCGGTGGCCATCTTGCTGACGTGGTATCACTGGTTTCCTTTACCTGAGCGATGTCGCCACGGCTGGCGCTGGCTGCCGGTTCAGCTGCTGCATCTTCAGCTCGGCATGACGCTGCTAATGGCTCCGCTCCAGGTCATGCTGTTTGAGGGAATCAGCTTCTCGGCGCTGGCGGCGAATATGCTGGCGATACCCGCCATTACTTTTATCAGCGTTCCGCTGATTCTGCTGGCGATACTGACGCCGGCTGGCGCGCTCTGCTGCGCTTTGTGGCGGCTGGCCGATACCTCCGTGGTCTGGCTGCTGGCGGCGTTAAAGGCCTTGCCTGATGGATGGTGGGCATTCCATGACGCTGGCACCCTGGCACTGTTGCTGTGGGGCGGACTGATCGCCTGGCGCTGCGCGCTGTTTTACGCGGCGCCGATCGGCTGTACAGCGCTGGTGGTGGCGCTTATCGTCTGGCGCTGGCCGCGCGAAGAACCGGGCTGGCGTATTGATATGCTGGATGTCGGACAGGGGCTAAGCGTGGTTATTCGCCAGGGTAAAGAAGCAATGCTCTATGATACCGGCCCGCGCTGGGAAAACGGGGATGCGGGCACGCGCCACGTTATCCCCTGGCTGTCACGGAAACATCTGCAGCTACAGACGGTAGTCCTCAGCCATCGTCATCTCGATCACAGCGGCGGCCTTAATGCCATAAAAACCCGCTGGCCTGACGTGCCCATACGCAGCGCGACGCTGGATGACGATCATCTGCCCTGCGTACGCGGCACGCGCTGGCGCTGGGGTGCGTTAAATGTCGAAGCGCTGTGGCCGTTAAAGCGCTCGAAGCTCAGCAACAATAATGATTCCTGTGTGCTGAGTATTGATGACGGCGTTACGCGTTTGCTGCTGATGGGCGATCTGGAAGCATCGGCGGAGCGGCAGCTGGTCGCGCTGGAAAAAAGTCGTCTTAAGGCCGATATCATCCAGGTTCCGCATCACGGCAGCCGCACCTCGTCAACGCCGTTGCTGCTGCGCAGCGTAGACGGTCGTATCGCCATCGCCTCTATGGCGCGCTACAACGCCTGGCGTATGCCGGTCAAAAGCGTGCTGGAAAACTACCGACGCGCGGGCTTCGCCTGGTATGACACCGCGCAATCGGGCCAGATAACTGTCACGGTTGCCGGGCGCAAAATCGCGGTTTCCGGGTTAAGAGAGCAAATTTTGCCCCGTTGGTATCATCAGTGGTTTGGCGTCAAACGCTAATCCAGGTAGAATGAGCGGCTATTTCAAACAACGTGAATAAATGATGCATCAAGATAAAGATCTCTCAACGTGGCAGACATTTCGTCGACTCTGGCCGATGATCGCGCCCCATAAAGCGGGTTTATGCGTGGCCGCTGTGGCCCTGATACTTAACGCCGCGGGCGACACGCTCATGCTCTCCCTGTTGAAGCCTTTACTGGATGATGGGTTTGGCAAAGCGGATAAATCGGTACTGATCTGGATGCCGCTGGCCGTTATCGGTCTGATGCTGATCCGCGGCGTCACCAGCTATATTTCCAGCTACTGCATCTCCTGGGTCTCCGGCAACGTCGTGATGAATATGCGTCGCCGTCTCTTTAGCCACATGATGGGCATGCCGGTCTCGTTCTTCGACCAGCAGTCAACAGGCACGCTGCTGTCGCGCATCACCTACGATTCTGAGCAGGTCGCCTCCTCCTCATCCAGCGCGCTGGTTACCGTTGTGCGCGAAGGGGCCTCGATTATCGGCCTGTTTATCATGATGTTCTATTACAGCTGGCAGCTGTCGCTCATCCTGATTGTGCTGGCGCCGATTGTCTCTCTGGCCATTCGCTCGGTCTCTAAGCGCTTCCGCAGCATCAGCAAAACCATGCAGAACACGATGGGGCAGGTAACGACCAGCGCCGAGCAGATGCTGAAAGGGCATAAAGAAGTGCTGATTTTCGGCGGTCAGGAAGTCGAGTCCGAACGTTTCGCCCGCGTCAGCAACCGTATGCGTCAGCAGGGGATGAAGCTGGTATCGGCTTCATCTATCTCCGATCCGGTTATCCAGTTGATCGCTTCGCTGGCGCTGGCGTTCGTGCTCTATGCTGCCAGTTTCCCTAGCGTGATGGAGACGCTGACCGCAGGTACCATCACCGTGGTCTTCTCATCGATGATCGCGCTGATGCGCCCGCTTAAATCCCTGACTAACGTCAACGCGCAGTTCCAGCGCGGCATGGCAGCGTGCCAGACCCTCTTCTCCATTCTTGATAGCGAGCAGGAGATCGATACCGGTACGCGCGAAGTAGTGCGCGCCAAAGGCGACGTCGAGTTCCGCAATGTCACCTTTACCTATCCCGGACGCGATATACCGGCGCTGCGCGATATCAATCTGGCGCTGCCAGAAGGGAAAACCGTTGCGCTGGTCGGGCGTTCAGGCTCAGGGAAGTCAACGCTGGCCAGTTTGCTGACGCGCTTTTACGATATTCAGCAGGGCGAAATCCTGCTGGACGGCCACGACCTGCGCGAATATACGCTGCGTTCGCTGCGTAATCAGGTGGCGCTGGTATCGCAGAACGTGCATCTGTTCAACGACACCATCGCAAATAACATCGCCTATGCGCGCAGCGAGCAGTACAGCCGCGCCGAGATCGAGAAAGCCGCTACCATGGCGCACGCTATGGACTTCATCAACAAGATGGATAACGGGCTGGATACGGTGATTGGCGAAAACGGCGTGCTGCTCTCCGGCGGTCAGCGCCAGCGTATCGCGATTGCGCGCGCGCTGCTGCGCGACTGCCCGATCCTTATTCTGGATGAAGCGACCTCCGCACTGGATACCGAGTCCGAGCGTGCGATTCAGTCGGCGCTGGATGAGCTGCAGAAAAACCGCACTTCGCTGGTTATTGCTCACCGCCTGTCGACCATCGAAAAAGCCGATGAAATCGTGGTCGTTGAAGATGGCCGTATCGTTGAGCGCGGCACGCACGCTGTTCTGCTGGCTCAGCAGGGCACCTATGCCCAACTGCATAAGATGCAGTTTGGCCAATGATTGAGCGCATTTGGAGTGGACGCTCGCCGCTGTGGCTGCTGTTGTGGCCGCTCAGCCTGATCTATGGCGCGGTCTCCTCTCTGATTCGCCTCAGCTACCAGCGCGGCTGGCGTAAAAGCTGGCGCGCGCCGGTACCGGTCGTGGTGGTCGGCAACCTCACTGCGGGCGGCAATGGCAAAACGCCGGTTGCGATCTGGCTGGTGCAAGAGCTGCAGCGCCGGGGCGTGCAGGTCGGCGTGGTGTCGCGCGGCTACGGCGGCAAAGCGGAGCGTTATCCGCTGCTGGTTAACGCCGAAACGCCGACGGAGCAGGCGGGCGATGAGCCTGTGCTAATCGCCCAGCGCAGCGGCGCGCCGGTCGCGGTGGCGCCAAAACGTCGCGCCGCGGTTGAGGCGCTGCTCGCCGCTCAGCCTGTTGATCTTATTATTACTGACGATGGTCTCCAGCACTACGCGCTCCAGCGCGATCGCGAAATCGTAGTGGTTGACGGCGTGCGCCGATTCGGCAACGGCTGGTGGCTGCCGGCAGGGCCTATGCGCGAGCGCGCCTCTCGCCTGCGGCAGGTCGATGCCGTTATCGTTAACGGCGGTGCTGCAGAGCCAGGTGAAATTGCTATGTCGCTGCGGCCTGGCGAAGCGGTTAACCTGCAAACGCAGCAGTCAGTACCGCTTTCCGCCCTGAAAAAGGTGGTGGCGATGGCGGGGATTGGGCATCCGCCGCGCTTCTTCGCTACGCTTAAGCAGTATGGCGTCACGCCAGTAACCGAGATCGCCTTCGCCGATCACCATGCCTACAGCAAAGATGAGCTCGCCGGTTTGGTGGCCGCGGACCATATCCTGCTGATGACCGAAAAAGACGCGGTGAAATGCCGACGCTTCGCCCAGCCCAACTGGTGGTATCTGCCGGTCGAGGCAGAGCTGAGCGGCAGCGCGGTCGCGCCGCTGCTGGATGATATCGAACGTCTGGCGCGGCAGGGCGCTGACTAACTTCACGCCGAACGCAGGAAGGGAATGAATACAACGCTTTCGCTTTCGCTTCAACAGGCTCGTCATCTTCATCTGGCCGCGCAGGGTCTGCTGCGTACGCCACCCAAACGCGCGCGCTTTTCCGATCTGCTCGCCGCTGTCCGGCGCATGTCGCTGCTGCAAATCGATACCATCCACGTTGTCGCGCGCAGCCCTTATCTGGTGCTGTTTAGCCGCCTCGGCAGCTATCCGCAGCGCTGGCTGGAAGAGGCGCTGGCGCAGGGCGCGCTGTTTGAATACTGGGCGCACGAAGCCTGCTTTATCCCGCGCGAAGACTACCGTCTGCTGCGCCACCGCATGCTTCAGCCTGAGCGCCTTGGCTGGAAATATAATGCCCAGTGGGTACGCGATCATCAGCAGGAGATCGCTGACCTGTTGCAGCATATCGCAGAGCAGGGGCCGGTGCGCGCCGCTGACTTCGCCAGCGGCGACGATCACAAGCCAGGCTGGTGGGCGTGGAAGCCGCATAAGCGCCATCTGGAGAACCTTTTCAGCGCGGGCGAGCTGATGGTCAGCGAGCGGCGCAATTTCCAGCGGGTTTACGATCTGCGATCGCGCGTGCTGCCGGAATGGCAGGATGCGCTACATGCCCTTAGCGAAGCGGATGCGCAGTGGGAAATGCTGCGCAACAGCGCACGCAGTCTCGGTATTTTCCGCGCCGCCTGGCTGCCTGATTACTATCGTCTCAGACGGGTGGCGCTGAAACCTTTCCTGGAAAAGGCGCAGCAGGCGGGCGAAATCGTTCCGGTCGAGGTTGCCGGGCTGGGCGAAATGTGGCTGCATCACGATCTGCTGCCGCTGCTTGACGCGCCGCTTAACGCCACGCACAGCGCTATCCTGTCGCCGTTTGATCCGGTCGTCTGGGATCGTCGTCGGGCGCTGGAGCTTTTCCAGTTCGACTACCGCATTGAGTGCTATACGCCAGAGGCGAAACGCAAGTATGGCTACTTTGTGTTGCCGGTGCTGCACCGCGGCGTCATTAAGGCCAGGCTGGACGCCCGTATGCTGCGCCAGGCGCGGCAGCTGGTGATTAAAAATTTTTGGCTGGAGCCAGATACGCGCGTGACCGCCGCTTTTATCAAAGATATTCGCCAGGCGATTAGCCGCTTTGCGGCGTGGCAGGATGCGGAGAGCGTCATATTTGAGCAAATGCCCGCTGCGCTGCAGCCACACTGGCCCGCAGAGTGGGCGCTCAATAGCTGAGCTTTGCGGTTTGCGCCGCAGTTTCCTGGCCGCTTTCCGCGCACGCTGAAACACTGCGCTGTGGTATCCTTAGCGCCTTATGCAATCGGTCCGTGATGGAGGACATATGGATCACCGTTTACTTGAAATCGTTGCCTGCCCGGTATGCAACGGCAAACTTTACTACAACAACGCGCAGCAGGAGCTGATTTGTAAACCTGACGCGCTCGCCTTTCCGGTACGCGACGGTATCCCGGTACTGCTGGAAAACGAAGCGCGCACCCTCGCCGTTGAAGAGATCCATCCATGAGTTTCACGGCGATTATTCCTGCGCGCTACGCCTCGACGCGCCTGCCCGGCAAACCGCTGGTCGATATCGCCGGAAAGCCGATGATCGTTCATGTGATGGAGCGCGCGCGCGCCTCTGGTGCCAGCCGCGTGATTGTCGCGACGGATCACCCGGACGTAAAAGCGGCGGTTGAGGCCGCAGGTGGCGAAGTTTGCATGACGCGCGCCGACCATCAGTCAGGTACGGAGCGTCTGGCAGAAGTGATCGAAACCTGCCGCTTTGCCGACGATGAGATTATCGTCAACGTGCAGGGCGACGAGCCGCTTATTCCGCCGGAAATCGTGCGTCAGGTGGCGGCAAACCTGGCAGGCGCGCAGGCGGGTATGGCGACGCTGGCAGTGCCGATTCATGACGCGGAAGAGGCGTTTAATCCTAACGCAGTAAAAGTAGTGATGGACGCCCAGGGCTATGCGCTCTATTTTTCGCGCGCCACCATTCCCTGGGATCGCGAGCGTTACGCCGCCTCCCGTGAGGAAGCTGGCGATACGCTGTTGCGCCATATCGGTATCTACGCCTACCGCGCCGGTTTTATTCGTCGTTATGTTTCGTGGGCGCCTTGCCCGCTGGAGCGTATCGAGCTGCTGGAACAGCTTCGGGTGCTCTGGTACGGCGAAAAGATTCACGTTGCCGTAGCGGAAACCGTACCGGGCGTAGGCGTGGATACGCCGGAAGATCTGGCGCGCGTACGCGCCGCGCTGCAGGGGTGACAGCGTCGGGGAGTTCTCCCCGACGCTTTTATTGATCTGTTTCTGTATTTTTGCCCGCTGAGGCCTCCAGGATGGTGTGACAGGTTCCTTGAGGAGGATGCATGGAAAGTCTCAAATCTGAACTGTCGCTGGTGCTGGGCGAGACGGTCAGCCGACTCGAAACTATCAGCGAACAGCCGCCAACGCGGTTGTATGCACTTTACGATCGCCAGGATAAACCGATGCCGCTGGTGGCGAAATATTTTCGTCATCCGGGACGCGCCGCGCTGGAGGCAAAAAAGCTGGCGCTGCTGGGCCATGAAGGACTGGTCGCCGTACCTGCGGTCTACGGCCTGGTGCTGAGTCAGCAGTTGCCAGTGCATGAAATGCTGCTGATGGCGCGTCTCAACGGCGTTTCCGCCGAAGCGCCGACCCGTGACGCCGAACGCTGGCGGCAGCTGTGCGAAGAGGTGGTCGAAGGGCTGCTTGCCTGGCACCGCATCAGCAGCCATGGGCTGGTTGGCACCGTCGACAGCACGCAGCAAAACAGCTGGCCAGCCTGGTTCCATCAGCGCGTGGAAGTCTTATGGTCGACGCTCAGCTATCTCCAGCCGCCTTCTTTCACCCTTGCCGATCGGCAGGTGCTGTTTCGCAGCCGCGCGCAGCTGCCCCATCTCTTTCGCGACTTTGACGATCCCTGCGTGATGCTGCATGGCAATCTGCGGCTGACCAGCATCATCAAAAACGCGCGCAGCGATCAGCTGGTGGCAATGACGCAGCCTGGCGTCATCTTATGGGCGCCGCGCGAATATGAGCTGATTCATCTGGGCGACAGCCCGGCGGAGCAGGCGCTAATGGCGCGCTATCTGCAGTGCGCGCCGGTCTCCGAAGGCTTCCTGTGGCGGCGCTGGCTTTACCAGCTGTGGGACTGTATCGACGGGCTGGTGCAGTATGGCGCGTTCGATCGTCCGCGCTTCGATTACGCGCGGGCGCAGCTACTGCCCTGGCTCGGCTGAAGGGGCATCGCCGCCTTTCAGCCACTGCCACGCCTGGCCCAGCGACTCATAAACAACGCGGTCGCTGTGGCTTAGCCACAGCGGAGAAGGGATAGCGCGCTCCCACCAGTTGAGCGGCGAGGTGACCGCCAGCTGATTAGCGGGCGCGGCAACAGGCGTTAAGCCTGCGGCATGAAAGAAAGTAAGCGCCCGCGCCATATGATTGGCGGAGGTCACCAGCAGGAAAGGTCGCTGGCTGACGACGCCGCGCACCGCGTGCGCTTCCTCTTCGGTGTCTTTCGGCTGATCCAGCACCAGGATATGATCCTGCGGCACGCCCAGGCTCAGCGCGACCGATGCGGCAACCTGGCCGTTGCTGACGGGATTCTGTCCGGCGGCGGCGCCGGTAAAGATCATCGTCGCCTGCGGGTTGCGTCGCCACTGCCGCACGCCTTCGGCGACGCGCGGCAGGCTGTTGCCGATCAGATTCGAACTCGGCGCCCAGGCGGGATTAAAGGTGTAGCCGCCGCCCAGCACGACGATAAAATCGACCTTCTCTGCGCCGTTCCAGGTGGGGTAGCGCGATTCCAGCGGCAGCAGCAGGCGATCGGCGATCGGCTGCAGGCTCAGCAGCAGCAGTAGCGCCCAGCTCAGCGAGACTAAAATTTTGCCGCTTTTATGCCAGCGGCTAAACCAAAGCAATAAAATACCCGCTGCCATTAACAGCAGCAGCAGCGGTAAAGGCATTAGCAGGCCGCCCACCACTTTTTTCAGCCCAAAAAACATCAAAAAAACTCCTTGTTGTCCGAAAAAACAGCAGCCGGAAAGGAAGAAGGGGATGAAAGGTTCATTCTTCTTGAGCCTGTGACAAAATAGCATACGTTTGAGCGCAGCATACCGGAGCCCACGCCATGCAGGATCGTAACTTTGACGATCTCGCGGAAAAATTTTCGCAAAATATTTACGGCACGACCAAAGGGATTGTGCGTCAGGCGATCCTCTGGGACGAGCTGGAGACGATTCTGCCTACGCTCGGCACAGCTCCTCTGCGCGTGCTGGACGCCGGCGGCGGGCTGGGGCAAATTTCCAGCGGGCTGGCGCAGCGCGGTCATCAGATCCTGTTATGCGATCTCTCGGCGGAGATGCTGCGCCGGGCGCAGCAGCATGCCGAGGCGCAGGGTGTGAGCAATAACATGCAATTCAGACAAATCGCCGTACAGCAGGTGGGCGAGCATTTGGATACGCCGGTGGATCTGGTATTGTTTCACGCTGTGCTTGAGTGGGTCGCAGAGCCTGAAAAAGCGCTACAGGCGCTGTTTGACGCATTGCGGCCAGGCGGCGTTATGTCGCTGATGTTTTTTAACCGCCACAGCCTGGTGTTTCGCAACCTGACGCTGGGAAACTTCGGTTACCTGCGCGTCAATATGGCGAAACAGAAGAAGCGCTCTCTGTCGCCGGATTACCCGCGCGATCCTGACGATGTCTACCGCTGGCTTAGCGCCTGCGGTTTCGACATTGAACAGCGTACGGGCGTGCGCGTCTTCAGCGATTATATGAAAGCGCCGCCGGCAGACGGCGGAGGCGATGCAAGCATTCTTGAGATGGAGCGACGCTACTGTCGCCAGGAACCCTTTTTAAGCCTGGGACGTTACATTCACGTAACCGCGCGTAAACCAGGAAAGCAGGAAGAATTATGAGTGAATTTTCCCAGACGGTACCCGAGCTGGTCAGCTGGGCGCGCAAGAACGACTTTTCGCTTGCGCTGCCGGTCGATCGTCTGGCCTTTTTGCTGGCCATCGCCACCCTGAACGGCGAGCGCATGGATGGCGAAATGAGTGAAGGCGAGCTGATCGATGCTTTTCAGCACGTCAGTAAGGCATTTGAACAGACCCATGAGACCGTCATGGTGCGCGCCAACAACGCCATCAACGATATGGTGCGCCAGCGCCTGATTAACCGCTTTACCAGCGAGATGACGGAAGGCCATGCCATTTATCGTCTGACGCCGCTGGCGATCGGCATCACCGACTACTACATCCGTCAGCGCGAGTTCTCTACGCTGCGCCTGTCGATGCAGCTGTCGATCGTGGCGGGCGAGCTGAAACGCGCCGCCGACGCGGCGGAAGAGGATGGCGACGAGTTTCACTGGCACCGCAACGTCTTCGCGCCGCTGAAATATTCTGTGGCGGAAATTTTCGACAGCATCGACATGACGCAGCGTCTGATGGATGAACAGCAGCAGGCGGTCAAGAACGATATCGCCGATCTGCTGAACAAAGACTGGCGCGCGGCGATCTCCAGCTGCGAAATGCTGCTGTCGGAAACTTCCGGCACGCTGCGCGAGCTACAGGATACGCTGGAAGCGGCGGGCGACAAGCTGCAGGCCAATCTGCTGCGTATTCAGGACGCGACGCTCAGCAGTCCCGATCTCGGCTTTGTCGATAAGCTGGTGTTCGATCTGCAAAACAAGCTGGACCGCATTATCAGCTGGGGCCAGCAGGCGATCGATCTCTGGATCGGCTATGACCGCCACGTCCACAAATTTATTCGAACCGCCATCGACATGGACAAGAACCGCGTATTTGCGCAGCGCTTGCGTCAGTCGGTGCAGAACTACTTCGACCAGCCCTGGGTGCTGACCTACGCCAGCGCCGATCGTCTGTTCGATATGCGCGACGAAGATCTGACGCTGCGCAACGACGAGGTGATGGGTGAACTCCCTGCCGAGCTGGAATATGAAGAGTTTAACGAAATCCGCGAACAGCTGGCGGCGATGATCGAAGAGGCGCTGCTGAGCTACAAATCCGAGCAGAAACCGCTCAACCTCGCCACGGTGATGCGCGACTATCTTGCCCAGTATCCGCGCGCGCGCCACTTTGACCTGGCGCGTATCGTGGTCGATCAGGCGGTGCGTCTCGGCGTGGCGGAAGCCGATTTAGCCGGCCTGCCCGCACAGTGGCAGGCCATTAATGATTACGGAGCCAAGGTGCAGGCACATGTCATCGACAAATATTGAACAAGTGATGCCGCTTAAGCTGGCACAGGCACTGGCGAATCCAGTTTTTCCCGCGCTTGACAGCCAGTTGCGCGCCGGGCGCCATATCGGCATCGAAGAGCTGGATCAACACGCTTTTCTGATGGATTACCAGCCGTATCTGGAAGAGTTCTACGCACGTTACAACGTTGAATTAATTCGCGCGCCAGAGGGCTTTTTCTATCTGCGTCCGCGCTCCACCACGCTTATTCCACGCTCGGTGCTTTCTGAGCTGGATATGATGGTCGGCAAGCTGCTCTGTTATCTCTACCTTAGCCCGGAGCGTCTGGCGAACGAAGGCATCTTCACCCAGCAAGAGCTGTATGACGAACTGCTGACGCTCGCCGATGAGAACAAACTGCTCAAGCTGGTGAACCAGCGTTCGACCGGCTCCGATCTCGATCGGGCCAGGCTGCAGGAAAAAATGCGCGCGTCGCTGAGCCGTCTGCGTCGACTCGGCATGGTGTGGTTTATGGGCAACGACAGCAGCAAATTCCGCATTACCGAATCGGTGTTCCGCTTTGGCGCCGACGTGCGCAGCGGCGACGATCCGCGTGACGCGCAGCTGCGGCTGATCCGCGACGGCGAAGCGATGCCGCTCGACAGCATTAGCAGCGAGCCGGATGATATTGACAGCGAAGCGAATGATAGCGCGGAGGAAGAACAGGCATGATTGAACGCGGAAAATTTCGTTCGCTTACTTTGATCAACTGGAACGGCTTTTTTGCCCGAACCTTTGATCTTGACGAACTGGTCACCACCTTATCGGGCGGCAACGGCGCCGGTAAATCCACCACCATGGCCGCCTTCGTTACGGCGTTAATCCCGGATTTGACGCTGCTGCACTTCCGTAATACCACCGAAGCGGGCGCAACCAGCGGCTCGCGCGATAAAGGCCTGCACGGCAAGCTGCGCGCCGGCGTGTGCTACGCGGTGCTGGACGTTATCAACTCGCGTCACCAGCGCGTGATTGCGGGCGTGCGTCTGCAGCAGGTAGCGGGCCGCGATAAAAAGGTCGATATCAAACCGTTCAGCAT
This sequence comes from Pantoea sp. ACRSB, assembly GCF_022346905.1. NCBI lineage: Bacteria > Pseudomonadati > Pseudomonadota > Gammaproteobacteria > Enterobacterales > Erwiniaceae > Pantoea > Pantoea sp. ACRSB. The sequence continues at coordinate 669,865 of NZ_JAKRNL010000001.1, read as the reverse complement.
TCACGGGCTGCCGATGGATAGCCAGCCGACCGATATGCTGACCGAGATTATGAACAGCCGTCAGGCGCGTGTGCTGCCGCTGAGCGAAGTCAAAGAGCGCGTCGAAGCGCAGGAAGGGGTGCAGTTCCGCCAGTTCAGCTCGGTCACCGACTACCATGCGATGATGTTCGAACACGGTATCGTGCCGCGTCGTCTGCGCTCCGCTGGCGATCGCAGCAAGTTCTACCGTTTGATTGAGGCATCGCTCTATGGCGGTATCTCCAGCGCCATTACCCGCTCGCTGCGCGACTATCTGCTGCCGGAAAACAGCGGCGTGCGCAAAGCGTTTCAGGATATGGAAGCGGCACTGCGCGAAAACCGCATGACGCTGGAGGCGATCCGCGTTACGCAGTCCGATCGCGACCTCTTTAAACACCTTATCTCCGAAGCCACCAGCTATGTGTCGGCGGACTATATGCGTCACGCCAACGAGCGACGCATCCATCTCGACGGCGCGCTGCAGCTGCGCCGCGATCTCTTCTCCAGCCGCAAACAGCTGGCGTCGGAGCAGTATCGCCATATTGAGATGGCGCGAGAGCTTGCTGAACACGGCGGCGCGGAGAACGATCTGGAAGCGGACTATCAGGCCGCCAGCGATCACCTCAATCTGGTGCAGACCGCCATGCGCCAGCAGGAAAAAATCGAGCGCTATGAGGCGGATCTCGACGAGCTGACCCACCGTCTGGAAGAGCAGAACGAGGTGGTAGCGGAAGCGCGCGAAGTGCAGGAAGAGAACGAAGCGCGCGCCGAAGCGGCGGAGCTGGAAGTGGACGAGCTGAAAAACCAGCTGGCCGATTTTCAGCAGGCGCTCGACGTTCAGCAGACGCGCGCGATTCAGTATCAGCAGGCGCTGCAGGCGCTGGAGCGCGCCAGAACCCTGTGCCAGCTGCCGGATTTGACTATCGACAACGCCGACGAATGGCAGGCGCGTTTCCAGGCGACCGAAGAGGAAGCGACGGAGACGCTGCTGCGTCTGGAGCAGAAGCTGAGCGTGGCGGAAGCGGCGCACAGCCAGTTCGAACAGGCGCTGGCGCTGGTGACCAGCATCGCTGGCAACGTGCCGCGTCAGGAAGCCTGGCAGACCGGCCGCGAGCTGCTGCGCGACGCCGCCAACCAGCGTCATTACGCCGAGCAGCTCTCATCGCTGCGTCTGCGTCTTAACGAACTGGAGCAGCGCCTGCGTGAACAACATGAGGCGGAGCGGCTGCTGGCGGAGTTCTGTAAACGCCAGGGCGCGCACTATGACGCCGACGCGCTGGAAGGGCTGCATAGCGAGCTGGAAGCGCAGATTGAACAGCTCAGCGCCAGCGTCTCCGACGCCGGCGAGCGCCGCATGGTGATGCGTCAGGAGCTGGAGTCGCTGCGCGAACGCATCGCAGCCCTGACCGCGCGCGCGCCGCACTGGCTGGCGGCGCAGGAGATCCTGACGCAGCTCAGCGAGCAGACCGGCGAAGCGCTGGAAAACAGCCAGCAGATTACCGAATTTATGCAGCAGCTGCTGGAGCGCGAGCGCGAAACCACGGTTGAGCGTGACGAAATCGCCGCGCGCAAACGCGACGTTGAGCGTCAGATTGAACGCCTCAGCCAGCCTGGCGGCGCGGAAGACGCGCGCCTGACGCAGCTGGCGGAACGCTTCGGCGGCGTGCTGCTCTCTGAAATTTACGACGACGTTACGCTTGATGACGCGCCTTACTTCTCGGCCCTCTACGGCCCGTCGCGCCACGCTATCGTCGTGCCGGATCTGTCGCTGGTGCGCGAGCAGCTCGACGGTCTGGAAGAGTGCCCGGAAGATCTCTATCTGATCGAAGGCGATCCACAGTCGTTCGACGACAGCGTCTTCGCCGTGGAAGAGCTGCAAAACGCGGTGGTGGTGAAAGTGGCGGAGCGGCAGTGGCGCTATTCGCGCTTCCCGAAAATCCCGCTGTTCGGCCGCGCCGCGCGCGAGAACCAGCTGGAGCTGCTGCACAACGAGCGCGATCGTCTGGCGGAGCGTTATGCCACGCTCTCGTTCGACGTGCAGAAAACGCAGCGCCTGCATCAGTCCTTCAGCCGTTTTATCGGCACCCATCTGGCGGTCGCCTTTGAGGAAGATCCAGAAGCGCAGATTCGCCAGTATAACGCGCGCCGCACCGAGCTGGAGCGCGCGCTGAACCAGCATGAAAGCGACAACCAGCAGCAGCGCCAGCAGTATGAGCAGGCGAAAGAGGGCGTGGCGCAGCTTAACCGTCTGCTGCCGCGCGTGAACCTGCTGCTGGACGATACGCTGGCCGATCGCTGCGACGAGATCCGCGAACAGGTAGAGGTCGCGCAGGAAGCGGCGCGTTTCCTGCATCAGCATGGCGCGAAACTTACGAAGCTTGAATCGCTGATTAGCGTATTGCAGAGCGATCCGGAACAGCATGAACAGCTTCAGGCGGACTATCAGCAGGCGCAGCAGCAGCAGCGCGTTGCGCGTCAGCAGGCGTTCGCCCTGACGGAAGTCGTACAGCGTCGCGCCCACTTCAGCTACGGCGACTCTGCCGGCATGCTGAACGGCAACAACGATCTCAGCGATAAGCTGCGTCGCCAGCTGGAACAGGCTGAAGGCGAGCGCAGTCGCGCGCGCGAACGCCTGCGCGAACATCGGGCGCAGCTGACGCAGTACAGCCAGGTGCTGGCGTCCCTGAAAAGTTCGCACGATACCAAGCGCGACATGCTGAAAGAGCTGCTGCAGGAGATGCAGGATATCGGCGTGCATGCGGACGCCAGCGCGGAAGAGCGCGCGCGCATTCGCCGTGACGAACTCTACGCCGCGCTGAGCCACAACCGCGCCCGCCGCAACCAGCTGGAGAAACAGCTCACCTTCTGTGAAGCGGAGATGGAGAACCTGCAGAAGCGGCTGCGCGTGCTGGAGCGCGACTACCATCGCATTCGCGAGCAGGTAGTCAGCGCCAAAGCGGGCTGGTGCAGCGTGCTGCGTCTGGTGAAAGAGAATGGCGTCGAGCGACGCCTGCACCGTCGTGAACTCGCTTATCTGAGCGGCGACGAGCTGCGTTCGATGTCGGATAAGGCGCTGGGCGCGCTGCGTCTGGCCGTGGCGGATAACGAGCATTTACGCGATGTTCTGCGCCTGTCGGAAGATCCCAAACGTCCGGAGCGCAAAATCCAGTTCTTTATCGCCGTTTATCAGCATCTGCGCGAACGTATCCGTCAGGATATCATCCGTACCGATGATCCAGTCGAGGCGATCGAGCAGATGGAGATTGAGCTGAACCGTCTGACCGAAGAGCTGACGGCGCGCGAGCAGACGCTGGCGATCAGCTCGCGCAGCGTGTCGAACATTATTCGTAAAACCATTCAGCGCGAGCAAAACCGCATCCGTCAGCTGAACCAGGGTTTGCAGATGGTGAGCTTCGGCCAGGTGCGCAGCGTGCGGCTTAACGTTAACGTGCGCGAAGCGCATGCCACGCTGCTGGATACCCTGTCGGAAGAGCATGAACAGCATCAGGATCTGTTTAACAGCAGCCGCCTTACTTTCTCCGAAGCGCTGGCGAAACTCTATCAGCGTCTGAATCCGCAGATCGATATGGGCCAGCGTACGCCGCAGACCATCGGCGAAGAGCTGCTGGACTACCGCAACTATCTGGAAATGGAAGTGGAGGTTAACCGCGGCTCCGACGGCTGGCTGCGCGCCGAGAGCGGGGCGCTGTCGACCGGTGAAGCGATCGGTACCGGGATGTCGATTCTGGTGATGGTGGTGCAGAGCTGGGAAGAGGAGTCGCGCCGCCTGCGCGGCAAAGATATTTCCCCTTGCCGTCTGCTGTTCCTTGACGAAGCGGCGCGTCTGGATGCGCGCTCTATCGCCACGCTGTTTGAACTCTGCGAGCGTCTGGAAATGCAGCTGGTGATTGCGGCGCCGGAAAACATCAGCCCGGAAAAAGGCACTACCTATAAGCTGGTCCGTAAAGTGTTTAACAACACGGAACATGTTCACGTCGTCGGCCTGCGCGGTTTCTCTGCCGATGCGACGCCAGCACGCCGCGACAGCGCCGAAGAGGCGGGTCTGGAAGCGGAAAACTCGCAGGTTTAATCTGTTCAATAATTACCGCTTTGGGTAATCTGTAAACGGCGTTTGGCCTGTGAGGCAAATGCCGTTTTTTATTTGTATACTCAGGTCATGAGTAGCAGCCCAGTTGCAGCGGATCCAGGAAACGCTGCGTGGTAAACAAATGAGGGGGCAGGGATGTTGCTGACCAATAAAACCAACAATTATGTTTTTTCACTGCTGGCGATAGCGCTGGCCTTTACGCCGCTGCATTTCACACAGGCGGCCGTTATTGCAGCGTTACCCGGTACTACGCACGCGGCTATTTCGGTAAGCGGCAGCCAGCAGCGCCTGCGCCAGGCGTTTGCCGGTAAAGAGCCGCCATTCTATCTGGCCTCTCTCGCGTCGCTTTATGCGGCGCACAATATGCAGCCAATGTGGCAGGATCGCGCAGCGGTGCAGCAGTTTCAGCAGCAGCTGGCTGAAGTGGCGATGTCGGGCGTTCAGCCGCAGTTTACGCGCTGGATCGATCGCCTGACCGATCCTGGCATTAGCGGCTTTGCGCGCGATGTGGTGCTCAGCGATGCCATGCTGGGTTATCTGCAGTTCGTCTCCAGCGTGCCGACCCAGGGCGAAAGCTGGCTCTACAGCAACGTGCCTTACAAACTGGCGCAGCCGTCGGTGGCGGTAGTGAACCAGTGGCAAAAGGCGGTGCTGGCGGGCGCGTCCGCCTCTTTTGTCTCTTCGCTGGCACCGCAGCATCCGCAATATGCGCCGATGCACGCTGCGCTAAAACAGCTGTTGACCGACGCCCGCCCCTGGCCGCAGCTGAAAAACCGTGAAACCCTGCGCCCCGGCCAGGTCAGCGATGATGTTCCTGCGCTGCGCGAAATCTTACAGCGTACCGGCATGTTTACCGCCCAGACCGCTGCGCCAAGCCCTGCGGACGACGCGGTGCCGACAGCGCCTGTTCCGGTAAGCCAGAGCGCGCAGCCCGCTGCGGTCAGCCCCTCAGCGGCCAGCGTCGGCGATCTCGCGACGCAGACGCCGCAGGCCGTTGGCAGCGTGCAAAACGGCGCCGCTGAGGCAGGCAGCAATAACGTCTATGACGCCACCCTGGTAGAGGCCGTTAAGCGCTTTCAGCAGTGGCAGGGACTGGGCAACGACGGCAATATCGGCCCGCGCACCCGCGAGTGGCTCAACGTCACGCCGCAGATGCGCGCCGCGCTGCTGGCGTTGAATATCCAGCGTCTGCGCCTGCTGCCGGATGATATGCACAACGGCATCATGGTTAATATCCCTAACTATTCTCTGACCTACTACAACAACGGCAATAAGATCCTTTCGTCGCGCGTGATTGTCGGACGTCCCGATCGCAAAACGCCGCTGATGCGCAGCGCGCTTAATAATGTGGTGCTCAACCCGCCGTGGAACGTGCCGACGACGCTGGTTCGTCAGGACATTATTCCTAAGGTGAAGCAGGATCCGAGCTATCTCTACAAACACGGTTATACGCTGCTCTCCGGCTGGAGCGCGGATGCGGAAGTGATCGACCCCAGCATGATTGACTGGAGCATGGTTTCAGCCTCATCTTTCCCCTATCGCGTGCGTCAGGCGCCGGGCAACACCAACTCGCTGGGCCGCTATAAGTTCAACATGCCTAGCTCAGATGCTATCTATCTGCACGACACGCCAAACCACGGACTGTTCCAGCGTGATATACGCGCGCTAAGCTCAGGCTGCGTGCGCGTCAACAAAGCGTCAGAGCTGGCGGGTCTGCTGCTGCAGGATGCAGGCTGGAATGATTCACGCATTTCCGATCAGTTAAAACAGGGCGACACGCGCTACGTGCCGATCCGGCATCGTATTCCGGTAAACCTCTACTATCTGACCGCCTGGGTGGCCGACGACGGCAAGCCGCAGTTCCGAACAGATATTTACAATTATGATAACCCAGCCCGTTCAGGCAGCCAGGCGCTGGCTCGCGCCGGACAGCTGCTGCTCTAATCCTTGATTTTCAAACTCTGTTCCTTTTTGCTACCGCTGCGATAAGGATTCCACAAAGGCGATCTCATCCGGGATCGCCTTCCAAACTTCTCTACGGCGGGTTGACGGGACTTGGGCGGACGGTTATGGTTCGGCCTTGTGCGGTTTTTGCACATTTCGATGGCTTCAACTCAGGTAACCGTTTTTCATGTCCAGTTTTAATTTAACACGTCGCAAATTGCTTCTTGGCGGAACGGCTGCGGCCGGGATGGCGCTACTGCCCAACGCAGCTATGGCCTCGCTTTCAACGTCACGTCCTCGCGTACTGACGTTGAGCAATCTTCACACCGGTGAAACCCTTAAAACTGAGTTTTTTAACGGGAAAAGTTACGATAAGAGCGAGCTGGCTCGCCTGAACCACTTTTTTCGTGATTATCGCGCCAATCTGACTAAAAGCATCGATCCCCATCTGTTCGATCAGATCTACCGCCTGCAGGCGCTGCTGGAAACCCGCAAGCCGATCCAGCTGGTCTCTGGCTATCGCTCGCTGGCAACCAACAATATGCTGCGCGAAAGCGGCCCAGGCGTGGCGAAGCACAGCTACCACACCAAAGGGCAGGCGATGGATTTCCATATTGAAGGCATCGCGCTGAATAACATCCGCAAAGCAGCCTTAACAATGCGCGCCGGTGGTGTAGGATATTATCCTCGCAGCAACTTCGTTCATATTGATACCGGGCCGGTACGGCACTGGTAATGACGCCGGCAACGCTGCGTGCGCCGGTCATGGAGCGTTATGAACTACCACATTATTCCTGTTACCGCCTTCGCGCAGAACTGTTCCGTTATCTGGTGCGAGGCGACTCGCGACGCCGCTCTGGTCGATCCGGGCGGCGATGCGGCTAACATCATTGAGACGCTCCAGCAGCTCAATCTTACGCCTGCGCAGATTTTACTGACACACGGCCATCTGGATCATGTGGGCGCGGCGGCGGAGCTGGCTGCGCACTATCAGGTGCCCATCGTCGGGCCGCACAGGCTGGATGCCTTCTGGCTGGAAGCGTTGCCGACGCAGAGCAGGATGTTTGGTCTGGCGGAGTGCGCGCCTTTTACGCCGGATCGCTGGCTGGAAGAGGGCGACAAGGTTCAGGTTGGTGAGGTTGAGCTGGAGATTCTGCATACGCCTGGCCACACGCCGGGTCATATCGTCTTTTTCGATCGAGCAGGCCGTCTGCTTATCTCAGGCGATGTGATCTTCCACGGCGGTGTAGGACGTACGGACTTTCCTCAGGGTAGTCATCAGGCGCTGATCGCATCAATTAACGATAAGCTGCTGCCGCTGGGCGACGATGTGACTTTTGTTCCTGGCCACGGTGCTGTTTCAACGCTGGGCCGCGAGCGTATTAGTAATCCTTTTCTGCAATAAAACCTTTCTGCCATAAAAAATGGGCCGAAGCGGCCCATTCACGTAGCTGACACACTCACTGCGCGCGTTCGCGCATGAGTGGCCCGGCGAGCTTACAGCACAGCCACAATCGCTTCGCACAGCGCTGACATATTATCCGGCGTCATGCCTGCAACGTTAACGCGGCCCGAATTGACCGCATAAACAGCAAATTCGTCGCGCAGGCGGATAACCTGATCTTTGGTCAGACCGCTAAAAGAGAACATACCGTTCTGCTGGATAATAAAGCTGAAATCGCGCGTTGCGCCTTTCTCCGCCAGGGTGTTCACAAACAGCTGACGCATGCGCTGGATGCGCTGGCGCATATCGGTCAGCTCCTGCTCCCAGATGGTACGCAGCGCCTGGTTGCTGAGTATGGTCGCCACTACCGCTGCGCCATGCGCCGGTGGGTTGGAGTAGTTAGCGCGGATAGTGTATTTCACCTGGCTGAAGGCGGTCTCGGCCGTGGCAGCATCGGCGGCGACCAGTGTAATGGCACCTACGCGCTCATTATATAAGCCGAAGTTTTTGGAGTAAGAACTGGCGACGATCAGCTCCTGATGCGAGGCGGCGAAAATACGCAGGCCTTCCGCATCTTCATTCAGACCGCGAGCAAAGCCCTGATAGGCAAAGTCAAAGAGCGGTAGCCAGCCTTTAGCCTGAGAAAGCTGCGCCAGCTGGCTCCACTGCTCTGCTGTGGGATCGATGCCGGTCGGGTTGTGACAGCAGCCGTGGAACAGCACCACGTCGCCAGCTTTCGCCTCCTGCAGGGCGGCCAGCATGCCGTCGAAATCGAGCTGGTGCTTTTCCGCGTCGTAGTAAGCGTATTCGCACACTTCAAGGCCGGCGGCGTTGAAGACGTTTTTATGGTTCGGCCAGCTGGGGTTGCTCACCCAGACGCGTTTGACGCTGGTCTGGGTAGCGAGAAAATCAGCCGCGACGCGCAGCGCGCCGGTGCCGCCTGGGGTCTGCGCGGTACGCGCGCGGCCAGCGGCAATCAGCGGATTCTCTGCGCCAAACAGCAGCTCCTGAGTGCAGCGTGCAAAATCGGCCAGGCCATCAATGCTGAGATAATTTTTAGTGGTTTCGTTTTCCAGCAGATACTGCTCGGCTTTTTTTACGCTGGTGAGCACCGGCGTATTGCCGGTTTCGTCTTTATAAACGCCGATGCCGAGGTTGATTTTGTGCGGGCGGTCGTCAGCGCGAAACAGATCGGCCAGCCCAAGAATAGGATCGGCAGGTGCCGCAGAGATAGATTCAAACATGAGTCGTGTCCAGTAGCGTGAACTTTAACGAAATGAGCCTTCAGGTTAACGTCAGCGCTGCGCATTGCCAACCGTTTACGCAAAAAATCGTCATTCAGCAGCGGTCATTCGGGATGCTTATGGCTGAGAAGAGGGAAGCGTCGTTTTACAGGGGATTTCAGGATCGTGAATTTCAGGCATAAAAAAACGGAGCCGAGGCTCCGTTTTTTACGGCAGGCAACTTAGAACTGGTAAACCAGGCCAACACCGACCACGTCGTCTGTATTCAGACCCAGCGGGTTGTTGTCATCCAGCTGGTTGATTTTGTAATCAACATAGGTAGACATGTTTTTGTTGAAGTAGTAAGTCGCGCCGATGTCGAAATATTTGTACAGGTCAGCATCACCGATACCTTCGATATCTTTGCCTTTCTGCTGCACGTAGGCCACGGATGGACGCAGACCGAAGTCAAACTGGTACTGAGCAACTAACTCAATAGTCTGGCTTTTGTTGACGAAAGCAGTGCCATCGACAACGGTATTATTAGCGCCAGGTACGCTGACGCCGAAGAATGAAGAGTTACGGCCTTCACCATACATTGCTGCCAGGTAAACGTTGTTCGCATCATACTTCAGCGCAGTTGCCCAGTTTTCAGCGCGTTTGCCCTGGCCGTATACGTTACCGTTGACGTCAGTAGTACCCGCTGCCTGAGCATTAGTACGGTCGCTGCTGCTATATGCACCAACGATGCCTACACCGATTGGTGAGGTATAAGAGGTTGACACACCCCAGCCGTCGCCGTTAGCACGACGAACGTCGCTACGGTCGTTTTTACCCTGATACTGAACTGCGAAGTCCCAGCCATCTACCAGACCGAAGAAGTTCTTGTTGCGGTAGGTCAACAGACCGGTGCTACGACCGTTCATGAAGTTGTCTGAGCTGCCCCAGTCGCCACCGAAAACTGGCAGCATATCGGTCCAGCCGATTGCATCGTAAACCAGACCGTAGTTACGGCCGTAGTCGATTGAGCCAGCGTCGCCGAATTTCAGACCGGCGAAGCCCAGACGGGTTTTGTTGCCGTCTTGTGCGTCTGCACCTTCTGAGTTGTTTGCCTGAATGTTGTATTCCCACTGGCCGTAACCGGTCAGCTGGTCATTAATCTGGGTTTCACCTTTGAAGCCGAAGCGAACATAAGACTGATCGCCATCATCACCAGTGCTGTCAGAAAATTGGTGACGCGCATCTACTTTGCCGTACAGATCCAGCTTATTGCCGTCTTTATTATAAACTTCTGCTGCGTTTGCTGCGCCGGCAGCTAACAGAGCAGGGATAACCACTGCAAGAATGTTGCGCTTCATCATTATTTATTACCCTCATTGGAGTTTATTCGGACACCTGCCACTGCCGTCAAGAAACCGTTACGGAACCCTGAGAGAAGTTTGGTGTCTTCCTGTGTCTGCACGCATCTTTCCATCCTGTAGCGGGATATGCCACTGTGAAAATGCTACTAAACTCGTAATCTGGTTTCTAAAAGCAAATTTGTATTGCAGGATGTAAATTTTGGGGAACTTTGTGAGACAACTCAAAATTTACAAAAATAAAAAAAGGCCGACAGTGTCGGCCTCTTTATATATATGAATTTCTTATAATTAATCGTTAATTTTAGAAGTTTGCATTACGCGGCGTGCGTGGGAAAGGGATAACGTCCCTTACATTTTGTACGCCGGTGACATAGGCGATTAAACGTTCAAAGCCTAAGCCAAAGCCAGAATGCGGTACGGTGCCGTAACGACGCAGATCGCGATACCACCAGTAATCTTCTTTATTCAGGCCCATCTCTTCCAGACGCGCGTCGAGCACGTCGAGACGCTCTTCACGCTGCGAGCCGCCGATAATTTCGCCGATGCCAGGCGCCAGTACATCCATCGCCGCCACGGTTTTATTGTCTTCGTTAAGGCGCATATAGAACGCCTTAATGTCTTTCGGGTAGTTTTTCACCACCACCGGCGCTTTAAAGTGCTGCTCGGCCAGATAGCGCTCGTGCTCTGAAGAGAGGTCAATGCCCCAGGAAACCGGGTTTTCAAAAGTCTGACCGCAGTTTTCCAGAATAGTGATGGCATCGGTATAGTCGACCTGCGCGAAGTCAGTTGAGATAAAGCGCTCAAGACGATCGACCGCCTCTTTGTCCACGCGTTCGGCAAAGAACGCCATATCGTCGGCGCGCTCGTCCAGCACCGCTTTAAACACATATTTCAGCATCGCTTCGGCGAGCGCGGCGGCGTCATCCAGCGTGGCGAAGGCGATCTCCGGCTCCAGCATCCAGAACTCCGCCAGGTGACGGCTGGTGTTAGAGTTTTCGGCGCGGAAGGTTGGGCCGAAGGTATAGATTTTCGACAGCGCGCAGGCGTAGGTTTCGCCGTTCAGCTGGCCGGAAACGGTCAGGAAGGCCTCTTTGCCGAAGAAATCTTCGTTGAAGTCAACGGCGCCCTGCGGCGTGCGCGGCAGATTTTCCAGATCCAGCGTCGAGACGCGGAACATCTCGCCGGCGCCTTCGGTATCTGAAGCGGTGATCAGCGGGGTAGAGACCCAGAAATAGCCGTTTTCGTGGAAGAAGCGATGCAGCGCCTGCGCCAGGGTATGGCGTACGCGCGCGACGGCGCCGATCAGATTGGTGCGCGGACGAAGATGCGCCACTTCGCGCAGGTACTCAATGCTGTGGCGTTTCGCCGCCATTGGATAGGTATCGGGATCGTCCACCCAGCCGGTGACTTCTACGCGGGTCGCCTGGATCTCAAACGCCTGACCCTGGCCCGGCGAGGCTACCACGGTGCCGGTAATAATCACGGAACAGCCGGTGGTGAGGCGCAGAACGTCATCCTGATAATTATTCAGAGAATTATTCACAACGGCCTGAACGGGATTAAAGCAGGAACCGTCATAAACGGCGACGAAGGAAAGACCGGCTTTTGAATCTCTTCGGGTACGCACCCAACCACGTACGGTGACTTCACTGTCAACCGCGACGCGACCGTGCAGTACGTCCGCTACAGGCACTACGCTCATAAATATCTCTCTATATAGAAGAAGTGAGTTTAAACAGTTCCCCAGACCGGGGTTTTGCTATGTTACTTGCGAGTCGCAAGGAAACAAGCAAAATCCGGCGGGACGGCAGATTTATTACAGCAGAAGCGGGGCGCGTCAACGCCCCGATAAAGCGGGGATTAGCTGGCTTTTTTCACCAGCGGCAGATCGAAGGCTTTGCGCAGGGCTCTGACGAAGGCTTGATCCTGACAAATCGTTTTGCCCGGACTGTCGGAGAGTTTCGCCACCGGCTTGCCGTTACATTCCACCAGTTTGATAACGATATTAAGCGGCGTAACGCCGGGAATATCGCAGGTCAGGCGCGTACCGATGCCAAATACCACGCTGGCGCGCTGGCCAAAGTGGCGATAGAGCGCCAGCGCCTTATCCAGAGTGAGGTTGTCAGAGAAAACCAGCGTTTTGCTGTGCGGATCGATGCCCAGCTTTTCATAATGGGCCAGCGCTTTTTCGCCCCACTCGACGGGATCGCCCGAGTCATGGCGCAGCCCCTGATAGCGGCTGGCGAAATTAACGCCGAAGTCGCGCAGGAAAGCGTCCATGGCGATACAGTCAGTAAGCGCGATGCCAAGCTGGCCGTCATATTCGTCGAGCCACGCCTGCAGCGCCGCGCGCTGGCTGTTGGCCAGTACCGGGCTGATCTGCTGAAAGGCCTGAAACCATTCGTGCGCCTGGGTGCCGACCGGCGTCAGCTCAAGGCGGCGCGCCAGATCGTAGTTGCTGGTACCGATAAGCCAGGGGAAATCCTGCTTCAGCGTGGCGACAATGGCGTGCTGCACATCGCGGGAAAAACGGCGGCGCGTGCCGAAATCCATCAGGCGAAAGCGCGACATATCGATATCGGCGACTTCGTGGCGAAAAGCGCTCAGCTTCTGCTGCAGATGATCGACCGCCTGTTGCGCGCCGGTATGCGGCGAGCGGTGGCGGTGCACCACCTCGCTGATCAGCGCCAGCAGCGGCACCTCCCATAAGATGACTTCGCGCCAGGGGCCGGTAATGCGAATAGCAAGATGGCCGTCACGGTTACGCACCTGCACCTGTTCGGGGTTGTAACGAAAATCGCGCAGCCAGTTAAGGTAGTCAGACTGGAAGAAGGGCAGGCTGGACAGATACGTATATTCGTCATCGGTCAGCGCAAGCGTCTGCATGGCGTTAATGGCCTCGCGAATCTCATTCGCATAGAGACCGAGCAGATCGTCGCCGCGGCAACGAAACTCAGCCGCCACCGTGACATCGTGGTAACGGTGAAAGACGGCTTGCTGCATATGAAGCTTGTAAGCGTCAGTATCCAGCAGTGAAGTCAGTATCGGGGAAGCATGTCCTGTCATGGTGCGTTTCAGCATCCTGTTCGGCGGCGCAGAGCCCGGTGTGTAAAAGTCATAAAGACGCAGGAGTATAAATCAGTAACTGCGACTGATCACAGCATATTTCAAGCCCACAGGTCGAGGTGAAAACGTGCCGTTGTTAATGAATTGTAGCTATTTATGCCCAGACATGCATTGTGCATGGCAAGCTAAAGGCAACGCGCTTAGACTTTGGCGGTAAACCTATAACAATGCGAGACGGAATATGACGCAACAGCCCCAAATTAAATATCGCCACGACTATCGTGCGCCGGATTACACCATCACCGATATCGATCTGACTTTTGCGCTTGACGCCGCCACGACGCGCGTCACCGCAATCAGCCAGGTTAAACGGCTCGGCGATGCACAGGCTGAGCTGCGTCTCGATGGCGAAGCGTTGACCCTGATTTCCATTGAAGTGGACGGCTCGCCCTGGAGCGCCTGGCGCCAGGAAGAGGGGGCGCTGGTGCTGAGCCAGCTGCCGGCCCAGTTCCAGCTTAAGATCGTCAATGATATTCACCCCGATAAAAACACCGCGCTGGAAGGGCTTTATCAGTCTGGCGAAGCGCTCTGCACCCAGTGCGAAGCCGAAGGCTTCCGTCATATTACCTGGTATCTGGATCGCCCCGACGTGCTGGCGCGCTTCACCACGACCATTATCGCCGACGAGGCGCGCTATCCTTACCTGCTCTCTAACGGCAACCGCATCGACGGCGGCAAAACAGAGCAGGGCAAGCACTGGGTAAAATGGCAGGATCCCTTCCCGAAACCCTGTTATCTCTTTGCGCTGGTGGCGGGTGATTTCGACGTGCTGCGCGACAGCTTTAAAACCCGTTCCGGCCGCGACGTCGCGCTGGAGATCTTTGTCGACCGCGGCAATCTGGATCGCGCCGACTGGGCGATGACCTCGCTGAAGAACAGCATGAAGTGGGACGAGGAGCGTTTCGGCCTGGAGTATGACCTCGACATCTTTATGATCGTCGCCGTCGATTTCTTCAATATGGGCGCGATGGAGAACAAAGGCCTGAACGTCTTTAACTCCAAATATGTGCTGGCGAAGGCGGAAACCGCGACCGACAAAGACTACCTCGGCATTGAAGCGGTCATCGGCCACGAATATTTCCATAACTGGACCGGCAACCGCGTCACCTGCCGCGACTGGTTCCAGCTCAGCCTGAAAGAGGGCCTGACCGTGTTCCGCGACCAGGAGTTCAGCTCCGATCTCGGCTCGCGCGCGGTCAACCGCATCGATAACGTCCGCGTGATGCGCGGCGCGCAGTTCGCCGAAGATGCAAGCCCGATGGCGCACCCGATCCGCCCGGATCAGGTCATGGAGATGAATAACTTCTATACCCTCACCGTGTACGAAAAGGGATCGGAAGTGATCCGCATGATGCATACGCTGCTCGGCGAGGAGAATTTCCAGAAAGGGATGCAGCTCTATTTTAAGCGCCACGACGGCAGCGCGGCGACCTGTGACGACTTTGTGCAGGCGATGGAGGATGCCTCCAACGTCGATCTGTCGCAGTTCCGCCGCTGGTACAGCCAGAGCGGCACCCCGGTGCTGACGGTGCGCGACGACTACAATCCAGAGCTGGAGCAGTACACGCTGCATGTCACGCAGCACACGCCGCCGACTGCCGATCAGAAAGAGAAGCTGCCGCTGCATATTCCGCTTGATATCGAACTCTACGACAACGAAGGCAAGGTGATCCCGCTGCAGCATAACGGCCACCCGGTGCACAACGTTCTCAACGTGACCGAAGAGTTTCAGACCTTTATCTTCGATAACGTCTACTTCCAGCCGGTGCCGTCGCTGCTGCGTGAATTCTCCGCGCCGGTGAAGCTGGACTATAAGTGGAGCGACGCCCAGCTGACCTTCCTGATGCGCCATGCGCGCAACGACTTTGCGCGCTGGGATGCGGCGCAGAGCCTGCTGGCGACCTATATCCGCCTTAACGTGGCGCGCCACCAGCAGGGTCAGCCGCTGTCGCTGCCGCTGCACGTCGCCGACGCCTTCCGGGCGGTGCTGCTGGACGAAGGCCGCGATCCGGCACTGACCGCGCTGATCCTGACGCTGCCGAGCGAGAATGAGATCGCCGAGCTGTTTGAGGTGATCGATCCGCAGGCGATCGCCACGGTGCGCGAAGCGCTGCTGCGCACGCTGGCTACCGAACTGGCGGATGAATTCTTTGCCGTTTACAACGCGAATCAGCAAAGCGAATACCGCATTGAGCACGACGCGATGGGGCAGCGCGCCCTGAAGAATATCTGTCTGAGCTATCTGGCGTTCGGCGACGTTGAGCTGGCAGATAAGCTGGTGCAGACGCAGTACTATCAGGCGAACAATATGACGGACGCGCTGGCGGCGCTGTCGGCTTCGGTCGCGGCTCAGCTGCCGTGTCGCGACGCCCTGCTGGCGCACTATGACGAGCGCTGGCATCAGGATGGTCTGGTAATGGACAAGTGGTTTATGCTGCAGGCCACCAGCCCGTCGCTGGATGCGCTGTCAAAAGTGCGCGAGCTGCTGCATCACCGTTCGTTCACCATGAGCAACCCTAACCGCATCCGCGCGCTGATCGGCGCGTTCGCCTCCGGCAATCCGTCGGCGTTCCACGCCAAAGACGGCAGCGGCTATCAGTTCCTGGTTGAGATGCTGACCGATCTCAATACCCGCAACCCGCAGGTGGCGGCGCGTATGATTGAGCCGCTGATCCGTCTGAAGCGTTACGACGCCGATCGCCAAGCGCTGATGCGTCAGGCGCTGGAAACCCTGAAAGGGCTGGATAAGCTCTCAGGCGATCTCTATGAAAAGATCACCCGAGCGCTGAACGCGTAAACAGTAAAGGCGGGTAAACCCCGCCTTTTTGTTAGCCAGCTAAGCTGACTCAGGTGAAATGGCCCGATGGTAAAGTCGTAAGTCATTCCTGCGCGCCCGGCCTGCGCTGGACGCTTTGCTTTTCGATCCCTGTCACCCGCGTCTGTGTTATGGCGTTGTTTGCCTTAACGCTGGTGGGCGTAGTGCACCGGCTGTTCGCTTTCGCTGCGTCGCATCACGCGGTCCAGCACTTCCGCCTCCAGCTCCGCCAGCCTGACCGATCCGCGACGGCGCGGCCGCGGCAAATCAACCAGTAAATCGAGCCCTATTTGTCCCTCTTCAATCAGCAGCACACGATCCGCCATCGCCACGGCTTCGCTGACGTCATGCGTCACCAGCAGTACGGTAAAGTGGTGCTGCTGCCATAACGATTCAATCAGCCCCTGCATTTCGATACGCGTCAGCGCATCCAGCGCGCCGAGCGGCTCGTCGAGCAGCAGCAGGCCGGGACGGTGGATCAACGCGCGCGCCAGCGCCACGCGCTGTTTCTGTCCGCCGGAAAGCGCGGCGGGCCATTCGTTGGCACGCTCCGCCAGCCCGACTGCCTCCAGCGCTTCAAGCGCCGCGCCGCGCCATCCGCGTCCTTTCAGACCGAGGCCGACATTATCAATCACGCGCTTCCACGGCAGCAGACGCGCATCCTGAAACATCAGGCGGGTATCTTCGCGCGCCGTCTGCAGCGGCGCGTTGCCCGCCAGCAGCTCGCCCTGAGTGGTTTGCTCCAGTCCCGCCAGCAGGCGCAACAGCGTACTTTTACCGCAGCCGCTGCGGCCGACTACCGCGACAAACTGGCCGGAAGGAATATGCAGATCGATATTGTTCAGGATGGTGCGGTTGCCGTACTGCTTGCTGACGCCGTTGACGCCGACCGGCGTGCCGGCATTGAGCCGCGCCGGAGAGAGTGTATTGCTCATGCGTTCTCCTCCTTCAGTTGCCAGGCTGGATGCCAGCGCAGCCAGACGCGCTCCAGCAGCAGGGCGGCGACATCCGCCAGCTTGCCGAGCAGCGCATAAAGAATAATGGCGACAACCACCACGTCGGTTTGCAGAAATTCACGCGCGTTCATCGCCAGATAACCGATGCCTGAGTTAGCGGAGATGGTCTCGGCGACGATCAGCGTCAGCCACATCAGGCCGAGCGCGAAACGCACGCCAACCATAATCGAGGGCAGGGCGCCAGGCAGGATCACCTGAATAAACAGGCTCCAGCCCGACAGGCCGTAGCTGCGCGCCATCTCCACCAGGCCGCGATCGATATTGCGGATGCCGTGGTAGGTATTCAGGTAGATCGGGAACAGCGTGCCGAGCGCCACCAGGAAAATCTTCGCCGCTTCGTCAATGCCGAACCAGAGGATCACCAGCGGGATCAGTGCCAGATGCGGCACGTTGCGCAGCATCTGTACCGAGGTATCCAGCAGCCGTTCGCCAAGACGTGACGTGCCGGTGATCAATCCCAGAATCAGCCCGATAGAGCCGCCGATGCTGAAGCCGATCAGCGCGCGCCAGCCGCTAATGGCAAGGTGCTGCCACAGCTCGCCGCTGGCGGCCAGATTCCAGAACGTGATAACGATATTTTCCGGCGATGGCAGAATACGCGTTGAAAGCAGCCCGGTCTGGGAGGCAATTTGCCAAATCACCACCAGCAGCGCGGGGAAAATCCAGGGCACCAGCTGATTAGTAATGCGTTTGGTGGTTTTCGCCATCATCTCTTCCTCAGCTCTGCGATACTTTCTGCGGACGGAAATCGTTGGCGACGGTTTCGCCAAATGCCTGAACGTTGCGCGGTTGTGGGATCGACGGCACGTTCAGATCCAGATGCGGGAAGAGCAGCTCGCCAACGCGATACGCCTCTTCCAGATGCGGATAGCCTGACAGAATAAAGGTCTCAATGCCGAGATCGGCATACTCCTGCATACGCGCGGCAACGGTTGGGCCGTCGCCGACTAATGCTGTGCCTGCGCCGCCGCGCACCAGACCCACGCCCGCCCACAGGTTCGGGCTAATCTCCAGCCGATCGCGCCGTCCGCCGTGTAGCGCAGCCATACGCTGCTGGCCGACCGAATCGGTACGGGCGAACGCGGCCTGCGCTTTCTCGATGGTGGCGTCGTCCAGATGGGCAATCAGACGGTCGGCGGCGCGCCAGGCCTCTTCATTGCTCTCGCGGACAATCACATGCAGACGAATGCCGAAGCGCACCTTGCGCCCCTGTGCTTCCGCTTTGGCGCGTACCTGGTCGATTTTCTCTTTAACCAGCGCCGGCGGTTCGCCCCAGGTCAGATAGACGTCGACCTGCTCGGCGGCCAGATCCTGCGCCGGTTCGGACGATCCGCCGAACCAGAGCGGAGGACGAGGCTGCTGTACCGGGTCGAACAGCAGACGCGCGCCGCGCACTTTAACGTACTTCCCGGCGTAATCGACCGTTTCGCCTTGCAGTACGCGCCGCCAGACGCGGGTAAATTCCGCCGACTCCACATAGCGCTCATGGTGATCCAGAAACAGACCGTCACCCGCCAGCTCTTCCGGATCGCCGCCGGTGACCAGGTTGAACAGCGCGCGGCCATTGGAGAGGCGATCCAGCGTCGCTGCCTGGCGCGCCGCCTGCGTGGGTGAGATCACGCCGGGGCGCAGCGCCACCAGAAAGCGCAGGCGCTGCGTGACCGGGATCAGCGAGGCGGCCACCAGCCAGGCGTCTTCGCAGGAACGACCGGTCGGGATCAGTACGCCGCCGAAGCCCAGGCGATCGGCGGCCTGCGCAATCTGCTGCAAGTAGCCATAGTCGACCGGACGCGCCCCTTCAGAGGTGCCAAGATAGTGTCCGTCGCCGTGCGTCGGGAGAAACCAGAATACGGATAAGCTCATTATTCACTCCTTATTTATGGGGCGCCGGGATGCCAGATGCGATCGGCAATCGTCAGTTTTACCGGCATCAGATGGCGGCTATAAAAGAGATCGGCGGTATGCTGCTGCGCCGCTGCGGTTTGCTCGCTGACCGGCGAAATGCGGGTCGGCGGACGATGATCGAGGTAGCTGGCGATAACCGGTTTTGGCAGGCCCATTGCAGCCGCCAGCAAGTCGATGCTCTGCTGGCGCTGGCTGAGCGTCAGCGCATCGGCCTGGCTAAAGGTATCCAGCACCTGCTGAATAAACGCGCCGTTCTGTTCGGTGAATTTACGCGTCGCCAGATAGAAAGAGCCGGTCAGATTAAGCCCGCTGCCGTCGGCCAGCACGCGCACGTGGCCCTGCTGCAGCGCGGCGGAGTAGTAGGGGTCCCAGATAGCCCAGGCATCCACGTCGCCCTGCTGAAAGGCGGCGCGCGCATCGGCGGGCGTCAGATAAACCGGCTGGATATCACTAAAGCTCAGCCCTTCGCGCTGCAGGGCGCGCAGCAGCAGATTGTGCGAGCTGGACCCCTTCTGAAAGGCGACTTTTTTACCTTTAAGATCGGCGACGCTTTTCAGCGGGCTGTTTTTCGCCACCAGAATCACTTCAGACTGGGGTTTAGGTGGCTCCGAGCCGACATAGAGCAGATCGGCGCCTGCCGCCTGGGCAAACAGCGGCGGAATATCGCCAGTACTGCCCAGATCGATACTGTCGACATTCAATGCTTCCAGCATCTGCGGACCGGCAGGGAATTCGATCCACTGAATACGGGTATGCGGGAAACGCTGCTCCAGCAGCCGGTGCGATTTTGCCAGCACCATGCTGACGGAGCCTTTCTGGTAGCCGATGCGGATTTGCGCGGGCGCGTCCGCCGCCTGCGTTTGCAGGCTCAGCACCGCGAGGGCGGCAAGTAGCCAGCCGGTTATCCTTTTCATCCCGGTTCCTTTTCTTAAACAGCCTGAGCCAGAGGGTTGTGATGGCGACTGAGCGCCAGCCAGAACGCCTCGACCGCCTCATCCAGCCGATGCGCCAGCGCCGCCTGCAGCTCCGGCTGCCGATCGTAATGGGTGATTTGATGGTCTTCGGCAAAGACGCCGTGCAGGATCTCCTGCGCCTTCAGGGCATTCAGCACCGGCTTCAGGGCGTAATCGACCGCGAGCATATGGGCTACGCTGCCACCGCTGGCGAGCGGCAGCACCACTTTGTGCTCCAGTGCGCGTTCAGGCAGGAGATCGAGCAGCGTTTTCAGCGCGCCGGAGAAAGAGGCTTTATAAACCGGCGTAGCGACTATCACGCCATCAGCGGCGAGCAAATCTTCACGTAACGCCAGCAGCGCCGGGGCATCAAAACGCGCGTTAATCAAATCGTCCGGCTCAAAGTTCTGAATATTCCAGGGGATCACCTCAACACCACGCGCTTCCAGTGCGCGCTGGCACAGAGTAAGCAGCGAAGTCGAACGTGACGGGAAACGCGGGCTGCCAGCTAGCGTAATAACTCGCATCGTTACTCCTTATAACTGAAAGTTATTGATTAGCTATTGTTGAGAACTGATGGTCACATCCTGACAGAGCGGGGAGGAGGGCTTAAATGATTTATCCGGCAATCTAAAGGTGAAATATGCAAAACGCGTCGCTTTGCTCATAAAAGCCGCGGCGGGGGCAGGCAGGAGAGTTACGAATAGTCCTAAAAGGCTGCAACAGATCCAGATGGATAGTTTATAGCGACTAAACAAATAGCAGTAAAAGTATCTCCTTTTTGCTTGCCGCGGGCGGTTTATTTACGCGCCTCGTGCTGGGTAATATAAAAAAGGGCTTTGCCGGAGCGCTCCATTTTGGTTGAACGCTGTTCATCTTCAAGGAAGTCGCACTCTGCCTGGCGCAGTGGGTGCATTTATCAGAATATCGCCATGTCGCTCTGCGCTGATTATGATGAGCAATTTTCATTTAGTAGTAATAAAATATTCATAATGAAACGCTTTGTGACCTTTTTTACTTTTATAAATAAAATGCGCAGCGCCAGAAAAGTTAAGCGACATAAAGTAACCGCCGCGCTTTTCACCAGATACTTTACCGCGCGTGATAGGTCAGGCAGGGGTAAGAAATCTGAATAAAAGGCTGGCCCTGTTAATAGAAAAAATCTTCTGCCTATACTACCCAACCATGCAGAGTTTAGCTGTTTGCGCTTTTTATTAATATTTTTGCGCCATGCTTTAACGCAATTTTTACAAGTTGTGTAACGCTCGTGCCTTTTCTTTTAATCGACCCTGAGAAAGATGTATGGCAAAGACGCTGTTATCAGTCATTATTCCCACTTATAACGTGGAAAAATATATTGTCGAATGTGTCGACTCCTTGTTGCGTCAGGTTAATGCGCCGACTGAAATTATTATTGTTAACGACAGCTCCACTGACGGTACGCTGGCGCTGGTGCAGCAAAAATATGGCCACCAGCCGCAGGTTCGCATTATCACTACGCCTAACGGCGGCGCGGGCAAGGCGCGCGATATCGGCATCGAGGCCGCGCAAGGGGAGTTTCTTTTCTTCTGCGATCCAGACGATATCGTGCCGGAAGGCTTCGTTGCAGAGCTGCAGCAGGTGACCACCGCGCATCCCGACGTCGATCTCTTTTGCTTTAGTTCGCAGATGTTTGAAGATGGCCGGGAAAACGTCACCCGACCTAAAGTGCGTCACGATCAATTCGGCCTGCAGTCGCCGCAGCAGGTATTGTCGCGTCTGCTGAATAATGGCTCTTATACTTCCGCAGCCTGGAACTACGCGGTGAAAAAGAGCGTTGTCGAGCAACACAAACTGCGGTTTATCGATCGCGTGCATGAAGATCATAAATTCACGCTGTCAGTGTTTATTCATACGACTCGTGCCTGGGTTAGCCAGCAAGTTTACTATCGCCAGCGCGTGCGCAGCGGCTCCCTGACCAACAGCCGCAAAGATGATGACTATTTCCTGCAGCGCTACAACGCCTTTATTCAGACCTACGGCATTCTTAAGAATAATCTGGATAATTCGCCGCTGAAGGCGCAGCTGGAAAAAGCCTATTTAATGCACTCGTTCCGCCTGATGATTTATCTGTCGCTCTACAACGGCACGCCGGTACCGGAATATGTCATCAACGCCATTCGCTTTATGGGCGGCAAGTTTAAGCCGGTTAACGCTAAAGAGTGGCTGCTTATTAATCGTCCGCGTATGTTCATCCTGCTGCAAAAATATAAAGTTACAAAAGAGCTGAAAAAAGCCGCCTGATTTTTCGCTCACGTTGGGTCGCCTGCTTACCTGGCTTTATTCATCGCGGATAAATGTTATTTTATATACAGATTTATCCCGCATCAGGTCAGATTAAATCTGGCGCTCAGCGCCAGAGATAAATTTAAGACTATGTCTGGTAGGCAGGTCCGATGATGTGTGCCACGCTTGTGGCCTCCGAGAAAATTGCCCAGATACAATCATACATATGTCAATTAAACGTAACGCGATCGCCAATTATGTCGGTCAGATTTACCTGACGCTGTCAGGCATTCTGGTCGTGCCGCTTTATATTCAACATCTAGGGATGGAAGCTTACGGGTTAGTGGGTTTTTTCTCGATTCTGTTAACCTGGCTCCAGCTGCTCGACGCCGGCGTGTCGACGACCCTGATGCGCGAAGCGGCGCGCTATCGCGCCAACCAGGCTGAGTTTATCTGGTTTCCGGCGCTCTTTTCCGCCCTGTCGAAATTCTTCCTTATCTCCACGCTGATCCTGGTAGTGATTGGCTGGCTGGCAACGCCCTGGATCGCCCATAACTGGCTGGACGCGCGCCATCTGCCCTCTGCGGATGTCACCATCGCCGTCGCCATTATGGTGATCACCGCGGCTATCCGCTGGCGTACCAGCCCCTATCGCAGCGTTATTGTCGGCTTTGAGCATCAGGTGTGGCTCAACGGCGTCAACCTGATCATCGTGACGCTGCGTACCTTTGGCGCGGTGCTGGTGATCCAGCTCTTTTCTAACCCGGTGCTGAGCTTCTTTATCTGGCAGCTGGCGGTGTCGATAGTGGAAGCGGTCTGTCTGATTTCCAAATCCTATCAGCTGGTGCCTGCCGCCGCGCGCAAGCAGAAGCATGAGAATTTAAAGACGGTGTTAAAGCCGTTTATCCGCTTTGCGCTGAGCGCGGCGTTCGCTAGCGCTATCTGGACCTTTATTTCGCAAATTGACCGCCTGGTGCTGTCGAAAACGCTGCCGCTGAGCGCCTACGGCTCCTTTACCGTCGTCGCCACCGCCGCGACCGGCATTATTCTGCTCAGCAGCCCGATTATGCAGGCGATCGTGCCGCGCATGACCGGCATCAAAACGCGTAAAGAGGGCGATGCCGAATCCCTGACGCTTTATCGCTACACGACGCAGGCGGTAGCGATCTTTATGGCGCCGCTCAGCATTACTATCGCGATGTTCGCCACGCCGCTGCTCTGGGCCTGGACGCAGAACGAGCAGGTCGTGACGGATATGTCGTTTGTACTCAGCCTTTATGCGCTGGGAAGCGGCGTCCAGGCGATTTGCGGTTTGCTTTACCATCTGCAATACGTCAACGGCAATCTCAAGCTGCATCTTAAGGGCTTCACCTGCTTCGCGGTAATTCTGGTTCCGCTGAATATCTGGGCGGCGATTCACTATGGCGCGCAGGGCACCGGCTGGCTGTGGCTGGGGCAGAACATCTTCTATCTGGCTGGCTGGGCATGGCTGGTGCATCGCCGCTTCGCGCCGGGCATTCACTTTACGTGGCTGACGCGCGACGTACTGCTGATCTGGGCAGTCGCGGCGCTGATCGCCTGGCTCTGCAGTTTCCTGCCCATCGAGTGGAACCAGAACCGCTGGCTCAATCTGCTGTGGCTTGGCCTGATCGGTCTGGTTAACCTTTCAGTTTGCTGTCTGCTGCACAGCATGGTGATTAAACGTCTGCTGCCTGCCCGAGCCAGGAGTTTTAACATTGAGGAAAGAGAATGAGCACACGGAACGCTGACAGCCGCGCTGCGACCATTTCCGTTATCGTACCGAACTGGAACTGCGCGCCATGGCTGCCGGAAGCGATCGATTCGCTGCTGGGGCAGTCCTCTCCGCCGGAGCAGGTCATCGTCATCGACGACGGTTCAACCGATGAGAGTATCGCCTTGCTTGAGGCGCTGGCCGCCCGCCATCCGCAGCTGACGCTGCTGCGTGGCGAACGCGGCGGGGTCAGCGCGGCGCGCACGAAAGGACTGGAAGTAGCCACCGGCGACTTTATCTACTTTATGGACGCCGACGATTTCGTCTCCAGCGATCTTTTCGCCGATTTCCGCCGCATGCTGGCGCAGCATCCAGAGATGGAGATGTTCTGCTTTGGCGCGCGTATGTTTACCGATAAGCCGGTGGCAGAGCGCCAGTATGAGCAATTCCATCAGCGTCACGTTGACGGCGTCTGGCCCGGCGGCGCCGACACGCTGCGCAGCATGATCCCGCACCGCTCGGCGCATCGCGTATTATGGAGCAGCATCCTCTCCCGCGACCTTATCACGCGCACCGGCGTACAGTTTCTGCCGATTCAGAATCATGAAGACGCGCCCTATATGTTCGCGCTCTATATGTCGGCGCGGCAGATTGGTTTTACGCAGAAAAGCTATTACAACAAGCGCTTTATGCCGACCTCGCTGTCGCAGAGCAAGCCCACCTTCTCCTGGGTGGAGAACTACTATATCGCCCGGCGCAGCAGCGAAAGCTTTTTGCGCGAGCAGGGTTTGCCGCCAGAAGAGAAGCTGCTGGACACCTACTATCAGCCGGTGATGTACGGCTGCCTGATAGAGATCCGCAAAAACAATATTCCGGTGCCCGCCTCATGGCATCCGACTATCGATCAGCTGGTGCGCAAGGTAACGCGCGAAAGCAAACGTATTAAACTGCTCTGGTACTACCCGACGCTCTATAGCGGGTTACAGGCGTGCCGTCGTCTGGCGCGTTATGCCAGCAAGCGCTGATCGCGATCAATATCTCGTCCCGTCAGTAATTTACTTTTGCGCCAGAGGCCTTTACCATTCTGGCGCACATTTTCCTGTGCACCCTGACAATTCATCGCTTCCGATCTCCAGGAGAGTGCATGCTTTATCCTATCGTCCGACCTGCGCTGTTTAAGCTCGATCCTGAGCGCGCCCATGAACTCACTTTTCAGCAGCTGCGTTTTATCAGCGGCACACCGCTGGAAGCGTTGATCCGTCAGCGGCTTCCTTCCCGTCCGGTGACCTGCATGGGCTTACGGTTTGATAATGCGCTGGGGCTGGCGGCCGGACTGGATAAAAATGCGGAGTGCATCGACGCCTTCGGGGCGATGGGGTTCGGCTTTGTCGAAGTCGGCACCGTGACGCCGCGCGCTCAGGCGGGCAACGATAAACCGCGCATGTTTCGGCTGGTGGAAGCTGAGGGCATTATCAACCGCATGGGCTTTAATAATCTCGGCGTCGATCATCTGGTAGAAAATGTCAAAAAAGCGCGTTTTAAGGGCATCCTTGGCATTAATATCGGTAAGAATAAAGACACGGCGGTAGAAAAGGGTAAAGAAGATTACTTAATCTGCATGGAAAAAGTTTATGCCCATGCTGGCTATATCGCGGTAAATATCTCCTCGCCTAATACGCCAGGATTGCGTACGCTGCAATATGGCGAGGCGCTGGACGATCTTCTGGCCTCGATTAAAGCGAAACAGAAAGAGCTGGAGCAGCGCCATCTGAAATATGTGCCGGTAGCGGTAAAAATTGCGCCCGATCTTTCTGAAGAAGAATTAATACAAATTGCCGACAGCCTGGTGCGTCATAATATTGACGGCGTGATCGCAACCAATACCACGCTGGATCGCACTCTGGTCAACGGCCTCAAATACAGTACGGAAACAGGCGGCCTGAGCGGTCGTCCGGTGCAGTCACGCAGCACAGCGGTCATCAAGCGTCTGGCGCAGGAGCTTAACGGCGCGCTGCCGATTATCGGCGTCGGCGGCATTGATTCATTAACCGCGGCGCGGGAAAAAATCGCTGCGGGTGCCGCGCTGGTGCAAATTTACTCCGGCTTTATTTATAAAGGGCCGGGATTAATAAAAGATATCGTGACCCATCTCTAAGACATTTCTAATAAAACAGCGCCGGGGGGTTTATTTCTCACTCCGGCTCGTTTATATTTTTTCACTGTTGTGCGTATTTTCAGCTTTTTTCCCATAAGCGGGGCTTCGCTGAGTCTGTGCAGAGAAACGCGGCGGTTAATGACAAGGCAAATTATGAAAATCAAACCTGATGATAACTGGCGCTGGTATTTTGACGCCGACCATGACCGGATGATGCTGGATCTGGCTGACGGTATGCTTTTCCGCTCTCGCTTTACCCGCAAGATGTTGACGCCGGACGCGTTCAGCCAGACCGGCTTCAGCGTTGACGACGCCGCGCTTTATTACACCTTTGAAGAACGCTGCCGCCAGAGCGCGCTAAGCGCGAATCAGCGCGCCGAGCTGACGCTCAACGCGCTGGTGGCGAAACGTTTTCTGAAGCCGCTGATGCCGAAAAGCTGGCACTTTACCGCCTGGACCTGCGTGCTGCAGCCTGAAGCAGGCGATATGGTGGAAGTAACGCTGGCGGAAAATGGCGAGCAGGCGCGTCTGCTGGCGGTAGAAAGCGGCGGCAACGCCACGCTCTGTCTGCTGGCGCAGCCTACGCTCACGCTGGCGGGCAAACAGATGGTATTGGGCGACGCCATTAAAGTCATGAACGATCGCCTGGTGCCGCACCACGCCGAGAGCGCGCCGCGCTTCGCCTACGCGGTATAACCCTTACGCCAGCTCAATATCGCCAGCCGGAATACAGCTGCAGCTCAGAATAGTGCCGTCGTTGCGAATGGCGCTTTTCTTTAACGCCTTCACCTTGCCTGAAACCAGCGTCACTTTACAGCTGCCGCATAAGCCCGCCCGGCAGGAGTAGGGTATTTTAAATCCCTGCATCTCCAGCTGCTCCAGCAGCACCTGCTGGTTATCTCCCTGAAACGTCTGACCTTGCCAGGTGACAGCGACGTCTGCTTTGGTTTGCTGCTGCGGCTTAAGGGTTTCTACCACCGCGCCTGGCCCATAGGCGCGCGGCGTATGGCGCGCCAGCACGTTTACCTCATCGCCGACGCGTACGATGCCGCTGTTGCGCGCAATTAAATTCAGACCAAAGTCGATATCGCCGCTGTTATCCTGCGCGCTGCGGAAACCCTGCAGCGTTTTTAACGGCTCACCGTCTGGATGTTTGCGGCCGCTTTCGGTGCCGACAGTGGTAAAGACGCAGCGGCTGCAGGGCTTGGGCACGTCAAATATCACGCTGCCAATCTGCACCGTCTCCCAGCTGTCTTCATCCCAGGCTGGCGCGCCGTTAACGATCAGATTGGCGCGAAACTGCTCGGCGCGCACGCTGGCCGGGCAGCGCTGCTGCAAATCCTGCAGCGAGGCGTTATTGACCAGCAGAAAGGGGTAGCCGTCGGCAAAGCCCAGCGGCACATCAGTAAAGCTTTTCACCCGGCGCGACGGCTGCGGGCCGACCCAGCGCAGCTGCACCGGGCGCGGAAAAAAGGCGCTCAGCCAGGCGTTGATGGCATCGGGCGCAATGCGTGCGGTGAAATGGTTCCCCCACACTTCGGTCGGCTGTTCCTGCCCGGTGAAATCGCTGAAGCGGATCATCGCCTGGCTGCCGTCGGGCGCCTGCAGCGAGAGGCCGTCAGCCAGCAGCGCCGGGGTAAACCGCACCATCTCCGGGTACTGGCGCGCGGTAATAAAAGTGCCGTCCAGCTCCGTCACCATAAAAATGCGGTCGAACGCCAGTCCGCTCTCCAGCACCTGCGCATGCGAGAGGTGGATACCGCGCATCGATTTTACCGGGTGAATAAACAGACGGGACAGCGTAAGCATGGTGATCTCCAGGGAAACGGGCGCGCGCGGCAAAAGAAGCTAACTTTATGATACATGGCGTCGGGACGCTATAGCCTCGTTATCGGACTGGTTGCAGCCGCGAGCGCGCTGCTTTCCAACAATGCCGCTTATTTAGGGTATAATGCGCAGCAATTTTCTCAAGAGTAATAGTGACGATATGAATTCTCTCTTTGCCAGTACGGCGCGTGGGCTCGAAGAGCTGTTGAAAAGTGAGCTGGACGCGCTGGGCGCGCAGGATCTGCAGGTGGTACAGGGAGGCGTTCATTTTGAAGCCGATGACCGTACGATGTATCAGAGCCTGCTGTGGAGCCGCCTTGCGTCGCGTATTTTGCTGCCGCTCGGCGAATTTGGCGTCTACAGCGATCTCGATCTCTACGTCGGCGTACAGAGCATCGACTGGACCGAACTGTTCGGCAGTCAGCATACCTTTGTGGTGCACTTCAGCGGCACCAACGAATCGATCCGCAACAGCCAGTTTGGCGCGTTAAAGGTGAAGGACGCGATTGTTGACTCCTTCACCCGTCAGAAACTGCCACGCCCCAATGTGGATCGCGAACAGCCGGATATCCGCATCAACGTCTGGCTGAATAAAGATCGCGCCAGCATCGCGCTCGATTTGAGCGGTGACGCGCTGCATCAGCGCGGCTATCGCCAGCAGACCGGGCAGGCGCCGCTGAAAGAGAACCTGGCGGCGGCGATTGTACTGCGCTCCGGCTGGCAGCCGACCACGCCACTGCTCGATCCTATGTGCGGCTCAGGCACGCTGCTGATCGAGGCGGCGCTGATCGCCTGCGATCGCGCGCCGGGCCTGCTGCGCAGCCGCTGGGGCTTTACCCACTGGCGGCAGCATAACGATGCGCTGTGGCGTGAGGTGAAAGGCGAGGCGCAGCAGCGCGCGCGCGCTGGCACCGCCGCCGCCCAGGCGCGTTTTTTCGGCTATGACAGCGACGGCCGCGTGCTGGAATGGGCGCAGGCTAACGCACGCCGCGCCGGCGTTGCCGATCTCTTTACCTTTGCGCGTCAGGATGTTCTGCAGCTGAAAAACCCGCTGCCTGGCGAGCAGCACGGCACCGTATTGAGCAACCCGCCTTATGGCGAACGTCTGGAAAGCGAACCCGCGCTGATCGCTTTGCACAGCCAGCTCGGCCGTATTATGAAACAGCACTTCGGCGGCTGGAAACTGTCGCTGTTCAGCGGGTCGCCAGAGCTGCTGAGCTGCCTGCAGCTGCGCGCAGAGCGTCAGTTCAAAGCGAAAAACGGCCCGATCGAGTGCGTGCAGAAAAACTATCAGCTGGTGGAAACCAGCGGTGAAAACGGCGCGCAAATCGCCGAGGATTACGCTAACCGCCTGCGTAAGAACCTGAAGAAGCTGGAAAAGTGGGCGCGCCAGGAGGGGATCGCATGTTATCGCCTCTATGATGCCGACCTGCCGGAATATAATGTGGCGGTCGATCGCTACGGTGAGTGGGTAGTAGTGCAGGAGTACGCGCCGCCGAAAACCATCGACGCCGCTAAAGCGCGCCAGCGTCTGTTTGACGTGATCGGCGCGACGCTTAGCGTGCTGGAGCTGCCGGCGAACCGTCTGGTGCTGAAAACGCGCGAGCGGCAGAAAGGCAAAAATCAGTATCAGAAGCTGGGCGAGAAGGGCGATTTCTTCGAGGTGCAGGAGTATAACGCGCGTCTGCTGGTCAACCTGACGGATTACCTGGATACCGGGCTGTTCCTCGATCACCGCATTGCGCGCCATATGCTGGGCAAAATGAGCAAGGATAAAGATTTCCTTAATCTCTTCTCCTATACCGGCACCGCCAGCGTGCATGCCGGACTGGGTGGCGCGCGCAGCACGACGACGGTAGATATGTCGCGTACCTATCTGGAGTGGGCCGAGCGCAACCTGCGCCTCAACGGGCTGACCGGTCGTCAGCACCGCCTGATGCAGGCTGACTGCCTGAGCTGGCTGCGCGAAAGCGACGAGACGTTCGATCTGATCTTTATCGATCCGCCGACCTTCTCTAACTCCAAACGTATGGAAGAGGATTTCGACGTGCAGCGCGATCACATTATGCTGATGCGCAACCTGAAACGCCTGCTGCGCGCGGGCGGCACCGTGATGTTCTCTAACAATAAACGCGGTTTTAAGATGGATCTTGAAGGGCTGGCGTCGCTGGGCCTGAAGGCGCAGGACATTACCCAGAAAACCCTGTCGCAGGATTTTGCCCGTAACCGTCAAATTCATAACTGCTGGCTGATTACTCACGCCGGTAAGGAATAAGTTCAGATGTCATTAATCAGTATTCACGGCGCTTACCTCTCTTTCAGCGATGCGCCGCTGCTCGACAATACCGAGCTGCATATCGAAGAGAACGAACGCGTCTGTCTGGTCGGCCGTAACGGCGCAGGCAAATCTACCCTGATGAAGATCATTAACGGGGAGCAGCCGCTGGATGACGGTCGCATCATCTTCGAACAGGACCTGGTGGTGGCGCGTCTGCAACAGGACCCGCCGCGCAATATTACCGGCTCGGTATATGACTTTGTGGCGGAAGGGGTAGAAGAACAGGCTGAGCACCTCAAGGCCTACCATGCGATTTCGCATGCGGTGATGCTTGACCCCAGCGAGAAAAACCTCAATGAGATGGGGCGCCTGCAGACCATTCTGGATCACCACAATCTGTGGCAGCTGGAGAGCCGCATCAACGACGTACTGCAGCAGATCGGCCTGCAGCCCGATACCGAGCTGTCGTCGCTGTCGGGCGGCTGGCTGCGTAAAGCGGCGCTGGGCCGCGCGCTGGTGAGCAACCCGCGCGTGCTGCTGCTGGACGAACCGACTAACCACCTCGATATCGAAACCATTGACTGGCTGGAGACCTTCCTGAAGACCTTCAGCGGCAGTATCGTCTTTATTTCGCACGATCGTTCGTTTATCCGCAATATGGCGACGCGTATCGTCGACCTCGATCGCGGCAAGCTGGTCTCCTGGCCGGGCAATTACGATCTCTACCTGGAAGGGAAAGAGGAGGCGCTGCGCGTCGAAGAGATGCAGAACGCCGAATTCGACCGCAAGCTGGCGCAGGAAGAGGTGTGGATCCGGCAGGGCATCAAGGCGCGCCGCACCCGTAACGAGGGACGCGTTCGGGCGCTGAAAGCGCTGCGCCGCGAACGCTCTGAGCGCCGCGAAGTGATGGGCAAAGCCAATATGCAGGTGGGCGAAGCCTCACGCTCAGGCAAGATTGTCTTCGAGCTGGAGCACGTCAACTATGGCGTGGGCGGCAAGACGCTGGTGCACGACTTCTCCGCGCAGGTGCAGCGCGGCGACAAAATCGCCCTGATTGGCCCGAATGGCTGCGGCAAAACCACGCTGCTGCGCCTGATGCTGCAGCAGCTGAAAGCCGACAGCGGCCGGGTACACAGCGGCACCAAGCTGGAAGTGGCCTACTTCGATCAGCATCGCGCCGAGCTTGATCCGGACCGGACAGTGATGGATAACCTGGCCGAAGGCAAGCAGGAGGTCATGGTCAACGGCAAGCCACGCCATGTGCTCGGCTATCTGCAGGACTTCTTGTTTCATCCGAAACGCGCCATGACGCCGGTACGCGCGCTCTCCGGCGGCGAGCGCAACCGTCTGCTGCTGGCACGTCTCTTCCTGCGCCCCAGCAACCTGATGATCCTCGATGAACCGACCAACGATCTTGACGTTGAAACGCTTGAGCTGCTGGAAGAGCTGATTGACGGCTATCAGGGTACCGTACTGCTGGTGAGCCACGATCGTCAGTTCGTTGATAACACCGTCACCGAATGCTGGATTTTTGAAGGCAACGGCGAAATCGGCAGCTTCGTGGGCGGCTATCACGACGCACAGCAGCAGCGCGCGGCCTATAAGCAGCAGAAAAGCGCTCAGGCAAGCAAGCCTGCCGCTGCGGCGAAACCGGCGGAGAAAACTGACGCCGCGAAACGCGGCGGCGGCAAACTCAGCTATAACCTGACGCGCGAGCTGGAACAGCTGCCGCAGAAGCTGGAATCGCTTGAAGCGCGCATCGGCGAACTGCAGGCAAAAATGAGCCATCCAGATTTCTTCAGCCAGCCGCATGACCAGACCCAGCCGGTGCTGGATGCGCTGGCGCAGACGGAGCAGGAGCTGGAAGCCGCCTTCGCACGCTGGGAAGAGCTGGAAGCGCTGAAAAACGGCGCGTAACCATAAGGGAATCGGGATGTGTTCTGCCGCTGAAAGTCAGGCGTGGATGCTTTGTCCACAGTGCGATTTAATGGTGAAACTGCCGGACGTGCCGCAGGGTAGCCGCGCCTCCTGCCCGCGCTGCCATACGGTGCTGACCACTAACTGGCCTGAGCCGCGCAAACGCCCAACCGGCTATGCGCTGGCGGCGCTGTTTATGCTGCTGCTGGCGAACCTGTTTCCCTTTATCACCATGAAGGTCGCGGGACTCAGCAGCCAGATATCGCTGCTGCAGATCCCGAAGGTCATGGTGTCAGAGGATTACAGCAGCCTCGCCACGCTCTTTCTGGCGTTTGTCCAGGCGATCCCTGGGCTCTGCATGGTGACCATTATTCTGCTGGTTAACCGCATAAAAATGCCGGTGAGCCTGCGGCTGGGGCTGGCGCGCATCCTGTTTCAGCTGCGCAGCTGGGGCATGGCGGAGATCTTTATGGCCGGCGTACTGGTCAGCTTCGTGAAGCTGATGGCTTACGGCGATATCGGTCTGGAAACCAGCTTCTGGCCCTGGTGCCTGTTCTGCCTGCTGCAGCTGCGCGCGTTTCAGTGTGTGGATCGCCGCTGGCTGTGGAACCAGATCGCGCCGATGCCGCCGCTGCCGCACCTGCCTGAAAAGGGTGTTAGCGGGATACAGCAGGGGATGCGCTCCTGTCCCTGCTGCACCGCGATCCTGGCGGCGGATCGGCCCGACTGTCCGCGCTGCGGCGTCATTGCCGCGCCGCGCCGCAAGCACAGCCTGCAGTGGACGCTGGCGCTGCTCTTTACCTCGCTGATGATCTATATCCCCGCGAACCTGTTACCGATTATGGTGACCGAAACCCTGGGCACGCCATATCCGTCTAACATTATGGCGGGCGTGATCCTGCTCTGGAGCGATGGCTCTTATCCGGTGGCGCTGGTTATTTTTATCGCCAGCATTATGGTGCCGTCGTTGAAAATGCTGGCGATTGGCTGGCTCTGCTGGAACGCCAGCGGGCGCGGGCAGCGCGACAGCGAAAAGATGCACCTGATTTATGAGGTGGTCGAATTTGTCGGCCGCTGGTCAATGATAGACGTGTTTGTTATTGCTGTGCTCTCTGCGCTGGTGCGCATGGGGCAACTGATGAATGTTTATCCCGCGACGGGCGCGCTGCTGTTTGCGCTGGTAGTGATCCTGACCATGATCGCCGCTATGACGTTTGACCCGCGCCTGACCTGGGATCGCGTACAGGAACACACTACAAAGGAGCCGCGCCTTGACGGAAAGTAACCACGGCCATGCCAAAGTTGACCAGATTAAACGCTGGTCGCCGGTCTGGATTGTCCCCATCGTGACGCTGTTGATCGGCGGATGGATTTTGTTTTATCACTTCAGCCATCTCGGCCCTGAAGTGACCCTGATTACGGAAAATGCGGAAGGTATCGAAGCCGGTAAAACCACGATCAAAAGCCGCAGCGTTGATGTCGGCGTCGTGGAAAAAGCGGAGCTGACCGACGATCTGCATCACGTTGAGATCACCGCGCGCCTCAACTCCGGTATGGAAAAGCTGCTGCATGGCGACAGCTATTTTTGGGTGGTGAAACCGCAGATCGGCCGCGAAGGCGTGACCGGACTTAACACGCTGCTCTCTGGCGCCTATATCGAGATGCAGCCAGGCACCAAAGAAGAGGCAAAAGATCGCTATCAGCTGCTTGATGCGCCGCCGCTGGCGCCGCCTGACGCGAAGGGCATCCGCATTACGCTCGACAGTAAAAAAGCGGGGCAACTAACCGCCGGGGACCCGGTATTGTTCCGCGGCTATCGCGTCGGGACGGTGGAAACCAGCACTTTCGATACCGATAAGCGCATGATGACCTATCAGCTCTTTATCGCAGCGCCTTACGATCGGCTGGTGACCACCAATGTCCGCTTCTGGAAGGACAGCGGTATCGCGGTGGATATGTCGGCATCGGGCATGCGGGTCGAAATGGGATCGCTGACTACCTTATTTAGCGGCGGCGTCAGCTTTGACGTGCCGGACGGCTGGGATTTAGGCCAGGTTGCAACCAACCACGCGGACTATCACCTGTTTGACGATCAGCGCAGCATCCAGGATTCGCTCTACACTAACCATGTGGATTTCCTGATGTTCTTTACCGATTCGATTCGCGGACTGCAGGTCGGCGCGCCGGTTGAGTTCCGCGGTATCCGTCTGGGGACGGTCGCGCAGGTGCCCTTTATGACCGAAGGCGTTAATCAGGCGCTGAATAACGATTACCGCGTGCCGGTGCTGATCCGCATTGAGCCTGACCGCTTTACCGCCAGACTGGGTCAGGACTTTAATCTGGAGCAACATCTGCAGGATGGTAAAAAACGCGGCCTGCGCGCCTCGTTGAAAACCGGCAACCTGCTCTCCGGCTCGCTCTATATCGATCTCGACTTCTACGATAACGTGCCGCCTTATAAAGGCCCGAATAAAATCGCAGGCTACGAGATCATTCCTACTACCAGCGGCGGCCTGAGTCAGATCCAGCAGAAACTGGTAGCGGCGCTCGACAAGATTAACGCCTTGCCGCTCAACAACGTAGTGACCGAGGCGACCGGTACGCTGAAAGAAAGCCAGCGCACGCTGCGTGAAATGCAGGGCACGCTGAAAAACCTTAATCAGATCACCGCCAGCCCGGCGATGAAAACGCTGCCGGAAGATATGCAGCAAACGCTGCGTGAACTGAACCGCAGTATGAAAGGGCTGCAGCCAGGTTCCCCGGCTTACAACAAGCTGGTGGGTGATATGCAGCGACTCGATCAGGTACTGCGCGAGCTGCAACCGGTATTGAAAACGCTCAATACCAAGAGCAACGCGCTGGTCTTCGAGGCCAAACCGGGTCAGGATCCACAGCCAAAGAGGGCGAAACAGTGAGAAAAGGAGCCGTTTTGTGCGCCGCGCTGCTGTTAAGCGCGTGCAGCAGCACTATCGATAACACCTACTACCAGCTGCCGTCGCAACCGGCGGCTATGCAGGTGCGCAGCGGCGGCGAAGCGCAGCCGCCGGCGTTGTGGGTGCAGCAGGTCGCGGTGCCCGATTATCTGGCGGGCAACGGGCTGGTTTATCAGACCAGCGACGTAAAATACGTTATCGCCGCCAATAATCTGTGGGCCAGCCCGCTCGATCAGCAGCTCCAGCAAACGCTGGTCGCCAATCTGAGCAAGGCCCTGCCGGGTCGACTGGTTTCCGCCGCGCCGCTGGGCGAGAAGCATGACACGCTGACCGTCACGGTGACCGGTTTTCAGGGACGTTATGACGGGCGCGCCGTGGTAAGCGGCGAATGGGTGCTGCAGCATAATGGTCATGTGGTGAAGCAGGGCTTCGATGTGGCGCTGCCGCAAAACGAAGATGGCTATGAAGCGCTGGTACGTA
This sequence comes from Pantoea sp. ACRSB, assembly GCF_022346905.1. NCBI lineage: Bacteria > Pseudomonadati > Pseudomonadota > Gammaproteobacteria > Enterobacterales > Erwiniaceae > Pantoea > Pantoea sp. ACRSB. The sequence continues at coordinate 634,365 of NZ_JAKRNL010000001.1, read as the reverse complement.
CGCTTGCTGTTGGCTGGCAGCAAACCGCGCAGCAGATCGCCAATGCAGCGATAACCGCTGAATAAAATTAAGTAAAGATTTTGCCACGCCCCCGATTGTTGTCAGCGAAATGCTGCGGCAAGAAGGGGCTTTTTTTATTGGCTCTTCAAGGCGATAAGCGAAACCGTCAGCGGCAACAATGGCAATTTAACGTCAAACTGATGACACTGGCGTGAAATTTGCGCATTGACCTTTCCGGGCGGGACGGGTAGAACTTAACTGTGGCTGAGCATTATTTCGCCACTCTTTTTCTTTCCACCAGATTCCACAGACCTGATATGAGGGATACGGAGTATGAAGAGACAGAAACGAGACCGCCTTGAACGCGCTCACTCACGTGGCTACCAGGCCGGTATTACAGGACGCTCGAAAGAGATGTGTCCGTATCAGATGATTGAGGCTAAGTCTCACTGGTTGGGAGGTTGGCGACAAGCCATGGAGGACAGGGCGGTTACGGTGTAATCGTTCGTCACGAAAGGGAAGAAACCTCCGCGCTGGCGGAGGTTTTCATTTGCGCTATCAGAAAGCGTTGGTGTCTTTAAACAGACCGACTTTCAGATCGCTGGCAGAATAAATCAGATTACCATCAACGAAGACTTCGCCATCGGCGACGCCCATCACCAGTTTGCGGTTAATGACACGCTTGAAGTGAATGCGGTAGGTAACTTTTTTTGCCGTCGGCAGTACCTGGCCCGTGAATTTCACTTCGCCAACGCCCAGCGCGCGGCCTTTGCCTTCGCCGCCAAGCCAGCCCAGATAGAAACCGACCAGCTGCCACATCGCGTCCAGACCGAGACAGCCTGGCATCACCGGGTCGCCAATAAAGTGACAGGCGAAAAACCACAGGTCCGGATTGATATCCAGCTCGGCTTCAACGAAACCTTTATCGTATTTACCGCCATCTTCGGTCATCTTGACCACGCGGTCCATCATCAACATGTTGCCTGACGGAAGCGGCGGACCGTTCTCGCCAAACAGTTCACCGCGACCTGACGCAATCAGGTCCTCTTTGCTATAGGATTCGCGTTTATCAACCATGTTTTCAATAAGCCTTGTTTTAGTGAAGCACGAAGTTTAGCGAACAGCTGTACGCCGGGCAATTTAATCAGTTCTGGTTAAACCAGTTTAGCCAGCGAAGAGGCCAGGGTCGATGGCTCGCTTCCTGCTGATTAAGTTGAGTAATACGATCCTGGATCCTGCGCAGCAGCGTGTCGCCGTTCTCATCTTCGCTGCGCCAGATAACGCCGGTCAGCAGCGGCAACGCTTCATCAGCACGATCAATCGCCCAGATATGGAAACGACCCTGTTCAACGGCGTCGACCACCTCCTGGCTCAGGCACAGATGGCGCACGTTGCACGCCGGAATAATTACGCCCTGCTGACCGGTGAGCTCACGTTCGTTGCAAATCGTAAAGAAGCCTTCAATCTTTTCATTCAGGCCGCCTACCGGCTGGACGTTACCGAACTGATCGACAGAGCCTGTTACCGCAATCTGCTGATTAATCGGTTGATTCGCCAGCGCGCTGATCAGGGCGCACAGTTCGGCCAGAGAGGCGCTGTCTCCGTCAACTTCCGAGTAGGACTGCTCAAACACCAGCGAAGCGGAGAAGGGCAGCTGTTGATCCAGCTCCAGCTCGGCGATCAGATACGCCTGCATGATCATCATGCCTTTGGCGTGGATGTTGCCGCCCAGCTCAGCTTTGCGCTCGACATCGGTAAATTCGCCGTCGCCTGGATGAACCACGCAGGTAATGCGTGAAGGTTCACCCCAGGGACGCGGATGACCCGGAAACTCTACGACGGAAAGACCGTTGATTTGACCGACCATTTCGCCTTCGGTTTCAATCAGGATCTGTTTTAGCAGGATTTCATCACGCATGCGTTCGGCGAGGAAAGCTTCGCGCCAGCTGCGCGTCTCAAGAGCGCTGACTAGCGCCGCTTCGCTCAGCTCGTTCTCCTGCATAAAGGCTTCGCGCATCTGACGCAGCATCCAGCGCGGACAGAGCGGCAGCACTTCCTGATCGCCAGTGTAACGCACCGCCTCGCGGATCAGCGGCGGCCAGAAATCAGTTTGCGGCGCAGGAAGCCCCGCCTGCAGCGCAACATCCTGCGCCCAGCGGCACCAGGCAAGCATGTCGTCTTCATCGACGACCTGCAGATTCTCTTCGAATTCAGTATAGGTCGCCAGCTCGTGCAGTTCCGGATCGCTTTCCTGAAAGGCGGCCAGCGCATCGCGATCGCCGCACAGCACCAGCTTCAGGCTTAGCGGAAGCGGGGGAATAGAAACCGGCAGGGGATGACGCTCATCCGCCGACTGCCACTCCAGACGCCCCAGCTGAATGGCGCGCTTCAGCCGCAGCCAGAGCAACGGCTGCGCCTGCAGAGTACGCAGCGACAGCACCAGCGTACCGCCGTTAGCGCGATGGATCAGGCCCGGTTCAAGCTGAAGACGATCGCGGCGCAGACGCACGCAGCCAAAAAGCTGCTCGTTCTCAATCCACTCTGCAAAGTGCACCTGACCGGTACCGGTAAAAGGATGCGAGGCATCGCCGGGCGGCTGCAGGGTCACGTTATCCGCGATGATATGATAATGTCCGCCGAACAGCTCAGCGGGTTCGTCGGCGATACGCTCTATCTGGCGCGCAATCAGTTCCAGGTAATCCGCATTCTCCTGACTGCACACCAGCAGAAGGGGAAAGCCTTCGGTCTGTTGATCGAGATACGCCAGCGCATTCAGCAAACGCGGCTGTACCGCCGCCAGGCTATCGGTCTCTTCTTCGGTAATACGGGAGAAAACGGACGCGTATCCGGTAATATTCGGCTGCAGGTCTTGCCAGGAAAGTTGAGAGCTGGTCAAAATAATCGCATTTGGTTAATTAAAGAAAAGCGGGATTATACAGGAAACCCCTTTGTTAAGCACTGCATGGTTCGGATTAACCCTGAGACAAACAACGCCTTTTTCCTTACTGCATCCAGGAAAAAAACTGTTATTCTTAGTTTGTTACGCGGTCACGATGAGATTCCGATGAAATACCAACAACTCGAAAATCTTGAAAGTGGATGGAAATGGAAATACCTGGTGAAAAAACACCGGGAAGGTGAACTGATCACGCGTCACCTTGAACTCAGCGCTGCGCAGGCGGCCGTTGAGGAGCTGCTCTCAATGGAAAATCGTCCGGTCGATGTGGCTGAATGGATCGCGCAACATATTCACCCGGACCTGGATAATCGTCTTAAACAGACGATTCGTGCGCGTCGCAAACGACACTTTAATGCGGAACATCAGCATACGCGTAAAAAGTCGATCGATCTGGAGTACCTGGTGTGGCAACGTCTGGCGGGGCTGGCACAGCGTCGCGGCTGTACGCTGTCGGAAACCATCGTTCAGCTGATTGAGGATGCGGAACGTAAAGAGAAATACGCCACGCAGATGTCGAGCCTGAAACAGGACCTGCAGGCCATTCTCGGTAAATCAGAAACGGGCAGCGAATAACGCGGCGCGTAAAACGTTAATCAGCAGACATAAAAAAACCCCGCTTTGCGGGGTTTTTCTTACGGAGTAACTTAAGCCTGCGGCTGAGTTACAACGTCTTTGATACCTTTCACGTCGATTTCTACGCGACGGTCCGGACCCAGGCAGTCGATCAGAGCCTTACGGCCTTTCACGCTGTCACAGGTGTTGCCGGTAACTGGGTTAGATTCGCCCATGCCACGTGCAGAGATCTTGTTAGACGGGATACCTTTAGATACCAGGTAGTCAACCACAGACTGAGCGCGTTTCTCAGACAGTTTCTGGTTGTACTGGTCAGAGCCGATGCGGTCAGTGAAGCCCAGAACGACAACAGAACCGTCTTTCGGATCCATTGAGCTCAGCTGGCTGTACAGCTGATCCAGAGCCTGCTGGCCTTCCGGCTTCAGGGTAGCTTTGTTAAAGGTGAACAGCACGTCAGACTTCAGGGTGAAACGCTTGGTTTCAACAACTGGAGCCGGAGCCGGTGCCGGAGCTGCAACCGGTGCAACTTCATCCTGACCGAAGCGGTATGAAACGCCTACGCTCAGCATGCCGTTGTCAGGACGTGCGCCAACAGTCTGCGCATCACCGATGTTGTTAACCCACTGGTAGTCCAGACGAGTTGCCCAGTTCTGAGTCAGAGCGTATTCAACACCCACTGCTGCCAGCGGAGAAACACCGGTGTCGTGGTCGCTGATGCGGCCGTTAACAGCGTTGTTCTGAGTTGCGTCAGCGCGCCATACCATACCACCCAGACGGGTGTAGACATCCAGATCGTCAGTGATCGGATAGCTCAGTTTAGCAGCCAGCTGAATGCCCTGTGCTTTGAATGCGCCGTTGTTTACGGTGCCTTTGTTCGGCATACGGCCAAGCCAGTCGTAACCCAGCTCGAAGCCCAGGTACGGGTTAGCCTGGTAACCCAGGAATGCACCAGCGCCAAGCTGAGATTCGTGAGTCGGGCCATTGTTGTTGCCATAACCGTTACCGTAGTAACCAGTATCATGATACTGAGACCAGCCCAGTTTAGCACCGGTATACCAGGTGTCATCTTTCGGAGCGGCCTGCGCTACGGTAGCGAAGCCAGCCAGTGCCACTGCAATTGCGATAGCTGTCTTTTTCATTTTGCGCCTCGTTATCATCCAAATAGGCAATGAGCAAAAAGGGATGCTCTTGGTTGTAATCCTTCGCCGGGTTAATACGCTCGCTTATGACTCTACCGATAAAAAACGGAGATTATTGAGCACCCTGGCGAGGTAAAGTCTACAACGAGATTGGAAAGTTACAAGTATGATGTGAGGGGATGCTGCAAAAAAACAGGGCTTTATACACATATTCTAACATTTGACCCGGCCTTAATGTCGGCCGGTTTTCGAGCAAAATGCAGCTAAGCCATTGTCAAAGCTGGAAGGAAAAGAATCAGTGGCTTAGCTGAAACAAAAATGGCAAAAGGCGCGAGAAAAATCCTAATTTTACTCAATGAAACAAATCCGACTGAATTTTTAGTCCTTTATTTGGTCGCAGGGGGGCTGTTGAGCTCCCGTTTGGGCGCATAATCAATCCCAGCGCTTTTCCTTCCGCTGCCGCCTGCTCTAATTCGCGTCGCTCTTCCTCATCAAGATCGTAAGGGATCCACGCGAGCACAACGCTGTAATTCCCTGTACGCAAAGCTTTAATCATCGCTTCTACGGAAGTGCACCGCTCTGAGTCCGCAACGTGCATGCTTTTTTCCAGTGGCAGACCCGACTGCTGCAGCCAGGCGCGATTAAGCTTATGCGCGGGCGTCAGCCACAGCTGCCAGCGAGACTCCTGGCTGAGCTGTTGCAGTAACGGCAGCAGCAACATTTGCATCATGCCGGGCTGTTCGCTGTAGCGCAGTTCCGTGATCCAGCCGCTGTGCTGCGACGGCTTAGAAGAGGAGACATGTCGATGGGCAAAGCCTGCATTATTAAAGTGTTGGGTGCGCATAAGTTAACCACTCAGCATTTGACTGTATGGATATACAGTAATGACTTCCTGGATAAAGATCAACCTCAAATTTGGAAAACGGCTCGCAAAAACAGGAGAAGGTGAGGCGGGAACGCAATAATTAATTGAACCCTTAACGGATTTTTTCTATATCTCTAACGGCCTGATTGGCATGACTTTTTAGCCGTATTTTTGCACAAGGAGAGCGTGCTATGAAAAAACAGCACCCTATCGTAGAACGGTCACGTAACCGTCTGGCCGCGTTAGGCCACATCGAATCTCGTACTCAGTTTGGCGGCTATGCGCTGGCGGTAGAAAAAGTGGTTTTCGCGCTGGTAAATGATGACGCGCTCTATCTGCGCGCCAGCGAAGCATTACGGGAATATGCAGCGCGGGAACCTATGCAGCCGCTGATATTTCGCAAGCGAGGAACCGCTGTCAGCCTCAACTACTACCGCGTCGACGACGTGCTGTGGAGCGATCCTCATCAGTTGCTGACGCTGTCCGCCGCCTCACTGCGTACCGCTCAGGAAGAATCTCTGGCCAGACAGGTGCCGCTGCGCCTGAAGGATTTGCCGAACCTGAGCCTGCGCATAGAGCTTCTGCTGCATGAGGCCGGCGTCAAAACCGTACGGCACCTGATCGACCTGGGTTCGAAACAGTGCTGGCTCAGGCTGCGGGCGATAAACCGGCATATCGGATTTAAAACCTTGCTGGCCCTTGAGGGCGCAATAAAAGGACGGCATGAAGCCGCCCTGCCGCAGGCAGTCAGGGCGGAACTCAATGAATGGTATCAGCAGGCGCTAAAGGGAGATCACTCTTAAGAGGACGCCAGCGTGCGGCGCAGGCGGGCGATCTCCGGCAGCAAGGCCACCAGCAATCCTAACTGCTGCAACACCAGCGGCGCGCGCGTCTCCTGATTGGCCGCCATATCGCTGATACGCTGCGTCAGGGCGCTCTGCATACTTTCCGCCTCGGCATCGCTCACTACATCGGTTTGCAGCACATCTTCCACATAGCAAACCGTGTCGTCGAGAAGCGTCAGCAGCGCACCGTCGGTAAGCTTATCGCGGTGCGCGCCCAGCGCGGAGATATAGCTCAGGAAAGAGTGGTTAAGGCAGAGCAGCTGGAAAGCGGACTCTTTATGTTTCTGGTGCGTACGCGACTCGCCGCTCATATTTGAGACCACGGAGGCCAGCTCCGCATCGGCGTTATGGGCATCGCGTCGCGCAATACGATAGGCCAGGCGATTGTCTTTGCCCTGGTGATACTGCTCCATAATCGCATCCAGATAGCGGCAGTTAGCGTTCAGGGTCCGCTCCGCCACCGCGGGCAGCTGCCGGAAGCGCCAGTCGGGCCAGATAAAGGCCACCGCCAGCCAGGCGAGCGCGCACCCCAGCAGCGTATCGACAATGCGCGGCAGCGCGACCTCAAAGCCTTCTCCCAGCAAATTGAAGCAGAGCAGCACCAGCAGGGTGATAAACAGCGTCGCCTGCGCATACTGCACCTGACGAAAAGCGAAAAACAGAACGCCGCTGACGACAATCAGCACCAGCTGACCTTCGGTTGAGGGCACCAGCCAGAGCACCGGCAGACCGATAGCAATACCCGCCAGGGTACCGCCGATACGCAATGCCAGCCTGCGCCGCGTGGCGTTATAGTTGGGCTGACAAACAAACAGACTGGTGAGCAGGATCCAGTAGCCGCGGTGAAGCCCGGTGAGCTGGATAAAACCGTAACCGATACAGAGCACGACGGTCATGCGCACCGCATGACGGAACAGCGCGGAGGCGGGCGTCATATGGCGGCTCAGCCGCAGGCGAATATCGCTCCAGCCGCTCAGCCCCTCACGCGACAGGCGGTTATCGCGCGGCAGAGTCTCGCTGGTCAGAGACTGTTCTGACTCTATCGACCCCAGCTGCGCGTCAATTGCGCGCAGATTGCGCAACAGCCAGAACAGCGGGCGCAGATGCGGCGCGTCAGGCTCGTTTTGCTGCAGACGCTCCAGCGCGGTCTGCAACCGATCGAACGCCCGCTCGAAGTGAGGATCGTGCTCCCAGCGCTCGCGCATTAAAATACACTGCGACAGCTGGCGACACGCCTGCGCCTGCATATTCAACAGCCGCTGAAAGCGGAACAGAATTTCGTTATAGCGCCAGTCATCGCGCAGCAGATGGTATTGCAGATGGGAGGAGCTGGCGCGCTCGTGAATATCTTGCGCCACGAAATAGTAATGCAGGCTGCGACGGGTGCTGCGCGATCCGCGATCGCCGCGCAGACGGCTTTGCAGCGTGGTTTTGGTCAAATTAAGCTGCGCCACCAGCTGGCTGTTAACCATCGCGGTGCGGATCAGCGTCGCGTCATCCTGCGCGTCGCCGTCGGGATCGAACAGGTTCGCTTTGGCCTCAAGGTATTGCGCCAGCTGCGCATAGCTGCCCGCCAGCTGCTCCTGCACCGGCCGCACCGGAAACATCAGGTGGCCGAGCAGCGTCAGCATGTTGTACCAGAGCGCGCCGACCAGCAGCAGTATCGGCTGCATATACCACTGCGAAAAAAGCCCGATGCCCAGCATGGTGTAGACCGCAATCAGCAGCGCGCCAAAGGCGATAGTGGCGTAACGCTGGCCGAGCGCGCCGAGCAGGATAAAGCCCCAGGTGGAGAGCGCCAGCCCGGCCATAAACGCCAGCGGATGCGGAAACAGCAGCTCTACCGAGACCGATGCGATACAAAAGCAGAGCAGGGTGATCAGCAGATTCCGCAGGCGGCCGCTAAGGCGATCGTCCAGATCGGCCAGCGCGGCAGCCACCACGCCGAGCGTCAGTGGAATAGTCCAGTCTATCTGATGCAGCCACCAGGGCACTGCCGCACAGCCGGCCAGCGCCAGAAAAATGCGCAGGAGGTAACGCCAGCTGCTGTTAAACAGGTAGTTGCGCCAGCCCGGCAAGGCTTTGGACATCATGTTGCGGCCTCAGTAGCGACGACGGGCGCTGGCTTCGCGCGCGGCGCGGGCTTCTTCCACCGATACCACGCGGCGGCCGACCGGCCAGAGTGCAATGGCGGCGATCTTGAAATTAGCAAGCCCCACCGGAATGCCGATGATGCTGATGCACTGGACGATGCCGGTAGAGATATGCGTCAGACAGAGCCACCAGCCGAAAAAGATCAGCCAGAAAATATTGAGAAAGGTGCCGCCGGTATTGAGCAGCGCGCTTTTACTCTCCGGGCGCAGCACGTCCACATGCACCGCCTCGTTGCCGTAAGGCACCAAGGAGAGTTTGGTGATTTCCCAGCAGGAGCGCGTCAGCGGAAGGGTAAAGATCAGGACGATACTCACCAGCGTGGCGAACAGCCAGCAAAGGGTGGTGATAAACCCGCCGAGAATAAAATTAAGAATGTTCAACACTGTGCGCATGGCGTTCTTTTCCTTTTGCTTTCCGCAAGATGTGTCGCCAAGTTTAGCCTGTTTTAAGGCTGGAGCGCCAAGAGTCTGACAGGTAAACTCCCGATATTCTTTTTTCAGGTTCGACGGTGTGGACATGGAACTCAAAGCGACATCGATGGGCAAACGGCTTGCCCAGCATCCCTATAACCGGGTTCGCCTGCTGGCGGCTGGGGTGGAAGTAAGCGGCGACCGGCACGAATACCTGATCCCTTTTAACGAACTGCTGAATATCAGCTGCAAGCGCGGCATGGTCTGGGGCGAACTGGAGTTTTTACTGCCTGACGACAAAGTTGTGCGGCTGCACGGCACCGAATGGCAGGAGACGCAGCGCTTTTATCACTATCTGCTCCAGGCCTGGCAGACGTGGAGCGCCGAGATGAGCGCTATTTGCGCCGCAGTGTTAAGCGAGCTAAAGCAGGAGATCGACCGCTTCGGCGAGCAGGATCGCTGGCTCAAACGCGGCGAGCTACAAGCGCTGCGCGCCACCATCGAAAAACAGTTCACCGCGCTGCCGCTGCCGCTGGCGCGCCTGGAGGAGTTTAGCGACTGCCGCACGCTCTACCTTGATTGCCAGCGCTGGCTTGAGCAGGGCGAAACGGCGCTGCGTCAGCGCAACCGCGACTGGACGGCGCGCATGTTGCGAGAACATCACGACTTTTTCGCCACGGTGGAAACGTCGCCGCTCAACGCGTCGCAGAGCGAAGCCGTGGTTAACGGCGAAGACGCGGTGCTGGTGCTGGCGGGCGCAGGCAGCGGCAAAACGTCGGTGCTGGTGGCGCGGGCGGGCTGGCTGCTGCGGCGCAAACTGGCCGCGCCCGATCAGATTTTGCTGCTGGCGTTTGGCCGTCAGGCGGCGGAAGAGATGAACGACCGCATCCGGTCGCGGCTGGGCGTCGCCGACATTCAGGCGCGTACCTTCCACGCGCTGGCGCTGCATATTATCCGCGAAGGCAGCAATAAGCAGCCGACAATCAGCAAGCTGGAAAGCGATACTGCGGCGCGTCATGCGCTGCTTATCGACATCTGGCGTCAGCAGTGCGACGAGAAAAAAGCGCAGGCGAACGGCTGGCGGCAATGGCTACGCGACGAGCTGGAGTGGGAGCTGCCCGAAGGCCATTTCTGGCAGGACGACAGGCTGGCGAAACGGCTGGCGTCGCGTCTTGAACGCTGGCTGGGGCTGATGCGGATGCACGGCGGCGCGCAGGCGGCAATGATCGCCGAGGCGCCGGAAGAGGTACGCGAACTGTTCAGCAAGCGAGTGAAGCTGATGGCACCGCTGTTGAAAGCCTGGAAGAGCGCGCTGAAAGAGGAGGGCGCGGTAGATTTTTCCGGGCTGATCCATCAGGCGATCGCCATCCTGAATAAAGGGCGTTTTATCAGCCCGTGGAAGCATATCCTGGTGGATGAATTTCAGGATATCTCACCGCAGCGTGCCGCTCTGCTTGCGGCGCTGCGCCAGCAGAACAAGCGCACCACCTTGTTCGCCGTGGGTGATGACTGGCAGGCAATCTATCGCTTCACCGGCGCGGAGATGACGCTGACCACCGCCTTTCATCACTATTTCGGCGAGGGAGATCGCTGCGTGCTGGATACCACCTATCGCTTCAACGATCGCATCGGCGATATCGCGAACCGGTTCGTCCAGCAGAATCCGCATCAGTTGCGTAAGCCGCTTAACAGCCTGACGAAGGGCACTAAAAAGGCGACAGGCCTGTTGCCGCAGGAGCAGCTGGAGCCGCTGCTGAACAAGCTGAGCGGTTACGCTAAGCCTGATGAACGCGTGCTGCTGCTGGCACGTTATCACCATCTGCGCCCGGAGGTGCTGGATAAAGCCAAAACCCGCTGGCCGAAGCTCAACCTCGACTTTATGACTATCCACGCCAGTAAAGGACAGCAGGCCGATTTTGTTATCCTGCTGGGTCTACAGGCGGGAAAAGAGGGCTTTCCCGCCGCGGCGCGTGAATCGGTAATAGAGCAGGCATTATTGCCGCAGCCGGAAGATTTCCCGGATGCGGAGGAGCGGCGTCTGGCTTATGTGGCGTTAACGCGTGCGCGTCAGCAGGTATGGTTGCTCTACGATCGCGAGCAGCCGTCACGCTTTGTCGAGCAGTTTCGTCAGCTCGGCGTGCCGCTGCTGCGTAAAGCCTGATCAGTTAAGGCGCGCCTGCAGGTAGCGCTCATAATCTGGGATAGCAATCTCTACCGGCTGCGCAAACAGCGGCGACTGAATAATAAAATTGGCCGTCGCGAGGTTAGTAGCGACAGGGATATTCCAGACGGTCGCGAGACGCAGCAGCGCTTTGACATCGGGGTCATGCGGCACCGCATTCAGCGGATCCCAGAAGAAGATCAGCACATCGATTTTCCCTTCCGCAATCAGCGCGCCGACCTGCTGATCGCCGCCCATCGGGCCGCTCAGCATCGCGTTAACGTTTAATCCGGTATGGCGATTAATCAGATTGCCGGTGGTGCCGGTGGCGTAAAGGATATGAGATTCAAGCGTGGGCTGGTTTTGTTTCACCCAGTCAAGCAGTGAAGCCTTGCAGTGATCGTGCGCAACGAGCGCGATATGTTTGCTGGGGCCAAGCGTACGAATGGTCTGTTCCATAAAGGCGTCCTGGTAAAATCGCGTGCCGAGAAGAGAGGCACGAGTTTACCCTGCGCCTTTCCCGCCTATCAACTTGTCCTTAACAATTTGACCAGCGACATAAATTGCTGACGGGTGGCTTGATCGAAGCGATGAAACCACTCTTTAATGGTCGGCGACTGCGCTTCATCAACCCAGACGAATTCAGCCTCGACGGGTGGGGTGGCTGACGCGCCGTCGCGGACGGCAGCGAACTGAGGGACAGAGGCGACCTGGCCGTTGCGGTTGTAAAGTTTCATCGCCTTTTCCATATCGCTTTCATCGGAAAGCGGCAGGCGATCGCGCCTGATATCAATCGCCTGTCCATGTTCATCTACCAGCTGGAAATTGAGCGTGCGATCGAAATGGTGGCGCTCGCGGCGAGTCTCCAGCGCAGGCAGACGGATAGTGATGGTTTTCACCTGCGCGTTGAAAGTTACGATCATTGGCGCTGACTGATAGCGCAGCGACGCATCTTTATGGGCGTCGCGCAGCTGCTCAACCCGGAACAGAAACTGATGCTGGCCGCGCTCCAGCTCAAGGCTATCGGCGCCTTTCAGCAGCGAGCCGGAAATTTTGCGCCCGTCCAGTACCAGCAGGTCAATCTGCGGATCAAGCTTCAGCGTGATGGCCTGGCAGGTTGCCGAGACGAGGAGAACAGTCAACCCCGTCACGACCAGAGAGAGTTTCATGTAGACTCCAGAATAGGGCGCAAAGTTTTGTGTGTAGCAAATTCTTACATTATGGCAGTAAATTTACATTTGAACATATGTTTTTGTGCGCCAGTGCAAAATATTGCTCTCTGGAGAGAAGCGGCAGGAAAAGTCGCCACTACATTTAATGCTCTGAAATGAGGAGAAAAAGATGAACGATCAAACTATTCGTGACGTGCTGACGCGCACTCAACGCATTGCACTGGTCGGCGCCAGCGATCGTCCAGACCGGCCGAGCTACGGCGTGATGAAATATCTGCTGGATCAGGGCTACGAGGTCATTCCGGTCAGTCCGAAACTTGCCGGTCAAACGCTGCTGGGGCAGAAAGCTTACGCGAAGCTGGAAGAGGTGCCGGGCAAAATCGACATGGTGGATGTGTTTCGCAATTCAGAAGCGGCGTGGGGCGTGGCGCAGGAAGCGATCGCTGCGGGCGCAGATACGCTCTGGCTGCAGCAGGGCGTGATCAACGAACAGGCCGCCGTGCTGGCGCAGGATGCTGGTCTGACCGTTATTATGGATCGCTGTCCTAAAATAGAGATTCCGCGGCTGGGCGTAACGCGACAGAAGCAATAGAATTCACAGGCGGCCTCTTATTGCCGCCTGTGATTAATGCCGCAGGCGCGGCGCCTGCAGCTGCTGGCGGATCGATGCGGCCAGTTCGTCCATCTCCGGCTGTTCCGGATGCTCTGAACTGGTTTCGCCGGAAAGCTGAATCTCTGCGATATAGGTATGCACCTGATCGCCTTCTTCATCTTCCATCACCACATGATACCAGGGCGCGCGGCGCAGCGTTTCAGCCGCTCCAACCTCATCCAGCTTCGGCGTATCCAGTGAATATTCAGGATCGACATCCACTATTACGCCCAGCACGCCTGAAAGACGATGCCGAACCTGCTGACCAATACCAAATTTAGTGGCAATCATAGTGACCTCCAGAAAAACTGCCTCCTGATCAATATGGCGTCAGAAGGCGCTTTTTCAAGTCACACCACACGACATGCAAAACCTTTCAGGTAGAGACCCTCAGGATAGCTGGCGATAACCGGGTGATCGGCCGCCTGGCGGAACTGCTCGATAAACTGCGCTTCGCGACCCGCGTCCAGCGCGGCGTCGGCCACGATTTTCTGGAACAGTTCGGTCGCCATCAGGCCAGAACAGGAGAAGGTCATCAGAATGCCGCCGGGGTTAAGCAGCTGCATCGCCAGCATATTGATATCTTTATAACCGCGGCAGGCGCCCGCCAGCTGATTTTTGTTTTCGACGAATTTTGGCGGATCCATCACGATCAGATCGAACTTCTCACCGGCGTCGCGGTAGCGGCGCAGCAGCTTGAACACATCATCGCGCAGGAAATGCGCGCGCGAGACATCCAGCTCGTTAAGTTCCACATTCTGGCGCGCCACGTCGAGCGCTTCCTGCGATGTATCCACGCTGATCACTTCGCGACAGCCGCCCATCAGCGCCGAGACGGCAAACCCGCCGGTATAGGAGAAGCAGTTGAGCACGCGCGCATCCTGCGCATAGCGACGCGTTGCCAGGCGGCTGTCGCGCTGATCGAGGTAGTAGCCGGTTTTATGCCCGCCCTGAATATCGACCAGTAGCTTCATGCCGTGTTCGGTAATCGGCAGCAGGGGCGGCGGGATTTCACCGGTGACCGGGCCCTGCGTCAGCTCCAGCCCCTCTTTTTTACGCACCGCCACATCGGAACGGTCATAGATAGCGCATTGCGGAAAGCAGTGCTGCAGCGCGGAGAGAATCGCGGGACGCTGATATTCCGCGCCTGCTGAGAGCAGCTGCAGCACCAGGAAGTTGCCGAAGCGATCGATAGTGACGCCAGGCAAACCGTCAGACTCGCCGGCAATCAGACGGTAGCTGTCTAGCCCGTCTTTCTGCGCCAGCCAGTCGCGCCACTGCCGCGCCTGTTCGAAACGGCGCACGAAGAAGGCGATATCAATCGATTCATCCTGTTGCCAGCTCCAGACGCGGGCGCGAATTTGCGACTGCGGCGAATACGCCGCGCGCGCAAGGAATTTGCCGTTATGGTCACAGACGTCAAGGGTTTCCCCCAGTTGCGCTTTACCTTCAAGGCGCGCGACGGCACCGGAAAACACCCACGGATGGCGGCGGAGCAGGGATTTTTCACGTCCCTTAGTGAGAATCAATCGAACGGTCATAGTTTGCTATGCTTACCTGAAAAAATGAGGCGCCATTGTCCGGCGGATAACGGGAAATTGCAACGCACAGCGGCAGGAGAGAGTGATGACAACAGCCTGTTATAAAATCTGGGTGCATGGCAGGGTGCAGGGTGTGGGATTTCGCTACAGCACCCAGGCGCAGGCGTCGCAGCTTGGCGTGCTGGGTTACGCTCGTAACCTTGATGACGGCAGCGTCGAGGTGCTGGCCTGGGGCGAGCCGGAAAAGGTCGACGCGCTTATCGCGTGGCTGAAAGCGGGCGGGCCGCGCGGCGCCCGCGTCGATCGCGTCCTGATGGAGCCGCATCAGCCTGCGGAGCCGCCGCGCCGTTTTACGACCGGTTGATCAGAGGCACTTCGCCGGTTTAGGCAGGCCGGCGATTTTAGTCGCCTGTTTCGCCGGGCCGTCCGGAAAGAGACGAAAGAGATAGCGGCTGTTGCCTTTCTCTTCGCCATACTTTTGCGCCATCGCTTTTACCAGCATGCGAATAGCGGGCGAGGTGTTGTACTCCAGATAGAAGGCGCGTACGAAACGCACCACTTCCCAGTGCGCGTCGCTCAGCGCGATGCCCTCATGTTGGGCGATCTGCTCAGCAAGGGCCTCGCTCCAGTCATCGCGATTTTTTAAATAGCCTTCGCCGTCAACGTCGATAGTTTTACCGTTAAATTCCACATCTGCTCCTTACTGCCTGATACGGCGGCATTCTAGCAAATTGCGCCGCCAGAAAAAGCAAAACCCCGCCGAAGCGGGGTAGGGATACCAGTCAGGCTATTTGCGGCTCAGCGCGTCATTAATCGTTGCGCGCAAAGCCCAACAGGCTCAGCAGGCTGACAAAGATATTGTAGAGCGAGACGTAAAGGCTGACGGTGGCGCGAATATAGTTGGTTTCGCCGCCATGAATGATATTGCTGGTTTCCCACAGGATCGCGCCGGCTGAAAAGAGAATAAACAGCGCGCTAAGCGCCATGTGCAGTGCAGGCAGCTGCAGGAACAGGTTAGCGATAACCGCCACCAGCAGCACGACAAAGCCCGCCATCATCATACCGCCGAGGAAGGACATCTCGCGGCGCGTGGTCAGCACATAGGCCGAGCAGCAGAAGAAAACCAGCGCGGTGCCGCCTAACGCCAGCGCAATCACGTCAGCCATGCCTGCGGCTAAAAATGTGCTCAGGATCGGGCCAAGGCAGTAGCCGAGAAAGCCGGTGAAAGCGAAGGCTGCCAGGATGCCCATCGGGCTGTCAGCCAGCTTGTGGGTAAGGAACATCAGGCCGTAGAAACCGACCAGCATTAAAATCAGACCCGGACCGGGCAGGCCCAGTACGGTGCTGGCGGTGGCGGTCACGGCGGAAAACGCCAGCGTCAGGCCGAGCAGAAAATAGGTATTGCGCAGCACCTTATGGGTACTAAGCAGAGATGTCCGTGAGGACGAAGTAATAAGTCTGTCCATAATGCGCTCCTTTATCAGAACACGACGTTTGCGCTGAGAATACGCAGCGGCCCCAAAACGGGAAAGGCGTTTTACCCTTCTTTACGCGATAAATCGCTGTTTCTCTGACCGGAATGGCGATTTCGCCAACGAATAACGCCGTTTTGGCTGTTTTTCAGGCGAATGAATTCGCACAGGCTTTACATCCTTCGGGGGGATGTTTATAGTGCGCCTCATTGCGGAGGGGTGGCCGAGCGGCTTAAGGCAGCGGTCTTGAAAACCGCCGATGGGAAACCATCCGAGAGTTCGAATCTCTCCTCCTCCGCCACTTTCCTGCTCAGTCAGGAACAGGCGATGCGATTATTGTCGTTTTGCCGATGCGTAAAGCATCAATCCGGAGGGATGGCCGAGTGGCTTAAGGCAGCGGTCTTGAAAACCGCCGATGGGAAACCATCCGAGAGTTCGAATCTCTCTTCCTCCGCCACACCAGAAAGGCCAGCACAATGTGCTGGCCTTTCGCATTTCTGCCCCTTCGCTTTTTACGCGTTCCGCTCTTCTCAGGCCGCTTTTGGTCAACTCTGCTATAGTCCACACACGGTTTTTGCAAACATCGGGCGCTTTTCGCGGCCTGGTTAGGTTACACTGTGGGTCGCTATGCTCTGAACAGAGCTAATTGGTTGATAGCCAGAGTGTTTCTCTACTGAACAAATGGAATAGGCACAATGATCAAGAAACTGAGTCTTTGCGCACTGTCGGTGCTTGCCGCACTGCCGATCGGCATGGCGGCACAGGCCGCTGATGGCGACATGCAGCTGCAACAGGTACTGATGTTTAGCCGTCACAACCTGCGCGCGCCGCTGGCCGATAACGGCAGCGTGCTGGAACAGTCGACGAAGAAAAGCTGGCCGCAGTGGAGCGTTCCTGGCGGACAACTCACCACCAAGGGCGGCGTGCTGGAAGTCTATATGGGCAACTACACGCGCCAGTGGCTGGCGCAGCAGGGCCTGGTGCAAAACGGCAGCTGCCCCGACAGCAGCAACGTTTTCGTCTATGCCAACAGCCTGCAGCGCACCGTCGCGACGGCTCAGTTCTTTGTCAACGGCGCTTTTCCGGGCTGTGATATTGCCGTGACCCACCAGGATGCGATGGGCACGATGGATCCGGTGTTCAATCCGGTGATTACCGACGACAGCGAAGCCTTTAACAAAAAGGCGCTGGCGGCGATGACGGCGGAAAATGAGAAGCTGGCGCTGAAGCCCGCGCTGCAGCAGCTGGATAAAATCGTCGATTACAAATCCGCGCCAGCCTGCAACAACAAAAAACAGTGCGATCTGAGCAGCGGCGATAACGTGTTCAGCGCGGAAAACGGCAAAGAACCGAACGTAAGCGGCCCGCTGAAAGTGGGCAACGCCTTAATGGACGCCTTTACGCTGCAATATTATGAAGGCTTCCCGCTTGAGCAGATCGCCTGGGGCCAGATCAAGACGCCAGAGCAGTGGAAATCCCTCTCTGCCATTAAAAATGGCTATCAGGATGCCCTGTTCACCAGTCCGGACGTCGCGCGCGAAGTCGCCGCGCCGCTGGTAGATTACATCCGCAGCCAGCTGGTGGATCAGGACAAAGCCAACGCGCCGAAAATCACCCTGATGGTGGGACACGACTCCAATATCGCCTCGCTGCTGAGCGCGCTGCAGGTCAAGCCTTATGAACTGCCGGGCACCTGGGAAAATACGCCAATCGGCGGCCAGGTCGTGTTTGAACGCTGGCACGATGCGAAAAACAACAAAGATCTGCTGAAGCTGGAGTATGTCTATCAGACCGCCGATCAGCTGCGCGACGGCGAGATGCTGAGCCTGAAAAACCCGCCGAAGCGCGTAACGCTGCAGCTGGAAGGCTGCCCGACGGACGGCAACGGCTACTGTAGCTGGGAGCAGTTTACTCAGGCGCTGAACGGCGCGCTGCAGGGTACGCCGATGGAGCCAGCTGCGCAGCCGCAGCCAGCCGCTGCAGCCGCAGGCAATAGCGACGCCGACAAGCCGGCGGAGAGCAAGCCTGCTGCTGATAAAGCTGCCGCAGACAAAGCCGCAGCGGAAAAGGCCGCAGCAGAGAAGGCCGCAGCGGAAAAAGCTGCCGCGCAGAAAGCCGCTGAAGCGAAAGCCGCAGAAGAGAAGGCGAAAGCCGCTGAAGAGAAAGCGAAGGCGGAGCGCGCCGCAGCGCAAAAAGCAGCCGCCGAGAAAGTCGCAGCCGATAAAGCGGCGGCAGACAAGGCGGGCACCGATAAGCCCGCCGACGCGCCTGCTCAAAAGCCCGTTGAGTCCGCTCAGAACAGCGACGCGAAACAGACCGTCACGCAGTAAACCTGCAGATGTGAAAAACCCCGCCGCGGCGGGGTTTTTTTATGGGCGAAGCAGATTAACCTGCGATCACCACCAGCTTCTGGTTAGCGAACTCTTTAATGCCGAGATCTGACAGCTCGCGGCCATAGCCGGAACGCTTAACGCCACCAAACGGCAGTTCGGCCGCGGTATCGCTCTGTGAGTTAATAAACACCATTCCGGTCTCAATCGCCGAGGCGACGCGACGGCCGCGCGCGGTGTCGCGCGTCCAGACAGAGCCGCCCAGCCCGTAATGGGAGTCGTTAGCCAGCGCAACGGCGGCGTTATCGTCGCCCACCACGTAAATCTGCGCCACTGGCCCAAAGAACTCCTGATAGTAAGCGGGATTGTCCGGCCTGATATCGGTCAGGATAGTGGGCTGGAAGTAACAGCCAACGCCCTCGACCGCTTTGCCGCCGATCAGCAGCGTCGCGCCGTTCTGCACCGCTTCATCGACCTGTTTCGTCAGGCGATCGCGCGCATCTTTTGAGGAGAGCGGGCCGAGCGTGGTCTGTTCGTCCAGCGGATCGCCCATGCGCGCCGCTTTCAGCGCTGCGCTGAATTTATCAATAAAGGCGCTGGCAATCTTTTCATGCAGAATAAAACGCTTGGCGGCGGTACAGACCTGGCCGCAGTTGCTGAGACGAGCCTGCGCACCCTGACGCACCGCCTCGTCGATATCGGCGTCGTCAAGTACTACAAAGACGTCGTTGCCGCCCAGTTCCAGCGTCGATTTCTTGAGATATTTACCCGCCTGCTGCGCCACGGCGCTGCCGGCGCGTTCTGAACCCGTCAGCGCGACGCCCTGCACGCGGTCGTCGGCGATCAGATCTGCCACCTGGTCGCTGTCGATAAACAGGTTCGTCCAGGCACCTTCCGGCGCGCCCGCCTCTTTAACCAGCTTGTCAAACACGTCGGCGCAGTGGGGCACGATATTCGCGTGTTTCGCCAACACCGGATTGCCCAGCGCAAGATTAGGCGCCAGCACGCGCATCAGCTGATAGTAAGGGAAATTCCACGGCTCGACGGCGACCAGTACGCCAATCGGATGATACTCTACCCAGGCCTCGCCCAGCTCGCTGGGGTAGGGCTGCGGTTTCAGAATCTCCGCCGCGTGTTCAGCGTAATAACGCGCGATCTGCGCGCAAATCTTCACTTCCCCACGGCTCTGACCAATCAGCTTGCCCATCTCCTTGCTGGCGATAGCGGCCAGCTCGTCAACCCGGCTTTCAATCAGATCGGCCAGCTTCGCCAGCACCTGCAGACGCGGCTGCATATCGCCTTTGCTCCATGAAGAGTGGAACAGACGATCGGCGGTCTCCAGCGCCTGGCTTACCGCTGCGGCGTCGTGAGACGGCCAGCTTTTCAGCAGCTGATTATTCGCGGGGTTAATGCTCTGATAGGAAGACATAGATTCTCCTTGGTCAGTAAAAAAGGTGAGGCGGGAAATCCCGCCTCGCAATCAGATATTTTTACGCTCTACCGGCGTGTCGTCCCATGTCAGGACGTCGGCGTCCGTCTTGTCAAAGGCGCGAAACAGCACGTCATCATTGCCTTGCTGACGCCAGATCTCTTCTGCCAGCCTTTCGTCATAGTTGGCCACTTCGAAAATGGCTTCCGCGATTTCCGGGGAGGTGTGACGCAGCGTGGCCCATTCGCCAACGTGGTGTGCTTTCGCTTGATCGTTTGACATAATCTTCTCCTGAGTGAACTTACCCTTTGAGTTTTACCGTCAGCCCGGCAACGTGCTCGCCCTGATAGCGGGCGATGTTCAGTTCCTCTTCCGTGGGCTGGCGCGAGCCGTCGCCTCCCGCCAGGGTGGTGGCACCGTAGGGGGTGCCGCCGCGAACCTGCGAGATATCGAATAGCTCTTTCGTACCGTAACCAATCGGAACAATGACCATGCCGTGGTGCGCCAGCGTGGTCCAGACCGAGGTAATGGTCTGCTCCTGGCCGCCGCCGGTTCCGGTTGATGTGAAGACGCTGGCGACCTTGCCGTACAGCGCGCCGGAAGCCCATAAGCCGCCGGTGCGATCCCAGAAGGTGCGCATCTGTCCGGACATATTGCCGAAGCGCGTCGGCGTGCCGATCAGAATGGCGTCATACTGCGGCAATATTTCAGGCGTCGCTTCCGGCGCTGCCTGATCGGTTTTTCCGCCGACCTGGGCGAAACGCTCCGCATCCATGGTTTCCGGCACGCGCCGGATATCGACGTCAACGCCCGGAACGCGGCGCGCGCCTTCCGCAACCGCGTTCGCCATGGTTTCGATATGTCCATACATTGAGTAATAAAGCACCAGAATTCTGGCCATTGCGCTCTCCATAGGATGTGAAAACCTAAGCAGAAGTATAGAAGAGCTTTCCAGCCCTGCGGCGAGATCGCAAAATTTGCGGTTTTTCTGATGCATTGCATTCCCGTCTCGACCTGCGCACAATGGCGCCCGTTGAATCGCTGAAGGTGAGATATGTCGGACGTTTCCCGCACTCTGGCCCTGCGCGTTACGCGCGAAGAGCTGGTGCTGATTTTTATTACCATGATCTGGGGCGGCACCTTTCTGGTGGTGCATCGCGCAATGGCCTGGTCAGGGCCGTTCTTTTTCGTCGGTCTGCGCTTTGCCACCGCCGCGCTCATTCTCGGCTTTCTGTTTCGTCGCACGCTGGCGGGCACCACGCGGCAAGAGCTGGTCGCTGGCGCGCTAATCGGCCTGTCGATTGCGGGCGGTTACGGCCTGCAAACCTGGGGCATGCAGACCATCTCCAGCAGCCAGTCCGCCTTTTTGACCGCGCTCTATGTGCCGGTCGTGCCGCTGTTGCAGTGGCTGTTTCTGCGGCGTCCGCCGGGATTAATGGCGTGGTGCGGCATTCTTCTGGCCTTTCTCGGGCTGCTGCTGGTGGCTGGCCCGCAGGATGGCCGTATCAGCCTTAACCAGGGCGAAATCGCTACCTTACTCAGCACGCTGGCGATTGCCGCCGAAATTATTCTGATAAGCCGCTTTGCCGGGCAGGTCGATGTGCGTCGCGTCACGCTGATTCAGCTTGCGGTCGCCTCGCTGTCTGCCTTCGCGCTGATGGTGCCGAACGGCGAGTCGCTTCCGGCACTCAGTCCGACCCTGCTGCTGAGCGCGCTGGGCCTCGGCGCGGCCAGCGCGCTGATACAGGTGACGATGAACTGGGCGCAGCGCAGCGTGTCGCCGACGCGCGCCACCGTGATATATGCTGGCGAGCCGGTCTGGGCGGGCGTGGTAGGGCGCATCGCGGGGGAGAGGCTGCCGGCGGCCGCGATCCTTGGCGGCGCGCTGATCGTCTGCGGCGTTATCGTCAGCGAGCTGAAGCTGAAACGAAAAAAAGCGGCGCCCGCCGCGCCGCTGAAATAATTATCCCTGCTGTCGCGCCGGGCGCTCCGTCAGGGCCGCGCCGCGACGGCGCAGGATGGCGTTGAGCAGGATAGCGCCAAAGGTGGCGGTGCCGATGCCGCCCAGGGTAAAGCCACCGATCTTCAGCGAGAAATCGCCTGCGCCCAGCACCAGCGTCGTGGCGACCATAATCAGATTGCCGTTCTGGCTGAAATCCACATGGTTCTGCACCCAGATCCGCGCACCCGCAACCGCTATCAGGCCGAAAACCACAATCGAGGCGCCGCCGATAACCGGCGCGGGAATGGCGTGGATCAGCGCGCCGAACTTCGGCGAAAAGCCGAGTATCAGGGCGATCACCGCCGCCGCGACGAACGCCAGCGTTGAATAGACTTTGGTGACCGCCATAACGCCGATATTTTCCGCATAGGTCGTGACGCCGCTGCCGCCGATGGAGCCGGAGATAAGCGTCGCCAGACCATCGCCGACAAAAGCGCGGCCCATCCAGGGATCGAGATTGCGGCCGGTCATGCCCGCGACGGCCTTCAGATGGCCAAGATTCTCCGCAACCAGAATAATCGCCACCGGCGCAATCATTACCATCGCCTGGATATCAAAACCAGGCGCGGTGGTGTGCGGCATGCCGAACCAGGCCGCCTGCGCGACGCCGCTAAAATCGACCGGCTTGCCGAACCCCAGCACGTTGGTCAGCAGCGCGTAAAGCGCCCAGGCGACGATTAACCCCACCAGGATCAGCAGACGCTGCACCATGCCATGCGTAAAAACCGCCACCAGCCCGATAGCGAGCACCGTCATCACCGCCATCCAGCTCTCAAAGCCCGATGCCGCCACGCTGTGTACCGCGATGGGCGCGAGGTTAAGCCCAATCGCCATCACCACAGCGCCGGTGACCACAGGCGGCATCAGGCGCTCAATCCAGCGCGTGCCGACTTTCATCACCACCAGACCGATAAGCGTGTAGAGCGCCCCACAGGCGATAATTCCGCCGAGCGCGACGCTGAGATGCGGATTGAGTCCCTGACCATTAAAGCCGGTCACGGCGATCACCACGCCGACAAAGGCCGCGCTGGAGCCGAGGTAGCTGGGCACGCGTCCGCCGGTTACCACAAAAAAGAGCAGCGTGCCGATGCCTGACACCAGAATCGACAGATTGGGATCGAGGCCCATCAGCAGCGGCATCAGTACGGTCGCGCCGAACATCGCTACCGCATGCTGCAGCCCGAGGATGACCGTTTGTCCAAACGGCAGCGTCTCATCCGGGGCGATAAGCCCGCCGTCCGTTAGCGCCGTCTTTTTACGCCATTGAGGAAACCAGGAGCTTGCCATCGTTATCTCCAGAAAGTGAGGGATTGTGCCGCGCAAGGCGGATTAGCGGGCATCCTGCCGCAGCAGCGGACAGTAGCCGCGATCGAACCAGGCCAGCCCATGCGCTTCGTCGCTGCGACTTAGCGCCAGCACCTCGCAAAACAGTACGTCATGCGTGCCGACGCGGGTAATTTCACTGATGCGACAGTCGAAAGAGATCAGCGCGCCTTCGAGCATCGGCGAGCCGGTCACGCCGTCACGCCACTGCGCCGCCTGAAAGCGCTCCGCCACGGGCGTTTTACCGCCAAACAGGCTGGAAAGCGCCTCCTGACCCGCCGCCAGGGTATTGACGCAAAGCTGGCGGTTGGCGTCGAACACCGACCATACCGAGGCCGAACGATTGAGACAGACCAGCAGCGTCGGTGGCGTATCGGTCACGCTGCATACTGCCGAAGCGGTGAATCCAGCGCGACCGGCCGGGCCATCGGTGGTGATGATATTGACGGCGGCGCCAAGGCGCGCCATCGCGTCGCGAAACGCCTGTTTTTCTACCGCAACGGCGTCTGGCATAAGAGAAAGGGTGCTCATTAACGTCTCCTCAGCTGGCGGCGCGCGACGGCGCGGCCTCGCTCTGGTTAAGCCACTGCAGCAGCAGCGTATTAAAGCCTTCTGCATCGGTCACGCTCATCGCATGCCCGCCCCAGGCCATCGTAATCTGCTGCGCGTTAGGCAGCGCATCGGCCAGCTGCGTGCTGCAGCTCCAGGGCACCAGCATGTCATCCTGACTGCAGATCGCCAGCACCGGCTGCCGGATGCGCGCGGCCAGCGGCGTGAAGTCGGCACCCATCAGGGCTTCCAGACGACGCAGCAGGTTGTCGCGTCCCTGAAAATGGGTAATATGCGCCGCCTCCTCCTCGGCGAGACGCTGCTGATGCTGCGCCATCCACTCCGCCGGATAGAGAAACAGCGGCTGCGCGCGCGCAAAGGCCTCAACGCCAACCTTGAGCAGCAGATCCTGCCGCACCTGAAAGCAGCGCCGCGTATGGGGATGCAGCCGTAGCCAGCCGTTGATCACCGCCACGCGCTCCACCTGCTCCGGGTAATCCAGCGCCAGCTGCAGGCCCACCAGACCGCCCAGCGCATGACCAATCACGCCAAAGCGCGCAATGCCGCGCCGCGCCAGCGCCGCCGCCAGCTCGGTCGCCATCATCGCCATGGAGTAGTCGAGCGGCAGCGCCTCTGCGCTGCGCCCGGTGCCGCGCTGGTCGTAGAGCACTACGCGATAGCGCGCGCTCAGCGCCGCCAGCTGCGGCTGCCAGAAACCCGCTACGCCGCCTAAGCCCGATGCGAGCACCAGCGTCGGTGCCGCTGAGTCCTGACGTCCTACTATCTCCAGATGCATCACGCCTCCCGCTGACCGATATGCGCTACGCTGGCGATCTCTACCAGCGCATCGGGTTTTACCAGGCCGCACTGGATGCAGAAGCGTGCGGGTTTGTCGCCAGCGAAATAGTCGGCATAAACCTGATTAATAGCGGCGTAGTCACGCCAGTCGGTGAGAAAAATAGAGTTGAAGGTGACATCCTCAAGCGTGCCGCCCGCGGTTTCTATTACGTTTTTAATCGTTTCCAGTACGTGACGCGTCTGCGCGGCGGCGTCGCCGATATGGACAACGTTGTTCTCTTTGTCGAACGGCAGGGTACCGGAGACATACACCACGCCGTCAGCCAGCGTGCCCGGGACAAAAGGGGCGATCGACGCGGCGGTACCCGGCGGAATAATGACAGATTTCGGCATCGCGTTACTCCTTATGGCCCTGCAGGCTTTCGCAGAAGGCGTCTACGCTGGTGACCCAGCCAAAAAAGGTTTCGATATTGAAAATCGCCGCCTGCTGGGCGAAGGGCGGGCCCGCCTGGTAAGTCGCGTCTTCCAGCACCACGCCGAAATATTCAAGGAAAAAACCGTCGCGCAGCGTCGACTCCACGCAGACATTGGTCGCGATGCCGGTAAAAATCAGATGACGAATGCCGCGGCTGCGCAGGATGCTGTCGAGCGGCGTATTGAAAAAGCCGCTGTAACGCGGTTTCGGCAGCACAATGTCGCCCGGCTGCGGCTGTAGCGCATCCACCAGCGCATAATCCCAGCTGCCCTTCGCCAGCAGCGTGCCCTGTAGCTCAGGCCGTTTACGCATGGTTTTCAGCGCGTTGGATTTATGAAAGTTGGGCGAACCGGCGTCACCCGCCTCGATATAGTGCGGGTCCCAGCCGTTCTGGAACCAGATAATCTGCACGCCTGCCGCGCGCGCGGCGGCAACGGCCTGCGCGATCTTTTCTGTAACCGGCGCGGTGGCGGAGACGTCGAAACCCGCCAGGTCGAGATAGCCGCCAGGCGTGGCGTAGGCGTTTTGCATATCCACCACGACCAGCGCGCTTTGCGCGGGCGGAAAGGCGATCGCTTCCGGGCGAGCGGGCAGTTCAACCTGCGGCAAGGTCTGGGTATGGGCGCAGTAAACGGTACTCATCAGGCGACCTCTCTGTTGTCGTTAATCTGGCTGCGGCACTGCATCAGCGGCTGAATATGCTGGCCGAAATCCTCAATCCCCTGCAGGAAGTCATCAAAGGTGAGCAGCACGCCCTGCGCGCCTTCAACCTGTGCCACCTCATCCAGCATGCGCGCCACGCTGGCGTAGGAGCCGACCAGCGTGCCCATATTGATATTGACGGCGGAGGTAGGATCGGCCATTTGCCGCACGTTGGTGTCGCTGCCGGAGCGCTTATCCTGCTGGCTTTGCGTGGTCAGCCAGGCGAGCGCTTCGTCGTCGGCACCAGCTTTGTAATGCTCCCATTTTGCGCGCGCCGCCTCGTCGCTCTCGGCGGCGATAATCATAAACAGCACGTAGGAGCCGACGTCGCGACCCGCCTTGTCCGCCGCCTGCTTCATTCGCGCGGCGGTTGGGGCAAAGGCGGCTGGCGTATTGACGCCCTTGCCGAAGCAGAAGTTGTAGTCGGCATGCTGCGCAGAAAACGCCATGCCCGCGTCGCTTTGACCCGCGCAGATCACCTTCATCGGTTTCTGCGGCTGCGGACTGACGCGGCAGTCGTTCATGGTGAAGAACTCGCCTTTGAAATCGGACTGGCCGCTGCCCCAGAGATCGCGTAACACGGTGACATATTCGGTCAGGTAGTCGTAGCGGCGGCTAAAGTAGTCATCGCCCGGCCAGAGGCCCATCTGTTCATATTCCGGTTTCTGCCAGCCGGTCACCAGGTTGACCCCGAAGCGGCCGCCGGAGATCGAGTCGATGGTTGACGCCATGCGCGCCACGATGGCGGGCGGCAGCGTCAGCGTGGCGGCGGTTGCATAGATTTCAATACGCGACGTGACGGCGGCCAGGCCAGCCATCAGGGTGAAAGATTCAAGGTTGTGATCCCAGAACTCGGTTTTGCCGCCGAAGCCGCGCAGCTTGATCATCGAAAGCGCAAAGTCGAAGTGGTAGCGCTCCGCCTTTTGTACGATCGCCTTGTTCAGTTCGAAGGTCGGTTTGTACTGCGGGGCGTGGGTGGAAATCAGCCAGCCGTTGTTACCAATCGGAATGAAAACGCCAATCTTCATATCAAACCCTCTTTGCCGGTAGTTAAACGGTTTGTTGCGCTGCGCGGCATCCTGCTTCATCCCTGATGGCGGCGCTTGCTGACAAATTTGCAAAGGTTGTGCCACAAAAATAAAAGTTTTCTTTAACAAAGAGTTAATCAAGAAGGGGGAAAAAAGATGGACCAGATGGTCAAAAAGCACTGCACGTTTTGCAGGCACGCTGGGCAAAAAAGGTGCAGTCGCTGAATTGGGCAGGCCGGAACGGCTTTGCTATCATGCCTCTACGCTTAAGGAATGAGGTAACGCTGTGAAATCCGATGAAAAAAAACCGACGCGACGTTCGCGCGCCACCGCTGCGAAACGCGCCGCCATTCTGGATGCCGCGCTGGCGCTTTTCTCTCAGTTTGGTATTCATGGCACGCGTCTGGATCAGGTTGCCGAGCGTGCCGACGTCTCAAAAACCAATCTGCTCTACTATTATCCCTCGAAAGAAACGCTCTACGTCGCGGTGCTGAAAGAGATCCTCGACGTCTGGCTGGCGCCGCTGCGCGCGCTGCAGCACGATATGGATCCGCTCAGCGCCATTCGCCGCTATATTCGCCTCAAGCTTGAGGTATCGCGCGACCATCCGCAGGCGTCGCGCCTGTTCTGCCTGGAGATGTTGCAGGGCGCGCCGCTGCTAAAAGGCGAACTGGCGGGCGATCTTAAACAGCTGGTGGATGATAAAGCGGCGATCGTAGAGCGCTGGATTAACGAAGGTCGTCTGGCTGGGGTTCAGCCGCAGCACCTCTTTTTTATGCTGTGGGCCACGACGCAGCACTATGCGGATTTCGCCAGTCAGGTCGAGGCGATTACCGGTCAGACGCTGCGCGATCCGCAGTTTTTCGATGAAACGGTCGAAAACGTGCAGCGCATGATCATCGAAGGGATCCGCGTGCGCTGATGTTTCTCGTTTAACCTTATTCCCGCCTCTGCGTCCGGCTGGCGACATGTTTTTGCCACGGAGTAACCCCTGTGCGCGAACAGCAGGGGCAAATTTCTATTGCGGATTTACGCATGGGGGAAGGGGAGAACGATACCTTTACCGGTCCCGGTCAGGCGACCGGGGCCGTTCACTTTTAACGGGCGGCGCGACGGCGCAGCAGCCAGCCCATGGTAAGCATCACAAACCACAGCGGCGTGACCATCAGCGCCTGACGGGTATCATCTTCCAGCGTCAGCAGCACCAGCACGAACACAAAGAATGCCATCACCACCCAGCACATCACCTTGCCCAGCGGCATCTTAAAGCCTGACGCCGCATGGCGCTCCGGGTACTTTTTACGGTAGGCCAGATAGCTGCAGAGAATAATGGTCCAGACGAACATAAACAGGATCGCCGAAACCGTGGTAACCATAGTGAAAACCGTCATCACGTCCGGGATCAGGTAGATCAGCGCGACGCCTGCCAGCAGACAGAAACAGGAGAAAAACAGACCGGCAGTCGGTACCGCGCGCGCAGAAAGCTGACCAAAAGCGCGATGCGCCACGCCCTGCTGCGACAGGCCGTAGAGCATACGGCTGGTAGAGAAGATGCCGCTGTTGGCAGACGAGGCCGCCGAGGTCAGCACCACAAAGTTAACGATGCTGGCCGCCGCAGGCAGCCCGATCAGCACAAACATCTCAACAAAGGGACTGCGATCCGCCAGCATCTGTGTCCAGGGCGTAACCGCCATGATCACCATCAGCGCCAGCACATAAAACATAATTACGCGCAGCGGAATAGCGTTAATGGCGCGCGGCAGTACCTTATGCGGATCGTGCGTCTCCGCCGCCGCCGTACCGACCAGCTCAATGCCGACGAAGGCGAAGACCGCAATCTGGAAACCGGCGAAAAAGCCGCTAAGTCCTTTCGGGAACAGGCCGCCGTGATCCCAGATATTGCTCAGAGAGGCGGTGCCGCCGCCCGGCGAAGGATAGTGAAGGGTAACCAGCACGATGCCGGTTACGATCAGCGCCACAATGGCGACGATCTTGATAATGGCGAACCAGAACTCCATCTCGCCGAACATCTTCACCGTGGCGATATTAAGCGCGAGGAAAACGAAGACGCACAGCAGAGCGCTCATCCACACGGAAAAGCCAGGGAACCAGAGCTGGAAATAGGCGGATATCGCCACCACGTCGGCAATGCCGGTGACGACCCAGCAGAACCAGTAGGTCCAGCCGGTAAAGTAGCCTGCCCAGGGGCCAAGCAGATCGGCGGCGAAATCGCTGAAAGATTTATACTCCAGATTAGAGAGCAGCAGCTCTCCCATGGCGCGCATCACGAAAAACAGCATAAAGCCGATAATCATATACACGAAAATGATTGACGGGCCCGCCAGACTGATGGTTTTGCCGGAGCCCATAAACAATCCGGTACCGATAGCGCCGCCGATGGCGATAAGCTGGATGTGACGGTTATGCAGATTGCGCCGTAGCTTGTCAGGGTTCTCCTGCTCAGCAACGGTATCTTTTGTTTGATCAACCATAAAATCGTTATTCCTGTCTGGATGTTGTGTCAGCTCTGCTGGCTGTTTGTGGTTCCTTGCCGCAGGGCAAGTTGGCATAAGATAGAGGAATAAGATAAAAGCTCGCTAATTGTTTTTGTTACAAATGCGACCTTTACGTCTTAGTAACATGTCAGTAAATCTTTACGCGGCACAAACTTGCGGCACAACGCTGCTGTTTTAAACGAAAAGCGCCATTGCCAGCGCTAAACCGGCGCGTAGCTTCTACACTTTTGTTCTCTAAATCAAGCTGCTGCGAGAGGGAGAATGCGCGCAATCGTTTTGTTGCTGGTGCTGATAGCCGTCGGATGGTGGAGTCTGCCATGGCTGAAGCAGCATTTACCGCCCCAGTTCAATCCCTTTACGCCGCTGGCGGTCACCGATCCGCCGGGCTGGATGACGCGATATAAACTCAAGCGGCTGGCGAGCAATCCTGAGGCATGTCTTGACGTTATGCGACGCGCTGAACAGGCGGGAAGCGTGACCTTTAGCGTGCGTCCTGACGTGACGGGCGCATGCCCGCTGCAAAATCCGCTGCGCATTCAGCGTTTCGGCAGGGTCAGCTTAAGCAGCAGCTTTCTCGCCAGCTGCCCGATGGCCGTCGCCAGCACCATGTATATTCTGCAAAGCCAGCAGCGTCTGGCGCACGCATCCGCCTCGCCGCTGGTGCGCATCAGCCATGTCGGCAGCTATGCCTGCCGCAACGTTTACCACCGTAAAGAGGGGCGGTTAAGCGAACATGCGACCGCTGACGCCTGGGACGTCACCGGCTTTCAGTTTGCCAATGGAGAACGCGTCGAGGTAGGAAAAAACTGGACGCAGCCTGAGAATAAATCCGCTCTGCTGCATCTTTTCTGGCAGGAGGGCTGTAATAATTTTGGCAACGTGCTGGGACCGGATTATAACGCCGCGCATGCCGGCCATTTTCATTTTGGCATGCGCGGAACGGGATACTGCCGGTAAATTAGACCGCCGGGTTTAAGCCGCGTTTAATCAGGAAATGATTGGCAGGCCAGGAAAATATAAATCCGGTCAGCGTAGCGAGCTGCAACATAAACCAGAAAGCTGTCAGCAGAGGATCGATTTGCTGATTAAGCACAAATTTCAGGGCCAGACTCATAAAGAGGAAAATGCCCGCCTGATAAACCAGCAGCGGAAAAGCCTCGGTACGAAAGGCTAACAGCAGGGCGCGCCACACTGAAAGCACCTCGCGCTGCTTAATCGCCAGAAATTGTAAAAAAAGGCCGCTTATCAGAGAAATAGCAAGACAAATAATTGCCTGCATCCAGAGCGGCGTAGCGAAATGATAATGATTTAGCAAAGTGATAATCGGAAGTGTCATCAGTTCGCTAAAGATGCAGGCCGCAGCGGAAAGGGAAGTCGAAATAAATATGGTTGGCCAGCTCGCATAATGATGAATTTTTTGCGGCACTAATAACGCAAGTTTAAGCTGACGAGAGGGTTTCCGGCCAAGATACCACCATGCCAGCCAGCCGATGAAGGGCATGTAGAGACCGGTCAGCGGCCAGATAATGTTCATTATTCCGACAGGGTGAGGATGGCGGAAAATGTCTTTCAGGATCATCAGAGCGGTACAGCCTCCTAATACCAGGAAGGGTAATGCCAGCTGATTCAACATAGTGTGTCCCACCTGCAAAAGTTAAAGCGCATCCGTCAAAACGGCTGAAGGCTGCCAGACGCCTGCCGGCCGTACGTAAAGGTTATGCAAAGAGTCCGCTGTTAAGCGTAGCTCCGATCGTCCTACATAGAAACGATCGGCTTATCAACCGAGCGGCAAAAAGCGCACAGATTTCTACCCCGTCTCGCTTTTTGGCTTTAGAATAGCTTAACTCTATGTTTACAAATAAATTACGTTAGTAAACTAATTTCACTTAATAGCCATGCTGAATGATGGTCAATGTATGAGAATTTATTGTCGTCAGGCAGATTGAATCTCATTAAGAAAAATCTTATTCTGTTTTTCCGGCGGCTATAATGCTGTGAATAGGATCACCTTTCGTGAAGCGCAGGAAACACGTTTTAAGTAAAACACGCACAACCGGACGTAACGTGGTTTTTACTTCCATACCTGTTTTTTTCTCAATAAAACTTTTTTCTCTTATAAATTTATTTTTTTAAAATGAACAATCTCAATAACCAGACGCATCAGCGTGAGGATAACGCCGAGGCAATATGACTAACGACAATTATTTCGTCTGGCGCCGAGAGACGGAAAAAGAATTTCAGGCCATCACTTCAACCGAAGAATTGAAGACGCTCATTCAGACTCAGGTGGAGTCTTTAGGCTTCGATAGCTATTCCTTTTTGATTCAGCATCCTGTGCCTTTTACCCGGCCGCGTATTTTTTTACATAGCACTTACCCGAAAGCCTGGATTAAACGCTATGAGGAAAAAAACTATTACGCCGTCGATCCAGTTTTAATGCTATGCCAGCAGCCCGGTCGGGGTTTAGAGTGGACGCACGACCTGTTCACCGACGCCGGTGATTTGTGGAAAGAGGCGCAGGAACATGGCCTGAACAGCGGTTTTTCCTGTTCCGCCATGGCGTCAAATCGCGCCATTGGTATATTATCTATAGCATCCCGTCTGGCAAGCCGGACGCAACATCAACACGTCGAGCTGGAAGTGAAACTGCACTTTCTGGCGGAACTGAGTTTGCGTTCACTTCAGCGTTTTTCAGATGATACGCTGATGGTGCTAAAAAATGATTTCAGTCAGCGCGAGTTAGAGATTTTGAAATGGACCGCAGAAGGGAAAACGTCGGCTGAAATTTCGCTTATTTTAGCAATCTCGCAACACACGGTGAATTTTCACCAAAAGAATATGCAAAAGCGATTTAATGTTTCCAATAAAACTCAAATTGCCTGTTATGCGGCGGCAATTGGACTGATATAGAAAAAGGCAACTACTAAATTTAGTAGTTACGTTGCCGGAAGCAGTTGTCTACCCTGCGCCGGGACTTTGCCAGGCTGGCGTAGCGTAAATCAATGCAAACATGAGGATGTCAGGGGCGCATGATGAAGATAATTCAAACCCAGTTAAAGGATATGCCGTCCTCTCTGCTGGCCGAACTAGGCAGCTACCGTTATAGCGTATTTGCGCGTGGAGAAGGCTGGTCGATCCCGCCTCGTCTCAGTACGCCGGGCCAGGAGTACGATCGGTTTGATCGTTCAGACGTGACCTGGCTGCTGGCCTGGAACGCCCGTGACGGCATCAGCGGCTGCGCGCGACTGATGCCCTGGCATGAGCCGGCCCAGAGCGAAGGGCTGGTGGTGCCGTTTAGCCATGAGAAAGTGTGGGAAATGTCACGCTTCTCGGCGAAGCTGGAACTGGATGCGGAACTGCCGTTTAACCTGCTATGGCACGCCGTACAGCTCGCTGAACTTAATGGTATGGAGTATTTGATTAGCTCGGCGACGCCGATGCTGGAGAAGATGTTTGAGGAGCACCAGGTCGCCTATGAGCCGCTGACGCCCGGTCTGATCCAGTCGGAGGACAATCTGTTCGCCATTCGTATCCCTGTGGTGCAGCCAGCGCTGGCGGAAAAGTATCGCGGCACGCGGCGCTTCAGCCCGGAAGAGGTATTGCCCTCACTCGGCGTCTCCGTCAACTGGCAGTCGCACACCTGACAGCGCGCCCCCGCTTCGGCGCGGGGGCGAACGCATCACTGACGATACGCGGTCTTAATCTGTTTTATGGTATTGCTGAACACTTCCGCCTGCGGCTTATCACCCAGAGTTTGCACGTAGCGTTCCATATTAATAATCACTTTACCGGCATCCGCCTGGCCCATTCCTTTCAGAATCAGCGTCACCATCATTTTCAGACAGGCTACTTCATCGGCCAGCTTCAACGTGTCGTGCGAGGTTACAAATTCTTCATCGCTCATCGTGTTCTCCTTGGGGTTTAATCGATCGTGCCGGCATGTTCCGCGCAGCCGTCCAGGAGTATATCACAGCGTGCTATTTGGCTGCGAAAGCGAAGCGTAACGGCTGTTGCTTGCGCTACAGGATATTATTTAAAGCAGGAGTTGAATTATTTTCACAGAGTGGCCTCGTCGCATTTAAACGCATTTTAAATTTTACATGCTTTTAATTTAAGTAATTGAAATTACTATATAAATAAAAAAGAGAAATGATCATATTTCATCCGGTCGCCATATTTTTGCGCTGGCTGGAAAGCGTTGATGTAAATCAGGGAATACGGTCAAACATTCGGCCGGTTGATGTTCTTTACTACGAAAAACAGGTATCATGCGCGCATTCAATATCAGATTTATTCCTCACTTTAGCTAGCGGAGTGCTCCCCGTTGATCAGTGTTCTTCTTGTTGATGACCATGAACTGGTACGCGCCGGTATTAGACGCATACTGGAAGATATGAAAGGTCTTACGATTGCGGGAGAGGTCTGTTGCGGCGAGGACGCGGTAAAGTGGTGCCGGGCTAACCAGGTCGACGTGATCCTGATGGATATGAATATGCCGGGCATCGGTGGGCTGGAAGCGACGCGCAAAATCGTCCGCTACAACCCCGATATCAAAATTATTATGCTGACGGTTCACACCGAAAATCCGCTGCCCGCCAGAGTGATGCAGGCAGGCGCGGCGGGCTATCTGAGCAAAGGCGCCGCGCCGCAGGAAGTCGTGAGCGCCATTCGCTCCGTACACGCCGGCCAGCGCTATATCGCCTCGGATATCGCGCAGCAGATGGCGCTGAGCCAGATAGAGCCGCAAAAAGCGGAATCTCCCTTCAGCTGTTTGTCGGAAAGGGAATTGCAGATTATGCTGATGATCACCAAAGGGCAAAAGGTGACGGAAATTTCCGAGCAGCTCAATCTCAGTCCTAAAACCGTTAACAGCTACCGTTATCGCATGTTTAGCAAGCTGAACATCAGCGGTGACGTAGAGTTAACGCATCTGGCCATTCGACATGGCCTGTTCAATGCGGAGCCGTTAATCAGTAGTGAGTGAAGTTTTCAACGCCAAAGCCTTTCTCAGCACGGTGACCAGTCAGCCGGGCGTGTATCGCATGTACGATGCCTCGGACACCGTGATCTATGTAGGAAAAGCCAAAGATCTCAAAAAACGCCTCAGCAGCTACTTTCGCAGCCATGTCGGCAGCCGAAAGACTGAGGTGCTGGTCAGCAACATCCATCATATAGACGTCACCGTCACGCATACCGAAACGGAAGCATTGCTGCTGGAGCATAACTACATCAAGCTCTATCAGCCGCGCTATAACGTGCTGATGCGTGATGATAAATCTTATCCGTTTATCTTTCTCAGCGGCGATACCCATCCGCGTCTGGCCTATCACCGCGGCGCGAAGCACGCGAAGGGCGAATATTTCGGGCCGTTCCCTAACGGCTACGCCGTACGCGAAACCCTGGCGCTGATGCAGAAAGTGTTTCCGATTCGCCAGTGTGAAAACAGCGTTTACCGCAACCGCTCCAGACCCTGTTTGCAGTATCAGATTGGACGCTGCCTCGGGCCGTGTGTCGCCGGTCTGGTGAGCGAAGAGGAGTATGCGCAGCAGACGGAATATGTGCGGCTGTTTCTGTCCGGCAAAGATGACCAGGTGCTGAACATGCTGGTAAAACGCATGGAAGAGGCGAGCATCGGGCTGCGGTTTGAAGAGGCGGCGCGTCTGCGCGATCAGATTCAGGCGGTACGCCGTATCACCGAGAAGCAGTTTGTCTCTAATCAGGGCGACGATCTTGATGTAATGGGCGTAGCCTACGACGCGGGCATGGCCTGTCTGCACGTACTCTTTATTCGTCAGGGCAAGGTGCTGGGCAGCCGCAGTTACTTCCCGAAAGTACCGGCGGATACCGAGCTGGCGGAAGTGGTGCAGACCTTTGTCGGCCAGTTTTACCTGCAAGGCAGCGAAGCGCGCACTCTGCCTGGCGACATCCTGCTGGACTTCAACCTGCCGGAACGCGAGCTGCTCTCCGCCTCGCTGAGCGAGCTGGCGGGACGCCGCGTAACGATCCAGAGCAAACCGCGCGGCGATCGCGCGCGTTACCTCAAGCTGGCGCGCACCAATGCGGCGACGGCGCTGACCACGCGGCTGTCGCAGCACTCTACTATCCAGCAGCGGCTGGCGGCGCTGGCGCAGTTTCTCGAGCTGGACAAAATCAACCGCATGGAGTGTTTCGATATCAGCCACACCATGGGGGAGCAGACTATCGCATCCTGCGTGGTGTTCGACGCCAACGGCCCGCTGCGCAGCGACTACCGCCGCTATAACATCGAAGGCATTACCCCTGGCGATGATTACGCGGCGATGAATCAGGTTCTGCGCCGCCGCTACGGCAAGGCGCTGGAAGAGGATAAAATTCCAGATGTCATTCTGATTGACGGCGGCAAGGGACAGCTTTCGCAGGCGAAGCAGGTTTTTGCCGAGCTGGAGGTGGAGTGGGATAAGTCCCGGCCGATTTTACTGGGCGTGGCGAAAGGCAGCGATCGTAAAGCGGGACTGGAAACGCTGTTCTTCGAGGCGGAAGGCGAGGGCGTTTCTCTGCCGCCGGACTCTCCGGCGCTGCATGTGATCCAGCATATTCGTGATGACGCTCACAATCATGCAATTTCGGGCCACCGAAAAAAACGGGCGAAAGTGAAGAATACCAGCGCGCTGGAGAGCATCGAAGGCATCGGCCCGAAACGTCGCCAGCAGCTGCTTAAGTATATGGGGGGCCTGCAACCGTTGATGAACGCCACGGTTGAAGAGATCGCCAATGTGCCCGGTATTTCATTCGCGCTGGCGGAAAAAATATATCATTCGCTAAAACACTAGCATTGAAACAGGTGAGGCAATGTAGGAACATAGGGGAAATTCTACCCATTCCAGACAGTTACCGGCATATGCAACTTAACATTCCGACGTGTCTCACCCTGTTTCGAGTCGTCCTGATCCCTTTCTTCGTGCTGGCTTTCTATCTGCCTTTTCACTGGGCGCCTTTCGCCACCGCGCTGATCTTTGTTATTGCCGCCGTGACCGACTGGTTTGACGGATTTCTTGCGCGCCGCTGGAAGCAAACCACGCGCTTCGGCGCCTTTCTCGATCCGGTAGCCGATAAAGTGATGGTGGCGATTGCGCTAGTTCTGGTGGCGGAATATTTTCACTCCTGGTGGATTACCTTACCGGCTGCGACCATGATCGCGCGTGAAATCATTATTTCCGCGCTGCGCGAATGGATGGCGGAAATCGGCAAGCGAAGCAGCGTCGCCGTCTCCTGGATCGGCAAGGTGAAAACCACGGCGCAGATGCTGTCGCTGGTCGCGCTGCTGTGGCGTCCCGATACCACGGTTATCGCCGTCGGCGTGGTGGCGCTTTACATCGCCGCCGTGTTAACTTTCTGGTCAATGTTTCAGTATTTAAGCGCCGCGCGCGGCGATCTGCTCGATAGCTGATCGAAGCGACTTAAAAAGCAGCAAACGGACGCACTGTGAGGATAATTCTGTTGACTCAGTGCGTCAGGTCAGTAGAATGCATCGCATCGAACGGCAGCGAGGCTGCCAGAAGATAAAGAAAATCAGCAAGTTCCGTTAAATTGCTGAACAATGCGGGAATAGCTCAGTTGGTAGAGCACGACCTTGCCAAGGTCGGGGTCGCGAGTTCGAGTCTCGTTTCCCGCTCCAGTTTTGCAGGTCAGGATAACCTGGCGGCACAGCGGATAAAGGCGCGTTGGCAGAGTGGCCATGCAGCGGATTGCAAATCCGTCCACCTCGGTTCGACTCCGGGACGCGCCTCCACTTTACACCCTGCCCGGGTGGTGAAATCGGTAGACACAAGGGATTTAAAATCCCTCGGCTGTATGGCTGTGCGGGTTCAAGTCCCGCCCCGGGCACCATCTCTACCGATTAAAAATTCCGAATTAAAATAAAGCAGTAGTAAGCAATGTCGTGACCGCCTTCAGGGCGGTTTTTTTGTGCCTGTCTGTAAGACAAAAAACCCGGCGTTAACCGGGTTTTATCGTTAAGACTGCGGCTGTCCCACAGGGCCTGAGCCCAGCGTGCCGCCCGGCGACGACTGGCCGCTTGGCGCATGAGGACGGCCATCCGATTTAATCGCATCGCTACGGTGCATACAGCCCGCCAGCGCCAGCACCGCCAGCGTAACGCAGATCCCTTTTTTCACGTTGTTCATCGTTGCCACCTCATTCTCCGGTATTGAAAAAGAAAGTATAAAAACGCAATGAAATTAAAGCGTAGCAGGCTGTCGCCAACGCACCAGTCGTAAAGTCTTAAATCTCATCAGGCTGGAAAATTTTGACCCGCCTCTCATCTGATGCTGCCCGGAGTGCAAATCAGTGTGGTATGCGATACTTTCACGCCTCAATAACGCGACACGGGTCGCGATGATACAGAAGGATGCGAGATGCAGGGCGTCGTGAAGTTTATTAAAGGCTGTCTACTGTTTTCCCTGCTGTGGGGTCTGTTTATGTGGTTCTGCTTCTGGCAAAAAGAGGGAATGGAGGCGGGGATGGCGATCGTAAAAAGCCTCTACGCAGGCGTTATCTATCAGGCTATGACGATGATGGTCGCGCGCTATAAGGCTCGTCGTCAGGCTAAACCGCTTTAACAGCGATGCGGCATTCGCCGCATCGTTTACTTATTTTCCCGCTACTTACTCAAACTTACCGGTCAGGCGGCGATGAAAATCGCTGCTGCGCGTATCCAGACCGACAATCGTTACCTGTGCGCCGTGGCGCTGATAGCGATATTCAATGCCGTCAAGAGCGGCGACCGATGACGCATCCCATATTTGCGCATGGGTCAGATCGATAGTGACCTGTTTCGGGTCATGTCCGTAGTCGAAATGTTCAAACAGATCGTTGCTGCTGGCGAAGAAAAGCGGGCCGCGCACGCGATAGCACACCGATTTGCCGTCGGGGCTGACTTCGCGCTCGGCATGAATAACGTGAGCAATACGACGCGCGAACAGCACGATGGCGACAATAACGCCCGTCAGCACGCCCAGCGCCAGGTTGCCCGTCCACACCGTTACTATAATCGTTAGCGCCATTATCAGCGTCTCTGACCAAGGCATACGTTTGAGGGTGGCAGGCTGAAGGCTGTGCCAGTTCACGGTCTTCACGGCGACCACCATCATAATTCCTGCCAGCACCACCATCGGGATCTGCGCCATCAGCGCGCTCAGACCGGTTACCAGCAGCAGCAGCACCAGACCGGCAACGACGGTTGAGACGCGCGTGCGCGCCTTGCCCAGCTCGACGTTTACGATAGTCTGGCCGATCATCGCGCAACCGGCGATACCGCCATAGAACGCGGCGAAAATGTTGGCCACTCCTAAACCCCATGACTCACGGCGCTTGCTGGAGGGCGTATCGGTCAGATCGTCCACCAGTTTGGCAGTGAGCAGCGACTCCATCAGGCCGACAAAGGCGATGCTGAGCGCAGTCGGCCAGACAATTTGCAGCGTCTGCACATTAAGAGGCACCTGCAACGCATTCAGACCGGGCAAACCTGCGCTCATAGGGCCTTCATCGCCTACGTTGGGTACGCGCCAGCCGAGCAGCAGCGCGACGGCGGTCACGACAACGATAGCGATGAGTGGAGAGGGCACGCTTTTCAGCACACGCGGCAGCAGCAGTACAATCCCCAGCGTGATGGCAAACAGCAGCCACACCAGCGAATTTTGTCCCCAGACGTGCGGCACCTGCGCAAAGAAAATCAGGACGCCCAGCGCGTTGACGAAGCCAAGCATGACCGAGCGCGGAATATAGCGCATCATGCGCGCCAGGCCGGCGATCCCGAACAGGATCTGGATCAGGCCGCCAAGCACCACGGCGGGCAGAATATAGGCCACGCCGTACGCGTGCACCATCGGGCCAATCACCAGCGCCACCGAACCGGCTGCGGCGGTGACCATCGCCGGGCGTCCGCCCAGCACCGAAAGCGTCAGGCACAGCACCACAGACGCCACCAGACTGACCTTCGGATCGACACCGGCAATAACCGAAAAGGAGATCACTTCAGGAATAAGCGCCAGCGCGGTGATCACGCCAGCAAGACACTCACGGGTGAGCAGGGCAGGGGAACGCAAAACGCGGCCCACGGTCAGGTCGTTGTCCACGGCTTGAGGCGCGGCAACGTCATTGGGTTGGCTCATAGATTGCAGGCTCTTTTTAATAATCCGTTCTCGCGGCGAAAGCGAAGAACGCAGAAGAAATTAAGCAGGAGAGAGTACTGTCTGAGAGGGAAATTTGCCAGCGATCACAAAACTAACGGAATGACTCCATCCATGGAATCAGCATTACACCGACAGATCGTCAGGTGTCTTATGCACAACCAGCTCAAGGAGTTGGCGATAGACGTCGAGCGACACCACATCTGACTCCAGCTCCAGCCGATGGATCAGTTTCGAGATGATCGCTTTATTAGTGACAGGTTTGCCGGCCTGTAAAATCTCAGCCACCACTAAGCCTAATATTTCCATCTCGCTGGCCGCTTTACTGGCTGCTGCGTTGAAGTAATCACCAATCTCTTTATCGGTTTGGGGAACAGCGTTTTGCATGTGTCAGTCCTAAAAACAGTCCCAACGATCAGGTCGGGTACCCGATCAATTTACGATGAAAATCCCCCTTACATGGACAGATGTAAAGGGCCCTGTGTCATCAAAAAAGGACCTCTGAAGGTGGAAATCCACTGACACCTTCAGAGGCGACGCAAACGCATCATTCGTTACGGAATCGTTATCCGATTCATGGGGGGTAAAGTTATACAATGAAGGTGTACACGCACAAGGAAAAACTTGAACAATTCGTGCTATGCATTATTTATCAAAAAGATATAAAGATATGATATGAGGGAAAGCTGTACAAAATGTTTGTACAACGCAATGGTTGTAACGGTAAACGGGAAAAAGTCTGCTCTTTTTCCCACCCGGTTTTAGCTAAAAAGTTTTAACTTTGATGTAAGTTTTCGGACCGATTGTTTCTCGCCAACCAGCGCCAGGCCGAGCAGCCGCCACTCTTTCGCTGGTATTTCACGCATTGCCGCGCTAAAGGCCGCGTAATCCGTGGTGGTTTGGCCTTGTTCAGGAAAGAGCACCAGATCGCACGCCATCTCCGCGCAGCGGGCGCGCAGCTCATCCATCTCCGCATGGCTGGCTGCCAGCACAGGGATGCCGAGCGGGATCAGGCCGGGATAGCTGCTGGCGTCCGCATCCTGTAGCGGGTCACCGACCAGCGCAGGATGACGCTGGCCGAGCGTGAGGGCGATCACCGCAGCGGCGTTAGCGGCTTTTCCCGGGGCGAGGTCGTTTTGCAAAATCATGACGCAACGAGGGTCTTGCATAGCACTTCTCCAGACAGAAAAAGCGCATTGTGACCAGGCGTTCATCCTGCGTCTGGAAGATTTGTGCACGCCTGCTGATAGCGTGCCGGAGTGAGATGGCAGGCGCGTTTAAACCAGCGACCCAGATGGCTCTGGTCGGCGAAGCCCAGGTCCGCGGCGACGTCGGCGGCGGCGCGGCCTGCCGCCAGCTGGTGACGGGCCTGGGATAAGCGCCACTGCACCAGCCAGGCGTGCGGCGGCAATCCCCACTGCGCCTGGAACAGGCGCGAAAGGCGGAAGCGATCCACCTGTAGCGCATCGGCCATCGCCTGTAGGCCCGGATTCAGCGCATGATGGGCAATCAGCCAGTCGCGTGCCTGCTGCGCCAGCTGGCGATCGCGGTCCGCCGGACGCGTTTCGCTGCGCCATAACGGATGCTGGCTCAACTGCATAAATAAGCGGTCCAGCGTCGCCTCTTTGATCAGTTCGGGATGATCGTGCCACAGCGCGTCAAAACAGTGCCAGACGGCGTAAGCGAGCGCCTTGTCATCGCGCAGCGTGGCGGCGAAGTGTAGCTCGCCGCCCTGGTCGGTGCCGAGCGGCGCCAGCTGCTGAGAGAGCTGCTGCGGCGACAGATAGAGCATGCGATAGGTAAAGCCCTGCGCATCCACCGCGTCGCCATCGTGCAACTCCTCCGGCTCCAGCATAAACACTGTGCCGGGACGACTCTGATGCTGTTTACGGCGCGAGTGAAACTGCTGCACGCCTTGCTCTGTCACGCCAATCAGATAGCTGTCGTGCCAGTGGGGATCGTAGGCGTGCCCGGTAAAATGCGCGCGGATCGTCTCAATGCCGCGCGAGGGATCGCGACGCAGATCTATCCAGTTGCTGTTACGATCGGGCATAGCTGACTCCGCTTTTACTCCGTCTGGATATTTTCAGGGTCTTAAAAGCCTGACAACAGACGCGTCATTTTTTAACGACATGTGCTATTTTCATTAGCAATTTGCTCTGCGTATAATAACGCACTCATTTAGTTAGAAGTCTAACCATTAGGTCGCTACGCTTTGACTCGCCACTATAACACCTTTACCCATTTGCTTTATCAAGCCGCGCACGCCTGGCGACTTGCCGTGGATCGCCATCTTAAACACAGCGGCCTGAGCATGAGCAGCTGGATGGCGATTGGCCTTATTGCCAGCGAAACGCGGCCCTATACCCAGACGGAGCTTGCGCAGCTGCTCGGCCTGGAGGATGCCAGCATGGTGCCACTGATCGATCGGCTGGTGAAGCAGGAGTTGCTGTCGCGCGTACAGCCGCCGGAAGATCGCCGCAAACGGCATCTGGTGCTGACGGAGAAGGGCAATCAGGCTTTTGCCCTGGTAAAAAATGAGGCAGACGCGCTGCGTGCCGAATTGCTCAGTGATATCGATCCTCAGGAGCTGGCGACGACGGAGCGGGTGCTGCAACAGCTGCTGACGCGTATGGGAAATATGTAACAGTGGCCAGACGCAATCCCTACGCGCCGCGAGAATGGTTGCCGCATGAGAAACCCATGCTGCCGGGTTCGCCTTCGACCCCGATCCATTCGCCGCCGAAAAGGATCGCTTTTGGCCTGATAGGCTTACTGATTTCGCTTACCGGCGCGCTCAGCAACGCGCTGGTCACGGCGAACCTCACCAATCTTCAGGGCACTTTTGGCGCTTACTCCAGTGAAATCGCCTGGCTGCCCGCCGTTTACGTGATGGGCAATATCTCCATCAACCTGCTGCTGGTGAAGTTTCGCCAGCAGTTTGGCCTGCGCGTTTTCACTGAAGCCTTCCTGGTACCCTATGTGCTGGTGGCTTTTTTCCACCTTTTTGCCAACGATCTCAGCTCGGCGATTATCGTGCGTGCCGCGCATGGCATGGCGGGCGCGGCGCTCAGTTCGCTGGGGATCTATTACCAGATACAGGCGTGGCCGGCGAAACACCGGCTTAAGGCGCTGGTGATCGGCCTGACCGTCTCGCAGTTCGCTATTCCGATGGCGCGGCTGTTTTCGACCGAGCTGCTGCAACTGCAGGAGTGGCGCGGGCTTTACCTGTTTGAGCTGGGTCTGGCGATGATCGCGCTGGGATGCGTGCTGGTAGTGAAGCTGCCGCCGGGCGACCGTATTAAGGCGTTCGAAAAGCTCGATTTTGTCACCTTTATGCTGCTGGCGCCCGGTATGGCGCTGCTCTGCGGCGTGCTGTCGCTGGGGCGCATCGAATGGTGGTTTACTACGCCCTGGCTCGGCATCTGCCTGGCTATTGCGCTGGTGCTGATCGTCGCGGCGATCGTTATCGAGCACAACCGGAAAAACCCGCTGATTAATACGCGCTGGCTAAGCAGCGGCATGATGGTGCGTCTTGGCATCGTGATGATTATGATACGTATCGTGCTGGCGGAGCAGAATACCGGCGCGGTAGGCTTCCTGCAGCAGCTGGGCCTGCTGAACGATCAGATGCGCGGCCTGTCGCTGGCGATTATCGGCGGCATGACGCTCGGTATCGTCACCAGCGCCCTGACCATCAAGCCGACGCATCTTAACTGGCCCATCGTGGTCTCGCTGGCGGTAATGATCGTCGCCTCGCTGATGGATGCGCACTCCAGCCCGATAACGCGCGCCAACAATATGTATATCAGCCAGTTCCTGCTCGGCTTCAGCAGCACCTTCTTTATGGCGCCCGCTATGCTGATCGGTATTGGCAGCGTCGTGACGCAGCCGAAAAATCTGGTGAGCTTTGTGGTGCTGTTCGGCATGAGCCAGAACCTGGGCGGGCTGATCGGCTCAGCTATCCTTGGCACCTTTCAGGTCTGGCGCGAGAAATATCACTCCAGCCTGCTGGGCGATCAGCTGTCGCTGCTCGATCCTAACGTTACGGAGCGCCTCAGCCAGTATGGCGCACTGTTCAACAGCCAGGTAGGCGATCCTGTTTTGCAGAGCGCGCAAAGCACCAGCCAGCTGCAAAGCGTAGCGACGCTGCAGGCGAACGTGCTGGCCTATAACGATACCTATTTACTGACGGCGGCGCTGGCGCTCATTACGCTGATGTGGGCGCTGTGGCGTCTCTCCCGTCAGCGATACCTTAACTGGCGGCAGGCGCGCTTCAACCTGAAGGAGCAGCGCCTGGCGGCCGCATCACAAGAATCTATGGAGTCACAATGAGTCAGCAGGATGAACTTCAGGCGGCGGAGCGCGAGCGTGCCAATCGTCGACGTATTCTTTCCATTGCGGCAGGGAGCGGCATCGTTATTCTTGGCGTCCTGGTTATTCTTTACGCCTGGCAGCTCTGGCCCTTTACCAGTGCGGTACAGAGTACCGAAAACGCCTATGTGCGTGGGCAGGTGACCTTTATCAGCCCACAGGTCAGCGGCTATCTGACCTCGGTCGAGGTGGTGGATCTCCAGCCGGTGCAGAAAGGACAGCTGCTGATGACCATCGACGATCGCATCTACCGCCAGCGCGTGCATCAGGCGCAGGCGCAGCTGGCAATGAAGCAGGCGGCGCTCCGCAACAACCAGCAGCAGCGCCGCAGCGCTGAAGCCACCATTGTCAGCAATAAAGCCGCGCTGGAGAACGCCAGAGCGCAGGCGCTGAAAGGGGGCTTCGACCTGAAACGCGTTGAAAGCCTGGCCGCCGACGGC
Organism: Pantoea sp. ACRSB; assembly: GCF_022346905.1. Classification (NCBI taxonomy): domain Bacteria; kingdom Pseudomonadati; phylum Pseudomonadota; class Gammaproteobacteria; order Enterobacterales; family Erwiniaceae; genus Pantoea; species Pantoea sp. ACRSB. The sequence continues at coordinate 590,290 of NZ_JAKRNL010000001.1, read as the reverse complement.
TCACTTTCGGTGCGTGAGCGCGATGCGGCGCGCGCCGCCAACGCGCAGGCGCAGGCGCAGGTGCGCCAGGCGGAGGCGCAGGTGGCGGTAGCGCAGCAGAATCTGCAAACCGTTATCGTTAATCGCGCCTCCCTTGAAGGCGATGTCGCCAGCGCCCAGGCCGCGCTGGAACTGGCGGAGATCGACCTGGCGAATACCCGCATCGTCGCGCCGGATGCTGGTCAGCTCGGTCAGCTTTCGGTGCGCAAAGGGGCCTACGTGACGGCTGGTACGCGTCTCACCTCGGTGGTGCCGGACCATAAATGGATTATCGCCAACATGAAAGAGACGCAGATGGCGGCTATTCGTCCTGGCCTGCCGGTCACCTTCCGCGTTGACGCGCTCAACGGCAAACGCTTTAACGGCCATGTGGAATTTATTTCGCCGGCGGCGGGTTCGGAATTCAGCGCCATCTCGCCAGACAACGCCACGGGCAACTTTGTAAAAATTGCCCAGCGCATTCCGGTACGTATCGCCATCGAATCTGAAGATATGCGCGAGCTGCGGCCCGGCATGTCGGTAGAGGTGAGTATTGATACCGCTGCGCAACCTCGCAGCAAGGCGGTGGAGTGATGCGGCGGCTGTTACTTGCCAGCCTGACGGCGCTGACGCTGGCCGGTTGCGCCACCGAGGTGGAAAAAGCGCCGTCATCGCTGCCGATCCCGCCGCAGTGGCGTAATCAGGTCGGGCCCGCCGCCGCGCCGGAAGCGGAATGGTGGCACGCCTTCGGTGACGATAACCTGAACCGGCTGGTGGCGCAGGCGCTGCGCAATAACCTCGATATCCTTACGGCACGTTCGCGCGTCGAGCAGTATCGCGCCCAGCTGCGCGCGGCGCAGGGCGACAATTTCCCTACGCTGAGCGCAGGCGCAGGGGTGACGCATCAGCGCGCATTGTCTTCCGTTACCGGACAGCCGTACGAGAACGCTGTCTATCAGGGGCTGCTGCAGGCCAGCTACAATGTCGATCTCTGGGGCGCGCGCAGCAGCAGCATTGCGGCCAGCGAAGCGTCGCTGGAGGCGCAACGCGCGGCGGCATCGGCGGCTGAACTCACCGTCGCCAGCTCGGTGGCGTCGGGCTATATGAGCCTGGTGGCGCTGGACGAGCAGCTGCGCGTCACCGAAGCAACGCTGGCGACGCGCGGCAATTCGCTGCGGCTGGCGCAGCGCCAGTTCGAAACGGGCTACAGCTCGCGCCTTGAATGGATGCAGACGGCGTCCGAGTTTCAGGCTGCGAAAGCACAGGTGCCGCAGCTAAAGCATCAGATCGCGCAGCAGGAGAATGCGCTGAGCATTCTGGTAGGCATGAACCCGCGCGAGATTGCGCGCCGACCGCAGTTCAGCCAGATTATGCCGCAGCAGATGCCGCAGGTGCTGCCGTCGCAGCTGCTTAACCGGCGGCCCGATATCGTGCAGGCCCAGCGCCTGTTGCTGGCGGCGGACGCGACGCTCGCCTCGTCAAAAGCGAAGCTGCTGCCGTCGCTCAACCTTACCGCGAGCGGCACCCTGCAAAGCAACGAGCTACATCAGCTGCTCGACAATCCGTTTCGTCTCTGGAGCATCGGCGGCAGCGTGCTGGCGCCGTTGCTGAACCGCGAAGCGCTGACGGCGCAGGTCGATGTTTCGATGGCGGCGCGCAATCAGGCGCTTTACAGCTATGAAAAAGTCGTTCGCAACGCCTTTTCCGAGGTGAATGACGCAATGGATGCGATTCTGCAGGGCCAGGCGCAGCTGGCGGAGCTGCAGAAGCAGGAGGAGTATGTTTCCGAGGCGCTGCGCATCGCCCGCAATCGCTATCAAAACGGTTACGCCTCGTATCTTGACGAGCTGGACGCGCAGCGCACGCTGTTCAACACGCAGCTTAATCTGGTATCGGTGAAGAATAATCTTCTGCTGGCGCAGATCGCGCTTTATCGCGCGCTGGGCGGCGGCTGGCAGGCGCACTGAACGATGTAGACAAACTGGACGCTTTTGTTGCGTTATCAGTAAATATTTTAATCATTTTGTTAATGAACGGCTGGTTCATAAGCATACTTTTGCTTACGTGTCTTTACATTATCTGTTAACATAGCGCGGTTTCGATTGGATCTAAGCAGAAAGGTGTGGATCGGTTCGATCCGCGCTCAGTAAGCGTATGGAGCTTTCCGCCTGCCTACAGGTAATAAAGGAATAAAAACATGTCTAAGCATTCTCTTATCATAATGACTCTTGCGGCAACGTTATTAACGGGCTGCGCACGCACTGCGCCTGTACATAACGTCGACCAGTCACTTACGCAGCATTATTCTGATAACCAGATGAAAACTGCGATTATTGAGGCAGGACTCGGTCGCAAATGGGTGATGACGCCCGTCGCGCCAGGGGTAATTAATGGCCGCTATGCGCAGCGCGAGTTTGTTGCCAATATCCGCGTGACCTATACGCCGCAAAGCTATTCTATCCAGTACGTCAGCAGTCAAAACCTGAATGCGAAAGACGGGAAAATTCACGCCAATTATAACCGCTGGGTGAATAATCTTGACCAGGATATTCAGCTGCGTCTGGCCGCTCAGGCTCTGAAATAATATTGCGCCTGCCGTCGCTATCCTCAGGCGACGGCAGGCGTTTTCCTAAAGAAAAATTGTGGTTTGCCGATATTTAAAATCGCTGCACCTTCATTTTCTGCCGTGGTTATGCACGTCAGATCGTTATGAAGGCCATCCCAGCAATTATCCGTTTTTTCAATCAGGACATCGAAACGTTGCCTGGCTGGCGCTGATTTCGCAAGGCACAAAATAAGAGCGCAGTTATGAATTTGGCATATTCGCTTGTTGAATGGCAGGCACTGGCTCCGGGACTGGCCAGTCGGGATGTATGGCAACGCTGGGCGCAGCAACCTCCTGTTTTAGATCCGACTCTTCCTGTGGCAAAACCTCAATTCCTGCCGATGATGACCGCGCGTCGTCTGAGCAGCGGCAGCCGCGCGGCCGTAGAGTGTGGACTCGCCTTACTGGCGCGCCAGCCCGCGGACGCGGTGGTTTTTACCAGTCGCCACGGTGAGCTGGAGCGCAACCTGCGTATCCTTACGGCGCTAGCGGACGAGCAGGCGCTTTCGCCCACCGATTTTGCTATGTCGGTGCATAACTCTGCCGTCGGCAGTTTGACTATCGCCGCGCAGCAACCGCTGGTTTCGACCTCGATCTCTGCGGGTATCGACTCCTTTCAACAGGGGCTTATTGAGGTCACTGCGCTGCATCAGGCGGGATACAAAAAGGTGCTGTTAGTCGACTTTGAGGGCGCCATACCCGATTACTATTCGCCCTGGCTGCCAGAGTGCGCTGGACAGGTGCCTTACGCGGTCGGGCTTGTGCTGGCCGTGGGCGACAGCCTCAGATGTTCAGCTCGCCCGCAAACGGGCAAGCTGCCCGGCGCGCTGCCTCAAAGCCTGGCGTTCCTGCACGGTATGCTGAGCGATGCGTCTGAATTTACCCTGCCGGGTGCGCGTATGGACTGGCAGTGGGAGAAATGCCATGGCTGATTCCTCTATCGTCATGCGTCGTCGCTTGAACGTTAACTATTACTGGCGGCTGGTTATGACCGCCGTAAGCTTTAGCTTGTTTAGCGTAGGCGGCCTGTTGCTGTCGCTTATCTGGTTCAATCTGCTGCTGCTTTTTCAGCGCAATACAACGCGCCGCCGCGCGCTGGCCCGCCGCAGTATTGCCTGGAGCTTCCGCTGTTTCCTGCGCTTCTGCCGGTTTGTTGGCGTCTATGACTATCGCATTATCGGCGCGGAGCTGTTACAGCAGGATAAAGGCTGCCTGATTGTCGCTAACCATCCCTCGCTGATTGACTATGTGATGATCGCCTCGGTACTGCCGGAGATGGACTGTCTGGTTAAAGCGGAGCTGCGGCACAACCTTTTCTTCCGCGGCGTGATACGCGCGGCGGACTATCTGATTAACAGCGAAGCTGAAACGCTGCTCCCTGACAGTCAGCAGCGTCTCGCACGCGGCGACACCATCCTGATCTTTCCTGAAGGAACGCGCACGCGCTACGGCGAGGCCCTTAAGCTGCAGCGGGGCGCTGCCAATATCGCGGTGCGCGCCGGCTGCGCGCTGCGCGTGGTTCATATCAGCTGTACGCAGCGTATGCTCGACAAGCAGAGCCGCTGGTATCAAATTCCACCGGTTAAGCCGCTGTTTACCGTGTGCGTACAGGCACAAATCAGCAGCCATCCCTTTCGTGCAGCCAGTGAGGACGCGCAGCCTCTGGCGGCGCGTCGCCTGACCCGCTACCTGCAGCAGGCACTGGTACCACCCCAAGAAAAAGACGTTTGACGGAAACACAATGGACGCACTTATCAACACCCTAAAACAGATGATCATCGAGACGCTGAATCTCGAAGACATCACGCCCGATGATATTGAAACCGAAGCGCCGCTTTTTGGCGAAGGCCTGGGGCTGGATTCAATCGATGCGCTTGAACTGGGCCTGGCGGTGAAAAACCGCTATGGCGTGGCGCTTTCCGCTGAAAGCGAGACGCTGCGCGCGCACTTTTTCTCCGTTGCCACTCTGGCGACATTTATTAAACAGCAACAGGCATAAGCGTCAGGAGCCAACCTGTGATGAATAAAGATGAGATCTATCAGGAAGTCGCTTCGTTGCTGACCAGCCTGTTTGAAACCGATCCTGAGGCTATTCGCCCGGACGCGCGTCTGTATGAGGATCTTGAGCTCGACAGCATCGATGCGGTTGACATGGTGGTGCATCTGCAAAAGCGTACGGGCCGCAAAATCAAGCCGGAGACCTTTCGCTCTGTGCGAACTGTGCAAGATGTCGTGGATGCGGTTGAGCAGCTAATGCGAGAGAGCGCCTGAGCCGATGTTGTCTGCCGCGCTGCGTCTGCTGAATGCGCTTTCGCTGCTAATGTGGCCGTTTATCGTGCTGCTCGTTGCAGCCCATCCGCAATGGCAGATTCTGTTCTGGCCACTTAGCGTTATCTTTGCGCTGCGCTGGTGGTTGCTGCGCGGCAAGCCCGCTGCGATGACGCGGCTCAGCGCCTGGCTGTCGCTGTTCGGCGCAATCTTTACTTTCAGCGCCGGCGCGCTGCGCAGCCTGCATCTGCTGTTGTGGTATCCGGTACTGGTGAATTTGCTGCTGCTCGTTATGTTTGCCGGTTCGCTGCGCGGCCCGATGCCGCTGGTGGAGCGTATCGCGCGCCTGCGCGAGCCGAACCTGTCGCCGCAAGGCGTCAACTATACGCGCCGCGTTACCTGGCTGTGGTCGCTGTTCTTCGTGTTTAACGGCAGCGTCGCCGCAGCGACCTGCGTGGCAGGAAACCTTAACTGGTGGACGCTTTGGAACGGTGGCATCAGTTATCTGCTGACAGGCTCGCTGATGGTAGGGGAGTGGCTGGTGCGCCAGCGAATCAGACAGGAAAGATGAAGATATTACCGGTCAGCTTATGGCTAAACGCGCCTGAGGGCGTGGTCGCCTTTCGCGGCGAGCGTCCGCTGCTGCGCAGTACCATGCGCCGTCAGGCCGCTGCGCTCGCCGCGCGCTTCGCCGCTGTGCCAGAGAAGCGCTGGGCGCTCTGTTTCGACGACACCTACCGCTTTTGCGTGGCGCTGCTGGCGGCCTGGTACGCGGGTAAGACCCCGGTGATCCCAGGCCACTGTCGCGCCCGGCAGCTGGAGGAGATGCGTGCGGAAATAGACGGCGTCGTCAGCGATATGCCTCTTGATATCAGGCTGCCACATCTGATGTGGCGTGAAGAAGAAAGCGAGGATGCGCTGCCGCCGCTGCCTGACGATGCTGCGCTGGTGCTGTTTACCTCTGGCTCTACCGGTACGCCGCGCGCCGTACACAAGCCGCTGGCGGTGATGGAGCGTGAGGCGCAATGGCTTATTGAACGCTGGGGCGCTCAGGCCGCATCGTGTCGGTTTATCGCCTCCGTCAGCCACCAGCATCTGTATGGGTTGAGTTTCCGCCTGTTTATGCCGATGTCGCTCTCTTGTCCGTTTGCGGCGCATCAGATCCTGTACAACGAGCAACTGACGCAGCTGGAACGAGATAAGCCTTACGTTTTTATCAGCAGTCCCGCTTTTTTACGTCGTCTTGACGCATCGCTTGCCGCGCCAGAGTGCGCGCTGGTTATTTCCGCGGGCGGCATGCTGGAAGAAGAGCATGCGAAGGCCGCGCAGCAGGCGCTGGGCTGCCGCATCAACGAGATTTACGGCAGTACAGAAACAGGCGTGATCGCCTGGCGCGAGCATGATGGCGAAACGCCGTCCTGGCGCTGCTTTCCCGCGGTTCGCCTGAACAAAACAGAGGGCGAACGCTGGCAGATCTTCTCAGATTTGCTTCCTGACGCCAGCGGCTGGCTGCTGGACGATCGGCTGGAGACAGACGAGACCGGATGTTTTCAGCTGGCGGGACGCCACGATCGCGTAGTGAAAATCGAAGATAAACGCGTCTCGCTGAGCGAAGTGGAACGCCGCGTACTGGCGCTGCCAGGCGTAAAAGATGCCGCCGCGCTGGTGATGACGCGCGGCAGCCGTCGTGCCGTCGCCGTTGCCGTACAGCTTGACTGGCAGCCAACAGCCGTGGAGCTGAGTCGGCTAAAACGCCTCTGGCGCGGGCAATTGCATCCCTGGCTGGAGCCGGTCGCGCTACCGCGCTACTGGCGCGTCGTAGAAGAGATGCCTGTCACCAGTCAGAGCAAACGCGCCTGGACACAAATTGAGGAGCTTTTTCATGTTGCCGATTGAGCGCAGCCGTAAAATCAGCGGATCGCAGGCGCTGTTTCACTTTCAGGTTGAGGCCGACCTTTTCTGGTTTCAGGGCCATTTTCCCGCGCTGACCATTCTGCCCGGCGTGGCGCAACTCGACTGGGTTATGCACTATACGACCACGCTGCTGGCGCCAGGCAAGGTTTTCAGCGCGCTTGAAAATATCAAATTTCAGCAGCCGGTGCCGCCTGGTTCCCATCTCCAGCTTGAACTCGACTGGGATGAAAGCAAATCCCGTGTCAGCTTCCGCTATCTGCTGCTGCGCGATGGCGAGCAGCAAAGCGCCAGCAGTGGGAAGATCCTGCTGTGCTGAATACCGACTTTTCGCCCTGCGTGGTGATCCCTTGTTATAACCATGGCGCAACCATGGCGTCGGTGCTTGCGCGGCTGGCCCCTTTTAAGTTGCCGATCATTATCGTGGATGATGGCAGCGACGCCGCGACGCAGCAGCAGCTGGCGCAGCTTCACGCCGATCAGCTTGATATTTTGCGCCTGCCCGCGAATCAGGGAAAAGGGGCGGCGGTGATTTTTGGGCTGCGCGCCGCGAGACAACAAGGTTATACCCACGCCCTGCAGCTTGACGCTGACGGCCAGCATGCCATTGAGGATCTGCCTCTGATGCTGGCGGAGGCGCGCCGCTACCCGGAACAGCTGATCTCTGGTCGTCCTCGCTATGATGACTCGGTGCCTAAAGCACGGCTTTATGGACGCTATGTCACCCACTTTTGGGTATGGGTCGAAACGCTGTCATTCTCCATTAAGGACAGCATGTGCGGCTTCCGCGTTTATCCTCTGGTGCCCACGCTGGCGCTGTGCGACCGGCGCTCAATCGGCCAGCGAATGGATTTTGATACCGAGATTATGGTGCGGCTCTACTGGCAGGGCACGCCGAGCCGCTTTATCGCAACGCGCGTGGTCTATCCCGAAGCGGGCCTGTCGCATTTCGATGCGTTGCGGGACAATCTGCGCATTTCGTGGATGCATACCCGGCTTTTTTTCGGCATGTTGCCGCGCATCCCAAAGCTGGTGGCGATGCGCAGGCAACAGCGACACTGGTCTGGCGAGCCAGAGCGACGCGGGCAGGCCGGGCTGCGTTTTATGCTGGCGCTGTGGCGCTACGGCGGGCGGTTGCCCTTTACGCTGCTGCTCTGGCCAGTGGTGGCAGTCTACTGGCTGACCGGCCTGAACGCGCGTCGCGCGTCGCAGCGTTATCTGCAGCGCGTTGCCGCCTGCGCGCAAAGCCGCCACGTCACGCTTCCGCAGCCGCTCAGTAGCTACCGTCACTTTTTGCGCTTTGCTGAAGCGATGCTGGATAAAGTTGCCAGCTGGCGCGGCGACCTGCGCTGGGGCAAAGAGATTGACTTCGCCCCAGGCGCCGAGGCGACGATACGCCGGGCCGAGGGGAAGGGGCAGCTGATTCTGGCCTCTCATCTGGGCGATATTGAAGCGTGCCGCGCTATGGCGCAGCAGGTGAGCGGACTGGTTATCAATGCGCTGGTCTTTACCGATAACGCGCAGCGATTTCGCGCTGTGCTGGAAACCATTGCGCCTGATGCTGGCGTTAACCTGCTGCCTGTATCGAATATCGGCCCGGAAACCGCCATCCTGCTGCAACAAAAAATCGATGCGGGTGAATGGGTGGCGATTGTTGGCGATCGAACCGCAGTCAATCGCCAGCGTGGCGGCGTATCGCGCGTAGTCTGGAGCGATTTTCTTGGACAGCCTGCCCCGTTTCCTCAGGGGCCCTTTGTGCTGGCGTCGGCGCTGCGCTGCCCCGTAATGTTGATGTTCGCGCTGCGCGAGCAAGGGATGCTGCGCGTCTACTGCGAACCCTTCGCCGATCCGCTGCTGCTGCCGCGCGCCACGCGCCAGCAGGCACTGCAGGCGGCGGTGGATCGCTATGCGCAACGGCTTGAGGCTTACGCGCTGAAGGCGCCGCTCGACTGGTTTAATTTTTTTGATTTCTGGTCGCTGCCTGAGAACCGGGCGCGCCGCGAGGAGTCCCCGGATGAATAACAATCTGCACGCCGTCGAGGTAACGCTAACGGTCTCCTTCCACGACTGCGATCCCATGGGCGTGGTCTGGCACGGCAACTACTTTCGCTTTTTCGAACAGGCGCGCGAAGCGCTGCTGCGCCAGGTCGGCTACAGCTACGCTGAGATGGCGGCCAGCGGCTATGTCTGGCCGGTGGTTGATGCCCACGTAAAATATCGCCAGCCGCTGCGCTGCGAAGAGAGCGTCCGCGTTAGCGCGCGCATCACCGAATATGAAAATCGTCTGCGCATCGATTATGAAATAAAAAACGCCGCGGGGCAGGTCACGACGCGCGCTCACACGTTGCAGGTGGCGGTAAGCCAGCAAACGCAAGAGATCTGTTTTGTTTCACCAGATGTTCTACTGGAAAAACTGGGAGTAAAGGGATGTTGAAATATCTGTTCAGCGCGCTGCTGCTCTGGAGCAGCATCTCCAGCGCCGTCACGCTGGCCGAGCTGCAACAGCGGTTCGCCAGCCAGCCCGTGATCCGCGCCGATTTCGTTCAGACGCGCACTATCGCTGGCATGGCGCAGCCGCTGATATCACGCGGGGAGCTGCTGGTTGCCCAACCGCAGGGCCTATGGTGGCATCAGCGCACACCTTTCGCTATGACGCTGCTGCTTGATGATAAGCGTATGGTTCAGACCCTCAATGGTCAGCCGCCGCAGACAGTGACCGCCGAGGCTAACCCGCAGATGTTTCAGTTCAATCATCTGCTGCGCGCGCTGTTTGAAGCGGATGAACGCGTACTGCGAGAGAACTTTACGATCGATTTTCAGGATAAAGGCGACGCGCGCTGGTCGCTGGCCCTGACGCCGAAGTCTGCGCCACTGAATAAAATCTTCAGACGCATCGATTTGTCGGGCGAGACGTTCCTCGAGCGAATCGACCTGAACGATGCGCAGGGCGATCGCACGCATATCGAACTCAGCAATACCCGTACTCAGCCGCCACAGCTTAGCGCCGAGGAGCGTGCTCGCTTTGCCCCGTAACGCTCGCCTGCTGGCAGGTCTCTGGCTGATTTTCTGCGTCGCGCTGGCGCTAACGCTGGCGTTTATGCTGCCGCGCAGCCCGCTTAACAGCAGCGTGCTGGCGCTGCTGCCGCAGCAAACGCTTGGCGCCGCGCCGTCTGAACTGCAGCAAGGCTTTATGCAGCGCCTCGATCGGCAGCTGGTCTGGCTGGTGACGGCGGACGGCGACAAGGGCAGGCAGGCCGCCGTCTGGTGGCAGGCGCAGCTGCAGACGCTACCGGAGCTGAAAGCAGTTGAGGGCGCGCTGGATGAACAGCGTCAGTCAGAGTGGGGACGGTTCGCCTGGTCCCACCGCAACGGCTTAATCGACGACGCCACGCGTGAACGGTTACGCAATCAGACGCAGGCTGACTGGATACTGGCGCAGCTTTTCTCCGCCTTCGCCGGCGTGAGCAGCAAAGAGATGCAGGGCGATCCGCTTATGCTGACGCGCGGGTCGCAGCTGACCCTTCAGCAAAACGCCGATCGTATGGTGCTGCGCGACAACTGGCTGACGGTACAGGAGAACCAGGGAAAGCGCTGGTATTTTCTGCATGGCGAGCTGGCGACCAACGCCTTCAGCATCAAAGAGAATCATGCGCTGGTTATGCGGCTTAAGGCTCTTGAGCAGCAGCTAAAATCACGCTGGCCCGACGCGCAGCTGCTGACGCGTGGCACCGTACTGTTCAGCGACGATGCCAGCCAGCGGGCGCAAAAGGATGTGGAAACGCTGGGCGCGGTGACCATCGGCGGCGTGCTGCTGCTGGTGCTGCTGGTCTTTCGTTCGCTGCGTCCGCTGCTGCTCAGCCTCGCTTCAGTCGCCGTCGGCGCGATGGCCGGTACGGTAGCGACGCTGCTCTGCTTCGGCGAGCTGCATCTGATGACGCTGGTGATGAGTCTCAGCATCGTCGGCATTTCGGCGGACTATACGCTCTATTATCTGACGGAGCGGATGGTGCATGGCGCGCACGCCTCGCCGTGGGAAAGTCTGCATAAGGTGCGCGGCACGCTGCTGCTGGCGTTGGGCACCACGGCGATCGCCTGGCTGTTAATGCTGCTGGCGCCGTTTCCTGGCCTGCGCCAGCTGGCGGTATTTGCCGCCAGCGGTCTGACCGCTTCCTGCCTGACGGTGATCCTGCTCTATCCCTGGCTGGTACGCGGTCTGCCTGTGCGTCCAGTGCCGCTGATGGTCTGGTTTGGGCGCTGGCTGGCGGCGTGGCGCCGTAATCGCTATCTGCGCGTCGGCCTGCCGCTGAGCCTGGCGATCTATGCGATTGCGGGCGTCAGCCAGCTGCGCGTCGATGATGATATTGCGAAATTGCAAAGCGCGCCGCAGTCTTTACTGGCGCAGGATCGCCTGATCGCCGCGCTGACCGGTCAGCGCACAGATCAAACCTGGTTTGTGGTCTGGGGCGATACGCCGGAGCAGACGCTGCAGCGTCTGGCTAAGCTATCGCCTGCATTGCAGCAGGCGAAGCGAGCAGGCTGGCTGGAGACAGCGCGCATTCTGCCGCTACGTTCGCTGCAACAGCAGCAGGAAGATGCGGCGCTGCTGCGCGACGCGGCCCCGCGCATTATGGCAAGGCTGCAACAGGCAGGTCTGACCCTGCCGCCGCCTCATATCGAACCGATGCCCGTTACGCCAGAGGCCTGGCTGGCCAGCCCGCTTAGCGCCGGCTGGCGGCTGTTATGGCTGTCACTGCCGGATGGACCTAGCGGCGTGCTGGTGCCGGCAGGCGGGGTGCACAACAGCGCAGCGCTGCAGCATCTGGCCGAACAGCTGCCGGGTGTCAGCTGGGTTAATCGCAAGGCGAGCTATGATGCGCTGTTCAGCTTCTGGCGTACGCTGCTGAGTGGCCTGCTGGCGCTGGCGCTGCTTTTTATCGCGCTGAGCTACGTGCTGCGTCTGGGATTAAAGGCGGGCTTGCGCAGCGTCACGCCCTCAGCGCTGTCGTTAGCCGTGGCGCTCGCCACGCTCGGCTGGCTCGGCGCCTCGCTTAATCTCTTTGCGCTGCTGGCGCTGACGCTGGTGCTTGGCATCGGCATCAATTACACCCTGTTTTTCAGCAACCCGAAAGGCACGCCCCTGACCTCGCTGCTGGCGGTGTCGCTGGCGATGATGACCACCTTGCTGACGCTGGGGATGCTGGTATTCAGCAGCACCAGCGCCATATCCAGCTTCGGCGTTGTGCTGTGCAGTGGGATTTTCAGCGCCTTTCTGATCTCGCCGCTGGCGCTGCGGCCATCTAAATCAAGGAAAAGAAAATGCGGCGAGTCGCTCTGACTTTGTTGTCGGTTTTACTGATGAGCGGTTGCGCCAGCCATGCGCCCGATAGCGCGCGGCCTACCGCCTGGCTCAAGCCTGGCGTGCGCGTCACGCTGCCGCCGCCGGGCTTGACGCCGGGGTTCCAGCAACAGCAGTTGCTTACCGGCGAGGTCGGGGGAAAAAGCCAGTCGCTGCTGGTGCTGTTAAACGCGGACGGCGAGAAAATCGAACTGGCCGGATTGTCCTCAGTAGGTATTCGCCTGTTTCGCGTCACCTACGATGCCCAGGGCATTCACAGCCAGCAGCTGATGCCTCTGCCGCAGCTGCCGCCAGCCAGTCAGGTGCTGGCGGACATCATGCTCAGCCAGTGGCCGGTTGCGGTGTGGCTGCGAGCACTGCCGCCAGGCTGGAAGCTGGAAGATGTGGGCATGACCCGGTTGCTGCGCGACGCGCAGGGCAACGTCGTCACTGAAATTAACTACCTACAACGTGGCGGCCAGCGCGAGCCGGTCAGTATCCGGCAGCGAGCGTTTGGCTACCAGATCCGTATTCAACATCTGGATGCATCATGATTTACATTTCCGCGTTTGGCATGCTTAACGCGCTTGGCAATGATTTAACGACCATTGCGCAAAATCTGAAGCGCGGTCTCGCGCCGGGCATGCAGCCGCGCGACGGCTGGCTGAGCGGCGGACGACGCTGCTGGCTTGGTGCGGTAGAGGGCGAATTGCCTGCGGTGCCCCCGCATCTGGCGGCGCATAATACGCGCAATAACCAACTGCTGCTGGCGGCACTGGCGCAAATTCGGCCAGAGCTGGATGCGGCAGTGGAGAAACACGGTGCCGGACGAGTTGCGATTGTGCTGGGCACCAGCACCTCAGGGGTAGATGAAGGCGATCGATACAGGCGCGCGCCTTACAGTGACTATCACTATCAGATGCAGGAGCTGGGCGATCCGTCGCGCTTTCTGGCGAATTATCTCCAGCTTGACGGCCCGGCATACACTATCTCCACCGCCTGTTCGTCCAGCGCGCGCGCCATTATCAGCGGTCAGCGGCTGATTGCCGCCGGGCTGGCAGACGTGGCGCTGGTCGGCGGCGCGGACTCGCTCAGCCGTATGCCGATTAACGGTTTCGACAGCCTGATGTCGCTTTCTGAGCAGCGCTGCGCGCCTTTTAGCCGCGAGCGCAACGGCATCTCTGTCGGCGAAGGTGCCGCGCTGATGCTGTTGACGCGCGAGCCGCAGCCGCTGGCCTTGCTGGGCGCAGGGGAGTCATCGGATGCCTGGCATATGTCAGCGCCGCATCCTGAAGGCGAGGGGGCCCAGCGCGCTATGCAGATGGCGCTGAACAGCGCAGGCATTACGGCGCAGGAGGTGGGCTATATCAACTTACACGGTACGGCGACGCCGCTTAACGATCAAATTGAATCCAGAGTGGTGCACCGTTTATTTGGTAACGAGGTTCCCTCAAGTTCGACCAAGCATCTTACCGGCCATACGTTAGGCGCAGCGGGCGTTATCGAAGCGGCTCTCGCCGCCCTGATCCTGCGCGACGGTTTACCGTTGCCTCCTCAGGATTTTTCAATGACAACCCAGGATGAGAGCCTGCCCGACTGCGGGCTGCTGCTGGCACGACAAAGGCTACAAAAACCCGTTATCGCCTCGAACTCTTTTGCCTTTGGCGGTAATAACAGCTGCCTGATTTTAGGACGTTTATGATGAGTAAAGCGCTTTCCGCCCACGACTATTTGCCGCATCGGACGCCAATGGTTCTGGTTGACCGCGTGATTGCAGTAGATGATGAGAGCGTACATTGTCAGGTTTCTACTGCGCCCGACGGCGTGCTTGCACCTTTCCTTAATGCGCAGGGCGAGCTGCCCGCCTGGTTTGGCGTCGAGATCATGGCGCAAACCGTGGGTGTCTGGTCCGGCTGGCATGCCAGGCGCGCCGGGGCACAACAGATCCAGCCCGGCATGCTGCTGGGGGGACGAAACTGGCGCGCAGCGGCGGCAACCTTTCCCGGCGCGATCACGCTCGATATTACGCTGCGTCTGCTGATGCGCGACGAGCGTATGGGCAGTTTTGAGGGTGAAATCTGCTATGGCGATCGCGTACTCGCCAGTGGCAGGCTAAACACCTATCAACCTGACGAACAAGAGTTACAACAACTGATTTTACAAGGAAAACAGCCATGACGCGTTCCGTGTTAGTTACTGGCGCAAGCAAAGGGATTGGCCGCGCCATCGCGCTGCGCCTGGCGCAGGACGGCTTTCAGGTTGCGGTGCACTTTAACCGCGACCAGGATGGTGCAGAGCAGACGCTGGCGCTTATCCAGACCGCAGGCGGCAGCGCGCGTTTGCTGAGTTTCGACGTGGCGGATCGCGCCGCAACGCGCGCCGCGCTGGAAAAAGATATCGATGCCTATGGCGCTTATTACGGCATTGTCAGCAACGCAGGCATCACGCGCGACGCCGCTTTCCCCGCACTGACCAGTGATGAGTGGGACAGCGTTATCCATACTAATCTCGACAGCTTTTACAATGTTATCCAGCCTTGCGTAATGCCGATGATCGGCCTGCGTCAGGGCGGACGCATTATCACGCTCTCTTCGGTTTCCGGCATTGCGGGCAATCGCGGGCAGGTTAACTATAGCGCGGCGAAAGCCGGGATCATTGGCGCCACCAAGGCGCTGGCGATCGAGCTGGCGAAACGCAAAATCACCGTGAACTGCATCGCCCCCGGACTGGTGGATACCGGTATGGAAGGGCTGGAACCGCATGTGGTGGAGGAAGCGCTGAAAATCGTCCCGATGAAACGTATGGGCGCGGCGGAAGAGGTGGCCGGGCTGGCGAGCTATCTGATGTCTGACATCGCCGGTTATGTTACGCGCCAGGTTATTTCTATCAATGGAGGCATGCTGTGACGCATCGTGTAGTAGTAACCGGCATGGGTGGCGTCACGGCTTTCGGCGAGCAGTGGCAAGAGATAGCGACGCGTCTGCGCGCCGGTAAAAATGCGGTGCGTCGCATGCCGGAGTGGCAGGTTTACGACGGCCTTCACACGCTGTTGGGCGCGCCGATCGATCGCTTTGAGCTACCGGCACACTATACCCGAAAACGCATTCGCTCTATGGGGCGTGTCTCGCTGCTGGCGACACGCGCAACCGAACTGGCGCTGGAACAGGCGGGCTTGATTGATCATCCTGCGCTGGTCAGCGGCGAAACCGGCATTGCCTATGGTTCTTCCACCGGCAGCACAGGGCCGGTAAGCGAATTCGCCACCATGCTGACCGAAAAACACACCAATAACATCACCGGCACCACGTACGTACAGATGATGCCGCATACCACAGCGGTTAACGCCGGTCTGTTTTTCGGGCTGCGTGGACGGGTTATTCCTACCTCCAGCGCCTGTACCTCAGGCAGCCAGGCGATCGGCTACGCCTGGGAAGCGATCCGACACGGCTATCAAAAAGTGATGGTTGCAGGCGGAGCAGAAGAGCTGTGCCCTTCGGAAGCGGCGGTGTTTGATACGCTGTTCGCCACCAGCCAGCGCAACGACGCGCCCGAAAGCTCGCCTGCGCCTTTCGATCATCAGCGGGATGGTCTGGTGATCGGCGAAGGGGCCGGCACCTTGATTCTTGAGTCGCTGGAGCATGCGCAGGCACGTGGCGCGACCATTTACGCTGAGCTGGTGGGATTCCATACCAACTGCGATGCGGCGCATATTACGCAGCCACAGCGTGAAACCATGCAGATCTGTATTGAGCGTGCGCTGCACAGCGCTAACCTGACGCCGGAACATATTGGCTATATCTGCGCGCATGGTACCGCCACCGATCGCGGCGATATTGCGGAAAGCCAGGCGACGGCGGCGGTGTTTGGCAACAGTACGCCTGTTTCATCGTTGAAAAGCTATTTTGGTCATACCCTGGGCGCGTGCGGTGCGCTGGAAGCGTGGATGAGTATTGAGATGATGCGTGAAGGGTGGTTTGCGCCGACGCTGAATCTGCATCAGCCCGCGGCCGAATGCGGTGAGCTGGACTACATTATGGGCGAGCCGCGGCTGCTGGAAACCGATTATATTCAGTCGAATAACTTTGCCTTTGGCGGCATTAACACGTCACTTATCTTTAAACGCTGGCGCGACGCCTGACGGCACCCCTTTATTTACTGAACGGCCACTCCCGCGACGCGCAGGAGTGGCCACCGCCTGCCGCTCCTGTGCTTGTCCGCCTGAAATACGATTTCGCTTGCAATAAAATTAAGGCTACGCATAATCGCAAACCGTAATAATAATGATTATCAGTAACCTTAGCATTAGGGATCGACTATGCGCCGTTCGCTTTCTTCTCCCGGATTTAAACCGACGCTGCTGGCTCTGTTCGTCAGCACCGGTTGTTTGCCAGTGATGGCTGCTACTACCAACACCAATAACGCTTCTTCAGCGGCCCGCGAGGCCGCGCCTGCCGCCAGCAGCAGCGAGCAGACCCTGACCGTTACCGCCGCGCCGCAAAGCGATTTCAAACCCGGCGGCGACCAGCTGGTGCCCGCTTACCTTGATGGTCAGGTGGCCCACGGCGGCCGTCTCGGCATGCTGGGCGAGCAAAACGCTATGGACGTGCCGTTCAACGTCATCGGCTTTACGTCGAAAATGATCCAGGATCAGCAGGCGAAAACCATCGCCGACGTGGTGAAAAACGACGCGGGCGTACAAAACGTCAAGGGCTACGGCAATTTTGCTGAAAGCTACCGTATTCGCGGCTTTGAGCTTGATGGCGATGATATGACCTTTGGCGGTCTGCCTGGCGTCGTGCCGCGTCAGGTAATGGACGCTTCGCTGGTCGATCGCGTTGAGATTTTCAAAGGGGCGAACAGCCTGCTAAACGGCGCGGCAAGCACCGGCGTCGGCGGCGTGATTAACCTGGAGCCGAAGCACGCGGACGATCTGCCGCTGACCCGCGTGGGAGTCGACTACACCTCCGATTCCCAGACCGGCACCACTATTGATACCGGTCGCCGCTTTGGCGATGACAACCAGTTTGGTGTGCGTCTAAATGCCGTTCATCGCGAAGGCGAAACCGGCGTGGACGGCGAGAAGAAAAGGACCACGGCGGTCTCTGTTGGACTGGATTATCGCGGCGATCGTCTGCGTACCTCGCTGGATGTCGGCTACCAGAAAAAAACCTTCCATGACGGGCTGCAGGGCGTCAACATCAGCGGCGTCGATTTTATCCCTGCTGTGCCGTCAAATTCGCATAACTACAGCCAGAAATGGGTGTACAGCAATATGGAGTCGGAATTCGGTATCGCGAAGGCGGAGTATGACCTGAGCGACAACTGGACCGCCTATGCAGGACTCGGCGCGCAGCATGCGCACGAAACCGGCAACTACGGCACGCCGAAGCTGACGAACAGCAACGGCGACGCGACCCTCAGCACGTTCAATAGCACCCATATCCAGGACAATATGAGCGGTATGGCGGGCCTGCGTGGACATTTTACGACTGGCTTCGTTACGCATCAGGTCAATGTCGGCTATTCCGCGCTGACCACCAATGCTAAAAACGCTTACAACATGTCTCTGACCGGGACAGCGACCAATATCTACGCGACTGAGGACATTGATGCGCCGTCGCCCAACTTTGCCGGCGGGAAATTCTCCGATCCGCTGACCACGGCGCGCTCGCGCACTCAGGGCTATCTGTTGAGCGATACGCTGGGGTTCTTTGACGACTCGGTACTGCTGACGCTGGGGGCGCGCCATCAGAAAGTCGTGGTGCGCAACTACAACTACAACACCGGCGCCGAAGATACCTCGTCGCGCTATACCAATAGCCGCTGGATGCCGACCTACGGCCTTGTCTATAAACCCTGGCAGAGCATTTCCCTCTATGCGAATCACACCGAAGCGTTACAGCCGGGAGAGGTTGCGCCAGACAACAATACGGTCACCAACCCAGGCGCAATAACCGGCATTGCCCATTCGAAACAGAATGAGGTCGGCGTAAAAGCTGACTTTGGCCGCGTTGGCGGCTCGCTGTCGCTGTTCGATATTCGCAAACCATCCGGCATTATTAACGCTGCTGGCGCCTATGCAATGGACGGCGAAGAGCGTCATCGCGGCATGGAGACCAATATTTTCGGCGAACCTGTGCTGGGGCTGCGTCTGAACGCAAGCGCCACCTGGCTTAATCCAGAGATGGAAAAAACGGAGAACGGCACCTATGACGGTAAGCAGGCGATCGGCGTGCCTCGTTATAACTATGCGCTCGGCGCCGAATATGACATTAAACCGCTGGAAGGCCTGACCGCTACCGCCTTGCTGAACCACTCAGGTTCGCAATGGGCCGACTCCGCCAACACGAAAAAGATCGACAGCTACACCACGCTGGATTTAGGGCTGCGCTACCGTATGAAGCTCAACCAGAATGATATGGTCTGGCGCGTGGCGGTTGAGAACGTGACCAATGAGAAATACTGGGCTAACGTCGACAGCACAGGCACTTATCTGACACAAGGCGACGGCCGCACGCTGAAAGTCGGCGTCAGCTACGACTTTTAACCGGCTAAGGGGGCGCGCTTCGCGCCCCCTGTTTTTTGGTACCAGAAAACGCTGGCGGGCCAGCCGGTTTCATTTACACTGGTCGGCGCCGCAAGCCAGCGGCGATCCACTGATTTCTGTTGAGAACCTATGCTTCCACTGTCGCCACACGATCCGCAAGATGAGCCCCTTCGCCAGTCGCTGGACGATGCGCACTTCGCCATCCTGGTGCTTGCGGTGACCTCTGTTACGCTTATAATCTTTGTCCTGATGGTGACGCTCTGGATGAGCTAAAGAGACAATCGTAAGCGGCAGGGATGTTCAGAAGGAGCATGTATGGAATCGCGAGATGACAAACTGATCGCCATTATTGGTCTGCTGGCCGCCTGTCTGATTGGCGTGGTGTTTCTTTTTACCATGACCTGGCTCACCGATGTTCGTCACCCTGCCGATCCTTCGCTTGAAGTGCAGAGCTGCACGCCAAAAAAACCGCCTGCTCACGCCTCCTGAAATCGGGTCTGAAATTTAATTTGCTGACTGCGTAACACTAGCGCTAAACCTTCATGCAGCGTGCGGTTGCCGTTGGGATCGCCAAGCCCGAACAGCGCGCCCGGCGAACGACGATCGTCAGCCCAGGCGGGATACTCCACAACGGGATAGAGCGAAACGCCCTCCAGACCGACGCCCTGATCCAGCGCCAGCATCGCCTCTTCGCTGATATGCTGTAGCCAGGGCGCGCGCGCTTCGCCTTCCGCGCCCGTTTCCGCCAGCAGCAGAGGGCGCTGATAGCGCTGCCAGCACTGGGCAAGCAGGCGATGCAGCGGCTGACGCAGCGGATGCGTCTCCGGCATCGGTTCGCCAGGAAAGAACCAGTGATTATCGGGATAGTAGTTTAGCCCGAGAATATCGAGGCAATCTTCGCTGCCGCCCAGCTCGCTGTCGATACGGCCCGCCAGCATATCCCAGGCTTCAAACTGCGCCTGATGCTGCACGTCGGCATAGGGTTTGCTGTCCAGGTTATGCGGATCGCTGGCGATCTGCACCAGCGGATCGGTCAGGACGAAGCGCGCATCGGGATAAACCTCGCGGATCGCATGGATCGCCGCCAGCGACGCGCGCACCAGCTGACGCTTCAGCTCCTTGCCGCGGTTGGTGACGTGCGGATTGAACCAGGCGACGTCGGCACCGGCCCATGCCCAGAATGAAATCTGATTGACAGGGGTGAAAAAGGGGCGTTCGATGCCTTCATCGCGCATCAGCTGCGCCATCGCGCGGGCGAAACGGGCAAAGTGCTCTATAAAGGATGCTTTCCAGATATTCAGATGATCGGGATAGCCAAAGTGCGCCAGCTCCCAGATGATCTCCATCTCATGACGTCTGGCCGCCTGTAGCATCGGCAGAAAGCTGCTCCAGTCGTAGCTGTCCGGCTCTTTCTCAATCAGATACCAGCGCGCGCCGTCGCGCGCCGTATGCAGACGCTGCGCCGACAGCGCGGCGTAATCTTTATCCAGCAGCATATCGTGACCGCTGCTGATCACCATGTCCAGCCGCTTGCCTGCGGTGCGGCAGGCGGTAGAGCAGGGGAAGCTGCCCTGAAAAAAACTTTTAAACAGCCGGGGATGATGGCGCTGAAGCAGGGATGAATCTGGCGTCATGGTCCGCTCCTGTAACTGGCCGGTCGTGATAGTCTGGCTAAGTCTAGCTGAAAAAACGGCGCTGTCTGGCCGTTCTCAGAGTGCACGTATAGCCATAACCGGCGAAGCGTTAAATAATAAGATGGTGTCGATTATTCAGGGAACCCCAATGACCGAAGCGTTAAATCTGCTGACTGAACAGCCTGACGTCAGCTGGCTTGAGGAGATTATCGGCCCGCGCAGCGCCCGCCATCCCGGCCTGAGCGGCATTCATCCGCTTGCGGACGGGCTGGACGCATTCGCCGCCCGCTACCTGCTGATAGGCAAAGCGGAGCGCACGCTGGATGTGCAGTACTATATCTGGCAGAACGATATGTCGGGACGCCTGCTGTTTTGCGCGCTGCTGGAGGCGGCCGGGCGCGGCGTTAAGGTGCGGCTCCTGCTGGATGACAACAACACGCCTGGCCTGGACGATACCCTGGCGCGCCTCGATCGCCATCCCAATATTACGGTAAAGCTGTTTAACCCGTTCTCGTTCCGCACCATTCGCGCGCTGGGCTATCTTACCGATTTCGCCCGACTCAACCGCCGCATGCATAATAAAAGTTTTACCGTGGACGGCGTGGCGACCATCGTCGGCGGGCGCAACGTTGGCGATGAATATTTCGCTACTGGCAGCGAACCGCTGTTCGCCGATCTCGACGTGCTGGCGATAGGCCCGGTGGTAGCGGAGGTGACGGAAGATTTCGAGCGCTACTGGCAGAGCAAACCGGTGGCGCCGTTAAAGAAGGTACTGGACGAAAGCGAACACCAGCATGGCGTAGTGGCGCTGCCGCCCGACTGGCGCGACAGCGAGGCGGTGCAGCGCTATCTGGCGCGTCTTGAAAGCTCGCACTTTGTCAGCCAGCTGGAGCAGGGAACGCTGCGTATGACCTGGGCCAGGGCGCGCCTGCTGAGCGACGATCCGCGTAAAGGTCTGGGCCGCGCAAAGCGCAAGAGCCTGCTGCCGCAGCGCATGCTGGACGTGATCGGCGCGCCGCAGCGGCAGTTCGATATTATTTCCGCCTACTTTGTCCCCACGCGCGCCGGCGTCGCGCAGCTGCTGGCGCTGAGACGGCGCGGCGTAAAAATCGCTATTCTGACAAACTCTCTTGCCGCGAATGACGTTTCGGTGGTGCACGCCGGTTACGCCAAATGGCGTAAGAAGCTGCTGCGGCGCGGCATCGAGCTTTATGAGCTGAAGCCGCAATCGGGCGTACCCGACGCGCCTCACGACCGCGGTCTGACCGGTAACTCTGGCTCCAGCCTGCATGCCAAAACCTTTACCGTCGATCAGGAAACGCTGTTTATCGGCTCGTTCAACTTCGATCCCCGTTCGGCGGTGCTGAATACCGAGATGGGGCTGGTGATTGAGAGCGAAGCGCTGGCGCGACAGACCCACCAGCGCTTTAACGCCGCGATGCGCGATCGCGCCTGGACGCTGCGTCTCGATAAGTGGGGACGCGTCAACTGGGTAGAGTATGCAGGCGAAGCGCAGGAGGTGGTGCATAAGCATGAGCCGCGCTGTACCTGGGTACAGCGCCTGCTGGTGCGTCTGGTGTGGCGTCTGCCTATCGAGTGGCTGCTCTGAAGGTCAGCCGCCCAGGCTAACAGAGGCAAACCGCGGGTAACCGGGCGCTTTCCCTGCCGCCCGAGGTTGTGCCCTATTTTTTCTGCGGTTTGCCGGAGAACAGGAAGCGCAGCAGCGGAATGCGCAGGTGAATTTCATACAGGAGAAACGCCACGCCGAACACCAGCGCCAGCCCCACAAAGAAGCCCAGCGTGTTATTGCCAATTTGCGGCGTAATGAAAATGCCGTAGAGCAGCGTCAGCGGGTGGTGCACCAGGTAGATAAACAGCGAGGCGTTAACCAGATACATAATGCGCGGCGAGTGGGAATTGAGCATGCGGTGGCCGAAGCTGAAACAGACATTCAGCATACATAATCCCATCAGCGTGGTAATCAGCGCATCCAGCTCATAGAGCCAGCCGTCGCCGCTGCTGTAACGCTGGTTAAGGCTATAGGCGATAAAAACCAGAATCGCGCCGAAGCACATCACCGGATTAAAACGCACAAACAGCTGCTTCAGGGCAGGGTGCTTCCACGCCAGCGCGCCCAGCATAAAGAAGGGCAAAAACAGCAGCGTCTGCATCACCATAATACTGAACAAGCCATCCATCAGCAGCGCCGGGAAAAAGGTAAATATCGCGCGGCGGAAAATATCCCACAGCAGCGCATAGCCCATCACCGCCAGCGTCACTTTTCCCCAGCCGATGCGGCTGTAATCAATATGACGATGCTGTCGACGCAGCCAGTTAAAGGTCAGCATACCGAGCGCGGTCAGTATTACCAGCACCAGCAAAAACCAGAGGTGCGAGATCAGCTCCCACATCAGGTTATTGAACTTGCCGTAAAGCGTCAGCGTGTCCCAGTTGCCCATCTTGTCCGTCAGCGCGCGCAGCATAAAGAACTGAGGCAGCGTAATCAGCGGCACCGCGGTCAGCAACGGAATGCCGACGCGCTCAAGACGCACTTTTAGCCAGCGCTTCGCCTCATACCGCAGGTAGAGCATGTAGGAGAAGTAGCCTGAGATAACGAAAAAGACCTGCATACGGAAGGCGTGAATAAAATCGTTCAATACGGTCAGCCAGAGCGAGGCTTCCTGACTATTGACGGCCCACTTTTGAGTGGAATAGATGAGGGAAACGTGAAACGGTACCCCCAGCAGCATCAAATACGCCCGAATCGAATCGAGAAAATATTCACGTTCAGGTTTTGCTGTGCTCATAAAGTTCCAGTTTGTTAGTCCGTTTCGGCCAGTTTCGCCCTGAAACTGATTTATGCCGGAGGGAAATTCTACCCGCTGTAAACAGCGTATACTATCAGTTGATTCTGGAACGTTTAATTGTCCTAAAAGCAGGCGTTATCCTGACGAAACCATGGAACATTCTTTTGGATATGCTGTCGGAAAACCGAATAATCCTTTAAGATAAATGGGTTTGTATTTAGCACACGAAAGGGGGGGATGTGCTGATTAAAGTAGAAAATAAAGGCGGACTGATGAAAATGCGCTGGGTTGGCGCGGCAGTTCTGCTGGCGTTGTACGCCAATAATAGCTGGGCGTTTAACCTTGATGATGTCGCAAAAGAAGCTAAAACGCTGGCAGGGAAAAGTTTTGAAGCGCCTAAGAGCAATTTACCCTCTCAGTTTCGTGAAATGAAATTTGCTGACTATCAGCAGATCCAGTTTAACCACGATAAAGCGTACTGGGGCAAACTGCGTACGCCGTTCAAACTTGAGTTTTACCACCAGGGCATGTATTTCGACACGCCGGTAAAAATCAACGAAGTGACGGCTAATGCGGTGCGCGAAATCAAATACAGCCCTGACTATTTCAACTTCGGCAACGTTAAACACGATGCTGACGCGGTGAAAAACTTAGGGTTCGCCGGTTTCAAAGTGCTTTATCCGCTCAACAAGCGCGATAAAGATGACGAAATCACCAGCTTCCTCGGCGCAAGCTATTTCCGCGTGATCGGGGCCGATCAGGTATATGGCCTGTCCGCGCGCGGTCTGGCGATCGACACGGCGCTGCCGTCCGGCGAAGAGTTCCCGCGCTTTAAAGAGTTCTGGATCGCGCGTCCGAAACCGCAGGACAAACAGCTGGTGATCTATGCGCTGCTCGACTCGCCGCGTGCGACGGGCGCCTATCGCTTTACCGTACATCCGGGCAAAGAGACCACTGTCGATGTGCAGTCGAAGGTCTATCTGCGCGATAAAGTCGGCAAGCTTGGCATTGCGCCGCTGACCAGTATGTTCCTGTTTGGCACCAATCAGCCTTCGCCGGTCACCAACTTCCGCCCGGAACTGCATGACTCTGACGGCTTGTCGATTCACAACGGCAACGGCGAATGGATCTGGCGGCCGCTCAACAACCCGCGTCATCTGGCGGTGAGCACCTACACCATCGAAAGCCCGAAAGGTTTCGGTCTGCTGCAGCGCAGCCGCGATTTCAGCCACTATCAGGATCTCGACGATCGCTACGATATGCGTCCGAGCGGCTGGGTGGAACCGCAGGGCGACTGGGGCAAAGGCCGCGTCGAGCTGGTAGAGATCCCGACTGCGGATGAAACCAACGACAACATCGTCGCCTTCTGGACGCCGGAGAATCTGCCGGATCCGGGCAAAGAGATGAACTTCAGCTATCGTCTGCACTTTACGCGCGACGAAAGCCAGCTTCACTCTGACGATACCGCCTGGGTGAAAAACACGCTGCGTTCGGCGGGAGACGTGAAGCAGTCTAATCTGGTGCGTCAGCCGGATGGATCTATCGCCTTTACCATCGATTTTGTCGGTAAAGCGATGAGCCAGATGCCGGAAAACAGCCAGGTCGCGCCGCAGGTCAGCGTGGGCGACAACGGTGAAGTGGTTGAGCAGAGCGTGCGCTATAATCCGGTCACAAAAGGCTGGCGTCTGGTGCTGCGTCTGCGCGTCAAAGATAACAAACAGCCTACCGAAATGCGCGCCGCGCTGGTTAGCGGTGACAAGACATTGACGGAAACCTGGAGCTATCAGTTACCTGCCAATGAATAATCCGACATTTATTCCTAAAAGCTATGTGGAAGCCCTGCCGCTGGATGCGGCAGGAAAAGCCCGGTTAAGCGCCTCGCTGCAACACGCCGAGGCGTTTCACTTCATACACGATACGCTTGGCCAGGATGTTGCCGCCAGCGATCGTCCTGATGATGCGCCGCTTAAGTCCGTTTCCGCCCGCGTCAAAATGGCGTGGCCGGAATCGCTGGCCGATGGAAAGCAGTTCGGCAAGGATTACCTCGATCGCACCACGCTGAAGGCGATGCCAAAGGTCAAACGCTCGCTGATGTTCCCGGAAGCCTGGCGGACCAACCCGCTGGTGCGCGCCTGGAACTCGCTGCGCGGCGAAAAGCTGACGCATCGCTACGCCAGCGCGGAAGAGCAGCGCGCCGAGGAGAAGTGGCGTCATGTCGGATCTATCCGCCGCTATGTGCTGCTGATCCTCACCCTGTTCCAGACGGTTATCGCCACCTGGTACATGAAAACCATTCTGCCTTATCAGGGATGGACGCTGCTCGATCCGATGGAGATGCTGAACCAGAACTGGCAACAGTCGGTGATGCAGATCCTGCCTTATGTACTGCAGACCGGCATTCTGTTCCTGTTCGCTATTCTCTTCTGCTGGGTCTCGGCGGGATTCTGGACCGCGCTGATGGGCTTTTTGCAGCTGCTGATTGGGCGCGACAAGTACAGCATCTCCTACTCGACGGCAGGCGATGAGCCGCTTAACCCGGAGCACCGCACCGCGCTGATTATGCCGATCTGTAACGAAGATGTGGAACGCGTCTTCGCGGGCCTGCGCGCCACCTGGGAATCGGTGGTTCGCACCGGTAACGCGGAGCACTTCGACGTTTACGTGCTGAGCGACAGCTACGATCCTGATATCGCGATTGCGGAGCAGAAGGCGTGGATGGAGCTGGTACGCGACGTTGGCGGGGCGGGCAAGATTTTCTACCGCCGTCGTCGCCGCCGCGTGAAGCGTAAGAGCGGCAACATCGACGACTTCTGCCGTCGCTGGGGCAGCAACTACAGCTACATGGTGGTGCTGGACGCAGACAGCGTAATGAGCGGCGAATGTCTTACCGGTCTGGTGCGCATGATGGAAGCGAACCCTAATGCCGGTATTATCCAGTCCTCGCCGAAGGCGTCGGGCATGGATACGCTCTATGCGCGCTGTCAGCAGTTCGCCACGCGCGTTTACGGTCCGCTCTTCACCGCTGGTTTGCACTTCTGGCAGCTTGGCGAGTCGCACTACTGGGGACATAACGCCATTATCCGCGTGAAGCCCTTTATTGAGCACTGCGCGCTGGCGCCGCTGCCGGGCGAGGGCTCTTTCGCCGGATCGATCCTGTCGCACGACTTCGTTGAAGCTGCGCTGATGCGCCGCGCTGGCTGGGGCGTATGGATCGCTTACGATCTGCCTGGCTCGTATGAGGAGCTGCCGCCGAACCTGCTGGACGAGCTGAAGCGCGACCGTCGCTGGTGTCACGGCAACCTGATGAACTTCCGCCTGTTCCTGGTGAAAGGCATGCATCCGGTGCACCGCGCGGTGTTCCTGACCGGCGTAATGTCCTATCTCTCGGCACCGCTCTGGTTTATGTTCCTGGCGCTCTCCACGGCGTTGCAGGTGGTGCATACGCTTATGGAGCCGACCTACTTCCTGCAGCCGAGGCAGCTCTTCCCGGTCTGGCCGCAGTGGCGTCCTGAACTGGCGATCGCGCTCTTCTCGACGACGCTGGTGCTGCTTTTCCTGCCGAAGCTGCTCAGCGTGGTGCTGATCTGGTTCAAGGGAGCGAAACCTTACGGCGGCGCGTTCCGTCTGTTTATTTCGCTGCTGCTGGAAATGCTCTTCTCCGTCTTGCTGGCGCCGGTGCGTATGTTGTTCCATACCGTGTTTGTAGTCAGCGCCTTCCTGGGCTGGGAAGTGGTGTGGAACTCGCCGCAGCGTGACGATGACGCCACGCCGTGGAGCGAAGCGTTCCGTCGTCACGGCTCGCAGATGCTGTTAGGCATCGTCTGGGCGGTTGGCATGGGCGTGCTGGACCTCAACTTCTTGTGGTGGCTGGCACCGATCGTCTTCTCGCTGATCCTGTCGCCGTTCGTATCGGTGATGTCGAGCCGCGCGACGGTGGGGCTGAAGAGCAAGCGTGCGAAACTTTTCCTTATCCCGGAAGAGTACGAGCCGCCGAAGGAGCTGGTGGATACCGACCATTATCTGCAGCTCAACCGCGAGCGCGCGCTGAAGCATGGCTTTATGCATGCCCTGTTCCATCCGGCGTTTAACGCGCTGGCGACATCGCGTCACCGGCAGAGTCAGCTGCTTGATTATGCGCGCGATCGCCGCGTCGATCAGGCGCTGAGCGACGCGCCTGAGAAGCTGAGCCGCGAACAGCGTCTGCAACTTATCAGCGACCCGGTGGTGCTGGCGCGCGTACACTCGCGCCTGTGGGAAAACGGCGATAAGTATCACCAGTGGGTGGAAAGCTATCAGAAGCTTGCGCTGAACCCGCTGGCGCTACCGCCGCAGGCGGGTTAAGATTCAAACGTGTAAAGCGGCAGCAATGCCGCTTTTTTTATGGGCGCATTTTAACGGCATCATTACGTTTTACTGGCGTAATATGGCGAAAAAAAAACTGACGCATTATCTACAATAGCGGCGGGCTGGAATGAGTAACGCGTGTGAAAAGTTTGCTGAAAATAATGGTGGTCGCGCTGACGGCGCTAATATTAAGCGGGTGCGGCAGTATTATCAGTCGCGCCGTACCGGGGCAGGGACACGGCAACCAATACTATCCTGGCGTACAGTGGGATGTGCGCGACGGTCCATGGCGCGTGCTGACCATTCTCGATCTGCCGCTGTCGCTGGTGGTGGACACCATGCTGCTGCCGGTTGATGCCCACCACGGGCCTTATGAGTAATCAGAGCAGGCGATCTGACTCGCTGTTGTCATCTTCCCACTCTTGCGCCGCCGTTTCGCCCTCTTCACTGTCGAGCGGAGGCTCAAGCTGAAATTCCCCTTCATCCCATTCGTGCAGCGTGTTCTCGGCTAACCACTCCTGACGCAGCTCGACCTCGTCGAAATCGCCGTCAAAAATCGCCTGTGCCGCCTCGCCGCTGCGGATCGGCAGACACTCACCCGATTCGCCTTCCTCTTCAAAGAACTCTGCCTGCCACATAATATCGCCATCCTGCATTACGTACTTCTGCAGGCCAAACTGATTAATGCTGGCATCCTCTTCTTCAATGTCGGGATGATCGGCGAGAAACTCTTCACGTGCAGCCTCGATGGCTTCTTCTAAGGTACTGAACATGCTCATTACTCTTCTCCTTGCCTTATAAAAGGGATGTCAGAGAAGGATAGACGAAAATTTTCGGGGCAAAGTACGAAAAAGAGACGGCGGGAGAGAAAGTCGTCCCGCCGTCATCGATCAGAGCGATTTTTGCGGAAAGTGCAGCACCGGGCGCACCGTTTCACGCATAACGGGCGCAGAGTAGCGAATACAACATTTAATACAGGGTTTAACCTTTTTAAAATTAATTCGCGCAATAGATAATGCCTGATTCAGGTTATATAGCGTGCCGATAAAAACGATATCCTCTTTAGCCGGCATGCGCTTACACTCTTTGCGGTGTAAATAATGATAATTATCCTGATCGGTACTGATTGTTACGTAGTAATAGATGCCTTTATTCATTTTTATGTTCCTGCTAGAGGTTTGCTGTGTGTAATCTTTTTATATTTTTAAAAGGGCAGCTGAATAATTAACTGCTATGAGCGAAACTACCGATATGTATCTAAATGTTCAAATTCCATAAAAGTATAAAGCAGGCCACTGAAAGGCATAATGCTTATATGCGTCAGGTTTAATCAGACAATGCCTTGTAAAATAAGTTAATTTTACTGCACACATAAGCTAAAACAAAGAATTGTCAATGAACAAATAAGAAAAGGCCTGGAGTTAATATAAATCAGATCCAACCAGGATAAATCTCAAACATTAATTTTACAGGCAAGGAATGGCGATATTAAGGGCAGCAAACGGTTTTCCAGCAAAATTAATACAGCAGGCATAAACAATTAATTATTACGGCAAACCAGCGCAAGCTCTCCTTTAGTTTAGACTGGACCTTACGGAAGGGCTGGTAAGTTTTTATCTTTTAAAGACAAGGACTTGCTACATAATGCGGCAGGTTATAAGCGTAAGCGGCGGTAATGCTTAACGCCAGCGGGAAACAGGGTACCCGCTGGCAAGAGATTAGTAGCGTGAAGGCTCACCTTCGGGGCGGGTCTTAAAGCGGCGGTGAAGCCACATATATTGCTCAGGCGCCAGCAGCACGCCTTCTTCCACCACTTTATTCATTTGCGCAGCGGTTGCGACATCGCTGTCGAGCGGCATTTGCTCGCTGACGTCAGGTAAAATCAGCATCTGGTAGCCGCGGCCGTGGGGCAGGCGGCGCGGAACAAAGGGCACCACGTGCGGCTTGCCGCTGCGGATCAGCAGATAGGTACCCACCGTGGTGGCGGCTTTTTCCACCGCAAAGAAGGGCACAAACACGCTGCTGCGCGGGCCGTAGTCGTGGTCGGGTGCGTACCAGATAATATCGCCGTTTTTCAGCGCGCGGATCATGCCTTTCAAATCCTTGCGATCGAGCATGCTTTTATTGGAACGCATGCGGCCCCAGGTCTGTAGCCAGTCGAGCAGCTTATTATCGTTGGGGCGATAAACGCCGATGCCGGGATTGTAGATGCCGAAAATACGCGCGCCCAACTCCAGCGTCAGAAAGTGCATACCGATAAGCAGCACGCCGCGCTGCTCATCTTTGGCTTTTTGAATATGCTCAAGACCTGAAACATCAAACCACTTCTTAATGCGCCAGTCGGGCCAGAACCACGCCATGCCGGTTTCGATCAGTCCCATGCCTACCGACTCAAAGTTATGCTTTACCATCGCGTCTCGCTCACTGGCAGGCATATTGGGAAAGCAAAGTTCCAGATTTCGCTGGGCGATGGCGACGCGGCGCTTTAAAAAACGCATTGCGATACGGCCTAAGCCGCAACCCAGCACATAGAGGAGCGGGTAGGGCAGCAAGACCAGCAGATAGAGAAAAGCGATGCCCAACCAGGTCAGCCAGTAACGGGGATGAAGGAGTTCTCGGGAAAATTGCGGCAGTTGAGTCATAGGGAAAAGCTTATCCTGCGTAAGGCGCTTAATGACGCCAATATCTCGTTGATTTTCCCCTATTGTGCCAGCTTTTCTTCTGCGCTGAAATAAACGCGGGCTGATTGCGCATGTGGCGAACTGAAAATAACCAGGCCAGCAGAGCGGTTAAAAAGGGTTTCAGATCAATTTTCTTTGCATCCCGGTGCTTTGCTGTATCATGTGCGGCGCAATTTTTTATCCAAAACAGGAACGAACACCATGCCAGTGTTACATAACCTTGTTAACAATAAAGAGCTGAAGGCGCGCATGCTGGCGGAAACCGAACCGCGCACGACCGTCTCGTTCTACAAATACTTTCACATCGCCGATCCTCAGGCTTTTCGCGACGCGCTTTATCTCGGCCTGACCGAGCTGAAGGTTTTTGGCCGCGTCTATGTAGCGAAAGAGGGCATCAACGCGCAAATCAGCGTGCCGGCCAGCCTCTATGAAAAGATGAAGGCATTTCTCTACGGCTTTGATGCGGCGCTGGACAATCTGCGCATGAATATCGCGCTCGATGACGACGGCAAATCTTTCTGGGTGCTGCGCCTGAAGGTGCGCGATCGCATCGTTGCAGACGGCATTGAAGATGAGAGCTTCGACGCCAGCGATGTTGGCACCTATCTGAAAGCGGCGGAAGTCAACGCAATGCTGGACGATCCCGACGCAGTGTTTGTCGATATGCGCAACCACTACGAATATGAAGTGGGCCGCTTTGACAATGCTATGGAGATTCCGGCCGATACCTTCCGCGATCAGCTGCCGATGGCGGTCGAGATGCTGCAGGAGCAGAAAGATAAAAAAATCGTTATGTACTGCACCGGCGGCATTCGCTGTGAGAAGGCGAGCGCCTGGATGCGTCATAACGGCTTCGAGGATGTTTACCATATCGAAGGCGGCATAATCGAATATGCGCGTCGTGCTCGCGAGCAGGGTTTACCGGTGCGCTTCAGGGGCAAGAACTTCGTTTTCGACGAGCGAATGGGCGAGCGGATCTCTGACGACGTGCTGTCACAGTGCCATCAGTGCGGCGCGCCGTGTGATACCCATACCAACTGCGTCAATGATGGCTGTCATCTGCTGTTTATTCAGTGCCCGAGCTGTGCCGAGAAGTTTCACAACTGCTGCAGCCCGATCTGTATGGAAGAGTCGCAGCTGTCGCCGGAAGAGCAGCGCGCGCGCCGCGCCGGTCGTGAAAACGGCAATAAGATTTTCAATAAATCGCGTGGCCGTCTGACGATGGTGATCCCGTCGCCAGAAAAAGAGTAACGCTTCGAGCCTGACGCGCCTGCGTCAGGCTTTTTTATCTCTTCAGCGGTCGAAGCGGGAAAGCGAGAAGGGCGCGAGATCAAACGAAAAGGGTTTATCAAGCGCAAACTCCGTCGCCAGTTCGCCCAGCACGCTGGCAAACTTAAATCCATGTCCGCTAAGGCCGGTAATAATCAGGCGATTTGGCTCATCCGGCAGGGTATCGATAATAAAATCTTCATCCGGGCTCACGTCGTAGCTACAGGCCTCGCCGTGTAGACAAACGCCCACGCCAGGCAGGAATTTACGCAGGAACGCAAAGGCCTCGCTGCCATCTTCGGCGAAGCTGCCGAAGGGCTTGCGATCTTCCGGCTGCGTCATCGGCTGGCCGCCATCATGGCGTCCTAACTTCAGCGCATTGTTATCCGCCGGGAAGCCGTAAAACTGGCTGCCGTTCTCCATCTCTACCGTAAAACCGGGGAATTTATTGTTTTCGCTGTAGCGGCCGTCGGCCTGATACCAGGCGAACACTTTGCGCGTCGGCTTCAGCGGTAAATTAGGCACCAGCTTGCCAACCCAGGTGCCGGCGCTGATCAGCATCTTACGCGCGCGGAAGGTGCCATCTGCCGTCACCACCTGCTGCAGATCGCCATCGCGGCCAATCTGCGAGACGCCGCAGTTAAACAGCTGCGCGCAGCCCGCCTGCTCGGCAAGTGAAATCCAGCTGCGCACCGCCTGCTCGCACTTCAGATAGCCTGACTGAGGCTCAAATACGCCGATGTAGCCGTCAGGCACGCTGATCTGTGGCCAGCGCTGCCGCACCTCATCCGCCTGCAGCACCTGCACGTCGAGCTTCCACGCCTGCGCGCTATCGATCACGTTGCGAATGAAAGCGGAGTCAATGGGCGCGAGATTGATGATGCCGCTGCGGTGCATGATGCGCTCGCCAGCCTGCTTTTCCAGCTCGTCCCACAGCGTCTGCGCGCGCAGCACCAGCGGAACATAACGTTCGCCTTCGCCATAGGCGTGGCGGATCAGGCGCGTTTCGCCGTGATGCGTACCCTGGTTATGCGGCGGATGGCTGGAATCGATCATCAGCACCGACAGGCCCGCCTGGGTGGCGTAAAAGCCTGCGGCGGCGCCTACGGAACCGCTGCCCACCACAATCAGATCATAAATCATTGAATGGAAACTCCTGTAAGCCGAAACACGCTCAGCAGCATACCAGAATCAGAAATGAAAAAGGCACCCCTGAGGGTGCCCGTTCATCTGGCGGAGACTAATGCTTGGACTGGTAACGCTCCATCTGCTCGGCCGATTCGATCTTGGCAATGCCAGCTTCGAGAATAGAAATAAATTGCCTTGCCACGTCTGTTGTCAGCCAGTAGGTCGGTCCGACGTCTGCTTCTTCTTCTTTTTGATCCTGCGATGAAAGCGAGTGTAAGCGGATCATCATAGCGTCGTAGCTGTCTACGGTACTGATATCCCAGCCCACCAGCGGGTGAGTCTGAATAACGTCTTTATTATTACTGTCCATTATAACCTCCTTATTACTCGTTAAACGAAGTGCATGATGAGGTTCAATGCGGCTTTTTTATCCAGTAGCGAGACAATTATAACAGAAAATAAGCTCTATCCGATTAAAAAGTGCGGCGAACAAAAAGTGAGCGAAATATTCGGCGTTAAAAAAGGCATTAAAAAAAATAAAACGCCTGACGCATCAGGCAGTTTTTTTACACGCTGACGCGCGAAGAAAAATCAGGCGAGGGGGTCAGCTGGCTGCGCGCTGTGTGGCTTTTGCAACGTCTGCGCCAGACGGGCGAAATGCTGTTGCAAATGTTCGTCATGGTTCTGGTTTTGCGCCTCAAGGCTCAGATGATGCACCAGCAGCTGAGCGGCGCGCTCGTCGAGGCAGAGAGTAAGACTGGAAAAGGCGCTTTCCAGCACTGTCAGGCGACGCTGCTGTTCAGCAATCAGCGCCAGCAGCTCACCGAAGGTCATGGCCTCTTCCGGGTTTTCGGTCATCATTTCGTCGCACCTCCTGTTAAGCGTAACGAGCGCAAGAATAGGCGATTGATCGATCTGAGTCTAGATGCAGGAAAAAGTTCTGGCGAGAGGAGAGAGCGATAAAAAAGCCGGATGGCGACACCCGGCAAAAACTGCGCAGTGGCGGTTAATCGGTAATAAACCAGTCGTCAGCGCTTTCCCAGGTTTCCTGCAAAATATCGCTGATACGATCGCGCGTCTCTTTACCGCCGCCCAGCACGCTGAGCTGGTTTGCGGTGGCATAGCGCACCTTGACGTGGTTCTGGCCGTCGGGAAACTCTTCATCGATACGGCGGGAAAGTTCTGCCGTCAGCGCCTCCATGGCGCCGGACGGAAGCGGGGACGTTTTGGCAACGGTAATTTCAACACGCATAGCAGCCTCCGGATTAGATGCTGTATATATTTACAGTATATTCAGGCCGGAGGCAAGCGAAAGCGCAGATCAGATTTTCACGCGCCAGTTTAAGGTTTCGCCAGCCAGGAAAGGCACCAGCGCATGCTCGCCCATGCTGATGCTCTCTTCTACTTTCCAGGGTTCGCGCACCAGGGTCAGCGATCCTTCATTCAGCGGCAGGCCGTAAAAACGCGGGCCGTTCTCTGAACAGAAGGCTTCAAGATGCTGCAGGGCGCCCAGCTCCTCAAAGACGGTGGCGTAAGCAGGCAGCGACACAGGCGCGTTAAAGACGCCCGCGCAGCCGCAGCTCGTCTCTTTCAGATGACGCAGGTGCGGCGCGGTGTCGGTGCCGAGGAAAAAGCGCGGGTGGCCGCTGGCGACCACTTTACGCAGCGCTTCCTGATGGACGTTGCGCTTGAGGATCGGCAGGCAGTAGAGGTGCGGACGTACGCCGCCGACCAGCATATGGTTGCGGTTGAACATCAGATGCTGAGGCGTAATGGTCGCGCCAAGCTTGTCGTTACCCGCCTCGACATACTGCGCCGCTTCCTGCGTGGTGATGTGCTCGAAAACGATTTTCAGTTCCGGATAGGCTTTGCGCAGCGGCTCCATCACCGTCTCAATAAAGCGCGCCTCGCGATCGAAAATATCGATATCGGCGTGGGTCACTTCGCCATGGATTAACAGCGGCATGCCGATCTTCTGCATACGCTCCAGCACGCCGCTAATGGCGGCAATATTAGTAACGCCGTGGCTTGAGTTAGTGGTAGCGTGCGCCGGATAGAGTTTAGCGGCGGTGAAAACGCCCGTGGTAAAGCCCTGTTCGATTTCGTTGGGATCGAGCGAGTCAGTGAGATAGCAGGTCATCAGCGGGGTGAAGCGGTGCTCTGCCGGCAGCGCGGCCAGAATACGTTCGCGGTAGGCGACGGCCGCGGCGACGCTGGTTACTGGCGGCACCAGATTTGGCATCACGATGGCACGTCCGTTAACCGCGCTGGTATAGGGCAGGACCGTATTTAGCATCGCGTCGTCGCGCAGATGAATATGCCAGTCGTCAGGGCGGCGGATAGTAAGTTGCTGAGGGTGTGCAGTCATCAGTGAAGCTCCGGCTAGTCAGGAAACGTAGAGGCGCGTTTTGGCCGGGTACAAAGCATAAGGCGTCGGGCAACCGTTTGCACTTCTTTTCTTACAGGAATAGAAGTTCAGGTTGCGGTAAGCAGGCAGGTAGCCTTTAAAGGCGGGCGCTATGGCCCGCTCGCAGAGTGATAAAAGCGCCATCCCTGGCGGCTCAGCCTGTCCAGGCGCGTCGGTAATGGGCAAGTGCGCGGCCGTTATTTCCCTGGCGCGCTTCGCCTGTGCGGACGGCTTACTGGGTGAAAGGAATGACCAGCTGGCCAGGCTCGACCTTCAGCCCTTTAGCGAATTTCTTCGCCAGCGCCTCGGCTTTGCTGCGATCGACGCTCAGCACGTAGCCTGGCTTTTGATTGAAGTAGCTTTTCAGCGACTGGTTCAGGTAGGGCGTCACGCTTTTCATTACCGCCGCCATTTTCTCCGGCTGCACCTGCGCGTCGACGATTTCCAGGTCGCGCAGATAGACAGCGCCCTGCTGCGCATCAAATACCGGCTGCGCCTTCATTTTGAGCTGCATATCTGCGTCCTGCGGGCCAAACAGCGAGGTGACGCTGATTTTCGCCCTGCCGGTAAGGGTTACTTTGTCCGGCTCTTCGCGGCCGATCTGGCTGCTGAGATCGGTTAACACAATATGGGCGTTCACCAGACCGGCTACGCCAATATCTTTTTCATAATTGTTGTGCTTCGCCAGCGCCTGGTTTACTTCCTGCTCGCTGATGGTGTACTGCGTAAGCTGATTGCAGCCGCTAACCAGCACGGCGAAAAACAGGGCGGTCAGCCCAAGAAATGCCTTTTTCATATTGTCCTCATCCGGATTGATCTAATGCAGGGCATAGGGTGCCTGAATGCGGAGGAGGTGTCATTAAGAAGGCGATGAGAAACGCAGCGCGTCTCTCATCGAATCACGTCAGATGGCAATGGAGGAGAGCAGATTGACCTGCGTCTGTTTTGCCATATTGTCACGGTAGTCGGCGACGCGGCTGGGCCAGTCGATACCCGCCACCAGCGTCAGCGAGCGCAGCAGCGGAAAGAGGTGAATATCATCTTCCGACAGCTCGCCGTTGACCGCGTTAGGTTTAACGATCAGCTTGTCGAGCTGGCGCAGATCGTCACTGATCTTTTTGATCAGGCCAGGCGCATGGCTCTTCAGCTCCGCAAAATCGCCCATCGCCGCTTCTTTCTTGTTGCGGAAATAGCTGCGCGCCTCTGGCGTGGCGAACTCGGCAAAGGCGGCTTCGGCAATGCGCGGCAGCAGCAGCTTGTTAATATAGCCGTTTACATTACGCAGCCAGTCGCTGATAGCCGGGTTCATCTTGCCGTTCAACAGCGGCTCTCGGTCGCTTTTATCAATAAAGCGCACAATATCCATGCTTTCCGGCATCGCGCTGCCGTCATCTTTTTGCAGGATGGGCGCGACCTTCTGACCCACCAGTTTTTTCGGCGTGGCTTCATCGTCGTTAAGCATCACGATCAGTTCTACCGGCAGGTTTTTCAGGCCGAAAATCATGCGCGCTTTGACGCAAAAAGGGCAGTGGTCGTAGATGTAGAGTTTCATCCCGGTCTCCTTTTGATAGTCAGGGCAACGGACGCCACCCTGATTGAGGACGTGCCGAGAGTATGGAAGAGATTAGCGGCGAGGGCAAACCAACGGCGCAGGCGGACCGGGATTTACAACATAAAATCAAGGCGTTTGGCGTCGGCTGTTAACGAATATTTTACCGCAGCAGGGGTGACGGTTATAGTGAAAGCAATGTGTTGGCACCGCTTTCTTTAAGCCTCAGATTTCAGGAGTCATGATGTTTGGCTATCGTTCTGCCGCGCCCAGGGTGCGATTAACCACCGACCGGCTGGTGGTTCGTCTGGTTCATGAGCGCGACGCCTGGCGGCTGGCGGATTATTACGCCGAAAACCGCGCCTTTTTAAAACCCTGGGAGCCGGTGCGCGACGAGAGCCACTGTTATCCTTCGGGCTGGCAGGCGCGGCTGGGCCTGATCGCCGATATGCATAAAAACGGTTCCGCTTACTATTTCATCCTGATGGATCCTGAGGAGAGCGAAGTGCGCGGCGTTGCCAACTTTAGCAACGTGCTGCGCGGCTCGTTCCACGCCTGCTATCTCGGCTATTCGCTGGGGGAGAAGTGGCAGGGGCAGGGACTGATGTTTGAGGCGTTACAGGCCGCCATTCGCTATATGCAGCGTCAGCAAAATATTCATCGCATCATGGCGAACTATATGCCGCATAATCAGCGCAGCGGCGCGCTGCTGGCGCGCCTGGGCTTTGAGAAAGAAGGGTATGCGAAAGATTATCTGCTCATCGACGGTCGCTGGCAGGATCATGTGTTGACCGCGCTGACGCGTCAGGAGTGGACGCCGGATCGGCGCGGCTAATAAGGAGATTAGAATGAAAATGGCACTTTCGCCGCTGGCGCTGCGTATTCTTGGTTGCCTGCTGGAGAAGCAGGTCACGACGCCGGAACAGTATCCGCTGTCGCTGAATGCGGTAGTGACCGCCTGCAATCAGAAATCGAACCGCGAGCCGGTGATGAACCTGACGGAAAGCGAGGTGCAGGATGAGCTGGACCGACTGGCGAAAAAGCATCTGGTGACTGCTAACAGCGGCTTCGGCCAGCGCGTGGTGAAATATGAGCAGCGCTTCTGTAACTCCACCTTCGGCAACCTTCAGCTTAGCAGCGCCGAGATAGCGATCCTGACGCTGCTGTTTCTGCGCGGCGCGCAAACGCCGGGCGAACTGCGCACGCGCAGCGGCAGGCTGCACGACTTTGCTGAGGTCGCGGAGGTTGAAAATACGCTGGCCGGATTAGTCGAACAAGAGAGGGTGGCGCGGCTGCCGCGCGAGCCGGGCAAACGTGAGAGTCGCTATCTGCATCTGTTTGGCGATGAGCAAGCTCCGGCCGAAGCAGAAACGCCGCGGGAGGATAACAGCGATCTCAGCGCGCGTGTCGCGGTGCTTGAGCAGTCGCTTTCTGCCTTACAGGCGCAGGTGCAGACGCTGCTGCATAAAGGAGGATGAGATGAAATTGCGAATTGGCGTTGTCGGGCTGGGCACGATAGCGCAGAAAGCCTGGCTGCCGGTACTGGCGCAGGCGGAGAGCTGGACGCTGGCCGGCGCGTTTTCACCTGACCAGCAGAAGGCGCGCGCGGTGTGCGACAGCTACCGTATGACCTGTTTCTCCTCGCTGAATGCGCTGGCGGATGCCTGCGATGCGGCCTTCGTCCACAGCAGCACCGCCACCCACTATGAGATTGTCAACGCGCTGCTGCTGGCGGGAAAAGATGTGCTGGTGGATAAGCCGCTGGCTGACAATTACAACCAGGCCGAGGCGCTGGTGGCGCTGGCGGAAAAGCGCGGCCGCAAACTGATGGTGGGCTTCAATCGTCGCTTTGCGCCGCGTTATCAGCAGCTACAGGTGGCGATGCCGCAGGCCGCCAGCCTGCGTATGGAAAAGCATCGCATCGACAGCGTGGGGCCGCAGGATCTGCGCTTTACGCTGCTCGATGATTACCTGCACGTGGTGGATACCGCGCTGTGGCTGGCGGGCGGTCGCGCCAGACAGCTTCATGGCCATATCAGCACCAACGAGCGCGGCGAGATGCTCTATGCCGAGCATCATTTCAACGCCGGAGGCGTGCAAGTCGCTACCAGCATGCATCGCCGCGCGGGCAGCCAGCGCGAGCGCGTGAGCCTGGTCGGCGAAGACCGGTGCATTGACGTGCTGGAGATGCGCGACTGGCAGGAAGAGCGCGGCGACGGCGTGCGCATCGACCCGCCGCCCGCCTGGCAAAGCCATCTGGCCCAGCGCGGTTTTAGCGGCGCGGCGCACCATTTTATCCAGTGCGTGCAGAATCAGACGATGCCTGAGACCGGTGGCGAACAGGCGCTGCTGGCGCAGCGCGTGGTAGAAAAAATGTGGCGCGAGGCGGAAAAGGAATAACGCCTTGTAACACTCCGCACTGGTCATTTCCCGCCATGGCAGTAGACTATCGCCGGGCGCCGCTGGGCGCCCGCGCTAAGTAGCTCATTTTGCCGACTCTTTTCAGGACGCGCGCCAATTATGAATCTGTTGAAATCGCTGGCAGCGGTCAGTTCCATGACCCTGTTTTCCCGCGTATTGGGTTTTGCCCGTGACGCCATTGTGGCGCGGGTGTTCGGCGCCGGGATGGCCACGGACGCCTTCTTCGTCGCCTTTAAGTTGCCTAACCTGCTGCGGCGTATTTTTGCCGAAGGCGCTTTTTCTCAGGCTTTTGTGCCGATCCTCGCCGAGTATAAAAGCAAGCAGGGCGAAGAGGCGACGCGGCTCTTCGTCGCTTACGTCTCCGGCCTGTTGACGCTGGCGCTGGCGCTGGTAACGGTCGCGGGGATGGTCGCCGCCCCCTGGGTGATACTGGTTACCGCGCCCGGCTTTGCCGATACCGCCGATAAGTTCGCGCTTACCAGCGCGCTGCTGCGCGTCACCTTTCCCTATATTTTGCTGATTTCGCTCGCTTCGCTGGCGGGCGCCATCCTCAATACCTGGAACCGCTTTTCCGTTCCCGCCTTTGCGCCTACGCTGCTGAATATCAGCATGATCGGCTTTGCGCTTTTCGCCGCGCCGCACTTCCATCCGCCGGTCATGGCGCTGGCGTGGGCGGTTGTAGCTGGCGGCGTGCTGCAGCTCTTCTATCAGCTGCCGCATCTGAAAAAAATCGGCATGCTGGTGCTGCCGCGCATTAACCTGAAGGATGCGGGCGTCTGGCGCGTAATGCGCCAGATGGGACCGGCGATCCTCGGCGTCTCCGTCAGCCAGATCTCGCTTATCATCAATACCATTTTCGCCTCTTTCCTCGTCTCCGGCTCTGTCTCCTGGATGTATTACGCCGATCGCCTGATGGAGTTCCCGTCGGGCGTGCTGGGCGTGGCGCTCGGCACTATTCTGCTGCCGTCGCTGGCGAAGAGCTTTTCCAGCGGCAATCACGACGAATATTCACGACTGATGGACTGGGGTCTGCGCCTCTGCTTCCTGCTGGCGCTGCCGAGCGCGGTGGCGCTGGGCATTCTCTCCGGCCCGCTGACCGTCGCGCTGTTCCAGTACGGCAAGTTCTCCGCTTTTGACGCCCTGATGACGCAGCGCGCGCTGATTGCCTATTCGGTAGGGTTGATGGGGCTGATCGTGGTGAAAGTGCTGGCGCCGGGGTTCTACTCGCGTCAGGACATCAAGACGCCGGTCAGGATCGCCATGATTACGCTATTGATGACTCAGCTAATGAACCTGGCCTTTATCGGCCCGCTGAAGCATGCCGGACTGTCGCTCTCGATCGGGCTGGCAGCCTGTCTCAACGCCGGGCTGCTCTACTGGCAGCTGCGTAAACAGAAAATTTTTCAGCCGCAGCCGGGCTGGGCGAGCTTTCTGCTGCGCCTGCTGATTGCGGTGGCGGTAATGGCGGCGGCGCTGGTAGGCATTCTTTCGCTGATGCCGGCCTGGGAAGAGGGCGCGATGGTCTGGCGTTTGCTGCGTCTGGCGGCGGTCTGCGCGGTGGGTGGCGGCGCTTACTTCCTGACGCTGGGCCTGCTTGGCTTTCGACCGCGCGACTATGCGCGCCGGGCACAGATGTAAAACAGCAAAAATCCCGCTCAGAAGGCGGGATTTTTTTATGCGCCGACAAAGCTAACGGGCGAGTAACAAAGACGCAGCACAAAGCGTTCCGCGACCGGGAGGTTGCGGAACGCGCGCACATAAATGTGCTGAACGGGTTTGCAGTGAGCAGTGCCCGACTGCAAACCCGCCTTTTATACTTTACGGCTCAGCGTCGTCTGACCTTTACCCAGCCCGTCCGGGCCGTAAAACGCCTGCGTCTGATGCGGCTTGAGTACGGCCAGCGCCTCTTCGGTAAAGCGGATCTGCTGATTAAGCAGCATACCGTTATGGGTATTGGCGTTATTCAGGCGACGCGTCATCTGGCCAATGCTCTGCCAGCGGCGCGTCATATCACTGTGACCAGCATAAGGCGCCTGGGTGCCGAGCTGACGCTCGGTGCTGCGACGCATCTCGTCGAGATAGCTCAGCGTCGCCAGCAGCGCGCCTTTATCTTCGGTAATGCGCTGCAGCAGATTACTGTTAATCCTGCCCGCGGAGAGTTGAAGCTGCTCCTCTTCGATAACGTTCGAAAGAGAGGAGAGCACCTCCTGCATCTTATCCAGTGTGGTCAACAGGTTGTTCATGGGGATTATTTACCCTCTAAATACGCCTTAGTGTCGGCAATCAGCGCATCGGCGATCTTGCCGGTATCCATTTTCAGTTCGCCATTGCGAATGGCGGTTTTCAGTTGTTCGACGCGCGCCACGTTAATATCTTTGCTGCCCGACTGGGTCAGCTGCGACTGCGCATTGCTCAGGCTAACCTGAGCGGCGGCGGGCGCGGTAGTCGTTGCGGTTGTGCTCGATGCCTGGCGCGTTTTACCGGTTGCGGACTCGTTGCTTTCGCGGGTCTGCACGGTGGCGACGGGCTTCAGAGGTTGCGTTCTGTCGATGCTCATATTCGGGCTCCTGTACGGTCAGGGGAAACTGCCACCTGAATCAGAATAGCGTAATCGCTTAGTTGATTTCTCTATCGGCAGAACATCAGCGTTCTTTAGCGCCTTATAGCGATATCAGAATATTCCCATCCGCATCGACTTTTCCGCTCACCACCTGGCCATTATCCATACGCACGCGCACCGACTGCGCCATAATCGCATTGTTTAACGCTTTGCCTTCGCCGCTGGCGTTAAAGCCTTCGCCGCTGGCGATAACCATCACGCTCTGACCCGCCTTTACGCGCCACGGCTGACGCATCATCGACAGCGTCACCGGCTGGCCCGGCTGAATATCGCGCAGCACCACCGCGTCCGCTACTGAACTC
The DNA here is from genome assembly GCF_022346905.1 of Pantoea sp. ACRSB. NCBI lineage: Bacteria > Pseudomonadati > Pseudomonadota > Gammaproteobacteria > Enterobacterales > Erwiniaceae > Pantoea > Pantoea sp. ACRSB. The sequence continues at coordinate 548,444 of NZ_JAKRNL010000001.1, read as the reverse complement.
ACGTCCAGCAGCGCGCGCGCCGGCAGGGTATCGAGGCGGCCGCTTTGCAGGCGAAAATCGTCGGCGCTTACCGTAGAGCCGCGCGCCAGCAGACGTGTCGCCACCAGATACTGACCGGTGACCTGCACCTGAACCTGAAGAAAGCGTCGCGTATCGCCGCAGGTAGCGGCCACGCTCATCGGCCCCCACAGGCGAGTGTTGCCAGGCAACGTAAGCTGAGGGGCGTCACAGGTCGGCCACTGCGCCTGCGGCGTCTTGATTTCAACCGTCATGCCTGCTGCATGCTGCACATCGCGAGCCTGAAAAAAGCGTGTCAGCTGAGCGGGCAGATCGGTGGCGCTGGCGGGCAGGGCGATAAGCGCCAGCAGGCCGGCCAACAGGTAGGTCATGTTACGCATCAAAAAAACTCCTTGCTGCTGATGGCGACGAGTGTACTCGTGCCGCGAAAAAATCAAGGCGAAAAATAGCTGTGATTTTTGGCGTTATTCAGACGATAGCCCTTGCTTTTCCCCAATTAAGCTGTCCACTCGAAATTCTCATTCGCGGAGGAAGCATGCTCGACAAACTGGATGCTGCGCTGCAATTCGGCACTGAAGCCCTCAACCTGCGTGCTCAACGCCAGGAGATCCTGGCGTCAAACATTGCCAACGCCGATACCCCTGGCTATCAGGCGCGGGATATCGACTTTGCCAGCGAGCTCAGTCGGGTAATGAAAAACGGCCGCGCCGAAGGCAGCAGCATGGCGCTTAAGGTGACCTCGCCGCGCCATATCGAAGCGCAGGTCAACTCGGCGGCATCGGCAAATCTGCTCTATCGCATTCCCGATCAGCCTGCGGCCGACGGCAACACCGTCGATATGGATCGCGAACGTACCCAGTTCGCGGACAACAGTCTGAAGTATCAGACCGATCTCACCCTCATCAGCAGCCAGATCAAGAGCATGATGAGCGTGTTACAGGGGCAATAAACATGGCACTGCTGAATATTTTTGACATTGCCGGCTCAGCGATGACCGCGCAATCCCAGCGTCTTAACGTTAGCGCCAGTAACCTGGCGAACGCCGACAGCGTCACCGGCCCCGACGGCAAGCCTTACGTGGCGAAGCAGGTGGTGTTTCAGACCGATGCGGCACCTGGCGCGGCGACCGGCGGCGTAAAAGTGGCGCAGGTGCTGGACGATCCCTCTCCGGCGAAGCTGGTGTACGACCCAGGCAACCCGCTGGCGGACGACAAGGGCTACGTGAAGATGCCGAACGTGGACGTGGTGGCGGAATCCGTTAACACCATGTCGGCGTCGCGCAGCTATCAGGCCAACGTCGAGGTTCTGAACACCGTGAAGTCAATGATGATGAAAACCCTGACGATGGGTTCCTGAGGAAGATAAAACATGGGCATTGCAGTAGGCGTCAATGAGAAGCTGGACCCCACGGTCCTTAGCTCGTCCAGCACCGGCACCAGCAACAGCGCACAGGATCTGCAGAACCAGTTTCTGACCATGCTGGTGACGCAGTTGCAGAATCAGGATCCCACTAATCCGATGGATAACAGCCAGCTCACCACGCAGCTGGCGCAGATCAACACCCTGAGCGGCATTGAAAAACTCAATACCACGCTCGGCTCGATCTCCGGCCAGATCAGCACCAGCCAGTCGCTGCAGAGTTCGACGCTCATCGGCCACGGCGTGATGGTTGACGGCTCGCAGGTGCTGGTCGGCAAGGGCACTACTACGCCGTTTGGCGTTGAGCTGACCACCGCCTCTACCGCTACGACCGCCACCATTAAAGATGGCAGTGGCAACGTGGTGCGCACCATCGATCTGGGCGCGCTCTCATCCGGCGTGCATACCTTCTCGTGGGACGGCACCCTGGCGGACAGCTCTACCGCGCCGGACGGAAAATATACGGTTTCAATCGCCGCCAGCAATGGCAGCACGCAACTGGTGGCCCAGCCGCTCAGTTACGCCTACGTCAATGGCGTATCGACGGCAGACAGCACAACCAAACTGGATCTCGGCACCGCGGGCTCCGCAACCCTTGACCAAGTACGTCAGATTCTCTGATTAACCTGTAAGCAGGAGAAATAAACATGTCATTTTCCCAAGCGGTGAGCGGCCTGGGCGCTGCCTCCAGCAACCTGGACGTTATCGGCAACAACATCGCCAACTCCGCGACGGCTGGCTTTAAGTCCAGCACCATCGCCTTCGCCGATATGTTCGCCGGTTCTAACGTCGGTCTCGGTACCAAAGTGGCGGCGGTGATCCAGAACTTCAACGACGGTTCTACCACCACTACCAGCCGCGGCCTGGACGTCGCGCTGAGCGGCAACGGCTTCTTCCGCGTGGCTGACGCCAGCGGCGCGGTTTACTACTCGCGCAACGGCCAGTTTACGCTGGATGCGAACCGTAACCTGGTGAACACCCAGGGCCAGTTTGTGACCGGCTATCCGGTGAGCGGCACGCCGCCGACGGTGCAGACCGGCGCCAACCCGGTCGCGCTGAGCATTCCAACCACCCAGATGACGGCGCGCGCGACCACTACCGCGACTCAGGTGGCGAACCTGAACTCTACCAGCACCACTCCAACGGTGACGCCTTTCAGCGCCAGCAACGCTGACAGCTATAACGCGAAAAGCACCATGACGGTCTATGACTCGCAGGGTAACGATCACACCCTCGACATGTACTACGTCAAAACTGCCGACAACAACTGGACGGTGCACGCGATCGACTCCACTACCGGCACCAGCGCGGGCGATTTCACCGCGACGTTCGACAGCAGCGGTAAAATGACCGGCCTTAACGGCGGGACGGGTTCAACCGTAAACCTGACCATTAACGGCGCAAACGGCGCGGCGGCGAATCAGACCATTGCGCTGAGCATGCTGGGCAGCCTGCAGCAGAACACCGGCACCACCACCTTCGGCAACCCGACTCAGGATGGCTACGCGCCGGGCGACCTCACCAGCTACGCCATTAACGACGACGGCACCATTACCGGTAGCTACTCGAACCAGAAAACGCAGCTGCTGGGACAGATCGTACTGGCCAGTTTCTCTAACCCGGAAGGGCTGCAGTCGCAGGGCGACAACGTCTGGTCCGCCACCAGCTCCTCCGGCCAGGCAGCGGTCGGTGTGGCAGGCACCGGCACCTTCGGTTCGCTGACCTCCGGCGCGCTGGAAGCGTCGAACGTCGATATGAGTAAAGAACTGGTAAACATGATCGTGGCGCAGCGCAACTATCAGGCGAACGCCCAGACCATCAAAACTCAGGACCAGATTCTTAACACCCTGGTTAACTTGCGTTAATTCACTAACGGGATTGCTTTATGGATCACGCGATATATACCGCGATGGGCGCGGCCAGCCAGACGCTGGATCAGCAGGCCGTAACGGCCAGCAACCTCGCCAATGCCTCAACGCCTGGCTTTCGCGCGCAGCTCAACGCGCTCCGCGCGGTGCCGGTCAGCGGCTGGTCGCTGCCGACGCGCACCCTGGTAGCCGCCTCGACGCCCGGCGCCGATATGAGCCAGGGCGCGATGGACAATACCGGACGCACGCTGGATGTAGCGATGGGACAGGATGGCTGGCTGGCGGTACGCACCGCCGACGGCAGCGAAGCCTATACCCGCAACGGCAATATGCAAATCAGCTCGACCGGCATTCTGACCGTACAGGGCAATCCCGTTATGGGCGATGGCGGCCCAATCGCGATACCGCAGGGTGCTGAACTGACCATCGCGGCGGACGGCACCATCACCTCGCGCAATGCGGGCGATGCGCCTAACGCGACGGTGCAGATTGGTCGTCTGAAACTGGTAAAGGCCACTGGCAAAGAGCTGCAGCGCAGCGACGACGGCATGTTCCGTCCCACCCAGGCGACGCAGGCAACGCGCGGCGCGACGCTGGCCAACGACGCCACGGTGCAGGTAATGCCGGGCGTGCTGGAGGGCAGCAACGTCAAGCCGGTCGAAACTATGGTCGATATGATTGCCAACGCCCGACGTTTCGAGATGCAGATGAAAGTCATCACCAACGTCGACGAAAACGAACAAAAAGCCAACCAGCTGCTTAACATGAGCAGCTAAGGCAGAGGAAAAAAGATGATTCGTTCTTTATGGATCGCCAAAACCGGTCTTGACGCCCAGCAAACCAATATGGACGTCATCTCCAACAACCTGGCAAACGTCAGCACGAACGGCTTTAAACGTTCGCGCGCGGTTTTTGAAGATTTGATGTACCAGACTCTGCGCCAGCCGGGCACGCAGTCTTCCGAACAGACCACGCTGCCGTCGGGCCTGCAGATCGGTACCGGCGTGCGTCCGGTCACTACCGAACGTCTGCATACCCAGGGCAACCTGTCGCAGACCAGCAACTCCAAAGACGTGGCGATCAATGGCCAGGGCTACTTTGAAGTACAGCTGCCGGACGGCACCTCTGCCTATACCCGCGACGGTTCGTTCCAGGTGGATCAAAACGGCCAGCTGGTGAACAACGCCGGCTATCCGGTACAGCCAGGCATTACCATCCCGGCTAACGCCACCAGCATCACTATCTCGCGCGACGGCGTGGTGAGCGTGACGCAGCAGGGCCAGACCAACCCGGCTCAGGTAGGGCAGCTGACGCTCAGCACCTTTATTAACGATGCCGGTCTCGACAGCATGGGCGAAAACCTCTACCAGGAGACCCAGGCGTCAGGCGCACCCACCCAGAGCACGCCAGGCCAGAACGGCGCGGGCCTGCTCTATCAGGGTTATGTGGAAACCTCTAACGTCAACGTGGCGGAAGAGCTGGTCACCATGATCCAGACGCAGCGCGCTTATGAAATCAACAGCAAAGCGATCAGCACCTCCGATCAAATGCTGCAGAAATTAACACAGATTTAATTCCGGTTATCAGGGCCAGCGCAGGCTGGCCTGAAGTCAACACATCTATAAGGTCGTGACTCCGTGGCGAAGCAACTGAATATTAAGCCTGGACATTGGTTGGTGGCGGTCGTGCTGCTGACCCTTAACGGTTGTGCGTTAGTGCCGCGCACGCCGCTGGTGGCAGGCGCAACGACGGCACAGCCTCTGCCTTCCGCTCCGCCGGTGGTCAACGGCTCTATTTTCCAGGGCGTCGCGCCGCTCAACTACGGCTATCAGCCGCTGTTTGAGGACCGTCGTCCGCGCAATATCGGCGATACGCTCACCATTACGCTGCAGGAAAACGTCAGCGCCAGCAAGAGCTCCTCAGCCAACGCGACCCGCGACGGCAGCGCCAGCTTCGGTCTTGACGCCATTCCGACCGGCCTGAATGGCCTGGTTGGTGCCGACGGCGCTAAAGCCAACCTGGGCGCCAACGGCAAAAACGATTTCGCAGGTAAAGGCGGCGCAACCGCCAATAACACCTTTACCGGCACCATTACCGTCACCGTGAATCAGGTACTGTCGAACGGCAACCTGCACGTGGTCGGTGAAAAACAGATTGAAATTAACCAGGGCACCGAATTTATTCGCTTCTCCGGCGTGGTGAACCCGCGCACGATCAGCGCCAGCAACTCGGTATTGTCGACGGCGGTGGCCGATGCCCGTATCGAATATGTCGGCAATGGTTATATCAACGAAGCGCAGACGATGGGCTGGTTCCAGCGTTTCTTCCTGAACATCTCGCCGATGTAATGAGGTCATGATGAAAAGTATGAAAAGTTTACTGCTGGGCCTGAGTCTGGCATTCGGCCTCAGCCTGAGCGCTCACGCAGACCGTATTCGCGATCTGACCAGCGTACAGGGCGTGCGCGACAACCAGCTGATCGGCTACGGCCTGGTCGTGGGCCTCGATGGCACCGGCGACCAGACCACCCAGACGCCGTTCACCACCCAGACCGTCAGCAACATGCTCTCCCAGCTCGGGATTACTGTGCCGCAGGGCACCAACATGCAGCTGAAAAACGTCGCGGCGGTTATGGTGACGGCGCAGCTGCCCGCTTTCGCCCGTCAGGGACAAACCATCGACGTGGTGGTCTCCTCGCTGGGTAACGCCAAAAGCCTGCGCGGCGGCACGCTGGTGATGACGCCGATGAAAGGCGTCGATAACCAGGTTTACGCGCTGGCGCAGGGTAATATTCTGGTCGGCGGCGCGGGCGCGTCGGCGGGCGGCAGCAGCGTGCAGGTTAACCAGCTTAACGGCGGCCGCATCACCGGCGGCGCTACCGTTGAGCGCGAACTGCAGAGCAACTTCGGCAGCCAGAACACCCTCAACCTGCAGCTGAACAATGAAGATTTCTCGATGGCGCAGCGTATCGCCGACGCCATCAACGCACGCGGCGGCTACGGTATGGCGACGGCGCTTGACGCCCGTACCGTACAGGTGCGCGTATCGCCCAACAACAGCTCTCAGGTTCGCATGCTGGCGGAGATCCAGAACATCGACGTCTCAATCCCGGTTGAAGATGCCAAAGTCATCATCAACTCGCGTACCGGTTCGGTGGTGATGAATCGTGAAGTGACGCTGAACACCTGTGCGGTGGCGCAGGGCAACCTGTCGGTCACGGTCAACCAGTCGCAAAACGTCAGCCAGCCGAATACGCCATTTGGCGGCGGTCAGACGGTGGTAACACCGCAAACGCAGATCGATATGCGTCAGAGCGGCGGCGCGCTGCAGCACGTCAGCGCCAGCGCCAACCTGAACAACGTGGTGCGCGCGCTCAATGCGTTAGGCGCCTCGCCAATCGAACTGATGTCCATTCTGCAATCGATGCAGAGCGCGGGCTGTCTGCGCGCCAAACTGGAAATTATCTGACGATGGATACGCAATCGCTGATGAACGCGGCTTTTGACAGCCGCTCGCTGAACGACCTGAAGCGCGAAGCCAGCACCGACCCGAAAGGCAAGGCGCTACAGGTTGCAAAGCAGGTCGAGGGAATGTTTGTGCAGATGATGATGAAGAGCATGCGCGAAGCGCTGCCGCAGGACGGTATCTTCAGCAACGAATCGACCAAAATGTTTACCTCAATGTACGATCAGCAGATTGCGCAGGAGATCGGCAAGCGCGGACTGGGCATGGCCGATCTTATCGTCAAGCAGATGCAGCCGGCGCAGGAGCCTGACGAGCGCGCCGGTACGGTACCGATGCCGCTCGATGACAGCTTTATCTACAGCGCGGCGGCTTCGAGCCAGCTGGAGCAGATGGTGCGCAAGGCTGTGCCGCGCCTGCCGGTTTCCCCGGCAAACCTGCCGGCCGACAGCAGCGAGTTTATCGCCCAGCTGGCGCAGCCGGCGCAGGCCGCCAGCGCCCAGAGCGGCATTCCGCACCACCTGATCCTGGCGCAGGCGGCGCTGGAGTCGGGCTGGGGCCAGCGCCAGATCCTGACCCGCGACGGCAAACCGAGCTACAACGTATTCGGTATCAAGGCGAGCGGCGACTGGAAGGGTGAGACCACCGATATCATGACCACCGAGTATGACCAGGGTGAGGCGAAGAAGGTGCGCGCCAGCTTCCGCGTCTATCACTCCTATTTCGAGGCGCTGACCGACTACGTGAAGCTGCTTTCAAACAATCCGCGCTACGCCGCCGTCACCACCGCGCAGAGCGCCGAACAGGGGGCGCAGGCGCTGCAGGCCGCCGGTTACGCCACCGATCCGAAATATGCGCAGAAACTGGTGGGAATGATCCAGCAATTCAAAAACATGGGCGAAAAAGTCGTAAAGGCGTACAGCAAAGATTTAAACGATCTCTTCTGAAGCTTAAGCCTCAAGTTTCACTTAAGCGCGCCGATAATACAAGCAGATGCCAGACGCGTTTTCGCGCACGGGCGAGCACTGATGACTGCCAGCCCGCTTAACGGGAAAGAAAGGAACCGAGATGTCCAGCATAATAAACTCTGCGATGAGTGGGCTGAGCGCCGCACAGGCGGCGCTGAGCACCACCAGCAATAACATCACTAACTACACGGTCGCGGGCTACTCGCGCCAGACGATTCAGCTGGCGCAGGCGAACAGCACGCTGCAGGGCAACAGCTATTACGGCAACGGCGTCAACATCAGCGGCGTGCAGCGCGAGTATGACGAGTTCATTACGGCGCAGCTGCGCGGTTCCAGCGCCACCTACAGCGCGGCTAATACCCAGTATTCGCAGATCTCCAATATTGACGATCTGCTCTCGACCTCGACCACCAGCCTCTCTACGTCGATTCAGGGCTTCTTTACTAACCTGCAGAACGTGGTGAGCAACGCGAACGACCCCTCTGCGCGCCAGTCGATGCTGAGCAATGCGCAGGGCCTGGTAAACCAGTTCCAGACCACCGCGCAGTATCTGACCAATATGCAGGGCAGCGTCAACACTGATGTCGCCTCAAACGTTGACCAGATCAACACCTTCACCAGCCAGATCGCCGACCTCAACAAGCAGATCGGCAAGCTCAGCACCGCAAGCGGCGCGCAGCCGAACGATCTGATGGATCAGCGCGATCAGCTGGTGAACAACCTGAATAACATCGTCGGGGTGAGCGTCTCTAAGCAGGACGGCAACTATATTGTCTCAATGGGCAACCTGACGCTGGTCAACGGCAACAAAGCCACCAGCCTGGTGGCGATGCCTTCCAGCAGCGATCCTACGCGTACCTCCGTCGGTTATGTCGATAACAGCGCAGGCAATGTCGAGATCGCCGATAAGAGCATTACTACCGGCTCGTTAGGCGGCCTGTTGACTTTCCGCTCGCAGGATCTCGACACCGCGCAAAACCAGCTCGGCCAGCTGGCAGCAGCCTTTACCACCAGCTTTAACGCGGTGCATAAGCAGGGCTATGACGGCAACGGCGATCAGGGTACTGACTTTTTCACCATCGGCAGCCCGACCGTACAGAGCAACAGCAAAAACAGTTCGTCCACGACCGTGACGGCAGCCTGGACCGATACCAGCGCGCTGAAAGCCTCTAACTATACTGTCAGCTATGACGGCAGCAGCTGGAACGTTACGCGCGCCTCAGACAACGTGAAGATCACCGCGACGGCGGGTACAGACCCATCCGGCAACGCCACGCTGAGCTTCGACGGTCTGCAGCTGACCGTAAACGGCACGCCGAACGCGCAGGACAGCTTCCTGGTGAAGCCAGTGCAGAACGTGATTGGCAATATGTCTGTCGCTATTACCAGTGAGTCGCAGATTGCCGCAGCAGGCGCTACGGGTGGCGAAAGCGACAACCGCAACGCCCAGAAGCTGCTGGCTCTGCAGGACGCGAAGGTTGTGAACGGCAACGCTACGCTGTCGCAGGCGTACGCCAGCATCGTCAGCACCGTCGGTAACAAAACCAGCACGCTGGAAACCGCCAGCACCACCCAGAAAAACGTGGTGGATCAGCTGACCGATCGCCAGCAGTCGGTCTCAGGCGTCAACCTCGACGAAGAGTACGCCAACCTGACCAAATATCAGCAGTACTACATGGCGAACGCGCAGGTGCTGCAAACCGCCAGCTCCATTTTCGACGCGCTGCTTAACATCCGCTAAGGAAAAGAACCATGCGACTCAGTACAAACATGATTTTTAACCAGCAGGTGCGCGGTATCAGCGATTCGCAATCCTCCTGGCTGAAAGTCGGCGAGCAGCTCTCCAGCGGCCGCCGCGTTAACAACCCATCAGACGATCCTATCGCTGCGTCACGCTCGGTGGTGCTGGCGCAGACCCAGGCGCAGAGCAGCCAGTACGCGCTGGCGCGCACCTTTGCAAACCAGGGGCTGTCGATGGAAGAGAATACGCTCACCAGCGTAACCAGCACCATTCAGGATGCGCAGACGCTGATCGTTTACGGCTCTACCGGCACGCTGAGCGACGACGACCGCGGCTCAATCGCCACCCAGCTGGAGGGCCTGCGCTCGCAGCTGCTGAACCTGGCGAACAGTAAAGACGGTAACGGCCGCTATATCTTCGCCGGTTATAAAACGGACAGCGCGCCCTTTGCAGACAACGGCAGCGGCGCGGTGAGCTATACAGGCGGCACCGACGCGATTACGCAGAAGGTCGATACCAGCCGCACCATGACCGTGGGGCACACCGGCGACGATATCTTTATGTCGATTACCGGCAACGCCACCAAAGAGCCGGACGGCAGCGCCAGCGAAACCAATGTCTTTAATATGCTCGACAGCGCAATTGCTGCGCTGAAGACGCCGCAGGCAGATGCTGACGCTGCTACTCAAAAGACCTTTCAGGATGCGATGGATAAAACCAACCGCGGCCTGAGCAACTCGCTGAATAACGTGCTGACTGTGCGTTCTGAAATCGGCACCCAGCTCTCTGAGCTGAGCACGCTGGACGGGCAGGGCGGGAATCGCGACGTTATCCTGAGCACCGAAATGAGCAACCTGGTCGATACCGACTACACCTCGGCTATCTCCAGCTACACCATGCAGCAAACGGCGCTTCAGGCCTCTTACAAGACCTTTACCGACATGTCCAAGCTGTCGCTGTTCCAGCTTAACGCCTGACAATAAAAAGGAATTCGAGCATGCCTGAACCGGACATGCTCATTTTGTCCCACGACCCTGACCGGTATCGTGGGATTTTTTTTGCCTGTAATAAGGCGCTGCAACTACAGCGGAATAAAACGCCAGGCTGAATGAGCCGGTACATCGCCCCTGTTCTGGCCCAGGAGCAGAAATAAAAAACCCCGGCAAGCCGGGGTTCTACTGTGTCGCGTCAGATTATTCGGCGCTTTCAGGTCGGGTCGCAGGCGCGGTGGCCTGATGCGTCGCGCTGTGACCGCCAGCGGAGCCTTTGCCCTCGAAGGCGAACGGCGAGCGTACCCAGTCGCTGTGGCGTACCGGCTCCGGCTGCCAGGCTGGTGCCGGTGCTTTGGTCATCGGCGCGGTGGCGTGATGCGTAAAGCGGACGGCAGCTTGCTGCGGTGCGGCGTCGCGCGCCGGGACGGGCGCATGCGGTTCGGTGATCGGCTCAGGCTTGCTTTCCGCCGCAACCGGCGCGTTCAGCACTTCCTCAACCTGCGCTTCTGCTTCTGGCGTTACGTCGTGTGCGGCTTCAGCGGCGATCTCGGTAGCGACAGCGGGCGTCTCTTCCTCGACCGGGGCAGCGGGAACAGCCTGTTCGGCGATCGCTTCCGCTTTCGCTTCGTCGGCGGCCGGGATAACGGCAGGTTCATGGTTCACCGGCGCGTCAATCGGCGTGGTGTTATCCGTATTAACCAGCGTTACCGGCGTTTCTGCCTGCGGTTCAGCCTGATGCACTTCATCAGCGCTCTGCGGCGCGATCTCTTCCGCGGCGACCGGCAGCGCAATGATCTCTGCGGTCTCTTGCTGGCTGTAATCCGGCGCTTCCTGCTGCGGCTGTTGAGTCTCAACCGGCTGTGCGACCGGATAGCGTACCCAGACTTTACCGGATGCCATCTCTGGCGAAGCAGCGGCAGCGGCGAGCGGCATAGCGGACTCGGTTGGATAACGCTCATCACGATAGCGACGACGACGCTGACCGCTGACGCGCAGGTGGCGCGGCGAACGGCGCGAACGGCGCGGCATATTGCCGTTGTCGCGGCTCTCTGCCTCATCCTGATCGTGCAGTACCACAGGCTCTTCGCTCTGCGGCAGGCTGCGCGCAACCTCTGGCTGCGGCTCGACAGCTTCAGCTACCGGCTGCTCGCTTTCGTCAATAATGCGCACTTTCTGTGCCAGCTGGCGCGGTTTGCGGCGCGGCATAACCTGAACGCGCTCTTCTTCCTGCGCTTCCGGCGTCTCGACCACTTCAGCAACGGCCTGCTCGACGGCTTTGCTCGCTTCCTGCTGCGCGCGTTTCTCTTCCTGACGACGACGCTGACGCTCAGCGCGCTGTTCGCGACGCTGCTGCTGTTGCTCTTCGCGCTGCTGGCGCGCTTCGTCGCTCAGAACAGGGCTGCGCTCTTCGCGTGCTTCATTCTGCGGCGCCTGACGCTTATTGCGGCGGTTATCAGCGTTATCGCGCGGCTCGCGGCCTTCACGCGGCTCACGGCTTTCGCGTGGTTCGCGCGGTTCACGATTTTCACGCGGTTCGCGGCTCTCGCGCGGCTCGCGGTTTTCGCCGTTGCGCGGCGTACGCTCGCGACGGTTATTGTTGCGGCGGTTGTTGCGACGATCGCCACGCTCTTTGGCGCTGCCGTCGCTCTCTTCGCTGCTGGTCTGCGGCGCTGGCGTCGCTTCCACAGCTGGAGTCGGCGCGGCTTCGTTGCTGCCGAACAGCTTTTTCAGCAGACGGCTGAAGAAGCCGGTGCCAGTGCTGCTGGTGCTTGCTGCGGCCGGTGTTGCAGCGGCAGCAGGTTTGGCCGCAGGCTGTGCGTCGGCTTTCGGCTGTTCTGCCGGGGTCTCTACAGGCACAGGCGGCGCGTCAGGCATCACAAAAGCGGCCAGCGCAGGCTGTTCAGGACGACGGCGCTCGGCATGTTCCTCTTCTGACGGCATCGCCATTTCAGCTTCATGCAGCTTCGGCAGATGATAGCTGAGGGTCTGCGTTTCTTCGCCTTTACGCACGCGCAACACGGAGTAGTGCGGCGTTTCCATGCGATCGTCCGGCACGATAATGGCGCGGACGCCGCCCTGGCGCTTCTCAATCGCGTTCACCGCTTCACGTTTTTCGTTCAGCAGGTAAGAGGCGATCTGCACCGGAACAATGGCGTGCACCTCTTTGGTATTATCTTTCAGCGCTTCTTCTTCAATCAGGCGCAGAATAGAGAGCGACAGCGATTCGTTGTCACGGATGGTGCCGGTGCCGCTACAGCGTGGGCAGACGTGATGGCTCGACTCGCCCAGCGACGGGCTGAGGCGCTGACGCGACATCTCCAGCAGGCCAAAGCGTGAAATATGGCTGATCTGAATGCGCGCGCGATCCTGACGTACCGCTTCGCGCAGGCGATTTTCCACCGCGCGCTGATGGCGCACCGGCGTCATATCGATAAAGTCGATAACAATCAGGCCGCCCAGGTCGCGCAGACGCAGCTGGCGCGCGATCTCATCGGCGGCTTCCAGGTTGGTGTTGAACGCTGTCTCTTCAATATCGCCACCGCGCGTGGCGCGCGCCGAGTTGATATCGATAGCGGTCAGCGCTTCGGTGCTGTCGATAACGATAGAGCCGCCGGAAGGCAGGCGCACTTCGCGCTGGAAGGCGGACTCAATCTGCGATTCGATCTGGTAATGGCTAAAGAGCGGGATTTCGCCGGTGTAGAGCTTGATCTTGCTGCTAAAGTCGGGACGGCCGAGGGCGGCGATATGCTGGCGCGCCAGCTCAAGCACCTTCGGATTGTCGATCAGAATCTCGCCGATATCCTGGCGCAGATAGTCGCGGAAGGCGCGTACGATAACGTTGCTTTCCTGATGGATCAGGAAGGGAGCAGGGCGGTTTTCCGCGGCTTTCTTGATCGCTTCCCAGTGTTTCAGACGGAAGCTCAGATCCCACTGCAGCGCGTCGGCGGATTTGCCTACGCCCGCGGTGCGCACGATCAGGCCCATGCCGTCCGGCAGCTCCAGCGAGGAGAGCGCCTCTTTCAGCTCGGTGCGATCGTCGCCTTCGATGCGGCGAGAGATGCCGCCCGCGCGGGGGTTGTTCGGCATCAGCACCAGATAGCTGCCCGCCAGAGAGATAAAGGTGGTCAGCGCTGCGCCTTTATTGCCGCGCTCCTCTTTATCAATCTGAACGATCACTTCCTGACCTTCGCGCAGCACGTCTTTAATATTTGGACGGCCTTGTGCGTTGTAGCTGGCAGGGAAATATTCGCGGGAGATTTCTTTCAGGGGGAGAAAACCGTGGCGCTCGGCGCCGTAATCGACAAACGCAGCTTCAAGGCTGGGTTCAATGCGGGTAATTTTACCTTTGTAGATGTTGGCTTTTTTCTGTTCGTGTCCGGGGCTTTCGATATCCAGATCGTACAGACGTTGTCCATCAACCAGGGCAACGCGCAACTCCTCCTGCTGAGTTGCATTAATTAACATTCTTTTCATCGTTTCTGACTCGTTATTCTCACATGAGTGATAAAGCTGCGGGCATAGTTACCCTGGACGAGTTTTGACCGATGGCCCCGTGACTAAGTGCTTTACGTCAACCTCCCGGTTGTCGACTGCGCGAGGGGCGCAAATAACGTCGGTGGCCTGTTTTTCATAAGGAAAAACAGCGCCGTTGCGCTGAAATGCCGGAAAGAAACTGATCGCTCCTGCATCTCAAAATTCCGTCCAGGCCGCAACCCGCAGCCCGCTAAGTGCCTGAATTAACATCACGTCTTACGCCATTGCTGCGTGTCCGTTTCATTCGGCAAAATGACTAATTAGCTCTTTTTCTGGCCTGAAGTGCATCAGACGAGAAACTTAAGCATTATTCCATTGCTAACCTTCATATAGCAAGGCGACTTTTATCGCCTGATGAAGATTAGTGATGCATAACACCTTAATATGTCGGACGAATGAGCAGGCTGCTGAAAAAGCCAGCGCACGCTGCGCTTTTTCGCGCGACAAGAGGAGAGTTAAGCACAGAAAAAGGGGTGGCGCTATCACAGGACACTATTTAGAATCGCCGCCATGAAAACTGAGAATCCTGGCGTACAGCTTGTCGCCATTACGGCTGAAAATGCCGGACAACGCATTGATAACTTTTTACGCACCCAGCTCAAGGGCGTGCCGAAAAGCATGATTTATCGCATTCTGCGTAAAGGTGAGGTGCGGGTGAATAAAAAACGCATCAAACCTGAATACAAGCTGGAAGCGGGCGATGAGGTGCGCATCCCGCCGGTGCGCGTCGCCGAGCGCGAGGAACAGGCCGTTTCACCTAAGCTGGAGAAGGTGGCGGCACTGGCGGAAGCGATCATCTTTGAAGATGACCATATTCTGGTGCTGAACAAGCCGTCCGGTACGGCGGTGCATGGCGGCAGCGGACTGAGCTTCGGCGTGATCGAAGGGCTGCGCGCGCTGCGCCCGGAGGCGCGTTTCCTTGAGCTGGTGCATCGTCTCGATCGCGATACCTCCGGCGTACTGCTGGTCGCCAAGAAGCGGTCGGCGCTGCGCTCGCTGCATGAGCAGCTGCGTGAAAAGGGGATGCAGAAAGATTATCTGGCGCTGGTGCGCGGCAGCTGGCCCTCACACCTGAAAGTGGTGCAGGCGCCGCTGCTGAAGAACATTCTGCAGAGCGGCGAACGCGTGGTGCGCGTCAGCAGCGAAGGCAAACCGTCGGAAACGCGCTTTAAAGTCGAAGAGCGCTTCGCCTTTGCCACCCTGGTCAAGGCTAGCCCGGTTACCGGCCGCACCCACCAGATTCGCGTCCATACGCTGCATGCCGGTCATCCTATCGCCTTCGACGATCGCTATGGCGAGCGCGAGTTCGACAGTCAGCTGGCCGCTACCGGGCTGCGTCGTTTGTTCCTGCATGCCGCCGCGCTGACGTTTACTCATCCCAACAGCGGCGAGACGCTGCGTTTAGAAGCGCCGCTTGATGAAGAGCTTAAACGCTGCCTGAAGGCGCTGCGTCAGCAGAAAAGCTAACGCAGGGTCGGCATCATCCCAGCGGATTGATGCCGACCGTCCGCAACATGCTATTGAGCGCGATCAGCGGCAGGCCGACCAGCGTGTTCGGATCGCGTCCCTCCAGCCGTTCAAACAGGCAAATCCCCATTCCTTCGCTTTTAAAACTCCCGGCGCACTGTAAAGGCTGCTCTTTCTCTATATAGGTGCGGATTTCCTCATCGCTGAGAGGGCGGAAGTGCACCACAAAAGGTTCGCAGCACTGCAACAGCCGCTGGCTGCGGGGATGGTAGAGCGCTAGGCCGGTATAGAAGGTGATGGCGTTGCCGCTCGCCTGGCGTAGCTGCGCGAAAGCGCGCTCGGGGGTATGCGGCTTGCCGGTAATCGCGCCGTTGAGCACGCACACCTGATCCGAACCGATAATCCAGCTATCGGGATAGTCGGCGGCCAGCGCCTGCGCTTTGGCAACGGCGAGGCGCGTGACCAGCGTTTCGGCATCTTCACCGGCGTGCGGGGTTTCATCCACCTCTGGCGCAGCGGTAATAAAAGGCAGGCCGAGTTTGCCTAATAACGCCTGGCGGAAAGGCGAGGTTGAGGCTAAAAGAATAGAGACAGGCATTTTTTCACAATAGTAATGGCGAATTGGTGACACTCATTTTAAACTGTGCGCCGCACTGGATGCGAATAACTGGTGAAAGATGCTGTTACACGGCCTTTTTCTTTGACTCTATGACGTTACAAAGTTAATATGCGCGCCCTATGCAAAAGGTAAAATTACCCCTGACGCTGGATCCGGTCCGCGCCGCTCAAAAACGCCTCGATTATCAGGGCGTTTACACCCCTGAACAGGTGGAGCGCGTAGCCGACTCAGTTGTTAGTGTGGACAGTGACGTGGAATGTGCCATGTCGTTTGCGGTTGACAGCCAGCGCCTCGCCGTACTGCAAGGTACAGCGGACGTGCAGGTTACATTGCGCTGTCAGCGCTGCAACCAGCCGTTTCCTCACTCTGTCCACGTAAGCTATTGCTTCAGTCCTGTCTCAAATGATGAGCAGGCCGAGGCACTGCCGGAAGCCTACGAGCCGATCGACGTCGATGATTTTGGCGAAGTCGATCTGCTGGCGGTGATAGAGGATGAAATCATTCTCGCGCTGCCGGTCGTTCCGGTGCATGATTCTGAACACTGTGAAGTGTCCGAGGCGGACATGGTCTTTGGCAAATTGCCTGCAGAGGCGGAAAAACCAAACCCATTTGCCGTATTAGCCAGTTTAAAGCGTAAGTAATAGGAGTAAGGTCCATGGCCGTACAACAGAATAAACCCACCCGTTCTAAGCGTGGTATGCGTCGTTCGCACGATGCGCTGACCACCGCTGCCCTGTCTGTAGATAAAGTTTCTGGCGAAACGCATCTGCGTCACCACATCACTGCGGATGGCTACTACCGCGGTCGCAAGGTTATCACCAAGTAAGACTTGCGCTTAGCAAGGTGATACTTTGACACGTTTGACCCTGGCTATTGATGCCATGGGCGGGGATTTCGGTCCCTGCGTGACAGTGCCTGCAGCTTTGCAGGCACTGGCCTCTCATTCGCATCTCAATCTTCTTCTGGTCGGCATTCCCGACGACATCACCCCATTGCTTGCCAAAGCGGATTCCTCCTTACTGGGGCGTTTGCAGGTTATTCCTGCCGAGTCAGTTATTGCAAGCGATGCGCGGCCCTCACAGGCGATCCGCAACAGCCGCGGCAGTTCAATGCGCATTGCGCTGGAGCTGGTGAAAGAGGGACGAGCGCAGGCCTGTATCAGCGCCGGTAATACCGGTGCCCTGATGGGGCTGGCGAAATTAATGATAAAACCGCTGGACGGCATTGAACGCCCGGCGTTAATGACCGTGTTGCCGCATCAGCAGCGCGGCAAAACGGTGGTGCTGGATTTAGGCGCTAACGTAGAGTCGGACAGCGAAATGCTGGTGCAGTTTGCCGTAATGGGCGCGGTGATGGCGGAAGAGGTATTAGCGATCCCCAATCCCCGCGTCGCGCTGCTCAATATTGGTCAGGAAGAGACCAAAGGGCTGGAGAGTATCCGCGGCGCCGCCAGTATGCTAAAAGCGTCCGAACATATTAACTATATTGGTTACCTGGAAGGCAACGACCTCCTTACCGGCAAGACAGATGTGCTGGTGTGTGA
Organism: Pantoea sp. ACRSB; assembly: GCF_022346905.1. NCBI lineage: Bacteria > Pseudomonadati > Pseudomonadota > Gammaproteobacteria > Enterobacterales > Erwiniaceae > Pantoea > Pantoea sp. ACRSB. The sequence continues at coordinate 530,813 of NZ_JAKRNL010000001.1, read as the reverse complement.
CGGATTCGTCGGCAACGTCACGCTGAAAACCATGGAAGGCGTGGTAAGAATGTTCCTTTCCCTGCTGAAGTCTTCAGGGGAGGGGAAAAAACGGTCATGGTGGCTGAAGCTGCTGGGGCGCTGGATTCAGAAACGTCTTGCGCAGCGCTTCGGGCATCTCAACCCCGACCAGTATAATGGCGCTTGTCTGTTAGGATTGCGCGGAACAGTGATCAAAAGCCATGGCGCGGCGAATCAACGCGCCTTCGCCGTGGCGATAGAGCAGGCAGAGCAGGCGGTGCGACGGCAGGTTCCCGAACGAATCGCCGCGCGCCTTGATGCTGTATTAGCCAGGAGTGACAAAGCCTAGATGTTTACCAAAATTATCGGTACGGGCAGCTATTTGCCTAGCCAGGTGCGTTCGAATGCGGATCTGGAAAAAATGGTGGAGACGTCGGACGAGTGGATCGTAACCCGCACCGGCATCCGTGAGCGCCGCATTGCCGCGCCGGATGAAACTGTGGCCAGCATGGGCTTCGCCGCCGCGCAGCGCGCGCTGGAGATGGCGGGCGTAGAGGCCAGCGAAATCGGACTGATTATCGTCGCCACCACCTCATCCAGCCATGCGTTCCCCAGCTCGGCCTGCATGATCCAGCAGATGCTGGGCATCAACGACTGCGCCGCATTCGATCTGGCGGCAGCCTGCGCAGGCTTTACCTACGCTCTGAGCGTCGCGGACCAGTACATCAAAAACGGCGCGGTAAAACATGCGCTGGTGATTGGCTCCGACGTGCTGGCACGCACCCTTGACCCGAACGATCGCGGCACCATTATTCTGTTCGGCGACGGCGCGGGCGCCGTGGTGTTAGGCGCGAGCGAAGAGCAGGGCATCATCTCTACTCACCTGCACGCTGACGGCCGTTATGGCCAGCTGCTGACGCTCCCTTACCAGAATCGCGCCCATCAGGACGAACCTGCCTATCTCACTATGGCTGGCAACGAAGTCTTTAAGGTTGCGGTGACCGAACTGGCGCACATCGTTGACGAAACGCTGCAGGCCAACAATCTCGATCGCGAAATGCTCGACTGGCTGGTGCCGCATCAGGCTAACCTGCGCATCATCAGCGCGACGGCGAAAAAACTCGGCATGGGCATGGACAAAGTGGTGGTCACGCTGGACCGTCACGGCAATACCTCGGCGGCCTCGGTGCCCAGCGCGCTCGATGAAGCCGTACGCGACGGCCGTATCAAACCCGGACAACTGATTCTGCTGGAAGCCTTTGGTGGCGGTTTCACCTGGGGTTCCGCACTGGTTCGCTTTTGATTCACAGGAACTGAAGATGACGCAATTTGCATTTGTTTTCCCCGGTCAGGGTTCACAGACCGTCGGCATGCTGTCAGAGCTGGCGGCAAGCTATCCGCAGGTGGAAGAGACCTTCCGCGAAGCGTCTGACGCGCTGGGATATGATTTGTGGCAGCTGGTCAGCAACGGACCGGCTGAAGAGCTGAATAAAACCTGGCAGACGCAGCCTGCGCTGCTGGCCGCTTCCGTCGCGATCTATCGCGTCTGGCAACAGCAGGGCGGCAAGCAGCCGTCGCTGATGGCGGGCCATAGCCTGGGCGAATACTCCGCGCTGGTGTGCGCAGGCGTTATTGATTTCGCCGATGCGATCAAGCTGGTGGAGCTGCGCGGCAAACTGATGCAGGAAGCGGTGCCGGAAGGCACCGGCGCGATGCAGGCGATTATCGGCCTGGATGACGCCTCGATTCGCAAAGCGTGCGAAGAGAGCGCGCAGGGGCAGGTGGTTTCGCCGGTTAACTTCAACTCGCCGGGTCAGGTAGTGATTGCCGGAAATAAAGAGGCGGTCGAGCGCGCGGGCGCAGCCTGTAAAGCCGCTGGCGCAAAGCGTGCGCTGCCGCTGCCGGTCAGCGTGCCGTCGCACTGCGCGCTGATGAAGCCCGCAGCGGACAAGCTGGCGGTCGCGCTGGAAAAGATGACTTTCAACGCGCCGTCCGTTCCGGTGGTGAACAACGTTGACGTAAAATGCGAAAGCGATGCGGCGGCGATCCGTCACGCATTGGTGCGTCAGCTCTACAGCCCGGTTCGCTGGACCGAGAGCGTAGAATTTATGGCGTCACAGGGCATTACTCAGCTGCTGGAAATGGGACCGGGCAAAGTGCTGACGGGTCTGACCAAACGCATTGTGGACAGCCTGACGGCGGCAGCGGTAAACGATCCGACGTCGCTTTCTGCGGCCCTTGAACAGGAATAAGAGGAAAATCATGAGCTTTGAAGGTAAAGTTGCGCTGGTAACAGGCGCGAGCCGCGGTATCGGCCGCGCTATCGCGGAAACGCTGGTTGCACGCGGCGCCAAAGTTGTTGGCACCGCGACAAGCGAAAGCGGCGCAGAAGCCATCAGTGCTTACCTCGGCGATAACGGCAAAGGTCTGCTGCTGAATGTGACCGATCCCGCATCGATCGACAGCGTGCTGGAGAAGGTTCGCGCAGAATTTGGCGAAGTAGACATTTTGGTCAATAATGCAGGCATTACGCGTGATAATCTGTTGATGCGCATGAAAGACGACGAATGGGCGGATATCCTGGATACCAACCTGACGTCGGTTTTCCGTCTGTCTAAGGCAGTTATGCGCGCCATGATGAAAAAACGTGTGGGTCGTATCATTACCATCGGTTCCGTTGTTGGCACCATGGGCAACGCGGGCCAGGCAAACTACGCAGCAGCCAAGGCGGGTTTGATTGGCTTTAGCAAATCACTGGCGCGCGAAATTGCGTCACGTGGCATTACCGTAAACGTCGTGGCACCGGGCTTTATTGAGACGGACATGACGCGTGCACTGAGCGAAGAGCAACGTTCCGGCATTTTGGCGCAGGTTCCGGCAGGTCGTTTAGGCGACGCGCAGGAAATCGCCAATGCTGTTGCATTTTTAGCCTCTGACGAAGCAGCCTACATCACGGGTGAGACGCTGCACGTCAATGGCGGCATGTACATGGTCTGATATTCACGAAATCATTTGCATTATTTGCGGTAAAAACCGCAAAATAGCGTAAAATCGTGGTTCGACCAGCCGGGATTTTGTTGCATCTTTTTCAACATTTTATACACTACGAAAACCATCGCGAAAGCGAGTTTTGATAGGAAATTAAATAGTATGAGCGATATCGAACAACGCGTTAAGAAAATCATTGCTGAGCAGCTGGGTGTGAAAGAGGACGAAGTAACTAACTCTGCATCTTTCGTTGAAGACCTGGGTGCTGATTCTCTTGACACCGTTGAGCTGGTAATGGCTCTGGAAGAAGAGTTTGATACTGAGATTCCAGACGAAGAAGCTGAGAAAATCACTACCGTTCAGGCAGCGATCGACTACATCAATAGCCACCAAGGCTAATGAATATCTTCAGGCGGTCGCTCGACCGCCTGAGTTTTATGCTTGTCCCACAGAGTTTATATTTCCCCTCCCTGGAGGACGAACGTGTCTAAGCGTCGTGTAGTTGTGACCGGTCTTGGCATGTTGTCTCCTGTCGGCAAAACCGTAGAGTCTACCTGGAGTGCTCTCCTTGCCGGTCAGAGCGGCATTAACCTGATCGACCATTTTGATACGAGTGCCTACGCAACCCGATTTGCTGGCATTGTAAGAGATTTTAATTGTGATGAAATCATCTCGCGCAAAGATCAGCGCAAGATGGATGACTTCATCCAATACGGCATTGTCGCCGGCGTGCAGGCTATGCAGGATTCGGGTCTGGTCGTGACCGATGAGAACGCTGGTCGTATCGGCGCGGCGATTGGTTCCGGCATCGGCGGACTGGGTCTGATTGAAGAGAACCACACCTCGCTGGTCAACGGCGGTCCGCGCAAAATCAGTCCGTTCTTTGTTCCTTCGACCATCGTCAATATGGTTGCAGGGCACCTGACGATTATGTACGGCCTGAAAGGCCCCAGTATCTCTATCGCGACAGCCTGTACTTCAGGCGTGCACAACATCGGCCATGCGGCGCGCATTATCGCCTATAACGATGCTGACGTGATGCTGGCGGGCGGCGCAGAAAAAGCCAGCACCCCACTGGGTGTCGGCGGCTTTGGCGCTGCGCGCGCGCTCTCTACGCGCAACGATAACCCGCAGGCGGCAAGCCGCCCGTGGGATAAAGATCGTGACGGCTTCGTGCTGGGCGACGGCGCAGGCATTATCGTGCTGGAAGAGTATGAGCACGCTAAAAAACGCGGCGCGAAGATCTATGCGGAAATTGTCGGCTTCGGCATGAGCAGCGATGCTTACCACATGACTTCGCCGCCGGAAAACGGCGCAGGCGCAGCGCTGGCAATGGAAAATGCGCTGCGTGACGCGCAGCTGTCGCCGGAGCAGATCGGCTACGTTAACGCACACGGCACGTCTACGCCAGCGGGTGACAAAGCAGAAGCGCAGGCGGTGAAAACCATTTTCGGCGCTGCGGCGAAAACCGTTATGGTCAGCTCGACCAAATCAATGACCGGCCATCTGCTGGGCGCGGCAGGCGCGGTAGAGTCTATCTACTCGATCCTGGCGCTGCGCGATCAGGCCGTTCCGCCGACCATCAATCTGGATAACCCGGATGAGGGTTGCGATCTCGACTTTGTGCCGCACACGGCGCGTCAGGTCAGCGGTCTGGAGTACACGCTGTGTAACTCCTTCGGCTTCGGCGGCACTAACGGCTCGTTGATCTTCCGTAAAGTCTGACGATTCACGTTCTGGCAAAAGGCCCGCAAATGCGGGCCTTTTTTCTATTCAGAAAGGCTCTGAAACGGATTATCACAATACAAAGCGCTACCATAGCGCTTTTCCTTGCGGGAGAGCCCCATGTGGATCAACGGAACGGAGCAACTTACTCTCTCAGCCAGCGATCGCGCAACGCAGTTTGGTGACGGCTGCTTTACCACGGCGGCGGTCGATAATGGCCATATTCAGCTGCAGGACGCGCACCTGCGGCGACTGCGCCAGGGCTGCGAACGGCTGATGATGCCCGACGTCGACTGGACGCGGCTGGAGAGAGAGATGCGTATTGCCGCGCAGCCGCACAAGCAGGCGGTACTAAAGGTCATTATCAGCGCCGGCTCGGGCGGACGCGGCTACAGCCGAAAAGGCGTCAGCGGCGCCACGCGCATCGTCTCGGTTGCGCCCTGGCCGCACCATTATCTGCCGCTGCAGACGCAGGGCGTTAAGCTGCAAACCAGTCCGGTCCGGCTGGCGCAGAACCCGCTGCTGGCGGGCATTAAGCACCTGAATCGCCTGGAGCAGGTGTTGATCCGCGCGCATCTCGACCAGAGCGACGCCGACGAGGCGCTGGTGCTTGACACTGCGGGCAACGTGGTGGAATGCTGTGCGGCCAATTTATTCTGGCGGCAGGGCGAGCGCATCTTTACACCCGACCTGACGCAGTCCGGCGTTGATGGCATCATGCGGCGCTATCTGATGGCGCAAATGGCCGCCGCAGGCGAGATTTGTCATGTGATACGCTGCGAGCCAGCGCAGCTGCTGGCGGCCGACGAAATCGTTATCTGCAATGCCCTGATGCCGGTCTTGCCGGTGCGACAGCTGGACGACCGATTATTCAGCGAACGCACGCTTTACCGCCGGTTACAGGAAAGCTGCTATTTAATGGAAGCAAAATGAGTAGAACTAAAAAAATTTTCGCCGTCGCTGCGGCGATTCTGATCCTTGCGGCGGCCTTTAGCTACTGGCAGATCCAGCGCTTCGCCGCGGCCCCGTTAACCATTGACCAGGAAACTATCTATACCTTACCAGCAGGCACCGGCCGGGTAGCGCTGGAGGCGCAGCTGGAGAGCCAGCATCTTATTCCGCAGAGCATCTGGTTTGGTCCACTGCTCAAGCTGGAGCCGGAGCTGGCCCGGTTTAAAGCGGGCACCTATCGGCTGGAGAAAGGGATGACGGTGCGGGCGCTGCTGCAGCTGCTCGCCAGCGGTAAAGAGGCGCAGTTTCCGCTGCGGCTGGTAGAAGGCCAGCGCCTTAGTGAATGGCTCGCCGAGCTGCGCGCCGCTCCCTATATCCGGCACACCCTGAAAGATGATCAGTTCGCCACGCTGGCAAAAACGCTTAATATCGATCCGCTGGCGCTGGAAGGGAGCTTCTATCCAGATACCTATCTCTATACCGCCAATACCAGCGACATCGCGCTGCTGCAGCGCGCGCATGCTCGCATGACGGCGCTGGTGGATCAGATCTGGCGGGATCGCATGGCGGATTTGCCCTATAAAAATCCGCAGGAGATGGTGACCATGGCCTCAGTAATTGAAAAAGAGACCGCCGTCAGTGCTGAACGCGCGCGCGTTGCCTCGGTGTTTATCAACCGGCTGCGCACCGGCATGAAGCTGCAAACCGATCCCACGGTGATTTACGGCATGGGCGATAAATATACAGGCACGCTGACGCGTAAAGACCTTGAGACGCCGACCGATTACAATACCTACACTATTAACGGTTTGCCGCCTGGCCCGATCGCCGCGCCGAGCAAAGCCTCGCTGGAAGCGGCGGCGCATCCGGAAAAAACCAGTTACCTCTATTTTGTCGCCGACGGCAAGGGCGGTCACACCTTTACCACCAATCTTGCCAGTCATAACCAGGCGGTACAGGCTTACCGGCAAACGCTAAAGGGAAAAGATGAAAAGTAAGTTTATCGTCATTGAAGGCCTTGAAGGCGCCGGGAAAACCACTGCGCGCGAGGCGATTGTCTCCACGCTGCGCGAACGAGGCATTCAGGATATCGTGTTCACTCGCGAGCCGGGCGGCACACCGCTGGCGGAGCAGTTGCGCGTCCTGGTGAAGCAGGGCATTGAAGGCGAACAGGTGACGGACAAAGCGGAGCTGCTGATGCTCTACGCCGCGCGCGTGCAGCTGGTTGATACCGTAATCAAGCCTGCGCTGGCGCGCGGCGCATGGGTGATTGGCGATCGGCACGATCTCTCTTCGCAGGCCTACCAGGGCGGTGGTCGCGGGCTGGACAGCGCGCTGATGCGCACCCTGCGCGATGCCGTACTGGGCGATTTCCGTCCCGATCTTCAGCTCTATCTCGACGTCACGCCGGAAATCGGGCTGCAGCGCGCCCGGGCGCGCGGCGAGCTGGATCGCATCGAGCAGGAGTCGCTGCGCTTCTTTGAACGCACCCGCGAGCGCTATCTGGCGCTGGCGGCCGAGGACCGCAGCATCCTGACCATAGATGCCACGCAGCCGCTCGCCAGCGTTACGCAGGCGATTAAAACGACGCTGACGCGCTGGCTGGAACAGCAGGCATGAACTGGTATCCGTGGCTGAACCAGCCTTATCGCTATATCATCGGCCAGCATCAGGCGGGGCGTGCTCATCACGCGTTGCTGATTCAGGCGATCGAAGGCATGGGGGATGACGCGCTGGTGTGGGGCGTCAGCCGCTGGCTGATGTGTCAGCAGCCGGACGGGTTGAAAAGCTGCGGTCTCTGTCACGGCTGCCAGCTGATGCAGGCGCAGACGCATCCCGACTGGTATCGGCTGGAGGCTGAAAAAGGCAAAAGCACGCTGGGGATTGACGCAGTGCGCCAGGTGACGGAGAAGCTCTATCATTTTGCCCAGCAGGGCGGCGCGAAAGTCGTCTGGCTTCCCGATGCGGCGCAGCTGAGCGAATCGGCGGCGAATGCGCTGTTAAAAACCCTGGAAGAGCCGCCGGCCAATAGCTGGTTTTTTCTCAGTAGCCGGGAACCTTCGCGACTGTTAGCTACGCTGCGCAGCCGCTGTATGGCGCTCTCGCTGGCGCCGCCGGATGAGGCGCAAAGCCTGCAGTGGCTGAGCAAACAAATACCGCAGGAGGCGGCGGCGCTGCAGACTGCGCTGCGCCTCAGCGCGGGCGCGCCGGCGGCGGCGCTACAGCTGCTGGAGCCTGCGCGCTGGCAGGCGCGCCAGACGTTGTGCGATGCGCTGCCAGCCGCGCTGCAGCAGGATATTCTGCTATTGCTTCCAGCGCTCAACGCCGACGATGTTGCCGCGCGCATCAGCTGGCTGCTGGCGCTGCTGGTGGATGCGCTCAAATGGCAGCAGGGCGCAACGCGCTGGCTGAGTAATCCCGATCGGCAGGATGTGGTCGCGCTGCTCGCAGAGACCTTCTCCGCCCGGGCGCTGGATGAAAGCGCGCGCGAGTGGATGCAGTGCCGGGAGCAGCTGCTCCACGTTGCCGCCGTTAACCGCGAACTTCTGTTAACCGACCGACTTCTGAGCTGGGCTGATAAACGCAAGCCTGGCGTAGTCGCTTAACGTCAAAACGAGACCGTTATGTTTATTGTGGATTCACACTGCCATCTTGATGGCCTGGATTATGAAAAGAACCATCGCGATCTTGATGACGTGATCGCTAAAGCCGCCGCGCGCGACGTGAAATTTATGCTGGCGATCGCCACCACGCTGCCGGGTTTTCATACGCTGAAAGCGCTGGTCGGCGAGCGCGAAAATATTGCGCTCTCCGTAGGCGTGCACCCGCTGAATCAGGAAGAGCCTTACGACGTGGAAGAGTTTCGTCGTCTGGCCGCCGATCCGCGCGTCGTGGCGCTGGGTGAAACCGGCCTCGACTACTATTATCAGCAGGAAACTAAGGCGCAGCAGCAGGCGTCGTTCCGCGAGCATATCCGCACCGGTATTGCGCTGAACAAGCCGATTATCGTGCATACCCGCGACGCGCGTGACGATACGCTGGCTATCCTGCGCGAAGAGCAGGTCGAGCGCTGCGGCGGCGTGCTGCACTGCTTTACCGAAGATCAGGCGACGGCGGCGAAGCTGCTGGATATGGGTTTCTATATCTCTTTTTCCGGCATTGTGACCTTTCGTAACGCCGAACAGCTGCGCGAAGCGGCGCGCTATGTCCCGCTGGATCGCATGCTGGTGGAAACCGATTCGCCCTATCTGGCGCCGGTGCCGTACCGCGGCAAAGAGAACCAGCCAGCTTACACGCGCGATGTGGCGGAGTATCTTGCTGTGCTGAAAGGGGTTGATATTGAGACGCTGGCTGCCGCCACAACGCAGAACTTTTCTACACTTTTCCGCGTTCCGTTAAGTCGACTTGGTCATTAATCTTTTATTTCATACTCTGTAATAATTCGGTAATAACGATTAATAGCCCTGCTTTTTAAGGCAGGACTGCTGTTTTATGGGGTGAAACCGCGCGCTGTCAGTCAGAATATACTGATATCCAGCGCGATGTTTCCTGGAAACGTGATAGTCATCAAAGTAACGCCAGCTGATTTATTTTACCCTTCGTAATAATTACAAGGCGGTCACCGCCAGACGGGTTGCGGATCCTCCCCCTCGACCCAGCGCACTGCGCAAAATCGCACTCATACTCAGGAGCTTCAGGCTATGTTCAAGAACGCATTTGCGAACCTGCAAAAGGTCGGTAAATCGCTCATGCTGCCGGTATCGGTTCTGCCGATCGCCGGTATTTTATTAGGTGTTGGTTCGGCAAACTTTAGCTGGCTGCCAGCCGTCGTTTCCCATGTTATGGCGGAAGCGGGCGGTTCGGTATTTGCTAATATGCCGCTGATCTTCGCTATCGGCGTGGCGCTCGGCTTTACCAATAACGACGGCGTTTCCGCGCTGGCGTCGGTGGTGGCGTATGGCATCATGGTGAAAACCATGGCGGTAGTCGCGCCGCTGGTGCTGCATCTTTCGGCTGAGGATATTGCCGCGCATCACCTGGCGGATACCGGGGTGCTGGGCGGTATTATTGCCGGTGCGATTGCGGCCTATATGTTTAACCGCTTCTATCGTATCAAGCTGCCGGAATACCTGGGCTTCTTTGCCGGTAAACGCTTTGTGCCGATTATCTCCGGCCTGACGGCAATCGTTCTGGGCGTCGTGCTCTCCTTTATCTGGCCACCGATTGGCTCGGCTATTCAGGAGTTCTCCCAGTGGGCTGCCTATCAGAACCCGGTTGTCGCCTTTGGTATTTACGGTGTGGTTGAGCGCGCGCTGGTGCCTTTCGGCCTGCACCATATCTGGAACGTTCCTTTCCAGATGCAGATCGGCGAATTCACCAACGCGGCAGGTCAGGTGTTCCACGGCGATATTCCGCGCTACATGGCGGGCGATCCGACTGCAGGCAAACTCTCTGGCGGCTTCCTGTTCAAGATGTACGGTCTGCCGGCAGCGGCAATCGCCATCTGGCATTCAGCGAAACCTGAGAATCGCGCCAAAGTGGGCGGCATCATGATCTCCGCTGCGCTGACTGCGTTCCTGACCGGCATCACCGAGCCGATCGAGTTCTCCTTTATGTTCGTTGCGCCGATCCTCTATGTGATCCACGCGATTCTGGCCGGTCTGGCGTTCCCGATCTGTATTCTGCTCGGTATGCGTGACGGCACCAGCTTCTCGCACGGTCTGATCGACTTTATCGTGCTGAGCGGCAACAGCAGCAAAATCTGGCTCTTCCCGGTTATCGGCATCATTTACGGTTTGGTTTACTACACCATTTTCCGCGTGCTGATCGTGAAGCTGAATCTCAAAACGCCTGGCCGCGAAGAGACGACGACCGAGTCCTCTTCCGCTACCGGCAGCGAGATGGCTGGCAAACTGGTCTCCGCTTTCGGCGGCAAAGAGAACATCACGAACCTGGACGCCTGTATTACCCGACTGCGCGTCAGCGTGGCGGATGTCAGCAAGGTTAATCAGGCCGAGCTGAAGAACCTGGGCGCCCGTGGCGTCGTGGTGGCAGGCTCTGGCGTTCAGGCGATTTTCGGCACCAAGTCCGATAACCTGAAAACTGATATGGACGACTACATTCGCAGCATGTAACGGCAATAAAGAAAAAGCCCCGTAAGGGGCTTTTTTTGTTTGCGCTAAGCATTCAGAGATAGACCCGCAGGTACTCCGTCAGGCATAGCAGCGCCATCGCCTGTCCGTAAGGCATTGAGGTCAACGGAACGGTGCGGTAGTAGTCAAGATCGCTGCCCATTGCGGTGCCGAACGAGACCTGTTTCAGCTCGCCTTCCTCATCAATATTGGCAATAACGCCGCGCAGCGCATTAAGCCCGGTAGGCAGATACTCAGCGCTGAGATAGCGCTTGCGCACCGCCTTGATAATGCCGTAGGCGAAGCCCGCAGTCGCCGACGCTTCGAGATAGCTGTCGGGATCGTCCAGCAGCGTATGCCACAGACCGCTCGGATGCTGGCAGTCGCGCAGCGCTTTCACCTGGCTCTCCAGCACCTGCAGCAGGAAGCGGCGCGTCGCGTGCTGTTCCGGCCAGTTCATCATCTCAAGAAAGTCAGGGATCGCGATGGTGATCCAGCTGTTGCCGCGCGCCCAGCGCGCATTAGCGAAGTTATGACGTCCCTCGAAGTTCCAGCCGTGAAACCAGAGTCCGGTCTGTCGATCCATCAGATATTGCGTATGCAGCAGGAACTGATAGCTGGCTTCTTCGATAAGCTCCTGACGATTAAGCAGCTGGCCGATTTTCGCCAGCGCCATCACGCTCATCATCAGCGTGTCGTCCCAGAGCTGCTGGTGGTTTTCATTGTTGTAGACGATATGCTGCAGGCCGCCTTGTTCAGTGCGCGGCATCTCATACATTACCCATTCCGCCCAGCGCTCCAGCACCGGACGCCAGGCGGGGTTGCCGGTCTCTTCATAGCGCCAGGCCAGCGTCAGAAAAGGCGCCACGGTATTGACGTTTTTGGTCGGCGTGCCTTCCGCGAGGCGCGCAGCGAACCAGTCGTCGATAATCCCCAGCGTCTCTTTATCGCCAGTTTGCTGATAATAGTGCAGCATGCCGTAAAGGCCGATGCCGTGCGTCCATTCCCAGCCTGCCCAGCCTTTGGTATCTATCACGCGTCCGTCGTCAAGACGCAGCAGGAAGTCTCCTGTCTCATCGGTGATATTCACCAGGTTTTGCGTCAGCTTGTGAATCAGTTGCAACAGCTCCTGGCGCGGCAGCAGAAATTCTGGTTGGCACAAAAGCGCACTCTGTTTCACGGGGAATACAGTCATGGTTCATTCCTATCGTTTCAGGGTTGTGGTCAGGGGAGACGCGTGGGGGCGCGCGGGCTTTAACGGCGGTGCGGCCGGTTTATGACGGTTAAGGAAGCCGATATTGTTATTACCCCACAGGTTCTCGTACGGCATGCCAGCCAGCGTCTCGACGATGCTGCGGGCTTCCGGCGTAATGCGCTCCGGCAAGACGCGGTCGGCTTCGCGTATTTTCAGCGTCTCTTCGCGCAGTACGGTGTGGGTTTGCAGATTAAGTTTGAAACGCAGCGAAACCAGAAAACCGCACGCCAGCACGCACAGGGTGCCGAGACTAAGAATGCCAAGAATGGTATGGCTCACACCCGGGGCCTGGGTCGCCTGGCCCGAGACGAAGCCGGAGAGCTGCAGCACAATGCCGACCAGCATTACCGCGCCCGCCTGGGACGCTTTGCGGGTCAGCGTCATAATGCCGGCGAAAATCCCTTCGCGGCGCTGGCCGGTAATCACCTCATCCACGTCTGCGATATAGGTATAAATATTCCAGGGGACATAGTTGATGCCGCCGCGTCCAAGGCCCGCCAGCGCGGAGATCAGCAGCAGCAGAGAGAAGTTATCGTTCATGCCCGCATACCAGAGGCCGGCATAGGAGATCGCGGCGGCGGCGAACAGCGTGACGACCAGACGATAGGCGGGCGCCGGGCCCAGACGGATACAGAGCGGGATCATGCCCATCACGGCGATAAACTGCAGCACCGCCATAGTGCCCATCAGGCTGGAGGCGATCTGCGCGCTCTGCATCAGCACGAATACCACATACCAGGTAAAGACGGCGTTAAAAACGTCCTGCGCGATATAGCCGCCCAGATACATGCCAAGATGCTGACGGAAAATGCGAATGCGCAGCGTGGAGGCAAGCTCGACATAAAGACGCTTCAGGTTCTGTAGCAGCGTCAGCTGCCGTTTCTCCTCCTCAGCGCGGCGCGACTCTTCGGAGAAATCAGCCGGATCGCGCTCCCAGGTAAAGAGCCAGACCAGCGTCAGCACCAGCGCGCAGATAATCGAAAAGACCAGGCTGGCGTAAAAGAAGGAGAGCGGATTATCTTTGCCCAGCGCGCCGATCAAAATGCCCGGCAGGAAGGCCGCCAGAATCGCCGACAGCTGCGCCAGCGCGATACGCGCACCGGAAAAGCGAGTCTTTTGTTTGAAGTCGTCGGTCATTTCCGGCACCAGGGTCTCATAGGGCACCAGAATCATGGTGTAGACGATATCGAACAGCAGATAGGTGACGAGATACCACCAGAAACTCATATCGCCGATCCACATCAGGCTGTAGCTGAAGACGCAGGGAATGCCGAGCAGAATAAAAAACTTGCGGCGGCCGAAGCGCTTGCCCAGCCAGGTTGAGCCGAAGTTGTCGGTCAGAAAGCCCATCAGCGGGCTGACCACCGCGTCCAGCACGCGCGCGGCGGCGAAGATAAACGTCGCCTCGATGGGGGTCAGGCCGCAGAAGGTGGTATAAAAATAGAGCAGCCAGGCGGCGGTAAGCGCCGTGGTGCCTGCGCCGAGAAAGTCCCCGGAGCCGTAAGCCAGATAGTGGCCAAAACCAATTTTACGCGTTCGCATACGGATGCTCCTTTATAGCCATAGTCACTACATCCTTTGTTATCCGGACGACACACTCGGAATGAATAGAAAGTAGAGCCCCAGCGCGGGGCAAACCTTCGCAATTTGGTCAGGGCTGTCTCCTGGCTGGCAATGACGCAAAGAAAAGGGCGGCGTATTTCTAATTTATGAAACAGCGTTTCATTTTAACACCAGGCGAAGCGGTAATTTGCGAAGCGGCGCACAGGAAAAAGAAGTTGTAAAAACGGTGTAAAGGCAGGCAGTTAATCGGGGAAAAGTGGTCCTGAGCTTGAAAGAAAACAAATTCCTCACGCATACTGATTGACTGTCAATCAGGCTTAAGGAATTGCACCATGGCTGAAGAAACTATTTTCAGTAAAATCATCCGTCGCAAAATCCCCGCCGACGTGGTGTATCAGGATGAGCTGGTCACTGCGTTCCGCGACATCTCTCCCAAGGCGCCGACCCATATTTTGATCGTTCCTAACGTGTTAATTCCCACCGCTAACGACGCGCTGCCCGCTCACGAGCAGGCGCTGGGTCGTCTGTTTACCGCTGCGGCGAAAATCGCGCGCGCCGAGGGCATCGATCAGGACGGCTATCGCCTGATCGTTAACTGCAATCGTCACGGCGGCCAGGAGGTTTATCACATTCATATGCATTTGCTCGGCGGTCGTCCGCTGGGTCCAATGCTGGCCGACTGATTTTCCCTACGGAAGCGACTTATGCGTCAATGGCTGACAGGCCTGCCGCTCCTGCTGACTCTGGCAGGCTGCAGTAGCGATAAACCGATGATCGACACATCGCAGTCGCTGGTGATGGAGTCTTCTGTGCTCTCCGCCGGCATCATTACCGACGAGCCGGTGGTAGACGAAGAAGATGGACAGCAGCGCGCGCGCAGCGTGCTCTATAACCAGCGTGAGACGCCGGTGGTAATCCACTATCGTTATTACTGGTATGACGACAAAGGGCTGGAAATAACGCCGCGCGAACCGGCGCAGAGAGTCATCGTTCCGGCGCACGGCAGCATTGTCGCCGCTTCCCAAATGGGCAACCTGACGGCCAGCAAGGTTCGTCTCTACCTTTATCTCTGAGGACTGCTACGTGATTCGCCGACTCCCTCGTTCCGGAGCGCTACTGATGGCGCTCATTCTTTCCGGCTGCGTGATTAAACAGCAGCAGCCTGCGCCCGTAGAACCGACGCAACCTGCCGAACCCACGCAGCCGCAGCCGGTACCGCAGCCGCAGCCAGTACCGGAGCCGCCGACGCAGCCGGTGCCGCAGCCGCCGAAGCTGAAAACCATCAACTGGGACGCCAGCGTGCAGCCGCTTGTGGCGCAGATGCTGCGTTCGTCCAGCAGCGCCGCGCCGGGCAGCGTGCTGATGGTTGACCGCATTAAAAACAGCACCAACGGCGCGCTGCAGAGCGAAAAAGCCACCGACGCGATCCAAAACGCGCTGGCCAACAACGGCAAGTTTACGCTGGTCACCAGCGATCAGCTGGCACAGGCCAAGCAGACGCTGGGACTGTCGCCAGATGACAGCCTTAACTCGCGCAGCAAGGCGATTGGGCTGGCCCGCACGCTGAACGCGCAGTATGTGCTTTACAGTACGGCGCAGGGCGACGTAAAAACCCCGACGCTGCAGATGCAGCTGATGCTGGTGCAGACCGGCGAGATCGTCTGGTCAGGCAAAGGTGTCGCCCAGAATTGATCCCTTGCTGCTTGCGCGGATAGAAAAACGGCTGCCGGGCTTTGCGGCGGGCAGGCTAACGCCGCTGCAGGGGCTCACCGGACAGAGCAGCAAACTGGAAAACGGGCAGGGCGCCTTTATTGTGCGTCCTGCGCCGCAGCCGCCGATACCTTTTGTTGAACGCCAGCGCGAAGCACGCCTGCTGCGCAAACTGCATCCCAGCGGCCTGACGCCGCGTCCCTTAATAGGTGACGCGCAGCTTCTGCTGCTGCCGTGGCAAGCGGGCGAACCCTTGTCAACGCAGACGTTTCAGCAGCGGCGCGAAGAGGTCATCTCCCTGCTGCTGCGGCTGCATCGTCAGCCGTTAACCGGCTATGCCCTGCGGCTGCTGCCGCTGCTGCAACGCTACTGGCAGCTGTGCCGGCAGCGGCACGTCCGCTGGCAGCGCGCGCTGCGCCAGCTAGAACGCGCCGGCGAGCCGCGACCGCTGCGCCTGACGCCGCTGCATATGGATGTCCACGCCGGAAACCTGATTGCGGATGAGAAAGGGCTGCATCTGATCGACTGGGAATACGCCGCAGACGGCGACGTGGCGCTTGAGCTGGCCGCGCTGTGCGCTGCCGATCCTGAGCAGGCGAGCCGCTGGCTGGAGGCGTATGCACAGGCGGCCCGCCTGGCACCTGCGGCGCTTGCGCGTCAGGTTGCCCGCTGGCAGCCCTGGCTGCGGCTGCTGATGGCGAGCTGGTATCAGCTGCGCGCTGAGCAGAGCGGGGATGCGGCGCTGCAACAGCTGGCACAGCAGAGCTGGCAACACATTTAATTCGCGCGGCGATGGCGCCGCGCCAGGAACAGATTATGACAACACAACTTCCCGGGCCGCTGATGCTGGATGTCGCAGGCTTTGAACTGGACGCCGAAGAGCGGGAGATCCTGAAGCACCCCACGGTGGGCGGCGTGATCCTTTTTGCGCGCAACTACCACGATCCGGCGCAGCTGGCCGAACTGGTGCGCCAGATCCGCAGCGCGTCGCGCACGCGGCTGGTGGTGGCGGTCGATCAGGAAGGGGGGCGCGTGCAGCGCTTCCGCGACGGCTTCACCACCTTACCCGCGATGCAGTCTTTCGCGGCGCTGCACGATGCGGAAACCGGCGGCGAGCTGGCTCAGCAGGCGGGCTGGCAGATGGCGGCAGAGATGATCGCCATGGATATCGATATCAGTTTCGCGCCAGTGCTGGATCTGGGCCATATCAGCGCGGCGATTGGCGATCGATCTTTCCATGAGGATCCGCAGATTGCGCTGGCGATGGCGCGCCGCTTTATTGCCGGCATGCATGAAGCGGGCATGAAAACCACCGGCAAGCACTTTCCTGGACACGGCGCGGTCAGCGCCGATTCGCATAAAGAAACCCCGCGCGATCCGCGCGATCTGGAGACCCTGCGCCGTCACGACATGGCGATATTTCAGGCGCTGTTCGACGAAGGCGCGCTGGATGCCGTCATGCCGGCGCACGTTATCTATACTGAGGTAGACCCGTTGCCCGCCAGCGGTTCCCCTTACTGGCTGAAAACGGTGCTGCGTGAGCAGCTGGGCTTCGACGGCGTGATCTTTTCAGACGATCTCTCAATGGAGGGCGCGGCGATTATGGGCAGCTACGCGGAACGCGCGCAGCAGTCGCTGTCGGCCGGATGCGACATGATTCTGGTCTGCAACCATCGAGAAGGCGCCATCAGCGTGCTGGATAATTTGATCGCGATCGGCGCTGAACGCGTGCCGCGGCTGTACCATCGGGGAACCCTTACCCGCCAGAGCCTGCAGCAGAGCACGCGCTGGAAGCAGAACGCGCAGCAGCTGAGCAATCTGCAGGCGCGCTGGCTGGAACACAAAGCGTCAGGGAAGTAAGTCATCCTCCTGGCGCGCACAACGCTGAGGAGTGTCATGATTATTTATCTGCACGGTTTCGATTCCAGTAGTCCGGGCAACCATGAAAAGGTGCTGCAGCTGCAGTTTATCGATCCTGACGTCAGGCTGATCGGCTACAGCACCCGCCATCCCAGACACGATATGCAGTTCCTGCTGAAAGAGACCGACAAGATGCTGACGCACAGTGGCGGCAGTCAGCCGCTGATCTGCGGCGTTGGACTGGGCGGCTACTGGGCAGAGCGTATCGGTTTTCTCTGCGGCATTCGCCAGGCGATTTTTAACCCCAATCTTTTTCCCTTTGAAAATATGGAGGGGAAAATCGATCGCCCGGAAGAGTATCTGGATATCGCTACCAAGTGCGTCAGCGATTTTCGCGAGAAAAATCGCGATCGTTGCCTGGTCTTCTTGTCGCGCCGCGATGAGGCGCTCGACAGCCAGCGCAGCGCGGAAACGCTGCATCCCTTCTATGAAATTATCTGGGATGAGGCTGAGAGCCATAAGTTCAGGAATATCTCGCCGCACCTCCAGAGAATTAATGCTTTCAAAACATTAAGTTAAATCAGCGGGCGTCAGACAGGCGCCCGGCTGCTTCGCGTCATATTCCGGCCGATCCACTACGTAATTGATGTGGATCAATTTTGGTATGACCATCTTCCCTGCACATGCTATTCTGCCCTTAGCAGCGATTTTAACTTCGCCAACCCTATGTTTATTAAGGTTTAATTTAACCATTGATTAACTATTGGTTCTCATCTTGAGGGGGTCTTGTTGACTACATCCATGAAAAAAATCGTTATTGTCGGCGGCGGCGCGGGCGGACTGGAGATGGCTACGCAGCTCGGTCATAAGCTGGGCCGCAAGAAAAAAGCCGAGATTATTCTGGTGGATCGCAACCACAGCCACCTGTGGAAGCCGCTACTGCATGAAGTGGCCACCGGATCGATGGACGAGGGCATTGACGCGCTGAGCTATCTGGCGCACGCGCGCAATCACGGTTTTCAGTTCCAGCTCGGCTCGCTGACCAATATCAACCGCGAGCGTAAAACCATTGAGCTGGCAGAGATGCGCGACGATAACGGCGAAGTGCTGGTGCCGCAGCGCGAGCTTGCCTACGACACCCTGGTGATGGCGCTGGGCAGCACCTCGAATGATTTCGGCACGCCGGGCGTAAAAGAGCACTGTATTTTCCTCGACAACCCGCATCAGGCGCAGCGTTTCCACAATGAGATGCTGAACCAGTTCCTGAAATTCTCCGCCAGCGAAGGCCGACTGGAGAAGGTCAATATCGCCATCGTTGGCGGCGGGGCGACCGGCGTTGAGCTTTCAGCCGAGCTGCATAACGCGGTTAAACAGCTGCACAGCTATGGCTATAAAGGACTGAGCAGCGAGGCGCTGAACGTCACGCTGGTGGAAGCGGGCGAGCGTATTTTGCCTGCGCTGCCGCCGCGCATCTCCGCCGCGGCGCACAGTGAGCTCACTAAGCTGGGCGTGCGCGTGCTGACGCAAACCATGGTAACCAGCGCAGAGAAAAACGGCCTGCACACCAAAGGCGGCGAATTTATCGAGGCGGATCTGATGGTGTGGGCGGCAGGCATCAAAGCGCCGGACTTCCTGAAAGGGATCGGCGGCCTGGAAACCAACCGCATCAACCAGCTGGTGGTGAAAGAGACGCTGCAAACCACGCTGGACGACGATATCTATGCCATCGGCGACTGCGCCTCCTGCGCGCTGCCGTCAGGTGGCTTCGTGCCGCCGCGCGCCCAGTCGGCGCACCAGATGGCGTCGCGCGCGATGGAGAATATCCTCGCCCAGCGCAGCGGCAAACCGCTGAAAGCCTATGTCTATAAAGATCACGGCTCGCTGGTCTCGCTGTCGCGCTTCAGTACCGTAGGCAGCCTGATGGGCAACCTGATGCGCGGCTCGATGATGGTAGAGGGCCGCATCGCGCGCTTCGTCTACATTTCCTTATATCGTATGCATCAGATTGCGCTCCACGGCTACTTTAAGACTGGCCTGATGATGCTGGTAGGCAGTCTGAACCGCGTTATTCGCCCGCGTCTCAAGCTGCACTAATGATTACGAGGCGGCGCAAGCCGCCTTTTCCCGCCTCTGCTGCTGATTAACCTTCTGACCCATAACACAAATTAATTTAAGTTTTGGTGTTAACCCACCTCAGAACTCTCCGAAAAGCTGGCCCTGATCCGGCTCCGGTGCGTTTTCCTCCATTAATCTGATGTTGCAATTTCGGGCCATCTGCAAAACTTCCTGCAACGATACGGCGGGTCGTGCACGCCGTTCTGTGCCACAGCGACAGGGGACATCGTCGCGGCACGCATGCACGGTAACAACTTCAGGAGGATAATCCTGTGAATAAATCAATGTTAGCGGGTATCGGTATCGGTGTGGCAGCTGCTCTGGGCGTGGCCGCCGTTGCCAGCATGGACGTATTCGATCGTGGTCCGCAGTATGCGCAGGTGCTTTCAGCGACGCCGATCAAAGAGAGCATCAAGCAGCCGCGTCAGGAGTGCCGCAACGTTACGCTGACTCATCGTCGCGCAGTGCAGGATGAGAACCGCATCGCCGGTTCAGTGCTGGGCGCGGTAGCGGGCGGCGTGCTGGGCCATCAGTTCGGCGGCGGACGTGGACGCGATGTAGCAACAGTCGCAGGCGCACTGGCAGGCGGCTATGCCGGCAATCAGGTGCAGGGCGGCTTGCAGGATCGCGACACCTACACCACCTCAGAGCAGCGTTGCAAAACGGTTTACGATAAACAAGAAAAGATGCTGGGTTATGACGTGACCTATAAAATAGGCGACCAGCAGGGCAAAATCCGTATGGAAAACGACCCTGGCACCCGCATCCCGCTGGACCGTAACGGCCAGCTGATCCTGAACAGCAATCAGGCTTAACGGGGCAAAGACTCCCACACAGCACACACATAATAAAAAGGCACATCGTAAGATGTGCCTTTTTTCATAGTGGCGTCCCAGCCGGGCGAGCCTTCAGAAAAGAGGGGCGGCGAACCGCCCTCGTATCAACCGATGGTCATCAGGCTGGCGTTGCCGCCCGCCGCGGCGGTATTGACGCTCAGCGAACGCTCAATCAGCAGGCGCTCCAGCAGCAGATGGGTTTCGCCGCGGGCGAAGCCCTGCACCGAGACAATCGCGCCGTCGCGCGCCGCAATCTGCTCGCACAGCGTACGCAGCTGATCGGCGTCGCCGTGGTAGATCACCGCGTCAAAGTGGCAGGCAAAGGGGTCTTTCGCCAGGGTGATGCGCGCCTGCACCGCCTGCGGCAGCTCATGGCGCAGCTTGCGGTGCAGCTCATCGTCGGGCCAAAGCGCCTGACTGCCAACGCTGGTCACCGCCGCCAGCTGCACCAGCGCATCCTGCTCGTTATCGGCGAGGCAGAGCACGAGTTCACGCGGCAGCAGCGAGAAGGTGTTGCGCTCGCCGGTCGGGCCGGTCAGCAGCCGTACGGTGCCCGCCTGCGCCAGGGTGGCGTAGCGCTGACAGAGCGCGGCCAGTTCAGGCTTGTCCTGCTGCGCCCAGGCGCTCAGCGCCTTGTGCGGCACCAGCAGCGCCTCGCGCAGCGTGCCATCCGCCGGACGCTCGGCATCCTGACGGTTAAAGGTGGCGCTCAGCGCCTCCTCCGGACGGCTGGCCAGCAGGCGATAGAGATAGAGCGGCCCGCCCGCTTTCGGGCCGGTGCCGGAAAGCCCTTCGCCGCCGAACGGTTGCACGCCGACGACCGCGCCCACCATATTGCGGTTAACGTAGAGGTTGCCGACTTTGGCGTTTGCGGTTACCTGCGCGATGGTTTCATCGATGCGGGTATGAACGCCCAGCGTCAGGCCGTAGCCGCCAGCGTTGATCTGTTCGATCAGCTGCGGCAGGGCGTTGCGCGCAAAGCGCACCACGTGCAGCACCGGTCCGAAAATCTCTTTGTCGAGATCGCTGACCTGGTTAATCTCAATCAGCGTCGGCTTGATAAAGGTGCCGCTTTGCCACTCCGCGCGATCCTGCGGATTATCCTGTACCGCCTGGTAGACGGTATTGCCCTTATTGCGCATCTCCTGGATATGACGCTCGATACCGGCTTTCGCCTCGGCGTCGATTACCGGACCGATATCGGTAGAGAGGCGCTCCGGGTTGCCCATGCGGCACTCGGCCATCGCGCCGCGCAGCATCTTCAGCGTGTGGTCCGCCACGTCTTCCTGAATACAGAGCAGACGCAGCGCCGAGCAGCGCTGTCCGGCGCTGTCGAACGCCGAGGCGAGAATATCGACCACCACCTGCTCGGTCAGAGCAGAGGAGTCAACGATCATCGCATTCAGACCGCCGGTTTCGGCGATAAGCGGCGTCGGACGGCCCTGCGGATCGAGGCGGCCAGCCAGGTTGCGCTGCAGCAGCGTCGCCACGGCGGTAGAGCCGGTAAACATGACGCCGCGCACGCGCGGGTCACGCGTCAGCTGCGCGCCGACGGTTTCGCCGTTGCCCGGCAGCAGTTGCAGCACGCCCGCAGGCACGCCCGCGTCCAGCAGGATCTGCACCGCCTGCGCGGCGATCAGCGGCGTCTGCTCCGCAGGCTTGGCCAGCACGCTGTTGCCTGCCGCCAGCGCGGCCGCAATCTGGCCGGTAAAGATCGCCAGCGGGAAGTTCCACGGGCTGATACAGACCACCGGACCAAGCGGGCGATGCGTTTCATTATCGAAATCGTCACGCACCATACCGGCGTAGTAGCGCAGGAAATCAACTGCCTCGCGCACTTCAGCGATAGCGTTGTTATAGGTTTTGCCCGCTTCGCGCACCAGAATGCCGATCAGCTGCTGCATCCCGTCTTCCATATGCTGCGCAGCGCGATCGAGGATCGCCGCGCGCTCGTCCGGCGGCGTCGCGAACCAGATCGGCCCGGCGTTCACCGCGGCGTCCAGCGCCAGCGACACTTCCGCTTCGCTGGCTTCGCGCACCTGACCGACGATATCGCCCGGCGCGGCCGGGTTGATCACCGCGCGGGTCTCGCCTTCGCCCAGTTCGCCGTCAATGATCGGCTGCGCCAGCCAGGGCTGCGCGGCGCTGCTTAGCAGGGCGCTGGAGAGCGATGCCAGACGATGTTCGTTAGCCATATCAATGCCCGCCGAGTTGCTGCGTCCCGCGCCGTAAAGATCGCGCGGCAACGGAATTTTCGGGTGGGGCAGACCAATTGCGCCTTCGCTCGCGCCCAGCTTTTCAACTGCCGCAACCGGATCAGCCACCAGCTCGTCAATCGGCAGGGAGGTATCAGCGATGCGGTTAACAAAGGAGGTATTGGCGCCGTTTTCCAGCAGGCGGCGCACCAGGTAGGCGAGCAGGGTTTCATGGGTGCCGACCGGCGCATAGATGCGACACGGGCGATTCAGCTTGCCGTCCGCCACTTTGCCGACCACCTGCTCATAGAGCGGTTCGCCCATGCCGTGCAGGCACTGGAACTCATACTGGCCAGGATAGTAGTTATTGCCCGCCAGCTGATAGATCGCCGCCAGTGTATGCGCATTGTGAGTAGCGAACTGCGGGTAGATCAGATTCGGCACCGCCAGCAGCTTGCGCGCGCAGGCCAGGTAGGAGATGTCGGTGTAGACCTTGCGGGTATAGACCGGATAGCCTTCGAGGCCTTCTACCTGAGCGCGTTTGATTTCGCTGTCCCAGTAGGCGCCTTTTACCAGGCGGATCATCAGGCGGCGGCGGCTGCGCTGTGCCAGATCGATCAGCGAGTCGATCACGAACGGGCAACGCTTCATATAGGCCTGAATGACAAAGCCGATGCCGTTCCAGCCTTCCAGCTCCGGCTCGAAGCAGAGCTTCTCCAGCAGATCGAGCGACAGCTCCAGACGGTCCGCTTCTTCGGCGTCGATATTGATGCCGATGTCGTAAGAGCGTGCCAGCAGCGTCAGAGATTTCAGGATAGGGTAGAGCTCCTCCATGACGCGATCGTACTGGGCGCGGCTGTAGCGCGGGTGCAGGGCGGAGAGCTTGATGGAGATGCCCGGCCCTTCATAAATGCCGCGCCCGTTGGAGGCTTTGCCAATAGCGTGGATCGCCTGCTGGTAGGAGACCAGATAAGCTTTGGCGTCGCTGGCGGTCAGCGCCGCTTCGCCCAGCATATCGTAGGAGTAGCGGAAGCCTTTCTCCTCCAGCTTACGCGCGTTCGCCAGCGCCTCGGCGATGGTCTCGCCGGTAACGAACTGCTCGCCCATCAGACGCATCGCCATATCCACGCCTTTGCGCACCAGCGGCTCGCCGCTCTTGCCGATAATGCGGTTCAGCGAGCGCGACAGGTTGGCTTCGTTATGGGTAGAGACCAGACGGCCGGTAAACAGCAGGCCCCAGGTAGCGGCGTTCACGAACAGGGAAGGGCTGCGGCCCAGATGCGACTGCCAGTTGCCGTTGCTGATCTTGTCGCGGATCAGCGCGTCGCGCGTCGGCTTGTCGGGAATGCGCAGCAGCGCCTCCGCCAGGCACATCAGCGCCACGCCCTCCTGAGAGGATAGCGAGAACTCCTGGAGCAGGCTTTGCACCATTCCGGCGCGTCCGGTTGCACCTTTTTGGTGCCGCAGCTTGTCCGCGAGGCTGTAAGCAAGCTGATGGGTTTTCTCCGCCAGCGCCGCAGGCAGACGCGCCTGCTCCAGCAGCATTGGTACCGCGTCGGTCTCTGGTCGACGCCAGGCGGCGGTAATGGCGGCGCGCGTCACCGACTGCGGCAGAATATGCTCGGCAAAGTCGAGGAACGGCTGGTATGTCTCTTCCGGCGTGCTCTCTTCCGGCTCTGCCAGCGAGCCCGCCGTCAGGGGAATTTCCGGCAGCGCGACGCCGCTCTCCAGCTGGCCGAGGTAGTTAAAGATCGCCTGTTTAATCAGCCAGTGCGGCGTGCGGTCAACCTTCTGCGCCGCCAGTTTAATGCGTTCGCGGGTGGCCTCATCCAGCTTCACCCCCATTGTTGTCGTGCCCATGACCTTCTGCTCCTGTATCTGTATCTCTCACTGCGTGGGCAGCACTATCACTGATGTTGCAACTTTGTGCAACCGTGTTAAGTGTGACCTGCGTAACAGCCTTTTTAATGATTAATTTGTTAATGCTTTAAAAGGCGGCACGGAACTTGCTGCAAAAATCTCGCCAGAATTGTGCGGCGCTAACTTACTGCATTACCAGGGGTTTACGCTGGTGCAACTTCTGAACTGTGAGCGAGTGCAACCTGTTGACAAAATTTAGCCAGTAACAGGTGAAATCGCTGTAACGCCTGTGTTAAATCCATTGTGCGCGCCGCGCCTTTCCGGCAGGATACCGCGCCTCAGGAAACGTCAGGCGCCTGAATCTGGACAAAACCTGTAGCCTCGCCCCGTTCCGACGAGGCTACAGCCTGCGGTTTCTCTCGGGAAATCAACTATAAAGTGGAGAGAAGAATGAGTGTAAGCACACCGATGCTGGTGACGTTTGTGATCTATATCCTTGGAATGGTGCTGATAGGATTTGCGGCCTACCGTTCCACTAAAAACTTTGACGATTATATTCTGGGCGGCCGCAGCCTGGGCAGTTTCGTCACCGCGCTTTCGGCAGGAGCGTCGGATATGAGCGGCTGGCTGCTGATGGGTCTGCCGGGCGCGATTTTCCTCTCCGGCATTTCGGAAAGCTGGATCGCCATCGGCCTGACCATCGGCGCCTGGCTTAACTGGAAAATTGTGGCGGGCCGTCTGCGCGTGCAGACCGAGCATCATGACAACGCCCTGACGCTGCCCGATTTCTTTACCAGCCGCTTTGAAGACAACAGCAAAATCCTGCGCGTCATCTCGGCGCTGGTGATCCTGATTTTCTTCACTATCTACTGCGCGTCGGGCGTGGTAGCGGGCGCGCGCCTGTTTGAAAGCACCTTCGGCATGAGCTATGAAACCGCGCTGTGGGCCGGTGCGGCGGCAACCATTCTCTATACGCTGATCGGCGGCTTCCTCGCGGTAAGCTGGACCGATACCGTACAGGCGAGCCTGATGATTTTTGCCCTGATCCTGACGCCGATTATCGTGATTGTCGCCGTGGGCGGGCTGGACAGTTCGCTGGCGGTGATAGAAGCGAAAAGCATTGAAAACATCAATATGCTGAAAGGGCTGAACTTCGTCGCAGTGATTTCACTGCTGGGCTGGGGACTTGGCTATTTCGGGCAGCCGCATATTCTGGCGCGCTTTATGGCGGCCGATTCGCACCGCTCCATCCGTACGGCACGCCGCATCGGCATGGCGTGGATGGTGCTCTGCCTGGCGGGCGCGGTCGCGGTCGGCTTCTTCGGCATCGCCTACTTCCAGAATCACCCGGAGCAGGCGGCAAACGTCAGCGGCAACGGCGAGCGCGTATTTATCGAGCTGGCGCGCATTCTGTTCAACCCGTGGATCGCCGGTATTCTGCTTTCAGCAATCCTTGCGGCGGTTATGTCGACGCTGAGCTGTCAGCTGCTGGTCTGCTCCAGCGCCCTGACTGAAGATCTCTACAAAGGCTTCCTGCGCAAAAATGCCAGCCAGAAAGAGCTGGTATGGTTTGGTCGCGCGATGGTGCTGCTGGTGGCATTGATCGCCATTGCGCTCGCCTCTAACCCGGATAACCGCGTGCTGGGGCTGGTGAGCTACGCCTGGGCCGGCTTCGGCGCAGCCTTTGGTCCGGTGGTGCTGTTCGGCGTCTGCTGGAAACGTATGACGCGCAACGGCGCGCTGGCGGGCATGATCATCGGCGCGGCAACGGTGCTGATCTGGAAACAGTATGGCTGGCTGGATCTCTACGAGATCATTCCGGGCTTTGCTTTCTCCAGCATTGCGATTGTGGTCTTCAGCCTGCTGGGCCGCGCGCCTTCTGCCGCCGCGCAGCAGCGCTTCGCAGCAGCAGAGGCGGAGTACCTCGCTAAGTAACACACTCCCTTATAAAGCCCGCTCTCTTTTAAGAGAGCGGGCTTTTTTTTGCCTGCGGTCAGCGAAATAATTTCGGGCCATTACTTGTTTTTTTTCTTGCGATAATGATAATCGGTATCGTTCGCATTTTACCCAACTTTACCTGCGGTTGACGCTATATAACATTCAAGAGGTCGGCGATGTTTGTTCCTTTTCTTATCATGCTGCGCGAAGGGCTGGAAGCGGCGCTGATCGTCAGCCTGATCGCCAGCTATCTGAAGCGTACTGGCCGCACCCGCTGGTTTCCGGCGCTGTGGGCTGGGGTATTTATTGCCGCGGCGCTCTGCCTGGTGCTCGGCATTGTCATCAACGAGACCACCGGCGAGTTTCCGCAGAAACAGCAGGAGCTGTTCGAGGGGATTGTGGCCGTGGTCGCCGTGGCGATCCTGACCTCAATGGTGTTCTGGATGCGCAAGGTGGCGCGCAATATGCGCGTACAGCTTGAACAGGCGGTTGACCAGGCGCTGAACCAGAGCGGCCGCGGCGGGCTGGCGCTGGTGCTGATGGTGTTTCTCGCTGTCGCGCGTGAAGGGCTGGAGTCGGTGTTCTTCCTGCTGGCGGCCTTTACGCAGGATGTCGGCTATGCGCCGCCTGCGGGCGCGGTGCTGGGGCTGGCGACGGCGGTAGTGCTGGGAATGTTGCTCTACTGGGGCGGCGTTCGCCTGAATATGGCGTACTTCTTCCGCTGGAGCAGCCTGTTTATTTTGTTTGTCGCTGCCGGGCTGGCGGCGGGCGCTATCCGCGCATTTCATGAGGCGGGCCTCTGGAATCACTTTCAATCTGTCGCCTTCGATCTGAGCAACGTGCTCTCCACGCATTCGCTGGCGGGTACGCTGCTTGAGGGCGTGCTCGGCTATCAGGAGACGCCCAGCATCAGCGAAGTGGCCGTCTATTTTCTTTATCTTATTCCGGCGCTGCTGCTGTTTTTACTGCCGGCTCGTCCGGCGCGCCAACTTTCTACTAAACAGGGATAACTTTATGATGATTCGCTTTCGCCGCAAAACTCTGCTGGCTTCTCTGCTGGCGCTGTCGGGAACCGCTGCGGCTGCCGATATTCCGCAAGTTACCGTCAGCGTGACGGATACCCAGTGCGAACCGATGCAGCTAACGGTCAAGGCAGGTAAAACCCAGTTTCTGATTAAGAACAACAGCCAGAAAGCGCTGGAGTGGGAGATTCTGAAAGGCGTTCTGGTGGTGGAAGAGCGTGAGAATATCGCACCGGGCTTCAGCCAGAAGCTGACCGCTAATCTGGAAGCGGGCGAATATGAGATGACCTGCGGCCTGCTGAGCAACCCGAAGGGCAAACTTATCGTGCAGGGCGACGCTTCGCCCGCCGCGAAAAGCGGCAAGCCCGATGTGCTGGCGCTGGCTGGCCCTATTACCGCATATAAAGCTTACGTGACGCAGGAAGTGGCGCAGCTGGTGACAAGCACCGAAGCCTTCACGCAGGCGGTAAAAGCGGGCGATATCGAAAAGGCTAAAGCGCTCTATGCGCCGACGCGCCAGCATTACGAGCGTATCGAACCCATCGCCGAGCTTTTCTCCGATCTCGACAGCAGCATCGACGCGCGCGAAGACGATTATGAGAAGAAAGCGGAAGATCCAAAATTCACCGGCTTCCACCGTCTGGAGAAAGCGCTGTTCAGCGATAACAGCACCAAAGGTATGGAGGGCTACGCGACCCAGCTTAGCCGCGACGTGAAGGATCTGCAGACCCGCATCAGCGAGCTGGCCTTCCCGCCGGTGAAAGTGGTCGGCGGCGCAGCAGGCCTGATTGAAGAGGTGGCCTCCAGTAAGATTTCCGGTGAAGAAGATCGCTACAGCCGCACTGACCTGTGGGATTTCCAGGCGAACGTCGACGGGGCGCAAAAAATCGTTGATCTGCTGCGTCCTCAGCTGCAGCAGGCGAACCCGGAGCTGCTGGCGAAGGTCGACGGCAACTTTAAAAAAGTGGACGCTATTTTGCGTAAGTACCGCACAGGAGAGGGCTTTACCTCCTACGAGAAGCTCACCAGCGCGGATCGCAATGCGCTTAAAGGGCCGATTACCGCGCTGGCGGAAGATCTCTCTTTACTGCGCGGTACCTTAGGGCTGGATTAGTATGAGTCGTAAACAGGATGAGGCGCAGCCCACACGGCGGCGCCTGTTAAAAGGTCTGGGTCTGTTCAGCGGCGTGGCCGCCCTGGGCGGCGGTTGTCCATTTCATGCCACAGCCGACAGTTTCTCTCCCGGAACGGTTGCGCCCGATGCGCGACAGCAGGTACAACCTTTTTATGGACAGCACCAGGCAGGCATCACTACGCCGCAGCAGGCCTCGATGATGCTGGTCGCCTTCGACGTGCTGGCCAGCGACAAAGATGAACTGGTACGGCTGTTTAAGCTGCTGACCGCGCGCATCGCCTTTTTGACCACAGGCGGTGCGGCGCCGGCGGTTCCCAATCCAAAACTGCCGCCGATGGATTCCGGTATTCTTGGCGCGGAGATCGCGCCGGATAACCTGACCATTACGGTTTCGGTGGGCGTATCGCTGTTTGATGAACGTTTTGGCCTGCAGGCGCTGAAGCCGAAAAAGCTGCAAACCATGACGCGCTTTCCCAACGATTCGCTTGATGCCGCCCAGTGCCATGGCGATCTGCTGCTGCAAATCTGCGCCAATACCCAGGACACGGTAATCCACGCGCTGCGCGATATCGTTAAATACACCCCCGATCTGCTGGGGGTACGCTGGCGACGCGAAGGCTTTATCGCCGACCACGCCGCGCGCAGCCAGGGCAAAGAGACGCCGATTAACCTGCTGGGCTTCAAGGATGGTACGGCGAATCCCGACACTCAGGATAAGCCGCTGATGGATAAGCTGCTGTGGGTAACGGCCGATCAGGATGAGCCAGCATGGACGCGCAACGGCTGCTATCAGGCGGCGCGCATTATTCGTTTTCACGTGGAGATGTGGGACCGCACGCCGCTCGGCGAGCAGCAGAGCATCTTTGGCCGCGACAAGCTGAGCGGCGCGCCGCTGGGCATGCAGCATGAGCATGACGTACCGGATTATACCAAAGATCCAGATGGCGAAATCATCCCCCTTGACGCGCATATCCGCCTCGCCAATCCGCGCACGCGCGAGACGGAAAGCAGCCTGATGCTGCGTCGCGGCTACAGCTATTCGGCGGGCACCACCGCATCGGGGCAGCTCGATATGGGCCTGCTTTTCGTCTGTTATCAGCACGATCTGGAAAAAGGCTTTATCACGGTACAGAAACGGCTTAACGGCGAAGCGCTGGAGGAGTATGTTCGTCCCATCGGCGGCGGCTACTTCTTTGTTTTGCCGGGTGTTCCTGACGAAAAGCACTATCTGGCGCAGCCGCTGCTTGAAGCCTGATTGACCTGCGCCGCCGCGACGGCGGCGCGGTTTTTTACCCCCTCAGAAAAAAATTATTTCCCGCTTCGTACAGATAACTCATTCATTTTTCATCAGAAAATTCCCTCTGTTCGCTGGCCGATGCCAGATGTTTTTGTTTTCCTGGGGCGCTCGTAAAATTAATGTTGCCAAGTCTGTTAAAATTAGTGCAAGTTAATGGGTAAGCGGGTTGTATCGCATACTGAGGTCGCGCATGGGAAGGTCCTTTACAGGACAGACAGTTTCACTTCAGGTTTCACACTCTTCAGCGAGGGCCAGTGCGCCTTCGACAGCACACTCTTCTTTATCAAATTGTAATTTCCACCTCCGAATTTACCGGTGTGCGGCTGCGCTTCGTTGCGGCGGCACATCTTTATCAACGGCACGTCATGGCTCTAAAGGAAGCCAATCAAACCTCTAAAGCGTTCAGTTAATCGTGACGGGCAGCGGCCCAACGCGGGAAATGAAACCAACTGTAAGGTGCGACTATGGGAAGACAGAAAGCAGTGATCAAAGCGCGTCGTGAAGCCAGAAGGGTGCTTCGTAGTGACTCTCGCAGTCATCGTCAGCGTGAAGAAGAATCGGTCACTTCGCTGGTGCAGATGGGTGGGCTGGATGCAATCGGTATGGCGCGCGATGTGCGCGATCGTTCGCCGATAGCCGCCAGAAATGATGCTCAGGCGCACTATCTCCATGCCATAGAAACGAAGCAGCTGATCTTTGCGACCGGTGAGGCCGGATGCGGTAAAACCTGGATCAGCGCCGCGAAAGCGGCAGAGGCCCTGATACATAAGGATATCGACAGGATTATCGTCACACGTCCGGTGCTACAGGCTGATGAGGATCTGGGATTCCTGCCAGGGGATATCTCAGAGAAATTTGCCCCGTATTTCCGGCCGGTCTACGACGTTCTGGTTAAACGTCTTGGCGCTTCCTTTATGCAGTACTGTCTGCGACCCGAAATCGGCAAGGTGGAAATTGCGCCTTTCGCCTATATGCGCGGGCGCACGTTCGAAAACGCGGTAGTGATCCTCGATGAGGCGCAAAACGTCACTGCGGCCCAGATGAAGATGTTTCTGACGCGCCTTGGCGAAAACGTCACGGTGATTGTTAACGGCGATATTACCCAGTGCGACTTGCCCGCTGGGGTGCCTTCCGGTCTCGCGGACGCGCTGGCGCGATTCGAAGAGGACGAGATGGTCGGCATTGTACGCTTCGGCAAAGATGACTGCGTGCGTTCAGCGCTCTGTCAGCGAACGCTTCATGCGTATGGCTAATTGAGTCAGTCTGTGTAGCAAGCAAAACCCGGCTGAGGCCGGGTTTTTTTGAACTTAATAAAGTCTGAACCAGCCCACCGACTTATCAGCAAGAGCAAGCATCACTTTTTTCCTTCCCTTTACGGCATTCCTCCACATCAACACATCGATAAATTACTGCGTGGCTACATCCGCATCTCAAACATCACTGCATCTTTGCCCGTTATAAACATTGCCTGTGTGTCGTCCGTGCAGTTGAAACGCGCGCGCAGCGGCACAGGCGCGAACTGGTTAGCTGCAGGGTTAAGACTAAAAATCAGACAGGAAAGGCGGCGGGGTAATCAGCGGAGTTTACTTACTGTGGGAAGCCTTTCTGTTGAATTCAGCGCATCTCAGGCTGTGTACATATGTATAAATTTGCTAAAATCATTACGTTTTTCTTACGCTTTGCATGCGAGCTTATAACGATGATTTATGATTGCTTTTTATACTACGATGAAGACCTTCTTCTCGAACTAAGACTTCACACTTTGCATGCCCACGTTGATAAATTCGTCATTGTCGAGTCACTTTATACGTTCACTGGTAAGAAGCGCGACAAGCTCAACTTCGACATCGAGAAATTTAGCGCCTTCCGCGATCAGATCATTTATGTCGTGAACGACACGCCGCCGACATTTTATGAACAAGAATTTTTTTCAAATAGCTCTCTGGTTAAAGCGGGTGAAACCGACCCCTGGGAAAACGAATCTACAGCGCGCAACTCCATTATGAAGGGGCTTGTTGATGCTAAAGACAACGATGTTATTATCGTTTCTGACGTAGATGAAATCCCTCGTCCGGAGGCTTTAAGTCGATTTAGTCGCAGGCATATCTGCACAACGCTTTACCAAAACTTCTATAATTTCAAATTCAACGTGCAGGTTCTGAATGACGATGGTTCCCCGCGGCTGTGTAAATTACCTAAAATGGTCACCTTTAAGCGCCTGAAGCATTTTTTCCATGGGCAGCCAGAGTTGCTTCGCAATGTTAAACGTAAAGGCACGCCTGTTCGGGAGTGCTGGTGGCGCTGGAGACTTCTTAAACTACGGACGCATGTCGTTTATGATGCTGGCTGGCACTTTTCCTGGGTAATGAGTGATGATCGCATTAGCGAAAAAATGGCTACCATTTCTCACACTGAGCATAATTTACCCGAATTTAATAACCCAGATCATATTCGCCGTTGCGTTGAACAAAATATTGATATCTGGAACCGGCCCCGCAAAATGGCAATCAGGCCTGTTACAAAGGAATTAATGCCAGACTGGCTGGTAGATAATCAAAGTCGTTTTGAAGATTTCATTAAGTAAAGTAAAAGCGCTGCCTTGGCGGCTTTTTTCCGCCTGTCTTTTAAAGATTAAAGCCGCGACGGCATTTGAGTACAGCGCTTACCACTACGCTCTCAAAGCCCGGCGGTTACTTAAGGATTTAACAAGATATACAACGCTCGCAGCTTTACACGAGAACAGGCCGCCCTATTACTCATTGACCACTGGATCAGTTGCTTCCGGGTATCTTTTATCTTCGCCTCCCGTTTTAAAAAGCGGAACGCGTGATGCCAGGTAGAATGACTTTCGAACATTTCACCTGGGACCATGAAAACGTTAATTGAATCGGAATAGCAGCATTAAAAGGAGTTAATCCGCTGCGTGCAGCATCGCAGGCTCGCTCTTTATCCTGCTGCGCCAGTTGTCGAACCCGGCAGAGGCAGGGCGTTTACCGTCCTCTCACTGAGCGACAGGCAAAAAAAGTCTGAACCAAAGTTCAGACTCTTCTTCGAAATGATGGCGGTGAGAGGGGGATTCGAACCCGCGTTTATATCTCCGTAACTTGCTTATATTAAATGGTTTCATAAAAGGATCCTTTTTCACGTGCACTACACGTACATTTTTTCAAATTGCCCCGTTATTCGCTTCCGGTTTTGATCCCCGGCCTTGACAGGTGCCCATCGTAATCGCCCAGGTAGGAGCCGTAATTTCTGAACAGCATGTCTGTGCCTTTATGCCCCATGTGCTTGCAGAGCCAGAGGAGGTTAGCACCCGAGCTGATATGCATCGTCGCAAACGTGTGACGTGTCTGATACGGGTTGCGATAACGGTATTTGTCAGTTCTCTTCGTTAGCGGCCTTCCATAGCGCTTTTGCCCAGACGGAAGAACTCGGTCAACAGACCTTACGTTTCTCATGTTCGATACTTCAGCAATGCCCTCATATCCCTTTATTGGTAGCCAAATCTCCATTACAGCTTACCTCTCTGATTCAGGATGTCGATAACAGAGCGCAGCCCGGCGTGCAGGCGGCGGACAAGGCGATCAAGCTGGGATTCATGAAAGTAAGCGGCGCCCACTACGGCACCGCCCGCGATGGCATAGTTCATAGTGGGTTCCTTAATTCGATTAAGTGAGTTAAAAAAATGGCCCCTGCATTCCTGCAGGAGCCAAAAGCGCAAATCTCTCGTAACGTCATTACGCGTCTGGTGCGAATGCACCGTCATGACTTGTCGCAACAGGCCATTGCGGTGTCAGTATATCTGTTTGTTTCACGCAATAAAAAACCCGCCGTAGCGGGTTTGGGAGTCTCTGGGTTTACTCGTCCCAAAGTATTTTTTCGTATTGCTTAATCTTCTTTTGAAGTTTCTTTAATTCTTCGCTGTGCAACCACCAGGAGAGAGCCAGTCCGAGAACTGCTCCAGTTAACATTCCGTACCAGTAATCATCCATTTTTCTAAGTATTTATTGTAATTAAGCTTAGCGTGTGAATTTTAATCCTAAAAATGAGAATAAAAAAGCATTTATTCCCACAATCAAAAAAGGTCTTTTGGATGCATCGATTTGCCCATGCGGGCGAAATCTCCATAGTACTTTTTAGATGCCGCTTCTCTTGCCTCAATCGCACTATCAAGAGAAGTGTAAACACCGATATGTATTTGCCTGCCATCAACGCAAATTGTTGGGTTGTATTTTCCGCTCCGCATCTGGTAAAGCCCCTTGATGCCGAGCTTGCTGTCTTTATGGCCTCGACAGTTGCGCGTGTTCTGTGCTTGAGTGGCCGCTCTTAAGTTCCGAAAGGCGTTATCACCGGTTATGCCGTTGATATGGTCAACGACATCAGGAATGCTTCCGGTCATGTAGAGAATTGCGAGGCGCTTTGCCTTATAGGTTCTGCAATCGACGCTAATTTCTGAGTAACCATCCCGGTTTGTATAACCGGCGATGTCACCAGGTGAAATCTGCCCTCTTCGTTTAGCAAGCCACGTAAGTGCAGCCGTTTCCGGGTCATAGTGAAGCAGTTCTTTCAGTCTGTCTGGGTCAGCATTTTCACCTCTAGATAAGCGGGGTGCATCTGCCTTTAAACTTCTGCACTGCGTGAATCTGACGGCCAGCTTCGTTGCTGACCTTCTGGTATTTGGTGCTGATGTGGTGCTCTACGTACATTGCCGCACTCGCCAGAATCTGCTTGTGATACTCGGTCTCTGTTTCTACTGCCTTCATTACGCGAGAAGAGTTGCAGGAGCTGGCAGCGCACTACCGGCAGAAAACCAGAGAGCTGATTAAGCAGAGGAGCGAAGCAGCATGAGCCTTGAAGCCACAGTAAAATATCATTTTGCGAAGACAGCGAGCTTTGCCGGTATGCCGCCAGCAACAGCATCTGAATCACTTTCCGGTACTGACTATATGGCCGCGATGGGGATGACGCAGAGCCGCGCGCCGCTGGGTTACGCTGCTTTCATAAGGAAAGTGGGAGTAAGCGAGAACAACGCCGCATGCGCCGTATCCCTGTTAACTGAATTTGTACTACAAACCTGCGATCGGGTTGCCGCCCTTCGCAAGCTCGATACAGATATTAAACCAGCCGTAATGCATGAGATCGCAACATACGCCTACCTCGATTATTGCCGCAGCGTCGCCAGCGTTAAGCCGTGCGAGTGCTGCAACGCCATCAGCTTTATCGCCGCTGAAGTCGTGGCGATGAAGTCGATGCTGTCTTGCGCCGGCCGCCGCGAAGTGCGTGAGCAGGTCCGGGTGCGCTGCAAAACCTGCACAGGCAAAGGTGTTATATCTTCGGCGTGCCGGGACTGCAACGGGCGAGGGCGCGCGGTGATGCGCAAAGAAACGGAGCTGCAGGGTGTGCCAGTCATGGGCGACTGTAAGCAGTGTGGCGGTCGCGGGTATGAGCGCATTCCTTCAATCGTGGCTATTGAGCCATTTGCCAGATTACCGACGCCATCAGCCAGGCTACCTGGGAGAAGATCGGTAAGCAGTTTTACGAAACGCTCATAGGCAAGCTTGAAGTAGAGGAGTTTTGGGCAGACGCAGCGCTCAATAAGGTCACTGCTTAGGGTATAAGGAAATAGCTCGTTATTTTATTGCGGGCTATTTACTTTTCCGGAAGTCAGGGATATATTCACTAATAATGAAAGCTACGTCTTGTTGTTGAGCGGCAACAAAACAGTCCGCCTTTTCTAAGTGGACACTAACGCCCTGCGGACTTATGCCGTGGGGCTTTTTTTTGGTCTGAATTCTAGCAGCCAGCAGCCAGCAGCCAGCAGGAAAGGCTCGGCTCTGAAAGGATGAGACGGGAACCAAAGCCGCTGATGGGTTATGAGGATTCGTCTGGGCGGATCAGAAACTGTGGCACCCAGCAACACCAAATCACCGCTTCTGCGGTGCCTTTTCACTTTCTCCAAACTAGCTAAGTGGCAGTACGGCTGGCTTGAAAGCAGCGCATCAGATCAAAAGCCAGTTTTCGCATAGAAGAGGTGGGCCGTCATTAAAAAATAGCCCACGTCAAAATCGAAGATTCCATGACTGATCACCCATGCCTCGTCACTCAGAGGTGGATTGTGCTCAACAAACCGCTTAAGTCCCGGGATGAAAGTATATGCAACTAGTCCAGCTTTTGTATAAATCTTCAGCTTTCCTTTGCCATTAAGTTCGCTCCAAACAAATTTGTGGGTTGCGATATTTGCAAGAGCTTCGAGTTGAGAAAAGTTACGGATATCAGCCATAGAAATCTTCCTTTATTTATAAGAAAGATATTATCTAATTTTTTCGTTTTCATCCTGGCCAATCACTGCACACTTCGGTTTTAGTGGCCCGTGGTAGTAGGCGATTTTTTCCAAAAAAATCCGCGCTCAGGCGGATTCTTGACATTGGTCCCGGTATGTGTGTCAAGGCTCTTAAGATAAGAACAAAACTCACTTCACGTTTTTTAAACTTTTTTAGCTAGGATTATTCTTAATCAGCGGTGTATAAAATCTAATCGATAATGCGCAAGATAATAAGCGTGCTAATTGTTTAGTGATTATACATTTAAGGTTGAGCTATGTTTCTGGATTTACTGGCAGGGAGAAATGACAACATGGATGGATATGAAGAGAAAAGTGAGAAGCATGAAAATAAGGTAGACCGTCTGGACGGATGGATTTTAAGCCCCCAGCAGCGCTGTTTTTTGGAATCACTTTTTGATGAACAAGACTGACTCCCTTTTAAGTAAAAAAGGCTCGCTTCGGCGGGCCTTTTCTTTTCTGCGCCCAGCCAGTCAATCCAAATTAACCTTTGCAAGATATGGCTGATGCGCATTTTCATCGACTACTGACATCACCGACCGTAATCACGAAGGTGAGCATGAGCATTGATATGAGCAAACTTGCATCTGGGGTTGCCTACGGTGCGTCTGCCGGTACGGTTGCCAACGGGTTGCTTACACGGCTCAGTCCTGACGAATGGCGTGCTGTTGGTGTCATAGCCGGTATTGTCGTCGCGCTGCTGACGTTCGCCATTAACGTTTATTTCAAACGGAAAGTTTCTCTGGCACAGATAAATGAGCTGGAAGAACGAGGCTACATATCTTCCGACCAGCTGGGCGAGGAATAGTCATGGCTATTTCAACAAGCCTGCGGAACAAGCTGATCGCTGCCGCAGGTGGCGGATCCATGCTTATCGCTACGGTATTCCTCGGCGGCAAGGATGGTGTGGAAGGGCGCTTTTACGTTCCTTACAAAGACGTGGCCGGGGTCTGGACGATTTGCGACGGGCATACGAGCACCGACATCGTTAAGGGCAAAACCTACAGTGACCGCGAATGCGATCGCCTGATGTAGAATGACCTACAGCCGGTAAAGAAAACCGTGGATGGCCTGGTCAAGGTTCCGCTTAATGAATATCAGCGCGCTGTGCTCTACAGCTTCACCTACAACGTCGGTTCCGGCGCATTCTCTAAATCAACGTTGCTTAAGAAGCTGAACGCAGGTGATCAGGATGGTGCATGTGAAAAGTTGCGCCGCTGGGTTTATGCCGGTGGTATGAAGTTTCGTGGTCTGATGAATCGCCGCAACATGGAGCGTTTAATGTGCCTGGCGGATGGTCCAAATGACATTTAGCTGGCGAGCATTAATTTTTGGCCTACTGCTGGTGGCGCTTATTGTGGTCTGCCGGGTAGCAATTCTTTACCACAGAAAATACGTTACCGCTGACAGCCTGGCTACCGAGCGCCAGCAGACGATTGACGATATGCAGGTCCGCCAGCGTGACGTTGCCGCGCTCGGCGCGAAATACACAAAGCAGTTAGCTGATGCGAAAGACACCATTAGCGATCTGCGTCGGGATGTCGATTCTGGCAAGCGCAGGGTGCAGCTCAACGCAATATGTGAGAAGCAACCCACCTCCACCGGCAGCGTGGGTGATGCAACCACCGCCCGACTTAACGACTCCGCTCAACGGGATTATTTCACCCTCAGAGAGCGAATCAGCACCATCTCCGGGCAAGTGAGTTATCTGCAGCAGTACATTAAAGAGCAATGTTTGAGATGACAAACCCCAAGAAGATTCTCTTTCTCTGACAGAGCAACATCAGCCCCGCATCCGCAGGGCTTTTTTATGCGCCTCGCATGCGCAAACAACAACCCAGAGCCTACAGAAAGCGAGCCTGAGAGAAACCCGTATAGATGCGGACCTCTCTGGGGCGAGTTTCTCTGTGCGACAGGCTCACTTTCTGTAGGACTACCGAATGAACATTGTCCCACTGAACTACAAAGGTGAAACAGTTCGCTTCAATATAGAAGGCTGGATCAACGTTACTGGCGTAGCAAAGAGATTTGGCAAGCGTATTGATAACTGGCTGGATGCACTTGGCAGAAACTCTTGAATACATCGGGGCTTTAGACAAGGCATTGACCGGCGAAGAGTCGCAGATTTTACATCCCTCACAATCGAGGTATGTAAAAACCAGTCGAGTCCGTAAGGATAGAGGGGGGAGGGACTTGGCTGCATCCAGTGCTTTCAGTTGCGTTCGCTCGTTGGTGTGACGCACGCTCAGGGTTTTGCTTTTGATCTGGCGTCAAGCGAGCCCTGGTGACGCGTTAGCTACATGCCGCGCCGATCTGAGCAGGCTGCGGGACCGCTGGCTTATGGTAAGGGGTGCATAAAGGGGCGTCTGGGCGCAGAAAAGGAAAAGCCCGCTTAAAGCGGGCAATCATGAAGGTGTGTTACTTTATGGTTATTTGTGCTGCTGTGTGCGAGCGAATCATATGACTTTACGGGGCATATTATAAGGCCCCGCTTCGAATATAGAATAATTCCACATCGGCAGATCCAGTGATGGCTCTAGGACAGCATCCAAGTGAGCACGCCCCAGGAGCCTGACGACGATGACGAGTCCCGTCTGACGCTCTGAGCGTCAGGGAAAGCACATATAAGAAAGAAGGGTGTTGCGATGGAATTGCAGTACCTTGAAATATTCCGTTGAAATTAGACACAAACAGAAAAGCCTCTGGCGTTAACCAGAGGCTTTTTCTTTGCATCCGAGATGCGCGTGCATTTCACGTGCACTTTTTTGTACTGCTTTTGTAGTTCCGTTGTCTTTATGTAGTCTTTGGATTCAGTCTACACGCGGGTTTGTCCGCTCAACGTCCTACTAATGATGGCGGTGAGAGGGGGATTCGAACCCCCGATACGTTGCCGTATACACACTTTCCAGGCGTGCTCCTTCAGCCACTCGGACACCTCACCACATTTTGTTTGCCGACCTTGCTGGGTCAACGGGGCGCTACTATAGGGAGTCGGCTGAAAAGGGTCAAGCACTATTTTTCTCTTTTTTTCTATCCGCTTAAGCTCTGTTCGAATCGATTTATCACTGCGCAGCTCGGTCAGATTGTTATCAAAAAGAAATCCCACAGCCACAAAAATGTCACCAAAGCATCACAGACTTAACAGCTGAAACTTCTGGTAAATTTTGCTAATAAGGGAACACAAGATGAAACAGA
Source organism: Pantoea sp. ACRSB (assembly GCF_022346905.1). Lineage (NCBI taxonomy): Bacteria > Pseudomonadati > Pseudomonadota > Gammaproteobacteria > Enterobacterales > Erwiniaceae > Pantoea > Pantoea sp. ACRSB. The sequence goes on along the minus strand of NZ_JAKRNL010000001.1, from coordinate 491,696 downwards.
TGCGCCTCTTTACCTTCTCGCTGCTCGCTTCAGTGGTGAGCTTCTCTGTGCATGCCGAAACCGCCAGCGCGCAAACGGATGCAGCCTGGTCGCGCGCCGCAACCGGAGACATTACTCAACACGGCGGCGCGCGGCGCCTGACCGGCGATCAGACAGAGGCGCTGAAAGCGTCGCTGCGCAACACCACGGCGAAAAACGTCATTCTGCTGATCGGCGACGGCATGGGCGACTCAGAAATCACCGCGGCGCGCAATCTGGCGGAGGGCGCAGGCGGTTTCTTTAAGGGGCTGGATGCGCTCCCGCTGACCGGTCAGTACACCCACTATTCGCTGGATAAAAAAACGCATAAGCCGGACTACGTTACCGATTCCGCCGCGTCTGCCACCGCGTGGGCCACCGGCACCAAGAGCTATAACGGCGCTATCGGCGTAGACGTCAACGGTAAAGATCAGCAAACCCTGCTGGAGATCGCCAAAGCGGCAGGTAAAGCGACCGGCAACGTCTCTACGGCGGAGCTACAGGACGCCACGCCCGCCGCGCTGATGGCGCACGTCACCAGCCGTAAATGCTACGGTCCGGAGAAAACCAGCGAGCTGTGCGCCAGCAACGCGCTGGAGAAGGGCGGCAGAGGATCGATCAGCGAGCAAATTTTGAAAACGCGCGCCGACGTGGTGCTGGGCGGCGGCGCAAAATCCTTTAACGAAGTGGCGAAAGCGGGCGACTATCAGGGTAAAACTTTGCGCGAGCAGGCGCAGGCGCGGGGATATCAGCTGGTGAGCGACTGGCAGGGGCTGAACGCCGTGACCGCCGCCAGTGACCAGAAACCGCTGCTCGGCCTGTTTGCCGACGGCAATATGCCGGTGCGCTGGAAAGGGCCGAAGGCGAGCTATCACGGCAACATCGACCAGCCAGCGGTAACCTGCGAGGTTAATAAAGAGCGTCCGGTCGCTACCCCGACGCTGGCGCAGATGACCGCAAAAGCAATAGATCTGCTTAAAACCAACCCGAACGGCTTCTTCCTGCAGGTGGAGGGCGCATCGATCGATAAAGAAGATCACGCGGCGAACCCGTGTGGCCAAATTGGCGAAACTGTCGATCTCGACGAAGCGGTGCAGCAGGCGCTCGCCTTTGCGCGCGAAGAGGGCAATACGCTGGTGGTTGTCACGGCGGATCACGCGCACAGCAGCCAGATCATCGCCAATGAGACGAAGGCGCCAGGCCTGACGCAGGCGCTGAACACCAAAGATGGCGCGGTGATGACCATCAGCTACGGCAACTCAGACAGCGACTCGCAGGGACATACCGGTACGCAGCTGCGTATCGCGGCCTATGGCCCCTGGGCGGCGAACGTGGTGGGACTGACCGATCAGACCGATCTCTTCTTTACGCTGCGCGATGCGATGGCGCTGAAATAAAAACAGCGTCTCCCGCCTGGCGGGAGACGTTGCCTTTTACCATCAGACGCGGTTTTCGCGCAGCTGGGCCATAAAGCCCTGCACCCACTCCATACGCAGCTTGCGCTCGGCCAAGTCACGCGTAAAGCGCAGGCGGGTCGGGCCATCCAGCTTCCACTGCTGCGGCTCCTTCTGCAGCAGGCTAATCAGCCAGCCGGGATCGACGCTGTTCTGCGGCGCAAAATCAAAGAAGCCGCCTTTATCGCTCACTTCGATTTTACGGATGCCGAGGCTGCGCGCCATCAGCCGCAGCACCGCGATATCCAGCAGATTGCGTGCCGCATCCGGCAGTACGCCGAAGCGGTCGACCATCTCAACCTTCAGCTCCTGCAGCTCCTCTTCGCTGTCGGCGCTGGCGATGCGCTTATAGAGCGACAGGCGCGTATTGACGTCGGGAATAAAATCCTCCGGCAGCAGGGCGGGCATACGCAGCTCAATCTCGGTCTGATTGCTGGTGAGATCTTCCAGCGACGGCTCGCGCCCCGCCTTCAGCGCATCCACCGCGTTCTCCAGCAGCTCCATATAGAGCGAGAAGCCCAGCGTCTCCATCTGGCCGCTCTGCTCTTCGCCCAGCAGTTCGCCCGCGCCGCGGATCTCCAGATCGTGCGTCGCCAGCGCGAAGCCCGCGCCAAGATCCTCCAGCGAGGCGATCGCTTCCAGACGCTTCTGCGCGTCCCCGGTCATCGCCTTGGGCGGCGGCGTCAGCAGCCAGGCGTAAGCCTGGTGGTGCGAACGCCCAACGCGACCGCGCAGCTGGTGCAGCTGCGCCAGACCGAAGTGGTCGGCGCGCTCGATAATAATGGTATTGGCGGTCGGGATGTCGATACCGGTTTCGATGATGGTGGTACAGACCAGCACGTTAAAGCGCTGATGGTGGAAGTCGTTCATCACCCGCTCAAGGTCGCGCTCGCGCATCTGACCGTGGCCGATGGCGATACGCGCTTCCGGTACCAGCTCTGCCAGCCGCTGCGCTGCCTTTTCAATGTTTTCAACGTCGTTGTAGAGATAGTAGACCTGGCCGCCGCGCAGCACTTCACGCAGGATCGCCTCGCGTACTACCAGCGCATCGTACTCGCGCACAAAGGTTTTTACCGCCAGACGACGCGCGGGCGGCGTGGCGATAATCGACAGATCGCGCATGCCGCTCATTGCCATATTCAGGGTACGCGGGATCGGCGTCGCGGTCAGCGTCAGGATATCGACGTCGGCGCGCATCGCCTTGATGCGCTCTTTGTGGCGCACGCCGAAACGGTGCTCTTCGTCGACGATCAGCAGCCCTAAATCGTGCCACTTCAGATCGCTCATCAGCAGCTTATGGGTGCCGATCAGGATATCGATTTTGCCTTCGCTCGCCTCCTGCAGCACCTGCGTCTGCTCTTTGGCGCTGCGGAAGCGCGACAGCATCTCGATGCGTACCGGCCAGTTGGCGAAGCGATCGCGGAAGTTGTCGTAGTGCTGCTGCGCCAGCAGCGTGGTCGGCACCAACACCGCGACCTGCTTGTGGTTCTCGACGGCGAGAAAAGCGGCGCGCATCGCCACTTCCGTTTTGCCGAAGCCGACGTCGCCGCACACCAGGCGATCCATCGCCAGCGGCTGGCACATATCGCTCAGCACAGCGTTAATCGCCTGTGCCTGATCCGGCGTGGTTTCAAAGGGGAAGCTCTCGCAAAAGAGCTGATACTGTTCGCGGTCGTGCTTAAACGCGTAACCCGCTTTCGCCGCGCGCTGGGCGTAGATATCGAGCAGCTCGGCGGCGACGTCGCGCACTTTCTCCGCCGCTTTTTGCCGCGCGCGCGTCCAGGCGTCGCTGCCCAGCTTGTGCAGCGGGGCATTTTCATCCGCGCCGCCGGCGTAGCGGCTAATCAGATGCAGCGATGACACCGGCACGTAGAGTTTGGCGTCGTTGGCATAGGAGAGCATCAGATACTCCGCCATAATGCCGCCCGCTTCCAGCGTGGTGAGGCCGATATAGCGGCCGACGCCATGTTCCAGATGTACCACCGGCTGACCGGGCGTCAGCTCGGCCAGGTTGCGGATCAGAATATCGGGATTAATGGTGCGGCGCGTATCCTGGCGGCGACGGCTCACGCGCTCGCCCAGCAGATCGCTTTCGCAGATCAGGGCGCGGTCGCGCAGCGTATCCACAAAGCCGCGCTCGCTGGCGCCGATCATCAGCGTAAAGCGTTCGTCGTTTGCTTCATCGAAACGCTGTACCGTCTGCGGGCGCAGCTTAATGCGCGCCAGCAGCTCCTGCAGGCTTTCGCGGCGGCCTTCGCTCTCTACCGAAAAGGTGACCTGACCGCTGAAGCCGTCGAGGAACTGCCGCAGCGGATCGAGCGGCGCTTTGGCCTGCGCCTGTACCGCAATATCCGGTAGCGGCTGATAGCCAAGATTGGTGTTGGCGGCTTTCTCCGGCAGCGCCTCGTTGGTCATCTGCACGCGCGGCCAGTGGTTCAGCTCGCCCAGCAGCGCATCCGGACGCAGCCACAGCGTGGTCGGCGTCAGCAGCGGGCGCATCGGATCGACGCGGCGGTTTTCATAGCGCGCTTCGACGTCTTGCCAGAAACGCTCCGCGCTGCCGTTAAGATCGCCGCAGTTCACAATCAGCGTATTGTCGGGCAGATAGCTGAACAGCGTCGGCAGCTCCTGCTCAAAAAAGAGCGGCTGCCAGTATTCGATCCCGGCAGGCAGGGTGCCCTTGCTGACCTGCTGATAGATATGTTCCGGTTCGCGGCGCACGTCGAACAGTTCGCGCCAGCGGGTGCGAAACAGCTCGATCGCCGCTTTGTCGGTAGGGAATTCATGGGCCGGCAGCAGATTGATCGCCGGCACCGCTTCCAGCGTACGCTGGCTGTCAACGTCAAACAGGCGCAGGCTGTCGATCTCGTCATCGAAAAAATCGATGCGATAGGGCTGCTCGCTGCCCATTGGAAAGAGGTCGAGTAGCGCGCCGCGCGTGGCGTATTCGCCGTGCTCCATCACCTGGTCAACGTGGCGGTAGCCCGCCTGCTCCAGCTGATCGCGCAGGCGATCGCGCGACAGTTTCTGTCCCTGCTTCATCACCAGCGCATGACCGTGAAGATAAGGATGCGGACAGACGCGCTGCATCAGGGTATTCACCGGCATAATAAGCATGCCGCGCGCCATCGTCGGCAGCTGGTACAGCGTCGACAGGCGGGCCGAAATAATGTCCTGATGGGGCGAGAAGCTGTCGTAAGGCAGCGTTTCCCAGTCGGCGAGGTGGCTGACGGGCAGATCGGTAAACTGGCGGATTTCATCCAGCAAACGCAGCGCGGTTTGCATATCGGGAGTGATCATCAACACCGGACCGGCGTGGCGCTCGGTAATGCTGGCGCATTCTACCGCGTGCGCGGCACCGATCAGCTGGCCGAGCTGGCGACGATCGCCGGGTTTTACGGGCAGGGCATAGCGGGTCTGTTCGGACATGGGATCTTGTGGTTCTCTCCATTTTTTCCAGGGCGCCATGATTCCACATTACGCCCTGGCGATCACCTGCTGCGACGGTTTTTCCTTTGCGCGGTGGCCGAGTTATTTAGCGGATGGTTGGGTATAGTGCATGCGCGGACGATCGATATTCGCCCAGCTCAACTCTGTTTCCAGATGATAGCTGTGGTTGCCGTCGTCCCACCTGACGTAGTAACCGGCTGGCGCGTCTCCCTGTTCAAAAACGTTAACGATCTCGCCCTTAATCTCTCCCGATTTGTGTTTCACAATGCTGCCTTTGGGATATTTGAACATGGTGTTTACTCCCGCGCCTGAAGAGCCGGTTGCTGACTACACCTTATAGTGTAGCTTACCCGGACGGCAGGCGATTAAACGCGCAACCAGCAGCGCCGGGATTTCTTTTTAACAAAAATCGGCCACACTTTGCCGCGTACTCAGGGGGTTAGAGGTTTCATAAACCGAACGCCTCCTTTATCATCACTGGTCTACTTTCAGGCAACTGCCAAGACGGAATACATGTATCAACCTGTCGCGCTATTTATCGGCCTGCGCTATATGCGCGGGCGAGCATCGGATCGCTTTGGTCGCTTCGTTTCCTGGCTCTCCACTATCGGCATCACGCTCGGCGTGCTGGCCCTGGTCACTGTGCTGTCGGTGATGAACGGCTTTGAACGCGAGCTGGAGGGCAATATCCTTGGGCTGATGCCGCAGGCGCTGATCACCAGCGACAAAGGCAGCATTAACCCGCAGCAGCAGCCCGCCGACAGCCTTAAGCTGGCGGGCGTCAGCCGCATGGCGCCGCTCACGACCGCCGACGTGGTATTGCAGAGCGCGCATAACGTGTCGGTCGGCGTGATGCTCGGCATTCAGCCCGATCAAAAAGATCCCCTTACGCCGTTTCTGGTCAATACGCCGCAGAGCGTGCTGCAGTCGGGCCAGTATAACGTCATCCTCGGCGAGCAGTTGGCGGCGCAGCTTGGCGTCAAACGCGGCGACGAGCTGCGTCTGATGGTGCCATCGGTTAGCCAGTTTACCCCGATGGGACGCGTGCCGAGCCAGCGGCTGTTCACCGTTGCAGGCACCTACGCGGCTAACAGCGAAGTGGACGGCTACCAGATCCTGGTCAACCAGCAGGACGCCTCGCGCCTGATGCGCTATCCGGCGGGCAACGTCACCGGCTGGCGGCTGTGGCTGGATAAGCCGCTTCAGGTGGATGCCCTGAGCCAGCAGTCGCTGCCTGCCGGGCTGGTGTGGAAAGACTGGCGCGAACGCAAAGGCGACCTGTTCCAGGCGGTGCGCATGGAGAAAAATATGATGGGGCTGCTGCTTAGCCTGATCGTCGCTGTCGCCGCCTTTAATATCATTACGTCGCTGGGCCTGCTGATCATGGAGAAGCAGGGCGAGGTGGCTATTCTGCAAACCCAGGGGCTGACGCGCCGTCAGATTGTCGCGGTCTTTATGGTGCAGGGTGCCAGCGCCGGGATTATCGGCGCGCTGCTCGGCACGCTGCTGGGCGTGCTGCTGGCCAGCCAGCTTAATAATCTGATGCCGGTTATCGGCCTGTTTCTGGATGGCGCGGCGCTGCCGGTCGACATCAATCTCTGGCAGGTGGTGACCATCGCCGTGACGGCAATGGTTGTCGCGCTGCTGTCGACGCTCTATCCCTCCTGGCGCGCCGCCGCCGTTCAACCCGCTGAGGCTTTACGTTATGAGTAACACCCCTTTGTTGCAGTGCCGCGAGCTGTGCAAGCGCTATCAGGAAGGCAGCGTGCAGACTGATGTGCTGCGTAACGTCACCTTTAGCCTGCAGCCCGGCGAACTGGTGGCGATTGTCGGCAGCTCCGGCTCCGGCAAAAGTACGCTGCTGCATCTGCTGGGCGGCCTGGACGCGCCGACCTCCGGCGATGTGGTATTTGACGGCCAGTCGCTGAACGCCATGTCCTCTTCCGCCAAAGCGGCGCTGCGCAACCGCGAGCTGGGCTTTATCTACCAGTTCCACCACCTGCTGCCCGACTTTAACGCGCTGGAGAATGTGGCGATGCCGCTGCTGATCGGCAAGACCGGCAAAGCGGAAGCGCAGCAGCGCGCGCGTGAGATGCTGGCGGCGGTGGGGCTGGAGAAGCGTGCGCATCATCGTCCGTCAGAGCTGTCGGGCGGCGAGCGCCAGCGCGTCTCTATCGCCCGCGCGCTGGTGAACCGTCCGCGCCTGGTGATGGCGGATGAGCCAACCGGCAACCTCGACGCGCGCAACGCCGACGCTATTTTTGAACTGCTGGGCGAGCTGAATGTCCGTCAGGGCACCGCCTTTCTGGTGGTGACGCACGATCTCCATCTGGCGAAACGCCTGTCGCGTCAGATGGAGATGCGCGACGGTCAGTTAAGCGAGCAGGTGACCTTAGCAGGAGCGCTCTGATGGGTTCGTCGTTATCCCTGTTGTTAGGGCTGCGCTTTAGCCGCGGCCGCCGCGGCGGCGGTATGGTGTCGCTGATTTCCATTATCTCGACGCTGGGCATCGCGCTGGGCGTGGCAGTATTGATCATCGGCCTGAGCGCCATGAACGGTTTTGAACGCGAGCTGAATAACCGCATTCTGGCAGTGGTGCCACACGGCGAGATCGAGGCGGTGAATCAGCCGTTCCGCAACTGGCAATCGCTAATCGCGCCGGTAGAACAGGTGCCCGGCATCGCCGCCGCTGCGCCCTATGTTAACTTCACCGGCCTGATCGAGAGCGGCGCAAAGCTGCAGGCGCTGCAGGTTAAAGGCGTTGATCCGGCGCAGGAACCGCGCCTCAGCGCGCTGCCCCAGTTTGTCGAAGGGGATGGCTGGTCAACTTTCGCCGCAGGCAAGCAGCAGATTATTTTAGGCGGCGGCATTGCGCGCGCGCTTAACGTGAAGCAGGGCAGCTGGATCACCATCATGATCCCTAATAATGATGGCGGCACGAAGCTGCTGCAGCCGAAGCGTATTCGTCTGCAGGTGAGCGGTATTCTGCAACTGAGCGGCATGCTCGACCACAGTCTGGCGCTGGTGCCGCTGGCGGACGCGCAAAACTATCTTGATATGGGTGACAGTGTCACGGGTATCGCCCTGAAGATGCGCGACCCGTTCCAGGCGGTAAAGCTGGTGCGCGATGCGGGCGAGGCGACGCACGCTTACGTCTATATTCGCAGCTGGATTGGCACCTTTGGCTATATGTATCGCGATATTCAGATGATCCGCGCCATTATGTATCTGGCGATGGTGCTGGTGATTGGCGTAGCCTGTTTTAATATCGTCTCGACGCTGGTCATGGCGGTAAAAGACAAAAGCAGCGATATTGCGGTGCTGCGCACGCTGGGCGCGAAAGATGGTCTAATCCGCGCGATTTTTATCTGGTACGGCTTGCTGGCAGGGCTGCTCGGCAGCGTCAGCGGCGTGGTTATCGGCGTGCTGGTGGCGCTCAATCTCACTACCTTAGTGCGCGGGCTGGAATCGCTGACCGGCCATCATTTACTGGCGGGCGATATCTACTTTATCGATTTTCTGCCTTCAGAGCTGCACTGGCTGGACGTTTTCTCCGTATTGCTGACGGCCATTGTGCTTAGCCTGCTGGCGAGCTGGTACCCGGCGCGACGCGCCAGCCGCATCGATCCGGCGCGCGTGCTGAGCGGCCAGTAGCAGGGCGGAAACGGCGGCATTGCGCTGTCATATGCGGCCGCTACACTTGAGATTTTCTGGCGGCGACCCGACGTCGCCCACAAGGAGTTTTTATGCGCACACCGCGTCGACGCTTGCGGCTCGCCCGTTATAAGAAGAACCGCCGTAAGGTGCACCAGCGTTTTCGCCAGCGTATTTTTGAGCGCGATCGTCAGGTGGAGCTGGCGGCTCATCCGCAGCCGTTTGTGGTGGTGCTGACCGGCGCGGGCATCTCGGCCGAGTCGGGCATCCAGACCTTTCGCGCCGCCGACGGCCTGTGGGAAGAGCATCGCGTTGAAGATGTAGCGACGCCGGAGGGCTACCGCCGCGATCCCGAACTGGTGCAGCGTTTCTACAATGCGCGCCGTCGTTCACTGCAGTCGAGCGAGATCCAGCCTAACACCGCGCACAAGGCGCTGGCCGAGCTGGAGCAGGTGCTGGGCGACAACTTTTTGCTGGTGACGCAGAATATCGACAACCTGCACGAGCGGGCCGGCAACAGTCGCGTGCTGCATATGCATGGCGAACTGCTGAAGGCGCGCTGCACCAGCAGCGGGCAGGTGATTTCATGGAGCGAGGATCTCACGACCGACGATCGCTGCACCTGCTGTCAGTTTCCTGCGCCGCTGCGCCCGCATGTGGTGTGGTTCGGTGAAATGCCCATCGGCATGGAGGAAATTTATCACGCGCTGGAGAAGGCGGATCTTTTTATCGCCATCGGCACGTCCGGGCACGTCTATCCGGCGGCGGGCTTTGTGCATGAAGCCAGACTGCAGGGCGCCCATACCGTGGAGCTGAATCTGGAGCCGAGCCAGGTCGGCAACGAGTTTGCCGAGCGTCACTACGGGCTGGCAAGCGAAGTGGTGCCGCACTTTGTCGATGGCTTCTTACGCAGTCTTTATAAGTAACCGTCTGTTTTACAGACGGCTTAGCGGTTAAGACACGGGTATAAAAAAGGCGGCCAGGCCGCCTTTTTTTAACGTCCCGCCTTTAACTTCTGGAACAGCGTCTCATACAGTACGCTGGCGTCGCCGACGTCATTCTGCCATTCGCCGTTCTTAATGATGTCAGCTGAAGGATAGAGCGACGGATCTTCCGCTACCGCTTTCGGCAGCAGCGCCTTCGCGGCCAGGTTCGGCGTCGGGTAGCCGATGGTTTCCGCGACTTTCGCTGCCACGTCGGGACGCAGCAGGAAGTTGATCAGCTTCAGCGCGCCCGCCTTGTTTTTCGCGTTAGCCGGTATCGCCAGGTTATCCATCCAGAAAATCCCGCCCTCTTTTGGCCAGACCACCTCAAGCGGCGTGCCCGCCTGACGCGCCACATAGGCGGAACCGTTCCAGATCATGCCGAGATTCACTTCGCCTTCCATAAAGGGATTGCCGGGATTATCAGAGTTAAAGGCGAGCACGTTCGGCATCAGCTTCTTCAGCTCTTCATAGGCGGCGTTGATCTCTTTCGGATCGCGGGTATTGCCCGACAGGCCCAGCTTGCGCAGCGCCATCTGGAACACTTCGCGCGCGTCGTCGGTCAGCAGCAGGCTCTGCTTATACTCCGGCTTCCACAGATCCGCCCAGCTCTGCACCGACTTCGCGTCTACCGCGTCGGTATTGACACCAATCGCCGTCGCGCCCCAGATATAGGGAATCGAATAGTCGTTACTGGGATCGAACGGCTTATTCAGCAGGTTCGGATCGAGGTTTTTGAAGTTGCTCAGCTGCGTCTTGTCGATCTTTTGCAGCATGCCTTCATTGCGCATTTTCGCCACAAAGTAGGTTGAAGGCACCACCAGATCGTAGGCGCCATCTTTCCAGGTCTTCAGCTTGGCATACATGCTCTCATTGGACTCATAGGTAGAGTAAATCACCTTGATGCCGGTCTCTTTAGTGAACTGCTCCAGCAGCCCCGGCGGTACATATTCGGTCCAGTTGTAGAAGTAGAGCGTTTTGCTGTCGTCAGCCTGCGCGCCCTGCATGCCAAGCGCCAGCGCCCCAGCCGCCAGCCAGTGAGACCATTTCTTCATTATCCAATCCTCTGTTTGGTTTTATCACGGAGCAACAGCTGACTGACGCCGACCAGCAGCAGCGACAGCAGCAGCAAAATTGTCGCCAGCGCATTCACCTCCGGCGAGACGCCGACTTTTACCATCGAATAGATCTTCAGCGGCAGGATCTCGAACGTTGGGCCGGTCACAAAGGAGGAGACCACCACATCGTCCATCGACAGGGTAAAGCTCAGCAGCCAGCCTGCCGCCACCGCTGGCATCGCCAGCGGCAGAATGATTTTACGCAAGATTGTGGTTTCGCTGGCGCCCAAATCCTTCGCCGCCTCCAGCATCCGCACGTCAAAGCCTTTCAGCCGGGAATAGACGGTGATCACCACAAAGGGCAGGCAGAAGGTGATATGCGAAAAGAGCAGCGACCAGAAGCCGAGCGAAATGCCCAGCAGCATAAACAGCACCAGCAGAGAGATCGCCATAACAATATCCGGCGACATCATCACCACGAACAGCATGCCGCTGACGAAGGGTTTGCCGCGAAAGCGGTAGCGGTAGAGCGCCACGGCGGTGAGCGAGCCGATCAGCGTCGCGCAGCTGGCGGAGAGCACGCCCATCATCAGCGAATGTTGCGCCGCCTGGATCAGGCTGTCGTTATTCACCAGCAGGCTGTACCACTGGGTGCTGAATCCCTGCCAGTTAATGCCGAAGCGCGACGCGTTAAACGAGTTCACGATCAGGATCGCGATGGGGATATAAAACCAGGCGTAAATCGCGGCCATAAAGCCGCCGCGTAGCAGGCGTGCGATCATTCCAGCTCCACCTTTTTATTCAGCAGGCGCGCGGCGCGCCAGTAAAACAGCAGCATCAGGCCCATCAGCAGCGTCATTACGATGCTGGTCGCCGCGCCGAACGGCCAGTCGCGGATATTCAGGAACTGGCTCTTGATGACGTTGCCGATCAGCAGGTTCTTCGCGCCGCCCATCAGATCCGCCACGTAGAAAAGGCCCATCGCCGGAATCAGCACCAGCAGACAGCCCGCGACAATGCCCGGCATCGTCAGCGGCAGGATAATGCGGAAAAAAGTCTGCGCTTTGCTGGCGCCGAGGTCGCGCGCCGCTTCCAGACAGGCGCGATCCAGCTTCTCCAGGCTGGAGTAGAGCGGCAGCACCATAAAGGGCAGCAGAATGTAGATCAGGCCGAGGATCACCGCCTGAGGCGTATACATAATGCGAAACGGCGTCTCAATTACGCCGAGCCACAGCAGAAAGTCGTTCAGCCAGCCGCGCGTGCTGAGAAAGATTTTCAGCCCGTAAATACGGATCAGCGAGTTGGTCCAGAAGGGCACAATCAGCAGAAACAGCATCAGCGGGCGCAGGCGCGCCGACAGCTTCGTCAGGCACCAGGCGAAGGGATAGCCCAGCAGCAGGCAGCAGAGCGTGGCGATAACCGCCATATTGAGCGAGTGCAGCAGCACTTCGCCATAAAGCGGATCGAGCAGCCGCGTATAGTTGCTGAGGGTGAACGCCATGCGAACGAAGTGCGCATCGTCGCGCGTCAGAAAGCTGGTGATAAAGATCATCAGGTTCGGCAGCAGCACGAACAGCGCCAGCCAGCCGACGATCAGCGCCGTCACGCCTTTCTGGAAACGGTTACGCATCAGCTTCATAGGGCAGTACCACCTCCCAGCTGGGAACCCAGTTCACCGCCATTTTTTGATTGAGGGAGTGATCGAAGTCGGGATCGTCCTCGTTAAAGAATTCGCTGACCGTCACCAGCTTGCCGTTTTCCAGCTCGACGGTAGATTCCAGCGTCATACCTTTATAGTTGCGCTCGCGTACGTAGCCAGTCAGGCCCTCTATCGCCTGGTCGCTGTGCACCTCCTCGACGCGCAGATCTTCCGGACGCAGCAGAACATGCAGGCGATCGCCAGCGCTGACTGGGAAGGCGCAGTGAATATCGCACTCGCGGCCCTCGACGCGGGCGCGCACGCGTGGCGCAGCGCTGGCGTCGATAACGTCGGCGTCAAACACGTTGATCTCGCCGATAAAGCGCGCTACGAACAGGTTTTTCGGCTCTTCGTAGATTTCGCGCGGCGTGCCGTCCTGCTCAATCTTGCCGTCGCGCATCACCACGATACGGTCTGACATGGTCAGCGCCTCTTCCTGATCGTGCGTGACGAATACAAAGGTGATGCCGAGCTTGCGCTGCAGCGCTTTCAGCTCGTTCTGCATCTGCCTGCGCAGCTTGTAATCGAGCGCGGAGAGCGACTCGTCAAGCAGCAGCACTTTGGGGCGATTCACTACCGCGCGCGCAATGGCGACGCGCTGCTGCTGACCGCCAGAGAGCTGGTGCGGGCGACGATCGGCGAAGCTTTCCAGCTGCACCATCGCCAGCGCCTCGCTGACGCGCGCGGCGATCTCCGCATTTGGCGTTTTCTGCATGCGCAGGCCGAAGGCGACGTTTTCAAAAACGGACATATGCGGGAAGAGCGCGTAGCTCTGAAACACCGTGTTGACGTGGCGATGTTCGGCGGGGGTGTCGGTGATGTCGATGTTGTCCAGCACCACGCGGCCGCTGTCGACCTCTTCAAGCCCGGCAATCAGGCGCAGGATAGTGGTTTTGCCGCAGCCCGACGGACCGAGCAGGGTAATAAATTCGCCGTGGTCGATGGTCAGGTTAAAGTCGCTGATAATGGACTTGCCGTCGAAAGCTTTACTGATGCCAGAAAGCGTAACCAGCGCCTGCTGCGCGCGTGTTTGCGTCATTTTAGTCACTCAGTCGGTAATAAGGTCGAACAGGTTACAGCATAGCCGCTTACGTCGGCCAGCCAGCGAGAGGGCGCGATGATACCTGAAAAATGCGGCAATGCCATGTTTTGGCGGTGAAAAGAGGCGAATGCGCGTTTATAAACTTCCTCTGACGACAGATGTTAAGCGCGGCGGTAAAAGATCTTTCTGCAAATGCTCAACGCAGGTTAACCTGTCAGTTAATGATATGACGCAACATGCGTCGGACGCGGCTGTTGATAATAATAGTCGGCTTCTTTTGAAGGATGGCATATGGATCAGTTACTTGAACGGTTTTTGAGTTATGTGGCGGTAGAGACGCAGGCAAAACCGCAGGCGCGTCAGGTGCCCAGCAGCGAAGGGCAGTGGACGCTGGCGCGCAAGCTGCAGGAAGAGCTGATTGCGCTTGGTTTTATTGACGTATCGCTTAGCGATCACTGCTGCGTAATGGGCACGCTGCCCGCTAACGTCGACTGGCCGACGCCGGTGATCGGCTTTATCTCGCATATGGACACCTCGCCCGACTTTACGGCGAAGAACGTAAACCCGCAGATTATCGAAAACTACCGCGGCGGCGATATCGCGCTCGGTATGGGTGAAGAAGTGCTGTCGCCGGTGATGTTTCCGGTGCTGCATAAGCTGACTGGCCATACCTTAATCACCACCGACGGCAAAACGCTGCTCGGCGCTGACGATAAGGCAGGCATCGCCGAGATCATGACGGCGATGGCGCGTCTCGCCAAAGGGGATATTCCTCACGGCGCTATCCGCGTCGCCTTTACCCCGGATGAAGAGATCGGCCGCGGCACTTCCCATTTCGACGTCGAAGGTTTTGCCGCCGACTGGGCCTATACCATCGACGGCAGCGATCTGGGCGAATTTGAATATGAGAACTTTAACGCCGCGTCCGCGATGGTAAAGATTGTCGGCAATAACGTGCATCCCGGCTCGGCGAAAGGTGTGATGGTGAACGCGCTGGATGTGGCGACGGCGTTTCATGCCGAAGTGCCGGCAAAAGAGCGTCCGCAGTTTACCGAAGGCTACGAAGGTTTTTATCATCTGCATCAGATGAAGGGGACGGTAGAGCACGCCGAGCTGCAGTACATTATCCGCGATTTCGACACCGACTCTTTCGAGCAGCGCAAGCAGGTACTGACGGCAATTGCTGAACGCATCAACGCCGGGCTGCATAAAGACTGCTCTGTAACGGTGGAGATCAGCAACAGCTATCGCAATATGCGCGAGAAGGTCGAGCCGCATCCGCATATTATCGAGCTGGCGCTGCAGGCGATGCGCGACTGCGGCATTGAGCCGAAGGTCAAGCCGATTCGCGGCGGCACCGATGGTTCTGCGCTCTCATGGAAAGGGCTGCCCTGTCCAAACATCTTTACCGGCGGCTATAACTACCACGGCAAGCACGAGTTCGCTTCGCTCAATATTATGGCGCAGGCGGTAGATGTGATCGTGCGGCTGGCGGAACTGGCCGCAGAGAAAAAGGCATAAAAAACGCCTCCGTCAGGAGGCGTGTTGCTGGCGCGGGTGGCGTTGCTTTTCGGCTCACGCTACCCGCGCTTTCACGTCTGAGCCGCTGCGGGTGATTACTCGGCGTCGCCGAAGTACCAGTAACCGGCGTTCACCAGCGCCGCGATCTGCGCCAGCAGCGACGGGTCATCCAGCGCCTCGCCGAAATCCTCCAGGCTCAGCGTCTGACGGCGCGCCAGCGCCTTCAGCACCTCTGGCTGCGAACACTCAACGCGCTCGCCGTTGACGAAAACCGCATCGCCAATCGTCAGCACGCGCAGGCCGCCAAGACGCGTCAGCGTATCGCCCTGCTGCAGCGCATCGTAAACCTCATCGGGCTGATAGGGCGGCTCCGGCGGCGCGACGTCCAGTTCGTGACGCGACTGGGAGATAAACTCGCCGAACCAGTTAGCAAAGTGCTCCGGCTGGTCGATAACGTCGAGCATTACCTTGCGAATGCCCTCAATCTCCTGCGGCAGGATCTGCGACGGACAGTCGCGTGCCGGCACCTCAGGATCGCTGTAGCGGTAGCTGCCCAGCTCGCGTGCCAGCACATAATCGGCGAAGCCGCTGATCAGCTCGCGGCCGTTGGGCGCGCGGAAGCCGACAGAGTAGTTAATGGCGTTCTCCAGCGAATAGCCTTCGTGCGGGAATCCCGGTGGAATATAAAGAATATCGCCCGGCTCCATCTCTTCATCAATGATGGCGTCGAAAGGCTCAACCTGCAGCAAATCGGGGTGCGGGCAGTGCTGTTTCATCGGCACTTTCTCGCCAACGCGCCAGCGACGACGACCGGTGCCCTGAATAATGAAGACGTCATACTGATCGAAATGCGGGCCAACGCCGCCGCCCGGTACGGCAAAGGAGATCATCAGATCGTCGATGCGCCAGTCCGGCAAAAAGCGGAAGGGACGCATCAGCGCTGCGGAAGGCTCATGCCAGTGGTTTACCGCCTGCACCAGCAGCGACCAGTTGTTTTCGCCCAGGTGATCGTAGCTCTCGAAGGGACCATGGCTGACCTGCCATTTACCGTCGTTATGGCTGACCAGGCGGCTGTCCACCTCATTTTCCATCGCCAGCCCGGCCAGCTCGTCAGGAGAAATGGGGTCGATAAAGTTTTTAAAACCGCGCTTGAGCAGCACCGGGCGTTTTTGCCAGTAGCGCTGAATAAAGTCGGGCCAGTTAAGATCGAGCTGATAATCCATAGAGTAGTTCCACACAGGGCTGTAAATGCAGGCAAGTATAACAGCCTGCGCGCCTTTCTACTCGCGGCGATGTTCGACTTCCTGACGTCTGAAGATCACTTCCATGCGCGCGCCGCCCAGCGCGCTGGAGGTGGCGATAATCTGGCCCTCATACTGTTCCAGAATATCGAGCGCCACCGCCAGGCCCAGACCCTGGCCAGGGCGCAGCGTATCGGCGCGCTGGCCGCGTACGAACACCAGGTCACGCTTGCTTTCAGGAATGCCGGGGCCGTCGTCGTCGATAAACATATGCAGCGTCTGATCGGTCTGCCGCACGCTCACTTCGATAAACTCCAGACAATATTTACAGGCGTTGTCCAGCACGTTGCCCAGCACTTCCATAAAGTCGTTTTTATCGCCGATAAAGGTCACTTCCGGCGAGACGTCCAGCGTAATCTCAACCCCTTTGAGCTGATAAACCTTGTTGAGCGCCGAACAGAGGCTGTCGAGCAGCACTGACACCGGATGCAGGTCGCGCAGCAGCGGATTGTGATCCGCGTGCATGCTGGCGCGGTGCAGGTAGTAGCCGATCTGCTGCGAAATACGGCTGATCTGCTCCAGCATCACCGGCTCAGCCTGCTCGATGGTGATATCCTTGCCGTTACGTAGCGAACGCAGCGTGCTTTGCAGCACCGCCAGCGGCGTTTTCAGGCTGTGCGTCAGATCGGAAAGGGTAGTGCGGTAGCGGGTATAGCGCTGGCGCTCGTTGCTCAGCAGCAGGTTCAGGTTGCGCACCAGGCTGCGCAGCTCCTGCGGCGGCGAATCCTCCAGGTTTTCACGCTGGCTGGTTTCCAGCTCCCGAACCTGCGTAGCGAGATGTCCAATCGGGCGCAGGCTCCAGTGCGCCGCCAGCCACAGCAGCGGGATCACCAGAATAAGGTTAGCGGCCAGCACGTAGCTGAACCATGACCAGACCACGTCGGAGTGTTGTAGCTCCTGCGGAATAGAGTCCACCACCACAATGGTCAACGCCGGCAGGTTGGTGGTGGCGTCATAGCGGTTGACCGCGACGGAGTGGGTAAAGGTGTCGTTGTTATTGTTATCAATGGCGTGCAGCCGCTTCTGCGCCGAGAGATCGTTGCCTATCGCCATCGCGCTGGTGCGGTTACTGGTGTCAATTTCGTAAAAGTCGGGCTTCAGCAGCCACTCATGGCGGATTTTGGCGCGAATTTCCGGCACGTCACGCTGCTGCCACAGCAGCTTGCCGTGTTCATCGTAAATAAATACCAGCGTCGGAAAGTTGAGCGTCATCCGCTCCGGCTGGGCGATAGTGAGGCGGTTATTTTGCCACTGCGCCAGCGTAAAGAAGAGGTTGCTTTCGCCGCGCATCACGCGATAGGTGTTCTTGTCGAAGCTCACCACATAGCCGATCACGGCCACCATGCCGTAAGACAGGGAGAGAAACAGCACAATAGCTGAACATGCCAGTAAAAAGCGGGCGCGTAGCGAAAGCGGACGATAACGTTGGAACCAGCGCATCAGAGATCGAAGCGGTATCCCTGACCGCGTACGGTAGTAATCACCTCATCCGCATGCAGCGCCTGAATTTTTTTACGCAGTCGACCCATCAGCACATCAATAGTATGGCTTTCGCGCAGTTCCGCATCGGGATAGAGCTGCAGCATCAGGGAGTCTTTGCTCACTACTTTACCCGCGTTGCGGATCAGCGTTTCGACGATGGTGTATTCAAAAGCGGTCAGCTTCACCGGCTGCTCATTGATAGTCAGCTCGCGGCGCGAGAGATCGACCTGAAACGGCGCCATGTCGATAATTTGCGAAGCGTGTCCGCTGTTGCGGCGCATCAGCGCCTGCAGGCGCGCAGCCACTTCTTCAATATGGAAAGGTTTGGTGACGTAGTCATCGGCGCCAGCCTCCAGCGCTTCAACTTTGGCCTGCCAGCCTTCGCGCGCGGTCAGCACCAGAATCGGCTGCCGCACCGACTGACTGCGCCAGCGGCGGATCAGCGACATGCCATCTTCATCCGGCAGGCCAAGATCGACCAGCGCGATATCCGGCAAATGCTCCTGTAAAAAATAGTCAGCTTCCTTTGCGTCCTCTGCTGCGTCTACCTGATGGCCCATTTCACGCAGTTGAACTGCAAGATGATGGCGCAGCAGAGCATTATCTTCCACAACCAAAACACGCATGGCTTTTCCTTACTCTCAGAGCATTTAAGTTAGGATAAAGTATACGCAAAAACATTTAAACAACAGCTTAACGCAGGCGGGACTGGCCCGCCTGCGTCCGCGCTTATTTCAGGTCGTCGACCATCTGGATGGCGCGGCCCAAATAATTAGCTGGCGTCATCTGTTTAAGGCGCGCTTTTTCCTCTTCCGGCAGCGCAAGGCTGTCGATAAAGGCCTGCATGCCGGCCGCGTCGACGCGCTTGCCGCGCGTCAGCTCTTTCAGCTTCTCGTACGGCTTTTCGATGCCGTAGCGGCGCATCACGGTCTGAATCGGCTCAGCCAGCACTTCCCAGTTATGATCCAGCTCGTCCAGCAGACGCTCGCGGTTCACTTCCAGCTTGGAAATGCCTTTCAGCGTCGCCTGATAGGCGATCAGCGCGTAGCCGACGCCGACGCCGAGGTTGCGCAGCACCGTGGAGTCGGTGAGGTCGCGCTGCCAGCGTGAGACCGGCAGCTTGCTCGCCAGGTGCTGCATTACCGCATTCGCCAGGCCCAGGTTGCCCTCGGAGTTTTCGAAATCGATCGGGTTGACCTTGTGCGGCATAGTGGAAGAGCCAATTTCGCCCGCAATGGTTTTTTGTTTGAAGTGGTTAAGCGCCACGTAGCCCCAGATATCGCGATCGAAGTCGATCAGGATGGTGTTGAAGCGCGCCATGCAGTCAAACAGCTCGGCGATATAGTCGTGCGGCTCGATCTGAGTGGTGTAGGGGTTCCAGGTAATGCCCAGCGAGGTGACGAACTGCTCGCTCAGCTGGTGCCAGTCTACTTCCGGATAGGCGGCGATGTGCGCGTTGTAGTTGCCTACCGCGCCGTTGATCTTGCCCAGGATCTCAATCTTACTCAGCTGGCGCTGCTGACGCTCCATACGGTAAGCGACGTTCGCCATCTCTTTGCCCATGGTAGAAGGCGTGGCTGGCTGGCCGTGGGTGCGCGACAGCAGTGGAATATCACGGTACTCGTGTGCCAGACGCTTAACCGCGTCGATGATCTGCTGCCAGTAGGGCAGGATCACGTCGCGCCGCGCGCTTTCCAGCATCAGCGCATGCGACAGATTGTTGATGTCTTCAGAGGTACAGGCGAAGTGGATAAACTCTGACACCGCGTGCAGCGCCGGCACGCTCTCGACTTTCTCTTTCAGGAAATATTCGACCGCTTTTACGTCGTGGTTGGTGGTGCGCTCAATAGTTTTAATGCGCGCCGCGTCCTCTTCGTTGAAATTAGCCACGATTGCGTCGAGGAAAGCGTTTGCGTCGGCGTCAAATGCAGGAACTTCCTTGATCTCTGCGGTGGCCGCCAGTTTTTGTAACCAGCGTACTTCAACCTCAACGCGGAACTTCAGCAAACCGTATTCGCTGAAAATGGCGCGCAGCGGGCTGACTTTATCGCCGTAACGACCATCGACAGGTGAGACGGCGGTCAGAGAGGATAATTCCATCAGTGCAACTCCTGAATCGTTTACAGTGTGGGCTTACCGGCTTAATAAGCCGGAGAGAGCCGGGATAAAATGGTTTTTGCCTCGCCCAGCAGACGCTGGCGTGAAAACATCAGCTGAAAGCGACCGCCGCCGACCTGCTGCCACAATACGGCGGCGCGAATGCCCGCCAGCAGAGTCGCGCGTACGCGACTCTGCAACAGCGGGTTTTGCAAGACGGCGGGCGAGCCGGTGACCTGAATGCGCGGGCCAAGCGGGCTGATAACATCGACGTAGATGCCGGCCATGGCGCTGGTGATGGTTTCTGAACCGAGTTCGTAGTGCGCCAGCTGGCGATCGAGCTGGCCGATGCGCTGCGCCAGGGTAGCCAGCGCCGTTTTATTGCCGCTCAGCTTGCGCTCCAGCACCATCATGCTCAGCGTATAGCGCGTCAGTTCCGCGCCCATGCCCTGACGACTGCTGCTGTTGAGCACCGCCATCAGCGTTTCCAGGCCAAGGCGCAGGTTAGCTTCGTCATTGCCGAACACCGCCAGCGTCGAGCCGGGATTTAAATCAATCACGCTGCGCAAGGAGACGTTGAGCGCTTCCGGCTGGCACTGCCCCTGATGCGCCAGCTGCTGAACCAGATGCGCGGCCTGACAAATGCCCGCCAGCGCCAGCGTGATGTCGTAATAATTTTTAGCCACGGTTACTCCTGTCTACGCGTCAGCAAAGCCGACTCAATCCGCGGTCAGCGGCAGCCGCTCTTCGATAATGCCGCCGCCGAGGCAGACTTCACCGAGGTAGAAGACGGCGGACTGGCCCGGCGTCACCGCCGCAACCGGCGCGTCGAAACGCACCTCAATGCGATCTTCGCCGCGCGGCACGATCTCGCAGGGAATATCTGTCTGGCGATAGCGCGTTTTCACCGTACAGCGCAGCGGGGCGGTGACAGGCTGGCGATCGACCCAGTGCAGCTGCTGAGCGATCAGACCCACCGACATCAGGCGCGGATGGTCACCGCCTTGCGCCACGATCAGGCGATTACGCGCGACGTCTTTATCCACCACGTACCAGGGATCGTCATTGCTCTCTTTCAGACCGCCGATGCCCAGGCCCTTGCGCTGGCCCAGCGTATGGTACATCAGACCCTGATGCTCGCCGACCACCTGGCCATCCACGGTTTCAATCACGCCCGGCTGCGCGGGTAAATAGCGGCCAAGGAAGTCGCGGAATTTGCGTTCGCCGATAAAGCAGATGCCGGTGGAGTCCTTTTTCTTCGCGGTGATGAGATCGAGCTCTTCGGCGATGCGGCGCACCTCCGGCTTCTCCAGTTCGCCCACCGGGAACAGGCTCTGGGCGATCTGTTCATGGCTCAGCGTATAGAGGAAATAGCTCTGATCTTTGTTGCCGTCGAGGCCGCGCAGCAGCTGGCTTTTGCCGTCGACGTCCGCGCGGCGCACGTAGTGGCCGGTGGCGATGTAGTCCGCGCCGAGATCTTCTGCCGCAAACTCCAGGAAGGCTTTAAATTTGATCTCTTTGTTGCAGAGAATATCGGGATTGGGCGTGCGGCCCGCTTTGTACTCTTCGAGGAAGTGCTCGAAGACGTTGTCCCAGTACTCTGCCGCAAAGTTGATTTTATGCAGTTTGATGTCGAGTTTGTCGCAGACCGCCTGCGCATCCGCCAGATCGTCCGCGGCAGTACAATACTCCTCGCCGTCGTCTTCCTCCCAGTTCTTCATGAACAGGCCTTCTACCTGATAGCCCTGCTGCTGCAGTAACCAGGCGGATACGGAAGAATCGACGCCGCCGGACATACCGACGATCACTTTTTTCTGGCTGTTGTCAGACATGACGCACTCTTGATTACGATAAAAAAACAGGCGGCGTATTCTATCACGCGTCGGCGTGGCGCGCACCCTCGTGAAACGGCCACTGAAACGGCGCGATCAGATGCAGCGGATAACGCGCGCCCTGTTGCCACAGCCTGACGCTTTCGGCGACCAGCGGCGAACGCAGGTTATCTGCAGCGATAATCTGCTCCGCTGTGCGCCACCAGCAGCAGTCGATATCGCTGTCCTGCGGGGCGGTGGGCTGTTTTTCGGGCAGGTCGACGCCAAACAGGAAACGCACAAAGGGCGTCTTGTCCGGCGCGATCCACTGCTGGACGCCGAGGAAATAGTCGAGCGCGCAATCAATCCCGGTCTCTTCGCGCAGCTCGCGACGGGCCGCCTCCAGCAGCGTTTCGTCCGCTTCCAGATGACCGGCGGGCTGGTTCCAGGTGGCGCGACCTTTAACTCGCTCCTCTACTACTAACAGTTCGCCTTCGGCCTGCACGATACAGGCGACGGTGACATGAGGTTTAAACATCGATCCTCCGGGATTGTTAACCTGACGTTATGAAAAAAGAGCGAGCAGCCTTACGCCGATGTCTCTGCCTCGCGCCACTCGCCAGGCGCTAACGTATCGAGCCGATAGTCGCCCATTGCGTAGCGGATAAGGCGCAGCGTAGGGTAGCCGATATGCGCCGTCATGCGCCTTACCTGGCGGTTGCGGCCCTCATAGAGCGTCACCTTGAGCCAGCTGGTCGGAATCGCTTTTCGTTCGCGAATCGGCGGCTGGCGCGGCCATAGCCAGGCGGGCTCGTCGACCTTTTCTATGCCTGCGGGCAGCGTAGGGCCATCTTTCAGATTAACGCCACTGCGCAGCGCCGCGAGTTCCGCCTCCTGTGGCTCGCCCTCGACCTGAACATAATAGATTTTACCTGTGCGTTTGCCGGGCTGCGTCAGCGCCGCCTGTAGCGTGCCGTCGTTGGTCAGCACCATCAGGCCTTCGCTGTCGCGGTCGAGGCGACCGGCGGCATAGACATCGCTGACCGGGATAAAATCCTTCAGCGTCTGGCGGCCAGCCTCGTCGCTAAACTGTGGCAGAACATCGAATGGTTTGTTAAATAATATGACGCGCCGCGGTCCACGTGGGCGCGGCGGTTTGCGCTGAGCGCCGCGTGGCGCGCGGTCAGAGCGTTTATGCTGGTGAATTTGTTGAGAACTTTTTCGCATGAGCTTTGCAGTCAGTGACAATCGGCGCATTATAACGCGAAACGGTGAAGATTGGCGCGGCGTAAATATTCAAGTATCATGGCGTCACATCTTACAATTTATTAACAAAACGCCCAGGAGAGGTTAATGGAAAGCAAAGTAGTTGTTCCGGCGGAAGGTCAGAAAATCACCCTGGATCAGGGCAAGATCAATGTGCCGAATAACCCGATCATTCCTTACATTGAAGGTGATGGCATTGGCGTTGACGTTTCTCCGGTCATGCTGAAGGTCGTCGATGCTGCGGTGAAAAAAGCCTATAACGGCGAGCGCAAAATCTCCTGGATGGAGATCTATACCGGTGAGAAATCGGTAGAGCTTTACGGCCAGGATGTCTGGCTGCCGCAGGAAACCCTCGACCTGATCAAAGAGTATCGCGTCGCTATCAAAGGCCCACTGACCACGCCGGTTGGCGGCGGCATCCGTTCACTGAACGTTGCGCTGCGTCAGGAGCTTGACCTCTATGTTTGCCTGCGTCCGGTTCGCTACTACAAAGGCACCCCGAGCCCGGTCAAACGTCCTGAAGAGACCGACATGGTGATCTTCCGTGAAAACTCTGAAGATATCTACGCCGGTATTGAGTGGAAAGCGGGTTCTGCCGAAGCGGACAAAGTGATCAAGTTCCTGCGCGAAGAGATGGGCGTGAAGAAAATCCGCTTCCCGCAGGATTGCGGCATCGGCGTGAAGCCGTGTTCGGAAGAGGGCACCAAACGTCTGGTGCGCGCGGCGATTGAGTATGCGATCACCAATGACCGCGACTCTCTGACGCTGGTGCACAAAGGCAACATCATGAAATTCACCGAAGGCGCTTTCAAAGACTGGGGCTACCAGCTGGCGAAAGAAGAGTTCGGCGCAGAGCTGCTGGACGGCGGCCCGTGGATGAAGATCAAAAACCCGAACACCGGCAAAGATATCATCGTTAAAGATGTGATTGCCGATGCGTTCCTGCAGCAGATCCTGCTGCGTCCGGCGGAATACGACGTTATCGCCTGTATGAACCTGAACGGCGACTACATTTCCGACGCCCTGGCGGCGCAGGTTGGCGGCATCGGTATCGCACCGGGCGCGAACATCGGCGACGAATGCGCGCTGTTTGAAGCGACTCACGGTACCGCACCGAAATATGCTGGTCAGGATAAAGTGAACCCAGGTTCCGTTATTCTGTCAGCAGAAATGATGCTGCGTCATATGCAGTGGTTCGAAGCGGCTGACCTGATTGTTAAAGGCATGGAAGGCGCTATCGCCAACAAGACCGTGACCTATGACTTCGAGCGCCTGATGGATGGCGCTAAACTGCTGAAATGCTCAGAGTTTGGCGACGCTATCATCGAAAACATGTAAGTTAACGTAGTTAACTTTAAAGCCAGCATAGCCGTTACAGGCATGCTGGCTTTTTAATACGCCAGATCCTTTCCCAAAATCCTTTTCCAATACCCTGTAAATTTCATGCCTTAAGCGGCAATCGTTATCCTGACTTTTCCTCTGCTGATATTTATCCGTCGTGCGTTTTCAATACTTTTAAGCTGGCGATTTTTGAGGGCATTTCCCGCTGCAACCACAATCAGTTACGCAAGAAGGGCGGCGTCTGGTTATTTTTCTTATTAAGGAGAATTATCAATAAATATCCATAAAAAATATCATCAGGTGAAGAAGTTGAAATAATAAATCCCGTTAGTTCCTGTTTTTATAAAAACAGCCAATAAATCATAAATGCAAATAAGCCAGGCGATACAGCCTGGAACGCGGGTGTGTTTCAGTCTTGATAGTCTGCCAGTTGATTTTTCTTACTTCCATTTTCTCATTTTTTATCATGACTGCCTTTTTGGAAAACATATGTTTTGCTTTTTTACGCCTGATATAGATTATGTTGATAGCGGATATATCCATGCTTTCAAATTTAACACAGGGTTAACTTGCATATGAAAACAGGAATAATACTGTTGTTGCTGATGACATCACCGTACTTCGCTTTTGCTGCGCCTGATACCTGCAAAGATAAAATCGCAGTCTTTAATAAAAAAATCGAACAGGCTAAAAAGTTCAATAACAGGAAGGAAATGTCCCGATTGAACATTGCACGCAACAGGGTTAAAACGAATTGCAATAAGGAGCGGCAGGCGCAGCGGGCGAATCAAAACGTCACCAGGCAGCCGTTAAGAGCGAAAAAAGCGGAGCCTGAGTCACAGGAGGCGTTGAAAGAAGCCAAAGAAGAAGGGCATCTGGATAACCTGGCAGGAAAAAGGTAGGATTGGCTACAGTAATACATCTGCATTAACCGCCCGTAGATAGTGTGGTTCATTCAGGCTGATACGTCTGGCTGTCGTGCTGAATGAACCTCTCAAGGGCCTTAAGTATGCTGGATTTAATTTTTTCTTTTGCAGCGCACATACGCCTTGCCGGGAAATAGTCTCCTTGCCCAGATGATATTTAACCAAAGATGAAAGCAAGCTGGCTGGCAACGCTGTTTATGGCTTTAGCCTGGCTGGAACTCCCTGTGTATCAGGCTGAGAGGCTAAACAGAGGCCATTTACCGCTATTTTTGCAACGAGTATTCTCTTTTGGGAATGATTAACGGAGCTGCCGCTTCGCTAAAATTGACTAAGATCATAAAATAAAAGGTTAACTCAATTAAACTTAGCGGCTGAGGTTGTTAAGTTACCCGGCTCAAACAACCTCTTCAAAATGTAATCTTTTTATTTTGGCTTGTTAAATCTTACCCTGTTTATTCAGGGTATTTTTTTGCCGATTTTCAGCGCGCTGAAAATAGAACAGGGTGAAAGCCAGCAAAAAATATTAAAGCAGGAAGCAGCAGACTGTATCAGCTGCTTCTCTCTTGCTGCTACGCTGGGCCTGCCGGCGGGCGGCTGCTTCAGTGCGATTCTGGTTGTTTATCCGTCACTCAGGCTATTCGTTTTATCGCCAGACGCCGCTCTGTTTCTTACCGCCTGCGGTAAGCACCAGAGCTATTCCGGAGGCTTTACCGTTGATGGCTGATGTAAGAGGACGGCGGGAGGTGATTCCCTGACAGTCAACCCTTATTATTAACTGGTGCTGACCGCAATTTTCCCGAGTGTTATGTAGATAGCGTCTGATATAAACGCGCCGGCAAGCCTGATGCTTATCGCCATCTGGCTGGCATCGATCGCTGACGGCTGTACTGGCGGGATTATTTACCGCTGCCTGTTACACCGCAAAGGTTAATTATCGTTCTGCTGACAAGTCTGTTATACGTTTTGTCAGATAACAGGGTTTATACTGGCTGATTTAGCGCAGCCAGAGTGCAGCTGTTTTGCCGGGAAAAAGGAGGGATTAAGCGCCATTAAATAATAGAATAACTGGCGTGCAGAATATGAAAATCATATTCTTTCTCTATTTATCGGTGGGTCAACATAAAGAGTGCTACTCTTTAATTTCTGGGTACGTTGTCATGAACGCAGGAAAACCCGCTACGACGTTATTACAAGACGCCGTTCACTGTCAGGCATTCATGAGTGTCTTTAAAACAGCATTAGCTGAGCGAGCCACTTATGAAAGAAGGTTTCTACTGGGTTAAATCGGGTAGCGATCCGCTGCAAGTCTGGTACTACATATCTCAGTTTGGCTGGTACCGGCCGCAAACATCGATCCCCGTTACAACGACTTACTTCAGAATGATGGATTTTGAAATAATAGGCGACAGGTTATTGCCGCCATCTTCTTTTAACGCGCCAGATCATGAGGGGCCGTGATGACTTACAGCGCGACGCTGATAATAGCGAAACGGCAAAAGGCCGCTGCGCCCGGAATATCTCTTCAGCGCAGCGCAGCCGCTGGTGCGCTGAAAGCAGGATTACGGCTGGATATGCGGCAAGGTAAATAGCAGTTTCCCTTAAAGGATCCGTTTTATTTGATTTAAAGCAAATTTGCGCGATGAATGAAAATCTGAACGCCAGATGACTTTTTTGAACACTTATGTTTTATCCACTTGCATTATAATATCCAGGCCCAATCGCTTTCCGGGCGCGTGCATTAATTTTTATCAGGTGAATAAAGTGAATTATAAGCAATTTCAAAGCAAAATTGAGTCCTGGGAGAAAATCTCTTTTACCGCCGTTATATACAGCAAATATGGCGCGGATTTTGAAGTGTATGCCATCGATGAACACAGCAATACAAAAAGCAGAATTTTCCTTTGCTATGCCGAAAATGAAGCCGAAGCGCAAAAACTGGTCGAGCAGTATTCTCACTGGCTGGTCAAGCTGAATAGCCTTACGCGAAAACGTCTCAGCAGCGAACAGGCGATGAGGGAGACGTTACTGCAACAGGAGTAGCGCGGCGGTAAATTTGTCGCGGTGCGTTAAAAGGGCGCTGATACCGTGGCCGTGAGCCAGCAACAGGTTACCCGTGCTGGCAGGCGAGGCGGTAAAGCGCTCTTATAAAACAAATTTATTTTTAACTTGCTTATGCCTGGCGGACATGCGTTAATAGTTCGTCGGTCTGATTAGCAGACAGCTTCAAGGTTAGTTCATATTGTATTTCTCATCTCAGTTAGTGCCGCTTCAAGCCTTTCTTTTTGAGTCTACCTCAGGTTCTGATTTATTTCTGCAATTCAGCCTCTTTTGCCGTAAGGCTAACTAAAAGGTCATATACTATGTCGAATAAAATTTTCGGAACCGTTAAGTGGTTTAACTCAGAAAAAGGTTTTGGTTTTATCTCTCCGGAGAATGGCAGCAAGGACGTTTTCGTCCATTTTTCTGCTATCCAGGGCACTGATTACCGCTCGCTTGACGAAGGTCAGCGCGTTGAATTTTCTGTTGAGCAGGGTCCGAAGGGTCCGTCAGCAGTGAACGTTGTAGGGCTTTAATATTAGCCTTTCAGCCATACGCTTCCGATGCCCGTGCTGCCAGAGCTCACAATATCGTGTCTCTGCGTTTGATCAGTGCAAAAGTAATCCCCATGGCGCGAAATGCATTTTTTGCAAAACCGCTATGATTCTTGCAGGCGTGTTTGAACGTTAATATTCTTCCCTTATCGTGTAGAGAGGGGCGGAAAGCCGCGCATCAGCTTATTAAGGCATCCTTCGGGATGCCTTTTTTATTGCCGTCAGAACAGCAAATGATATGTACTCTGTATCGCACCTCAGGATAAAAAAAGCCCCCAGAAGGGGGGCAAGGGGTTGGAGTAACAGCCGCTCAGTAAGAGTTGTGGATTTCATTACCGAGCCGCTTAAATATAGCTAACAGTACGGTTCATTGTCCTGTTAATGGCCATTCTGCTAAATGTAGGTCTCTAACCATTAGCCTTGTGATTAAAAGGAGTGGTTGAATTGCATCGTTTTTTTCGGCCTGAAAACGATTACTAAGAATGCTCTGTAAATAAAAACGGACAGGCGCTATAACCAGATTCGTCTGGTCTGGCCATTATTTCTGTTGGTAATTATTTTTAGTGGGGGAGCAGGCGCAACGCATTCTGTCGGGACGCTGTTCAGGGAAGTAAAGAGAGAGAGGTTTAACAGAAAGAAATAAAAAATGCCCCCGCAAAGCAGGGGAGAGTCATATGAGATATGAAGCGGACTCGTAGAGCAATATCTCTGGTGGAGGCTTGGGCTCAGAATTCATATTAAGCATAACATAGTTAATTACTGCCGCCACTCATTCCAGAATAAATAATTCCCCGCTTCCCTAATTGTTAGATTTCTATCTTTTTAGCGATTTATTAATTTTTCTCTATTAAAATTACTCACTTAAAAATAATTTTCACCAGAAAAGAGAATTATGCCCGGTTAATACAGGTAAAAAAAGAGATCTCTTAGCCAGGGGCAAAAAAAAGCCCGAATCAGCATTGACTGGGCGATTAAAAATTAACAATCAGGGATTGAAGGCGATGCGGCCAATGAGGGAAACGCAGCATCGCGTCGTCACTGGCAGGTAAAGCTAATGACAATCTGAAAAGTAGTCGAGAAGGGCGAAAAAACAAGGCGAAAAGGAAATTATTTTTAAGGCGAGTGGGTGCTCATATAATCGCCATATCAGTTTGAATTAAGACGAGATTTTGTGCAGAACGCGGCCAGATGCCGCAACCTTACAAAAAATAATTCCTTCGGCGTCAGTGGGTTCATCATTTTTGCTACCGCCGCGCCTTGATTAAATCATGAGTTTGATATTACTGTATTTATATACAGTATCGAGCAGAAGGAGTCTTTCTCATGAAGTTATATCGCCCCGCGGAAGTCCGCGACCTGTTGTCGTTGCCGCTTTACATTGAGCGTGTGCCCTGCGGTTTTCCGTCGCCGGCGCAGGATTACATCGAAAAACGGATCGATTTGAATGATTTAATGGTGCAGCATCCCAGCGCAACTTACTTTCTCCGCGTCAGCGGCGATTCTATGATCGAAGCAGGCATCGGCGAAGGGGATATGATTGTCGTTGACTCTTCCCTGACGGCAAAACATGGCGATATTATCGTGGCCGCCATTGATGGCGAATTTACTATTAAGCAGCTTCGGATCCATCCTTCCATTTCCCTGATGCCCGCCAACAGCAAACACAGCCCCATACCCATTAATACACCGGAAGGACTACAGGTGTTTGGCGTAGTGACCTACGTTATTAAATCGACACACTGATATGTTCGCGCTGGTGGACGTGAACAGCTTTTATGCCAGCTGTGAAACCGTCTTTCGCCCCGACCTGAAAGGGGTGCCCGTAGTGGTGTTATCCAACAACGACGGCTGCGTCATTGCCCGCAACAGCGAGGCTAAAGCGCTCGGCATTAGCATGGGCGTGCCCTTTTTTCAGCTGAAAGAGACGCTGCGCCGGCACAGGGTGCAGGTATTCAGCTCCAACTATGCGCTTTATGCCGATATGAGCTATCGGGTGATGACGACGCTGGAGGAGATGGCGCCAGCGATAGAGAGATACAGCATCGATGAAGCTTTCCTCGACCTGAGCGGCATCAGTTTCTGCCAGCCGCTTGAGGCGTTTGGACAAGCCGTTCAGGCGCGGGTGCAAAAAGAGATCCATCTTAACGTGGGCGTAGGGATTGCGCCCACCAAAACCCTGGCGAAGCTGGCCAACTACGCCGCTAAAAAATATCCCGCGACAAAGGGGGTTGTCGATCTTTCGCACGCGGAGCGGCAGCGCAGACTGATGGCGATTGTGCCGGTGGAAGAGGTATGGGGCGTGGGCGCACGCATCGCCAGGAAGCTACAGCAGCTGGGGATCGAAAACGCGTTGCAGCTGGCTGAAAGCTCGACGTGGGTAATACGCAAACATTTCAATGTGGTGCTGGAGCGTACGGTACGCGAGCTGCGCGGCGAGTCCTGCCTTGATATGGAAGATATTACGCCGACAAAACAGCAAATTGTTTGCTCGCGCTCGTTTGGTTCGCGCCTTACCGATTACGGCGAAGTGCGCCAGGCGGTTTGTCAGTATGCCGAAAGAGCAGCAGAAAAGCTGCGTCTGGAGGGGCAGTACTGCCGTCAGGTTTCGGTGTTTTTGAAGACCAGTCCGCACGCTAAAAACGAGGCCTGTTACGGTAACCAGGCGACGGCACAGCTGCTGACGCCGTCGAACGATACGCGCGATATCGTACGGCTTGCGACAGAAGCGCTGGATCGCATCTGGCTGGACGGCTACCGCTATATGAAAGCGGGAGTTATGCTGGGTGATTTTTTTAGTCAGGGCGTGGCGCAGCTTCAGCTGTTTGATCCTTATGGACCGCGAGCCAACAGCGAGGCGCTAATGAAGGTGATGGATCGTATTAATCAGGAGGGCAGGGGAACGCTCTGGTTTGCCGGACAGGGTATTGAAAAAAGCTGGGCGATGAAGCGAGAGATGCTGTCGCCAGCCTATACTACCCGCTTTTCGGATCTGCCGATCGTCAGGTGAGCGATCGGCCTGAGAGTTCAGTGTTTTTTCGCGTTTGCCGGGGCGCGCTCGCCATAGCTGCGCGGCGGCGGGTCGGTTACGGCGCGCGCCGAGGAAAACTCCTGACGTATTTCCGCCAGCGCCAGCGTCAGAGCCTCTTTCCGATCGCTGTCTGTTTCCGTCATCGCCATGACTTTCAGACGGTTCGCCAGCGATGCGCCAGAGATCGATGCATTCTGCTCAAGCAGCGCAGCGACGGCTTCGCCAATCACATAATCTGTCAGTTTTTCAATTTTACTTCTGTACATACCCGCATCTCTTATTACAGTATTTGCCCGTTAACGGGACAGAGTGACTGGAAGCAAGCCGTCTGCGCTGGGGCGCCTGCGGCGTGTGTCCATCATTAAGGCTCTGCCTGACACGTTCCACTGTGAATCATGCTGCGGGCAGGTGCTGAACGCAATGGTCAACCTGCAAATTAAAACTAACGCTTGAATAACAAGCTGATTAGCTTTTGATAATGCCGCTCTTCCTCCGGGCTGGTCGCCAGCTCCAGTCGGGCAAGCAGTTTTGTGCAGAGCGTTTTCCTGTTGAGCTGTTTACCTGCGCGCAGGATTTCCACCACAATCCGACCTAAGGTCTCCTGCTCACACGGCAGTACGGCCTTATTGAAATAGTGGGCGATATCACTGGCTGTAGTTGGCCTGTCTCCGGTCTGACGCATAACAACCCTTAAATATCCGTATGATTAAAACATAATCAGTTAAGCCAGGCCTAAAGTTATACAATTTGGGTAAACTTGTACAGGATTACCTGTTCAGGCCCGCGTTTATTTTTTGTACTTTCATACTAAATGAATATTAACAACGGGTTAGGACGAAGCCGGCGATAAAGGGGCGCTTCAGTTTAATTTGCTGGCCAGCAAGCGGATAGCGCGCTCGCAGGCTTCCTCTGTTGCCGGGTCTTCTGCGCTTGCGCCAGTACGATAGAGCGCGCCAATTATTTCCTGTAAAGGAAGCGCTTCGCCTGGCTGCAGGAGCTGCGCCACGACGCGGCCGAGTAAAGCGTAGACTTCTTCGTTATCAGCGATTTCATTGTGGTTCACTCTGCCTCCTGAAAGGCGATAACAAATGGGGTGCGGGGAATTTTTGAATACATTATCTCTTTTACTGTTTAACCAGAAAGAGCACAGCGAAGTTGACCCATGAAAAAAGCACGCTGTGCAGAGTATATTTAGGAAATGCTTATTTCCTAATAGGGCAAAAGAATTAATCCAGAATGCCAAGCAGCATATTAATCGTTTCTGCCCCATTAGTCACATCCTGAACTTTACCCACAACGCGCATGCCGAACGCCACGCACAGCAGCAGGCCCGCTGCCGTTTCCACATCCAGCGCGGCGGAGACAGAGCCATCCTCCTGTCCCTCTCGAATAAGCGACATCAGGAAATTACGGTTGCGCAGCACCGCCTGGCGCACCAGGTTGGAAAGCTCGTCATCAAGGCTCTGTAGCTCGACGGTGCTGCCAACCACCAGGCAGCCGCGCCGTCCTTCAACTTCACGCGCCGAGTCGAGATAAAACTGCAGCAGCTCCGCGATGCGCGCTCTGCCGGTGGGAAGCGGCTGAAGGCGTGCGCGCAGATCGGCGCTGCGAACGCTGATGTAGCGTTCAAATACGCGCAGAAACAGGGTGCGCTTGTCTTTAAACGCTTTGTAGATACTGCCTGCTGTCAGATTCATGGCTTCGCTGAGATCGGCCACCGACGAGGCGTGGAACCCTTTTTGCCGGAAGACGAGCATGGCGTTATCAAGGGCGGTGTCCATATCGAAAGCCCTGGGTCTGCCGCGCTCCCTGGCGGGCGGGGTGGGTGTGCGGGATGTCGTCATCGATAAGCTTAAAGGAGTATTTGTTTGCAAATTACCATAATGGCAAGCAACAGGAAAAATAAAAAGCGCCGCTGCAAAAGAGGTCGGTAAAACAAAAGGTCAGCCGGAAAGAAAATAAGCAGGCTAAGTAATCATTTTTATTAACCCTATTAAGAGAGCGGCGTCTCGCCTTGCAGGTTCTCGGAAATTTCAGATACGCAGCGCGAATTTTTACGCTGGCCTGTGCGTTGCCTTAACCTGTGGGCGTCAACATAAAAAAGGATGACTTATGAAATCTCTGTCACTGTTTGGTGCCGCAGCCCTTGCGGCTTACGCTTTCTCCACTACGGCGGCTGAACCAGCCACGATGAAAAATCCCATCAGCGTTCACGTGCTGAATTTACAAACCGGCGTCCCTACCGCTGGCGTGTCGGTTGAGCTGGATCAAAACCTCAACGGCAAGTGGATAACGCTTGCCACCGGCGTCACCGATGCCAGTGGCCGGATTAGCGCGCTTTATCCTGCGGGCAAGCAGGCGGAACAGGGCACCTATAAAGTCGTGTTTAAAACCGGCGACTACTACGCCAGCGTAAAGCAAAAGACTTTTTTCCCGGAGATCCCGGTAGTCTTTACCCTCGACAACACCAGCCAGCACTACCATATACCGCTGCTGCTCAGCCCTTACGGCTACTCAACCTATCGCGGCAACTAAGCGGCAGAGCGTAACAACCGGGCCTGAAGCGGGAAGCCACTTCAGGCCATTTTTTTATAACAGGTGCGAGGCGATCGACAGCAACCTGAATGGCAGGCATAAAGCGGCGAAATTAAGCAAAAACTAATCTTTATTACGTAAGCTGCACTCACTGATAACGCCAGCCGTAACGGTCAGGATGGTGCCCAGGGGAAAAGGAACGCCCAGTGCCGTAGCGCATTTTTAAGGCAAACCGGACGTTGATTGTTTTGACGGGAGCCTCTCTTTTGCTGCGATTGCTTTTTTTATTAATGGGCGGACCGATGCTGCGCGCCAGCTGGTCAGGGTTACTGGTGGCTGGCATGCTCTGCCTCGGCGCCAGCGCAGGTATCGTGCTGGAGAGCCTTTATCACGGCACGCTGTCGGCCCCGCTCTGTCTGCTGGGCGTGTTTTTAACCGCAGAAGGCCTGATTCAGGCCTGGCGCGCGCGGACAGGTTTCGACAGCGGCTGGGCTGCAAAGAGCAAAGCGCTGACGCTGCTGCTGCTGGGCACCGCTCTGCTGGCCGCGCCGCATGAAAAGGGCAGCTGCGTCGCCTGGCTGTTTGCGCTGGCTTTTTTCCTGGATGGCGGCTTTCGCATTATCTCCTGCACGCTGATGCGCTGCCGCCGCTGGCACAGCAAGCTGGCGACTGGCGGCGGCGAGTGGCTGTTCAGCCTGATGATCGTGACGGACTGGCCGCTTCCGCATCGCGTGCTGATCCCGATGGGCTTTGCCCTTGTGCTGCTGGGCTGGGCGCTCTCCTTGTTGCAGATGGTGTGGCAAATCCGCGCCCTGCCGCCAGAAACCAGCGTCGCGGCACTGCCGCTGTTTACCCGGAAAGGGGTGCGTAAACCACACGGGTTTGATTATCGCCACGTATCCTGCCATGACGCGCCTGCCAGCGAGCCGCTGACTATCTATATCTGGACGCCACTGGGATCGGGCAGCGTTGCGGGACGCCGCCCGTGGTTTGACCGCTGGGTTGCCGCCATCGATCATCGCGGTAAAGTCTCCACCGGCCATACTTCGCTGGCGATGGGCGACAAACTCTACGTCAGCTTTTATCCGGTTGAGGATATGACCGGCAGTCTGGGCGGCGTATGGCAGATGCTGCACGCGCGTGAAGAGAATGACGTGGCGGGCTTTCACCAGCCCTCGCTTGAGCGGGAAATAAAGGAGTGGTGCCTTCCCGATAAACGCCTTTCGCTACTGCATTACAACCAGCAGGCGCTGCTAAACTACTGGGCGAGTCACGGCCAGGATTGTCGCTACAACCTGACGTCGCGCAACTGTTCAACCAGCGTCATGCAGGCGCTGGACGTCGCGACCGAAGGTATGCTGGGACTGAGAGGCTTACGCGGTTATGCCGTACTGCTCGATCCCGATTTCTGGCTGCTGAGCCTGATACGCAGCCGGGCAGAAGGCATGACGTGGACGCCGGGCCTGGTAATGGATTACGTTCAGGTGCTGCGCCGCGTGCTGGCGCCTCAGCCGGCCGGCGATAGCACCAGATATTTCTCCCTTGGGCAAAAACAGAGAAATAATAACGCATGCCAGACAGAGCGCGGATAATAAGCTACTGGCATGGTAGTAAGGTTAATAAAGTTAAAGGCGAAAGAAGAAATAAAAAAGCGTCCAGTAACGGACGCTTTTAAATAAGAAGTCGGGAAAGGTTTTCCCGGCGTTCTCTTATATTAACTGGCACTTTTATCTGCCGCAGAGCGACGGCTGAGTTTGCCGCCGACTCGACCTGCCTCGACTGCGCGTTCACGATTATATTTAAAGTTGCCGCTACTCATCTGGCCGCCTTTTTTCCCTGCTTCACGCGCTCTCTCAGGGTTTTCAGCAAAATTGCCTGCTCCACCACGTCGCTGAGTCATATCAATTCCTCTCTGTTAAAAATAATAAATAAAAAGAGTTTCAATGCGTTTTAACTATGGAAGAGAACGCCAGTTTTGCAATGTACTATCTGAGATGAATATTTGGCTTTTTCTGTGCCGTAAATAACGCTGTGTCAGCAAGCGAAGCCTAATTACTTACTGGCTAAAGGAAATTTAATTAAATTTGTACATGTTTTGTAATAGCTGTACAATTTAGCGTATAGTGCTAATTTGTGACGTGCATCACATTTATCTTTGCGGTTTTTTAGGATGGAATGGCTTAAAAGCGCAGCGCCCCGATCTGAGGCGCTGCGTGCGATTAGAGAGAATCAGGGACGACGGAACAGGGCGATACTGCGGCCCTCCAGCTCGAAATCCTTCTCTTTGGTAATCACCAGGCCGTGATTATCGTTGTCGGAGGTGGTCAGCTCCAGCACCCAGCCGCCTTCGCCAAACTGCGGAATGCGGAATGGCACTGTGCCTTCAAACGGGTTAATCAGCATCAGCACATCGTGCCAGATGCCTTCTTCGGCCTGCAGATCCGGTCGGCCGATATAGACACCCAGCGTTGAGCCTTCCTCCCACTGCTCTTCCTGCTGAAAGCCGCCGCCTGCGTTAAACCATTTGATCTCCATGCCGTCGCGCCAGTTTTCGCGGCGCAGCAGCGGCTGCTCGGCGCGCAGGCGGATAACGTGACGCGTAAATTCGCGCAGCGCCTCCGCACTGGCCGGCAGATTATCCCAGTGTACCCAGGAGATCTCGCTGTCCTGACAGTAGCCATTGTTATTGCCCAGCTGGCTGCGGCCGAACTCGTCGCCTGCCAGCAGCATCGGCGTACCGTGAGAGAAGAAGAGCGTGGCGAGGAAGTTGCGCTTCTGACGCTCGCGCACCGCATTAATGCCTTCATCCTCGGTCGGGCCTTCCGCGCCGTAGTTATAGGAGCGGTTATCGTTATGGCCGTCGTTGTTGTCCTCGCCGTTCTCCTCGTTGTGCTTCTCGTTGTAGGAAACCAGGTCGTTCAGCGTAAAGCCATCATGGGCGGTGATAAAATTGACGCTTGCCCAGGGACGACGGCCGCGCTGGTCGTAGAGATCGCCGGAACCGAGCAGGCGAGCGGCAAAATCGGTAGAGACGTTATCGCCTTTCCAGTATTCGCGCACCGTATCGCGGTATTTATCGTTCCACTCCGCCCAGCCCGGCGGGAAGCCGCCAACCTGATAGCCGCCAGGGCCGATATCCCAGGGTTCGCCAATCAGCTTCAGCTTCGACAGCACCGGGTCCTGCATTATGGCGTCGAAGAAGCCGCCGCGCTGGTCAAAGCCTTCCGGCTCGCGGCCCAGAATAGTGCCCAGATCAAAGCGGAAACCGTCGATATGCATCGATTCCGCCCAGTAGCGCAGCGAATCCATTACCATCTGCAGCACGCGCGGATGCGAGGTATTCACCGTATTGCCGGTGCCGGTATCGTTAATGTAGTAGCGGTGCTGGTCGGGCAGGGTGCGGTAGTAAGAGAAGTTATCAATGCCCTTAAACGAGAGCGTCGGGCCAAGCTCGTTGCCTTCCGCCGTGTGGTTGTACACCACGTCGAGGATCACCTCGATACCGGCATCGTGGAAGGCGCGCACCATATCACGGAAGCCCTGAATGCCGCGCGGCCCGTAGTAGCGCGGTACGGGTGCGAAAAAGCCGATAGAGTTGTAGCCCCAGAAGTTTTTCAGCCCTTTATCCAGCAGGTGCTGATCGTCCGGGAACCAGTGCACCGGCAGCAGTTCGACTGAGGTGATGCCCAGGCTTTTGATATAGTCAACCGTGGCTTTATGCCCCATCCCTTCGTAGGTGCCGCGCAGCGCTTCCGGCAGCGCCGAGTTAAGCTGGGTAAAGCCTTTAACGTGCGTCTCATAAATCACCGCGTTCGGCCAGGCGATATTCGGACGGTTGCTGTCCTGCCAGTCGAACTCGTTGGGGTCGATCACCCGACACTTCGGCATAAAGGGCGCGCTGTCGCGCGTGTCGAACGTCAGGTCTTTATCCTCATGCAGCAGATCGTAGGCGAAGTGCGCCTCATTCCACTCGATATTGCCCGCCAGTTCGCGCGCGTAAGGATCGATCAGCAGTTTGTTGGGGTTAAAGCGGTGCCCGTTCTCCGGATCGTAAGGGCCGTAGACGCGATAGCCGTAAAGCGCGCCGGGCTTCAGGCCGGGCACGTAGCCATGCCACACCTCATGGGTAAATTCCGGCAGTTCAAGGCGGGCGATCTCATGCTCTCCGCTCTCATCAAACAGACAAAGCTCGACGCGCTCGGCGTGAGCGGAAAAGATGGCAAAATTAACGCCTTCGCCGTCGTAGTTGGCACCTAACTGCTGGCCTGAACCCGACGTAATAGCAAAATGTGTACCCTCAGACATTTAACTCTCTCCATTCAGTAAGACGCTATCCACAAAAAGCGCGATAAATGACATATTTCTCTCCCGCCTGTCAGACGCTGATCAGCACCAGCGGCGCGCCGCTGTTGAGCGCGACCAGGCTTAGCCGATCGGTCAGGTCACACACTTCTCCGGTAAAAATATTGCGGTAACGACGCTGCGCCAGCGGCTCCTTCAGGGTAATGAAGGTCGCCTCGCTGTAGCGCGGGCGAGTAAAAGCGAGGCGCGGCACCACCACAATCAGCGCGTTCTGCGCATCCGCGCGGGCGAAGGCGACCGCATGCGAGGCTTCAGTGCCGTTGACCACCAGCGGCAGATAGTCGCCATGGCGGAACAGCGCGTGCTGCTGCTGGCGCAGCGGCAGCAGCGTGGCGATTACCTGCTGCTTGAGCTGGCCGCTTTGCCAGCCTTCCGGCGCGGAGAAATCGCCGCTTTCCCCCAGCATCTGCTGCAGCGCGTCGAAATCTGGCTCAAGACGGTTGTCGGGATCGACCAGGCTGAAGTTCAGCGCTTCGCTGCCCTGGTAGATATCGGGCACGCCAGGCGCGGTAAGCTTAATCACCGTCTGGCTGAGCGAATTGATAAGGCCCGCGGCGATAAAAGGCACCAGCGTCTGACTGAAGTCCGCTAAAAAGAGGGTGTTAGCAGGTGAAAGCAGACGGCGCGCGTAGTCGAGCACCGCCGTTTCATAGGCCTCATTGCCGTCGGCCCAGTTTGTGCGCAGCTTCGCTTCGCGCAGCGCTTTTTCGACAAAGCCGATAAAGCGCGGTTCGATAGCCGCAAGCTGAGCGGCATCGGGCGTGCCGGATGCGGGCCAGACGCCCGCCAGCGCCTGATACAGCATCCACTCTACTGCCGGTTCCGGCGCAGGGCCGTCGTCAAGCGCGACCACCGCGTCACGGTTCATCTGCTGCCAGCGGGCGACATGCTCCGCCCAGCGCTGCGGCGCCTCTGACAGGGTGTAAAGGCGCGCGCGTGCATCTTCGCCGCGCTTGGTGTCGTGCGTCGAGGTGCCGGTCAGGCCGTCCGGCTGACGTTCGCGGCGGATCTGCATCTCGTCGTGAAAGCGCGCCAGCGAAAAGGGGCGCGGCAGCGGCTCTGCGCCGACCTCATTCAGCGCCAGCGCCATATGCTGGCGGAAAAAGAGCGTATCCTCGACCGATTTCGCCATCAGCGGGCCGGTCAGCTGCTGGAAGCGGGTGCGGAAGGTGGCGGCGTCGTGGGCGAGGGAGGCGTCAAGTTCGCCATTCATAATGCGCAGCAGAAAGTCGAGCGCCGCGGGCTGGAGGCGGGGCGCTTCGCGGCGCACCGTTTCTGCCACGCGCTGCAGCAGCGCCGCGCCTTCCGGCGGCATACCTGCCGGCGTGCCGTAGCTGCGATAGACCGGAAAGGCGACCAGCAGTTCGCGCAGCGCGGCGCGCAGATCGCTCTCCGCCAGCGTCGCCTCTGACGCGCTGGCCATCGCGCCAGCCAGCTTCAGCAGGGTGGTGAATTCGCCTGCGAAATTCTTGTCTGCCATCAGCAGCTTGGCGGCGCGCAGTTCGGCGCGCATATCCACCGGCTGGCCGACCGTCTGGTCGTAGGCCTGGCGCAGCGCGGCAATCCGACGGCCATCTACCAGCGCATCGGAGAGCGAAGCGATAAATTCATAGCCGGTGGTGCCGGAAACCGGCCAGTCGGCCGGAAGCTGCTCGCCTTCGCCGAGAATTTTCTCCACCGTGATGTAGCACTCCGGCCCGGCATGCTGGCGCAGCTGCTCCAGATAACCTTTTGGATCGGCCAGGCCGTCGACGTGATCCACGCGCAGCCCGCTGACCGCGCCCGAATGCACCAGCTCCAGGATCAGCCTGTGACTGTCGTTAAAGACGACCGGATCTTCGACCCGCACGCCTGCCAGGCCGGTAATTTCAAAAAAGCGGCGATAGGAGAGGTCGCTCGGCGCGTCGCGCCACGACATCAGCCGGTAGGGCTGGCGGTCGTGCAGCGCCGCAATTTGCGCCTTATCGGTCAGCGCCAGCACTTCAGCCTCCTGTCCCTGCCAGCTCTCTGGCGACAGCGGATAAAAGCTTTCGTAATAGGCGATCGCTGGTTTGCCGCTGGTTGGATCGGCCTTTATCGCGATTTCGCCCTTTTCCAGCGCCGCCTCAAAGGTATCGCCGAGGAAGGGCAGCGTCAGGCGGCGCGTCCAGTCGATATCGAAGTAGCGCGCGTAGCGGCTCTGCTCGCCGTGTTCTATCACGTCGCGCCACCAGGCGTTCTCCAGCGAGGCGGCCATATGGTTCGGCACGATATCGATAATCAGCTCCAGTCCCGCCTGCTTCAGCGTCCCGACCAGCCGGTCGAAACCGGCGCGGCCGCCAATAGCCGGATCGATCTCGTTGGCGTCAGTTACGTCGTAGCCGTGAGTAGAGCCGCTGGTGGCGGTAAAGATCGGCGAAGCGTAGAGATGGGTGATGCCGAGCCGTTTAATATAGGGCACCAGCGCCGCCGCGCGGTCGAAGGTCATGCCGTTGCGAAACTGAATACGGTAGGTTGAGGCTGGAATACTCATTTGGCGTCTCCTTTAGCCAGGCGCACAACGATCGCGTTTTGCGGCAGATCGCGGCTGTTCTCCGGCCAGGCGAAAATCGTCTCTCCCGGCTGTTCAGGCAGCGGCTGCGGCGTCTCGCTGATATTCAGCGCCAGCGACAGCGTGCCGGCGGGGAAGCGCCAGCTGACCTGGATAAAGCCCTCCGCGGTGCGCTCCACGCGGCCAGTATGACCGCCCGCTGAGGCGAGCAGCGGCACGATATGCTGCTGACGCAGCGCCAGCAGACGACGCGACAGCGCCACCCAGGCTTTACCCTCTTCGCTCTGCGGCTTGCCCCAGTCGAGCTTCGAACGGGTAAAGGTCTCTTCAGCGTTGGGATCCGGCACGCTTTCGCCTTCATGCCCGGCGTGACCGGCAAACTCTTTCGCGCGCCCTTCACGCACCGCTTTAGCCAGATCGCCGTGGAAATCGGTAAAGAAGAGGAAAGGGTGAGTTTCGCCATACTCTTCGCCCATAAACAGCAGCGGAATATGCGGCGAGAGCAGCAGCGTGGCGAGCAGCACCTTATTGCGCTCCGCGCCGATAAGGGTGATCAGCCTTTCGCCCAGCGCGCGGTTGCCCACCTGATCGTGGTTCTGGATAAAATCGACAAAAGCTGCAGGCGGCTGGCCGCGGCTGTCAACGCCGCGCGCCTCGCCGCTGTGGGGCGAGACTTCGCCCTGATAGGCAAAGCCTTCCGCCAGCACGCGGGCGACATATTTTTCCGGGTGCGGCGTGAAATCCTGGTAATAGGCGTGGGTTTCGCCGGTGGCGAAGACGTGAACGGCGTTGTGGAAATCATCGTTCCACTCGCCGCTGAAAAGCGGCGTGTTGCCCTGCGCGTCGCGCGGATGCAGGAAAATCACGTTGCGGCTGTCTTCCGTCGTGAGATGGATCGGCCGGTCGGGGATCTCCGCGCGGATGCGTTCGGCGATCTCGATCAGCGCATGTTTCTCCGACGTGTCTTCGATCTGATCGATAGCGTCGAAGCGCAGCCCGTCGAGGCGATACTCCTGCAGCCAGTAGAGCGGGGCTTCGACGATATAGCGGCGCGCGGCGTCGACATCATAGGCGATGCCTGCGCCCCAGGGCGTGGCGCGCTCCTTATGGAAAAAGTCCGGCGCCAGCAGCGGCAGGTAGTTGCCCTCCGGGCCAAAGTGGTTCAGCACGATATCCAGCACCACCGAGAGCCCATGGCCGTGTGCGGCGTCGATAAAGGCTTTGAAGTCATCAGGCGTGCCGTAGGCGGCGTGCGGCGCATAGAGCAGCACGCCGTCGTAGCCCCAGCCGCGGTTGCCGCCGAACTGCGAGACCGGCAGAACCTCAAGCATAGTAATACCAAGCTCCGCCAGGTAAGGCAGCTTTTCAATCGCCGCCTGGAAAGTGCCTTCCGGGGTAAAGGTGCCGATATGCAGTTCATAGACCACGCTCTCTTCCCAGGCGCGGCCTTTCCAGTCCTGCTGCTGCCAGGCATAGTGCGCGGGATCGACCACCAGCGAGGGGCCGTTAACCTCATCTTTTTGCGCGCGCGAGGCGGGGTCCGGTACGACTGTGCCGTCAGCCAGCACAAAATTATATTCGCTGCCGGGGGCGACACCGGTTGACAGCAGTTCGAACCAGCCATCCTCAGCGGGACTCATCTGCGTATCCTGACCGGCAAGCCGCAGGCTGACGCTCTGCTGGCCAGGCGCCCAGAGACGAAAGCGAACGGTATCGTTGGCGACATATTCAGCGCCCCAGCTTTTGGTAAATGATGCTGACTCCATTCAATAACCTCGTCTGAATCAAATGTGATCGTTAAACCACACCGCGCGGCTCAGGGCTGGCGATGCAGATTGCAAAGGTAAGACGGAAACGTATATGAAACGCCGCTGGCGGAGAGGGCTTATCTGCCGCGCCGCGATGCGGGGATGCCGCAACCGGCTCTCTACTACGCCATACGAAAATCAATCATAGTCCACGCTGGAAGAGTTGCCGGAGCGGCGTACGCGGCGCGGTGACAGGTCTGACGCTGAATGGCGGGAAAATCAGGTGATGACCATCACAAATCAGAATGTGCATCTATACTTGTTACTCTTGCCTGGGTTGGTGAAATTATGAGCTAATTCAGGGTGTTGATACTTATGGGGTGAGTGTGGAGCAGAATAAAACTGAATCAAACGACAGTGGAGCGCCTTCGGCTGATACCGTTCGCCAGCGGCTCTTTTTCGTTGTGCTGGTAGCGACCATG
Source organism: Pantoea sp. ACRSB (assembly GCF_022346905.1). Taxonomy (NCBI): domain Bacteria; kingdom Pseudomonadati; phylum Pseudomonadota; class Gammaproteobacteria; order Enterobacterales; family Erwiniaceae; genus Pantoea; species Pantoea sp. ACRSB. Next base: position 449,317 of record NZ_JAKRNL010000001.1, on the reverse strand, counting down.
GGCGCGCTCGCCTTTGGCTATGACACCGGCATTATTTCCGGTGCGCTGCCTTATATGACGCTGCCCCCTGCGCAGGGCGGACTGGACTTAACCCCCTTCACCGAGGGGCTGGTGACCTCGTCGCTGATCTTCGGCGCCGCGGTCGGCGCCTTCCTCAGCGGCTATGTCTCGGATCGCTTCGGCCGCCGCATAACCCTGCGTAGCCTGGCGCTGCTCTTCGTCGCTGGCGCTATCGGCACCGCCGTCGCGCCTGACGTCGAGGTGATGGTCGCCATGCGTCTGCTGCTGGGTATCGCGGTGGGCGGCGGCTCGTCTACCGTACCGGTCTTTATTGCTGAAATCGCCGGGCCGCGCCATCGCGCGCCGCTGGTGAGCCGCAACGAGCTGATGATCGTTTCTGGTCAGCTGCTCGCCTACGTGGTCAGCGCCCTGATGAGCTACCTGCTGCACGACCCGAAAATGTGGCGCTATATGCTGGCGCTGGCGATGATCCCCGGCGCGCTGCTGTTTATCGGCACGTTCTTCGTACCGGCGTCGCCCCACTGGCTGGTGGCGGAGGGACGTATTAAAGAGGCGATGCGCGTGATGAAGAAGCTGCGCGAGACGCCGCGCGAGGTGCGCAAAGAGATGGCGGCGATGCGCAAGCAGGCGCGGGAAGCGGAGCGCGGCCCGTCGGCCGGGGCGCTGCTGCGTGAGAAATGGGTGGTCCGGCTGCTGCTGCTGGGAGCTGGCATGGGTATCGTTATCCAGTTCACCGGCGTTAACGCCTTTATGTATTACACACCGATTATTCTGAAAACCACCGGTATGGGCACCAGCGCCTCTATTGCCGCTACTATCGGCAATGGCGTGGTCTCTGTGCTGGCGGTGATGGCGGGTATTCGTGCGGTAGGGCGCTTTGGCCGCCGTCCGATGCTGATTACCGGGCTTTGCGTGGTTATTGTCGCGCAGCTGGCGCTGGGGTCGGTGCTGGTCTTTATGCCGCAGAATATGACGCAGAGCCTGCTGGCGCTCGGCTGCATTATGCTGTTCCTCTTCTTTATGCAGATGTGCATTTCGCCGGTCTACTGGCTACTGATGTCGGAGCTGTTCCCGATGAAGGTGCGCGGCGTGCTGACCGGTGCCGCCGTCTCTTTCCAGTGGATTTGCAACGCGGCAGTCGCTTTCGCCTTTCCGCCGCTGCTGGCGCTGGCAGGCAACAACACCTTCTTTATCTTTGCGGTGATTAACGTAGCATCGCTGGTGTTTGTCGCTTTCATGCTACCGGAAACGCGCGGCAAATCGCTGGAGCAGATCGAAACGCTGATGCGCGAGCGCTTCGGCGAAGCGGATAAAGTGGCTGCGAGCGACGCGGCCTGAGTCCAGGCTGCGGATTATCACGCTGATAATCCGCAGCTATTGCACCAAATACTATAACCGTCTGGTGGTCAGCGTGGTGTCCGGGAATAATCGCAGCATGACTACTTATCGAATCAAAGTGGGATTTCATAATCCCTCCGCGCTGACCTTCCGGGAGCTGGATATGATTCTGGCTGAAGCGTCATTCCGCGCCGCGCAGTCACAGCGTGCTGGCGTACGTTATTTCACTGAATATGAATATGAGTCGGAAGGGGATCTCTGTTCTGTGTGTGCGCTGGCCTATAGCCACGCCTGTAAAGTGAAGAAGTGTCCGCTGGTGCTGGTGGAGATGCAAAAGGCCGAGGCGGGCGTCTGAGCCGCGCCTCAGCAGGTTACAGCAGTTCGTCGGCCTGGATCGGCTGCGGATGCCAGCGGTTAACCGCCTCTTTGACTTCATCTTCGCTGGGGTGGCCTTCCGTCGCCACGTTATAGCGCTTGCCGTCCACCGCAATCACCGTGACGGGCAGCACATATTGCTGTAGCTCCTCACGCTCCGGCGAGGTGCTGCTCTCCGTCTCTTCCGGCGCCTTAATCTCTACCTCTACTTCAACCTGGCCGGCTTCAAAGCTTTTCACTTCGCCGTGATAGCCCGCGCCGAAAATCAGATAATCCTGGTTCATAGTCTCTCCTGTGCGTAAGCGGCATCGCACAGCGCGATGCCGTCTGTGGCGCGTTATGCCTGTTTCGGCTGCCCGTTAGAGGCGGTGATGCCGCCGTCCACCGGCAGATTGACGCCCGTGATATAGCGCGCCTCGTCGCTGGCGATAAACAGCACCGCGCTGGCGATATCTTCCGGCTCGCCAGCGCGACGCAGCGCGATGCGGTCGTAAAAGCGCTCCAGCAGCGCCTCATCATTTTTCATATCTTCAGTGAGATCGGTAAAGGTGAAGCCGGGGCAGATGGCGTTGACGCGCACGCCGTCGGCGCCGTAATCCATCGCCAGCGAGCGGGTAAAGTTCGTCACCGCGCCTTTAGCCGCATTATAGACGCTCATCCCCCAGTCGCCGCCGAGGCCGGAAACCGACGAGATATTTACTACGTTGCCCTTAGTTTTAAGCAGGTCGGGCATAAAGTGGTGGATGCAGTAGTAAACGCCGTCCAGATCGACCTTCATCAGCTTATGCCAGTCGTCTGGCTGCACCTCATGAATGCGCCCCTGCACCACGCTGCCTGCGTTGTTGACCAGCACGTCGACGCGCCCGTACTTCTCTGCCACGCGATCGCGCAACGCCTTAACCTGATCAACCTCGGCGACGTCACACGGCGCTACCAGATGATCGCCCGCCGTCAGCATCGCCAGCGTCTTCTCCAGCTTTTCCCGGGTTCTGCCGACCAGCACCACAGCGGCGCCTTCACTGGAAAACTGTTTCGCCGTAGCCTGACCAATACCCGATCCTGCTCCGGTGACAACGACGACTTTTCCTGTAAATCTCGACATGTTCTCTCCTTACGGTGGGGTGATTAACATTACCTTTAAGCCTGGCAGCCAGACGGGATCGTTCAAGCCAGACGGCAATATCCCTGCAATAAGTCTGTACTTTATCAATGACAGCTGGCCTACACTGTCAGGCGATAACCGAGGAGATACCATGCCATCACAGACGCTTTCCGCTGACTGCTGCATCGTTGGCGGCGGCCCGGCGGGCCTGATGACCGGATACCTGCTGGCGCGCGCGGGCCTGCAGGTGGTCGTGCTGGAAAAACACGCCGATTTCCTGCGCGACTTTCGCGGCGACACCATTCACCCCTCCACGCTGGAGGTGATGCACCACCTTGGCCTGCTAGATAAGCTGCTGGCGCTGCCGCATCAGCGCGCCGAAAAGCTGCAGGCGGAGATGGGCGGCGAAGAGGTGACGATGGCGGACTTTTCGCGTCTGCCGTTGCGCTGCCGCTTTATCGCCTTTATGCCGCAGTGGGATTTCCTTAACTTCCTTGCCAGCGAAAGCGCGGCTTTCCCCGGCTTCAGGCTGTTATCCTCGACGGCGCTCAGCGATCTGATTGTAGAGCAGGGCCGGGTGTGCGGCGTGACGGCGTTGCACGACGGGCAGCCGCTTACCATTCGCGCGCAGCTGGTGATTGGCGCGGACGGGCGGCATTCGGCGGTCAGAGAGAAAGCGGGGCTGGCGAGCCGGTCATTCGGCACGCCGCGCGACGTTATCTGGTTCCGGCTGGATAAGCAGCCGGAGGATCCGACGCTGGGCACCGGCCATGCCGGGCCACGCAATAACTTTATCGTTATCGATCGCGGCGATTACTGGCAGTGCGGCTTTACCATCCAGAAAGGGGAGTTTGAGGCGCTGCAGCGCGACGGGCTGGCGGCGCTGAAGCAGCGCATCGCCGCAGTGGCGCCCTTCAGCGCCGCGCGTCTGGAGACGATTGACGACTGGTCGCAGATTCGGCTGCTGTCGATTCGCATTGACCGGCTGGACAGGTGGATGAAGCCTGGCCTGCTCTGCATTGGCGATGCGGCGCACGCTATGTCGCCCATCGGCGGGGTAGGCGTTAATCTGGCGATCCAGGATGCGGTAGCGGCCGCCAACTATCTTACGCAGCCGCTACAGCGCGGTAAGGTAAGGCTGCGCGATCTGGCGCGGGTGCAAAAGCGACGCCAGTTTCCGACCGTCGCCACCCAGTTTCTGCAAATCAAAATGAGCCGTAACCGGCCGAACGCGGGCGCTAAAAACCCGATGCCGGGTGTCCTGCGGAAATGGCCGTTCCTGCGCTTTGTCTTTGGTCGTCTGCTGGGCATGGGGTTCCGCATGGAAAAACCGCGCCGCTTTATCGCGCGTTGAGGCCGAACGCGCGACGAAACCCTATACTTGACCCCATTGAGCGGCCCGTCACTAAGGATACGCCTGTGGAAAATCCTCAACTGCTGGCGCAGCGTCAGCGACGCGCGTTGATTGCTGGTTCGGTCGGCAACTTTATTGAATGGTATGAGTTCGCTGTGTATGGCTTTCTCGCCACGCTGATCGCGCAGAACTTTTTTCAGCTGCAGGGGGCCTCGGCGCTCAGCAGTCTGATCCTGACTTACGCCTCATTCGCCATCGCCTTCTTTTTTCGCCCGCTTGGCGCCGTTATCTTTGGCCGCATCGGCGACCGTATCGGCCGCAAACCGACGCTGATCGCGGTGCTGTTGTTGATGACGCTGGCGACCACGCTGACGGGTCTGGTGCCGACCAGCGCTGCGCTGGGCATCGCCGCGCCGCTGATCCTGACCGGGCTGCGTATCCTGCAGGGGCTGTTCGCGGGCGGCGAGTATGGCGGCGCGGTGTCGCTGATGACCGAGTTTGCGCCGCCGGGCAAACGCGGGCTTTACGGCGCATGGCAATCCTTTACCGTCGCGCTGGGGCTGCTGGCGGGCGCGGGCGTAGTGGCGCTGCTTTCCGGGCTGCTGAGCAGCGATGCGATGCTGGCGTGGGGCTGGCGGGTGCCTTTTCTGCTGGCGCTGCCGCTCGGGCTGATTGCGCTGTGGCTGCGGCTGAGCATGGAGGAGACGCCGAGCTTTATTCGGCAGCATCAGCAGCCGCGGCCGCAGGCGAGCGCTGCGCAGACGCTGAAAATTATTTTGCTGGCGATAGCGCGTGTCATGCTCTGGTCAGCGGCGGGCTATACCTGGCTGGTGATTATGCCCAGCTATCTGCAGTCTGCGCTGCATACCGGCTTTAACCAGGCGCTGCTGAGCGCGGTCATATCGAACCTGGGCTTTGCGGCAACCATTCTGCCAGCCGGGTGGCTCAGCGATAAAATCGGGCGGCGGCGCGTAATGGTCGCGGCCAGCGTGCTGCTGATGCTGCTCGCCTTTCCGCTGTTAAAGCTGCTGCAGGATGAGACAACCTCGACAGCGCTCAGCGCGCTGGTGGTCTTTATCGCTGGCGGCATCGTTGGAATGCTGGCGGGGCCTGGCCCGGCGATGCTGGCGGAGATGTTTCCTACGCATGTGCGCTACACCGGGCTTGGGCTTGCTTACTCGCTGTCCAACGCGATCTTTTCAGGCTGCGCAGGTCTGATTATCACCGGGCTGATGAAGCAGACCGGCAATCTGGATATTCCGGCATGGTATGTAATGGCGACGGCGCTGGTCAGCATTCCGGCGCTGATGACGCTGAATAAAACCGACCATCAGCAACGGCTGTAGGCTGCGCCTACATCAACACAATGCCAAAGCGTTTTAGCAGCAGTGCCCACAGGGCGAAGAGCGCCACGGTGATGACGCAGGATATGCCCAGCGTAGGCCAGAAGCCGGTGCGCTGGTAGAGAAATGGAAACAGAATAAACATCGGCAGCGTCGGCACCACATACCAGAAGGTGTACCAGGCGTGGGCGGCAATCTTCTCCTGCGCCTGTCCCTCCAGCTTCATCCAGATCAGCACCAGTACGGTGACCAGCGGCAGGGCGGCCATCAAACCGCCCAGGCGATCGCTGCGCTTCGCCGTTTCGGATATCAGCATCACCATAAAAGCGGTTATTGCATATTTTGAGATAAGCCAGAGCATTGTTTTTTTCCGTTAGTGATGATTAAACCGGCAGGCAGCGTAGCGGATTGCCTATTTCAGATAAGAACGAATAACCGCCACGATCTCTTCCAGATCCTCGCTCCGCTCCTGCGGGGTGGCCTCTTCATTCATCAGGTGTTCGCGGATATGGCCTTCCAGCAGTTCGCTCATCAGGCCATTAATGGCACCGCGCACCGCCGCGACCTGCTGCAACACCTTCAGGCACTCTTCACCTGATTCCAGAGCAGTCTCCAGCGAGGCGGCCTGGCCTTTAATGCGGCGGACGCGGGTCAGCAGACTCTTTTTGTTTTTTAAGATATGCGCCATTGGGATCTCCTGAAAGCTGTTATCTATACTGGGGTATAGTATGTGGCGCATGATAATAAAGCCTGTGCGAACTGCTGGCAACTGAAAAAGGGGCGAAAGGTAAGGGTAAGAATCAACAGGCTGGGCTGCGTAAGGGCAGGGTAGAGGCATGTCGCGGCAGGAGAATAGGCTGGCCTGGCGGGAAGGGACAGACGCCCCTTCCCGACCTCCTCACGTTATGCGAGGAGGCGCGCGGGGTTATTTACGGCCCAGCAGGAAGCCGATAAAGACGCCGACGCCAGCAGCCACCGCCAGACCGGCAAACGGATTGGACTGAACCTGGTCTTTAATGGTGTCAGCTGCATCGCGTGCAGCATAGGTCGCCTGGTTGGAATAACGGCGCGCTGCGCCGCGAACGCGATGACGCGGAGAATCGGTGGCTTCGCCCCATTGCTGCTCAGCGGCACCGGCAACTTCTTTTACGGTATCTTCGATTTTTCCTGACATAGTTCGTCTCCTTTGGGTTGGCTTTCACTAAAAGCGTAGCAAAGCCCGGCGGTTATGCTGGAAGCTTACGCTTTTGTTACGCTTTTCATCTCAGGATTGCGGCTGACCGACCGGGCCGCTGTCGCCCGGTGCGCCCGGTGGTTGCTGCCCGCTGGGCGCATGTGGCGGCGCTGGCGCGTCATGCGGACGCGGCGCGCAGGCCGTAACGGCAACTGCGCCGATCCCCAGCAAAAAAATCATTACCAGCTGTTTCATACACTCTCTCCCGGCTAAAAAAACAGGTGCTAAAAGCGTAGCGGGCGAAAAGAGAGAGGGCAAACGAGGCGACGCAAATGCACAGCGCGCCGGCAAAGCAGGGGACAGAGGGTGAAGAGAGACTGCGGCGAGGTCGCTTTAACAGGCAGTGTTTTTGCAACTGCTCAACCTGAGGCTGGCGTAACGGGGGCCAGCGCAATGGCTATTTTTTACGTAAAAGAAATGCTGCGATTGCCGTCATAACGCCGATAAAGGGCATAGTTCCGGCACCCGCAAGAAAGTTATGCTGATCAATTCGGTTTTCTCTGCGTATATCCATAAAACGAGTAAGCGCATGGTTTTCATTCGTTGCGCAGATCTCTTCACGCTGTTTTTCATAGCCCTGTTTAAGCAACAGAGCGGCGCCTGGAGCATCTGCACTTTTCAGCGCAACGACTTTTTGACCTTTTTTATAGAAATGGTAATCAGGCATCTGATACTCCATGCTGTAGGGATGTGATATGACAATACACCTGATCTGTTCAATTACCTGTATTTTTACTGAGCGTCTTCCCACAGACTAACTTATTACCTGTCATGCATTTACAACAAGCCAAAATTATCCTGCCCGCTTTCCGCGGACGTTCTCTCGCGTCCAGAGCACAGCGCATGTTGTGCCGCTATCTCTTTCAGAATAGCCAGCCGACCTCTTTGCTATCTGGAACTATCAGCCCTCAAAATTTACCTTCTGTAAAATCAGCAGAGAAAGCAGGACGAACCTGTATTCTCAGTTATCAGTTTCTTCCAGCTAAGCAGAGTTAGTAACAAACGAGAAAGGTGTGTACAGCCAGATATGTTCCCCGCTAATTAGCGCCGCGAAGAATTAATGATGCTATCCAAGTATCTCTATAGCCTTAATGATGGCTGCTTTTCGCAGCCTGCCCGCTTCCGTTATCAGCAGGGCGTTAAGTTTATCGATCAGGTTCGCGCGGGTAATGGAATCAGCGCTATAAAAAAGCGCCTCAGATGCTTCACCGATGATGATATGGGCCGCCCTGACTTTTTGCTCTTCAGACATCTTTCCCCCTTAACCGGCTGAAACAGCAGGCACCTGATAGATGCCTGCATCTGAAAAGTCAGTAGAAGTTAAAAGGTTTCCCAGTTAGCGCCAGAAGAGGTGGCTAACACCGGCGTATTTTTACTGCTTTTCTGAACCGGGACTTTAGGTGTGAGCAGCCCGGAAGAGGGTACGCGGAAAACAGAAACCGTTCTTTCCAGCTCCAGCGCCTGCTCTTCCAGGCTGCTGGCCGCAGCGGAGGACTCCTCAACCAGCGCGGCATTCTGCTGCGTGGTGGTATCCATCTCTGTCATGGCCAGAGAGATTTGGCTAATGCCGCGATTTTGCTCATCTGAGGCAGCAGCGATTTCACCCATAATATCCCGCACCTGGGAGACGGACTTGACGATATCACCCATTGTGTCGCCGGCACGATTAACCAGCGTGGTGCCGTCACTCACCCGGTCCAGAGACTCGCGGATCAGCGCTTCGATTTCTTTAGCCGCTACAGAACTGCGCTGAGCCAGGTTTCTTACTTCACCCGCTACCACAGCAAAGCCGCGACCCTGCTCGCCAGCGCGCGCTGCTTCAACCGCCGCGTTAAGCGCCAGGATATTGGTCTGGAAAGCAATACCGTTAATAACCGTGATGATCTCACCAATTTTACCGGCACTCTGGCTGATCCCTCCCATGGTGGTAATAACGTCATGGATGATTTCGCCGCCACGGCTGGCATTATGCGACGCTTCCGTTGCCAGCTGGCTGGCATGATGCGCATTCTCCGCGTTCTGTTTTACGGTTGATGTCAGTTCTTCCATGCTGGCTGCTGTCTCAACAACGGCGGCAGACTGCTGTTCTGTGCGTGAGGACAAATCAGTATTCCCTGCGGCAATCTCAGAGGAGGCGCGGGCAACGCTGTTAACGCCGTCACGCACACGGGTAATAATGTTGCGCAGGCTCAGGTTCATCGCGCCAACCGCGGACATCAGTTGTCCCAGTTCGTCAGAACGTGTGCTGGTGATTTCCGAGGTCAAATCCCCTTCAGCAATGCGCTGGGCAGAGAAAAGCGTCTCTTTTAACGGAACAGTGATGCTCCGGGTCATTCTCCACGCCACCAGAAGGCTCAGCACAATACAGGCAATCGTCGTAAAGCCAATCTGCCACAGCGCCGTGTGGATATACTTTTCTCCCATCTGCGTCTGGAATAGTGATAAGTCGTTCACAGAGCGGTTCAGCGTCTCCGCTGCGCGAGTCATTTCATCCGAAGCCTTTTTTTCATCACGAACGAGCAGCATATAATTTTTTAACAGAGCGGGAAGCGATGCTGTTTTTTGCTCTGTGGAATTTAGTAATTCACTAAGCTTCGCATCAGGAGCAGCCTTGAGTTGCGAAATAAAAGGGGTAGTCTCACCCTGAAGCTGCGTGATTTTGCTCAGCGACGTATCGTCCGGTGCCTTTAAAAAGTCCTGAATCTGTAAAACGGTTTGATCGATCTTCAGCGTGAGTGAAAAAAGCGGCGCGGCTGAACCCGCAGCCACAGAAGATTCCTGTGCGGCAAGCTGTTCTGCTAACAGCGGTAAGCCTGTTGAATTTAATTCATTTAAAGAGAGCAGTGATTTATCAGTGCTTTCCAGAAATGCCTGACGCTTTTCCTTGTACTGATTGAGTAAAGAGGCCATCTGAGAAAGTTTATTCTCTCCCTCGGCGGACCAGGCGTAATTTTCCAGGTTCTGTTTCAATTGTGAAAGCCGACCCATCGCCTCGCCATTGATAATGATAAATTTTTTATCGCGGGTGTACTGAAATAATGTGCGATTGAGCCTGGCTTTGGCCAGCGTGTCCAGCATTTCAACGGTAATGTCGCGTTTAGCGGAGTTTTCCTGAATGTTTAAAAAACAGCGCAGCGCGAGCAGAGAGATAATCAATGAAGCCAGTATAACCAGCGAGAAACCCAGAACTAATTTTCCGCCTATTTTAAGATTGGAAAAAATATTGATAAATTTCATTTAGATAGCCCTTTTTCGTAAATAAGTCCTGAGTCTGAATGTTTTTCGCTCTGGCTATCCTTTTATATCGGCGGAGGGAATGGCTTTTTTAGCACTCTTTACGACATTTCTTTTTTACGTCCAGGTTAATTGATTTAGATCACGTTCATAGGTTCTTAAACTATTGTGAACGGCTGTGATTGTTTAGCAGGGAATGATTTGAGCCCTAAGATAATCAAGGAATATACACCGTTACAGCCGCATGGCTGAATGAACAGGCATCTTCTTAAGTTGAAATGAATAACAGAATAAAAGGGAAGCGGCTGTTTCTGTTGAAGGTAAGAGAGCTTGCCTTAGCCGCTCACATTATTCCACGACGGAAGATCGCCGCCGTGAGTCATTCATTTATCAGAATGACAGGTCGATAGCCATTTCCATGCAGCGCAGCTCTGCGTTAGCCAGTTTTGAGAAGTAAAAGCTTTCTCTGAGGGATTTAAACCCCTGTTTTTCATAAAAGGTTATTGCATCTGGCGTTGAAGATAAGGTCAAACGGTTAAACCCACGTTGACGAGCTTCATCTTTAATTTTTTTGAGAATCATGCCGGCGCAGCCTTTTCTCACATGGTCTGGCGAGGTGAATATTGCCTCAACGCTTCCTGACGACATATCAAGGTACCCGGTTGCTACGGGCCGGGCGTCCGGCCCCTCAACAATAAAGAAAAGATTTTTCTTAATAACTTCTCTGAAACTTTCGGGCATAGCTTCAGGCGTCCAGGCGGTAATGACGGCTGGGTCGTAGCTACTCTTGCAACCCTGTCTGATCGCCTGATTTCTAATGTTCCAGCACGCCTCTGCTTCTTCAGGTATTGCACGTCTAATTTTCATCTTTAACCTCTATGGTTGCCTTGGGTATAAAAATGCTAAAGCGCTTTTTGCTGGCATCTGATACCTGGCGGTGCAGCAGGATAAAGACCTCCTGTAAGGGAGGCGCAAATAAGTATCCGCCACTCTTTTTCAGGTAAGATCGTGTAACGGCTTGCCTCGGGGTTTACTCAGGGAAAAATCACTGAAAGTGACTTCAAGCCCTTGTCTTTCCGGGGTACAAGCCATCACGCCCACAAAACGTTTTTGATGCTGAGGCCAGTAACAGAGCCGCAGCAGCGGCCAGGTTTGACCGTCTGTAGAATACTGTATTCTTAGCGCTTCGTTTTCCAGGGTGGCGCGCATCCAGAACTCTTGTGGATTACCGGGGAAAAGGCCGGTTGACCAGTCAGATGTTTCACGCGTAACCACACAGCCTACCGCTGGCTGGTCGTCATTAAATTCTATTCCTGCCTTCACCCAGCGATCGGCTTCATCCAGAATGAAGATGCCCGCCTGATCATAAAGATGTGAAAAATCAGCCATCACTTTTACCTGAAGGGTAAAATCGCTCGCTGTATAAAAACCAAATGCATGACCGGTATGCCGCTGAAAGCCATAGTAGGTCTGTTTCCAGAAATCCGTATTGGCTTCCGTTGTGAACCGCAGCTTGCCTTTCTCAAAAGAGAATTTCTCGGGCGGGTTGATCCAGACTCCACCCTCTGCTTCCAGCGAATCAATTGCGATCATTGCCTTCTCCACGTTGCTGGTTGGTTATTTAAACATCCGGTTACCTGAATTAATTCACCACTCTCTTCAGGTTTCAGTTTGCTGCTGGCACGAGACAAAAAGAAGGTGTTGCTATCCCCTGAGTTAATCAGCTCTGTTACCGATAATAAACTCAGGTTCATAGCTGACAGGGAAATTCACTGACCTGGCAATAAAACAGACTTTATGGATCTCATGATGGATAGCGGTGGCAGCATCGATATCCGTACCGGGTAATACTGTAATTTTTGGCCTAAGCGTGGCTGAAATAAAGCGGCCAGCACCACTTTTTAAAACCTCGCCTGTCGCCACCGGAAAGTCTTCATAACCCATTATGGTAATGCCTGCGTCTGATGCCAGATGCAAATACCACAACATATGGCAGGCAGAAAGCGAGGATATCAGCAGATCTTCCGGATTCATTTTACCCGGGTCGCCTCCCAGTAACGGATCGTTTGAGCAATGTATTGTTTCCTTACCGGCTATTGAGATATCCCAGGTTCGCGCATAGGAGCGGTAGCCTGACGTGCCCGTTCCCAGGTTGCCCGTCCAGGATATATGCGAGGAATAACAGTGTTCCATAAATTTATTGCTCCCATTCTGCATAGATAATATGTGAAAAAGAGTTCCAGGCGCTCTGTAAGGTCAGCGTCTTGATATGCTGAAATATGCGCGTGATCGGCATCTCATCAGATGGCCCCTGTCTTCCCTCTGAATAAAAATGAATGTAATGCGGTGACCAGTTAATCCGCCTTAATAGCGTGACGGTATACTATTTAACTGAGAGGGGCCATAAGCATGTCGCTACATACGTAACGCTTGCAGTTACTGAACAGGGACGCGCTTCATTACATAACATGTTGCGCGTCCTGTTAGTCAGGTCAGGAGTTTTCAGAGGAGTGAACCGCATAGAAGCGCGTTTTCTGTCGCTTACTCTTTTTACGAGGCACGATCAGGCTGGCGGCGATAATCGCCAGCGTGAGGCCGCCGGTCGCCAGCAGCTCGGTCTGATGCTGAGCATTGAACAGCATAGAAACCAGTACGGTAACGATAAAGAGTATGGTAATCCAGGTCAGGCCGGGGAACAGCCACATGCGGTAACTCAGCTTTTCGCCCGCTTTTTCGCGCTTTTTGCGCAGCACCAGATGAGAGGCGGCAATCACCAGGTACACCAGCAGTGCGATAGCGCCAGAGCTTGCCAGCAAAAATTCGAATACCACGCTGGGCGCCAGGTAGTTAGCCACAACCGCGACAAAAGCGGCAGCGGTTGAGAGCAGCACTGCAACCCATGGCGTACCGCTGCGATTCGTGCGTGAGGCCGCCGCGGGCGCATCTTTGCGACACGACAGGGAATAGAGCATGCGTGACGAAGTATAAAGCGCCGAGTTAAGACAGCTGCATACCGCCATTAACACGACAATATCCACAATCAGCCTGGCATGGGGAATATTCATCGCCTGAAGCGCGGCCTGGTAAGAACCATGCTCAATCAGCGTCGGGGAATTCCACGGCACCAGCGCCACCACAAAGAAAATCGACAGCAGGTAGAACAGCGCGATACGCCAGATAACCGAGTTAGTGGCCTTAGTGATCTGCTTGCCTGGATTCTTTGATTCGGCGGCGGCGATGGTCACAATCTCGGTGCCCATAAAAGAAAACATCGTGGTCAGAATCGCTGCCATCACCTTACCCATGCCGTTGGGCATAAAGCCTTGCGTATCGTAGAGGTGCTGAAGGCCGCTGGTGCTGCTGTTGGGCATCAAGCCTGACACGGCCAGGCCAGCAGCACACAAAAACGCCACAATCGCCGCTACCTTGAGCAGCGCAAACCAGAATTCAAACTCGCCATAGTTTTTCACGCTCAGCAGATTGGTGATGGTTAAAAACAGCGTGATAGCCAGGGTGAACTGCCAGATGGCGATCTGGGGGAACCAGGCGTGCAGGATGGTGCCGGCAGCGTTGGCTTCCAGCGGAATAACCAGTACCCAAAACCACCAGTAGAGCCAGCCGATAGTGAAGCCGGCCCAGCGGCCCAGCGCCTTGTCGGCATAGGTTGAAAAAGAACCTGAATCGGGCAGAGAGACCGCCATTTCAGCCAGCATGCGCATTATCAGTACCACCAGCGCACCGGCGGCAGCGTAGGCGATCAGTACCGCCGGGCCTGCCTCGTAAATCGCGTGGCCGGAGCCCACAAACAGGCCGGCGCCAATTACGCCCGCAATTGACAACATGCGTACGTGGCGCGGCTTCAGGTTTTGTGCCAGTGCATCTTCATTTGCAGTCTGCGTTGTTGTCATCAGAACGTCTCCAGAACGGTCCCCGGGCTTTTGTGTCCGGGGCGAGCAGGGGATGGGCTCGCCGCAGCGAGCCGGAAAGGATCAGGCGGTTACGGCGCTTTTTACGACGTCAGCGGCGCAGTGGTTGAGTACTGAGGTTAAAATGTCCAGCGCCTGGCGGAACTGCTGGTCAGGAATGGTCAGCGGATAAAGAAAACGAATAACGTTGCCTTTTGCACCGCAGGTCAGCAGCAGCAGGCCGTTCTCCATCGCCTTTTTCTGCACCGCCTGCGCGGTGGCGGTCTCGGTAAATTCAACGGCCACCATCGACCCTAACGCGCGGACATCGGCAATCGCAGGACACTGCTTACGGAAGGTCTGTAGCTCGGCTTCAAGCCTGCCGCCAAGCTCAGCGGCCCGCGCGCAGAGCTGCTCCTCTTCGATGACGTCGAGCACCGCATGCGCTGCGGCGATCGCCAGCGGATTGCCAGCATAGGTGCCGCCGAGGCCGCCCGGACCTGGCGCATCCATAACCTCTGCCCGCCCTGATACGGCGGAAAGCGGCAGGCCGCCCGCCAGGCTTTTTGCCATGGTGATTAAATCCGCTTTCACCGGATAGTGCTCCATGGCGAACAGCTTACCGGTGCGGGCAAAACCGCTCTGCACCTCGTCGGCGATAAGCAGAATGCCGTAGCTATCGGCCAGCTGACGCAGCCTGACCATAAACTCAACCGGCGCGGCATGGAAACCGCCTTCGCCCTGCACCGGCTCCAGCACGATCGCGGCTACGTCCAGCGGAGCGATATCCTGAGTGAAAAGCGCGTCGAGGCTGGCTAGCGCCGCATCGACAGTGATGCCTTGTACCGCGCTGGGATAGCGCGCATGAAACACCGAGGCGGGCATCGGGCCGAAATCACGCTTATAGGGGGCGACCTTGCCGGTCATCGCCATGGTCATCAGGGTGCGACCGTGAAAGGCGTTGCCAAAGGCGATCACGCCAGGGCGGCGGGTATAAGCACGTGCGATTTTGACCGCATTTTCTACCGCTTCTGCGCCAGTGGTGAAGAAGGCTGTTTTAGCCTGGCCGGCAACGGGCACCCGCTGGTTGATGCGTTCAGCCAGGGCGATATAGCTTTCGTACGGAGTGATTTGAAATGCGGTATGCGTAAATTTTGTTAACTGATGGGCCACCGCCTGTTCGATGCGCGGATGGCGATGGCCGGTGTTGAGCACCGCGATGCCGCCAGCGAAGTCGATCCAGCTGTTGCCCTCGTTATCCCACAGGGTTGCGTTTTCCGCCCGCGCCACATACCAGTCGCACAGCGTGCCGGTGCCGCGGGGTAAAGCCTGTGCTTTGCGCTGCTGCATCAGGATATTTTGTTCGCTCATCTCATCCACCTCGCTCATATGCTTATTTACATTTCCCGACAAACGCTTTTATTTATGCGTGCGAGAAGGTAAGTTGCCAGAGCCAATTTCACAGAGAGGGATGGAGCCAATTGCAGCTGCTTTACGCCGATCACTTATTAGCACGATTGCAGTTTTTACCGAGTGGCTCGCTGCAGCAGCGACTGCTGACCTGTATGCAGGCCGCAATCATTGAGGGCGTTTTTCCACGCGGCGGGCGCTTGCCGCCGACGCGCGATATGGCCCGAGAGCTTGGGGTGTCACGAAACACCGTACTGCATGTTTATGAAAGTTTGATGGCGCAGGGCTATGTGACGGCCCGCACCGGCAGTGGCACCTGGATTGCGGAGACGCTGCCGGAAATCTGTCTGCAAAGCCACGCCACCGATCTGCTACAGCCTGCCTCCACGCCGCTGCCGGCAACCCTGTCAAAACGGGGTGCAACGCTGTTAGGGCACGCCACCGCCTCTCCCTATCAGTGGGGCGCCTTTGTACCCGGCGCGCCCGACGTCACGGAATTTCCGCATAAGCTTTTTAGCCAGATTCAGGCAAAGCTGAATCGCGATCCTGATGTCTATCGGCTGATTTACAGCAGCGGCGGTGGCTGCCCCGATCTTCGCCATGCGCTGGCGGAGTATCTGCGCGTGGCGCGTTCGGTCAAGGCCGATGCAGATCAAATTCTGATAACCGAAGGCGTGCATCAGGCGGTCGATCTGGTCTCGTGCGTGCTCTGCGATCCGGGCGACCTTGTATGGATGGAGGAGCCGGGTTACTGGGGCACGCGCAACCTGCTGCGTAAAAACGGCCTTAAAATCCGGGCGATGCCGGTGGACAGCGAAGGGATTGTGCCAAAGCCGGGGCTGCCGCCCAGGATGGTGTTTGTGACGCCTTCACATCAGTATCCTTTGGGCGTTCACCTTAGCCTGGCAAGACGGAAGGCGCTTTTAGCGCTGGCGAGGCGTCACCAGAGCTGGATTATCGAAGATGATTACGACAGCGAATTTCGCTTCTCAGGCCAGCCTTATCCCTCTTTGCAGGGGCTGGAAGCGGATGCGCCGGTGATCTATATGGGCACTTTTAGCAAGACGCTTTATCCGGCGCTGCGCATTGGCTACATAGTGGTGCCGAAGATGCTGGCCGAACCGTTGCGCATCGCGGCTTCTGAGCTTTATCGCGGCGGTCATCTGCTGATCCAGCGTGCGCTGGGCGAGTTTATACGGCAGGGGCATTATATGGATCATATCCGCCGCATGCGCTTGCTTTACGGCCAGCGGCGTCAGTTTTTATGCAAACTGATTGAGCGCTATCTGGGGCCGTCATTTCTGTCGCCGGTCAACCATGACGCGGGATTACATCTGGTGCTGCATCTGCCATCGGGCTGCGACGATGTGGCTATTGCCGCACAGGCGCTGAAGCGTGGCGTTAAGGTGCGGCCATTGTCGCAATACTATATGCATCCGCAGAGCTTGCGCGGGCTGCTGCTCGGTTACGCCTGCGTCAATGAACGGCAGTGTCAGGACGCGTTCGGCGTGCTGAAAGGGTGTTTGATCGAGGCGGGTATTAAGGTTGATGCTTCAGCTAAGTAAATACTGTTCAGGGTGAACAGCTGACATCAGCCTGGATTCCTGATAATCAATCCCTGACAGGGTTTTCATGCCTGATAACAGGCGATCTGCGCTTAACTCTGCGAAATATAAATATCAGGGAAATAGCTTGTGGAGAATATTGATAACCAGTTTTTTTAAAGCCGATTAGGATTATGTAGTTCATAACACCTGCATCCTGACCGGCTATTTATTTTAACGTTAAAATCAGCGCGACTGGCTGATGCGGCGATAAATTGTTACCCAGACATTTAACCAGAAATAACAGGATAGAAACGCACAGGAAACCCGCTCATTTAATGTCATCCGGTTTGCTGCCAGGCCAGCTGGAACTGCGCGGGAGTTTTCCCAAAACGCTGACGGAATACGTCTATATAAGCGCTGACGTTGCTGTAACCGCTCAGAGATGCGACTTCATATACTGGCAATCCTGCAAGTATCCATTGCAACGAAGCTAATATTTTTGCCTGCTGCCGCCACTGACTAAAACTCAGTCCGGCCTGCTGATTAAACAAGCGGCTAAGGCTTCTGACGCTGAGGCCAAATTGCTGGGCCAGCTGGCTTTGATCCAGATGGGATGCTGGATTATTGAGTAATTCATTCGCAACGTTACGCGCGCGCTGGTCTGTTGGCAGCCTCAACTCAAGCGGTAACGCTGTGCATTGCATCACTTCATAGCCAAGGAGTTTTAGCAGCGTCTCCTGGTAGTCTGGTGTGGAATGAGAACCACTATTTTGGCACCTGTTCAGCAAGGCTGTGGTAAAGGCATCGGCCCCATAGATACCGGCATAAAGGGGAAAGTTAATACAGGCTGGTGGATCTATATACAGACTATGACCTGTTACATTTCCCGGAACCCAGGCGCTATGCTCCAGGCCAGGCGGAAACCATCCTACTGTACCCGGCGTAACGGTCCATTGAGAAAGCGTCGTTTCTATCACCATGATGCCATGATCAAGCCAGTATACCTGCCCAGCGGCATGTTTATGGCTGGAGGTAGCGTGTTTCGCACCATATCTGAATGATCTTGTTTTCATCATAATGGCTGATTAACCGTATAAAATGTCGTTATACGGATATTACTCTCTCTCATCTTTTATGTAGAGTGTTATATAAAAGGAGAGTGAGATGAAAAACTCAATTGAAATAGTTATTAATGCTTTGCAGGAAGTGGTCGGTAATCCCGCGCATGATGAAGATAAAATCAAAACTTATTTTTCTTCCGTTTATCAGCAAATAGTCGACGGTCATAAGCTGGAATATGCTGACTTTCTCAGTCATATGAAAACGCTTAAGCTTGTGACAAGCCAGATAATAATTAATATAAAATCCGTTGCCGCAGAAGGTGATACGGTATTCACCCATCACTTTGTTGAGGTTAAAAAAAGCCAGGATGGCAACAGTCAGTTTGAAGTTTTCGCTTGTTTTACCCTCTCGTCCGGTAAAATTATTCGCTGCGAAGAGCTAACCAGAATGCTGAGCGGGCATCCTGTTGATCGGGATCTCGCCAGCAGAATAGAAGCGCCGCCAACTGCCAGACTGCACCAGAGCAAGACAGTATAAAGTTGCCGCTGCGCTATCGGATAACAGAACTTAAGCCCCTGTGCCTTCCCCCAGGCGTCTGGTTTGCAGGCTGCGTCAATCCTGACTACTGTTTCTGGATACTCATTTATAGCGGCCGACGGGGCGAAACAGGAGGAGCGATGAAGCGCGACGTATTAAATGAAGATGACTACGATGAAGTGTGCCGGGTGATTGGCGATGCAGTGGTGGTGCTGGCTGAGTCGGGCCGGGAGACGCGGCGGGGTGATATTTCAGATCTGCTGAAACGCGCGCGTCAGCATCGTTCGCACAGCGAGCGCGATGAGCAGCGTATGCTGGAGCACGCGATTCGTCTGGTTAAGCTGTGAAAAGCACAGAGGCCAGGAGCGGGCAAGCGTAAATACGCGGGTCTACAGAGCAAGGAAGCGCCGTTTGCGTCGGCGCCAATGGCTATGCCTGCTGCGCCAGCAGCCCAGGGCGGCTGGCAGGGTACCAGCTCACCAGAAAATGACGCAGATGATCAAAGCACCACTCCGCCTCGTCACGCTGCTGACAGTAGTACATCACCGTTACCTTTTCATATTCCCGCGCGCGCTGGCGCAGCGGCGACCAGCCCCAGTCAAGCACGCAGCGGGCATAGTTAAGTAAAGCGTCCGGCTCCATACGATGCTGCGTTGCCTGTTCGCGCAGGTAGCGTCCAAAAACCTGATCGAGCGTCAGCGTCTCTTCCTGGGTGACGGGCAATTCAGGGCGAAAGGCGAAATCAATAAATCCGCACACCGCATCGTCGCGCTGCTGCCAGTCGCAGGCCAGCGTCATAAACAGCCCGTCCTGCAGATTCACCTCCTCCAGCAGACGACGAAGATTCGCCGACTGCGCCAGCACCGCAATCTCATCAATACGCTCCGTTTGCAGCGTAAGATCGATGCCGCAGGGGTTCACTGAACCATCCTCATTGCGCGTGGCGGGGAAGGGGAAATCAATATAGCCGTTATTATCCAGTCGCTTTTCCATAAGAGATGAGCCTGCAGCCTGACAAGCCATGACAATAGACTATCTGGCCGCAGGACGCACGTCTAAGGGCACGTCCAGGTAATCATGGTGTCTTCGTGCGGATTAATCAGGCGGAACTGCTTATCCGACAGCCGCTGCGCGTAGTAGCCTTCCGGCGTAACGGCGGAGGGGACATATTTGAAACGATCCAGCGATTGCAGTGTCCCACTCTGCACTTTGACGCCATCGCGGCTGATGGTAAAGGCGTTGACGAGGTCAAAAATTGTTGCCCGCGTCTGCCCCAGCGGCTGGCCGTAAATGGTGCTGACCTCGCCGGGGCAATCCACCCCTTTCGGGCCGGAGGCACAGCCAGCAAGTAGCGTAATAAAAATGCAAAAGGTGAGTCGCAACATATCCTGTACCTGCTTCAATCCCTGGGAATCCCGTGGCGCTGATGTTTGATGCGTTGCGTCCCGGCTATTGTGATCATAGCAGGTCTGGCGCGGCATCCAATTTGCACTTTGATTAATAGTTAAGCTTTAAACGTGCCAGAGGGTGACTTGAGTAGCATATTAAAGGTATTCTTGCCATCTTTGCGCACCAGTTGGGCGATTTAAGGGAAATTTAATGAAAGAAGAAGAAGCCAGTCTAATGATTATTCGTCATGCGATCGAGAGGCTTGAAGCGGAAAAGAAGCAGCAGGTAGTCTCCTGCGTTGCTGCGATCCGCGATGTTATGCAGGGATACGACGAGGAAAACGCCTCGCTGGCGTTAATGCTGATCGCCGCCGAGGTTGCGGCGGAATAAACTTCAGCCCGGGGTTGCATGATGCGGCGCCGGGCTTCTACGAATTCATTTCCTTTACCAGCCAGCGGTGGATCACGCCGACAATCCACGCCTGCTGCTCGCTGGTCAGCGGTTGATGGGCAGCGATGCCGTGCCACTTCGCCAGACAGCCACGACAGCAGGTTGCCGTAGCGTGCTGAGCGATAAACACCGGATGACCACGCATCGGCGTCTGTTTGCCGTCGTTCTTCGGCTCCGCCTGCGCCAGGCGCTGTGCGACAAAATCCGCCGCGTGCCTGTCAATAACCTCCGGTCCTTTCGCCAGACAGTAGTCGCGCTCTTTTACGCCCAGGTGGAAGCGGCGGCGAAACGGCGACTGTGCCAGCCGCTGGAACAGGGCATCTTCCCGGTTCATAGAATCTCCTTTAGGAATCAATGCGTTTTAAACCTTATCCTGGTTTCGCTTTCGTTATGCTGTGCTAAACCTAAAGCGAAACCAGCAAGGGAGGATATATGAAAAAAACGCTGATGCTGACTGGTGCGCTGAGCCTGAGCCTGCTGCTGGCCGGCTGCGCTAATGACCATATTCTGCATACCAACGACGGCCGCACCATTGTGACGCAGGGCAAGCCGAAGGTGGATGACGACACCGGTATGATCACCTACAAAGATGTCTACGGTAAAGAGCAGCAAATTAATCGCGACACCATCAAAGATATGTCGCAGGTCGGGAACTAACGACAGCTTTTGTCACACTTCGGCCCGCACCATGCGGGTCGTTCCGCTTTTCCCGTCCGTCTGGTGTGTTACTCTGAAAATAGATAACCAAATCAGAGCATAACTTCGACGGAGCCTGAAAATGAAAGCCACTCTTTTCACCCTCGGCTTGCTGAGCTGTTACATTGCACCCGCGTGGAGCGAAACCCAGTTCCAGATCACCTGTCCCGGTCGCCCGACAATGACCATCTCCCGCGCCGAATATGGCCTGAGCACCTTAACCTGGCCGCAGCACCACTTTCAGATTGCCGCTGGTCAGCAGCGCACCCGCTTAGAGGGCGGCGACAACGTTTCCATTACCCGCTTCCGCAACGGCGACCAGCTGATCGTCAACAACGCGAGCGAAGAGACCTTCTTCGTTTACCACGACAGCGACCGGCTGATACCCTGTAGCCGCAGTGAAACGCGCGATGTCGATCAGCTGTCGCTGGAGCCTTATGACGATCGCGACCATCCGCACTCTTAACCCGCTTTAGCCGGAGAGTCTATGCAACTGAACGTTACGGATGCGGTCACGCATCAGGATCTGGATGAGGTGCGCCTCGGTCTGAATAGTTTTAACAGCCGTTTTATCAATATCGACGAATTGAAGTCCATCGGCGTTTTCGTCACGGACGAGCATGGCAAAAAGCTGGCGGGGCTGACCGGCTCGACCACCGGCAACTGGCTGCGCATCGATATGCTGTGGGTCAGTGAGGCGCTGCGCGGGCAGGGCGTTGGCAGCAGGCTGCTCAACGCGGCGGAAGAGGAGGCGCGTCGGCGCGGCTGCTGCTATGCGCAGGTCGATACCGCCAGCTTCCAGGCGCGCCCCTTTTATGAAAAGTCAGGCTACACGCTGCGTTTCAGCCTGGATAACTACCCGCGCCATCATCAGCGTCACTATCTGAGCAAAACGCTGTAATCAAAACAGCGGCTGCTGGCGCATATCCAGCGGCTGCTGCTCCGCCTCGTCTATCGCCGCCAGCCAGCTCTGCAGCGTGACTTCGACCCACGAGAGATGGCCGCGCGTGGTGCTCATCAACACCACATCGGGCCGCAGCGTGCGGTAGAACTCCAGCGACTGCTGCAGCTCGTGCGGATTGCTGTCCGGGGCGAGAAGAGTAACCCAGCGATGGTGGTCGCGCGTCAGGGTAGCGCCGACGAACAGGTAGGTGCGGCCCAGCGGCGAGGCGTAAAGAAAGCTGCTGCTGCCTGGCGTATGGCCCGGCGTCGGCAGCAGATGGAAGTCGCCGAAGTGCGTCTCCTGCTGGGTAAAGGTGTCATCCGGCTCCAGCACCCGGCTGACGGGGCCGATAGAGCGGCTGTGGCAGTAAAGGGCGCTGTTAAAGCGCTGCTGAATGGCGATAGCGCCGGGCGCGGCTTCGTGCCAGTGGGTCAGATAGTGGCGAATTACGCCGCCTTCGTCGGCCAGCACTTCATGATCGAGCGGATGCTCCACGCGGCCAATCAGCAGGTTGCCGCGCGGATGACGCAGCATAAAGCCATGCATCATTAAATCATCAATAGTATCTTCCCCCGGAAATTCCGGCGTGGAGATCCACAAATCGTCGTACAGCGGCTTCAATGGCGATCTCCCTGAGAACGGCTTAATGCTCGGGTAAAACGGGATGGCCAGTGGCCTGTAGTTCAGCCTGATGGTTCGCCACGCGCAGCTGCGCGCGCGCGCCGATCGGCAGCGTCACGGTATCCGCATCGTGACCAAAGGCCAGATCGCTGATCACCGGCAGGCCGGTCATGTCGCGCAGGTACTGCCAGACGCTGGCGTAATCAAAACCGTTGTCATAGTCACTCATCGCGGTGCTGGTAAAGCTGCCGGTAATAATGGCGCGCTGCCGCGCCAGAATGCCGCTCTGCTGCAGCTGGATCAGCATGCGCTCGACGCGGAACGGGTGCTCATTCACATCCTCGATCACCAGAATGCCGTCGTCGAACTGCGGCAGCCAGGGGGTGCCGATCAGCGAGCAGATCATCGCCAGATTGCCGCCCCACAGCGTTCCCTGCCATTCACCGCTGTCCGGCGTCTCGCTGCGCCAGCCAACATTGACTGTAGGCGAAGTCAGCGCCTGCCAGAAGTGAGCCAGCGTAAATTCAGATAAAGCCTCCGCGCCGAAGTTACCGGCCAGCATCGGCGCGCTGAAGCTGATAAGGCCGGTCTGCGCCAGCAGCGCCAGCTGCAGGGCGGTAAAATCGCTGTGGCCGCACAGGGCCAGCGGCTGATTGAGCAGACGGCGCTGCAGCGCGACGTAATCGATATGCGCCAGCAGGCGGCTGGCGCCGTAGCCACCGCGTACCGCCAGCACGATGTCGGGCAATGTCTCAAGCTGCGCCAGCTGGTTAAATTCGGCGAGACGCTCAGCGTCGGTACCGGCGAAGCGCTGAAAGCGGCGGCCGATGGTCTCAAGGTTATTGACCTGATGGCCCGCCGCGCGCAGCCGTTCGACGCCGCGCCAGGCGGCAGGCTGGTTATGACAATATCCGGAGGGCGAAACGAGATGAAAAGAACGCGAAATCATAAGGCTATTCCTGCGGTTAGCGGGCATTTATCTGGCCGATGATGACGAAAAGCGCGACGGAAGTCACTGCGCGACACGGTTTTTTATGCAATTAGGATAAACGGTAATTTTGCTGCGGCGCGCGCCAGGTATGATAGCCTCCGACCCTATTGCATCAGGATGAAAAATTGGTGAAATTTCGATATCTTGCCCTTTCTGCGTTGCTGCTGACCGGCTGCGCCAGCGAACCGTCAAAACAGGTCGTCAGGCAGCCAAACACGCCGTTAACCCAGGCGCCGCCCTCGAATATCAATGCTGCCTGGTCAATGTTCACCGAAGATGCCGCCAGTCATTATGGCGTTGATGAGAAGCTGATCAGCGCCATTATTACTGTCGAATCGGGTGGCAATCCCGGCGTCGTCAGCCGCTCCAACGCGGTGGGCCTGATGCAGATCAAAGCCTCGACGGCGGGCAGGGAGGTCTATCGCGTGCAGGGACGTCGCGGCCAACCCTCCAACGCCGAACTGCGCGATCCGGCGAAAAATATCGATATCGGCACTGCCTATATCCGCATCCTGCAGCAGTCGGCGCTCTCCGGCATCCGCAATCCGCTGACGCTGCGCTACGCCACTATCGTCTCGTACGCCAACGGCGCAGGCGCGCTGCTGCGCACCTTCTCCCGCGACCGCGACCGGGCTATCGCCATGATTAACGCTATGTCGCCGGACGAGTTCTACCAGCACGTCCAGAACAAGCATCCCGCTGCGCAGGCGCCGCGTTACCTGTGGAAAGTCACCACGGCGTACCGCACTATTTAAGGCTTTACTCCACCAGCAGCCGCGCGGTGGGGTAATCCACAATCAAGACGTTAACGTAGCCGCCGCGCAGCGCGCCGCGAATAGCGTGCGCTTTTTCCTTGCTGCCCGCCAGCGCGACCACCTGCGGACATTTGCGCACCTGCGCCAGCTCCATGCCTATCACCGGATCTTCCTCCGCGCTCAGCACCGGTTCGCCCTGCGCGTCGAAGTAGTGCAGGCAGATATCGCCCACCGCGCCGCGCTGCGCCAGGGTGCGCAGCATCTCCTCATCATAATAGTTGCCGGAGTTGCGCAGCAGCGCCGACGGCTCCAGATCGCCGATGCCGACAATAGCCAGATCCACCTGATCGAACTTCTCCAGCACCTCCGCGACGTCGGGATTCGCCGCCAGCCGCTGACGATCCTGCACCGAGTGCTCGATCGACTGCGAAGGCAGCAGCCAGGAGGGGCAGTTAAGCAGCGCCGCCAGGTTCTGCGTCAGAATGGTCGCCTGCACGTTGCCGTTAGCGCCGACGCCGCCCAGCAGCTGGATCACCCCTTTGCAGGCGGCGTTAAAAGGGTGCAGCGCATCCACCATAGCGCGAATGGTGCCGCTCCAGGAGGAGATGCCAATCAGCTCGTCGGCGCGCAGCCGCGTCTCCAGATAGTGCGCCGCCGCCGAGCCGATCGCCTGCTTGATCTGCTGCTGAGAGGCGTTTTCCGGCACGTCCACCACAATCGCCTGCGGCAGCCCGTAGGTCTGCTCGATCGCCTTCTCCAGCGCCGGAAAGATATTTGCGGGCGGCACGACGCTGATTTTCACCACGCCTTCCTTCACGCTGCGGTTGAGAATGCGCGAGACAAAAGACTGCGACAATTTCAGCATCTGCGCGATATCTGACTGCTTCATCCCTTCGCTGTAGTAAAGCGTGGCAATCTTCACCATCAGCCGTTGCTCATCCTGTTTCGCCATTCATCCTTCCTCTCTGTTTCGGCCTGGTATTGTTAACCAGGATGCGAGAAATCACAACGCAGGACATTTTGTGATCTTTTTCGCTTTTTAAACATTCAGGGTTGCGCGCCCGGCAGAGGCGGGTGCATAGTCATATTGCATATAAAATCGCAATTGAATATTTATTCAAGCGGAGAATAAACGATGAACGTACCTCTCGTCAAAATTACCCTACTGGCTTCACTGATGGCGCTTTCGACCGCCGCGCTCGCCGCTGATAAAGGCCTGCTGGCGATCATTACCCCTTCTCACGACAACCCCTTCTTTAAAGCAGAGGCGGACGGCGCGCAGGAAAAAGCGAAAGCGCTCGGCTACACCACCCTGGTGGCGTCGCACGACGATGACGTTAACAAGCAGAACCAGCTGATCGAAACCGCCATCGCGCGCAAGGCGAAGGCGATTATCCTTGATAACGCCGGGGCGGACGCCACCGTCGGCCCGGTGCAGAAAGCCAAAGATGCAGGCATTCCTACCTTCCTTATCGACCGCGAAATCAACAAAACCGGCATCGCCGTGGCGCAGATTGTCTCCAACAACTATCAGGGCGCGCAGCTCGGCGCAGAGAAGTTCGCCAAACTGCTGAACGGCAAAGGCAGCTACGTCGAACTGCTGGGCAAGGAGTCCGACACCAACGCCGGCGTACGTTCGCAGGGCTATCACGACGTGCTGGATGACTACAGCGACATGAAGATGGTGGCGCAGCAGAGCGCTAACTGGAGCCAGACCGAGGCGTTCAGCCGCATGGAAACCATTCTGCAGAAGAACCCGAACATCGTCGGCGTGATCTCCGGCAACGATACCATGGCGCTGGGCGCAGAAGCGGCGCTGAAAGCGGCGGGTAAAACCAACGTTATCGTGGTGGGCTTCGACGGCAGCGACTACACCCGCGACTCCATTATCAACAAAGGCAACATCAAGGCTACGGTGCTGCAGCCGGGCTGGGCGCAGGCGCAGATGGCGGTAGAGCAGGCGGACTACTACCTGAAAAACGGTAAAGCGCAGAAAGAAGAGAAGCAGCTGATGGACTGCGTGCTGATTGACGACAGCAACGCGTCGAAGCTGAAAAACTTTAACCTGGCGAAGTAACCGGAGGCGGCATGAAACGGACGAGAGCGACGCTGGCCGTCATCCTGGCGATAGCAGTAAGCGGCTGTACCGTGGTGGATCTCGACGCCAGCGGCAATCCGATCATGCCGAAAGATCCGCATGCGAAACCGGGCTACAGCAATCAGACGCCGCAGCAGATCGCGGAGGCGAGCTGGCAGAGTCGGGTGCTCGACACCGCCCGGCAGCACGCCATGAGCTGGGCGGATATGGAAACCAAAAGCGGAACGGTGAAGGCGGGCGGCAGTGAAAGCGTGTTTGTGCGCGCCAGCGGTACGGTCACGGCGATAGACGACAGCAACAGCCGCGAGCGCACCCTGACCCTGACGCTGAACGGCAAGCCGGTAAACGTGAGCCTCGGGCCGGTTATCCGCAGCAACGCGCTGCGCGATGCCGCGGGTTTCCGCTTCGAGGAGTTCACCAATCAGGTGCAGTACGCGCAGCTGACCCGGGCGCTTAACCGCCACGCGGTGCAGCAGCTGCCGAAGGTGGACGCCAGCTGGGTAGGCAAACCGGCGCAGGCGCTGCTGGCCGTGGAGATGGGTCACGGCGTGGTCAACAACGTGATGGCGGTAGATCTGAAGCAGGGGGCGACGCCATGAGCGACGATATCATCCTGCAGGCAAACCATATCACCATGCTGTTTCCCGGTACGCTGGCGCTGGATCGCGTTGACTATCGCGTCTGGCGCGGCAAGGTCAACGTGATTATCGGGGAAAACGGCGCGGGCAAATCGACCCTGATGAAAATTCTGGCGGGGGTACAGCAGCCCACCAGCGGCGAACTTTTTCTCAACGGCGAAAAGGTGGTGCTGAGCAGCACGCGCGCCGCCGCGAAGCTCGGCATTGGCATGGTGCACCAGGAGCTGAACCTGTTTGAGAACCTGTCGGTGGCGGAGAACATTTTTCTTGGCCGCGAGCTGCAAAGGGGCATCCGCCCCATTAACGAAGCGGAGCAGGAGCGCCGGGCCGCCGCGCTGATGGCGCGCCTTGATCAGCCGATTTCGCCCAGAGAGCACGTCGGCAATCTCAAGGTCGGGCAGCAGCAGCTGGTGGAGATCGCGAAGGCGCTGGCGGAAGACGCCGACATCCTGATCCTCGACGAGCCCACTTCGGCGCTCAGCAAAACCGAAGTGGAGATTCTGTTCCGCGTCATCCGCGAGCTGACGCGTCAGGGCGTCTCCATCATCTATATCTCCCATCGCCTTGAAGAGCTGATGGCGATCGGCGACGTCATCACCATCCTGCGCGACGGCCGCTTTCAGGCGGAAGCGCAGGTCAGCGATATCGACGTGCCCTGGATCGTGCGCGAAATGCTCGGCAGCGAGCCGATGAGCAACTTTCTGCCGGACCAGCGCACCTTTGGCGCAGCGGTGCTGGAGGCGGAGCACATTACCTGCGTCAGCCCCAACGGCAACACGCTGGTGGATGACGTCACCTTTAACGTGCGCGCCGGGGAGATCGTCGGCATCTACGGGCTGATGGGCGCGGGGCGCACCGAGCTGTTCGAGTGTTTGCTCGGCAGCGAACGCAACTATCTCGGCAAAATCTGGCTCGACAGCAAGCCGGTGCCGACGCGCCTGCCGCCCGCCGAGCGCATCCGTATGGGCATGAGCCTGGTGCCGGAAGATCGCAAGCGCGCCGGCATTTTTCCGGTGTCGTCGGTGGCGAGCAATCTCACCATCGCCAGCCTGTGGCGTCGGCTGTCGCATCGCTTCGCCATCGCCCAACAGGAGGAGCAGGCCGCAGTGACCAGCACCGTCGGCAACCTGGCGATCAAAATCTCCTCGCCGGAGGTGGCCATCAGCGCCCTAAGCGGCGGCAATCAGCAGAAGGTGGTTATCGGACGCTCGCTGCTGACTAATCCACGCCTGCTGCTGCTGGACGAGCCGAGCCGCGGCATCGACGTCGGCGCCAAGGCGGAGGTGTTTCGCATGATGGTGCGGCTGTCGGAGCAGGGCATCGCGGTGCTGTTCTCCACCTCCGATTTGAAAGAGATCATGGCGGTGGCCGATCGCATCCTGGTGATGTCGGGCGGCAAACTTACGGCTGATATTCCGCGCGGCGACGCGGAAGAGTCAGCGCTGGTAAAAGCAAGCGCACAGGGGTTCTGAGCATGAAAGGCAATAACGCTATGACGATGGCAGGACAACCGGCGAAAGCGTTTAACTCGCGCGAGAGCATTATTCTGCTGCTGCTGAAGCTGCGCACCTTTATCGCGCTGTTTTTAATTGTCGGCTTCTTCGCAATTACCGTACCGGACTTTCTCGCGCTCGGCAGCCTGGTGATTATGGTGAAGCATATCGCCATCAACGCCTTTCTGGCGCTGGGCATCACCTTCGTCATTATTACCGCCGGCATCGATCTCTCTATCGGCGCGACGCTCGGGCTGTGCGGCATGATCGCCGGCTGGCTGATCACCAAAGGGATCGTTCTGCCGATGTTCGGCATCGCCATCTTCCCCAGCGTCTGGGTGATAGTGCCGCTGGTGCTGCTGGTGGGCGGCCTGATCGGCGCAGCGAACGGCTGGATTATCACCCGCTATAACGTCGCGCCCTTTATCTGCACGCTGGGCACCATGTATATCCTGCGCGGCGCGGCAATGCTGACCTCGGGCGGCGAAACCTTTCCCGGCTTACAGGGCAACCCGCTGCTCGGCAATACCGGCTTCGACCGCATCGGCGCCGGATCGCTGCTCGGTCTGCCCTACGCCATCTGGATGATGATCGTGCTGGCGCTGGTAATCGCCTATATCGCCCGTCGTCTGCCGTTCGGCCGCCAGGTCTACGCCATCGGCGATAACGAACGCGCCGCGGAGCTTTCCGGCGTCAAAGTGAAGCAGGTGAAAATCTGGGTCTATACGCTCTCCGGCTTCTGCGCGGCGATAGCGGGCATCGTGGTGTCGTCGCAGCTGGTGGCCAGCCACCCCGCTAACGGCACCTCGTTTGAGATGAACGCCATTGCGGCGGTGGTGCTGGGCGGCACCTCGCTGGCGGGTGGACGTGGCACCATTCTCGGCACGCTGGTCGGCGCGTTTGTGATCGGCTTTCTCGCCGACGGCCTGATTATGATGGGCGTCAGCGAATTCTGGCAGATGGTGATCAAAGGCATCGTCATCATCATCGCCGTCATCATCGACCAGATGCAAAACCGCATGCAGCAGAAAGCGGCGGTGGTGGCGCAGAAGGCGCTGATCGAGGAGGGCGGCGAAGCGAAAAGTTAATCGGTGGCGGTGCAGGCGGGTTACTTTGCTGCACCCCCTTTTTTTACCCGTTATGAATATATATTCGTATATGATTTTTAATTCAGAGGTGACGTATGAATCCTTTCAAGCTCCCGGTCGACGAACTGCAGCGTAAAGCGCGTGCCGTACGCCGCCGTATTATCCAGCTTAACGCGGGCAGCCCGGCGGGCGGCCATACCGGCGCGGATCTGTCGCAGGCTGATATTCTGACCGCGCTCTACTTTCGCATTCTTAACTGCGCGCCGGATCGCGTCGAGGATCCGCAGCGCGATATCTATATCCAGTCAAAAGGTCATGCCGTCGGCGGTTACTACTGCGTGCTGGCAGAGGCGGGTTATTTTCCCGTCGACTGGCTGCCGACCTATCAGCACTCGGATTCGCACCTGCCGGGCCATCCGGTAAGGCAGAAAACGCCGGGCGTGGAGCTGAATACCGGTGCGCTCGGCCACGGACTGCCGGTCGCGGTGGGTCTGGCGCTGGCGGCGAAAAAAGATGGCAGCAAACGGCGCATCTTCGTGGTAACCGGCGACGGCGAGCTGGCGGAGGGCAGCAACTGGGAAGCAGCGCTGGTAGCGGCTCATTACGGCCTCGACAACCTGATCATCATCAACGACAAGAACAAGCTGCAGCTGGCGGGCGCCACGCGCGACATTATGAATACCGATCCGCTGCCGGAAAAATGGCGTGCTTTTGGGCTAGAGGTGACGGAGTGCAACGGCAACGACATGGCGGAAGTGGTCAACACCATTGAAAGCCTGCCGCAGAACGGCAAGCCGCAGGTCATTGTGGCGCATACCGAAAAAGGCTATGGCGTCTCCTTTATTCAGAGCAAGGCGGAGTGGCACCACCGCGTGCCGAAAGGCGAAGAGATCGAACTGGCACTGGAGGAACTGAAAGATGAGTAATGCACAACATTTAGCCAGCGTTATGGTGACCGCCTTTATCGACGCGGTAAATCGCGGCGTGGATCTGGTGCCGGTGGTGGCTGACTCCACCTCCACCGCAAAAATTTCGCCTTTTATTAAAGCTTTTCCCGATCGGCTGGTGAACGTTGGCATCGCTGAACAGACGCTGGTGGGCACCGCTGCCGGTCTGGCGCTGGGCGGCAAGATCGCCGTAACCTGCAACGCCGCGCCGTTTCTGGTTTCGCGCGCCAACGAGCAGGTTAAGGTGGACGTCTGCTACAACAACACCAACGTCAAGCTGTTCGGTCTGAACGCCGGTGCCAGCTACGGCCCGCTCGCCAGCACGCACCACAGCATCGACGATATCGCGGTGATGCGCGGCTTCGGCAATATCGAAATCTATGCGCCCTCCTGCCCGCTGGAGTGCCGCCAGATAATTGACTACGCCATCGAACATGTCGGGCCGGTCTATATCCGTCTCGACGGCAAAGATCTGCCGCAGCTGCATGATGAAAACTACCGCTTCGAACCGGGCAGGATCGATCAGCTGCGCGAAGGCAAGGATATCGCGCTGGTGGCGATGGGCTCGACGGTGCATGAGATTGTTCGCGCAGCGGAACTGCTGGCGGAAAAAGGGATCTCGGCGGGTGTGATCAGCGTTCCATCCATCAGACCTTGTGATACCCAACAGCTGCGCAACCTGCTAAATCACTATCCAGCCGCGATCAGCGTGGAAGAGCACAACGTCAACGGCGGCGTCGGCAGCCTGGTGGCTGAGGTGCTGGCGGAAGGCGGCTGCGCCATTCCGCTGCTGCGCCTGGGCATTCCTGACGGCCAGTACGCTATTGCGGGCGATCGCGCCTCAACGCGGGCGCATCACGGCATCGATGCCGCGAGCGTCGTCAACAGTGCAGTGCGCATTTGCGCGGGAGCCTGACCATGGATGACGCCCTTATTCTGGCGATTGACGAAGGCACCACCAATGCCAAAGCGATCGCCGTTAATCGCCTGGGCCGCGTGGTCGCGCGCGGCAGCCAGCCGCTGACGCTGTCGCATCCGCAGCCGGGGCTGGCGGAGCAGGACGCGCTGGCTATCTGGCAGGCGGTACAGCAGGCGGTGACCGACTGTCTGGCGCAGTGCGGCGGCGCGCCCGTCGCGGCGGTGGCGATCAGCAATCAGCGCGAGTCGGTGCTGATCTGGCAGCGGCGCGACGGCAAACCGCTGACGCCGCTGGTGAGCTGGCAGGATCGCCGCTCGGAGGCGTTCTGCCGCGACCTGCGCGCCGCGGGCAACGCCACGCGCATCACCGGACTGACCGGCCTGGCGGTGGATCCAATGTTTCCGGCGGCCAAGCTCACCGGCATGCTGGCGGCAATCCCGGACGGCGCGGCGCGCGCGGCGGCGGGCGAGCTTTGCATCGGTACGGTTGACAGCTGGCTTAGCTGGCAGCTGAGCGCGGGAGAAATCTTCGTCACCGATCACGCCAACGCCGCGCGCACCCAGCTCTACAGCCTGCACAGCAATGACTGGGACGATGAACTGCTGCGGCTGTTCCAGCTGCCGCGCGCCGCGCTCCCGACCATTGTGCCGTCGGCCAGCGAGCAGGGCGCGGTAGCGATTAGCGTGATACCCGGTCTGGCACCGGGCACGCCGATCCTGTCGCGCATCGGCGACTCCCATGCGGCGCTGCAGGCGCAGCGCCGCGGCGACGAGGAGGTCGTAAAAGCGACCTATGGCACCGGCTCCTCTCTGATGATGTCGATGGCGTCGCCGCTGCTGACCGACAACGGCCTCAGCACGACCGTGGCCTGGCACGACGGCGCGCTGCGCTTCGCCTTCGAAGGTAATATCACCCATACCGGCTCCGGCGCGGCCTGGCTGGGCAAAATGCTCGGCATACAGGACCCGCGCGAGCTGACCGCGCTGGCGCAAACCACCGATCACAATCAGGGCATCTATTTTGTACCGGCGCTCTCCGGGCTGGGCGCGCCCTGGTGGGATCTTCGGGCGCGCGGCATGGTATGCGGCCTGACCGACGCCGCTACCCCCGCGGTGCTGGCGCGCGTGGCGCTGGAGTCGATCGCCTTTCAGATCGCCGACGTTTTTTTCGCTATGGAGCAGGCGAGCGGCCAGCGGCTGTCGGCGCTCTGCGTGGACGGCAGCGCGACCGCCAACGACTGGCTGATGCAGCTACAGGCGGACGTGCTGCAACGCCCGCTGCTGCGCGCGCCGACGGCGGAGGTCTCGGCGCTTGGCGCGGCGCTGCTGGCGGGCAAGGTGCTGGGATGGTGGCAGCAGGGCAGTGAAATGCAGGCGCTGCAGGGTGGCACGCGCGTAGAGCCGCGTACCGAACGGGCGCAGGCGATGCGGGAGAATTACCAGGGCTGGGTTGAGGCGGTGGCGCGCTGCCGGTTTCAGCCCGCGTGAATGTTAGCCAGGGAGGCAGAGTGTCGGGTCACGGACGTTTTGGCCGATCGCAAAGAGGCATAACGCATCCCTGCGCCTCGGCGCGGGCCGCCCCTGGCCCGCGTCCTTTTTTAGCATCCGTATGGCCTTAAAAATCAGGCCCGACGCGCTTCCTGCTCGTCGTTCTCCGCGCGCAGCATCTCCACAGGCGGTATCCGGCCGCCGCTGAACTCCACCTGACGGATCGGGAAGGCGAAGCGGATATCGCGCTGCTCCAGCGCCGCCATCAGCTGCAGGTTAATCTCCTGCTGAATATCCATATATTTGTTGTAGTCGGCGTCGAGCACGAAATAGACCACTTCGAAGGTCAGCTTTGAATCCTCAAAAGCGAAAAAGTGGGCGCGGTCGAAGCGGGTCAGCTCAATGCCCTGAATAATCGACTTCACCAGCTCGCTGACTTCTCGCACCTGCGCGGAAGGTGTGCCGTAGCTCAGCCCGAAACGAAACAGGATGCGTCGCTGCTGCATGCGCTTGTAGTTGTGGATCGTCTGCTGCAGCAAAATGGTATTCGAACAGACGATCTGCTCGCCGCTCAGGCTGCGCAGGCGGGTGGTCTTCAGGCCGATATGTTCGATAGAGCCAGCGATATCGCCGAACACGATAAAATCACCGTGTTCGAAAGGCTTGTCAAAGCCAATCGCCAGCGAGGCGAAAACGTCGCTCAGCACCGTCTGGATCGCCAGCGCGATGGCAATACCGCCCACGCCGAGACTCGCCACCAGTGCGGTAATGTTGATGCCCATATTCGACAGAATAGCGAGCAGCATCATCACCCAGACCACTACGCGCAGCAGAATGCCGAGGATTACCGTGGTCACCGGATTACGAACGTGCAGCGGATCGCGCAGCAGATTATGCAGCCACAGCCGGATGCCGCAGTCGATCCACATGGCAAGCTGGACGGCAAACGCCAGGAACCAGCCGTGGGAAATAAACCCGTTCCAGCTGGGGGGCACGTCGATAAAGCGCAGGGCGATCAGCAGCGAAAATATCAGCAGCAGCAGCTGGCTGGTGCTGCGCAGGATCTCCACCAGAATCGAGGTGAGGCGCACGTGGCGCTGTTCGCTGTAGCGCGCGATGCGACTGGAGATAAAACGGATGGCGCTGCGCAACAGCCAGTAGATCACCAGCGTTCCCGCCACCACGATAGCGCTGTTGATCCAGAAAGTTTCGTTAAGAAAAAGACGCTGAAAAAAGCCGGATGAGAGCCATTTTTCCATGGGGATGTTTCTCCTTGCCCGAAGGCGATTTAAAAAAGAGAGCAAGGAGAAGCATAGCCTGGATGCGCCTGGAGGCAGCGCAAATCACTGAATAATTACTGGAATCGATTCGCTTTATCGCGCGCCAGGCGCTCAAGGGCGAAGATGACCTGCTGCAGCTGACGCTCCTGCAACGGCTCTATCGCGGTAAAGCGGAAGCTGAGGCGCGGCGTGACGCGCGTTTCGTTTTTGCTGCTCACCACGCTGCGCTCGCCGATATGCAGCAGCTGCGCGCCCACTTCAAACTGACCATATTCGCCCAGCTCAACGCGCAGGTTTTTGAACTTGTCGCCGCTGTTCAGTCCGTCCGGCAGCGCCTCGTCCACCAGCACGCCGATGCCGCCCAGCGAGAGATCCTGCAGGCGAAAGCGCACCTTTTTGCCATTGGGCCACTCGCTGTGGCAGTAAAAGGTCGGCTCCAGCGGGGCGGAGATACGGAAAAACTCCCGGCGCTGAATTTGCCACAGCAGCTCAGGCAGCGGCGCGCTAAAGGCGGGAAGACCCTCAAAAAGCGTTTTCTCCAGCCCGGTCAGGCTGAACTCCACCCTGGCACCATGGGTTTCAGCGGTGATGCTGACGTCGTGGCTGGAAAGGATGTATTCGTTGTCGAGATTATTGCTGCCAAGATCGAAGATAATGCGTTCTTTGTCGGCGTCCAGCATACGGCTGATAAACTGGCCGCGTGAAAAAGTGACCATCAAGGGCGTCTGAAAACGTAGCAGATCCTTCATCACGCCTAAAACTGCCAGCGTGCCACGTTTGAGATACTGTTCTTTATCGGCTTCTTTCACTTCCTGGCTCCAAAAGAGAGGGTAAATTTGCGGTTCGTTAATCCTTTATTCTCTGACCGTTATCGGCGTCCCCTGAGGAAGCTTTAGGTTTTTAAGTCAACTTTTTGCATCGCTTTTTTCTGCAGCTGAAAATTTCCTGTCTATACTTAGTTTTGTAATTCTCCTGATTAATCAGGCGGTCACAACCTAAACAAAAAGGAAGGAGTAGTCGATGGGTATCATTTCATGGATCATCTTTGGTTTAATCGCCGGTATTCTCGCTAAATGGATCATGCCGGGTCGCGATGGCGGTGGTTTTATCGTAACGGTGATCCTGGGGATCATTGGTGCGGTAGTCGGCGGCTGGATCAGTACCCTGTTCGGCTTCGGCAGAGTAGACGGCTTTAACTTCAGCAGCTTTGTGGTTGCGGTAATCGGCGCCATTGTCGTGCTGTTTATCTACCGTAAAGTCCGTAGCTGACACGCGTAGCCTAAGAACTGCAACGGGACGACGTAGTCGTCCCGTTTTCTTTTCCTGCCAGAAAACCGTTCCCGCCAGTCCCCGCAGCAAGCGCTTTCCTCCCCAGCAGTCTCCCGCGCCAAAATATGACGATCGGTCAGGTTAACCGCCTTAATTTGAGGGGTTGGTAAATGAGAGCAGGGTGCAAAGGGAAAGGGAAGAGCGCCGGAGCGCCCTTCGCCTGCGTAGGTTATTTCGCCGCCGTGGCGGCCTGAGGGATATCCTTCACGCTGTTACAGGTTTTATCTTTCGGGCAGTACTTGTCGAGCAGCATCAGCGTCACGCCGTTAGTCCAGCCGAAGCCGTCCTGCAGCGGATATTCACCACCGCCACCACCGCCGAGGTTCGGCCCGTCAACCACATACTTCTCGACCAGCTTATGCTCTTTGTCATAGGTGGTCTGCACGTTCTGCAGGAAGCGCAAACCGACCTGCTGTGCCAGCTGCGGCTTGTTGTAGTGCTCCAGGCCTTCCACCGCGACCCACTGCAGCGGCGCCCAGCCGTTAGGTGCATCCCACTGCTGGCCGTTGTTTACCGTGGTGGTGAGCAGGCCGCCCGCTTTCAGCAGCTGCTTCTCTACCGCCGAGGCGGTGCGATCGGCCTGCTTGTCACCGGCCAGCTGCATATAGAGCGGGAAGAGCGTCGCAGCGGTTAGCTGCGGGCTGACCTGACGCGTCTTGATATTGTAGTCGGCGTACCAGCCCTGTTTGTCATCCCACAGATAGCGATTCACCGCCGCCTGACGCTTTTCCGCCAGGTCCGCGTAGTGTTTCGCTTTATCCTGCTGCTTGTCGAGCCGGTACCCTTTGGCGAGCGTCTGCTCCAGATGGAACATCAGGCTGTTAAGGTCGACCGGCGCCAGCTGAGTGGTGCGAATTGAGGCGATATTATGCGCGTCGCTGAACCAGCGCGAGCTGAAGTCCCAGCCGGAGGCCGCACCGGCGCGCAGATCGCGGTAAAGCTCGCCTTTATCGCGCTGCGGCGCTTTCTTCGCGGTATTGACGTCATCCAGCCAGGATTCGGTACGCGGCGCGTCGCGCGAATCCCAGTAGCGGTTGAGCAGGGTGCCGTCCGCCAGTTTGATTACGCGCTTGCTCGCCTGACCGGCGGCGACGCTGTCGCTGTCCGCCATCCAGTAGTCATACTCTTTCTGTAGCTGCGGCAGATATTTGCTGTAGGCCGCGTCGCCCTCGTGCGTCGCCAGCAGGTCAACCATCAGGCTGAAGAAAGGCGGCTGGGAGCGGCTGAGATAGTAGCTGCGGTTACCGTTGGGAATATGGCCGTAGGTATCCAGCTCCCACGCGAAGTTATCTATCATATCCTGCACGCGATCCCAGTGGCCGCTCTCCGCCAGACCGAGCATGGTGAAATAGCTGTCCCAGTAATAAACCTCGCGGAAGCGACCGCCTGGCACGACGTAAGGCTTCGGCAGCGGCAGCAGCGAATCATAACGCCCGGCGCTTTTAGCGGTACGCGTCAGCACCGGCCAGAGGCCGTCAATATGCGCGCGCAGGCTCTGTCCGGCGGGCGGCACATACTTTTCGCCGGCGGCGGGCAGGGTAAAGTTGCTGGCGACGAAACGCTTAAGGTCGAAATTGCGCTGATTCTTCTGCATCTGCCAGTCCGCCAGAATTGACGCAGGGTCGAACTTTGGCACTGCGTCGGCGAATGTTTTCTGGTCGGGGTAGAACTGAGCCTGCTGCACCGCGTTAAACAACGGGCCAAGCCGCACGTCCGGTGGCTGCGGCTGGCTGCTGAGCATACGTGAATTATCGTCTGCGTGCGCTGCCAGCGCAGGCAAACCCAGCAGCAGAGTCAGCACCACTGGCGCGACTCCCTTACGCCCGGCAGGCGCGGTTACGACAGTTTTTTTCATCGGTTTTTCTCCTTGTCCGAAAGGCGGCCGCGCGTAACGCATTGACCACTCAACTAACTTTAGTCGTAATCTCACAACCTGGCGCGGCAACGCTGTGGAAATGTGAAGCAGCCCAGGTGAGCGTCAGGCGGGCAGAAGGCGGTTTTTGCTTGCCCTGACGCCGCTTTTACCGGAGGCTGAGGGCAAAAAAAGAGGGGCAATATGGATATTATCTGGTATCACCCGTCTCAGGACGGCGAAGTCTGGCTGGAAGGCATGCAGCGGCGTCTGCCGCAGGCGCGCGTGCGCCGCTGGCAGCCGGGCGACGATGCGCCTGCCGACTATGCGATTGTGCGTCAGCCGCCGCGCGAGCTGCTGGCGGCGCGGCAGGGGCTGCGCGGCGTGTTCGCAATGGGCGCAGGCGTGGATGATATTCTCGCTCAGCTGGCGCGCTACCCTGACATGCTGCCGCAGTCGGTGCCGCTGGTTCGGCTGGAGGATAGCGGCATGGCGCGACAGATGCAGGAGTATGCGGTGTGCTGCGTGCTCGGCTGGTTCCGTCGCTTCGACGACTATCATCGACAGCAGCAGCAGGCGCAGTGGCAACCTCTGCCGCCGGTGGCGCGCGAGGCGTTCAGCGTCGGCGTGCTCGGCGCGGGCGTGCTGGGATTAAGCGTCATCGAAGCGCTTAAGCCCTGGGGCTTCCCGCTGCGCGTCTGGAGCCGTTCGCCAAAGCAGATCGCAGGGGTAGAGAGCTTTGCCGGACGCGAGACGCTCAATGACTTTCTGCGCGGCGCGCAAGTGATTATCAATTTGCTGCCCACCACGGCGGAAACCCTCAACCTGTTCAACGCCGACACGCTGAGCCAGCTGCCGCAGCACGCCTGTTTCCTGAATATGGCGCGCGGCGCGCAGGTGGTGGAGAGAGATCTGCTGGCGGCGCTGGAGAGCGGGCAGTTGCGCGCCGCCGCGCTGGATGTGTTCCAGCAGGAGCCGCTGCCGCAGGATAACCCGCTGTGGCGTCATCCGCGCGTCACCGTTACCCCGCATATTGCGGCATTAACGCTGACGGATGAAGCGATGGACGCCATTACGCGCGCCATCGGCGCCATTGAGGCGGGCGACCAGCCGTCGGGCTGCGTCGATCGCCAGCGCGGTTACTGATTGTTCCGGTTAACTTATTTCCCGCCCGGTCGGGCGGCGTGAAGGAGAAGATGATGTACCCTGTTGATTTACACATGCACACCGTCGCCAGCACCCATGCCTACAGTACGCTGCATGACTACGTCGCGCAGGCGAAAAACAACGGCATCCGGCTGTTCGCCATTACCGATCACGGCCCCGATATGGCCGACGCGCCGCACTACTGGCACTTCGTCAATATGAAAATCTGGCCGCGCGTCATTGACGGCGTCGGCATTCTGCGCGGTATCGAGGCGAATATTAAAAACCAGCAGGGCGAGATTGACTGCTCCGGCCCGATGCTCGGTTCGCTGGATCTGATTATCGCCGGATTTCACGAGCCGGTTTACGCGCCGCGCGACAAGAGCCATCACACCGATGCGATGATCGCCACCATGGCGAACGGCGTGGCGCATATTATCAGCCACCCGGGCAACCCGAAATTCAAAAGTGAACACTGAATGAAAAAGAAGCTGTATTCATACATACGCTGGTCAAGTGCGGTACAGGGTAGGGATGGCGGAACTACTCAAGAACGACAGTTAGAGAGTGCTGAGAAGTATGCCTTAGAGCATGGTTACGAACTGGTAACTATGATCGATGCAGGGGTAAGTGCTTTCCGTGGAAAAAACGTAATCCGTGAACAAAAAGCTGAGATAGAGAAAAAGACTAACGTTAAAGTCGGGGAGTTAGGAAGGTTTATAGACGCAGTAGAAGAGGGCTTGATACCTGCTGGTTCAATACTCTATTGCGAAGGGTTAGATCGCCTCAGTAGATCGAATATTACAACTGCCAATAGCCTGTTCCTGCAACTACTCACGTTAGATATTCAGATAGTCACTGGTATGGATGGAAAGTCCTACACAAAGGAATCAGTGAATGAAAATCCTACTGATTTCTTGATCAGTACTTTGATGTTTGTACGTGCCAATGAAGAATCCAGTACAAAGCAAAAGCGTACTTATGGTAACGCTGAAGCTCTGATCAAGCGTTTTAAAACTGGCTTACCTACCACAATCAAAAGTGTGGGTTCTCACCCACTCTGGATAGATGCAAGTACTGCATATGATGAACAAGTACGCAAACATCCTCAGTACTGGCAGGTAGCACAGTACGCTATGGAACTCTTCTTAGAAGGGGCTTCTGCTTTTAAGGTCTGCAAAGAACTTAACACGAGATTTCCTGAAGGCTGGAAAGGTAAAATGTGGTCAGTACCAAATGTGCGAAAGTTACGTACTAATCCGGCTGTATATGGATTACGTATCTTAAGCGTAAGAGGTATCGAATATAAGCTTGAAGGTTACTATCCACCGTTGATTACAGAAGCCGAATTCGCAAGGCTACAGGACATTCAGCAAAACAATAAGTACATAACTACTGGCGAAAAGAACCAGATAAACTTGATGGCGGGTCTTCGTCTATTCAGATGTGGTCATTGTGGCTCTACAATGATGGCTATGAGGCACAAAGATACAATTAGATACCTCTGTGAAAAAGGTAGGGCGGCTGGCAACTTAAAAAGTAAAGATGATAAGCTTAAAAAATTAAAAGGTTGTCGTACTTGGTCATTAAGTGGTGACTTAGTGGAGCATACTTTGATGTATGCTGTGACCTATGCTTTCATCTATAAGAATAAAGACAATAAAGAAAAAGTAGATTATGAAACTCAAATAAATGAAACTAAAGATAAGATTCTTTCCATTACATCAAGAATTACTAACCTGACTGAGTTAGTAAGTGCGGGTTTAAGTAATGTAGCTGAGGTTGTTGAAAGCATCAAGAAATTGAATGAAGAAAGACAAGTACTAAACTTACACCTTGATAAACTACAGCAAAATAACCTTCTTCAAGAGAGTAGCCACTTTGAAGAACTTATGATGAACTACTTTGAAACTATTCAGTGGCCGATTATCGAAACGGTTGATCATCCAGAAAGAGTTAAGATTAGAGAAATCGTTAGAAGTACTATAGATAAAGCCGTAGTTTGGAAAGCAGATAAGAAGATAACGATTTATTACGTTACCAAAGACGGTACAGATTTCACGTTTGAAGCAGGTGATGAAAAGGATACATGGCGTTTTTATTTTGGTGTGCCAGATTTGGTTAAGCGGTCAGATGAATTTGAGCAAGCCAAACAAGCATTAGAAATGAACAATGAACTATTTGATAAGATACTTGCACTGAAAAATCAAGAAGCTGAAGCAGCAGGTAATGCACTTAAGACTGTGATTAAATCTCTACAGGTAGTTGGTTATCCTGAAATTGATGGGAAGTTGTTCTGGCCTCGCAAATAAAGAAAAAGCCAGTACTAAAAAGTACTGGCTTCTTTTTAATCTAATTTGGTTTCACGTCCTGCTTCAACATCACTGATAATGATATTAATCCATTGTTCCAAAGCTTCAATAATTTCAGATGTTAGTTCTGTATCCATAAGTGCGTACTGCAATTGATCAATTTTACCAAGTTGCCATGCTCTATGAGCGGCTTCAGGAGTACTGAATAGTCCCAAGTGGGTTTGTTTTCCATTGATTTTACAATGTGCCTGGTAAGGATTCTTACTACTCTTGGAAATGCTAACACCTAATGGAAGTACTAAAGAGTTATCAGCATTACCACGACTGTTTGACTTTTTACCTCTCAATATATTATTGATGTGTGCAGGTACGAACATACAAGTATCAGCACTATAAAGGTTAGAGTAGGGTACTTTTAAGTCCTTATCTAAATGCCAGTCAGGTTTATAGCCTTTCATGAAGTTAGCAATGTATAATTCGCGGTTATTGATCCATGCAGTATCAATAGCAATGTGCTGATAGTTCTTATTGGCTTTACAACGAAGTACCATTGAGTTATATGCACGTACTGCTTTATCACGAAGGGTGAGTTTTCTTTTCATATGAAATCCTTTTCATAGTTAGGTTTAATCTTGTGTAGTATTTATGGCAAATCATCCATGAAGTGCCGCAAATAGAGTTATTTTTTGTTGTTTAGTTTAGTGAGGAACTTTTCGAATTGTACGTTGATGTAATTAGAAAGATCTTCATTAAGTTTCAATTTCTCAATTAATTCTTCAAGTCCATCAAAGTTACCTGTGCGTTTACATTTCAACTTAAATGCATTCCATGCTTTTTGTTGGGCTTCATCTAACTTTGGTGTAGGGCCAGGTTTAGTTGCTTCTGTATGTTTGACTTCCAAGTTAACATATGTTGGGTTATCGGAAAGGTATAATGCTTGATCTTCACTTAGTACATAGATCACCATCTTGGTATCAACATCTCTGCGTCTAATAACGCCACGAGAACAATATTGATGCATTACTTCAAATTCCCTTTCAGTCTTTATGTCAAGGCTGCTAAATTGGAATAGTTTTTTATAAGCCACTAATTCAATAGGTGAAGCATTCATGCAGCTAAAGAATATAGCTGTACGATAATTCATCAGACTGTTAACGCCGCGTAGTATTGGCGGATAGCAATCACCTGTTAATTCAGGGCAATTGATGTTTTCAGTATAATAAAATTCTTTCTCATTTTGGTTAATGTAATTAACAGCTTTGGAAATGATTTTTACGCCTTCTTGACTTTCAGCATAAGCTTTAGTTAATCCAAACTTTAAACTGGAATTAGGTACAAAAAAGCGTACATCTATACGGCTCTCATCAATATCCGGTTTACCTTTAAAATCCACCTTCTGAAAGTACTGAGAGTTATGTTTATAGAGTAAGGAAGCCTCGAAATTATTAGCCATAAAAATCATTTCATGATTCTCATACACTGATAAATCGTGCCAGCCAATCAAAGTAATATACCGCTTCTGTTTGTCTGAAACTGGAGGGTTGTTAACATAATCTTTATTGACTGCTAACTTGTTAAAATTCCTCATTAGTAGATTTATACTATCAATAATTTTAATAACGTCATCACTCATTTCGTTAGTGATTTCCTTGGTTTTTACTTCATCAAAATCCTCATTAACTTGCTTCATGATTTCAAAAATTTGATTGCTATAAATCTTTGACCATTCTTCATAATCTGCTGAAGATATACCGGAGAAGTAGTTTTTAGAAAACTGTATGCAATCATCCATCCATGTTTTAGCTTTAAGTGTTTCGCTTGGTTCAAGGAGATAAAACATTGCTTCTGTGATTAGCAGTACTCTCACTTTACGATCACGTAATGCAGCACGAATATCTCTAAGTAAGTTTCCATTTTTTGTTTCTGTATTGAGTACTTTTACGTGTTCACTGATTAATGATAATTCTTTGACAGTTTCTTCCTGTAGTTTGATAGTGGGTTGAACTATCAGATGTTTGACATTCATATAAGTTTTTAGTACTTCATTAATCATGTAGTGCGTTTTACCAGAGCCTGGCTGTGAATCAATGTATTGCATTTTAAATTCCTTTTTATTTAACTATTTGAATTATTTATCGCAAACGAGCAAAAACCCTCGATAATGAGAGTTTTTATTGGCTTTTTAAATTTTTTATTTGTGGTTTTTGATCGATTGTTCGATGAGTGATTGAATTGCTGCTGACATAGAGCGATAACCGAATCTTTCAGTTAGTACTTCCAGATGCTCACGCTGTTCAGCCGTGATACGGCAAGCAATGCGTTCAATTTTAATCTCTTCTTCGTTTGAATTCCTGTTCATGTTTGACTCCTCTGTTTAATATTAGTATAGGACATAAATTTTTTCTGTTTCAGGATTATTTGTAGTATTTATGGTTGTCCTGATTAAAACGCCTCGAA
The DNA here is from genome assembly GCF_022346905.1 of Pantoea sp. ACRSB. Taxonomy (NCBI): domain Bacteria; kingdom Pseudomonadati; phylum Pseudomonadota; class Gammaproteobacteria; order Enterobacterales; family Erwiniaceae; genus Pantoea; species Pantoea sp. ACRSB. Next base: position 405,964 of record NZ_JAKRNL010000001.1, on the reverse strand, counting down.
ATGAATAAAATGCGAGTTGAGATTTGAGTACAAAGAAATGTCGAAATCGCACACACGAATTGTCGAATAATTCCTTTAAATATTTCTTAAAGAGACTTTTCGACATAAATTAAAAAACGAGTACATTTCTTGTTGTACGAGCGACAGCGAGAACAACGAGAGATGTAAGAGAAGAGGGATGAAATCCCTCTTTGAATGTTGAAACCTATATAGGTAGATTGACGTAGGTGTTTCCCTTACAGGAAACCCCAACGGCTTTTGTTAGTCCATCTCGCTGACGCTCACTGTACTAACAACGCATTTTTTTTGATCTGTACTTGATAGGTACTGAATTCCTTTCGCTTTTCATATGTACAACTCAAAGACACCTACTCAATGGACAACTACTCAAAAAAGGAATTCAAATGAGAGAATTAGATATTACCCTCAGTAATGGGGTGTATACATATGAGAGCAAAACAGAACTTATTACAATGGATCATGGACTCAGTTATGTGGTTTGCCATGCAGTATATGGAGAGATCCGCATAGAGAAATGCAAAAAAAGAGGACAAGAGCCAGATGTATTAAAAACAAATATACTTGAACTGCCTATTGATGATGACATTGATTGGAGGGATTACTCATTCAATATTAGTACAATAAATGGAATTGATACTGATTGGTTGAGAATAGTTGTACGGGATCTCTTTGCTTTCATTGACTACATCAATACATACATAAAAGTACTCCCAAGAAAGTACTGAGGAATAACTATGGTTTTTTACAAAGGAATTGTTTTTTTAGTACTGCTATCTGTCTTTTTTGGATGGCAAGCAAATACGTACTATTCAGGTTATCAAATGAACCTCGAAAAAAACGTTACGGCATCTATCAAGAAAGAAATCAGTGATATGCAGTACCAACAAGCAGAACAACTAACAGCAAAACTCAATGAGTTAAAAGATCAGGATTTTAAGGTACTCAAGGAGTCACAGACGATCATTGAACGGCCTATCTACTCGCAACAATGCATTGATCAAGACGGCATAGAGCTATTGAAGCAGTACAAGGAGGCGAGTAATGCATTACGTAACAAGAAGCCTTAAGGCTGCTCTCATCGGCGTTGCTCTACTACTGACTGCCTGTAGTACTCCAGTACAAGTAACCCCTGTAATCGAACAACAATCACTTCTACAGCCCTGTAGTAATGACACACCAATACCTACAGATACTTCTGGTAAAGCCCTCATGCAAGCCCTGATTGAGTACCAACGCATCTATAGCGAATGTGCAACACGGAATGATGTACTGATACAGACAATAAAAGGAATTAGAGAACATGACAAAAAAGTATGATTCGAAATTCGAACAACAAATAGATAAGCAGTTTCCGCAATTAGAATACCATCCTGAAAATACTATCCAGTACACAATACCTTCCCGATACGAGCCAGATTTCAAGTATTGCACTGATACTAAAACTTACCTCATAGAATCCAAGGGCAGGTTCCGCACCAGTACTGAAGCTGCCAAATACAAACATGTACGTGAGGTACTTCCTGCTAACCATGAAATAGTTTTTGTTTTCATGAAACCTAATACCCCTATGCCTAATGCAAAAAAGCGTAAGGACGGTACTAAGCAGACACAAGAAGAATGGGCTACTAAAAACGGCTTTCGTTTCTTTTACACGCATAACTTGAAAGAATTGATAAATACTCCGTGATATTAAATTAACAAACGGAGTTTATAAAATGGATGAATACGAGTACGAAGATGATTTTGAAGATACATATTACCTTCCAGATAGTAATGATGAATTAACAGGTGAATTAGGCTGGACTGATGAAGCAGTTCATAACTACAACTTCTACAGGGATTACAACTAACATGGAAGAATTGCAAAGGGAACTTGAACGTACTCTGTTAATGCAGGGATATGAAAAAGATTTATTACAAGCTTCAGGAAGTTATGAAAGGGCAGCGAAAGGAAACGGTTCAGTACTGGACTTACCAAGAGGGAAGCAATTTTTCCTTGAAACATTCAGTACTGTACAATCGTTTCTGTATGAATCCATTGAAAGCGAATTAAAGAAAGCTCGTAAATCAAAATTCTATACAGCTCTTATTGAAAAGCAGTCAGTGATGTATCAGAAAGATATGACTAACGCCGCCAAATACTCTTTGTTTGTTCCTCGGTATGAAGATCCAATTACTTTACTGGCGTACTTCATTACCAAAGAGCTAACGAAGTTGATGGTAAGAGAAAATATTGTACTAACTGTTTTTTGCAGAAAGATTGCTAACTATTACATGCAAAGCTACAACTTTTTTGGTGAAGCTTCAGATGAAGCCCTTACTGGTGTGATTCAACTGATACGAACCTATGTTGATACCAGCTACTGTAAGTACTTCGAAACTCAAAATTTACCTGATGGGATAATCATCAAGATAAAACCAGAATTCAGTACTCTACAGATCAGCAAAGAAGAACTACTGAATACTATTGAAGAATGCCATGCCGCTTACAAACCTATGCTTGTTCCACCACTACCGCACAAGAACTTACTCGATCAAGATGGCGGGTATCTGGAAATTAAATCTCCAGTACTCAAAAATCCTGAGTGGGCTGAGGTGAGACAATACAAATTTTCCAGTGCCAACGAAGGCAAGATGTTCTTCGATACCATCAATAAGATGCAAGGTACTGAATGGGCGGTTAACACAGAGTTTCTTGCATGGATGAAGCAATGCAAACATCCCGCAGTTATGAAGTACTTCAATAATAACATCAAGAAGATGCAGATCGCTCTTAACAAGCAGGTTAAAGAGATTAATGCTCAGGTCGCAAAACTCCAGAAGAAAGCGAAAACCAGTAACTATCTCAGTACTCAAACGAAAGATGAGGATGAGAAGACGCAACACATTATTGATGCACTTAACGCTAATGATGAGATCGACAAACTCAACGAAGAACTGGTGAACGCTACCAGTACAGTAGGTAAGGCAAGAGGATGGGAACAGACGCTTACTGATGCGGAGTACTTCAGCCAGTATGAGAAATTCTATCACCCCTTGTTCTGTGATAACCGTGGACGTGTCTATACCTACAATACGTCTCTGTCATTCCAAGGTAACTCACTCGCTAAGGTACTGGTAAGATCGTTCAGTACTGAAAGGCTAACCGATAGCGGTGTATACCAGCTTCAGGTACTGCTTGTAGGAATGATCGAGGGTTACAGCAAAAAGAGTACTAACGCCCGCTACAACCGCGTACAGGAGCTACAGGAGGCATTCAATAACTGTATTGAACATACTGATTACAGTGTGATCGATCTGCTTGATGAAGATGAGGTACTACAGGCACTGAACATCATGTACACACTCTATATGCACACCAAAGACAGTACTTACCAAACCGGCATACTCGCCTACATCGACGCTACCAGTTCTGCAATCCAGATACAGGCGTTGGTACAGAAATGTTCCAAAGCAGCAGGGTTAACTAATCTGCTACCTAACAGTACTGATGAACTGCCTGACGCATATAAAGCCGTGGCTGATACCTGCAAAGCTATGTGTACTGAAATCGCCAATCAAAGCGACGATGAGATAAATACAATGCTAAGAGCGTATTACCAAATACACGAACCAGAAAAGATAAATTACATGGGGAGCTAAGGATAGTTCCCCATTCATAACTAAGGATGGGGTATGGAAATAAATCACCTGCAATTAAAACTTATTGAATCTTGCCGTAATAAAAAACTTTCCGTTGAACAAACATTGAGTACTCTAATCGCTCAACGTGATTTGTGCATTAAGATGACAGAACACGCTGATGAGGTATTTGCCCGTAAAACATTTAAGAAATCAGTAATGGTCATTACTAATTATGGCGGTACTCAACGTACTTCAAGACAGGATGTAATAAGCCAGCTAAAATCCTTTGATGATGGTTTCATATATTCACTTACTCCTTCTGAAGTAACCATGATGACCAATATGATTTTCTGGAGTATGGAAGAGGGTGTACCAAGTGCAATGAAATTTCTTGGATACTTCAGAAAACTACTGGCATTTGTACTAAAGCATAAAGACTGTATCGAGTTTGTTAATCCGCTTAATAACTTTCCTGTAGTACTCAGAGTTTATGAAGAGGAATCGATCTCCTTAAGCTACAAGGTACACGGTAAGACGCTAACCAGCCGTATCAACAGGAAGACCAGTACTACCAACAAACGCAAGACTACCAGTAGCTCAGTACCATCCATCATACACAGTGCCGATGCTGCACTACTGCACCTTATCAAACACGGTATGTTAGAAGCAGATATGGCCTACATTCACGACTCCGTAGGCGTACATCCCAACAACATTGAAAGTACTAAGACAGCCGTAACCAACTCACTATTGGCTGTGGCAAAAAGTGAGTACTTCGAAAACCTCAAAGATCAGTTACTGGATGGCATACCGCCAGCCGCCGTACCAGACGAGCTAAAGCATGTACCTACCGAAGATACATGGCTTACCTGGGAAGAAGATCTAAAGACTGCTTATAACGCCTATATGTAATTAAAGCCGCCCACTTAATGGATTAGATGAAAAGGAGAAAACACATGGATACATCAATCATTAAGCAGCGGTTTATCAACCTGAAAGTATCGACTGATATTACTGTTCCCAAAGAAAGTACTGTAGACGTGTTTTCAGTACTTTCATTATCAGATACTCAAACTCTGGTTATTCAGAATAAATCAGGTGTCACAGTACTTATCAGTGATGATCTCACCAAAGGATCAATTGAAGTACTCGATGAACTAAAAATTACATGCACCAGTTTAGTTCTGCACAATTTAACTAAGAGGGATGCAGTATTGAACATTACAATTACAGGATAATAATATGGATAAGGAATATCTAAACGCTTTGAGTACTAAAGATGAAGTACTCGATTATGCCAATACGTTAGGCATCACAACATTAGTAAAATCACGCTCACTAAAGAACCTCAAATCAGATCTACAAATTAAATTTCATCAATCGCTTGCTGATGTAGTTGATGCTGTTAACAGTGTCAGTACTAAACCAATCGAAGGTGAGAATGTAGTATCAGTAATCAAGAACTATGAAGTCATTCAGGTAGTACCTGTCTCTGCACTGGAACAGTACTGTAAGAGTATCAACATTCCATATGCAGCCGCTGAATCAATCATCGGTAAAACATGGCTAAATGTTCATGGGTATTCCTTCAAAGAAGGGTACTAATCATGGCAGAAGAAAATAAAAAGAAACGTACTACTTATTTGCAGGACAGAAGCAAAGCACGTAAGGCGAGGCTATCACCGAAACTCAATGAAGATACGTTGCAGATGCAAGCTCGCTATGAGCAGGAAGGTTATAAAAATATCGCAGAAATATTATTCCTTATTGCTAATGATGCTTATGAAGACCTTGCCAGTACTTTGAAAACTTATGACCTACATAGCGAAGAGTACGAGCGATCATTCCAGCGTGCGTTAAAAAGTGCTACCGCCGCCGCTCCTTATTTTGCAAAGACATTACGTTCAAATGTAGAAATCAATAACACTATTGAACCTAACAATGTTGAGGACGCGATAAAGAAATTATTAGATAAAAAATAAAGGGGAGTTAAATGGATTTAACCCTATTGGATCATATTCAAGATATACCTGCATATGTCAGTACTCTTAATAAAGATGAACAAATTGCAGTACTGAACTATCTGCAAGCCTGTAAGGATTACAGGGAATATAACAAGCTGGAGTTCTTTGAGCCTGACCAATGGCAGGTTGACGCGATCACGTTAGGTAGTACTGAAGATTTTAGAATGGTATGTGCAGGGAACCGACTTGGTAAGACATACTTCGGTACATATGAGACGGTCATTCATGCTACAGGCCGATACCCTGAAGGATGGACAGGACACCGCTATACCAAACCAGTAAACGTACTGGTACTCGGTTGGGACTGGAGCCAGATCAACCGGCCTAAATGTACTGCTGAATGCATTCTCGGTACTGCTGATAAACGTGGTACAGGCTGGATACCAAGACAAGACATAGTAAAGCTAATCCCCAAGACCGGCCTTCAGAACACGGTTAGTACTGTATATGTGAAGCACTATGATGCAGCAGGCGTATGTGACGGTGAAAGCCGCATTACCTTTGATGTGTACAGTGCAGGTGTTGGTACTCTGATGGGGATGGAGATCGACTTTGCGTTACTTGACGAACAAGTACCTGAAGACATTTTCAGCCAGGTTAAGAAGCGTACATGGACTTCACGCGGTCGAGTACTTTACGTCGCCACGCCAGAAAAAGGACTTGACGATGTTATCAAACAATTTTGGGAAGAAGATGGTACTCACCACAGCGGATTAGTACACGTAACTTTATGGGACAGTAATAGATTTACTGAAGCTGAAAAGCTAAAGATGAATGAGCAGATCGAACCTTGGGCCAGACAGTTCAGTATTGAAGGTATTCCAGGTGCAGGTTCAGGTGCAGTATTTGCTGGTATCCTGAAAGAAAGTTTACTCGATAATAGTTTCACTATAGGCAAGCACTGGAAACGTATGGCCGCAGCCGATTTAGGCTACTCAGATGACATGGTATTCAGCTTCATAGCCTATAACCCCGATGATGGTACGTACTACCTTTATGATGAACTCTCATATACCAAGACTGATGCAATAATTTGTGCAGCCGGTGTACGTCCAATGCAGCAGGGTTTTATAAGAATGATTCTTCCATCAGATGCCAAATCTGAGCGTGGACTTGGGGCAACATATCAATCTATTTTTGAAGGTGCAGGATTAATATTAACAAAAGAATATGCACGTAACTGGCACATTGATCCTACAGGCAAAGACCGTACTGTAAAATCAGGCATTATATTCATGCGTGAGTTAATGCTATCAGGCAAACTTAAAGTACATCCAAAATGCACGGGCTTTTTGAAAGAATTCAGCTTGTACTCATACGATGAAGACGGAAAGTTCATCGATAAGGACAACCATTTTATTGATAGCTTCAGATATAACATTACGGCTATCAATAAATTTGGTGTATCTGAATACGATCACGAAACAAGAGGTACTAACAAAACTATCAGTACTAACGAATGGAGTAAGTACGTCAATAACTACGATACTTACTAACGGAGAAATAATTAAAATGGATTTTAAATATACAGACCTAACTTCAGGTCGAACCCCTGATCTGTCTTCAGATAAGTTAGAAGCTTTCGAGGAAGCACTACTTAAGCAAGTACGTGCAGATGTAGATGATTGTGAAGAGTACCTTGAAGAAACGATCCGCCCAAAGATCACTGAAAACTGGGGATTCTATAATGGTACTTTGCCAAAGAAGCGTGAAGGAGAACCATCGTTTGTAGACAATACCTGTACTGCAACCGTAGAGCATTACGTAGCCGCTTGCATGGATGCTTTCAGTTCTGGAGAATCGCTTGAAGTAGTACCTGATGGCGTTACATCGCCTGTAACACTGAAGGTAATCAATCAAGTACTCAATGATGTACTGGATAGCGATAACGACAGGCAAACCCTTTACCGTGCGTTTTTCAAAGATGCGATGGTAAGTAGTGCTTCGGTTATGCGTCCTATCATTCGTGAAGAGAACAAGATCGAAAAGGAATTCTTCACAGAACAAACACAGGATGTGCTTCAGTTCAGACAGGCTCAGCTTGAGTCTGATGATCAGTACGAATCAGTAGAGGTTATCGTTACTGACAGGAAAGACGAGCAGATCAGCAATGATATGCCGGTAGAACCAACATCTTTACTTGGGCAGATGGACGTAACAGGTATCAGCACTGTCATGGAACAAACACTTTATACTGGCTACTTTGTTTTAGTCTCAAAAGTAAAAGCAATTAAGATTGAAGCTGTACCTGCTGAAAACTTCATTATCAACAAAGATGCACGTGGTATTAGAGATGCTCGTATTGTTGGTCATAAAGCGATGACAACTATTAGTACTTTATTAGAAATGGGTATTGATGAAGATAAAGTACAGGAAGTTTGGGAGAAGTGTAACGATGACGATGCTGATAGTAATATTGCATCACTATCCCGTAAATCTGGTTTAGTACTGGATAATGATGATGATTCTCTTGATAACTCACAACGTGAAGTAGAGCTATATGAGTTATATATCAAATCATCTGTAGAAGAGACTGTAGGTACTGATAAAGAAATAGCGGTATCAAAACTCTATCAAGTATTTTATTGCGAAGGCGTACTTTTAGCATACCAAGAAACAGATGAAGTACCTTATTGCGGTACTTCACCAATTCCAAGACCTCATATGTTTTGGGGTGAGGGCATGGTAGACCTAACCAAATCTATTCAGAGTGCCCGAACCGGATTACTACGCCAGCAATTCGTGTATAACGAAATGGCAAGCCGTCCACGCTTTGAGTACAACCCTGAACAGCTTCACAATGTACGAGATATTTTTAACACCAGTCCAGGTACTGGTATTGCAGTAAAAGCACCAGGTACGATCAATCCTATCCAGCTATCAGCATTAATGGGTGATTCAGCAGGGCTACTACAGATGCTCGATACCATGCGTGAATCCGGTACTGGCATGTCCTTTGTTGGACAGGGGATGCTTGGTGAAGCGTTGGCCGCAGGTTCCAGTACTCAAAGTGCCGCAATGATTTTGTCAGAAGGCCAACTGGTACAGAAGAGTGTGATCAACACACTACTCAACGGAGCGATCATTCCTCTTGTCAAAACTCTGTACAACATGTTGCGTGAAAATTTCAGTACATGGGAACTACAGGTAGATGGTGAACAACTTACTATCAACCCTAACGAATGGCCTGAACTACGTGATGTACGTATCAAGACACCATTGGGTACTACAGCCAAACTTGAACAAAGCCAGAAGTACGGCAACCTTGCACAAGTACTTGCAACGGCTGCACCAGGTACTGAACTCGCTAAGTTAGCCAGTGCAAGTAACATCCGTGCCGCGATGGTGAAGAGTTATGAACTCATGGATATTGCAGATGCTCAGTACTACATGAACGATGATCAGACTATCCAGCAAAAAGACCAGCTCACGCAGCAGCTATCACAGCTACAGCAACAGATGCAGCAGATGGCCCAACAGCTACAGCAGCTTACCCAACAGAATCAGGTACTCCAAAGTACTGCTAACAACATGGCTCAGAAACAGCTTGAACTGGATGAACGTAAGGTTGTGCTTCAGGAACAGCAGGCTCAGGCAGATATGCAAAACATGGCACATGAGCAGATCCGCAAGCAGGATGAAACTGATGGCAAGTTGCAGAACATGGCTGATAAGCAGGCTTTACTTGAAAAAGAAGAAGCACTCAAAGAGGAAATGGCTCAGGCTGAAATTAAATCTGGAAATAATATTTTCACATCAATTTAAAGGGGAAATGGATTTCCCCTAAAATTACAGGAGTTAATAATGTCCGAAACATTAAGCGACATTTCATTAGCACCTAATAGTACTCAGGAAGTAATTCAAACTGCACCATATATGATTCAGGCTAAAACTACTCCAGTACTAATAAGTGCTTCAAACAATACAAGGCAGGGATATGAATTACAGGTAGGGGAAACCTTAGCTGTAGATCAGGATGTAACCGTATATCTCACCAATAAGACATACAGAACTGCTTCTATCGGTATCATCAAAACTGACAGTACTAACGCACCAGTAGTACCCGCAGAGGCCGTATACCTTAGCTCAGTGGGCTTAGCGATTATCGGTAGTAGTAACCCTCCAGTACCTTTCACGACGAATCCAGAAGCCTCTACAGGCTACACAGTACAGTATTCATCAACGGACAGTACCATTGTGCAGATCAATGCAGATAGCACATGGACGGTACTGAAAGATGGTAGCGGGGCAAGTATTGCTGTCACATTGACTAATACCGACGGCAGTACTGTTACGGATAGCTCAGGCGTGGTCACGTCAACGCTATCAGCCTACGCAGACAGTACCAGTACTATCAAAGTTGGCCAAACGTACCAACTCACGTACACGATCAGCCCTACTGAGGTTTCCACTCACCCTGAGTTAGTACTTGAGTTCTTCAGTAATGATACCTCTGTTGCCACAATCAACAGTACCGGACTCGCTACCGGCGTCACTGATGGTAATACCCGTATTGGCGTTAAAGCTAAGTTCAGAGGTGCAGAAGCAAGCGATAGCTCGTACTTCCAGGTAGACCCACAATAATAAAATAAGGAATCACAATGAAAACTACTTACCCTGATTACACTATCCCAGCAGATGGTGAAATCTCCCTATATGCAGTATTCCCTGACTCAGTAGGGAAGGCACTGTTAGTACAAAACAAATCGACTGCAAAGATCGTTATCAGAACTACATCAAGTACTTCTCACGATGGCTTTGAACTTGTTACACCATTCTCTATTACCGTATCCAGTACTGGAGATATTTTCATCAAAAATATCAGCTACATCAGTGCTGTGATTTCTGTATCTGAAGTCGAGTAAAGTAGTCCACTAAATGGAACCCGTACTGAAATACGGGATTAATTTATGGAGTGCATGAATGAATGACAATGAAGTACAAATGAAGTTTGAATCCTTGCGTTCAGAGTTTTTGAATAATCCAGTATACGAAGATATTATTCTTCAAGTCGAAAAAGATATCTTTTCAGGTATTAAAACTTCACCTGAACATGCTGTGATTGCTCACTATGAGTATCAGGCACTACAACGCATTCTTGGAAAGATCAGTACACTAAAATTCAGTGTAGCAGAACAAAGAAATATTCTTTCCAAACCCAGAGATGTATCAGACTACTAATACGTAATAACTGAAATTAAACATCTTACAAATACAACCTTTATCACTATGCATAGTGAGGAATAATTATGTCCGAAACAACAAACGAAATTCTAAGTTTTTTAGATTCTGAATCGCCAGCAGACTCCCCAGCGGAACAATCTCATGATGTAGAACCAAAGGAACTTGACACCGACGAATCAACTACCGAAGAAAGTACTCATGACGATGAAGACGATTATGAAGCAGAAGAAGAGTCAACCGCAGATAGCGAAGATGAAGAACATGAAAGCGATGATGACAGTACTGATAGTACTGAGGCCAGCAACATTGATGATCATGACTTCACACTTACTATCGACGGTGAGGAAGTTACCGTAAAGGGTAGCGAACTCAAAAGTGGGTACATGCGACAAGCGGCATTTACCAAGAAGACGCAAGAGATTGCAACTCAGCGTAAAGCACTTGAAGCAGAACTGACCAAAGCAGTTGAACGGTCTGAGGCTGTCAAGTTCAATGCAAACATCGAAATGGAACGTTTAGATGGTGCATTAAAACAATTAGGTGGTTGGGATGGTTTACGCCGTCAAGCTACACCAGAACAATACGATGAATTCCACTCACGATACATCCAGGCTAAGAAAGATTCTGAATTAGCTGATGATATTCTACGTGAAACATCAAATTCTATGCGTGAAACAAACGCAAAAACAATCGAGAACATCTTTAAAGAGATGGCGAGTACTCGTGATGGCTTCAATGCCGGTACTATTAATGAATTAGACAAATTTCTATCAAACCGTGGGTTTACAGAGGATCAAGTACTAAGCATGACCTCGCCTGTAGCATGGGACATTGTGTATGACGCAATGCAATACCAGAAGCTACAGGAACGTACTAACAAGAACGTAAAAACTGAGAAGAAAAAAGAGATTGAGTCTAAATCACATTTGAGTGCCCCTGTTAAAAAGACAAACCAAAAAGAAAGTAAGTCTCGTCAAATCGAGAAAGGTCTTAAAGAACAGAAGAAAGCAAAAGGTAAATCACAGTCTGCCATTACTCAGGATCTCTTGATGAAAATTCTATAATAATAATTAATGCAGGGAGCATAAATTAAATGGCATTTCAAAATACAAGTGCAATGACTGCACAACATAAGAGTCTTTCAGACGTAGTAAGTAACATCTCTCCAGAAGATACCCCATTCATGACCCTGATCGGTAAAGGTACTGTAGATAATGTACTTTTCTATTGGGCTGAAGAAGAATTAGCAAAAGTTGGTGCTAATGCAGCTAAAGAAGGTGCAGACGCTAAAGACCACGTAGACAACCTACTAATCGAGCGTAATAACTACACTCAGATCTTTACCAAGACAGTACGCCTATCTGGTACTTCAATGGTTAACTCCATCGCTGGCAACAAACAAAAGCTTGCTAACCAAGTTGAGCTACGTGCCAAAGAACTAAAACGCGATATGGAATTCGCATTCGTTGGTACTGGTCAGGTTAAAACTGGTGAAACCAGTACTGTAGGCCGTATGACCGCAGGTTTCCAGGCACAAGTTGATTCAGCAAACATCATCGATAAAGCTGGAGTAGCTGTAACTGAAGATGACCTGAATGAAGTACTTGTACGTATCTTCGAAGCTGGCGGTACTCCTGACTACATCATGTGTCACCCACGTATTCGTGCTGCAATTGTTGCGATTCTTTCTGCTAAAGAAGGTCGTATCCGTGACATTGCTAACGGTACTGAACTCGTGAACGACATTAAGGATTACACCTCTTCAGTTGGTAGTGTGAAGATTATCAACAACCGTTGGGCTAAGTACGATGCAACTACTGGTGTTGGTGACATTATGGTATTCGATTCTTCTATGTGGTCTGTAGAATCCCTACGCCCATATAGCCTAAGTGAACTCGCTAAAACTGGTGACTATGAAGCACGTCAACTTGTTACCGAAGTAGGCTTAAAGAATAAATCATTCAAATCAAGTGGCCTAATCACTAACGTTAAAATCTAATTGAATTGAGTACTTAGTACTTAATTAACCAATCCTCAAGGGTAGGGCATAATGACAAATTTTGTCTGTGCCTTACCTTTTTTATTTTATAAGGATATAAAATGGCTCAATACCAAAACGTATCTGACCTGTACACGGATGTACAAAAATACGTTGATACTAAGGAAGCGTATTTCATTAGTAAAATTCCAGCGTGGGTGTACTTTGCCGAAACTGAATTAGATCGCCGTTTACGTCATCCTGCTGCTGAAAAGGTGGATGTGTTCACAGTGAGTGCAGGCTATGACTATTTGACCGCACCTAAAAACTTACTGGAATTAAAGTCAATCCGTAACCGTTCTAACAATCAGATTCTGTATCGTCAATCTTATGAAAAGATCTATGACGTACAGAACTATTCAAACCAGCCAATAGCCTTTGCCTCAGTATCCAACATGTACAAGCTGGATAAAGCTGTCAGTACTGATACTGCTTTTGAAGTGGTGTATTACATCGCACCAGAAAAGCTTGATGTAAGTAATTCCAGCAACCTGTATCTGATTGCCGTACCAGACTTTCTACTATGGGTAGCACTGGAGCAAGCATACATCTTTGACGGTCAGCCAGACCAGGCTCAGTACTGGCGGAACATGGCTGAAACCTCGTTAGCTGGACTACAGGAGCAACTACTAAGGGAATCGTATCAGGGTAGTACTTTAGTGACGTGGGCTAACTCAGACAACATCACGCGGTACTACTAACAAGGAGAAATTATATGGCAGGGATATTTGATTCTCTCGCTACTGACGATCCGCAATGGATCAGTAGCAGTGAGGAAAACGCCAAACGTGCAGAACTGGCAGCCACCAGTGCTACTAACTCACAGTCATCAGCCGCAGCCGATGCAGATCAGGCTAAGCATTACATGGAACTGGCAGCAGGTGCTGTATCTGGCGTGGCTCTATTCAATGAGCGTCATGGGGCTGTGTACCCACAGAAGGGTGACTACACGGCAGATATGGTTGGTGCCCGTTCTGTAACATGGTCGCCAGGCTGGAATGACATTACCAGTAAACCAGACGTAGCAGTAAAGAATACGGCACAGACCATCACAGGACTGTTCTCTTTCAACGCCGCCACACCTAACGAGGGTGTTGGGTTGGCATTTGGGGGTAATGGTTCTGAGTTACGTATGAACAATCTCACAACAGATTTAGAGATCATGCACGGTAACTCTAAGGCTATATTAGGACTACAGGAGGATGGCGTAATCTTCGCTAAAACCAGTACTGGTATTAAGTACCGCTACTATACCGAAGCAAACCCATTTCCAATTGCTTCGAACTACAAATTACAAACGTTGGCCGGTGCAGACTCGATCAAAATTGACGCAAGTACTGCATCTGTTTTCCACATTACGTTAGACCGTGCCAGTACTAATCTCACCTTTGCACCTTATGGCGGTGAGTCTGCATTTCGTCAGATTACATTGTTAGTACTGCAAGATGTTTTTGGTGATCGTGCCATTAATTGGCCTTCAAATGTGAAATGGTCACAAGACAGAAAACCACAACTATCATTAGATGCAAACATAATGGATGTACTTACACTCGCCAGCTATGACGGTGGTAATACATGGTTAGGATTCTTTAATGGTGGATGGTTTAACATGAATTAATAAAGAGGGTTATATGATACATAGCATATGGGATAATGATAAAGATTCCTCTGGTAATGTACTGCAACTTTTAAGAGGGCACAGGTACTTTCTTGAAAGAAATACGGGCGAAACCATTGATCCAACAAAGCAGCATTATGTTTTCAATGAACAAATGGTCTTAAGTAATAACCGTCATTTTATTGCAGCAAGTATGCAAGAAGCAATGCCAAACGGAGACGCCACCACAGAGGGACAGTCATTACAGATTATTGGTCATTGCTATGCATACATGGCTACTCGGGATGAATGGCAGCTTGATATGGCTAAGAAGACTTTTCAGGCATATATAGACCACTTCTATCAGGAACCAGTACCAGACGTTCCACGAATGTATATCTGTAACTGGATCATCAACGGTAAGGAACCAACACTTGCAAATTACCCTATCGATTGGGAATCACCAACACACTCTGGATTCAAACGTGTAGTACTTCCATATACAAACGGTCTAACCAAAGTACCTCATGGTTCACCTTACTTCGGTGAGTACCTTGATAAAGCTACTTTTGCCTTTGTCGGTGAACTTGCATGGGATGCTATCAACGCTTCAGTACAGGCATTGAAAGCAGATGGTAGTACTGACTGGAGTAATGACGGTCAGCAGTATGACATTGACTGGATCATCAATTGGGAAGGTAAAAAAATTGATTGGGATGGCAATGTTTTAAGTACCGGACACTCAGAAGATGAGAAGGGTACTATGCAGTTGAAAGATACTTCTATCACTGGTGATTATAAGACCAACTTCACAGGTAAAGTACCTGTAGAGTTTGGTGGTTATTTAATGCCTACTAACTCTGCTTGGCATAATAGACCGGTCAACGTGGCAGTAACTAAAGGTAATTTCGGAAACGCAGCCGATGCAGAACAATGGTTTGCGGATGCAGCATATTTGTTATGGAAAATTACTGGCGAGGATGTGTATTACCGTGCATGGCAATGTTCTTTAGAAACCTGTAAATCATATTCAGAAATCGATTTGTATGATCGCTTCTTCCGTAAAAGTACTAACGACAAATCGCCTTTTACTGATGGTATATCGTATGACTACTTCTATCCAAGCGATCAAGAAGCTACTTACAGCCGTGATTCAGAAGGGTACATAGTTATCGATCAAAGTGCAGAGGCACAAAGTACTTTAGAACAACAGGCAGTATGGTTCAGGATTTCGAAGGACTCCAAAGTACGTACTCAATATGGTGGGGTAGACAGTGCTGGTAATCCGTTACGTGCCCGTATCAGGTTGATACTCTCACAGCAGAAGACAGACAAAGATCCATCAGCACGTGAGTACCAGTACGACTTACCACAGAGTACCAGTACTGCTGTACAGACGTATGATGTTCCTCTTAGCTCTCTCACACCAGTAACTGACCTTAACGGCAAAGAATATTTCATGGCTGATATGCGTAGCGTCTATACGTATGGTGAGCCAGATGTAAGTACTTCGATGATGACGGACTACAACATTCTTGGATCACGTCAGGGTACAGTGAACCATACGGTATTCACATCAGACAGTGCAGGTATGGGTATCGGTTTCTGGTTACTGGATGCAGGTACATCAGTACTGAACAGCATTACGTACAAAGCTACCAGACAGGTAGAGATCGGGATTCAAGATGATAATGGTTGGCGTTGGAAGTGGACATTACAGCCTACCAGTACTTACGTTACTCAAAACCTCTTCTCAAGCCAGTTAGTACTAAGAGACTATCAGCCTAACCATGCTGATACTGAAGTCAGGCCGTCCACGCCGGTATATTCAGTACTGGAAGAATTCTCTGTTACACCAGTAGAGAATGCTGAAACTCACTTCTACTGGTATTGCCTGAATGATGTACCGCCAACGTTCTCACTGGATGATGGCTACACCATGAAGTACAGCGTGACGATTTCTGGTGATACTGCACATACTGCCAAATTGGGTGATTGTACTATTCTCGACTACAAGTCTAATAATTTAGCATTCACGCCTGGTGTTATACCGTTCAGCAATATTTCTGTTCCAGACAATATTCAGTTCGATGGATGGCGGGGTAGTCCATATCCGGGGTACATGCATCCGTTCATCTATACCCATGATCGAGTACCCAATGAATGGACTACTCACCTGAATAATATGATCGATTTTTTATGGTCATCTCAACAAAGTTATTACAACAACTTTGGGGAGTTAGGGCCTGGTATGAGTGCGTACATCTGGAATCGTTGGGACAACTTGAAGTACGGTAAACCTGATACCTGGACATTCTTCCATTGGGGGGATGGTCATGCGTGGGCGGGCTATCAGCCCAGGGCTTATTGTAGTGCTGCACGTGCATGGTACGAGCTGGTGATCCAGAACAAACCAGTACCGGCTAAATTGCAGCAGTACGTAGAGAATTGGGCTACATGGTTAGCTCAGAAGTTTAAAGAGCATGGATGTACGCCTACGGACTGGAACACTGACGGTAGCAGCGTATTCGACACCACGGACTTCACAGGGCATATGTCAGGTTTATGGTTAGCTGGTTCATGCTTTGCAGTACTTGCAGGATCGACGCTATCAGTACTGCCTGAGTTCATCGAAGACGTGGTAGGGGAGCTGGAGCGTAAATTCATCAATACGGGAATACCTGGGCATATCATGAATGGCTCATGGAGTCCTGCTGTACGCCTTGATACCGGTAATGGTGTAGAGAACAATGGGATGTTCTTTGGCTTCTGGAGTGGTGAAATCCTGAGAGGTTTGGGTATGTATTTACTCTATAAGCAGATGAAACCGAAGCAGGATATGTACAAAACAATAAGAAAATAAAAATGTAAGTACTGGCAAGTTAATGCCAGTACTTTCAAGAGACGGATCTCAAAAATAATAACAAGGAGCATTAAAAGATGCCTTTAGATAATAGTAACTATATCTCGGAGATGAATACTAACAACCCTGTAGGTTCCGTAGATACTGTTTCAATGGTCGATGATTTCTTGCGTGAAATAAAAAAGACTATGAAGCAATCATTTCCCAACATCAATAAACAAACAACCATTACCTCAGATGAGCTTAATAATCTCAAAACATATTTGAAGCGTAATGGTACTGCATGGGATATGCAGAATAGCCCGCTCATTAATGTACAGGCTTCTGAAAACAGTACTGCTGTACAGCCGCGTTCTTACAACGATGGCCGGTACTTACTCAAAGTTAATAACCTCGGTGACATAGGGAACAGGAACGTAGCACTACAGAACTTAATGTCAGGGCTGGATGCTGGGGCTGGCGGTTGGGCACAGATGCGTACCAACGTCACAAACATGATGTATCCGGTAGGTTCGATCTACATGAACTACTCGCGTGGTAACAATCCTCGTGATTTTTTTGGTGAAGGTACATGGGCTGCATACTCACAAGGTCGAGTACTGATCGGTGTAGGACAAACATCAGACTCACGCGGTGAAGTTCGTAACTATGGGGCAGGTTCAGCAGGCGGTGAGTACCAGCACGTACTGACTGAAGCAGAGATGCCAAGTCACCAACATGCCACAGGCGGTATTGCTGCATATGGTGGTAATACAGGCGGCGGTTCTAACCACGTAGGCCAGGGTTCTAACGAAATTAACTACAACACCAGATACACAGACTGGCGTGGTGGTAATGCCGCACACAATATTATGCAGCCTTTCGTAGCAGTATACATTTGGGTACGTACAGGTTAATTAAAATCGCCCACTTATGGAGAAGAACGGGGATACACCATCCCCGTTTCTATTAGGAGAATAATAAATGACACAAGTAGTCATAAAAGGACTATCACAATATGGGGTGATAACGGATGTACCCCCATTTGAAACTCCAGCAAACGCGTGGACAGAAGTACGTAATTGTTCTTTTGAAAATGGCGGATTAAGTAAGTCAGGAACACGTGAATCAGTAATGATTCCTTCAACTGATCAGGTTAATAAAATATACCCAAAGAACGGCAACATTTTTTACAGTACTCACGATAAAATTTATCGAGCAACAGGTGTTGCGAATATTGATGTTTCACGTAACACAGACGCATATTTGACTGCCGATGAATGGTTTTGTACTGAACTATCCAACGTGATTATTTTTACAAACGATTCTAACGTACCGCAAATGTTCAAACCTACATCTAACCGGTTCGAAGATCTCACAGCATGGGGCGTTGAAAATGGCAGTACTGTTAACTGGCGTACCAGTAAGTTACGTGCTTTTAAGAACTTCTTAATTGCAATCGGCATGTTAGAAGATGGTGTTGATTACACACAGCGTATCCGTTGGTCAGATATAGCACTACCAAACGAAGCACCGCCATCATGGGACGCTACCAGTACTACAGGCTCAGCAGGGTTCAATGACCTCTCAGAAGCACGAGGTAAGCTTATCGACGGTTTACCAATGGGTGAGTACTTCATCCTGTACACCTCACAAGAAGTCTTCCTTGTAACTTACGTGGGCGGCAATGACATTTTCACGTTCCGTAAGATCTTCGATAATCTTTCAATACTGGCTCCAGAATGTGTTGCTCAGGTGAAAGGCGGTCACTTCTTAGTTACAACGTCCGATATAGTGATCCACAACGGCAGTACATGGGAGTCCATCATTGAGAACAAGATTAAACGCGATCTGTTCGAAACAATGTCAGCAGGGGAAACGGCGAACGTTAAAGTACAAGCATATCCAGCGAAGCAAGAGGTATGGGTACTGTACCCATCATCAAAAGGGGCAGCACTGGATCGTGCCGCTATCTACTCACTTAACAGCAATACATGGACATACCGTGAACTTCCTAACGTAACCACTATCAGTTACGGCATCCTTCCTACTGACAATGATCGTCTAATCGATTTACAGGCAATGTTAATGGACGATGATCCAACAACATTCAATGGCGTTGGGCAGGACTTCGTAAGAGGTTCATTGTTTGTGAATACTAAAGAACTGGATTGGTGGGCTGTAGACGAAGGTTCAAGCGGCTCGGTTAACTTACCTTCCATCGCTATCAAACAAAACATCGATTTTGACGATTACGGCTTAGAAGCAACAAGCCACAAAATGGTGAAGGGCATTTATCCGCAGATCTCCGGTACTGGTACTGTCTTCATTTCAGTAGGCGTTGCAGAGAACCCTTATGATGCTCCAGCCTGGAGTGAATCAGTAGAGTTTGAGGTAGGCGTAGATAGAAAGGCAGATTTCAGGGTATCAGGAAGGTATATCTCTATCCGCTTTGAAGCATTCAGTAAAGAGTACTGGACACTAACCAGCTATGGAATAGATGTAACGCCACGAGGGAAAAGGTAATGGCAAATAAGAAAAGCGTGTACGTACCAGCACCTACTATTGGTTCTCTGTTCGATGTTGAACGAGAACTACGCCGTATTCAGGAAGGCTTCACAAGCGTAGGCGAGCATATAGCTACAGAAAAAACATATGATGCACCAACTAAAGATGTTGAATTACAGATTCGATATGCAGACGGGGTTACATGGAATCCCCGTGGTTTAGGTGCAGGACTCTATATATTTGTAGATGGGGTCTGGAGGAAATTCACACTAACATAAAACAAGGAATGTTTATGGGGAAAAATAATAATAACAAGCCAACATCCTCAGCGGATATGAAAGGGCTAATTGAAGTACTTAATGTTGATAGTTTTAGGGATGTTTCTCAACTTTTTTACCAGACAGGAATATTCGATAACTTAGTACATGATGATTGTACTGAGGAAGATATCATGGTTCACCTTAATGAACATAAAGGATTATTTCAAATCAGTATTGGTGGTGAGTTTGGTGGTATTTTTACAGTAGATGATTTAGGTACTATTTGTGGTATTAAAACATGTGAAGTACATGCATTCATAATCCCCTATATGCGTCGGTACAGTACTCAATTTCTTAAAGCCTTTGCTACGTTTATCTTTGAGATCTCTTCATTTGATACAATTGTTACGTCAGTACCTGATCATACAAAGTATGTTGTGAAAGTACTCAAGCGAATGGGTTTTAAAGAAATAAACTGGAGTCTTACACAATATAAAAAAGATGGTAAAGATATAGGGATGACTTATCTGTACCTTAAAAAATAATTCAAGGAGGAATAAAGATGGGATTATTCAAATCTGGTTCTCAAACTACAACACAAAAATCATCATCTGAACCCTGGAAACCAGCACAAAGTAACCTCAAAGATATTTTAGGTGATGTTAGTGATTGGTATAACCAGGCTCAGAAAACAGGATACATTTCACCTACTGGTGATCTGTCTTCAATTTATTCTCAGTACATGCAAGGTTTGAACGGCGTAAGTTCTGATGCAACCAACACTACTAACAGTCTGCTTGGACAGGGTAACAGTGCTGCACAGTCTGCACTATCTGGCTATCAGAATGCCGCAAATGGTGGACTCGGTTACAGTACTGGAGATATAGCTAATGCTGCATCAAGTCTCTATAACAATGGCTTAGTTCAAAACCAGATTGATGCTGCTAACCGTCAGATTGATAACACACTCAATGAACAAACCTTTACCGGCATTGATCGTAATGCGGTTGCAGGCGGTAACGCGGGTTCTTCTCGTGCTGGGGTAGCTCAGGCTATCGCTGCACGTGATGCTGCACAGATGAAAGCTGATAACGCGAATACCATAACCGGCAACGCATACAACAACGCTATCAATACCGCAGCTAATACCCTAAGCAATAATTCTAACATGCAGTTAGCAGGGCTTGCAGGTACTGCCAGTACTGGTAATCAGTTGTACTCACAGGGTAGTAATTACGCTACTTCAGTACTAAATGGCCTGTCTCCACAGTTACAAAGTTCTCAGCTATCTGCACTCATTCAACAGCAACAACAGACTGATGCTACGGGTAATCGTGACTATCTGGCTAACCTCATTTCTCAGTACTACCTACCTGTATCTGGTTCTATTGCTGGCTTAGGCGGTACTACATCAGGTTCCAGTACTCAACCTGGCGGTTCTTCACTGTTCAACTCATTGCTATCAGGCGGTGCGGCTGCTTCACAAATTTATCAGGGTTTCTCTGATAAACGCCTGAAGAAAAATATCAGGAAAGTAGGTACTGAAGCAGGTCACAACGTCTATGAATGGGAATGGACTAAACGCGGGAAAGAACTTGCCGGTAATCAGCCAGCACGAGGTGTTATTGCACAGGAAGTACTTAAGAAGAAACCTGAAGCTGTTAGTACAGATCCTAACACTGGATTCCTAATCGTCGATTACAGCAAACTTTAAGAGGGACACTACACATGGGAAACTTCTTAGGGGAAATTGGTAAACGGGTAGGGGATCTTGTATCTCATCCAGTAAAAATCAGTAAGGACTTAGTTACCGATCCGTCTAAGGGTTGGGACGAACTTACTGATTTGTATACTCATAATGAGCATAAAGATCAGGATCTATTTCAAAAAGGCTTTGGGATAAAAGGTTGGGTAGGTGATCACCCCCAAGAAACAGCAGCGGCTGTAGTGGCTTCTATATTTGGCGGATGGGCGGCAGCCGGTGCTTATGGTGGGGCTGCTGGAACGGCGGCAGGTGGTGCTGTATCAACGGGAGCCGGTACTGGTAGTGCTGCTGGATTAGGTTCAGCAGGATCAGGTATGACAGGTTTTGGTGCTGGCGTATCTGCTACGCCATTCTCAGGTGCAGCGGGAGCGAGTGGTATCGGTGCAGGTTCAGTATCTGCAACTCCGTTTTCTGCTGCTGGCAGTTCCCTTGCTTATGCACCTTCTTCCAGCTCAGTACTGGCAGGTACAGGTTCACAGGGTATAGCCAGCGGTGCAGGAACTTCAGCACTTAGCTACGCACCTACCCAAAGTACTGTACTTGGAGGGGCAGGATCAGGTATTGCACCAGATTTTAGTGCTGGCCTTGGTTCATCTGGTAGTTCTGGTATTGATCCGCAGCTTATCCAGCAAGGTATAAGCAGGCTTCAGCAAAGCCAAAACCAGAACCAGCAACAACAAGCACCACAAATAACATTACATACAAAGAGTGGCAGTTTTAATTATCAGCCACCTTCCAGTACTGCATATTCTCAGGCACAGCAATTATTAAACCAAGCCTTGGGAACAAATCAGTTCAGTACAAACCCATTTCGGAGATAATAAAATATGGCTTCATTATTTGATAATTGGCTACGTCAAAATCCTGAAAGTACTCCAGAGGATCAACAGCAAGCACTAAGCGTTTTCAATAATATTGGTAACTCAGTTAATAATGATTACGATTTAAATGCACCAAGTGTTTTACCTCAAAGTACTTCAACAGATGAACAGCCTCAAAGTACTAATAGCTCTGGCGGTTTTCTCGATAACCTTGCAAACCTATTCAGCAATCCAGCGTTCCTACAATCTGCCTCAGCATTTGGTTCTTCACTGGCAGGTGATCAGGGTGGTTTTGAACGTGGCATGAATGCCTACGCTCAGACGATGGATGAGCGTAGACAAGAGATCAGCAGAACCCAGCAGCAGAAGCTGGCAAGGCAGCAGCAGCTTGAAGACAGACAAGCAGAACAGGCATGGAATGATAAAGCTGCATACCGTGATTCATTGTATCGCCAGTACACACCAGACAGCGTACAGCAGTATCAAAGTACTGGTGATGCCTCAGTACTCAAACAACAAGAACTAACCCCGTGGCAGCAGGCACAGGTACAGTTAGGTACTCAGCGTATCGATAACCAGCGTTCTATAGCTGATCAACGAGTAACAGAACAAACCGCCGCACGTTTACAACGTCTGGCACAAGGTAATGTTACGCCTGACAGTACTGAATACGCACCTAAGAAAGACAGTACCGGTGTATGGCAAGTACCAAACTTCAATAGCAAAGGGCAGTTCACAGGTTACAAGCCAGCAGGCCCAGAAATGCAGAAGCAACTGGATGCTAAAGAAGTAAGCGGTTTACCAAGTGCATCAGAAACACAGATGAGCGGTGACATTAGAGAACTTCAGGATGCTATCAAAGCAGGTAACGTTGATACATTTACCGGTCAGGTAGCAGGGCGTTCGGATACTTTAGCCGACTGGAACAGTTCATTACGTGGCTCTGATGCAGAACGTGAAGCATACAAAGCAGCACAACGTATTGACGGTAATATGTTAACTGGTGGTGTTGCTAATGCTAAAGCATTAGGAGCCTCGGGAATCAATACTGAAAGAGAGGCACGAATGTACTTTTCTGCAATGCCTCGACTTGATAAAACCTCTCCTCAAGCACTACAGAACTCACTGGAAAAGATTCAGGCATATACAACACAGTTTAACGCAACTAAGCGTGGTCAACCTGTGAGTACTGCACCTGCTAAATCCAGTTCTTCAAGTACTAATTTCGGTTCCAAGTACGGCTATTAATCATCCTGAAAAGGCGGTTAATAGCCGCCTAAAAATAATTTTAATAATAAGGTGAATATATGGCTAAGTCATGGTCAGAAATAAAAAACAGTCAGGATTTTCTAAACGAGACACCTGAAACACAACGTGCAATTGCTGAAGATTATTTTAATAAAGTAATTCGTCCACAGGTTGAACAGAATGGTGATGATGTAAGTACTGTCTATAATGATTTTACTGCAAATGCATTACCTACCTCTGATATTGCCAGTACTATCGATGCTCAGTTAACTAATGCTCAAAATGCACTACATCAGGCCGCAGAAGATGGTTCATTAGGTTCACCAACAGGTGCTGATAATCGTTCTGTACTACAAAAATTCACAGACAGAAACGGTGCTATTTGGGATGGAGCTACATCATTCGATTACGCAGGGCAGTACAAAGATTTAAAAAGTAAAAATCGTAATCCAGATGAAGAAGAACTTTTCCAGGAGCGTAAAAAACAAATTGAAGAGTACTTACCACAAGCTCAGGCACTGAAGGCTCAAAACCCTGAACAGTACCCAATGGATGAAGTTGATCTGGCGGGTAGTTTGGCAATGGGGAAAGATGCAAAAGATCTCGCAGAGTACTCAACGCTGGCGGCAACATTACCAGTAACCGGTGGTACATCGCTGCTGGCACGTTTGGGGATCGGGGCTGCATTAACCGCTGGAGGTACTTTAGCTGGTCAGGCAGCAGATGCAGCGGCAAGTGATAAAACTGTTGGCGATGCTTTTAATGGCCGTGAACTGGCTACAAGTGCTGGATTTGGGGCAGCAGGTGGTGCAGCAGCACCTTATCTTGTGAAAGGCGTAACTGCATTAGGTTCTGGTATCGGTAATAAACTGGCTGATTTAGGGTTAGATATACCTGCACTTGGTATCACTAAAGACGCAGCCATGTTACGCAGATACGGCGATAAAACTAATCCAGATACAGTACAGAACATCACTCAGAGCAACATTACCGATCCTACTGCACGTGCTGAAGCACAGAAAGCGTTTACTGCTGCAACTACTGATGATGCAGGTAACTCATTACTTGTACCTTCTCAGGTGTTCAACGATACAGGTAGTCGTTACATCAATGCTGAACGTAGGGCACTCAACAAGGATGATTCAATCTGGTCACAACGTAATGCAGCTACAGATAGTGGTGATGCCATTAAAGGTGCTATTGATGATGTGAATGTTTCACCAGATACGCTTCAAAATGCAGGCGTTGCGTTAGGTAATGATTTTCATAAAGAGGCGTCAAAGCTCTACACAGCACGGGCGAATGAAGCACAGCAATTACTGGATCAAGCTCAGGTTAGTCAACTGAAGATGCCTACTACTAAGAAAGTAGCTCAGTACCATTTGGATGAAAATGAAAGAATGGGGGATGTGAACCTTACTCCTGAAGTACGTAGAACGCTTGAGAACTTCAACAAAGCCGATCTACATAATATTCAAGATTTGGATAAGTGGAAGCGAACTCTAACTAATAAAGCAGAAGTTGCATTTCGTCAGGGCGAGTACACAAGCAGAGATGCTATCCGTGAAGTACTATCTGGATTGAAACAGGAAGCGGATGCAACGATCAGTAGTATTAACCCTACTGCCGGTAGCCTATATCGTGAAGCTGATGAGTTTTATGGTGATGGCGTAAATGCTATTGGTAAGAAATCAGTACTAAGTAAAATTGCCAATGATCCTAATGAACAGGCTGCTGAAAACAAACTGTTCAATCGAACATCTGGTGAGTTCAACACTAATAATGTCAAGGATTCAGTACTTGGACGTATTGCCACTAAAGACAGTCCAGCAGTAAGCAATAACGCAGTTAAATTAGGGCAGGGCTTGAGTACCGCAGTTCGTAACCGTGCATTAGAGGAAGCTGAAAAATCAGGCGAAATGAACTTTGGTACTCTTGCCAAACTTCTACGTAACTCCGATGTACAAAGTGCTGCTTCAGATGAACTGATTAGTGCTGGTAGTAAAATTCCTTATGCTCCTGTTCAGCAATCTATTAACAGTGCATTAATTGATGCTGCTGATATTACAAAGCTCCGAGCTAAACCTAAAGATCCTGGTAGCCCATTCTGGTATGGGAATTTAGGCGGCGGTATCGGTTGGGCGTCAGGCGTACTCGGCGGAGTCCTACATGGCCCTGTCGGATATGTTGCTGGACACCTGGTAGGAGTAGGAGCCAGAAAAGCGATTACTGACGGTGTAGTTGATGGCTTACGCGGTACTAACCGCAAGGCGAGCCAGTACATTGACTGGTTAACTAAGCCTGATAACGCTGCAAAAGTACAAGAATCGTTAGCACTCAAAAGCTATCTGAAAAGTAGTAAGGGCAAGAACATGACTGATGTACTTGCTGAGAAAGAGATGCAACGGCTACAGGCACAACGTGTATCTCAAACTACAGCACCAGGTAGTAATGCAAGCCAGGCTGATATTGATACATACAACCAAGCTGTACAGTACTGGAACTCTTTATCTCAAAAGGATATGGAGGCTCTTGCACGTAAAAACGTACCTATGATTCAGAAGGTGATAGACAACAGTATGACCGCAACGGAGGCATTAGGACGTGGGGCAAGTACAATTGATACTCAGTCTAAAAAACCTGTAAGCCAGCCTCAATCAGTATCTGAACCTGTTCAAGTACCTCAGCCTGTAGAAGTACCTCAAGCGGAAACACAGAAAAGTACTCAAACTGAAATCAGTCTACGTAACGAGGCGTTGTATAACGGTATTGTTCATGCTGAAACTGGCGGGCTTAAAGATCCGTGGATACGTACAGGCCAACCGGATAGTACTGTAGGTGGTACAAGTACTGCCTATGGCCCAGCTCAGATTACCGGTAGTTTGATGCAGGATATGGTTTCCCGTTACCCGCAGTACTTCACCAGTGAAGAACTTGAGTACGCTAATAACTTTATCGATCAAGCTAAGGTTATGGCTGCACGTCCTGATGATCCTACTTTTGGGTACGGTAAGAAAGGCGTTATGGGTAGTACTCCACAGTTCAGAAAAACATATAACTCAATTGCCAAAAAGATCATTGAAATTTTAGATTCAGAAAATGGCGGCGATTATAACAAACTTGTCCAAAGATGGAGGGGATTAGACGACGCGGCATATAGTTCAAAGCTAAGTGACGGGGTTAACGCATATCTTGATTCAGTGGATAATAATAACAAACTACAGGGGTAATTATTACCCCTTTAACCAGGGGGCAGGGATGCTACCAGATAAAGAAGTAATTACAGCAATAACAGTATACGGTTCATGTATTACTGATCAACTAACACATCAGGGTATTGCAGCAGCAATAACAAGTACTCAAATTTCTAACTTAGCTTTCATGGGAGTTACATTAGGTGGATGGGTGACAATCATTCTCGCTATTGGTGCAGTACTTTTGTTCGTGATGAATTTAGTTAAGTTCATACAGTTCTCATATGGCTGGTATAAGAAGATCAAAAAGTACTATAAAGATAAAAAAGAACAATGAACTCATTTCATTTGAACCTCTTTTTTGCACTAATTCATTAAATAATATCAGGAAAGGAAAATAACTTCCCTTCCTGATTTTTAATTTTATGAGAGGTTTATATGAAAAAGATTGTTATCGCACTTATTATCGTTATCGGTTCTGTCCTGTTCTTTGTACACAATAGTAAACAAACAGAGCCGAAAGGAATTAGTTATATTCAATGTGTAGTAGTGGATGGAAAGATTCATGATTGTACTGATATAACTGACTTCAAGATATTAAAAACGGAGTCTATGGATGGATATAAAAAGCACAATTAAGGGAATAAGTGCAGGGGTAATACTTCTGTTTGGAACAAGCGTAGTAACCTTTGAAGGATTACCATCGATGAATCCTAACGGTAGTTACTCACCGTATAAAGATCCTGTTGGTATTACGACTCTTTGTTATGGCTATGTTCCACAAATGACAGAAGCCATACAGAAAGAGTATACAAAAAAAGAGTGTGATGTACTGCTTGATAAGACGCTTTATAAGTACACAATAGTACTGAACAATCTGCCAGTAATGCCAGTTTCAACAACTGTAGGTTTTTTGGATTTCGCCTATAACGCAGGTATAAACGCAGCGAATAACAGTACAGTGAAAAAGAAACTTGCAGAAGGAAACTATGCACAGGCAAGTAAGGCTGTACTGCAATGGCGTTACGTCTCTCAGAAGAAGCCAGATTACTATAAAGGACGTTGGGAACACAGAAATAGTAAGTACTATTATGATTGCTCTCAGTACCTTCATGGTAAGCCTAACAAGCTATGCTACGGGCTGTACACAAGGCGTTTAATGGAAAGTGAACTACTTGCCGGTACTATGACGGATAAAGAAGAGATTCAAAGCTATATACACAAATTTGGGAAGTAAAAGAGGGGATACCATACGGTATCCCTTTTTCATTGGAGCCAATTTTTGCGTTTTTTTGCTCTTGTCGGGGATTCTAAGAGGTATGGGAATAATTCTTCAAAGTAAGGCACTGGTTGTTCCCGGCTTCCCTTGGATTGATCAATAATGAAAATGCTCTCTCTGAGTTTACATAACAAGGTGTAATAGGGTTGTAAAAGGGCAATGATTTCAGCAACTATACAAGGCGAAACATTTTTTATTTTCCAGTCCAAAACGATAAAATCAATTTCTGACATGATAAAACCATCTAAGCTGAAATACTGAGAATAGGTAAACTCTCCTGACCTATCTACGATGCTTATTGCATTATCGACTACTTTCTTTCTTTTACTTTCAGAAAAATGAAGCCAAAAACCAGAGTCAATTATGTCGTTCCACATTTGTAATGGATCGTTGGTCTTCTTTTTTGCTTTTGTAATTGTATTTAAAACATAATATCTTGACTGATCACCAAAATCAGACAGCATGTTAATTATATCGGACTGCAAATCATTAAGATCAAATAGTGATGTGTTTTCTGTATGATTTTTACCAATATCAGCGGCAGCTTTATGCAACGATCTTATGTCGTGACCTAACGCTCTAATTTCTTTAAATTCTGGCTTATTGAGGTTGTTGTTTACCATATACTGCAAAATGTAGATAATCTTAAAAAATCTTTCAAGCCCAACAGACAATGGAAAGAATGCACTATAGAAAGTACCTTTATCTGTAATGGTGCATCTGTTGAGGGCTGTTAATCCCCCACGAATCGATGAACTTGCTAAGGATGCTTCGATTAAGAACTGTTGAAAGGATTCACTAAACATAAGGCTCCCGTCTTGTATTGAGCTTTAAAAAATAGTCAATTTGCCATATCATTCATTGTCGCCCTAACCTAAATGGAAGAGTGTTCTGCAAACCTCTATGGGCGACAACCCTTACTACTTTTCGAAAAATCTTTTCTTTCTAAAGTGTTCATCCGCTGTCATTGAAGGGCTTCCATATACTTTGATTACTTCATGTAAATGGTCATGTGATTCTTTTACTTGGTAGATTTTCTCAAAAAAATCATTGATTAACTCTTCTCTTGAAGTGTTCCTAATGTAAGGCACTTCTTCTTCTGCGTATTTGTCAAAAGTATTTATGTCATCATGAATGTGTTTTAGCGATGTGAGTTTTGCTAAAAGCAAACTTGTTCTCCCGACTATTAAAGTGAAATCTTTTCTTTCTTTGAGCTTAAAACCTATTCTTGAGCTTACTATGTTTCTGTGGCAATCAAACATAAGATCACAGTAATTCTGTATTTCAGCAATGGATGAAAAGATTTCACTATTGTTTTCATTTAAATCTTGAGAGGGCTTGGTTTTATTTTTTATATATGTTGCATACCATTCAAGTTTACTGAATTTAAAAATTAGTTTTCTATTTTTTTCATAAAGTTTTGGCATTACATCATCATACAAAGTAATTGCAGCTTTCAGTGCAGCTTCATTTTTTTTCGCTCGGAAAAAATCATCTGCTTTAGATGCTGCATAAACAGCAGCCGCCGCCATAACCATATCTGATACTGTTCCGGTTACTTCATACCATGCCATCTACTCTTCCTTTATAAAGGCAAGTTGTCGAAATCTTCAAACATAATACTACGCGTTTCACGAACTGAATAGTTAGTTGTACCGTGTTCCTGTGCGATTCTGAACGCATCATCTATGTACATCGGCGTGTTTATTATAAATTCAACATGATATGGATAGATGAACACGATCCAGTAGAAGCCAGGAGTAGTGTAGCTTTCAAACAAACCATAACTACTGTGTAACGCAGGTTTATAGTACGTGAACATATCTCCTTTCTGACAGTAAACGATCGTTTTTCCCGCCATTTCAATAATAGCCATTATGCCCCCCTAAAATTTTATTACTGTATGTGCATACAGTAGTATTGCTGGATTAACTACATTCGACAAGTAGAAAGTGCAATGTGATATCTATCAATAACCTATGAATTAATAGGTGCTTTTATGATATCTAAAACATTTCAAAATGATCTGTACCAATAGGTAAAAACGATCAATAATTCTTCGCACAACATTCAAAAGCGAAGGAACGAAAATGGAACATAGTTTTTGGGCACAGCCTATTCACACAACAGATGGAAAACTTTTAGGGGTTGAAGTACTGACAAAGTTTGAACAGCCTGGCCTGTACCAAGTCATTAACCCTAAGTACTACATTAAGAGTTTGTCAGTGGAGGCAAAAAGGCAGCTACTGATTGATCAATTACTCACGATTGAAGAGTATTCACACTGGTTTAGGCATAACAACCAGTACTGCACCGTGAACATTGATTTTGATCTTGCTGACCTCTTACTGAATGATCCGTGGCTGAAGAACATTGTTATGCAACTGCCATTTGTGCGATTAGAAATCTCTGAAGATTTTGAAGGGTTAAATGATGGAATGAATAATTCTGTAATCAGAAGCCTTGTAGAAAATCTCAATATACTTTGGCTTGATGATTTAGGGGCAGGGCGTGCAAACATGCAAGCTGTCACTACGCAGGTTTATGAAGTCGTAAAATTGGACAGAAAATTTTATAGGCAAGAGATAGAAAAACCTACCTTCTGTACCCTCATTGATAACATCAAGAAGTACTGTGATCGTGTAGTAGTCGAAGGGGTAGAGTTCATTGAGGAATTGCCCATACTCCGTGAAAGCGGCATTTGGGGAGTGCAAGGTTATCTCTTTAAAAGTGTTCCTCTCAATAGAGTACAAACACTCTTATAACTAAAGAAAACACAAGTAATGCCGATATAACTTCTGTCTATTTTTCAGAAAAGGATTCCTTGTGAAAACACGTCATGTACTGTTTATCGCGATTGCTGGTCTTACTGCTTATGTTCAGTTGTCCGGCAAAAGCGGCCCTATCCCAGAAGCACAGGCTGCGAAAGTTAATGCTAATCCGCAATTAGGGCAAATTTGTAAAGCTACCGCTGCAATGACTTTTGGACGTGATTATAAAATCATGAAGCTGGATAAAGTTGATGCTGACGGTATCGCTTATGTTCATTACAACCGACCGTCAGATGACACACGCTGGGCTATCAAGTGCCGACTTGAAGGAGATCGAGTAATGTGGGCATCTGATAATCCTGAAAGCACAGGCAGATGGCGTAACGATCCAGCCGATGAAGTTATTACCTATAGTATCAACGGTAAAAAACTTAATCTTAAAGAAGTTTATAGTGATGGTTCAGGCGATAGCTCAACATATGATCTCAAATAAACAAAAGGCCACCAATTCAGGTGGCCTTTTGCTTTAGAGTACTAACTGTTCTGGACGGCAATCATAGAGCTTTGCCAGACGTTCACGAGTCTTCTTCTGTGGCTTACTCTCTGCACGTTCTAACTGAGAGATAGCACTCTGAGTAGTACCTAATTTTTCCGCTACATCGTACTGACTCAAACCACGATGGATACGCCAGGCGGCTTGTAAGCTTACGTCCTGTTCAACCATGATGTTCACGACTTCACCAGGTACAGTTTCGTCATCATCTGGGCCTGCTTCAATAGGTATACTCTCCCATTCGCCTTCAGCGTCTGAGAGAAGTTTTTCGTACTCTGCTACAGGAAGTACCACAAATTGTGGCTTACCTGCTTCATCATAAATGTACTGTTTTGACATAGTTTATCCGGGTGTCTTGGAGTCGCGGTTAATGTCATGGAGCATAATCGGCGGGTTGCCCCGCCTTGTATCAGTAAGTCTTCGATGTTCTGCGTGTCACTTCTTCGATCCTTAGTACTACCGGTTCACCATCTATCAACTCAAAGATTATCCTGTAGTCACCAACACGTAACCTGTACTGGTTATCTGTATCCTGTAACTTCTTTATGTCTAAAGTCACAAGAGGGAAGGTTACTAACTGCTGAGTCTTCTCGTTAATGGCTTTCCGGTAGCGGCTATCGATCTTAGTCAAGTGCTTCAATGCACGCTTAGACCAAACTACTTCAACCATTATGCCCCCAAATTTTAAAGAACATATCCCGCTTGGGATGATTAGATAGTATGATCAATGCCTAATCATTGCAAGATCATTTTTCTAATTATCTAATGTAATTTTCTTACGCGGTTTGAAGGTGTACATACTATGAAGTTGGTAAAGATCTGCATTATGCCTTATGGTTAATTACTAACCTGCATGTGCTTTAATTACTTGATTGACATAGGGTTTAATAGGTAAGTATTATGTGTTCACAAATTACTTTCGGCAACCCGAAATTTCCGGTGGATATCCGCGCCATCGCCGAGGCGGCGGCGCACTACAACGTGGCGCTGGAGATCAATAACTCCTCGTTTACCACCTCGCGCCCCGGCAGCGAGCCAAACTGCCGCGCCATCGCCGAAGCGGTGCGCGACGCGGGCGGCAAGCTCGCCTTTGGTTCCGATTCCCATACCGCCTTTACGCTGGGGAATTTTGAGCACTGTCTGCGCATCACGCGCGAAGTGGATTTTCCTGAAGATCGCGTGTTAAATGTCACGCCGCGCCGCCTGCTCGATTTCCTTGAGCAGCGCACCGGCAAGCAGATTGCCGAACTGGCGGATTTCTAACCCTTTTACCTCTGGAATAGTGCATGAACGAGTTTTCCATTCTCTGCCGCGTAATCGGCTCTCTGTTTAACCGTCAGCCGCAGGATCCGCTGCTGGTTCCGCTGTTTACGCTGCTGCGCGAGGGCAAACTTGGCGCGCAATGGCCGCTGGAGCAGGATGAGCTGCTGCAGCGTCTGCAGCAAAACAGCGATCCCCAGGCGCTGGCGGCGGATTACAATGCGCTGTTTGTCGGCCCCGACTGTAGCGTCCCGCCTTACGCCTCTCAGTGGCCGGAGGGCAAGCCAGAGCCAGAAGTGCGCGCTTTTCTCGCCTCGCGCGGTATGCCGCTCAGCGACGCGCCAGCTGACCATTTCGGCGTGCTGATGCTGGCGGCCTCCTGGCTGGAAGATCAGTCCGCTGAAGATGAGAGCGAGGCGCAGTTTGCCCTGTTCGATAGCTATCTGCTGCCCTGGTGCGGCGCGTTTCTCGGCAAGGTCGAGGCGCACGCCACCACGCCTTTCTACCGCACGCTGGCGGCGCTGAGCCGCGAGGCTATTCAGGCGATGTGGGATGAGCTTAATGAAGCCGCCGGAGACGACGGCGAAGAACAGGAATAACTCAGTCCGGTTTTACCAGCGCGCCGGATGCCTGCCCGGCGCACAGCCCGGCGTCGCGCAGAGCTGCGGCGTGCCGGGCAGACGCGCGGCGGCGCGCAGACGTTCACCCACTCCCCATGGCGTAAGCTCCACCATCGGCAGCGTATCGTGCTGATGCGCAAGGATGCCCGCTGAGGGACTCTCTTCCCGGCTGGGATGCTGCTGTAACAGCAGGGCGGTGCGCGCCAGCGACAGTCGCGCCTGAACGCCATAGCCGCTTGCGCGCCGCTGGCGCAAACCCTCCAGCGCCGCGGCGGCCATCAGATAGCCCGTTGCGTGATCCAGCGCCTGAACCGGCAGCGGCGTTGGCGTCTCCCGTCCTGACCAGCGCATGCCGCTATCGGCGATGCCGCACGCCATCTGCACCAGACTGTCGAAGCCGCGGCGGTTGCGCCATGGCCCGCGCCAGCCCCAGGCATTAAGGCCGATATCGACCAGGCCTGGCGACAGCTTCGCGCGCGTTTCAGCGTCAAACCCCAGCTGCTCCAGCGCGTCGGCGCGATAGCCATGCACCAGCAGATCGGCCTGTTCCAGCAGCTCGCGCAGCGTCTCGCGGCCCGACGCCGTTTTAAAATCGACCACGGCGCGCCGTTTGCCGCAGGTAATCTCTTCATCCAGCGTCGGCTCGTGCCAGCCGGGCGGATCGATACGCAGTACCTCCGCGCCCAGGCTGGCAAGAAAACGCGTCGCGACCGGCCCGGCGATAACGCGCGTCAGATCTAAAACGCGCACGCCGAGCAGCGGTCGGGCGGCAGGCACTGGCCAGCGACGCGCCGGGGCGGCGACGGCGCGTTGCCAGTCGATCAGCGGCTCTTCGCCCACCGCCTGACCTTGTGGATGCTGTTGCCACTGCTGTTCGCTGCGCATCTGCGCGGCGCAGCCGCCCGCATCGACAATCGCCTGCTCCAGCGTGCCAGCCTGCCAGCGCGCCACCTGGTGCGCCAGCGCGTCGCGGCCGGACTGCTCTCCCAGCACGCGCGTCATCGCCGCGCGGTGATGTGGCGCATTGGTATGCAGGCGGATCCAGCCGTCGGCGCTGCGATAATCACCGGCAAAAGCGTCCTAGAGGGCGGGCGCAGGGCGGTTGCGGGGAACAAAGCTGCTCTGAAACCAGCGCGAGGCGAGGCGCACGTTCACGCTGACCGGCTGGTCACTGCCGATAAAATCCGCCGTCGCCTGCGTCGCCAGTCCGATACTGGCGGCGGCCAGTTCACTGACGGCGAAGGCGGATGAGAAGGTGGCAGTATCGAGAAAAGTGGGTGCGGCGGTTACGTCATCAGAGCCACGCAATCCTTGCCGCAGCTGCTGCCACAGTGACGCGGCGAGCTGATAATCCATAATGGTTCTCCAGAAACAGACGGTATTCAGAGCATAGCACCGCTTTTTCAGCGGCGGCGCAGGCGCGGGAAGCGCGCATGCATCCGCAGGCTGCGCACGTTAATGACCGCTATCGCCGTACCGCAGACCACCAGCGAGGCGCCGATGATTTTAAAGCTGTTAAGGCTGTCGCCCAGCACCACAATGCCCATCAGTACCGACAGCACCGGGGTCAGCAGCGAGTAGGGCATAATCAGATTGACGTTGTACTTCTTCAGCAGGCCATACCACAGGGTATAGGCGACTATCGAAGAGGCGATGGCGCTGTAGAGAATGCCGAACCAGCCGCGCCATCCCGCCTGACTCAGCGCGTAGAACTGATGCGACTCCATAACAAAACTCGACAGCCCAACGATGGGCACCGCCAGAAAAGCGATCCAGCCGGTCATGGTAAGGGGCTTAATCGGCGGCGATTTTTTGACGATAAGATTGCTGACCGCCCAGCCGGTAGCGCTGCAAAGCAGAATAACCAGCACCCACCAGGCGGGTATGGTCGGGCTGCCGGAGAGCACCGCGACGCCGCTCAGGGAGATGGCGATGCCGATCAGCTGGATTGCTTTCAGCCGCTCCTTCAGCACCACCATCGCCAGCAGCATGGCGATAGGCGTGCCGAGCTGCACCACAATCGCGCCGGTACCGGCGTCGGTATAGCGCATGCCGACAAACAGCAGCGAAAAGTGCATAAAGCCGAAGGTAAAGGCGAGCGCGAGCAGCCAGGGCAGCTGCTGTCGCGTGATGCGACAGAAGGGGATAAGCACAATCGCCACCACCACAAAGCGCATCCAGGTAAGGAACAGCGGCGGCAGCTCCAGCAGCCCCCACTTTACCGCCACATTGTTGAATGCCCAGATGGAAACCACCATCAACACCAGAAAAAAATGCCGCAATGCCACAATCCTGTCCTTCGCTGTTATTTTTTCGCCACCTCTTAATGATGGCACGAAGCGGAGAGGCGCTGACAGGTGCCAGTAAATATTTTTATGTTATGACAGGTGCGGGAAAATCATAAGACAAGCTGCCGCTTTGCTGTCAGACTGGTTCACCGAGACGTTTATCTGTAAAGGATCCGGTTCGGTATGACATCCACTTCTGCTTTGCCCCTTGCCCTGATTCAGTTAGAAGTTCCCCCTGCCGAGGTTGCGGCGCGTATCGGCGAACAGCCGCGCTGGTTTATCGAGGCGCTTGGCCTGCTGCCCGACGATTATGTGATTGTGCGTCCTCATCTGGGGGAGTCCCTGCCGCAGTTCGATCAGATCAGCGGCGCGATCCTCAGCGGCTCCTGGGCGATGGTCACCGATCACGCCGACTGGAGCGAGCGCAGCGCGGCGTGGGTGCGGGCGGCGATAGAGGCTGAGCTGCCGCTGCTGGGCGTCTGCTACGGCCATCAGCTGATGGCCTACGCGCTGGGCGGCAAGGTGGCGGATAACCCCAACGGCTGGGAGCGCGGTCTGCTGCCGCTGACCTGTGAAGCGGCGGCGCAGCGCGACGCACTGCTTGCGGCGTTTCCGGGCCGGTTCAGCGCCTGGCTGTCGCACCGCCAGACGGTAATTGCGCCGCCGCCGCAGGCGCAGGTGCTGGCGAAATCGGACAAAGATGGCTGTCAGATCCTGCGCTATTCGCCGCAGGCGCTGTCGGTGCAGTTTCACCCTGAATTTTCGCGCCGCATAATGCGCGCCTGTCTGCCGCAGGAGGCCAGCGACAGCGGCGCGGATATTGAGGGCACTGACTGGGCGCGACAGCTGCTGGTGGCGTTCTGGCAACAGACGCGTCCGCAGGCGGGTCAGGCGAAGGGAGCGTAACCGCGTCTGCAGCGGTAAACCCAGGCGGGCGGCACGTTTTTCAGCACCCGCTGGCGCTGCCAGGTAAAGTAGCGTGACAGATCGGGCTGAGTCATCGAGGTATACTGAAACTGTATGAAGAGGCCGCCCGGTCCGAGCGCATTACACACCGCCCGTAAAATGTTGTCGCGCAGCGCGGGCGGAAGCGACAGCAGCGGCAGGCCGGAAAAGATCGCATCATACTCCCCGCTCAGATACTCCGCTGAACAGTGGCGAACCTGCATACGGCTATCCTCCAGCGCGCGCAGCTTATCCGCCAGCGGCGCGCTAATCTCAAACACCTCCAGTTCCGCCTGCGGCTGCATGCGCGCCAGCAGGTGACGCGTCAGCACGCCGTCGCCTGCGCCGAGTTCAGCGACGCGCAGGGCGCTGTCCCAGCAGACGCTGTCGCTCATGGCGCGGCAGAGCGCTGCCGATGAGGGCGTAATGCTGCCCATCTTGCGCGGGTGGCGAATAAACTGATGAATAAAGTCTGCTTTTGCGCGCATAAGGGTAAAAGCCGAAGCCAGCATGTCACTCTCCTGTTATTAATCTCCTTTGTTGACCCTGATACGGCCCGAAGTTTCGCTTTTTTTCCGCGCTCTGACCTGTTCTCAGAATTATCTGTGCGCCTGAGCGGTGCGCTTTTCCTTTGCGGCGGTCACAGTTTCCGACAGCAACATCTGACAGGCTAGGTTTGTTCATTCATTGTTAACGGCAAGTTTCATTGTTGTTTCAATTCCTGACCTGTAAGGAGATTCACCATGCGTTACGCCTCTCCCGGAGAACAGGGTTCTCTGATTCACCTCCAGAAAACCTACGGCAACTTTATCAACGGCGAATTCGTGCCGCCGGTGAACGGCAACTACTTCACCAATACGTCGCCGGTCAACGGTTCGGTGGCAGGGGAATTCCCGCGCTCGGACAAGGCAGACGTGGATAATGCCGTCGCCGCGGCGCAGGCCGCAGCCGAAGCCTGGGGTAAAACGTCGCCGCAGCAGCGTTCGCTGGCGCTGCTCAGGATCGCTGACCGGCTGGAACAAAACCTCGAATATATGGCGGTGAATGAGACCTGGGATAACGGTAAGCCGGTGCGTGAAACGCTGGCTGCCGATATGCCGCTGGCGGTGGATCATTTCCGCTATTTTGCCGGCTGCGTGCGGGCGCAGGAGGGGACGGCCGCTGAGATTGACGAGTTTACCGCCGCCTATCATTTCCATGAGCCGCTGGGCGTGGTGGCGCAGATTATCCCTTGGAACTTCCCGCTGCTGATGGCGGCATGGAAGCTGGCGCCAGCGCTGGGCGCGGGCAACTGCGTGGTGCTGAAGCCAGCCGAGCAGACGCCGCTGAGCATTACGCTGTTTGTTGAACTGATTAAGGACCTGCTGCCGCCCGGCGTGCTGAACGTGGTGCATGGCTACGGCAAAGAGGCGGGCGAGGCGCTGGCCTCTCATCCCGACATCGCCAAAGTTGCCTTTACCGGCTCTACGGCAACCGGCGGCCATATTCTCGAACTGGCGGCGAAAAATTTGATCCCCTCTACCGTCGAGCTGGGCGGCAAGTCGCCGAATATTTTCTTTGAAGACATCATGCAGGCGGAGGAGAGCTTTATAGAGAAGGCTGCCGAAGGCGTGGTGCTCGGCTTCCTCAACCAGGGCGAAGTCTGTACCTGTCCATCGCGCGCGCTGGTGCAGGAGTCGATCTATGAGCCCTTTATGGCGGCGGTGATGAAACGCATCAAAACCATTAAGCGCGGCGATCCGATGGACAGCGAAACCATGGTCGGCGCGCAGGCGTCGCAGCAGCAGTTCGACAAGATCCTCTCTTATCTGGAAATTGCCCGTCAGGAGGGCGCAGAAGTGCTGACCGGCGGCGGCGTCGAGAAGCTGGAAGGGCATCTCGCCAGCGGCTATTACATTCAGCCTACGCTGCTGAAGGGCAACAACAGTATGCGCGTTTTCCAGGAGGAGATCTTCGGGCCGGTGGTGGGCATCACGACCTTTAAGGATGAGGCGGAAGCGATCGCCATCGCCAACGACTCGATTTACGGGCTGGGCGCGGGCGTCTGGACGCGCGATATCAACCGCGCTTATCGCGTCGGCCGCGCTATTAAGGCGGGACGCGTCTGGACCAACTGTTACCACCTCTATCCGGCACACGCCGCCTTTGGCGGCTATAAAAAATCGGGTATCGGGCGCGAAACTCACAAGATGATGCTGGATCACTATCAGCAGACCAAAAACCTGCTGGTGAGCTACAGCGTACAGCCGCTCGGTTTCTTCTGATTTACCGTCTGCGGCGCGTTGCTCTCTGGGCAACGCGCCGTTTTTATTTCATATTTATCTCAGTGCATTTAGCGTTTTTTCGACCCATTGTTAACTGTCATAACCGCGTAAGATTGCTGTGGCAAGGTCAGGAGAGTGCTTCCTGACAGGCCTGAGGCCGAACCGAATAAGGAATGTTGATGAACGAGATCTATAACGTGCTGAATGAACATGACGAAGTGCTGGACGGGCTGGAGTACAGCATTATTGCCGTTAACCTGCCGGACCGTCAGGCGGCTGGTATGCGCGATGGCGACAACGCCGATCGGCGACTGGCGGGCGAGACGTCTGAAGTGCCGCGTTTCTGGTAACCAGCCGCCGCGTTATATGAACATCATGCGCCTGAAGCCGGTTTTTGCAGGCGGCGCGAAAGCTTAACAGGCGGCTGGCAGGATTTGGGAAGTAAAGCGGCCGCGACAGAGATGTCGCGGGCCGGGCGAGCAGGGATGCGTAAAGCCTCTTTTGCCATTGCCCCCTGCCAGTCGCGTGAGCAACAAATAATGCCCTCTACAGGGCATTGGTTTTTTATTTCACGCAGCGCGCGCAGGTGCTGTCCTGAATCTGCTTAAAGAAGTCGTTGCCTTTATCATCTACCAGGATAAACGCCGGGAAGTTCTCGACCTCTATTTTCCAGATCGCCTCCATGCCCAGTTCGGCATACTCCACGCACTCCAGCTTCTTGATGCTCTGCTGCGCCAGTACGGCAGCCGGGCCACCGATACTGCCGAGATAGAAACCGCCGTGTTTATGGCAGGCATCGGTCACCTGCTGGCTGCGGTTGCCTTTCGCCAGCATAATCATGCTGCCGCCGTGTGACTGTAGCAGATCGACATAGGAATCCATGCGGCCAGCCGTGGTCGGGCCAAGCGAGCCAGAGGCGTAGCCCGCTGGCGTCTTCGCCGGACCGGCGTAGTAGATCGGGTGATCTTTCACGTACTGCGGCAGCCCTTCGCCGCTGTCGATGCGCTCTTTCAGCTTCGCGTGCGCGATATCGCGCGCCACGATAATGGTGCCGCTCAGCGACAGACGCGTAGAAACCGGATAGGCCGACAGCTGCGCCAGGATCTCTTTCATCGGACGGTTAAGATCGACGCTGACCACGCCGCCTTCGCCCTGCTGGCGCAGCGCTTCAGGAATATACTGCGCCGGGTTATCTTCCAGCTTCTCAATCCAGATGCCGTCGCGGTTAATCTTCGCTTTGATATTGCGGTCCGCCGAGCAGGAGACGCCCATCCCCACCGGACAAGAGGCGCCGTGGCGTGGAAGGCGGATCACCCGAATATCGTGCGCGAAATATTTGCCGCCAAACTGCGCGCCCAGGCCAAGCTGCTGCGCCGCTTCCAGCAATTCCTGCTCCAGCGCCAGATCGCGAAACGCCTGGCCATGCTCGTTGCCGCTGGTCGGCAGGCTATCGTAATAGTGCGTCGAGGCGAGCTTCACGGTTTTCAGCGTGCTCTCCGCCGAGGTGCCGCCAATCACAAACGCGATATGGTAGGGCGGGCAGGCAGCGGTGCCGAGCGACATCATCTTGTCTACCAGATAGTTCTTCAGCTTGCCGGGACTGAGCAGCGCCTTAGTCTCCTGATAGAGATAGGTTTTATTGGCGGAGCCGCCGCCCTTGGCGATGCAGAGGAATTTATACTCATCGCCGTCGGTGCTGTAGAGGTCGATCTGCGCTGGCAGGTTGGTGCCGGTATTCACCTCGTTGTACATATCGAGCGCGGCGTTCTGCGAGTAGCGCAGGTTATCTTCGATAAAGGTGTTATAGACGCCCTGCGACAGCGCGGCTTCATCGCCGCCGCCGGTCCAGACGCGCTGGCCTTTTTTACCCATAATGATCGCGGTGCCGGTATCCTGGCAGGTCGGCAGCACGCCTTTAGCGGCGATTTCCGAGTTGCGCAGAAACTGCAGGGCAACATATTTATCGTTCTCGCTCGCTTCACTGTCCGCCAGAATAGAGGCGACCTGCTGCTGGTGCGCCGGACGCAGCATAAAGGAGGCATCATGAAACGCCTGCTGTGCCAGCAGGGTCAGCGCTTTCGGATCGACCTTCAACACCTCTTCGCCTTCGAAGCTGGCGACGGAAACGTGCTCGCGGGTCAGCAGATAGTACTGGGTGTCATCATGGGACAGCGGAAAGGGTTCTTGATAGTAGAAAGGTTTATTCGACATCTCGGCTCACTTAACACGGACTTGTCGGCTCGCGCAGCGCGAGGCGAACAGCCGCAACTATTGTTGGTTGTTATTTCGTCAGCCGCGCGGGACGCGGCTGACGTAAGCAGAAGGAAAAAGATTTTACACTTTATTAACCTGTCTCGTCGCCTGCTTTAGAACATCATGACCATCCACGGATAGGCGATCAGCATCAGCAGCACCAGGAACAGCAGGCCGAAAATGGTGCCCAGACGCCAGTAGTCTTTCGTGGGCAGATAGCCGCTGCCGTAGTAAATCGGGCTGGGGCCGGTGCCGTAAGGGGTGATAATTCCCATTACGCCGAGCGAGGTACAGAGCATCAGGCAGAACACCGGCATGTTGATGCCCGGAATCGCCGCGGCGATAGTCAGCATCGCAGGCAGCAGCGCGGTGGTATGCGCGGTGGTGCTGGCGAACAGGTAGTGCAGCAGATAAAAGGCGATCAGCAGCACCACGGCGGAGACCTGCGGATCGTAACCCTGCAGCAGCATGCCGCCCTCTTTGCCCAGCCAGGCGATAAAGCCGACACGCGCCAGACCATCCGCCAGCGCCACCAGAGTGGCGAACCAGGCGAAGGTGTTCCACGCCGCTTTGTTGCTGGTGATATCGCTCCAGTTCAGCACGCCGGTCCAGAGCATCAGCACGATAACCAGCAGGGCAGCCATTGCCGGCTCAATCCAGGCGGTGGCGAAAATCCACATCAGCAGCGCGCACACCACAAAGATCAGCAGCAGAATCTCATTGCGCGACAGCTTGCCCAGCTTTTGCAGCTCGGCGGTGGCCCAGCGCGGCACTTCATCGTTAACTTTCACTTCCGGCGGGTAGAGCCAGTAGGCGAGCAGCGGCATCGTCAGGATCAGCAGTACGCCGAGCGGCAGGAAAGCGATAAACCACATGCCCCAGGAGATATCGAAGCCAATGACGCTTTTCACCAGCGCCAGCGCCAGCAGGTTCGGCGCCAGCGCCGACAGGAACATCGAGCTGGTGATACAGGCGGCGGTGATGGCGACCCACATCAGATAGGAGCCGATGCGGCGCGCGCTCGGGTCGTTGGGTTTAGAACCGTAGAGCGGCGGCAGGTTGGCGATAATCGGGTAGATGGTACCGCCGCTGCGCGCGGTGTTTGAGGGCGTAAAGGGCGCCAGCAGCAGATCGGCGAAGGTAATGGCGTAACCGAGCGTCAGGCTGCGGCGGCCGAGATACTTCACCAGGATCAGCGCCAGCCGGCGTCCGAACTGGGTTTTATCGTAGCCGGCGGCGAACATAAAGGCGCCAAAAATCAGCCAGACGGTGGAGTTGCCGAAACCGCTGACGCCCCATTTAAAGGACTCTGTGGCAACCTTAAAGCCGGGCTTCGCCAGCTCGGCAGGACTAAACAGCACATACTGGCTGAAGAGGGCGATAATCACCACGCCGGTCAGACCGATTACCGCGCCTGGCAGCGGCTCGAAGATCAGGCCGACAATCACGCCGACAAAGATGGCGAAAAAGTGCCAGGCGTAAGGCTCAAGGCCCGCTGGCGTCGGCACCAGCAGCAGCAGTACGGCGACCACGATGGGAAGAGCCAGCATAAGCCAGCGTTTATGTTGTCCCGGCGGCGGGACGGGCGCAGGTTGCGCGGCTTCGTTCAGCGGTTTTTTCATGTTCATAGTAAGGGTCTGCAAGTTATAAAAAAGAGAATCTCGGCTTTGCTGATGCGCTTTTGATAATTAACGCGCGCAGAACGCTTGCAGCAAAACCTTATTGAATAACGTCTTCAGATGACAACTTTATTAAATAAACCTTTGCGCTATG
The DNA here is from genome assembly GCF_022346905.1 of Pantoea sp. ACRSB. Taxonomy (NCBI): domain Bacteria; kingdom Pseudomonadati; phylum Pseudomonadota; class Gammaproteobacteria; order Enterobacterales; family Erwiniaceae; genus Pantoea; species Pantoea sp. ACRSB. The sequence continues at coordinate 362,832 of NZ_JAKRNL010000001.1, read as the reverse complement.
ACTATATGATGCGCCTGCCGAAATAGTAAATTTTGATCTGGATCAAAGAGTGAGTTTGGCTTTTTATGGGCTCGCTTTCTTTAAAACGCATATTGCCCTTTTAAGAAAAATTATTATCAAAAAGAAGCGATAACAGCGCCTTTTTCTGTAAATTATGCCTTCAATATGTTATTGAAAAAACTGTATTGTTTTTTAGTCTTAACAATAATTTGATTTTTCCAGCGCTTTCGCTAACATTACTATAACTAAAATATTAAGGTTTGCAAAATAAATAACTCCGCTGCTTTAAAAGTTTTATAACTATATTCATTTCTTTTGTATCTAAAGTAACTGGTATATTAGGGGCATGAAGTCGGACCTTTTAATAATTGCCAGCAAGCCTCGTCCGCAAGAATTTTCAGCTTTTAATTTCCGGAGTTAATCTAAATGAATACTCGCACCCCGCTTTTAAATCCGCTGACTTTGCCCAACGGCGCGGTATTAAAAAATCGTCTGGTCATGGCGCCGATGACCACCTGTACAGGTTTTTACGACGGCACCGTAACCAGCGAGCTGGTGGAGTACTATCGCGCGCGCGCCGGTACGCTTGGTACGGTTATCGTCGAGTGCTGCTTTATCGACGCGAAAGGCCCCGCCTTTCCTGGCGCGATCGCCATCGACAACGACAATAAAATCGCTGGCCTCGCCCGCATCGCCGACGCGATCAAATCCCAGGGCTCAACGGCCATCTTACAGATCTACCACGGCGGCCGTATGGTCGAACCTGAGCTGATCGGCGGCAAAACGCCGGTCGGCCCCAGCGCTATCGCCGCGCCGCGCGAAGGCGCAACCACGCCGCAGGCGCTGAACGCTGATGAAGTCGAGGTAATGATCACGAAATTCGGTGACGCGGTGAACCGCGCCATCAAAGCAGGCTTCGATGGCGTCGAACTCCACGGTGCCAACACCTACCTGATTCAGCAGTTCTATTCCCCGAACTCCAACCAGCGCGACGACAAGTGGGGCGGCAGCCGCGAAAATCGCGCCCGTTTCCCGCTGGCGGTGCTGGATATCGCCCATAAGATGGCGGAGCGCATCGCACACAACACCTTTATTATCGGCTATCGCTTCTCGCCGGAAGAGATCGAAGTGCCCGGCATCCGCTTCGCCGATACGCTCTATCTGCTGGAGAAACTGGCGGAGCGCGGGCTTGACTATGTGCACTTCTCGGTTGGTCAGCTGCTGCGTCCCTCCATCGTCGACACCCAGGATCCCACGCCGCTGATCGATAAATTTATTGCGCAGCGCTCTGAGCGGCTGGCGAAGGTGCCGGTGATTGGCGTGGGCGGCGTGGTGAATAAAGCGGATGCGGAGAAGGCGCTGGAGCATGGCTACGACCTGGTGGCGATCGGTAAAGCCTGTATTGCCTACCCGGACTGGGCGGATCGCATCCTGAATAATGAGCACCTTGACCTCTATATCGACAGCACCCAGCGCGAAGCCCTGATGATCCCGGAACCGCTGTGGCGCTTCTCGCTGGTGGACGCGTTGATCCGCGAAGTCAGCGCGCCGGGCCGCAAATATAAGGCGGGCGTTTATCAGGAAAAAGTGGAGGCGGAAGCGCTGAAGCTGAAAATCAACGTCACGCTGGATACCGACCGTATCACCGACATCTCAATGGTGCCGGACGATACGCTGGACGTCGATTTCACCGAAACCTTTGAAAGCCTGCGTAACCGGATTCTGGTTGCCAACAGCCCGCACGTCGATGCCATTACCGGCGCGACTACCCAGAGCGAGGCGCTGAAAAAAGCGGTATCGCGCGCGCTCTCTACCTCTAGCAAAGAGTATGTGATTGAAGAGGGCGGCAACCCCGCCGCGCCGCAAAACTACGACGTTGTGGTCATCGGTAGCGGCGGCGCAGGCCTGGCGGCGGCCATCCAGGCGCATGACGAAGGCGCACGCGTGGTGATTATCGAGAAAATGCCGACCATCGGCGGCAACACCATCAAAGCCTCGGTGGGCATGAACGCGGCGGAAACCCGTTTCCAGGCGATGAAAGGCATCAAGGACAGCAAAGAGCTTTTTTATCAGGAGACGCTGAAAGGCGGCCAGAACAAAAACAATCCGGTGCTGCTGCGCGAGTTCGTCGAGCTGGCGCCGGAGGCGATCGACTGGCTGGCCGACCACGGCATCGAGCTGAACGATATCACCATCACCGGCGGGATGAGCATCGACCGTACGCACCGTCCTGCGGATCGCTCGGCGGTTGGCGGCTACCTGATCAGCGGCCTGGTAAAAAACATCAACAAGCGCAACATTGAAGTGCTGCTCGATACCTCGGTCGCGGAAATTCTCACTGAGAACGGCGCGGTCACCGGCGTGAAGGTGGTGGATGAGTATTACGACAGCCGCATCCTCTATGCGAAAAGCGTTATCGTCGCCACCGGCGGCTTTAGCGCCAACCGCGAGATGGTCGTGAAATACCGCCCAGAGCTGGATGGTTTCGTCACGACTAACCATAAAGGCGCGACCGGCAGCGGTATCGCTATGCTGCAGAAGCTGGGCGCGGATACCGTGGATATGGGCGAAATCCAGATCCATCCTACCGTCGAGCAGACTACCTCTTATCTTATCTCCGAGTCGATTCGCGGCGGCGGCGCGATCCTGGTGTCGCAGGAGGGCAAACGCTTCTTTAACGAGATGGAGACGCGCGACAAAGTTTCCGCGCAGATTATTGCGCTGCCTGAGAAGAGCGCCTGGGTGGTTTTCGACGAGCAGGTGCGGGCGAACAACAAAGCGGCGGATGAGTATATCGCCAAGGGCTTTGTTATCAGCGCGCCCACCGTGGGCGAGCTGGCGGTGAAACTCAATATGGAGCACACCACGCTGGAAGAGACGCTGGCGCGCTACAACCAGTTTGTCGTGGACCAGAAAGATGAGGATTTCGGCCGCACCACGGCGCTGCGTCATCCTCTCAATCAGGGGCCTTTCTACGCTATTCGCGTGGCGCCAGGGGTGCATCACACCATGGGCGGCGTGACCATTAATACCGATACCGCGGTGCTCGACAGCAATAAACAGCCGATCCGCGGCGCCTGGGCGGCGGGCGAAGTGGTCGGCGGCATCCACGGTGCCAACCGCATCGGCGGCAATGCCGTGGCGGATATCATTATCTTTGGTATCCTTGCCGGACGTAACGCGGCGGCCCTGGCGCGCAGCTAGTCTGCTGCTGGTAGCCGTACCCGGCGTGGCGCAGCGGGCGTGGAAGGATTGCTCGCTGCGGCCTCGCCAGCCGCAGGTTCACTTTGACAACCGAGGCGAGTATGTCAGCCGACGAAGGCGTTTACGCCTATTCCGCAGTGCTAATGGGCTCGCCCATTCTGCTTAAACTCTTTGACGATAATGCCAGCCTCGCCGCCCAGGTTTTCCGCCTGATCCGCCATTATGAAAATATTCTCACGGTCAACCGCGCCCAGTCAGAGGTGATGGCGGTCAACCATGCGGCAGGCAAAGAGGCGATAAGCGTCAGCCGCGAGGTGTTTGAGCTGATCCAGTGCGCGCATCAGGTCAGCCTGCTGCCGGAAAGCCTGTTTAATTTCACTATCGGCCCGCTGGTCAAGCGCTGGAAGATCGGCTTTCAGGGCAACAGCGTGCCGCCACGCGCTGAGCTGGAACAGCGGATGGCGTTAACCGATCCGCGCCAGGTCGAGCTGGATCCCAGCCGGCTCAGCGTGTTCCTGCGTCAGCCAGGCATGGAGATCGATCTGGGCGCTATCGCCAAAGGCTATATCGCCGATCGGGTGCGCAGCTTTCTGCGCCAGCAGGGGGTGGAAAGGGCCCTTATCAATCTGGGTGGCAACGTGCAGACGCTCGGCGCGCCGCCGCAGACCCGCGGCTGGTCTGTGGGGCTGAAAACGCCATTTGGCAACGCCGGGGAGCTGACTGGCGTTATTGAAGTGGCGGGTAAGTCAGTGGTGACTTCCGGGATCTACGAGCGCTACTTCGAGCAAGACGGGCGCTGCTATCACCATATTCTTGATGCGCGCAGCGGCTATCCGCTCGACAACGAGCTGCTGAGCGTTACGGTGATCTCCGACCGCTCGCTTGACGGCGATATCTATACCACGCTGCTCTATGGGCTGGGCGTGGAGAAGAGCCTGCTGGCGCTGCGCGATACGCCCCATATCGAGGCGATATTCCTTACCCGCGACCATGAGGTGATCTGCTCCTCGTCGCGCCAGTTCAGGTTTCGCCTGCACGACCACAGCTACCGGCTGGTTACTGACAGTACTGCCTGAGCAGCGAGTGATATTCCGGCTGCAGGCGGTAGCGATAGACCGGACGGCCGGTCGCGCCGTAGTGGATGCTGGTAAAGAGAATATTGATCTGCGCCAGCCAGATAAGGTATTTGCGGCAGGAGACGCGTGAGATATTGACCTCCGCCGCCAGTTCGTCGGTCGAGAATTCGCTGCCGGGATGGGCGTCGATCCACTGACACAGGGTGCGCAGCGTCTGCGGCGTCAGCCCTTTCGGCAGCCGTTTGCTGTCGTTGCTGGTGGGGGGATTGCCGTGGATCAGCTGATCGACTTCCGCCTGCTGGTAGTAAAGGTGGTTATCCATCAGCGATTTCTTTTGCCGCCAGTTGGTCAGGGCTTCTTCAAAACGCGGGAACTGGAACGGCTTAATCAGGTAATCCACCACGCCGTAGTGCAGCGAGGTTTTGATGGTGGCGGCGTCAGCGGCGGATGAAATAATGATCACCTCGACAGGCTGTTTCGCCTCACGCAGCTCCGGCAGCAGATCCAGGCCGTTCTCATGCTGCAGATAGATATCGAGCAGCACCAGATCCACGGCGGGCTCGCTGTGAAGGATCATCTCTTTCGCCTGCTGCAGCGTCGACGCCGTTCCGACGCAGTGAAAGCCCGGCACCTGCCCGACGTAAACGCGATTCAGCTCAGCGACCATAGCATCATCATCGACCACTAACACATTGATCATGCGGTTTTGTTGCCTCCATCCCAGGGAAGTTGTACAAAAAATTGGGTGAACACGCCGGGTTCCGACTCAACGCTGACGCTGCCGCCAAGGCTTTCCGTCTGCTGCTTCAGCAGATAAAGCCCGACGCCGCGATCTTCGCCTTTCGTCGAGAAGCCTTTGTCAAAGATAGCATCCAGCTGATCGGTCGCGATGCCCGGCCCGTCATCGCTGACTTCACAGGCCAGCCAGCCGTTCTGATAGTGCAGCATCACGTGAATATCACCGTTGTTTTCCTCGCCGAGCGCGTCGAGCGCGTTCTCGATAAGGTTGCCAAGTACGGTAATCAACACGGCGATCTGCTGCTCGTTGCCGATATCCGGCAAAAAGCTGGCGTCGCTCAGCGTCAGACGATGGCCGCTGTCCGACGCGCGGTTGATTTTACTCAGCAGGAAACCGGCGATCACCGGCGACTTAATTTTGTCGAGCAGCGAACCGATCTCGGTCTGGTAGTTGTTCGCCGTCTTTAAAATATAGGCTTCGACCTGCGCATAGTTTTTCATGTGCAGCAGGCCAAGAATGACGTGCAGCTTATTCATAAATTCATGCGAGCGCTCACGCAGCGCGTCAACGTAGTTTACCATGCCGCTCAGGCGCTGCAGAAGCTGTGTGATTTCGGTTTTATCCCTGAAGGTACAGACCGCGCCGATCAGCCGCTGCTGGCTGTAGACCGGTACGGTATTGCTCAACAGCACATGGCCGTTGAGATTCAGCTCCTCGTCGCGTCGTGCGCGGCCGGTGCGCAGCGTCTCCTGCAGCTGAGCATGGATAACACTGGCGTCATCCATGCTGCCGGCGCTGTTATCCGTCAGCAGCTTCTGCGCCGCCTCGTTGATTAGCGATACCTCCGCATGCGCGTCTACCGCGATAACCCCCTCTTTGACCGAGTGCAGAATCGCCTGACGCTGTTCAAACAGCGACGAGATCTCCCAGGGTTCCAGACCAAAGAGTATGCGCTTCAGGGTTTTTACCAGCGCCAGTGTGCCCAGCGTGCCCGCCAGCGCGCCAATCAGAATGGTCCAGATAATGCTCCAGCGGCTCTGGTTGATCTGAACGCTGACCGCCTCCAGAGAGATGCCTATCGAGACCACGCCAATCTGCCGCTGCTGCGCGTCATAGACCGGCGTAAAGACGCGCAGCGCCTCCGCCAGTGAGCCGCGGTTAACTGAGACGTTCTCTTTGCCCTGCAGCGCAGGGTTAATATCGTCGCCGATAAAATGCTGGCCGATCAGCGCCGGATTAAGATGGGAGTAGCGAATGCCCTGCATATTGGTCACCACCACGAACAGCAGATTATTGTGCTGCTGCGCCGCGCGGGCGATGGGCTGGATAATGTCGGCGTTCGGCGACCCAAGAAGCGCCTGCTGAATCGCCGGTACGTCCGCCAGCGTACGCGCAACGGCCAATGCCTTGTCTTCCAGCTGCTTTTGCGTGGCGTTGCCGATTTGAAAGAAGTAGAGCAGATGCACGCTCAGCAGTACGAAGGTCACCACCGCACCGATCATCAGCGTGACGAGCGTGCTCAGCTTCATATGTTTTTTGCGGGTCAGGTTGCCCTGCGGTGTGTCGCGCATCGTCGGTCCTTTGTCGGAAAGCGGTGGGGTATTATCCCTTTCTCTGCGGCTTTGCAAAGGCTTTTATTCTGCGCGTAAAGCGGCCGGGCAGGGAGCGCAGGCTGGTTTGCCACAGGTTTTTAACCTGGCGCAGCCTGCTATCTTAGTTACAGCATACTAAAGAGGCTTTATTACCCCGACATAGCACCGGAGCAAGTATCGTCTGGCAGGGAGGAACTGCGGATGGTCGCTCAGGGCTGTCCTTGCATATTCCAGCGCGCCGATCCCATCACGTCGTAAACATGCTGGTCGGCAAAGGCAGGGAACCTGGCTCGCGTAGCCGCTTCGGCCAGAGCGAAACAGTAATCTTTATTTCAGATAAAAAAATCCACGCGCGCTGGCGTGGATTTTAAGGCGTTATCGCGCCGCAGGAGAGGCGATAACCGCAGTAAATTAAAAAGGCTTAGACGTTGAACAGGAAGTTCATCACATCACCATCTTTCACGATGTACTCTTTCCCTTCTGAACGCATCTTGCCCGCTTCTTTCGCGCCCTGTTCGCCTTTATAAGCGATAAAGTCTTCAAACGCGATGGTCTGCGCGCGGATAAAGCCCTTTTCGAAATCGGTATGGATCTTGCCCGCCGCCTGCGGCGCGGTAGCACCGACCGGAATCGTCCAGGCGCGTACTTCTTTCACACCGGCCGTAAAGTAGGTCTGCAGGTTCAGCAGCGCATAACCGGCGCGGATAACGCGGTTCAGGCCCGGCTCTTCCAGGCCCAGCTCGGCCATAAACTCGTCGCGCTCTTCATCGTCCAGCTCGGCGATATCTGATTCCACCGCCGCGCAAACCGGTACCACTACTGAGCCTTCCGCTTCGGCGATCGCGCGTACCTGATCCAGGTAAGGGTTGTTCTCAAAACCATCTTCGTTGACGTTAGCGATATACATGGTCGGCTTCAGCGTCAGGAAGCTGAGATAACGGATTGCCGCTTTCTCGTCGGCATCAAGCTTCAGCGCGCGCAGCATCCCGGCGTTTTCCAGGTGCGGCAGACACTTCTCCAGCGCAGCCAGCTCGACTTTCGCATCTTTATCGCCGCCTTTGGCTTTCTTCTGCACGCGCTGAATGGCGCGCTCGCAGGTCTCAAGGTCAGAGAGCGCCAGTTCGGTATTGATGACGTCGATATCTTCCGCCGGGTTCACTTTGCCCGCGACGTGAATGATGTTTTCATTTTCGAAGCAGCGCACCACGTGGCCGATCGCTTCGGTTTCGCGGATATTGGTCAGGAACTGGTTGCCCAGGCCTTCGCCTTTCGACGCGCCTTTTACCAGGCCCGCGATATCAACGAACTCCATGGTGGTCGGCACCAGGCGCTGCGGTTTGACGATCTCCGCCAGCTGATCAAGGCGCGGATCCGGCATCGGTACTACGCCGGTGTTGGGCTCAATGGTGCAGAAGGGGAAGTTAGCCGCTTCGATGCCCGCTTTAGTCAGCGCGTTGAACAGGGTGGATTTACCGACGTTCGGCAGGCCCACGATACCGCATTTGAATCCCATGGTTGATTACCCTTCTAACTTGAGGTGCAACGCCTGCTTGCAGGCATTGCCGGAAACGAAAAAAAGTTGGCGCATTATACACAGAAATCGCGCGGGCAGGGCGTTTAGCTCGCCTTGAACGCGTGCAGCCGGTTCATCGCCTTCAGACGATCCTCTTTCAGCCACACTTCAGTGCAGCGCGCCGCTTCATCAATAGCATCGTCGATCAGCTTCTGCTCGCTGGCGGGTGGCCTGCCCAGCACAAAGCCGGTCACCTTATTGCGATCGCCTGGATGGCCGATGCCGATACGCAGGCGATGAAAATTATTGTTGTTGCCGAGTTTGCTGATGATGTCTTTCAGGCCATTATGGCCGCCATGCCCGCCGCCCTGCTTGAATTTCGCCACGCCAGGCGGCAGATCCAGCTCATCGTGCGCCACCAGAATCTCTTCCGGCGTGATGCGGAAAAAGGTCGCCATTGCCGCCACGGCTTTGCCGCTGAGGTTCATAAAGGTTGTCGGCACCAGCAGACGCACATCTTCACCCGCCAGGCTAATGCGTGCGGTATAGCCGAAAAATTTCGCCTCTTCCTTTAACGACTGATTATGGCGCTCCGCCAGTAAATCGAGATACCAGGCGCCCGCGTTATGCCGCGTCGCGGCGTACTCTGCGCCGGGATTGGCCAGGCCCACAATCAGTTTAATGCTGCTCACGATGATTATCCTGCTCAGGTATGGAAAAGGCGTTAGTGTACTTCGCGGCAGGAAAGAGAACAAACTTCGTCGGGATAGTTGGTTACGCAGCGTGATTAACTAATTTATTTTGAAATCAAGCTGCTGCGCGTAAAGCTTCGTCAATGTTTGTGAGCGTTGTGTGATCCTGGACGCAAATTCAGGGCCAGTCATTGCCTAAACTTATGGCAGGTTAACATTACGTGCGGTTTTAATTGCTTGTTCATATGGACAGAGGTGAGTTATGAAACATCAACATTGTCGAAAAGCAGGAAACGCCATGATGATTGTGGGGCTGATCGTGATGGTTTCCAGCATCTTTTTCTCAGTGCTTAACCAGCTGCCGAGCATCCAGATGCCCGCTCTGCTGGCGCAGGCCGCTATTCTGGGCATCTTTATTGGCGCGCTGTTATGGCTGGCAGGTGCGCGCGTCAGCGGGCGAGAAAAGATCGAAGACCGCTATTTCTGGCACCGCCACTATGACGAGCGCTGTCGCCGCACGCCGCATCATTAACGGTTGGCACCGCACATAAAAAAACCGGGCGCGTGGCCCGGTTTTTTATTTAGCAAAGAATTAATGCTCGAACATCGCCGAGATAGACTCTTCGTTGCTGATACGACGGATCGCTTCAGCCAGCATGCCGGAAAGGGTCAGGGTACGCACGTTCGGCAGCGACTTCATCTCTTCAGAAAGAGGGATGGTGTCGCAGACGATAACCTGGTCGATGACCGATTTACGCAGATTCTCAACCGCGTTGCCGGAGAAGATGGGGTGCGTTGCGTAAGCGAAAACGCGTTTCGCGCCGCGCTCTTTCAGCGCTTCCGCCGCTTTGCACAGCGTGCCGCCGGTGTCGATCATATCGTCGACCAGCACGCAGTCGCGGCCTGCCACGTCGCCGATGATGTGCATTACCTGAGAAACGTTAGCGCGCGGACGACGTTTATCGATGATAGCCATATCGGTATCGTTGAGGAGTTTAGCGATCGCACGAGCACGTACGACGCCACCGATGTCCGGAGAAACCACAATCGGGTTTTCCAGACCAATTTGCAGCATGTCTTCCAGCAGAATAGGGCTGCCGAAAACGTTATCAACCGGGACGTCAAAGAAGCCCTGGATTTGCTCGGCGTGAAGATCGACCGTCAGAACGCGATCGACGCCAACGCTGGAAAGGAAATCCGCGACCACTTTAGCGGTGATTGGCACGCGCGCGGAACGCACGCGGCGGTCCTGACGGGCATAGCCGAAGTAAGGAATAACCGCGGTAATACGACCAGCAGAAGCTCGACGCAGCGCGTCGACCATCACAACCAGTTCCATCAGATTATCATTGGTGGGAGCACAGGTGGACTGGATGATGAAAATATCACCACCGCGTACATTTTCATTAATTTGTACACTCACTTCGCCATCGCTGAAACGGCCCACTGCGGCGTCTCCGAGGCTAGTGTAAAGGCGGTTGGCAATACGTTGTGCTAGTTCCGGGGTGGCGTTACCAGCAAATAGCTTCATATCAGGCACGAGAAGAACCTCAGGCTTTGCGTCCAGAGAATGAACGGCGTTACGGTAACCGGCGCATACCGCAGCGCATGTTCATACGGGTGTGTTAATGCACAGAGTGCAGCGTCTGGAACAGGGTGACACTGTCACACATGCGCTTACAGCCCGGAAAGGGTGCGATGCAGAGGCGAGACGTTAACGCCTCGCGCAACAAATCCGCATACCCATTTCGGGGCGAGTTCCAGCACCTGACGAGCGGCGGACTCCGTGTCAAATTCGGCAAACACGCAGGCGCCAGTGCCAGTCAGGCGCGACGGCGCGTATTCTAGCAGCCAGGAAACAAGCTCATCAACCTCGCGAAAACGTTTTCTTACTACTGCCTCACAATCATTGTGGAAGGGTGTAGATAAAAGCGCCGCCAGCGAACGCACTGGCGAGTCTCGCGTAAGCTGCGGATCGTTAAACACTAATGGGGTTGGAATGCTCACGCCCGGATGCGCCACCAGATACCATTTCTCCGCCGGATCGGCAGGCTGAAGCTGTTCGCCGACGCCCTGCGCAAAGGCGGCGAAACCTCTGACAAACACCGGCACGTCCGCGCCAAGCTGAACGCCAAGCTCCGCCAGCGCCTCAAAAGAGAGGCCGGTATCCCACAGATAATTAAGCGCCACCAGCACCGTCGCGGCATTTGACGAGCCGCCGCCCAGTCCGCCGCCCATCGGCAGGCGTTTTTCAATGGCTATCTGCGCGCCGGCGTCGGCAGGCAGTCTGTTCCCGGCCTGCGCCGCCTGGCGCAGCGCCGCTGCGGCACGAATGATGAGGTTGTCATCATGGGCAACGCCGTCAACCGGCGTGGTCAGCGTCACGCGGCCGCTGCTGTCGGGCGTGATATGCAGCGTATCGCCGTAGTCGAGAAACTGAAACAGGGTTTGCAGATTGTGGTAGCCGTCCGCGCGACGGCCTGTGATATAGAGAAACAGGTTAAGCTTTGCCGGAGCGGGCCAGGAGGTGATCATTGCAAGGTCCAGCTATCCATACGCAGCTTGATGCGCTGGTCGCCTTCGCGCAGCTCCAGGTTCGCCGGCAGCGCCGGGGTCGTTTTGCTGTCGTAATCCTGAATAGTGACCTGCCACTTCTGGCCGTTGCTGCTGTAGTTCAGGCTCTTCAGCTGGTAGCTGCTGTTTAGCTGATAGTCGCTGGCGTCGCCGGGCAGGCCCATCATCCACTGGCGCAGGTTGGCGAGCGGAATATCCATGCCGGTGAGCTGGGCGATCATCTTCTCCGCGTCGTTGCTGACATAGCGCTTGCCTTTGTTGTCCACCAGCTGCACGGTGTCGCCCTGGGCGTCAAGCTGCAGCTCGGTGCTGCCGAGCGGATTGGTCAGCAGCAGGCGATAGCGGTCCGGAGCGGTCTGCTGCCAGTTAAAGCGCGCGTAGACTTTCTGCTTGTCAGAAAGATAGGCGAAGGCGCCGCGCGTCTGATAGTGCGTGACTTTCGCCACGTCCTGCTGATGTTGCTGCCACTGCGGCGCGGTGGTGCTCGGACCTGGCCCCTGCGGTTGATGAACGGCACAGGCGGTGAGCAGGGCGCTCGCCAGCGGCAAAAGGCGCAACATAGTGCGTGGTGAAAAGGTCATCACGTGGTCATCTCCTCGGACACGTTTTTAATTCGTAACAGATAACGCTAGCGATCCGCTTATAAACCGTCAATGCCGATTAGAGGAAAATTGCGCACGATCAGTTTAATCTTATTACAGTCATAGCCTTTGTATGGCTTTTCATGATCTGCCGCATCTTGTAGAATGCGCCTCACAAAACCCTGACATTATTGGGACAACCCAACTTTTATCGCCATGACGCTGCTCGCTCTCGGAATCAATCATAAAACTGCACCTGTCGCGCTGCGCGAACGCGTCGCGTTCGGGCCGGACGTGCTGGAACAGGCGCTCGACAGCCTGCTTTCCCAGCCAATGGTGCAGAGCGGCGTCGTTCTCTCTACCTGTAACCGCACTGAACTCTACCTTAGCGTAGAACAGCAGGCGGATCTGCAGGAGCGCCTGGTGCGCTGGCTGTGTGATTATCACCATCTCAATGAAGAGGACGTGCGTCAAAGTCTTTACTGGCATCAGGACAATGCGGCGGTAAGCCATCTAATGCGCGTAGCGAGCGGCCTTGACTCGCTGGTGCTGGGCGAACCGCAAATCCTCGGCCAGGTGAAAAAAGCCTTCGCCGATTCGCAGCGCGGCCATGCGCTGAGCAGCGAACTGGAACGCATGTTTCAGAAAACCTTCTCGGTCGCCAAACGGGTGCGCACCGAGACGGAAATCGGCGCCAGCGCGGTGTCGGTTGCGTTCGCCGCCTGTACCCTGGCGCGCCAGATCTTTGAATCTCTATCGACGGTGAATGTGCTACTGGTTGGCGCAGGTGAAACCATCGAGCTGGTGGCGCGCCATCTGCGCGAGCATAAAGTGCAGAAGCTGATTATCGCCAACCGCACGCGCGAGCGCGCCGAGCGCCTGGCGGAAGAGGTAGGCGCAGAAGTCATCGACCTGGCTGAGATCGATGCGCGCCTGGTCGATGCCGATATCGTTATCTCCTCCACCGCCAGCCCGCTGCCGATTATCGGCAAAGGGATGATGGAGCGTGCGCTGAAAGCGCGCCGCAACAAACCGATGCTGCTGGTGGATATCGCTGTGCCGCGCGACGTCGAGCCGGAAGTAGGCAAGCTGCCTAACGCCTATCTCTACAGCGTTGACGATCTGCAGGCGATCATCGAGCAAAATATGGCGCAGCGCAAAGCCGCCGCCGTCCAGGCCGAAAGCATCGTGGTGCAGGAGAGCGGCGAATTTATGTCCTGGCTGCGCGCGCAGAGCGCGGTAGAGACAATTCGCGAATACCGCTCTCAGGCGGAAAGCGTGCGCGCCGATCTTGAATCTCGCGCGCTGGCCGCGCTGCAACAGGGCGCAGATCCGCAAAAAGTGTTGCAGGAGCTGGCGCATAAGCTGACCAACCGTTTAATTCACGCACCAACCAAATCTCTGCAGCAGGCCGCCCGCGACGGCGACACTGAACGCCTGCAATTGCTTCGCGACAGCCTCGGTCTCGAGTAGACTCCCGGGCTGTTGCCCTCTGTGACGAGAATCCCATCACGACATGAAAACCTCTATTGTTGCCAAACTGGAAGCGCTGCAGGAGCGCCACGAAGAAGTGGAAGCGATGCTGGGCGATGCCAGCGTAATCGCCGATCAAGACCGCTTCCGCGCGCTTTCGCGTGAATATGCCCAGCTAACCGACGTTACCCAATGTTTCCGCGCGTGGCAGCAGACGCAGGAAGATATCGAAACCGCCCAGATGATGCTGGATGATGCGGAAATGCGCGATATGGCGCAGGAAGAGCTGCAGCAGGCGCGCGAAGAGAGCGAGCGGCTGGAGCAGCAGCTGCAGGTCCTGCTGCTGCCGAAAGACCCTGATGACGAACGCGCCTGCTTTATCGAAGTGCGCGCCGGCACCGGCGGCGACGAGGCGGCGATCTTCGCCGGCGATCTATTCCGCATGTACAGCCGCTACGCCGAAGCCCGCCGCTGGCGCGTGGAGATCGTCAGCGCCAACGAGGGCGAACACGGCGGTTATAAAGAGGTAATCGCGCGCGTGACTGGCGAAGGTGCCTATGGCCGTCTGAAGTTCGAATCGGGCGGTCACCGCGTGCAGCGCGTGCCGGAAACCGAATCTCAGGGACGTATCCATACTTCCGCCTGCACCGTTGCGGTGATGCCGGAAGTGCCGGAAGCGGAGCTGCCGGATATCAATCCGTCCGATCTGAAAATCGATACCTTCCGCTCATCGGGCGCGGGCGGTCAGCACGTTAACACCACCGACTCCGCTATCCGTATCACCCACTTGCCGACCGGCATCGTGGTGGAGTGTCAGGATGAGCGTTCCCAGCACAAAAACAAAGCCAAAGCGCTGGCGGTGCTGGGCGCGCGCATTCACGCCGCGGAGATGGCGAAGCGCCACGAGGCGGAGGCGAGCACGCGCCGCAACCTGCTGGGCAGCGGCGACCGTTCCGATCGTATCCGCACCTACAATTTCCCGCAGGGGCGCGTCACCGATCACCGTATCAACCTGACCATTTACCGCCTCGACGAGACCATGGAAGGCAAGCTGGATAACCTGATTGAGCCGATCGTGCAGGAGCATCAGGCCGATCAGCTGGCCGCGCTGGCTGGTCAGGAGTAATGGATTTTAAAAGCTGGATGAAACAGGCTGTCGCCGCTCTGCAGGGCGGCGACAGCCCGAAGCGCGACGCGGAGATCCTGCTCGGTTTCGTCACTGGTAAGTCGCGCAGCTGGCTGGTGGCGTTTGATGAGACCGCGCTGCTGCCAGAGCAGCTGGCGCGCCTCGACGCGCTGCTGGCGCGGCGCGTGCGGGGCGAGCCGGTGGCGCATCTGGTCGGCGAGCGCGAGTTCTGGTCGCTGCCGCTGCGCGTCTCCGACGCAACCCTAATCCCGCGTCCCGATACCGAGGTGCTGGTAGAACAGGCGCTGGCGCGTCTGCCTGCCGCGCCGTCGCGCATCCTCGACCTCGGCACCGGCACTGGCGCAATCGCGCTGGCGCTGGCGAGCGAACGTCCTGACTGTCAGGTGCTGGGCGTCGATCGCATTGAGGCGGCCGTAACGCTGGCGCAAAGCAACGCCGAGCGGCTGGCGATAGCCAACGCTGAATTCATGCTGAGCCACTGGTTCGACGCGCTGTCCGCCGCGCGGTTTGACCTTATCGTCAGCAATCCTCCCTATATCGACGCGTGCGATCGTCATCTCTCGCAGGGCGACGTGCGTTTTGAACCGCGCAGCGCGCTGGTGGCCGATGAAGCCGGGCTGGCGGATCTGCGCCTGCTGATCGCGCAGGCGCCGCAGTGGCTTGCGCCTGGCGGCTGGCTGCTGCTGGAGCATGGCTGGCAGCAGGATGCGGCGGTGCGCGCGCTGATGCAGCAGCAAGGTTTTCTTCAGGTCGAGACCGTGAATGACTACGGCGGCAATCCGCGCGTCACGCTCGGTCATATTCCATCTTAAAAAGGACGTACCATGGCCGCTTACTATCCTCTGATTAAACAACTGCATCTGCTGACAGTATTTATCAGCATTGCGCTTTTTATCGTGCGTTTTTACTGGCTGCGCAGCGGTTCGGCGCTGCTACAGCGCCGCTGGGTGCGCATTACGCCACACGTTAACGATACCTTTTTACTGCTTACCGGCGTGCTGCTGGTGGTCATTACACACTTTTACCCCTTCTCGCCGCAAGGAAGCTGGCTGACGGAGAAGCTTTTAGGCGTTATTATCTACATCGCCTTAGGTTCCGTGGCATTAAGCCGTCGCCCGCGCACCAGCCGCACGCGCTGGATCGCTTTCCTGGTCGCGCTGGTCGCGCTGGTGACAGTGATTAAGCTGGCGGTGACCAAAATGCCATTATTGGGGATAGTATGACCTCCGCAGAACAATTAGATTTTAGCCAGACGCCGCTGTGTGAAGCGGTGATTGGCGCGACCCGAGCGATTCGCGCCGATTTTCCTGCCTCCTCCGTACAGGAGCAGCTGGCCGCGCTGGTGGCGGAAGCCCGCCGCTATGTAAGCAGCGAGCAGGACGCCGATATGCAGCTGGAGAAGCTGCTGGAGCTTTTCTATCGACAGTGGGGCTTCGGCGGCGCCAGCGGCATCTATAACCTTTCCGACGCGCTGTGGCTGGATAAAGTGCTGAAGACGCGCCAGGGAACGGCGGTCTCGCTGGGTGTGATCCTGCTGCATATCGCGCAGGCGCTGGAGATTCCGCTGATGCCGGTTATTTTCCCCACTCAGCTTATTTTGCGCGCAGACTGGATTGACGGCGATATGTGGCTGATCAATCCCTTCAACGGCGAGACGCTGGATACCCATACGCTGGAAGTCTGGCTGAAAGGCAATATCAGCCCCACGGCGAAGCTCTACGACGACGATCTGGAAGAGGCGAAGACCATTAGCGTGATGCGCAAGATGCTCGACACCATGAAAGCGGCGCTGATGGAGGAGAAGCAGATGGAGCTGGCGCTGGGCGTGAGCCAGGTGCTGTTGCAGATCGATCCAGACGATCCCTATGAGATTCGCGATCGCGGTTTGATCTATGCTCAGCTGGAATGCGAGCATATTGCGTTAAACGATTTAACTTATTTCGTTGAGCACTGTCCTGAAGACCCGGTCAGCGAAATGATCAAAGTGCAAATTCACGCAATTGAACAGAAACAGGTGACGCTGCACTAAGCGCACCACACAGTTAAGGAAAGGGCATGACTCAGAAAGTCGTCACTATTGGTGATATCAAGGTCGCTAACGATCTGCCATTTGTGCTGTTTGGCGGCATGAACGTGCTGGAATCGCGCGATCTCGCCATGCGTATTTGCGAACACTACGTTAAGGTCACCGACAAGCTCGGCATTCCGTACGTGTTCAAGGCCTCTTTTGACAAGGCGAACCGCTCTTCCATCAAATCCTATCGCGGTCCAGGCCTCGAAGAGGGCATGAAGATTTTCCAGGAGCTGAAGCAGGCGTTTGGCGTGAAGATCATTACCGACGTGCACGAGCCAGCGCAGGCGCAGCCGGTGGCCGACGTGGTGGATGTGATCCAGCTGCCGGCGTTTCTGGCGCGTCAGACCGACCTGGTTGAAGCGATGGCGAAAACCGGCGCGGTCATCAACGTGAAGAAGCCGCAGTTCGTCAGCCCGGGTCAGATGGGCAATATCGTGGATAAGTTCGCGGAAGGCGGCAACGATAAAGTTATTCTGTGCGATCGCGGCAGCAACTTTGGCTATGACAATCTGGTTGTCGACATGCTTGGCTTTAACGTCATGAAGAAAGTCACCAATAACAGCCCGGTGATTTTTGACGTGACCCATGCGCTGCAGACGCGCGATCCGTTCGGCGCTGCCTCTGGCGGCCGTCGCGCTCAGGTGGGCGAGCTGGCGCGTGCCGGTATGGCGGTCGGTATTGCCGGTCTGTTTATCGAAGCGCATCCGGATCCGGATCACGCAAAATGCGACGGCCCGTCCGCGCTGCCGCTGGATAAGCTTGAGCCGTTCCTGGTGCAGATGAAGGCGATTGACGATCTGGTGAAGAGCTTCCCGGAGCTGGATACCAGCAAATAAGCTGCGCTTCACCGGGCAAAATAAAAAAGAGCGAGAGATCGCTCTTTTTTTTCGTCGCTTTGCTGCCTGGGCGCGGCGGGTTGCTAAAGCATGATGGTAAGGAGATAGCCCGCGAATAAGGCCAGGTGCGCGGCGCCGTTCAGCACATTGGTGCGTCCGGTGGAAAAAGAGATCTGGCACAGGATCAGCACCGCCGACATCATGACCATCTGCGGCGGCTCAAGGCCAAACACCAGCTGCTGGCCGGTCAGCGTGGCGATAATTGTTACCGCCGGTACGGTCAGAGAAATGGTCGCCAGTACGGAGCCGAAGAAGAGATTCATGGCACGTTGTACCTGATTCATCAGCACCGCCTTCAGCGCGCCCAGTCCTTCCGGCGACAGGATCAGCAGCGCGACCAGAAAGCCGGTGAACTGCGCAGGCGCATTAAACTCCGACAGCAGTTGCTCCAGCGTCGTGGCGTTCATCTTGGTGACGCTGATAACCGCAATCAGATGCACGATCAGCCAGACGGTATGCCAGACGCTGCTGTGCGCAGAAGGCTTGCCGTGATGGGGGTCGCCATCGTCGCTGTCGTCCTCATGCTCGTAGACAAACAGGCTCTGATGCGTGCGCGTCTGGATCAGCAGGAAAACGCCATACATCGCTGCCGAAATCGCCGCAATCAGCAGCGCCTGGGTGGTAGTGAAGTTGCCGCCCGGCAGCGCGTTGGGAAATACCAGCACCAGTATCGCCAGCGGAAAGATGGCGATCAGATACTGCTTTACCCCGGCGAGATTCACATACTGAGTGGCGAACTTACGCCCGCCCAGCAGCAGCGAGAACCCGACCAGCCCGCCAGTGACGATCATAATGATGGAGTAGAGCGTGTCGCGCATCAGGGCTGGCGCGGCGTCGCCGGTCGCCATCAGCGCGGAGATCAGGCTGACCTCAAGGATAACCACCGACAGACTCAGGATCAGCGAGCCGTAAGGTTCACCCAGCCGGTGCGCCAGCACGTCGGCATGGCGCACCACGCTAAACGCGCTGCTGAGGATCGCGACCAGCGCCAGCAGGTTGATGCCGATAACCACGGGCAGGCCGTTTGCTCCGCCGGTGAAGAACAGGACGCCAAGGGCGGCGAGGGGAAGTATCAGCGAGAACTCTTTGTGACGTGTTTTTTCATAGGTAGTCATTCACCATCCTCTTAAGGGAAAAGCTTCGGCGAAACCCAAACGGGGCTTCACAAAAAGAGTAGAACTTTTATGTCGTCAGAGAGTGTAACTTTTCACCGTTTGCTATGTGGAAAATTTACCACTTTTTACTTTCAGTAAAATAATCTTCAACTGCGGTAAAAGATGCGGTAAAGATAAATTAGCTATTAAATTTCATTTGGTTAACTGTTTGAGTAAAGCAAGCTCAACTGCTTTATTTGCGGTTTTTTGACAGGATAACCACGATTTTTAGCGGCTTTATTCTACTTGTGCGTGGTACCGCAATGAAAGCCAGGGTTGAAATTTTTTGCGCATACGCCAGGCTTAGATAAGGCCCTGAATGGAGGAGATGCAATGCCGTATAAGAACCATGAAGCGCTGCCGGACAACGTTAAACATGTACTGCCCCCGCACGCGCAGGAGATCTATCAGAAGGCTTTTAACAGCGCCTGGGATCAGTACAAAGACAAGGATGAGCGCCGCGGCGATGAGTCGCAGGAAGAGGTCGCTCACAAAGTTGCCTGGTCGGCGGTGAAAAAGGAGTACGAAAAGGGCGATGACGATAAGTGGCACCCGAAAAAGTAACCCTCCACGAAAAGGCCAGTGATACTGGCCTTTTTCTTAAATTACTTTAAATTTGTTGCTTATTCCTGGCCTTGAAAGCGTTGCGGAAAATGCATAATGTCAGCTAACGTTGCCGCTCACCGCGTCGCCCGTATGTCGATTTAACCAGGGAGCATGTTCGACAGGATGTAAGAGAAGTCAGGAGGTCGCATTGTTAACCCGAGAATTTTTATTAAAAGCAGACTGCAAAACGTCATTCGGCGATATTGAAGAGTCCCTGCTCTGGAGCTGCGAGCAGCGCGCCGCATCGCTGGCAGCCACGCTGGCCTGTCGTCCCGACCAGAGCCCGGTCTGGATCTTCGGCTATGGCTCGCTGATGTGGAACCCCATTTTTGAAGCGGACGAGGTTGCATCCGGCACGCTGGAAGGCTGGCACCGCGCCTTCTGCCTGCGCCTGATTGCCGGACGCGGCACCTCGTCCCATCCCGGCCGCATGCTGGCGCTGAAAGAGGGCGGATCAACCAGCGGGCTGGCGTTTCGCCTGCCGGAGACGCGCCTGCATGAAGAGCTGGAGCTGCTGTGGAAGCGCGAGATGATCACCGGCTGCTATCTGCCGACCTGGTGTGAGCTGATGCTGGAGGATGGCCGCAGCGTGACCGCGCTGGCCTTTATCATGGACCCGCGCCATCCACTCTATGAATCTGACTCCTGCCCGGAGGCTGTCGCGCCGCTGATCGCGGCGGCAAGCGGCCCGCTGGGCAGCAACGCGCAATATCTCTTTTCGCTGGAGCAGGAACTGGCGAAGCGCGGCATGGAGGAGGAGAGCTTAAGCCGTCTGGCGCATCAGGTGCGCGCGCTACAGGCGGGAATGCACTGCGCGCAGGGGTAGCGGCTCGCGGCGTGCCGATCCACGCCGCGAAAGCGCATCAGTTCCCCGGATTCAGCAGCCAGGTGCCTGGCTTATCAATCACCAGCGACTGCGCGCGCATGCTGGTTCCTGAGTGCACTTCAATACGATACTGACCTGCCGCCAGATTAAGCGCGGCGAAACCGTTGTTGCCGGTTTTCACCTCAACTGGCTGACCGTTCAGCACCACGTTGGCGCCGCGTTCCAGTTTAAGATAGACCGTCGCCAGCGCGGCGGGCGTGGCTGCTGCCGGCGGCGAATTATTGACGCCCGAGTTAGCAGCAACGGCCGGCGCTGCGTTTTCCGGCGTCGCGTCGCGTCTGTTAGTTAGCCAGGTTACCACGATCACCGCCAGCAGCGCGACCGCCGCCAGCGCCACCAGACCCGGCGACAAACGACGCACGTTGCGCGGCGTCACCGGCTCAACGCTGGCCGAACCGTGATTCACCGCCATCACCACCGGCGCAGGCGTAACGATCTCCTCTTCCTCAACAACGGGCGCCGGGGCTGGCGCAGGCAGCGGCTCCGGCGCAGGCTGCAGACTATTAACCACCGCCTCCACGTCGCTGACGGGCAGGTCAATCAGCGCCGCAAAAGCGTCAATCGACTGCGGGCGATCGGCGGGCTTCATCGCCAGCGCGCAGTCCACCGCGTGCAGCAGCGGCAGCGAATAGCCCGCTGGCTTACGTTCAACCAGCGGCTGGTAGTTATCCTCGATGCAGCGCACCACGCTGACCGGCGGCGGATTGCTGGTGATCAGGCTGTGCAGCACCGCGCCGAGCGCGTAAATATCTGTCCAGGGGCCTTGTTCGTTTTCACCCTCTTCGCTGTACTGCTCAATCGGCGCGAAGCCCGGCTTCAGCATAATCTCGGTTTCGTCTGACAGATTGCCGATCTCTTTGCGCGCCGAGCCGAAGTCGAGCAGAACCGGCAGCTGGTTTTCCTGAATCTGAATATTATCCAGCGAAATATCACGATGCAGATAGCCCGCCTGATGAATCGTGCTGATGGCGCCGAACAGCGGCGGCAGCAGGCGACGGATCCAGGCTTCGTTCACCGCATCCGGGCTGGTAAGCTGCCACTCTTTCAGCGTCATGCCGCTGTAGTAGAGCGTGCCCATATAGGCGGTGCCGTTCTGTTCCCAGAAGCGCAGCACGTGCAGCAGGCCGGGATGGTTAAAGCGCGCCAGCAGACGCGCCTCCTGAATAAAGCTGGTCAGACCGGCATTAAAAAGCTTCTGATAGCGCTCGCCGCGTAGCTCAAGCGACATATCCTCTGCGCGTACCGCCAGCGATACCGGCATATACTCTTTAATAGCGATGGTGCGTTCGAGCTGATGATCCCACGCGCGGTAAACGATGCCAAAACCGCCGCCGCCAATCACTTCCTTGATTTCAAACTCGTTAAAACGGTATCCCGCAGGGAGCGCGTTGGGCACCGCTTTTTGATTATCATTTGCCGACATAGTGAACTCTCTGAACACCGCCTGGCAGGCAGGCTGCGCTGTAATTAATTGATGTTACGCCACGCACCTATCGCCGGATCAACCAGATCGGCGTGCAGGGTGTCGATCAGTAACACATTCACTTTTTGCTGTGGCATAAACTGCGGTCCCCAAAGACCGCGCAACGTTTCCACCCGCGATTTCACGGCGTCAGGGTCCTGCTGCGCCGTATTCTTATCCATTTTGACCAGTAGCGCGCCGTTAAAGCGCCAGACGTGGCTCGCCTCGTCGAAAGGCAGCACCAGCCAGCTGTCCGCCGCATCGGCGCGCGTGACGATCATGCGCTCTTTATTGACGGCCACGATTTGCAGCGAGTTGCCGGAAATCGCCAGATTCGCAACAGGGTAGCCCTGATAAAAGGTGACCGGCAGAGGCCTGTTTTTCCCCTTATCCGCTAAGATTATCTCGCTTTTGCCTTCCAGCCAGCCGTCCTGTGGGCACTGCGCTTTCGCGCTGTCGGGAATAAACAGCGACTGTCCATCGGCGTCCCATGAGGTGCGGAAGCGGCAGCCGCCAGGCAGATCGAAATGCTGCAGCGGCGCGGTATTGGCCGGACGTGACAGATCGAGCGGCGCGGCGTTAGCGGCGCTGGCGCTGGCGGTGGCGTCAGCCATCACAATGGGCCGCCAGTTTTGCAGTTTGCTGGCGCTGCCGCTGGCCAGTACGCCGCCCTCTTTGTTAGTCATTTGCCAGGGCAGTTCGTCCAGCGTGCCGCACTGGTTCGCCAGCAGCGTGCCGACACGCGGTAAAAACGTCGTCAGCACAGCAGAGTCGGTGCTTTTACCCGACACGATGCGCAGCGGCAGCGACTCTTTGCACCAGTCATCGGGCGCTTTGCTTTTTACGCCATCAATAAAGACCTCCAGCGCCAGGCTGGGGGAATAAACCACGCGATAATCTTCGGCCTGCGCGCTGAAGGCGATAAGCAAGGTCGCAATGCCGGACAACCATAATTTCATAATGATCCCTGGTATCAGTCGCGGGGCGGCAGAAAGCGTGCCGAATCCGCCGCAGAATAAAGCAACGTGGCGTCCTGAGGTTCGCCGATCCACACAGAGAGCGCGCTGAGATTATCCTTCTTCACGCTGCGGCTGACCGCTTTTTCCATCAGGGCCAGCCACTCTTCGCAGGCATTTACCATACGCAATGCCTGCTCCATCTCCCTGGTCGTCAGGTTAAGCCAGAATCCGTCAGTGCAGACCAGAAAGGCGTCGCCATCCTCCAGCGCCAGCTCGGCGGAAAAGGTAACCGGACGTGCTGGATCCGCGCCGAGCGCATTATAAAGTAAATTACTGTTAATGCCGGTATTTTCATAGCCTGCATCCTTTAGCTGCTGCGCCAGACTGTGATCGCGCGTGACGTCGAACAGCGCGCCGTGGCGAAAATGATAAACCCGGCTGTCACCGGCGTGCGCCCACCAGGCGCGCCGCTGCGGGCGGTCAATAAACAGGGCGGCCAGCGTAGTGCTCATCTGCGAAAAACCAGGCTGCTGCGCCTGCGCCTGCCGCAGCGCCGCGCGGCAGTGCTCAATCGCCGCGTGGGTATTCTCCGGCGTCAGCCGGGGCTGGTCATTCAGCTCGGCCAGCAGGGTGTCGCGCACCAGCTGCGCGGCGCGATCGCCGCCGGACAGGCCCGCCACGCCGTCGCATACCACAAAGCAGGCTTTCTCCTCGGTAATTTCCGCGCCGGTGCGGTCCTGGTTCTCATCGCGCAGCCCCTGCTGGCAGCGACTGGCAAAAACAATCTTCATGCTTCATCCGTCCGGGTCTGCGAATCTTTGTACTGGTTGACTTCCACGTCGTAGGCGTGCAGAAAGGCCTCGCCGAACAGGGTATGGAAGTCATCTTCAATCTCGCCGGCGGTGCGCTGATAATTGCGCGTAAAGTAATCCCAGAGCGCGGCTTTTCGGGCGACAGAGAAGGGGAGCCTGGGCAGAACGCCCTCGCTGCGCGCCTGCTCTTCCAGACGCTGCGGGTTAAACGACTGCAGCATGGCGGCGATAATCGCGCGAATACCGGCGATCATGCCAAGCTGATGCGCCTGCAGATCCACCAGCGCGTCGCGCACCGCCTGCTCCGGCGGCATAAAGCCGGGCATCTGGCTCTGATACATCTGCATCAGCACCGTTTTCCCGGAAGGCAGGATCTTAAAGGGGTTATTCGCCTCATTCAGGATCATTGTCATATCCGCCTTAACGCCGCGCTTCAGGATCTGGCGCGACGACAGCAGCGCGACCGTACCCTGAGAAAAGAGGCTAAGCATACGTCCCGTAACGCGCATCTGCTCTTCATCAATAGGGGTGGCGTGGCCGTTGCTCAGCCCCATGCCCTCCAGCAGCGCGGCGATCAGTTTTTCCTGATCCTGCAAAGCGGCACCGGTCAAACGCGGCGACTCGCTTTTTTGCGGTTCGATCGCCAGCCGCGCGTCGCTGTGGCGCGATGCGGCAGGGGACGCAGAGACAACGCTTTCCACCGGCTCTGCGTCGAGGCCCAGCGGATCCTCCTCCAGCTGCATCTCACTGACAAACAGCGCCAGCGGGTCATCTTTCGCCGCGTCGGCGCGCGCCGGGTCCTGTACCGCAATCTGGTATTCGCCAATTTGCAGCGCATCGCCATGCTGCAGCCGAACCTGCATGCCCCGATCCAGCACGACGCCGTTATGCACCACCGAGGTTACGCTGCCCTGGCTGGTCAGGCGACACTCGCCGTCGGCGGAAAGGTGTACCAGCGCCTGCAAACGCGAAATGGCGCGCGATTCATCCGGCAATACCAGATCGTTATCCTGGCTACGGCCAATAGTGCCGCCGGGCGGCTGAAACGCCACGGTTTTTACCGGAACATCCGTATTGCACTGCACAATGGTAAATTGCATGAGTCATCCCGTGTCTGATGGGCAAACGCAAGGCCGTTATTCGAACATTGGCGGATAGAGGCCGTTACGTCCCGGCTGTGTACCTGCCGCCGGGTTAAAAAGTAGTGAAAACAGTTGCGCCGTCAGGTTGCCGCTGTGCTTGTGGGTCGCATGGGCGAAGCCATCGCAGCGATTGGTCCACCAGTAGCTGATATGCTGCTGCGGATCGAACCGGTCCGCCGCCTCGCGCCAGCTCAGGGTACAGGGCAGATCGCTGAAACCAATCACCTCCATAATGTCGGAGCGCTGCTTCTCCGGCACCAGCAGCGGCGGCAACGCCTGAATCTGCTGCTCCAGCTGCGCGGCGGCGATCTGCACCCGTACCGCCTGGTAGAGCGTGGCGCCTAAGTCCTGAAACCAGTCGCCGGATATGGCGAGCTGTGCCGGATGCCACTGGCTGAGCGGAAAGGTGCGCAGCGCCAGCAGCGGCCAGGCGCGCCCCACGCGGTCACATGAGGGCATCAGGCAGCCCATCTGCACCTGCTGCACCCCCGGCGTAACCGGCAGGACGAAGTTCCACACTGGCGCCTGCAGAAACCAGCTGGTGGCCGCCTGCTCCTGGCTGTGCCAGTGCATCAGCCCTTGCTGAAACCAGTGGGTCCAGGGCGCGATATGTTTTTCACTCAACCGGTGGCGCAGGAAATCGCCGGTTGAGGGGAGCTTCCCGTACCAGCCGGGAGCGACGATCGCAGCCATCTCTCACCTCATCATTACTCGCTATGCGCGGTCAATCGCTTCGCGGCCACCGCAGGGGTGACGGCCAGCGCGCTGCCTTCCCGACCCGCATTTTTAAGATTTTCCGCAAGTTTACGCATCATCAGCGCATTGTCGCGCGCATAGGGCGAAGACTGAATCTGCTGATCCAGCAGCTGGCTGAGGTGCCAGTCGAGCTGCTGCAGATCGCGCGCGCTGACGTTCTCAGGCAGCGAGTGCTGCAAATTCTGCATCAGCCAGGCGCGCAGAAATTCACCGTCATAGTTGCGCGGCTGGTAGAGCATCTGATAGGCACGCAGCGCGTTGCGGCTGTATTCATTATCATCGCCCTTGTCGTTTCGCAGCAGATTAGTGATCTGCTGCGCGACGCGCGGTAATAGCAAAGACTTTAGCGCATTTTGATAAAGCGCCCAGGCCGCGTCGCTGACCTGGGTGCCGCGATAAAGCCCGGCGCGCATAGTAACAGGCGGATTATCCAGAGAAAAATGATCGGAGAGCGGCAATTTCACCAGGTTGTTCAAAAAGGGAAGCAGATCAAAAATATTATCGGCTGGCTGATGGATCACCTGCTGGCTCTGCTTCACGATGGTCGGCACGCGATCCGCCACCTGGCTGAGATAACGCTGATTCTGGAAAAAGCTAATCAGCCAGAGTCCCGAGGCGATAGTCAGCGCGCCCGCCAGCACGCCGTAACCAATCCAGTGAAACAGCTGATTACGGTGCTCCCAGTGGCGGTTGCTGCCGGCAAGGCCGCTTTCGCGAAACACCAGATCGCTGAGGAGATCGCGAATAAAAAAGCTCTGCCCCTTATTGCCGGGAATCGGGCTGTTGCGGTTAACGCTGTCCCAGGCGGCGATGGTCTGACCGCTCGCCTGCGGCAGCTGCAGCTTGCGGCTCAGCTCGCCCATAATGCGGTCGAAGGGCAGGCCCTCCTGGGTGCCGCTGGTAAAAAAGAGTCCGCGGGCGCTCCAGGCGATCGACTCCTGCTGACCGGAGAAAACCACGTCGAGATACTCGTTCAGCAGCGGGCGCAGCGAGGCGAACTCCTGCGGAAAGAGGAAACAGTCGGCGCGCTGGTTAAGGTCACGCTCCTGCGCCATTTTGTGGCTCAGCTGCTGCTGAAGCTGACGCTCCAGACGGTGGAACTGCTGATTAAAGCTGCGATGCCAGTCGTCTTTATGCGGCTTGCCCGGCTCCCAGGGGAAGGTAAAGCCCCAGATAGCGTCGCGCTGGCGTTTCTCCAGCGCGCCGAAATAGCCCATAAACCCCTTCAGCAGATCGGTCTTGGTCACCATTACATAAACCGGAAAGTGAATACCGGTCTGCTGGTGCAGCTCGCTCAGGCGGTTGCGCATGGCGCTCGCCTGGGCAAAGCGCGTCTCGGCGGATTCACTCAGCAGATCGGCCACGCTGAGCGTCATGATCACGCCGTTGATCGGCTGGCGCGTGCGGTAGCGCTTCAGCAGGTTAATAAAGCTGTGCCACTCCCCGGCGTCGCGCGCGCGCTGGCTCTCCTGCAGGGTATAGCGTCCGGCGGTGTCGATCAGCACCGCCTGGTCGGTAAACCACCAGTCGCAGTGGCGGGTGCCACCGACGCCGCGGATTGCGGTTTTGCCGACGCTGTCGGTCAGGGGAAAATCGAGCCCGGCATTCAGCAGCGCGGTAGTTTTACCCGCGCCAGGAGCGCCGATTACCAGATACCACGGCAGCTGATAGAGATAGCTGGAGTGCATGCGCGCCAGCCAGCGGCTGTTGCTCTTGCGGCTAAAGGGCATGCGTTTTAGCTGCGTCACCGCCTCGCTGAAGCGCTGAGTAAGCAGCTCTTCAGTCGCCTGCCGCTCAGAGAGATCTTCCGCGCTGGTCTGCTGTAGCGTAGTGAGCAGCTTGCTGTTAAACCAGGCGCGATAGAGCGAAGGGATAAACTGAAACAAAATCCAGATAAAAAAGAGTGCGCCTACCGTCAGCTGGCGCGGCAGTTCAGGCTCCAGCGGTCGGGTTTCCCCCCAGCTCCAGAGCGGGCCGAGGATCCAGACGAGGCAGCTCAGCGCCGTAACGCCGATAAAGCTCCAGAGCAGGCGATGGGTCAAAACAGGGCGTAAGGATGCGCGCATTACTGAGCTCCTTGATGATTGCCAAGCGTTTCCGGCGCGGCAAACAGGGTGATCTCAACGCGACGATTGCGTGTCCGGTTTTCATTGCTGTCGTTGGGCAGCAGCGGATCGCTGTCGCCGCGTCCTTCAGAACGGATCGCGTGGCCGTCGGCAAGCTGCGTCTGCAACAGCTGCGTCACCGCGCGGGCGCGAGCGAAGGAAAATTCATAGCTGGAGGCGAAGCGGCTGTTATCTACCGGACGATTGTCGGTAAAGACCGACACCAGCACCGTACCTTTAACGTTCTTCATCGCCGTGGCGACGCGGGCCAGCAGCGCGCGGCCCACCGGATTAATGGCGGTGCCCTGTTCGGCGAACAGCTTATCGGCGGGGATAATCACTTTACTGCCGAAGGCGCCGTCGCTGACTTCAAGCTGACCGGCGGCAATCACGTCGTTGAGGCGCTGACGCAAATCAAGCAGCGCCTGGGGCGAGGAGGGGCGACGCCCGACGGTGATCTGCGGCAGCGGCGTCTGGTAAATCGCACGCAGCAGCGGTTCGGCGTCGTTGCCCAGCCGCCAGTTAAGGGCGCTGTAGAGCAGGCAGGCGATCAGCGCGGCGAGGGTAGCGCAAGCCCAGAGCGGAATCATCGGGCGGGAGATGCTGCTGACCAGCGGATGCACCTCGACCAGCGGCCTGGCGTTCTCGCTTTGCGGCTGCCGCGTTTCCTCAATCAGCTTCGCAAGGCGCTTGCGGATGGCGTCGCACTGCACCCGTCCGCTGTCGCTGCCGCGATAGCGGCCTTCGTAGCCGAGCAGCAGACAGTAGTGCACCATCTCCAGCAGCCAGAGATGCTGGGCCGGACTCTGCGATATGCGCGACAGCAGCTGGAAAAATTTTTCGCCGCCCCAGCTTTCGTTATGGAAGGTAACCAGCATGCCGTTGCCTGACCAGACGCCGCGCGTGCCCCATGGGGTTTGAGCGGCAGCCTCATCCAGCGCGCTGCACAGGCAGTAGCGCGCGCCGATAATCATCTCGAACGGCAGCCCGGCCTGTTTGCAGCGCTGCTCGAACTGACGGATTTCATCAATCAGCGACTGACGCAGGCCCGCGGGGTCGTCGTGCGTGATCGCCTGGCGAAGCTGCACCACGGCATTCAGCAGCGGCGCCGCAGCCTGTAATAAAAGATTATCGTTGCCCGAGGCGTTCACCTCTGCGGCCTGCGATTCTTGTGTCATTAACGGGGATTCTTCCAGACAAGAACAAATCCCTGAGTGGCTAGCTCAGGGATTACGTACTGGCAATATGCGCCGGATTTCATTATCAGTCTAAGATCCAGGTCGCGGTATCGTTGGTGCGGCACGCTTTACTGGCGCCGCCGACATCGACACAGACCTGCTTATTCTTACCGCGCGGGCGAGGGCGATCGCTGCGCAGGGTTGCGTCGTAGCGGCTGCTTTCCACGCCCGCTTTCAGCGGAACATAGCCAATCAGCGGGCCGTCAGCCTGGTCGGCGATCGCCAGCCAGTGGTTTTCGACGCTGCCCAGCACTTCGAACGGCTTACCGTTTTCAAGGTAACGCACCACTTTGCCGCCATAATCGGGCGTGGTCATCACCGAAGCTGCGTAGAGCGCGCGCCAGGTCTCATTAACCGGGGTAAATTCGGCAGGCGCGGCGACCGCATGACGATGAACTAACTTAACGCCATTGACTTCGCTGGTGACCAGCGTGTCATCGGTGACAGACGGCGGCGGTGCTTTACAGCCCGCAAGGGTCAATGTCGCCAGCAGCATTAACGCAAGACTCTTTTTCACCATGTTCCTCGATTTCATCAGAGTAACTGCATAATACGCCGCCATCGTCATCCCTGTGACGACCTGCGTGCTGCATCATGCCTTCACAGCATCAGCTAAAAAAACGGACAAATTACATCAGGATAGTACTGCATCCAGTCTACCTAAGACTTTTGAGATTTCAAACCATTGCGCTCACGCTAAAGCCATGCTAGCAAGCCTGGCGCACGGCGCGCAAAAATGCCAAAAAACGTCGCTGAGTAGTTCAGTTAAACGAAATTTACTAATGAATAACGTAACGCGATGAATTATGAAGCAGCCTATTTTGTCATGCGTCTCAGGGAATAGGAAATTATTAAATTTTTTTAATTGCTTCTGCGCTATGGGTTACGCTTGGCACTTTTTGCACGCCTATCATTTTCAGAAAATCCGGGTGAGGGCGATCGCATTCTTTTCTTAAAGCGGCACAGCTTTTGCTTCATTTTGCCCTGAAAACAGGACTCAAATGAGAAGGTGATCCCCATGACCGACGCGCTGGCATACCTCCAGGCATCGCGCGACAGCGATATCGCCAGCCTGCAACGACTGCTGCAGACCGGCCAGCTGATTGCGGCGCTGAGCGAACTGATCCACCAGCTGCAACGCGAGCGCGGCGCCAGCAATATCTGGATCTGCTCCCAGGGCCGGCTGTTTGGCCAGGAGCGCCTGGCGCGCGAGCAGGAGGTGGGCGCCGCGATCCGGGACTTTACACAGGCCTTACCGCCCGCCGCCGCCCATCCTGGCGACAGCCGCTTCTGCAATCTGATCGCCGCCGCGCTGCAGACGCTGGCGGCGCTGCCTGCGCTGCGCGCGCAGATGCTGGCGGGCGAGCGCGATCAGGCGCAGGCGATGCAGGCGTTCAACCAGGTCATCCGTACCTTGCTGAACCTGGTGTTCGAGGCGGCCGATACCGCCAGCCATCCCGATATTTCCCGCGCGCTGATTGCGCTGTTCAGTTTTATGCAGGGTAAGGAGCTGGCGGGACAGGAGCGCGCGACCGGCTCGGCAGGTTTCGCCGCCGGACGCTTCAGCGAGGCGCAGCGTCAGCGTATGGTGGCGCTTATCGCGGCGCAGGAGCAGAGCTT
This sequence comes from Pantoea sp. ACRSB, assembly GCF_022346905.1. Classification (NCBI taxonomy): domain Bacteria; kingdom Pseudomonadati; phylum Pseudomonadota; class Gammaproteobacteria; order Enterobacterales; family Erwiniaceae; genus Pantoea; species Pantoea sp. ACRSB. The sequence continues at coordinate 332,531 of NZ_JAKRNL010000001.1, read as the reverse complement.
CGCCACCTTCAGCCAGTTTGCCGACGCCGACGCGCTGGCCCGCTGGCGTCCGCTCGCCGCCGCCAGCCGGGAAGTCGAGCGGCTGCGGCGCATCGCCTGCACGCTTGGCCAGGCGGATGAGTCGGGCACGCTGCGCTGGTTCTCTCTGCTCAGCGCCCGCATCGACCAGATGAAAACCCTTGAAGACCACCTTACCGCTACGCTGATGACCCGCTGCCGTCAGGCTATCCATGCCGCGCAAAGCGAGGCCGCACAGCCGATTCAGGCGGCGGATCAGAGCTTCAGCCTCTATATCGCCGGCGCCGACTGGCTGCCGGAGGAGCAGACCCACCTGCACAGCGACGGGCTGGCGCATCAGCTTGGCCGCTCGGTTCTGTCGCTGGTGCGCGAGCAGGCGCAGCGTCTGCAGCGCCAGGCGGACGAGCTGGCGACGATGCGCGCCACCCTGGAGGAGCGGCGGGTGATCGATCAGGCGAAAGCCTGGCTAATGCAGCAGCATGACTACAGCGAACAGGCCGCGTGGCAGGCGCTGCGCAAAAGCGCCATGAACCAGAATAAGCGCATTATTGATATCGCCCAGGCGGTACTGGCGGTCGCCGCAATGGCGCAGCCGCCCGCAGGGCAATGAGTAAAGCGCGGGTCAGAGAGCAACGCGCGCAGCCGCTACCTCATGAGAGGTAGATGCACAACGGCTGTGCGCACGCTGCGTTAGCGGAGTGCATTCGTCTGGATTAGCCGCGCCAGAAGCCGTGTCGCCGCGGGCTGTGCAAGCTGGCACGCTCTTTGCTCTGATTTAAATGAAGCTGGTTAAATGAATTCGCACCTGTTTCGCCAACGGCGGCGAAACAAGTGCTCTGGATAAAGGCGTCCATCCGCATGCGCAGGCATGTCGGTCGGACGCCTTTTTTTATTCTCTTTTTTCAGGAAGCGAGCGATGAGCCACTCCTCTTTTTCCGCCTCACGGCGCAAGTTATTACTCGCCAGCGCCGTCGCTGGCGGCGCATATCTGCTGCCGGGGCTGCGCAGCGCCGTCTGGGCCGCCGGTTCAGACGCGCCGGAAAAGGCCAGCCTGCGCGTCGGCTTTATCCCGCTCACCGACTGCGCACCGGTGGTGATGGCGGCGGTGAAGGGCTTCGATAAAAAATATGGTCTGACGCTGCAGCCGAGCAAAGAGGCGAGCTGGGCGGCGGTGCGCGACAAGCTCACCTCCGGCGAACTGGACGCCGCCCACGCGCTTTACGGCATGATCTACGGCCTGCAGCTGGGCGTGGCGGGGCCGCAGCATGATATGGCCAGCCTGATGACGCTTAACAACAACGGCCAGGCGATTACGCTCTCCAGTCAGCTAAAGGCCCAGGGCATCACCGACGCCGCCAGCCTGAAGCGTGCGGTGGCGGCCCAGCCGAAAGGCGCCTTTACCTTCGCGCATACCTTTCCCACCAGCACCCATGCCATGTGGCTCTACTACTGGCTCGCCAGCGCGGGCATTCATCCCTTTGACGACGTGCGCACCCTGGTCGTGCCGCCGCCGCAGATGGTGATGAATATGAAAATCGGCAATATGAGCGGCTTCTGTGTCGGCGAGCCGTGGAACCAGCGCGCCATCAGCGACAACATCGGCTTCACCGTCGCGACCTCACAGCAGATCTGGCCGGATCATCCAGAGAAGATCCTCGCCACCCGCGCCGAGTGGGTCAAAACCTTTCCTAACAGCGCCCGCGCGCTGACCGCTGCGGTGCTGGAGGCGGCGCGCTGGATAGACGCCTCCGACGATAACCGCCGCGAAACCGCCGCGGTGCTGGCGCAGCGCGCCTGGATCAATACCCGTGTTGAAACCCTCGAAGGACGCATGCTCGGGCAGTACCAGGACGGCCTCGGCAAAAGCTGGCAGGAGGCCCATCCGATGCGCTTCTTCCACGACGGCGCGGTGAGCTTCCCCTGGCTCTCCGACGGCATGTGGTTCCTGACCCAGATGAAGCGCTGGGGCATGCTCAGCGCCGAGCCGGACTACCTTGCGGTGGCGCGCCAGATCAACCGTATCGACATCTACAAACAGGCGGCGTCAGCCGTCGGAAACGTCGCGCTGCCGCAAAGCGAACTGCGCAGCAGCACCCTGATAGACGGCAAGGTATGGAACGGCAGCGATCCTGCCGCTTACGCCGCCGGTTTCGCCCTGAACCGCCAGGAGAAGCAGAAATGAAGAAAATCGCTCAGATAAGCGCGCCGACGGCCGTCGAGCCCGGCACTGTTGTCACCCTCAACCTGACACCGAAACGCGCGGTCCGTCCGCCCCGTCTGCGTCCGCTGATGCAGCGCCTGATCCCGGCGCTGTGCGGTCTGCTGCTGATGCTGCTGGTGTGGCAGATCGCCGCGCTGTGGAGCAGCGGCTTCCCGACGCCTTACGCCACCTGGCAGGCGGCGCTGACGCTGTTCGCCGATCCCTTTTATAACGCCGGGCCGAACGATCAGGGCATCGGCTGGAACGTGCTCGCCTCGCTGCAGCGCGTCGCCGTCGGGTTCGGGCTGGCGGCGCTGGTGGGGATCCCCGCGGGCTTTCTGCTGGGTCGCTTCACCTTTGTATCGCGCATGTTCAGCCCTATCGTCGCGCTGCTGCGTCCGGTCAGCCCGTTAGCCTGGCTGCCCATCGGCCTGCTGCTGTTTCAGCGCGCTGAGCCTGCCTCCAGTTGGACCATTTTTATCTGCTCCATCTGGCCGATGGTGATCAACACCGCCGAAGGGGTGCAGCGTATTCCGCAGGACTACCTCAACGTGGCGCGCGTGCTGCAGCTTTCAGAGTGGACGGTGATGCGCCGCATCCTTTTTCCTGCGGTGTTGCCTGCGGTGCTGACCGGCGTGCGTTTGTCGATCGGCATCGCCTGGCTGGTCATCGTCGCCGCCGAAATGCTCACCGGCGGCCTCGGCATCGGCTTCTGGATCTGGAACGAGTGGAACAACCTCAACGTGGAGAACATCCTCATCGCCATTCTGGTTATCGGCGTGGTGGGGCTGTTGCTGGAGCAGGGCCTGATGCTGCTGGCCCGCCGTTTTACCTGGGATAAATAAGGAGCCGCTATGTCACCGATTATTCGCGTTCAGCAGGTCAGTCAGCGTTTTACGACGGCGGGCGGCGACTTCCTCGCCCTGGATAACGTTTCGTTCGACATCCATGAAGGAGAGACCCTCAGCCTGATTGGGCACTCGGGCTGCGGCAAATCGACGCTGCTCAACCTGATCGCCGGGCTGACCGCGCCGAGCAGCGGCGTGCTGCTGTGCGATAACCGCGAAATCGCCGGGCCAGGGCCGGAGCGCGCGGTGGTGTTTCAGAACCATTCGCTGCTGCCCTGGCTGACCGCCTGGCAGAACGTGGAGCTGGCGGTGCGGCAGGTGTTCAACGGCCGTATGGATAAAGCGGAAATGGCGGAGTGGATTGAGCACAACCTGAACCGCGTGCAGATGAGCCATGCGATGCACAAGCGTCCCGGCGAGATCTCCGGCGGCATGAAGCAGCGCGTCGGTATTGCGCGCGCGCTGGCGATGAAGCCGCGCGTCCTGCTGCTCGACGAGCCGTTCGGCGCGCTCGACGCCCTGACGCGCGCGCATTTGCAGGAGAGCGTAATGCGCATTCAGCAGGAGCTGAACACCACGATCGTGCTGATCACCCACGACGTTGACGAGGCGGTGCTGCTCTCTGACCGGGTGCTGATGATGACCAACGGCCCGGCGGCGAAGGTGGGCGAGATACTGAATATCGATCTCCCCAGGCCGCGTTCGCGGGTCGCGCTGGCGGATGACGCGCGCTACCACCAGCTACGCCAGCAGATCCTGCATTTCCTTTATGAAAAACAGACCTCGGCAGCCTGAGGAGCCGCATATGAAGCAACGGCTGCTGGTGGTGGGTAACGGCATGGCGGGAATGCGCATGGTGGAAAACCTGCTGCGTCTCGCGCCGGATCGTTACGCCATCACGGTGATCGGACGCGAGCCGTACGGCAACTATAACCGCGTGCTGCTCTCGCCGGTGCTGGCGGGTGAGAAAAGCTTCGAGGAGACGCTGATTCACTCGCACGACTGGTACCAGCGACAGGGCGTCACGCTGCTGGCGGGCGAAACGGCGCAGGCGGTCGATCTCGCTGCGCGTCAGCTTCGCACCGATCGGCGCGCGCTGGCGTGGGATCGGCTGGTGTTCGCCACCGGCTCGCGCCCGCGGCTGCCCGCCATACCCGGCATTTCGCAGCCGCAGGTCTACGGCTTTCGCACGAAAGAGGATGTCGATGCGCTGCTGGCCAGCGCGGGGCCGGTAGTGGTGCTGGGGGGCGGTTTTCTCGGTATCGAGGCCGCTGCCGCGCTGCACGCGCAGGGGCGCCAGGTGACGCTGCTGCACCATAAAGCCTGGCTGCTGGATCGCCAGCTGGATGCCCACGCGGGGGCGCTGCTGTGCAGGCAGCTGGAATCGCGCGGCCTGCGCGTGGAGCTTAACAGCGGACTGGCTGAGGTGACCGCAGCGGGCGTCGTACTGGCAGATGGCCGCACGCTGCCCGCCGCGCAGGTGGTGATCGCCATCGGCGTTGAACCAGAGATCGCCGTCGCGGCGGCGGCGGGCGTGCCCTGTCGGCGCGGCATCCTGGTGGATCGCCAGCTGCGCAGCGCGCGACCCGACGTTTACGCGCTCGGTGAATGCTGCGAAATCAGCGGCGAAACCTTTGGCCTGGTGGCGCCCTGTCTGGCGCAGGCGGACGTGCTGGCAGCGCAGCTGGCCGATCGGCCAATCGCTGATTTCCGTTACCAGGAAAACGGCACCCGCCTCAAGGTGAGCGGCATCTCGCTGTTCAGCGCGGGCGATATTCGCGAGGCGGAGAGCTGCACCAGCTTCGATCCTCTCTCCGGCGACTATCGCCGCTTGTTTCTGCGCGACGGTCGCCTGTGCGGCGTGCTGCTCTACGGCGACTGCCAGCAGGCCGCGCCGCTGCTGGCAACACTACAGGCGGGCGAAAACGCCGCTCTTCACACCCTTTTTGATAATCAACCCGAAGCGCAGCCGCAGGCTGCAGGAAGCCCGATGATGAGTAAACCGGTATTAGCCGTGGTCGGTCACGGCATGGTCAGTCACCATTTCCTTGAGCAGCTGGTGGCGCGCGCGCTGCATCAGTGCTATCACATCGTGGTCTACGGCGAAGAGCGGCAGCCCGCCTATGACCGCGTGCATCTCTCCTCCTTTTTCGACGGCAAAAGCGCGGCGGATTTATCGCTGGTTGATGAGAGCTTTTTTGCCGCGTACGGCATAGAACTGCGCAGCGGCTGTCAGGTCGTCGCTATCGATCGTCAGCAGCGTAGCCTGCGCGACAGCCGCGGCGACGAGCTGGCATGGGACAAGCTGGTGCTCGCCACCGGCTCGCGCGCCTTTGTGCCGCCCATCCCTGGCCACGACGACCCGCGCTGCTTCGTCTACCGCACGCTGGACGATCTCGACGCTATCTCCGCCTGCGCGCGCGGCAGCCGTCGCGGCGTGGTAATCGGCGGCGGCCTGCTGGGGCTGGAAGCGGCCAACGCGCTGCGACAGCTCGGGCTGGAGACGCATGTGGTCGAGTTCGCGCCGCGCCTGATGGCGGTGCAGCTGGATGAGGGCGGCGCGCAGATGCTGCGGCGGAAAATCGACGCGCTTGGCGTGCAGGTGCATACCGCTAAGCAGACGCAGCGCATCGACCGCGAGGCGGACGGCAGCCTGACGCTGCACTTCGCCGACGGCGAAACCCTGCCCACCGATCTGCTGCTCTTTTCGGCGGGCATCCGTCCGCGCGACGAACTGGCGCGCGAGGCGGGATTAACCCTCGGGCCGCGCGGCGGCATTGAGATCAACGACCTCTGCCAGACCAGCGACGACGCGGTGTTCGCCATCGGCGAGTGCGCGCTCTGGAACGGGCAGGTCTTCGGCCTGGTAGCGCCCGGCTACCAGATGGCGCGGGTGCTGGCGGGGTACCTCGCCGACGAGGCGAGCGCCTTTAGCGGCGCGGATATGAGCACCCGTCTCAAGCTGCTTGGCGTTGAGGTCGCCTCGTTCGGCGACGCGCATGGCCGCACTCCAGGCAGCCAGAGCTACTTCTGGACTGACGAACCTAAAGGCGTCTACAAGAAAATCGTCGTATGCGGCGAAGGTAAGACCCTGCTTGGCGGCGTACTGGTGGGCGACAGCGGCGACTACAGCACGCTGCTGCAGCTAATGCTGAATAAGATGGCGCTGCCTGACGCGCCGGAGAGCCTGATCCTGCCCGCGCTGGCGGGCGCACCGGCCCGCACATCGGGCGTGGCGGCGCTGCCTGAGAGCGCCCAGGTCTGCTCCTGCCATAACGTCAGCAAGGGTGACATCTGCGCCGCTGTGCAGAGCGGCTGCGGCGATCTGGCGGCGGTGAAGCAGTGTACCCGCGCGGCTACCGGCTGCGGCGGCTGTTCGGCGCTGGTCAAACAGGTTATGGAGAGCGAGCTGGCGAACCTCGGCGTCGAGGTGAAAAAGGATATTTGCGAGCATTTCGCCTGTTCGCGTCAGGAGCTTTATCACCTGATCCGCGTCGGCGAGCTAAAGAGCTGGGACGCCCTGCTGGCGGCCCACGGGCGCGGCCACGGCTGTGAGGTCTGCAAGCCGCTGGCGGCGTCGCTGCTTGCCTCCTGCTGGAACGACTACCTGCTCAAACCGGCGCACCTGCCGCTGCAGGACACCAACGATCGCTATTTCGCCAATATCCAGAAAGATGGCAGCTATTCCGTGGTGCCGCGCGTGCCGGGCGGCGAGATCACGCCGCAGGGGCTGATCGCTATCGGTGAAGTGGCGGCGCGCTACGATCTCTACACCAAAATCACCGGCGGCCAGCGTATCGATCTTTTTGGCGCGCGGCTGGACCAGCTGCCCGCCATCTGGGAAGCGCTGCTGGCGGCAGGCTTTGAAACCGGCCACGCCTACGGTAAATCGCTGCGCACAGTAAAATCCTGCGTCGGCTCCAGCTGGTGCCGCTACGGCGTGCAGGACTCTACCGCCTTCGCCATTGCGCTGGAGCACCGCTACAAGGGGCTGCGCGCGCCGCACAAGATCAAGATGGCAGTATCGGGCTGCACCCGCGAGTGCGCCGAAGCGCAGAGCAAGGATATTGGCGTGATCGCCACCGAGAAGGGCTGGAATCTCTACGTCTGCGGCAACGGCGGCATGAAGCCGCGCCATGCCGATCTCTTCGCCAGCGATCTCGACGACGAGACGCTGATCCGCTACGTCGACCGTATCCTGATGTTCTATGTGCGCACCGCCGACCGGCTGCAGCGCACCAGCGTCTGGATGGATAACCTCGAAGGCGGCCTCGACTATCTGCGTCAGGTGGTCATTGAAGATAGCCTGGGCATCGCGGCGACGCTGGAGGCAGAGATGCAGCATGTGGTCGCAAGCTACCAGTGCGAATGGCAAACCACGCTGGCGGATCCGTCGCGACGCGCGCTCTTCACCGCCGCAGTCAACAGCGATCGGCCGGACGAGACGCTGCACTACGACCGGGTGCGCGAGCAGCGCCAGCCTGCGGCGCAGTCGCGTATCCCGCTGCTGCAGCTGCCCGCCGAACCCTGGAGCGCGCTGTGTGACTTTACGGCGGTGCCGCCGCAGGCGGGCATCGGCGCGCGGCTCGGCAGCGAGCGCATCGCGCTATTCCGCTTCGGCGACGCGCTTTACGCGCTGGAGGATCGCGAGCCGGGCAGCGACGTCAGCGTGCTGTCGCGCGGCATTCTTGGCGATGTGGCGGGCGAACCGGTGGTGATCTCGCCGCTCTATAAACAGCGCGTGCGGCTGCGCGACGGGCAGAGCCTCGACAACCCGCAGCACCAGCTGCGCTGCTGGCCGGTGAAGCTGGAAGCGGGGCGCATCTGGGTGGCGAACCGGCCGATGAAGCTGATGGCGGAGGCCTCATGAATACCACCTGTCCCTACTGCGGCGTTGGCTGCGGCGTCAGTGTGCGCGCCGACGGCGCGGTCACGGGCGACGCCAGCCATCCGGCGAACCTCGGACGTCTGTGCGTCAAGGGCGCGGCGCTGGGCGAAACCCTGCACGCCAGCGGACGGCTGCTGTGGGCGCAGGTGGATGGCGAACGCGTATCGCTCGATGCGGCGCTGGAGAGCGCCGCCGCACGCCTGCGCGCCATTATCGATCGACACGGCCCGGAGGCGGTGGCGATCTACGCCTCCGGGCAGCTGCTTACCGAGGATTACTACGTCGCCAACAAGCTGATGAAGGGCTATCTCGGCGCGGCCAATATCGACACCAACTCCCGACTCTGTATGGCCTCGGCGGTGGTGGGCTATAAGCGCGCCTTCGGCGCAGATGCGGAGCCCTGCTGCTATGAAGATTTCGCCGAGGCGGATCTGGTGGTGCTGGCAGGATCTAACGCCGCCTGGACGCATCCGGTGGCGTATCAGCGGCTGGTACAGGCGAAGCAGCAGCGCCCGGCGATGCGCGTGGTGGTTATCGATCCGCGCCGCACCGCAAGCGCCGATCTGGCGGATCTGCACCTGCCGCTGCGGCCGGGCAGCGACGGCGCGCTGTTCAGCGGCCTGCTTAACTGGCTGGCGCAGCATGACGCCATCGACAGCGAGATGCTGCCGCACCTGAACGGCGTGGCGGAGACGCTGGAGGCCGCGCGGCCCTGGACGCTGGCGCGCGCGGCGGATGCCTGCGCGCTGGATCGCGACCAGCTTGCCCAGTTCTATCAGCTGTTTACCGGCAGCGATCGCGTGCTGACGCTCTGGTGCATGGGCATTAATCAGTCAGCGAGCGGCAGCGACCACAACAACGCTATCCTTAACGCTCATCTGCTGAGCGGCAAGCTGGGCCGCGCGGGCTGCGGCCCGTTCTCGCTGACCGGTCAGCCTAATGCCATGGGCGGACGCGAGGTGGGCGGACTGGCGAATCAGCTGGCGGCGCATATGGGTTTCAGCGACGCGGAGTGTGACCGGCTGCAGCGCTTCTGGGGCAGCCCGACGGTGGCGCGTCGGCCTGGCCTGACCGCCGTCGCGCTGTTTGAGGCGGTGGCGCGCGGCGAGGTGAAGGCGGTGTGGATCCTGGGCACCAACCCGGCGGTATCGATGCCCGAAGGCAACCGGGTAGCGCAGGCGCTTGCCGCCTGTCCGCTGGTGATCGTCTCCGACGTGATGGCGCATACCGACACCACGGCGTTCGCCGATATTCTGCTGCCCGCCCTCGGCTGGGGCGAGAAAAACGGCACCGTCACCAACTCCGAGCGGCGCATCTCGCGCCAGCGCGCATTTGCCCCGCCGCCCGGCGAGGCGAAGCCGGACTGGTGGCTGCTGGCGCAGGTGGCGCAGCGGCTCGGCTTCGGCGACGCCTTCGGCTGGCAGCATCCGGCGGAAATCTTTCGCGAACACGCCGCGCTCTCCGGCTTTGAAAACCAGGGGCAGCGCGCCTTTGACATCAGCGGGCTGGCGCAGCTCAGTAACGAGGCGTGGGATCGGCTGAAGCCGGTGCAGTGGCCGGTTAACGCGCGCTTCCCGCAGGGCTGCGCCCGGCTGTTCAGCGATCGCCGCTTTTTCCATGCTGACGGCAAAGCGCGGCTGCTGCCCTGCGCTGCGCCGCTGGATGACCCGACCAGCGAGGCGTACCCGCTGCTGATGAACAGCGGGCGCATTCGCGATCAGTGGCACACCATGACGCGCACCGGCGACGTGCCGCGCCTGATGCAGCATATCGACGAGCCTTTTATCGCGCTGCATCCCGCAACGGCGCAGAGCCGGGGCCTTGTCAGCGGCGAGCTGGCGCGGGTGCAGTCGACGCATGGCTGGATGATCGGGCGGGTGCGTTTCGACAGCGGTATGCGGCTTAACGAGCTGTTTGCGCCGATGCACTGGAACCGCCAGTTTGCGCTGCAGAGCAACGTCGATGCGCTGGTGACGGCGCGCTGCTGTCCTGTGTCGGGCCAGCCGGCGCTGAAGCAGACGGCGGTGCGTATCCAGCCGCTGCGCACCGGCTGGCAGGGCTGGCTGTGGCAGCGCGAAGTTGCTGCGCCGGCCGGGCTGCGCTACTGGGCGCGCGCGCCGCAATCGGGCGCGCAGCGGCTGACGCTGGCGGGCGACGGCAACGCGCGCGACTGGGCGCAGGCGCAGCTGGCAACCCAGGGTATGCAGCTCCAGCAGGCGCAGGGCGCGGCGGGAGAGTATCGGCTGCTGGCATGGCGCGCGGGCGAACTGCAGCTGGCGTTCTACGCCGCGCCGCGCCTGCCGCTGCTCGACCATGAACTTATCGCCGCCGCCTTTCGCACGCAGCCCGCCGACGCCACCGGACGTTTTGCGCTGCTGGCGGGCCGGGCGGCGCAGGGCAACGGCGCGGGGCGCATCATCTGCAGCTGCTTCGGCGTCGGTGAAACGGCGATCAGGCAGGCCGTGGCGCAGGGCTGCGACTCGCCTGCGGCGCTGGGCGTCGCGCTGAAGTGCGGCACCAACTGCGGCTCCTGCCTGCCTGAACTGAAACTGCTGTTATCAACGCCAGCGACGGCGTAACGGAGAATGCTATGACCAACGCGATCGATTCACTGAATAAACTTTTGTCGCCGGGCGAAGGAGAAGGGCGCGTCTGGCTGGTGGGCGCGGGGCCGGGCGACGTCGAGCTGCTGACGGTAAAAGCACTGAGGCTGCTGCATCAGGCGGAGGTGGTGGTCTATGACCGGCTGGTGAGCGAGGCGGTGATGGCGGAGGTGCCGGCCTCGGCGCTCTGTATCGACGTTGGCAAGCAGCCAGGCCGCCACGGGCTGAAGCAGGGCGAGATCAATCAGCTGCTGGTGGATCTGGCGCGCGGCGGCCGCGAGGTGGTGCGTCTGAAAGGCGGCGATCCCTTTATCTTCGGGCGCGGCGGCGAGGAGCTGGCTTTTCTGCAGCAGGCGCAGGTGCGCTGCGAGGTGGTGCCCGGCATTACCGCCGCCGTGGGCTGCGCTGCCGCCAGCAATATCCCGCTGACGCACCGCGACTGCGCCCAGTCGCTGCGCCTGATCACCGGCCACGGCAAACTCGGCGAGCCGCAGCTGGCGGATTGGGCGTTCAGCGACGCCCGCGAGACGCTGGTGTTTTATATGGGGCTGCGCTGGAGCGCCTCGATTGCCGCGCAGCTTCAGCGCCAGGGCCGCGCGGGGGATACGCCGGTGGCGATTATCGAGAACGGCACGCGAGCGGATCAGCGGGTGTTGATCACCTCGCTGGCCGGGCTGGCGCAGACGGTAGAGGAGCAGCGGCCGGTCTCTCCGTCGCTGCTGATTGTTGGGGAAGTAGTGCGCTACGCGTCAGCCGCGCAGCAGAGCGCCGCCGTCGCCCAGGCTTAAACCGCGCGGCGCTGCGCCTGCGGCAGCGAGGCGACCAGCACGTTAACGCCGAGCGCTTCAAAGGCGGCGATCTGCGCCGCGCTGATGCCGTCATCGGTGATCAGATAGTGGATATGGCTCCAGTCGCAGGGCAGCGCGAACATCGACACCTTGTCGATTTTGCTGGAGTCCGCCACTACATAAACCGTACTGGCGGAGTTGATCATCGCCATTTTCACTTTGATATCGGTCTCGCTGGGAAAGCTGAGGCCCAGGCGCGGCGAAATGCAGGCGGTGGCAAGGAACAGCTTTTGTGCCAGCACGTTTTCAAAAAAGCGCGCCGCCTTTTCGCCGGAGGTGGAGAGTGTCGGGAATTTAAAGGTGCCGCCGGTGAGCAGAATGTTGATGCCCGGTTCGCCGCCCAGCTTCAGGGCGATATTGACCGCCGTCGTCACCACCGACAGACGGCGAATATGGCCGATCGCCTCGGCGATAGCGGTGGTGGTGGTGCCTGAATCGAAAATCACCGTGTCGCCGTTTTCGATATGCTGCGCCGCCAGACGTCCAATCGCCTCTTTCTCTTCCAGATGGGTTTGCCGCTCCAGCAGCAGCGCGCCGGTATTTTGCTTGCCGGTCATCAGCGTCGCGCCGCCGTGATAGCGCTGCACAAAGCCCTGCTTTTGCAGCATTCTCAGGTCGGTGCGGATGGTCGCCTCCGTCAGGCCGAAGACTTCCGTCAACGCCTTAACCGTTACCGTACCGTCTTCACGGATCATCTCCAGAATCTTTTCACGACGCTGCTGCATATCGGCAAGCTGCTCAATTTTGCTTTTCAATCGAAATGCTCCCTCTTCTCAAACCCGGTCTTTCCGGGCGAGTAAACGCCTGTCGCTGAGTTTACCCCGCACTTTTAGCGAATGCGAGACGACCCATTGCGCTTTTTGTTTTCGAACGAAAATGATATAGCCGCATGTTACTGAATGCACTGGGTTCGCGTAGCGTCTTTATCCATGCCACACCTGCGCTGTATAGACGATATTACGCTAAAACAAGGGGATAAAAATAATTGCTGCGAGGTGTATAAAATTTGATCTCACCCACATACCATTGCGTTTCGATAGCTTATATTTTTGTTCGAAAATCAAATATCCCGTAAGCCCGGAAAAAATCCGTTTTTAACTGGACCGGTCGCCAGCAAGAGACAAGAGAGGAACAGATGAGCAGCGAATATGACGTAAACCTGCGCTACGGCGTTGACAGCAACCTGGATCTTGGCGGCAAAGTGGCGGTGGTGACCGGCGGGTTAGGAGGTATCGCCATGGCGAGCAACGAGATGCTGCTGGCGAAAGGCGCGCGCCTGGCGCTGCTCTATCCCCCTTTCGAAGCGGAAAAGGTAGCCAGCCTGCGCGACACTTTTGACGCCGATAAGGTGCTGTTCGTTACCTGCGACGTAACCGACCCGTCCTCGGTGGAGCAGGCGTTTGACGAGGTGGCGCGCCACTACGGCCAGATCAACATTCTGATCAACTGCGCCGGCTACGTAATGTTACAGCCGGTGCTGGAGACCGATTTCGCCGAATGGCAGAAGCAGATCGCCGTCAATCTGACCGGGCCTTTTCTCTGCGCCCAGGCGGCGGGCAAACGCATGGTCGCGGCGGGCAACGGCGGCAAAATCATTAATATCGCGTCGCAGGCGGCTTCGATCGCTATCGACAATCACGTCGCCTATACCTCCGCGAAAGCGGGCCTGCTCGGCATGACCAAAGTGATGGCGAAAGAGTTCGCGCCGCACCGCATCAACGTTAACACCCTCTCGCCCACCGTGGTGCTGACGCCGATGGGCGAAAAAGCCTGGCGCGGCGAAAAGGGCGAACAGATGAAAAAGCTGATCCCCTTAGGGCGCTTCGCCTACACCGACGAAATCGCCGCCGCTGTGCTGTTTTTCGCCAGCAACGGCAGCGACATGATTACCGGCGCCGATCTGATGATCGATGGCGGTTTCACCATCTGGTAATGCAACACCTCATCCCTGAAGCGTCACGACCCTACAACTAAAAGAGAGAACATCATTATGAAAATCCGCTCCCTGTTGTGCACCGCCATAGCCGCCAGCCTCTTCTCCAGCGCCGGTTTCGCGGCGGAGAAAGGCACCATTATGATCCTCGTTAACTCGCTGGATAATCCCTACTACGCCTCGGAAGCCAAAGGCGCCAACCTGAAGGCGCAGGCGCTGGGCTACAAAACCTCGGTGCTCTCCCACGGCGAGGATGTGAAGAAGCAGAGCGAGCTGATTGACGCCGCCATCGGTAAAAAAGTGCAGGGCATTATTCTGGACAACGCCGACTCTACCGCCAGCGTCGCCGCGATTAAAAAAGCCAAAGACGCCGGTATTCCGGTGGTGCTGATCAACCGCGAAATCCCGGTGGATGACGTGGCGCTGGAGCAGATCACCCATAACAACTTCCAGGCCGGTTCCGACGTCGCCACCGTGTTTGTCGAGAAGATGGGCGAGAAGGGCAAATACGCCGAACTGACCTGCAACCTGGCGGATAACAACTGCGTGACGCGATCTAAATCCTTCCATCAGGTGCTCGACCAGTATCCCGATATGCAGAGCGTGGCGCGGCAGGATGCGAAAGGCACCCTAATCGACGGCAAGCGCATTATGGACAGCATCCTGCAGGCGCATCCGGATGTAAAAGGGGTGATCTGCGGCAACGGTCCGGTGGCGCTGGGCGCGATTGCCGCCCTGAAGGCGGCGGGACGCGACGACGTCACCGTGGTCGGCATCGACGGCAGCAACGACGAGCGCGACGCGGTGAAGGCCGGCACGCTGAAGGCCACGGTTATGCTGCAGGCGCAGGCTATCGCCGCGCAGGGCGTCACCGACCTGGATAACTTCATTCAGAAAGGCACTAAACCGGCGAAGCAGCGCGTAATGTTCCGCGGCATTTTGATTACGCCGGATAACGCCAGCGGCGTGCAGGACTTCAACTTTAAGTCGTAATTAATCGCAGCGGCGCCCATGCCCGGTGGGCGCCAGGAGAAACAAATGGACAGACGACTCTGGCTTCTGCTTCCCATGATTGTGCTCAGCGGTTGCCGCATTGTGTCGCAGCAGGAGCTGGCGGATCTGAAAAATCCGCCTAATCCAAAAATGGCGAATATCGCCCGGACGTGGCGCGAGCAGCTGGTGCCGCAGGTGCAGCACGACGCAAAACCGGCGGACGAGCTGCTGAAGGCGCTGCAGTCGGCGAAAGATTTCGATACCGCCTGCAGCACCCTCGGCTACCGCAGCCAGGCGGAAAATCCCTGCGTCTTTAGCGTCAGCCTCAGCGGCGAAGTGACGGCGGTCAATACCACGTCGCGCAATGGCCGCATGACGGTGAAAGATCGCTCCGGCGAAAACGTAACGGTGCAGACCGGCCCGATTATCCCCGGCACCGCGCTGCGCGACGCCTTTAAAGGGGCGAGCTATCAGGATTTCAACGATCAGGTGCTGTTCGGCGACTACGGCCGCGCCATCAATCAGCAGGCCTCCAGCATGATGACCGCCTTCAAACCGAAAGTGGGCGACAAGGTTCAGCTGACGGGCGTGTTCAGCAGCTGGGACGTGCCGCAGCAGATCCCCAACGTGACGCCTGTCGCCATCGCGCGGCAGTAAGGAGCGGCTATGCAGTATTCCCAGACGGACACGGCCAGCGAGGTGATTATCGAGACGCGCGGCCTGTCGCGCATCTATCCCGGCGTCACCGCGCTCGATCAGGTCAACTACCGCGTCTACCGCAACAAGGTCAACGTGCTGATCGGCGAAAACGGCGCGGGCAAGTCCACCATGATGAAGATGCTGGCTGGCGTGGAGACGCCCTCCAGCGGCGAAATCCTGCTCGACGGTCAGCCGGTGTCGCTCTCCTCAACGCATCAGGCGGAAAAACAGGGCATCAGCATTATTTTTCAGGAGCTGAACCTGTTTCCCAACATGAACGTGATGGACAACATTTTTATCGCCAATGAGTTCTTTCAGCGCGGAGTGATCAATGAGAAGTACCAGTACGCGCTGGCGAAATCGCTGCTTGAACGGCTGGAGCTGGATGTCGATCCTCGCGCGCCGCTGGGCGAGCTTGGCATCGGCCACCAGCAGCTGGTGGAGATCGCGCGGGCGCTCTCCAAAGACACACGCGTGCTGATTATGGACGAGCCGACCAGCGCGCTCAGCCAGTCGGAAGTTAAGGTGCTGTTCAACGTTATCGACCAGCTGAAGCGGCGCGGCGTCACCATTATCTATATCTCGCACCGGCTGGAGGAGCTGATGGAGATCGGCGACCACATCACCATTTTCCGCGACGGCCGCTTTATCAGCGAGCGCGAAGTGCGTGACGCCAGCGTGCCCTGGATTATTGAGCAGATGGTCGGCGACAAGAAAAAGCACTTCGACTATCAGGCGGCGCCGCAGGGCGAAACGGTGCTGGAGGTGGAGGGCCTGACCGCACTGCATCAGAACGGCGGCTATCGGCTGAACGACGTCAGCTTCTCGCTGCGCAAAGGCGAGGTCATCGGCATTTACGGCCTGCTGGGGGCGGGGCGCACCGAGCTGTTTAAGGGGCTGATCGGTTTGATGCACTGCCAGGCGGGCAAGGTACGGCTGGCGGGCAGCGCGCTGGAGCGATGCAGCTTTCAGCAGCGGCTGAAGCGCGGCATCACGCTGGTGCCGGAGGATCGTCAGGGCGAGGGCGTGGTGCAGCTGATGTCGATCACCGCCAACATGACGCTGACCGATCTCAGCCTGCGCGGTTTTCGCCGCGCGCTGCGCCTGCTGCATCCCGCGAAAGAGAAGCGGCGCGTGGACGAGATGATCCAGCACCTGGCGATTAAAGTCAGCGATCCCGAGCTGCCCATTACCTCCCTGAGCGGCGGCAACCAGCAGAAGGTGGTGCTGGGCAAGGCGCTGATGACCGGGCCGCAGGTGGTGCTGCTGGATGAGCCGACGCGCGGCATCGATGTCGGCGCGAAAACCGACGTCTATCACCTGATCGGCACGCTGGCGCAGCAGGGACTGGCGGTGATGTTCTCCTCTTCCGAACTGGATGAGGTGATGGCGCTGGCGGACCGCGTGCTGGTCATGGCCGATGGACGTATCACCGCCGACTTAACCCGCGCCGAAGCGACGCGCGAGAAACTGATTACGGCCTCGACGCCGCATGACTAGCCGCGGGTTTCCGCGTTGACGGGCGGCTGTGACCGCCTGCAGGAGAGATGATGAACCAAAAATACCTGCTCTATATGTACCTGCTGAAAGCGCGCACCTTTATCGCGCTGCTGATTGTCATCGGCTTTTTCAGCGTGATGGTGCCGAACTTTCTTACGCCGTCAAACCTGCTGATTATGACGCAGCATGTCGCCATTACCGGGCTGCTGGCGATCGGCATGACGCTGGTGATCCTTACCGGCGGCATCGATCTTTCGGTCGGCGCGGTGGCGGGCATCTGCGGCATGGTAGCGGGCGCGCTGCTCACCAGCGGCGTGCCGCTGTGGCATGGCAATACCCTGTTTCTTAACGTGCCGGAGGTGATCCTCACGGTGGCGCTGTTTGGCGTGATTATCGGGCTGGTGAACGGCGCGGTCATTACCCGGCTCGGCGTCGCGCCCTTTATCTGCACCCTCGGCATGATGTACGTGGCGCGCGGCGCGGCGCTGCTCTTTAACGACGGCAGCACCTACGCCAATCTGGTCGGCATGCCGGCGCTGGGCAACACCGGCTTCGCCTTTCTCGGCTCCGGCACGCTGCTCGGCGTCTATCTGCCGATCTGGCTGATGGTGGCCTTTCTGCTGCTCGGACTCTATCTGACGCGCAAAACGCCGCTGGGCCGTTATATCTACGCCACCGGCGGCAATGAGTCGGCCGCGCGGCTGGCTGGCGTGCCGATCGTAAAGGTAAAGATTTTCGTCTATGCCTTCTCCGGCCTCTGCGCCGGGCTGGTGGGGCTGGTGGTGGCGTCGCAGTTGCAAACCGCGCACCCGATGACCGGCAACATGTTTGAGATGGACGCTATCGGCGCCACGGTGCTGGGCGGTACGGCGCTGGCGGGCGGCCGCGGGCGCGTCTCCGGCTCGATTATCGGCGCGTTCGTTATCGTCTTCCTTGCCGACGGCATGGTGATGATGGGCGTCAGCGACTTCTGGCAGATGGTGATCAAGGGGCTGGTGATTGTCACCGCCGTGGTGATCGACCAGTTCCAGCAACGGTTGCAAAGCAAAGTGGTGCTGCTGCGTCGCCATGAAAAAAAGCAGCAGTCGACATCGGTATCTGAAGTCAGTCATGGATAAGCGGAGGGCAATATGACGCGTAATTTTCAAGGACAAACCGTAGTGATAACCGGCGCCTGTCGCGGCATCGGCGCGGGCATCGCTGAGCGCTTTGCGCGCGACGGCGCGAACCTGGTGATGGTGTCTAACGCCGAGCGGGTATTCGCCACCGCCGAGGCGCTGAAGGGGCAGTACGGCAGCGAGATCCTCGCGCTGCAGGCGGATGTCACCGATGAAGCGGCGGTGCGGCAGCTTTACCAGCAGGCGTTTGAGCGCTTTGGCCGGATCGACGTTTCGATTCAGAACGCAGGTGTGATTACCATCGATCGCTTCGATGCCATGCCGAAAGCGGATTTCGAGAAGGTGCTGGCGGTAAATACCACCGGCGTCTGGCTCTGCTGTCGCGAAGCGGCGAAGTATATGGTGCAGCAGAACGGCGGCAGCCTGATCAATACCTCGTCGGGCCAGGGGCGACAGGGATTTATCTACACGCCGCACTATGCGGCGAGCAAGATGGGCGTTATCGGCATTACCCAGAGCCTGGCGCTGGAGCTGGCGCCCTGGCATATCACCGTGAACGCCTTCTGTCCCGGCATTATCGAAAGCGAGATGTGGGATTATAACGATCGCGTCTGGGGCGAAATCCTCAGCACCGGGCAGAAAAAATATGGCAAGGGCGAGCTGATGGCGGAGTGGGTACAAAACATTCCGCTGAAGCGCGCTGGCCAGCCCGAGGATGTCGCCGGGCTGGTGGCGTTCCTCGCCTCTGAGGATGCGCGCTATATTACCGGCCAGACCATCAACGTCGATGGCGGACTGATTTTCTCCTGATTCGCTCTCCCCGCTGGATAAGCCGCGTGTTTATCCAGCCTGTTCCCTTCTTTTTCCGCTGTTTTCCCGCTTTTCCTGCAAATAAATTCTGCTGTGTTAAAATAAATTTCATGCATTTTGTGAGACAGGTCTCGTTAATTAGCCGAAAAACGCCTTACTACGCCATGTTTTTTCACCCCAATAGCCGTCTGTTTTTTCCTTTCTGTCTGGTCGCTGCGGCGGTTCTTTCCAGCGTGCCTGCTGCTCAGGCGTTCACCGACAGCGCCTCCGTTGCGGATGCGCCATTCGACGATCCAACGCGCTTTAACCAGCAGCTGGCGGCGCTGCCGTCATTGGGCAACCCTCAGAGCGACGACGAGTGGAACAAGCGCCTCGCCGCTATCGCCAAAAGTATCGGCGAGGAGAGCCAGAACGGCGACAACAGCACCAGCTTCGGCCAGCAGGCGGGGGTATGGGCCTTTAATCACTTTCGCGACGAGGTAGCGAACCGCGTCGAGAGCGAAGGGCAGTCGCTGCTGTCGCCCTATGGCAATGCGCAGCTCGATCTGATGGTGGATATGCAGGGCAGCTTTACCGGCACCGGCGGCGATCTCTTTACCGCGCTGGCGGACGAGCGCAGCCATCTTACCTTTAGCCAGGTGGGGGTGCGCGACACCAGCGACGGGCTGGTGGGCAATGTCGGGCTGGGCCAGCGCTGGGTTACCCCAAACTGGCTGCTGGGCTATAACGCATTTCTCGACCGCAGCTTTGAGATTGGCCAGCAGCGCGCCTCGCTCGGTACCGAAGCCTGGAATGAAAATCTGCGCTTCTCCGCAAACTACTATCACCCGCTGGGCAGCTGGAAAAACAGCGGCGAAACGCAGCAGCAGCGCATGGCGCGCGGCTACGACATCACCACTCAGAGCTATCTGCCGTTCTATCGTCAGCTGGGCGTTTCGCTGAGCTGGGAGCAGTACCTGGGCGACAACGTCGATCTGTTCCACAGCGGCAACCGCTATCACAATCCTTCCGCGCTGTCGCTCGGCGTCTCCTATACGCCGGTGCCGCTGGTGACCTTCTCCGCCAGCCATAAGACCAGCAGCGCGGGCGAGACGCAGGATCAGCTGGGCCTGAAGCTCAACTATCGCTTCGGCGTGGCGCTGAGCAAACAGCTTGAGGCGAGCAACGTCGCCGAGGCGCGTTCGCTGCGCGGCAGCCGCTACGATCGCGTCACGCGCTCAGATACGCCGGTGCTCGATTTCCGCCAGCGTAAAACGTTGTCAGTATTTCTCGCCACGCCGCCCTGGCAGCTGACGCCGGGCGAAAGCCTGCCGCTTAAGTTGCAGATCCGCCACAGTAATCCCATTAAGGCGGTGAGCTGGCAGGGCGATACCCAGGCGTTGAGCCTGACGCCGCCGGCAGATAACAGCCAGCCGCAGGGCTGGAGCCTGATCGTGCCCGCATGGGACGATTCACCAGGCGCTAGCAATGAATATCACCTGTCGGTGACGCTGGAGGATGATAAACAGCAGCGCGTTACCTCGAACTGGATTACCCTGAAGGTGCAGCCGCCGATGCGTCTGGATGCGGGGCAGGCGTCCGATCGCTTCGATATCATGGCGCCCTGAGCCTGTTCTGAGAAAAGCTCAACTCAGCGAAGGCGCCGGGTCTTTTCGCCTTACTCTTTTCTCAGGCTGGTAATGAAATGAAACGCATCTCCCTTTGTCTGTTTAGCTGTTTTTTATGCGGCTGCGTCGATGTGGGCCAGGTCTCGCTCCATCCGCAAACCACGACCGGCTACTTTTCCGCCCAGCGTGGTGAGGTTGAATCCTGTCTGGAGAGTGAAGCCCTGCGCCAGCAGCACCAGCTGCAAAGAGATGACCCCTTGCCGGGCGGAGCAGACCGCTTCAATCTTCTGAATCCGCAGTCAGAGGTGGTCGCCTGGATAGAGGTGGCGCCGTTCAGCAACAGAGAAACCAGCGCCCAGTTCTATTACGCGCCCGATAAACCTGAAACCAAAAGCGTCGTCGCAGCGCTTATTTCCCGCTGCGGCAGTAGCAGGGAATAACCTGCCAGCACCGGAAAAGCGCCGCGCTGGCAGGGGAGGATAAATTGTGACAATTGTCACAATTTATCGCTGGTAAGGCGGGCGGGAAAGTCGCAGAATCGCCGCAAAATCCCTTTTCACCTGCACATCATGATCGTTCGTCCCCATCGCCATTGGTTCGTTCGTTTGTTCGCCTGGCACGGCTCAGTGCTGCCCGATATTTCGTTTCGCTTGTTTCTCAATTTGCTGATGTCGCTGCTCGCGCTCTGGCTGCTCAACTGGTACGAGACGCTCGGCATCCGGCTGACGCTGGCGCCGTTTAGCCTGCTTGGTGTTTCAATTGCCGTGTTTCTCGGCTTTCGCAACAGCGTCTGCTTTGCGCGCTTCAGCGAGGCGCGCCATTTTTTCGGCGCGCTGCTGATCGCCTGCCGCACGCTACAGCGTCAGGTGCTGGCGCTCTTTCCTGACGAGGCGCCGCGTATCCAGGCGCTGCTGCTGGCGTTCTGCTACAGCCTGAAGCACCAGCTGCGCCGCAGCGATCCGCGCCCCGATCTGGAGCGTCTGCTGGGCGAGGATGCCGAATGGGTGCTGTCGCGCCGCTCGCCGACCAATATGCTGCACCTTCAGCTGTCACACTGGCTGGCGGATCAGCGTCGTCAGGGCAAAATCAGCGACCTGGTATGGAGCAATATTGACGAAAGCCTGAATCAGCTGGCGGCGGTGCTCGGCGGCTGCGAGCGGCTGGCCAGTATGCCGGTGCCTTTCGCCTACGGCCTGCTGCTGCACCGTACCGTCTATCTCTTCTGCACGCTGCTGCCGTTTGCGCTGGCGCCCGATCTGCACGCGATGACGCCGCTGGTGTCGATGTTCATCTCCTATACCTTTTTGTCGCTGGATACGCTAGCGGAGGAGCTGGAGATGCCCTTTGGCTATCAGAACAACCATCTGCCGATGGACGCTATCTGCGCCAATATTGAAATAAGCCTGCGAGAGATGGCGGGCGAAGAGGAGACGCTGCCGACGCCGCTGCGGCCGGACGTCCGCTATCGCCTGACCTGAGGGCGGCATGCATTAGCCCCGGCAAAAAGTGCGCCTGTACAGCCTGCGTGCGCCCGGTTAACAGCAACCGGGCGCAGCGTGGGGAAGGTTATCAGAACTGGTAGATCAGGCCGACGGCGGTGATATCGTCGGTCTTCAGTCCCAGCGGGTTGTTGTCCTTCAGCAGGTTGATCTTGTACTCCACGTAGGCAGACATGTTTTTGTTGAAGTAGTAAGTCGTACCCACCGAGACATATTTGAAGATATCGGCGTCGCCGATGTTCTCAATCTCTTTGCCCTTCGAGGAGACGTAGCCTACCGACGGGCGCAGGCCGTTCAGGAACTGATACTGCGCGACGGCTTCGAAATTCTGCGCTTTGTTGGCAAAGCCGCCGCTGATCGGCGTGGCGTTCAGCGTCTCGCCATACATCGCCGCCAGATAGATCTGGTTCGCGTCATATTTTACCGCTGTCGCCCAGTTCTGCGCTTTGTCGCCATCGCCGCGCGCCGCTGCGTTCTGCGCTTCGGTGCGATCCAGGCTGGCGAATGCGCCGGTAAAGCTCAGGCCGAAATCGAAATCGTAGCTGGCGGAAAGGGCGTAGCCGTCGCCGTTGGAGCGGCGCACGCCGTCGGTATTGGCGGCGCGATCGTTTTTGCCTTCATACTGCGCGGCCAGGCTGAGGCCTTTAACCAGACCAAAGAAATCTTTGTTGCGCCAGGTCAGCACGCCGGTTGAGCGGCCCGCCAGGAAAGCGTCGGTGTAGCCTGAATCCCCGCCAAAGAAGGGCAGCATATCGGTATAGGCCAGCGCGTCGTAGACCAGCCCGTAGTTACGGCCGTAGTCCAGCGAGCCGGCATTGCCGAATTTCAGACCGGCATAGCCAAGACGGGTTCGGTTACCGTTCTGCGCGTCGCTGCCTTCCGAGTTGCGCAAGCTGTACTGATACTGCCAGAAGCCATAGCCGGTCAGCCGATCGGTAATTTTAGTTTCGCCTTTGAACCCGAGTCGGGTGTAGGAGGAGGTATCGCCATCGTTAGCACTGTCACTGGAAAAGAGGTGCGAGACGTTTATTTTTCCCACCAGGTCGAGCTTGTTGCCATCTTTATTATAAATTTCCGCTGCCTGACCGGCAGATATTCCAAGCAGAGACGACACGATCGCCGCCGCTAAAGCACGCTTCATCATTTATTTTTACCCTGTCACTGTTTGTTATTATTCCCCGCCATCTGGGGTGAAAGAAAAATGACACAAAAGGATAAAGTGACATAGTGCAATAAGTGTAAATAAATATTTCATTAATTTTTACTGCATCTGTGTTGCCTGGTTATTAACCTTTTCTGTATGACGTAAATTTATATCTGCCAGTGAGATAAAGGTTTTTAATTAATAACCACATGATTTTATTATCTTTTTAAAAGACTACGGTGGTTTTTTTGAAAGGGTTTAGCTATTTTTATTTCGCCACCTATTTCCATATAGAAATTAAGCTTTACTGAAAAAAGCATGGGGTTTTATTGATATTAAACCTCTAACCATTAGCTTGCTTACAAATAGTCTGGTCATCATATTATCTTATTTCTACAATGATAATAACGTCAGAAATAATAATGGCCATGCTCATCATTTATTTCCTCTTCCCTGAAAGATAAATAGCCCGCTTTCCCACCAGAGGGTTTTATTTGTTCAGAGGTTCTGTTGTTATCCTGCTTCTCCGAAGACGTAACGGCCGCTTTTCATTCTGATTTTTTGCCCGCCAGCGAGGCAATATGCGCCTCGCTGGTGCAATTTTTGCCCGAATTTGAACATAAAAGTCAGGGGCGATCACAAAAGCAATATTTACTCTGGCAACTGCATAAATCTGCTGCGGATTCTGCGGCGCAGGCGCGCTTCGTTCAAAATTATTCACTATTTATTCACTTAAAATGAATAATGACTGATTGTAAGTTATTGATATTTCGTTGTGATAACTGTTTTATGCATTTTTTTCTCTGGCTGGCACGCATGCTGCACTCTAGAGTAGGCTGCGTTTACCCAACTTTCACAAATTTAAAACATTCGCTTTACTCACCGGCGCGCCGGGAGGGGAAGCAGGAGAAACAGTTATGTCACTGCAGGTTTCGCGTCACGATTTCGATCAATGGATGGTGCCGGTCTATGCGCCCGCGAGCTTTGTACCGGTACGCGCATCGGGTTCGACACTCTGGGATCAGAACGGCAAAGAGTATATCGACTTTGCCGGCGGCATTGCGGTTAACGCGCTGGGTCATGCGCATCCGGCGCTGCAGCAGGCGCTGACTGAGCAGGCGTCGCGCCTGTGGCATACCGGCAATGGCTTTACCAATGAGCCGATTTTGCGCCTGGCGAAGCAGCTGATCGACGCTACCTTCGCTGACCGCGTTTTCTTCTGTAACTCCGGCGCCGAAGCCAACGAGGCTGCGCTGAAGCTGGCGCGTAAAACGGCGCACGATCGTTTCGGCGCGCATAAAAGCGGCATCGTTGCCTTTAATAACGCTTTTCACGGCCGCACGCTGTTTACCGTTTCCGCCGGCGGCCAGCCCGCCTATTCAAAAGATTTCGCGCCGCTGCCGCCCGATATTCGCCATACGCCGTTTAACGATCTGGAGGCGGCTGCGCAACAGATTGACGACAATACCTGTGCAGTGATTGTAGAACCGATTCAGGGCGAAGGCGGCGTGCTGCCCGCCGATCCCGCCTTTTTACGCGGCCTGCGCGAGCTGTGCGATAAACATCAGGCGCTGCTGATTTTTGATGAGGTGCAGAGCGGCGTAGGCCGCACCGGTTCGCTCTACGCCTATATGCACTACGGCGTGACGCCGGACGTCCTCACCACCGCCAAGGCGCTGGGCGGCGGTTTTCCTGTCGGCGCGATGCTGACGCGCGAAGACCTGGCGCAGGTGATGAGCGTCGGCACCCACGGCACCACCTATGGCGGTAATCCGCTGGCAGGCGCGGTGGCGGGCAAGGCGCTGGAGCTGATCAACCAGCCCGAAACGCTGGCGGGCGTGAAGGAGCGCCACCAGTGGATCGTTGACGCGCTGGAGGAGATCAACCAGCGGCTGCATCTGTTTAAAGAGGTGCGTGGCCTGGGGCTGCTGATCGGCGCAGTGCTGAATGAAGATTATGCCGGTAAAGCGAAACAGTTCAATCTGGCGGCCGCCGAGCAGGGCGTGATGGTGCTGATCGCCAGTGCTAACGTGGTGCGCTTCGCGCCCGCGCTGAATATCAGTGAACAGGAAGTGAAAACCGGCATGGCGCGCTTTGCGGTCGCCTGTGAACACCTGGCGCGAGGATCGACATCATGATGGTGATTCGCCCTGTTGAACATGACGATCTGGCGCAGCTGCTGACGCTGGCGGCTAAAACCGGCGGCGGGCTGACGTCGCTGCCGGTCGACAGCCCGACCTTACAGGCGCGTATTGAACGCTCGCTGCAAACCTGGCAGGGCGCGCTGCCGCGCGCCGAGCAGGGCTACGTCTTTGTACTGGCGGACAGCGAAGACAACCGCGCCGTGGGCATTTGCGCCATTGAGGTGGCGGTCGGACTTCAGGAACCCTGGTATAACTTTCGCGTCGGCACCCAGGTACATGCCTCAAAAGAGCTTAACGTCTATGCGGCACTGCCGACGCTGTCGCTGAGTAATGACCATACCGGCAGCAGCGAACTCTGCACCCTGTTTCTTGACCCCGACTACCGCGACGGCAAAAACGGCTATCTGCTGTCGAAATCGCGCTTTCTGTTTATGGCCAACTTTCGCCATCTGTTCATGGATCGCGTGGTGGCGGAGATGCGCGGCGTCAGCGATGAAGCGGGGCATTCGCCCTTCTGGGAGAGCGTCGGCAGTCGCTTCTTCTCTATGGAGTTTCGCAAGGCTGACTTCCTCAGCGGCACCGGACAAAAGGCGTTTATCGCCGAGCTGATGCCGAAGCATCCGCTCTATATCGACTACCTGTCGCCAGAAGCGAAAGCGGTTATCGGCCAGGTGCATGAGAAGACCGCGCCTGCGCGCGCGGTGCTTGAGGCGGAGGGGTTCCGCTACCGCAACTATATCGACATTTTCGACGGCGGCCCGACGCTGGAGTGCGAGATCGACGATATTCGCGCTATCCGTAAAAGTCATGTGCGCAGCGCCGTACTCGGCGAGCCGGACGACCATGCGCCGCTTTGCCTGGTGGCGAATCTGGACTATCACCATTTTCGCGTCGCGCTGCTGCCTGCGCGTATTGAGCAACACGACGTGGTACTTAATGAGAATCAGCTCAGGGCATTGCACGTTCAGCCAGGCGACAGCCTGCGCGTGGTGACGCTGAGCGGCGAGGAGAAAAAAGCATGACGCAAATGATTAACGGCGAATGGCTGCCGGGCCGTGGCGACACCTTAAGTAAAATCGATCCGGTCTTCGGCGAGACCCTGTGGCAGGGCGAGGCCGCTACCGCAGAGCAGATCGCGCAGGCCGCCGCCGCCGCCCGCGAAGCTTTTCCCGGCTGGGCACGTCGGCCTTTTGCCGAGCGTCAGGCGATAGCTGAACGTTTCGCCGCACTGCTGGAGAGCCACAAAACCGAACTGGCGGAAACCATCGCCGCCGAAACCGGCAAGCCGCGCTGGGAGGCGCTGACCGAAGTGCAGGCGATGATCAACAAAGTCGCTATCTCGGTAAAGGCATTCCACACGCGCACCGGCGAACAGCACGAGGGCGAAAGCTCGCTGCGCCATCGTCCCCACGGCGTGCTGGCGGTCTTCGGCCCTTATAACTTCCCCGGCCATCTGCCCAACGGCCATATTGTGCCAGCGCTGCTGGCGGGCAACTGCGTGCTGTTTAAGCCGAGCGAGCTGACGCCGCTGACGGCGGAGAAGACCGTACGGCTCTGGCTGGAGGCGGGGCTGCCGCGCGGTGTGCTGGCGCTGCTGCAGGGCGCGCGCGAAACCGGCCAGGCGCTGGCGGCTGAAGCGCAGATTGACGGCGTGCTCTTTACCGGCAGCGCGGGAACCGGCTATCAGCTGCATCGCCAGTTCGCCGGTCAGCCGGAAAAAATGCTGGCGCTGGAGATGGGCGGCAACAACGCGCTGATCGTCGAAGATCCGGCTGATATCGACGCAGCGGTGCATATCGCTGTTCAGTCCGCCTTTATTACCGCCGGGCAGCGCTGCACCTGCGCGCGTCGCCTGCTGGTGAAGCGCGGCGCGGCGGGCGACGCTTTCTTACAGCGTCTGGTCGAGGTGAGCGCGCGGCTGCAGCCCGGCGCGTGGAACGCCGACCCGCAGCCCTTTATGGGAAGCGCTATCTCCGTCGGCGCGGCGGAAAAAATCTATCAGGCCTGGCAGCAGCGCGTCGCGCTTGGCGGCAAGCCGCTGCTGAAGATGCGCTGGCCGCAGCGCGGCAATGCGCTGCTGACGCCCGGCATTATCGATGTCACCCAGGTCAGCGGCCTGCCGGATGAAGAGGTCTTCGGGCCGCTGCTTAACGTTATCCGCTATGACAGCTTCGATGAGGCGATCCGCCTCGCCAACGACACGCGCTACGGTCTTTCATGTGGCCTTATTTCGCCGTCGCGCGCGCAGTTCGATCAGCTGCTGCTGGAGGCGCGCGCCGGGATTGTGAACTGGAACAAGCCTCTGACCGGCGCCGCGAGCAGCGCGCCGTTTGGCGGTATCGGCGCGTCCGGCAATCATCGCGCCAGCGCCTGGTACGCGGCGGATTACTGCGCCTGGCCGATGGCGTCGCTGGAGACGCCTGATCTGACGCTGCCTGCCGCGCTCTCGCCGGGACTCGATTTCTCTGCGGGCGAGGGTCAATGATGAAAGCGATTGAAGCGAACTTCGACGGGCTGGTCGGCCTGACGCACCACTATGCCGGATTATCGTTCGGCAATGAGGCCTCGACGCGTAACCAGCATCAGCCGTCAAATCCGCGCCTGGCGGCGAAGCAGGGGCTGCTGAAGATGAAAGCGCTGGCGGACCGCGGCTTTGTACAGGGCGTGATCCCGCCGCACGAGCGGCCAAACCTGCCGCTGCTGCGCCAGCTCGGCTACAGCGGCAGCGACGAGCAGGTGCTGGCGCAGGCGGCGAAAGCTTCCCCTGGCCTGCTGTCGGCGGTCAGCTCCGCCTCGGCGATGTGGGTTGCCAACGCGGCGACGGTTTCGCCCTCGGCCGACAGCGCCGACGGACGCGTGCACTTCACCGCGGCAAACCTGAATAATAAATTCCATCGCGCGATGGAAGCGCCGCAAACCGCCCGGCTGCTGCGCGCTATCTTCCGCGATCCGCAGCATTTCGCCGTCCACGACGCGCTGCCGCAGGTGGCGCTGTTCGGCGACGAAGGGGCAGCGAACCATAACCGCCTCGGCGCGGCGTATGGTGAACGCAGCCTGCAGCTGTTTGTCTATGGACGCGACGATAATGGCGGCAGCGCGCCGGGGCGCTATCCTGCGCGTCAGACGCTGCAGGCGAGCCAGGCGGTGGCCAGGCTGCATCAGCTTGATGACAGCCAGGTGCTGTTTGCCCAGCAAAATCCGCAGGTGATCGATCAGGGCGTGTTTCATAACGACGTTATCGCGGTGAGCAATCGCGAGGTTCTGTTCTGCCATCAGCAGGCGTTTGTCGACCAGCCTGCGCTGCTGGCGACGCTGGCGCGCCGCGTGCCCGGCTTTACCGCAATCGAAGTGCCCGACAGTCGCGTGTCCGTGGCGGACGCGGTCAGTACCTATCTGTTCAACAGCCAGCTGCTGAGCCGCGATGACGGCAGCATGCTGCTGGTGCTGCCGGAAGAGTCGCGCCAGCATCCCGGCGTCTGGCGCTATCTTACCGAACTGGTGGAGCAGGGCGGCCCGGTGCGCGAGCTGGTCAGTTTCGATCTGCGTGAAAGCATGCAAAACGGCGGCGGTCCGGCCTGTCTGCGGCTGCGCGTGGTGCTGACGCCGCAGGAGCAGCAGGCGCTGAATCCGGCGGTAATAATGAACGACAGCCTGTTCGCCACGCTTAATCGCTGGGTGGATCGCCACTATCGCGATCGCCTGACGCAGGCGGATCTGGCTGACCCGCAGCTGTTAAGAGAGGGGCGCGAAGCGCTGGACGAACTGACGCGCCTGCTGGACTTGGGCAGCGTTTATGCGTTCCAGCAGTAGCGGGAACGGCTCTTTTTCTCGCAGACAGGAGTAGCAATGCAGGATTTTCTTCAGCAAACGCTGTCAGGCGACGCTCCGCAACGTCAGCGCGGCGAAACCCCTTATTTACGCTGGCAGTGGCTCGATCACGGCATTTTACAGCTGGAGCCTCTGAGCGAGCCACAGCAGGCGCTGGTGCTGTCAGCAGGCATTCACGGCAATGAGACCGCGCCGGTAGAGATACTGAATACGCTTATCAGCGCGCTGCTGCGCGGCGAAATGAAGCTGCGGCATCGCGTACTGGCGATCCTCGGCAACCCGGCCGCGCTGCGTGCCGGAAAGCGCTATCTGCGCCATGATGTTAATCGCCTGTTCGGCGGTCGCTGGCAGCGCATCGACGACTGCGACGAGGCGCGACGCGCGCTGCGTCTGGAGCAGGCGACAGAAACCTTCTGGCAGCAGGAGTCCAGAGAAGCACAGACTCGCTGGCATCTTGACCTGCATACGGCCATTCGCGGCTCCTGGCATACACGCTTTGGCGTGCTGCCGCTTAACCCGCAGCCCTGGCCGGATAATTTTATCCACTGGCTAGCGGCAGCAGGGCTGGAGGCGCTGGTCTTCCACACCGCGCCAGGCGGCACCTTTACCCACTTCAGCTGTGCGAACTTTAATGCCGCCAGCTGTACGCTGGAACTGGGTAAGGCTTTGCCGTTCGGCGCCAACGATCTGACGCAGTTTTCCGCCGCGCAGCAGGCGCTGGCGGCGCTGCTGAGCGGCGAGCCGCTGCCGCAAGCGCAGGAGACGCCGCGCCGCTACCGGGTAGTGCAGCAGATTACCCGTCTCAGCGAGCAGTTCCGGCTGCATATGGACGCAGAAACGCGTAACTTCACCGCGTTTCCGCAGGGCGCACTGCTGGCCGAGGATGGGGATACGCGTTACTTTGTGCAGCAGGCGCGCGAATATGTGCTGTTTCCCAATCCGGGTGTGGCGCTGGGGCTGCGCGCCGGGCTGATGCTGGTGGAAGAGAGCGCGCAGAACGAGGTGCTGCCGCGCTGACCTCATAAAGGGCGGCAGAGCGCGGGATTTTCCTTCCGCTTTGCTGCCAGAACCCTTACACTCCTCCATAATTCCTGCCAAATCCGCTTTGATTTCATACTCTTTTGCAATTCTTCACTTAATTCTTCTCATTCTCTTCATGATTGCGCGATTTTTGTCTTTTATGCTTTCACGGCTTTACTCACTCTCTGAGTAGTTGACATTCAGCAGCGTAATCTTGTTCTCGAAGACGCGACAGGCTGCTGTCGTTATTAACTGAATGATAAGGACAACTATTATGCGTAAACTGACTTCCCTGATTCTGGCGTCTACTCTGGCTTTCGGTGCGGCAAGCGTGGTTCATGCCGCAGCTGACAACCTGACGCCGCCGCCGGCCGGTAGCGAAAAGCCGATGCATAAGCCGCCGATGCCGCACGGAATGAACATGATGTTCAAAGATCTCAATCTGACCGAGGCGCAGAAAAAACAGATCCATGAGATCCTGAAAGAGAGCCACAAAGACTTTAAGCGTCCGTCGCTGGAAGAGCGCCGCGCCGGTCACGCCATTATCGCCTCTGACACCTTCGACCGTGCGAAAGCGGAAGCGCAGGCAGAGAAAATGACCGCAGACGCGAAAGAGCGCGCGGTGGCGATGATGGAAACGCAGAACAAGCTCTACAACGTGCTGACGCCGGAGCAGAAAAAGCAGTACAACGCTAATTTTGAGAAGCGTCTGACTGAGAAAGGCCCGCACGACGATAAAATGGCTCCACCGCCGGCTGAATAATCAGGCTGAATTAAGGCAGTGAGACCGCCTGCGTTGTCCAGATAAGCAAAATGCTGGGCAGCGCAGGCGGTTTTTTTATAAGGGTTCGACAGGATAGTGGCCGGAAAGCAGCGGCCGACACAAAATTTTATAGCCGTCATGGTCAAAGCCGCTCGGCGCGCGTTTTAGCTGGCGCGCCTCCTCCATATCGTTGACCGATCCCAGATAGAACCAGTGATCGATAACGTGGATCTGCGTCATCAGTTTCCCTTCCTCGATCAGCGCCACCGGGCCTTGCCACGGCCAGCAGATCACCCGTACGCTCTCCAGCGCCTCCGCCAGACGCGCCTGATGTTCGCTTAGCGTCTCGCGGCCGCAGCAGGCGCCTGCGCAGCGGCGCAGGGCGGCGCGGAAACAGGCGCGGTTGGCGCTCAGCTTTTCCAGCCCCAGCAGCCCGTGACAGAGCTGATGCTCGTCAGCGAGATACTTAAGCGTCTCCAGCGCCTTATGGCGGCTGCGGTAGAGACCGAACAGATCGGGAGAGTGGGAAAAGTCGACGTCGCGCGCGTAGACCACTTCAGGCTTGCCGTCGGCGATGCGAATCGAACAGAGCTGGCGATTCTTACGCAGGCGCTTATTGAACAGCGGCTGCTGCGTCTTGATCATCTGCGCTTCCAGCAGCAGCGCGCCGAGATCGCCAGCGGTCGGGATCCAGCTGACGCGCCGCGCCTGACGCAGCATGCGCGCCTCTTCCGGCGTACGGAAATGGGACATCACGCGCGATCGCAGATTGATGCTCTTCCCGATATAGAGCGGCAGCGTCTCGCTGTCACCGTGGAAGGTATAGACGCCCGGCTGATTTGGTAAACCTTCCAGCCATTCGCGCAGATGTTCGGGATATTCGTAGATAGCAGCCGCATCGAACTCGAGGCGGTGCGTGGCGGCACGTCGAACCAAGACAGACTCCTGTAACTGTGTATTCATACAGCATATCAGTCTGTTCAGGCTTTCGCCAGCGGGTTAGCGAGTGAACACAGCGGCAGGGAAAATTTCCCCTGCCGGAGGGCAGGGGAAAAAGGGTTATTTCCAGAAGTCGTCGAATACCGTAATCGGCGGGCGACGCTTGTGCTCGGTCTTCGTATACCAGTTTTCAATGATTTTTGCCGTTTCCGGCGCGACGCTTTTGCCTTCCAGGTAGTCGTCAATCATCTCGTAGGTAACGCCGAGCGCGACTTCATCTTCAAGGCCAGGACGATCGTCTTCCAGGTCCGCCGTCGGGCGTTTCAGGTAGAGATGTTCCGGGCAGCCCAGCGTCTTCAGCAGCAGTTTGCCCTGACGTTTGTTGAGGCGGAACAGCGGGTTAATATCTGTGCCGCCGTCGCCATACTTAGTGAAGAAGCCGGTCACCGCTTCCGCCGCATGGTCGGTGCCGACTACTACGCCCTGCGTCATACCGGCGATGCTGTACTGCGCCTTCATGCGCTCGCGCGCTTTTTCATTGCCGCGCACAAAGTCGGAAAGCTCAATGCCCGCTTCCCGCAGCGCGCGTTCGCTGGCCAGCACCGACTCTTTGATATTTACCGCCAGCGAGCGATCCGGCTGGATAAACGCCAGCGCGTCCTGGCAATCCTGCTCATCCGACTGCACGCCGTAGGGCAGGCGCACAGCGATAAAGGCGTAGGCCTTGTCGCCGGTCTCTTCGCGCAGTTCGCTGATCGCCATCTGCGACAGTTTGCCCGCCAGCGTGGAGTCCTGACCGCCGCTGATGCCCAGCACCAGGGTCTTCAGAGACGGGTAGCGCTTCAGATAGCTTTTGAGGAAATCAACGCTGCGGCGAATTTCCTGCTGCGCGTCGATAACCGGGTTAACGCCGAGTGCTGTAATGATTTCCTGCTGCAGTGACATGAATTTCTCCTCAAGACGGTGGCCTGTCGGCCCGAGCGAACCATCTATTAAAGCTAACGCGCATCGCTGAAAACAACAAGCCAAAGCGCCAGTTGTTTCCAGTTAAGTGTTGCGATATCAGGCAGTTTATGTGCGCGGCGCGGGCTTCTGCGCCAGGAAAATAAACATCAGAATCGCCAGCATAAAGCAGCCGAAGATCGTGCCGGTCATGCTGAGCAGCGAGGTGCCGCCAAGGCCGGTGATGGGTACTGAAATGGCGCCAAGCGAGAACATGCAGACGCCGATCACCGCTGAGGCGCTGCCGGCGCGATGCCCCTGGCTCTGCATCGCCAGCGACGAGGCGGTAGTGGCGATGACCCCGTTGCTCGCGATAGTGAAGAAGAGCGCTACCAGCACCAGCGGCAGCGGCGCGGCGGTAACGCCCGCCAGCAGCAGCAGGCTGGAGGCAACGAACGCCAGCGTCAGGCCGCCTTTCAGGACGCGATACTCACCCCAGAGCGGGCAAAGACGCGCGCTGGTCTGCGAGGCGATGACCAGTCCGATGCCGTTCGCCGCAAAGCAGAAGCTGAACGCCTGCGGTGACAGGCCGTAAATCTGCTGCAGCACGAACGGCGAGGCACCGATATAGGCGAACATGCCCGACATCATAAACGCCTGCGTCAGGCAGAAGCCCATAAAAGGACGATGGACGATAACCTGGCCCAGCGCCGCCCAGGCGGAAAACACCGAGCCCTGGCTACGACGTTCCGGGGGCAGGGTTTCGTGCAGCTTCCAGCGCGCCAGCAGGATAAGCAGCAGCGCCGTCGCGCCCAGCACCACAAAGATGCCGCGCCAGTTAAGCACCGTCATCAGCACGCCGCCAAGCACCGGCGCGCCGATCGGCGCCAGCCCGTTCACCAGCATCAGCAAGGCAAAGAAACGCGTCAGTTCATGGCCGCTGTACATATCACGCGCCACCGCGCGCGACAGCACCGCGCCGCCTGCGCCCGCCAGGCCTTCG
This sequence comes from Pantoea sp. ACRSB, assembly GCF_022346905.1. Taxonomy (NCBI): domain Bacteria; kingdom Pseudomonadati; phylum Pseudomonadota; class Gammaproteobacteria; order Enterobacterales; family Erwiniaceae; genus Pantoea; species Pantoea sp. ACRSB. The sequence continues at coordinate 299,184 of NZ_JAKRNL010000001.1, read as the reverse complement.
AACAGGCGAGCCAGCAGCAGCTGGTGGATATCCTGCGCCAGCGCGCAGCCAATCGAGGCGACAAACAGCAGCACCAGCGAAAGCGCCAGCGGCCGCAGGCGACCAAACTTATCGCTCATCGGCCCGAACAGCAGCTGTCCGGCGCCCAGGCCGAGCAGACCGGCGGTCAGGCTAAGCTGCGCCGTTGCGGTTGACGTCTGAAGATCGCGCGCCAGTTCAGGCAGCGCGGGAAGATAGAGATCGATGCAGAGCGGGCCGAGCGCCGCCAGCAGGCCCAGCGTTATGGCATAGACCAGTCGGTTATTATGTGCAGGTGTCATTTGTCCTCTGAGGGCTTTACTAAGTCGTGGATCATCTTTTTGTAGAGGGTATTGAGCAGTTCCGCTGACGCTTTCTGCGTCGTCAGTCGACGAAAAGCGGTGCCTTCTACCAGCACCGCCAGCACTTCGACGCATGCGGTGAGCTGCGCCTCGCTGAGATGCGGATAGTCAGCGCGCATTTTTTCACAGGCGTTGTGAAACAGTCGCGCCTCGGCATGTTGCAGGATGGCGCTGACGCGCGGATTGCGGCTCGCCTCGGCGGCGACTTCCAGCATCAGTATCTCATCCTCTTCGTTCAGGGTTTCGCGGCGGGCGATCATATCGGCGAGATGGCTGGCGTCGGCCTGCTCGCTCATCGCCGCCACGCGGCCGTCGACGATGCGTTTCACCATCTCTTCGATCAGCGCGTCTTTGCTGGGGAAATAGCGATAGATTTGCCCGACGCTCAGGCTGGCGGCGCTGGCAAGCTGCGCCATGCTGGCGCCGTGAAAGCCGGACTGGCGGAAACAGCGCCGCGCCGCCGCGATGATCTCATCCTGGCGCATACGATGCCGCGCATCGCGCGCTTCACGCTGTTTGCTCATCCTGCCTCCTGACGTTAGTTTTGAGAGTGTTTATTCTCGCGCTGGATTATACGAGTCGATCGCGATAAGAACAGCTTTTTTACGCTAACCTGACGTTTCAGACTCACCTTAAAAACGCGCCATAAAGTTGATTAATCTGCATTTCTGTTCCAGGCTTAAGCTTACATGGACAATACAACGAGGAACAACAAGATGAAAAAAGCAATGGGATGTATCGCTGCGGCGCTGACGCTGGCCGCACTGTCTGGTTGTACGGCTTACGATCGTGCTGAGAGCTACGTGAGCAAGCCTGTAGTTAAGGATGTGAAAAAAGGCATGACGCGCGATCAGGTGCGCCAGATTGCCGGACCGGCTTCAACTGAAATCACGATGGTTCACGCGCGCGGCACCTGCCAGACCTATGTGCTGGGCGAGCGCGACGGTAAACAGCAGACCTATTTCGTCAGCTACAACGACACCGGTCGCGTAATGAACTACGGTTTCCAGAGCTGTAAAGAGTACGATACCGATCCGCAGGCTGCCCAGTAAGCTGAGCAAAAGCGGTAGAGAACAACAAACGGCCCGTCAGTGACGGGCCGTTTTTCATTGGCTGGCTCAGCGCCAGATAAAGCTGCTCGCGCGATGGGTTACAGCCCGGCGGGACGCGGCACCTCAATATATTCGCCATTAATATCGCGCTGATAGTAGTGCCCCTCCTGGACGTAAAAGCGTCGTCCGTTGAAGTCGAGCACGCGCATCGCGCTGGCCGGTTCGGCTGGCGGTTGCACCACCACGTAGTTCTCGCCCTGACGCTGATAGTAAGCGCCGTTGAGCATATAGTAGGTCAGGCCGCCGATCAGCACTGCGGTAGCCGCTTCAGGCAGGAAGCGCAGCGGGCCGGGACCACCCCAGCCGCGACCAGGACCGCCCCAGTGCGGACCCGGGCCTGGGCCCCAACCGCCGGGGTGAGCAGAGACAATGGCTGGCGACAACAGCGTTAACGCCAGCAGTGAGGCGATAACTTTTTTCATGGGTTTTCTCCTGCGATAACTCACTGAAGCATTCTCCTTTTCCGCGTTGAAAACAAGCGCAGAAGCGCGACTTTTTCCTCTCTTTACCACGCTTAACGCTTTCTTAACGAGGCCGCCATAAAGCCACCAGATTATGAAGCGCAGACATAAAAAAACCGGGCGCAATGGCCCGGTTTATGGTGGCGTAAAAGGCGATTAACGGTGCGCCAGCTCCGCGTGCTCCTCGCTCTCCAGCACCGCTTTGTCGGTCAGGCCGAGCCAGCGGCTGGTAAGGGAACCGGCGGTCATCGCGCCGTTGACGTTGAGCGCGGTACGGCCCATATCGATCAGCGGTTCGATAGAAATAAGCAGGGCAACCAGCGTCACCGGCAGACCCATTGCCGGCAGTACGATCAGCGCGGCGAAGGTCGCGCCGCCGCCTACGCCCGCCACGCCAGCGGAGCTGAGCGTAACGATGCCCACCAGCGTAGCGATCCAGACCGGATCGAACGGGTTAATACCTACGGTTGGCGCAACCATCACCGCCAGCATCGTTGGATAGAGTCCTGCGCAGCCGTTCTGACCAATGGTCGCACCGAAAGAGGCAGAGAAGCTGGCGATCGACTCCGGCACGCCCAGGCGACGCGTCTGGGTTTCCACATTAAGCGGAATGCTCGCGGCGCTGGAGCGGCTGGTAAAGGCGAAGGTGATAACCGGCCAGACTTTGCGGAAGAAACGCAGCGGATTAATACCGTTCACCGACAGCAGCAGCGCGTGCACGCCGAACATAATCGCCAGGCCCAGATAGGAGGCAACGACAAAGCCGCCCAGCTTGATGATGTCCTGCAGGTTCGACCCGGCGACCACTTTGGTCATCAGTGCCAGCACGCCGTAAGGCGTCAGCTTCATAATCAGACGCACCAGCTTCATGACCCAGGACTGCAGGGTATCTATCGCGACCAGCACGCGCTGGCCCTTGGCTTCGTCATCTTTCAGCAGCTGCAGCGCCGCAACGCCGAGGAAGGCGGCGAAAATCACTACGCTAATAATCGATGTCGGGCTGGCGCCGGTCAGATCGGCGAACGGATTTTTCGGCACAAACGAGAGCAGCAGCTGAGGAACGGTCAGATCCGCTACTTTGCCCGCGTAGTTGCTCTGTATTGCAGCGAGGCGCGCGCTCTCCTGCGCACCCTGCACCAGACCTTCAGCGCTGAGGTGGAACAGGCCAGTAACCAGCACGCCGACCAGCGCGGAGATAGCGGTGGTGAACAGCAGCACGCCGATCGTCAGCAGACTGATTTTACCCAGCGACGAGGCATTATGCAGGCGCGCAACGGCGCTGAGGATAGAGGCGAACACCAGCGGCATCACGATCATTTGCAGCAGCTGTACGTAGCCGTTGCCCACGATATTGAACCAGCTTATTGAGGTCTTCAGCACTTCGCTCTGTTGGCCATAGATGGTTTGCAGCGCCAGGCCGAACAGCACGCCGATCACCAGACCGACCAGCACCTTTTTCGACAGGCTCCAGCCTTGACGGCCGAGGCGCGACAGCAGCAGCAGCAGCGCGACGAAGGCCGCGAGATTAAGAATCAGAGGTAGATCCATATTGGCTCCCGAGAGAGGCACCCCACGACAGCTGTGGTGTCGGGACGCCAGATAATGTTATGCACGAATTAAGTGCCGGTATGTTAACAGTTACCCCGGGTATCGACTTATATCCAAATGGAATGGCTTATAACCAGACAGCGTTTTCTGCTGGTTTAATGCGCTTTTTGCGTGGAAATCAAGCGGGAAACACCATTTTGCAGCGTATCAAAGAGCTGAGAAGGCCAGCCATTCGCACCAAAAGAGGGCGAGCCGGGTGGAAACCAGAGCGCGTAGCCAACCAGCGCCAGGCAGAGCGTACGCTCCAGCTGGTTGCCTTTCTGACTTCTGAGGATGGGCAGACGGAAACGCCAGCGACACGGCCACAGCAGCGGCACCCCGGCAGGAGTCAGCATATCCGCCACAATATGGCTGAGATAGCCCAGCGTCATACCCTGCAGCACATCGGCAGGCAGCAGCCAGTCTTTGGGGACATTAATCTGAAACAGCCACAGGCTGGCGGCTACCGCCAGCAGGCTGTGCGTGAACCCCCGGTGACCAAAGGCGCGCGCGATAGGATGCGACAACCACTTTAAGCGCTGGCCGAGCAGGGATTTAGGATGATCGATATCAGGCAGCAGGCAGGTAAGCAGCGAGGCGGAAATAAGGTGCCACCAGTCGGCCTGCGCCAGCACAGGCGTCAGCTCTGCGCGCTTGGCAAAAATAGCGGTAGCAATAGCGAAAATTACGTGGCCTTCGCCCGTCATGATAAAACCTGGCTGCAAACTGTCGATGCATCCAGTATAGGGATTTATCCAGTGAATGAGAAGTTGTGACGCTGTAACGAAGCGTGAATTTTTTTTAGCGAAACGGCGCCGCCAGGCTGCCGTTTCGCCACAGAAAGCCTTTCGGGGTGAGCGCGCGCCGAAGGGCTGCTGGCGCGCCTTCCTGCGCTTAACGCGCCAGCCAGCCGCCGTCAACGGCCAGCGTATAGCCATTCACATAATCTGACGCCGAAGAGGCGAGGAAAACAACCGGACCCATCATATCTTCCGGCACGCCCCAGCGCGCAGCCGGGATGCGTCCAAGAATTTCTGCGCTGCGGCCCTCGTCGCTGCGCAGCTGCTCGGTATTATTGGTCGCCATATAACCCGGCGCGATAGCGTTAACGTTAATGCCGTGTTTCGCCCATTCGTTCGCCATCAGGCGCGTCAGCCCCATCACCGCGCTTTTCGACGCCGTGTAAGAGGGAACGCGAATGCCGCCCTGGAAAGAGAGCATTGAGGCGATATTGATGATTTTGCCGCCCTGGCCCTGCGCGATAAAATGACGCGCTACCTGCTGCGACAAAAAGAAGACGCTCTTGGTATTGATGTTCATCACATCGTCCCAGTCCTGCTCGCTAAAGTTAAGCGCGTCTTCGCGGCGGATAATCCCGGCGTTATTGACCAGAATATCAATTTTGCCCGCGGCGTCGATCGCCTGCTCCACGACGCGCGGCACCTGCTCGGTACGAATAAGATCCGCCTGCAGAGACCAGAAGCGGCGGCCCAGCGCTTCGACGCGCTGCTGCGTTTCTGCGGGATCTTCGCGATTGACGCCGATGATATCGCAACCGGCCTGCGCCAGTCCCAGCGCCATGCCCTGACCGAGCCCGGTATTGCAACCGGTGACCAGCGCGATTTTACCTTCCAGATTAAATGCGTTGAGTATCATGAGAGCGCCTCCTTTTTTAGCGCAGATCGCGGATTTTGACATGATCCATGTCGTCGAATACCTGATTCTCGCCGACCATGCCCCAGATAAAGGTGTAGCGTTCGGTGCCGACGCCGGCATGAATCGACCAGCTGGGCGAAATGACCGCCTGCTCGTTGTGCACCAGCAGATGACGCGTCTCCTGCGGCTGACCCATCATGTGAAACACCGCGCTTTCCGGATTCATATCAAAATAGAAATAGACTTCCATACGGCGCTCGTGGGTATGGCATGGCATGGTATTCCACAGGTTGCCTTCATCCAGGCGGGTCAGCCCCATGGTGAGCTGGCAGGTCGGCAGCACGTCCGGCACCAGGTATTTATTGATGGTGCGGCGGTTAGAGGTCGCCGCATCGCCGAGCGTGGTGCGTACCGCCTCCTCTTTACCTATTTTTTTATCGGGAAAGCGGCTGTGCGCGGGCGCGCTGTTGAAATAGAACTTCGCCGGATGGGCCGCATCGCTGCTGCGAAAGCTCAGCGTCTGGGCGCCTTTGCCGACATAGAGCGCCTCTTCCGTTCCGATCTCCCAGACTTTGCCGTCCACCTCAATGGTGCCCGGCCCGCCGATATTGATCACGCCCAGTTCGCGGCGCTCCAGAAAATAGCTTACGCCCAGCTGTTTGCCCATCTCGTTGCCGAAAGAGACGCTGGCGGCAACCGGCATCACACCGCCGATAATAATGCGATCGATATGGCTGTAGGTCAGGGTGTAGCGGTCAGCTTCAAAGATGTTTTCAATCAGGAACTCGCGGCGTAGCGCGGCGGTGTCGAGCTGTCTGGCATGCTCGCTGTGAATGCTTTGTCGAACGTCCATTCTGATCCCCTCTGGCAAAAAAGGCGTACGTGCCCCGCAGGGCGTCTGAGGGCATCTTAGGAGGAGTGGAAGATCAATTCAATAAAAATGAAACGTTGTTTTATTTTTTTTGCGAAGGGGATCATGCCATAAACAAAACCCGCCAGCGGCGGGTCGGGTCTGATAAAGGCGCCATCAAAGGCCCACACGCGAGTCAGGGCGCAGAGTTGCCCAGAAGATGGGCTGCGGTGAGCTGGGTAAGATCGTCCAGCCTGACGTTCGCCAGCGACCAGCGCGCGTCATCGCGCAGCGCCGCGGGCGGCACCACGATGGAGCGCATACGCGCCGCTTTTGTGGCGATCATGCCGTTAAACGAGTCTTCCAGCGTCACGCAGTTCAGCGGGTCGATGTTCAGCCGCGCGGCGGCATCCAGATAGACCTGCGGATGCGGTTTGCTGTAGGGCAGCGCCTCGGCGGAGACCAGCACGTCGAAATCGTCGCGCAGGTCAAAGAGCGCCAGCACGCGCTCCAGCATCATCAACGGCGACGCGGAAACCAGGCCGGTTTTCAGCCCGCGCTGGCGACACAGCTGCAGCGCCTGCTTAACCCCCGGCAGCAGCGGGCGCTTCTCCTCAATCAGCGCCAGCGCGCGGGCGATAATACGCGCGGTGACCGTCTGCTGATCCGGGCCTGTCCAGGGCAGGGTTTCATACCACATGCGCACCACCTGATCGATACGCAGGCCCAGCGTGTCCGGCAGCTCGCTGCGGCGTGATAAATCAACGTTCAGCGTGGCGAATATGTCCATTTCAGCCTGATCCCACAGCGGTTCGGAGTCGATTATCAGGCCATCCATATCAAACAGGGCGGCATAAACAGGGCGGGTATAACTCATCGGCTGGCTCCTTGTAGAATTTGCGCTACCTTATCATGGGCTGGCTCGCGTCGCGAAAGGGACGCAGGCTACGCTTTTTACAGGAAATAAAAACCACAGGCAGGTAGACTGGCTGCAATCTGGATTCAGGTACAGGAGATACCATGACTTATCAACAGGCTGGCCGCATCGCCATCCTTAAGCGAGTGGCTGGCTGGGCAATCTTTTTGCTCGCGCTGCTGTCGACCGTGATTTCAGTGCTGAGCTTTATGTTCAGACACAGTGAAAAACAGCCGGGCATTGACGCCGTGATGCTCGACTTTGTCCATGTAATCGTCGATATGATCCGCTTCAACACGCCTTTCCTTGGCTTCTTCTGGCAGAACTCGCCGGTGCCGGAGTTCCACGGTCAGATGAATCTCGGCTTCTGGATCATCTATATTCTGATTTTTGTTGGTCTGGCGCTGGAAGCGTCCGGTTCGCGAATGGCGCGTCAGGCGCGCCATATAAAAGAGGGTGTTGAAGATCAGCTGATTCTGGAGCAGGCAAAAGGCGGCGATGCCCGTACGCGCCAGCAGCTGGAAGAGAAGATCCGCGTGCCGCACCACACCATCTTCCTGCAGATTTTTCCGCTCTATATCCTGCCGGTGGTGATCGCCGTTGCCGGTTATTTCGTGCTGTCGCTGCTCGGCTTTCTGTAACAGGTCAGGCCGGTCTGGCCTGACGCTGCGCCAGCGCGTCCTCATCCAGCAGACGCCCGACGGCGAATTGCGCCTCGCTTAACCAGCTGCCGCCGAATACGTTGGCGCGGTTAAGCAGGTAGTAGAGCTGATAGACCGGCTGGCGCTGCGAGAAGCCGTCCGGCAGCGGCCAGACCGACTGATAGCCTTCATAGATCTGCCGCGGCAGATCCGGGAACCAGCCGAGCATCGCCAGATCGCATTCGCGGTCGCCCCAGTAACAGGCGGGGTCGAACAGCCAGGGGCCGTTGGCGCTGCCAGCGCAGTTGGCTGGCCAGAGATCGCCGTGAAGCAGGGAAGGCTGGGGCTGATGCGTGGCGAGGGCGCGCTGCACGCAGTTTATAATCTCTTCCGTATTGCCGTAGGTGAGGCCTTTCTCTTCGGCGAGCTGAAGCTGCCAGCCGATGCGCTGTTCGGCAAAAAAGACCGACCAGCGGCGCAGCCAGCTGTTGGGCTGCGGCGTCGTGGTGATGTTATTGTCAAAGTCGAGGCCGAACTGCGCCTGTTCGCTCCACTGATGCAGGTGCGCCAGCTGCTGTCCCAGCTGAAAGGCGTTCTCCGCATCCAGCGGCTGAGGCGTGATATATTCCAGCAGCAAAAAGCTCTGGTCGCGGTGATGGCCCACGCCATAAACCGCCGGTACGCGTACGCTTTGCGTGCGCGCCAGCAGCGCCAGCTGATCGGCTTCCCAGGCGAAAAGGGTAAGCATTTCACGACTGTTGCACTTCACGAAAACGTCATGTTCGCCATAGCGAATGCGCCAGGCGGGGTGGATGTCGCCGCCAGGAAGTTCGTGGCGTTCGGTAATATCGGCATGGCCAAACTGTTCGCTTAATAAACGACTAATAGCGTTCCACATTGGGCGATCCTCTTTTAACCTGTCAGGCTGCGGTGTCGGGCAGCACGCTCTACGACCCATTGACGATTATATCGCGTGAATATCGCTCAAAACCCGCGCTTGCGCACAGCTTACCGGAACGAATGGCGGGTGCGTTTACTGCGCAGCGTCACGTAAAAACGCCTCCAGCGTCGTTACGGTGACGTCGGGCGTCTGATGCAGCACGCTCTCGCCGGCGGCGACGGCCTGGCGTTGCAGATCCTCCTGCGACAGGGCGCTGACCAGACCGAAGCTGTTAGTGCCCAGCTCGTGAGCGTGACCCTGATCGTCATTAAGCGTGGTGCTGAACCCTCCTGCGATCATCGCGCTGTTGAGCGTTTGGACGTCGCTGAGGCCCGATTCCTGATAGTGAAACGTGACAATGTAACGTTTAAGTCCGTCGCTCATTTTTCACCTCTGTTCGGCTTGACTGAGCACAGCGTAGACCATGGCGAAAAAGCGCGCGAATAATGAACAGGATAAAGGCATTATTTATCACAGGCATAAAAGTAAAGCTGGGTAAAGGCGGGGTTTGCGGGTTCAGAAAAATTTTGTCGCAACTGAGCTGATGTTTTACTGGCTGCCCCCTATAATGTGCGGCGTTAATGAGAAAATTCCCAATAATCAAGCGCGATTGAGTCTGAATAGCCTGTTTTATGGAGGTTAATACTTATTTACAATACTTACCGTAAATTGCATTGATCGGTCCGTAAAACCCTTCACACTCTTCGTTTTTTAAACTGTCGTACGGGTCACAATAAATGAAAGTGCTTAACAAGCTCTCAGCCGTTCTTTTGCTCTCCGCTGGCGCGTTTTGCCACCAGGCATTGGCGGACAACAACGTTTTTACCGCGATGGACGATCCTTCAACGGCAAAGAAGCCGTTTGACGGCAGCGCCTCCGCAGGCTATCTGGCGCAGACTGGCAACACCACCAGCTCCTCGCTGACCGCGCAGACTAATATGACGTGGTATCAGAGCTCTATGGCGTACAGCCTGTGGGGCAACGCGGCGAACACCTCATCTAATGATGAGCGCTCTTCGGAAACCTACAATATCGGCGGCCGTTCGCGTTACAACCTCAACAGCTTCGATTACCTGTTTGGTCAGGCGAGCTGGCTGAGCGACCGCTTTAACGGCTACGATTCACGCGATGTGCTGACCGCAGGTTACGGTCGCCAGATCCTGAGCGGCCCCATTCATTCGCTGCGCGCTGAATTTGGTCCGGGTGTGCGCTATGACGATTTCCATGACGGCGGCAGCGAAACCAAAGCGCTGGGCTACGGCGCGCTGAGCTATCAGTGGCAGCTGACCGATAACACCAAATTTATCCAGGGTGTTTCGGTGCTGAGCAGCTTCGGCGAAGATACCACTATCAACTCAGAAACCGGGCTGCAGGTTGGCATTAACGACCACTTCGCGCTGAAGCTGGCCTACAACGTCACCTGGAACAACAATCCGCCGGAGTCCGCGCCCGATCGCACCGACACCAAAACCAGCATTATGCTGACCTACGCGATGTAATTGCCTGCAAAAATCGCTTCCTGACCGCAGCCCGTCTGCGGTTTTTTTTCGCCTGCTCCTCGACTTAGCGGCGTGGCCACGGGTTTTGCTGGCCGCTCAAAGCTGTTATCATCGTCGGCGCACTACAATTCCTGGCGTCATTCCGACAACGTGGGTCTGACATTACGCCAGGCAATCAATTTTACTCAATGTTGTATGTAAGCTTTCGTGTGGCTTACCACTGCAATTAAGGATATTAAATGCCTGTAATTACTCTTCCTGATGGCAGCCAGCGCACCTACGATCGTCCGGTAAGCGTGATGGATATTGCGCTGGATATCGGGCCTGGCCTGGCGAAAGCCTGTATTGCCGGACGCGTTAACGGTCAGCTGGTGGATGCGGTCGATCCCATCACTGAAGATGCCTCTGTGGCCATCATTACCGCAAAAGATGAAGCGGGTCTGGAGATTATTCGCCACTCCTGCGCGCATCTGCTGGGGCACGCTATTAAACAGCTGTGGCCTAACACCAAAATGGCGATCGGTCCGGTTATCGACAACGGCTTCTATTACGATGTCGATCTCGATCATACCCTGACGCAGGAAGATATCGACGCGCTGGAAAAACGTATGCACCAGCTGGCCGAAACCAACTACGACGTTGTGAAAAAGGTCGTCAGCTGGCAGCAGGCGCGCGACGTGTTCGCCGAGCGCGGCGAGAGCTATAAAATCACTATTCTGGATGAGAACATCAGCCACGACGATCGTCCTGGCCTTTATCATCACGAAGAATATATCGACATGTGCCGCGGTCCGCACGTGCCGAATATGCGTTTCTGCCACCACTTCAAGCTGCAGAAAATCGCGGGCGCCTACTGGCGCGGCGACAGCAATAACAAAATGCTGCAGCGTATCTACGGCACTGCCTGGGCGGATAAAAAGCAGCTCAACGCCTATCTGCAGCGTCTGGAAGAGGCGGCGAAGCGCGACCACCGTAAAATCGGTAAGCAGCTCGACCTCTACCATATGCAGGAAGAGGCGCCCGGCATGGTTTTCTGGCATAATGACGGCTGGACTATCTTCCGCGAGCTGGAAGTGTTCGTGCGCAGCAAGCTGAAAGAGTACCAGTACCAGGAAGTAAAAGGTCCGTTTATGATGGACCGCGTGCTGTGGGAAAAAACCGGGCACTGGGAAAACTACAAAGAGGCGATGTTTACCACCTCTTCAGAAAACCGTGAATACTGCATCAAGCCGATGAACTGTCCGGGCCACGTGCAGATCTTTAATCAGGGGCTGAAGTCCTACCGCGATCTGCCGCTGCGCATGGCGGAGTTCGGTAGCTGTCACCGCAACGAGCCGTCAGGCGCGCTGCATGGCCTGATGCGCGTACGCGGCTTCACCCAGGATGACGCCCACGTCTTCTGTACTGAAGATCAGGTGCGTGACGAAGTGAACAGCTGTATCCGCATGGTCTATGACATGTACAGCACCTTCGGCTTCGAAAAGATCGTGGTGAAACTCTCCACGCGTCCTGAGAAGCGTATCGGCACCGATGAAATGTGGGACCGTGCTGAAGAAGATTTAGCCGCTGCGCTGAATGAAAACGAAATTCCGTTTGAATTCCAGCCCGGAGAAGGTGCATTCTACGGCCCGAAAATTGAATTTACGCTTTACGACTGTCTCGATCGCGCCTGGCAGTGCGGCACAGTTCAGCTAGACTTTTCCCTGCCAAAACGTCTGGACGCCACATATGTGGGCGAAAATAACGATCGTCAGACGCCGGTTATGATTCACCGCGCGATTCTCGGCTCTATGGAGCGCTTTATTGGCATCCTGACCGAAGAGTTCGCCGGTTTCTTCCCGACGTGGCTGGCGCCGATGCAGGCGGTGGTGATGAATATCACCGATGGACAGGCAGAATATGTCGACATGTTGACACGCAAATTGCAGAATGCTGGCATTCGTGTGAAAGCAGACTTGAGAAACGAGAAGATAGGCTTTAAAATCCGCGAGCACACATTACGTCGCGTCCCTTACATGCTGGTTTGCGGTGACAAAGAGGTGGAAGCAGGCAAAGTTGCCGTTCGCACCCGCCGCGGTAAAGACCTCGGGACGATGGATGTCGATGTGTTTGTTGAGAAGCTGCAACAAGAGATTCGCAGCCGCAATCTTCACCAATTAGAGGAATAAGGTTATTAAAGGCGGAAAACGAGTACAACCGACGCGTCCGAATCGAATCAACGGTGAAATCCGTGCCACTGAAGTACGCTTAACTGGCGTGGATGGCGAACAGATTGGTATTGTCAGCCTTCGCGAAGCTATTGAAAAAGCTGAAGAAGCGGGTGTTGATTTAGTAGAAATCAGCCCCAACGCCGAACCGCCGGTGTGCCGTATTATGGATTACGGCAAGTTCCTTTATGAAAAAAGCAAATCTTCTAAGGAACAGAAGAAGAAGCAAAAAGTTATCCAGGTTAAGGAAATTAAATTCCGTCCTGGTACCGATGAAGGCGACTATCAGGTAAAACTCCGCAGCCTGATTCGTTTTCTGGAAGAAGGCGATAAAGCCAAAATCACGCTGCGTTTTCGCGGTCGTGAGATGGCGCACCAACAGATCGGTATTGAAGTGCTTAACCGCGTGAAAGAAGATCTGACAGAACTGGCAGTAGTCGAATCCTTCCCATCGAAGATCGAAGGCCGCCAGATGATTATGGTGCTCGCTCCCAAGAAGAAACAGTAGGCTTTCAAGTAACAATGACCGCGCAGCGTTCGCGCTGTGCGGTTCTTTGTTCGCCTGTCTGATTCGTTTTATTAACAATGCGAAGTGGATATTTTTAAAATGCCAAAGATTAAAACTGTACGTGGCGCGGCTAAGCGCTTCAAGAAGACCGCTTCTGGCGGCTTCAAGCGTAAGCACGCAAACCTGCGTCATATTCTGACTAAAAAATCAACTAAGCGTAAACGTCACCTGCGTCCGAAAGGCCTGGTGTCTAAAGGCGATCTGGGTCTGGTTGTTGCCTGCCTGCCGTACGCATAAGTTAACTTTTTTATAAATCTGCCTGAAACCTTTGCATAACGGCCGCTGGCCAGCAGGGGATAAGGGCATCACAGAATATTGATACAGGAGAGCTCACATGGCTCGCGTAAAACGTGGTGTAATTGCTCGCGCACGTCACAAGAAAATCTTAAAACAAGCTAAAGGCTACTACGGTGCACGTTCACGTGTATACCGCGTTGCCTTCCAGGCTGTTATCAAAGCTGGTCAGTATGCTTACCGTGACCGTCGTCAACGTAAGCGTCAGTTCCGTCAACTGTGGATTGCGCGTATCAACGCTGCAGCGCGTCAGAACGGCATCTCTTACAGCCGTTTCATCAATGGCCTGAAAAAAGCGTCCATTGAGATTGACCGTAAAATCCTGGCTGACATCGCTGTATTCGACAAAGTGGCATTTACTGCACTGGTCGAAAAAGCAAAATCAGCTCTGGCGTAAGTCAGATGAAAAAGGGAGCTTGCTCCCTTTTTTATTGCCTGTAACTCAAGCAAAAGATTGACATTTTCATCGCTGGGCTTTTCAATAGTACCCTCAGAATCCCAGCAAGGTAACGCAAGCATGAATGCTGCTATTTTCCGTTTCTTTTTTTACTTTAGCACCTGAATCTCAGGGGCTTTTGCGCATAGAAAAGAAACGAAAAATCGCGCCGAAAGCCTCCCTCGTGGAGGCTTTTGTGTTTCTGGCGAAGCATATTGGACGGCAACGTCCCAACGAGAACTGACCAGCCCGCCTGGAAGAAGAGGAAACCATGTCCCAACTCGCAGAACTGGTGGCCCGCGCCACAGCCGCTATCGACGAGGCGACGGATATCGCCACCCTTGACGCGGTGCGCGTCGAATATACCGGTAAAAAAGGCCATCTGACGCAGCTGATGACGACGCTGCGCGAGCTGCCGCCGGAAGAGCGTCCGGCTGCGGGCGCGGTGATCAACGACGCCAAGCAGCAGGTGCAGGAGCGACTTAACGCTCGCAAAGAGACGCTGGAGTCCGCCGCGCTTAACGCCCGGCTGGCCGCCGAGACCATCGACGTTTCCCTGCCGGGCCGCCGCATCGAAAACGGCGGTCTGCATCCGGTAACGCGCACCATCGATCGCATCGAAACCTTCTTCGGCGAACTGGGTTTCGCGGTGGTGACCGGTCCGGAAATCGAGGATGACTACCACAACTTCGACGCGCTGAATATTCCCGGCCATCACCCGGCGCGCGCCGATCACGACACCTTCTGGTTCGACGCCACGCGTCTGCTGCGTACTCAGACCTCCGGCGTGCAGATCCGCACCATGAAAAATCAGCAGCCGCCGATTCGCATCATCGCGCCGGGCCGCGTCTATCGCAACGATTACGACCAGACGCATACCCCGATGTTTCACCAGATGGAAGGGCTGATCGTCGACAAGAACATCAACTTTACCAACCTGAAAGGCACGCTGAACGACTTCCTGCGCAACTTCTTTGAGGAAGATTTGCAGATCCGTTTCCGTCCTTCCTACTTCCCGTTCACCGAACCTTCGGCGGAAGTGGACGTGATGGGCAAAAACGGCAAATGGCTGGAAGTGCTGGGCTGCGGCATGGTGCACCCGAACGTTTTGCGCAACGTCGGCATCGATCCAGAAGTCTACTCCGGCTTCGCCTTCGGTATGGGCATGGAGCGTCTTACCATGCTGCGTTACGGCGTGACTGACTTGCGCGCCTTCTTCGAAAATGATTTACGTTTCCTCAAACAATTTAAATAAGGGCAGGTTATCCAATGAAATTCAGTGAACTCTGGTTACGCGAATGGGTAAACCCGGCTCTGGACAGCGCTGCCCTTTCTGAACAGATCACCATGGCCGGTCTGGAAGTGGACGGCGTGGAGCCGGTTGCCGGCGCGTTTCACGGCGTAGTCGTCGGTGAAGTCGTAGAGTGCGGCCAGCACCCGAACGCCGATAAACTGCGCGTGACTAAAGTTAACGTCGGCGGCGATCGTCTGCTGGATATCGTCTGCGGCGCGCCGAACTGCCGTCAGGGACTGAAGGTGGCGGTCGCCACCGTCGGTGCCGTACTGCCGGGCGATTTTAAGATTAAAGCGGCGAAGCTGCGCGGCGAACCTTCGGAAGGGATGCTCTGCTCTTTCTCCGAGCTGGGCATTTCCGACGATCACAGCGGCATTATCGAACTGCCGGGCGATGCGCCGATCGGCATGGATATCCGTGACTACCTGAAGCTGGACGATAACACCATCGAAATCAGCGTGACGCCGAACCGCGCCGACTGCCTCGGCATTATCGGCATTGCGCGTGATGTAGCGGTGCTGAATAGCCTGCCGCTCACCGCGCCCGCTATCGAGCCGGTAGCCGCAACCATCAGCGACACCTTCCCGATCCGCGTCGACGCCACCGATGCCTGCCCGCGCTATCTGGGCCGCGTGGTAAAAGGTATCAACGTCAAGGCTGCCACGCCGCTCTGGATGCGTGAAAAGCTGCGCCGCTGCGGCATCCGCTCTATCGATCCGGTGGTGGATATCACCAACTACGTGCTGCTTGAGCTGGGCCAGCCGATGCACGCCTTCGATCTTGACCGCATTGACGGCGGTATCGTGGTGCGCATGGCGGAAGAGGGCGAAACCCTGACGCTGCTCGACGGCAGCGAAGCGAAGCTCAGCAGCGATACGCTGGTTATCGCCGACCACCATAAAGCGCTGGCGATGGGCGGCATATTCGGCGGCGAGCATTCCGGCGTGAATGAAGAGACGCAGAACATCCTGTTTGAGTGCGCCTGGTTCGAACCGCTGGCGATTACTGGCCGCGCGCGTCGTCACGGCCTGCACACCGATGCCTCGCACCGCTACGAGCGCGGTGTCGATCCGGCGCTGCAGTACAAAGCTATTGAACGCGCTACTCAGCTGCTGCTGGCGATCTGCGGCGGCCAGGCTGGCCCGGTTATCGACCAGACGCACGAAGCGGCGCTGCCGCCGCGCGCCACCATTACGCTGCGCCGCGAGAAGCTGGATCGCCTGATTGGCCACGTTGTTACCGACGAGCAGGTGACCGACATTCTGACGCGTCTCGGCTGCGACGTGACGCCAGGCCAGGGCGAGTGGAAAGCGGTCGCGCCGAGTTGGCGCTTCGACATGGCGATTGAAGAAGATCTGATTGAAGAGGTCGCGCGCGTCTACGGTTACAACAATATCCCGAACGTGCCGGTACAGGCTGGTCTGGTGATGACTCAGCATCGCGAAGCGGATCTGTCGCTGAAGCGCGCGAAAAACCTGCTGGTGGATAAAGGCTACCAGGAAGCGATCACCTACAGCTTCGTCGACCCGAAAATGCAGCAGCTGCTGCACCCGGGCGAAGAGGCGCTGATCCTGCCAAGCCCCATCTCCAGCGATATGTCGGCGATGCGCCTGTCGCTGTGGACCGGCCTGCTGAGCGCCGTGGTCTACAACCAGAACCGCCAGCAGAGCCGCGTGCGCCTGTTTGAGAGCGGTCTGCGCTTTGTACCTGATACCCAGGCGGATTTAGGCATCCGTCAGGATCTTATGCTGGCGGGCGTGCTGAGCGGCAACCGCAACGAAGAGCACTGGGATCTGGCGCGTCAGACGGTTGACTTCTATGATTTGAAAGGTGATTTAGAATCGCTGCTCGATTTAACCGGCAAGCTGGACGACATTCGCTTCCGCGCCGAAGCCAATCCAGCGCTCCATCCGGGGCAGAGCGCAGCGATTTATTTGCATGATGAACGAATCGGATTTATCGGTGTGGTTCATCCTGAGCTGGAACGTAAGCTGGATCTCAATGGTCGCACCTTAGTCTTTGAACTGCTTTGGAATAAGGTCGCAGACCGCGTCCTGCCTGATGCGCGCGAGATTTCACGCTTCCCGGCGAACCGTCGCGATATCGCCGTGGTAGTGGCTGAAAACGTCCCCGCAGCAGATATCATCGCCGAGTGTAAGAAAGTTGGCGTAAATCAGGTAGTTGGCGTAAACTTGTTTGACGTGTACCGCGGTAAGGGTGTTGAAGAGGGTTTCAAGAGCCTCGCCATCAGCCTGATTTTGCAGGATACCAGCCGGACACTCGAAGAAGAGGAGATTGCCGCGACCGTTGGCAAATGTGTTGCGGCATTAAAAGAGCGATTCCAGGCAACCTTGAGGGATTGAACCTATGGCGCTTACAAAAGCTGAAATGTCAGAGTACCTGTTTGAGAAGCTTGGGCTGAGCAAACGCGACGCGAAAGAGCTGGTGGAGCTGTTTTTTGAAGAGGTTCGCCGCGCTCTGGAAAATGGTGAACAGGTAAAACTGTCTGGGTTTGGTAATTTCGACCTGCGCGATAAAAATCAGCGTCCAGGCAGGAATCCAAAAACGGGGGAAGATATTCCGATTACCGCGCGCCGCGTGGTAACGTTCCGCCCGGGTCAGAAGCTGAAAAGCCGTGTCGAAAATGCTTCTCCGAAAGATAACGACTGACCGATTTCAGTGTTCTAAAAAGGCCGCGCAAGCGGCCTTTTTCATTTCTGCGCCGCGCGCGCTGTTTTTCACTCTCCACGCTCTCTTCACTCTGTCAGCTTTTTGTAAGCATACGGGAAATAAGCTGAAAATCCGCCTGCGCCGATAGTGACCCACAAAAGGCTTTTGTTATAACAGCGCCCACGGATAACAAGAGACTACCCTGATGAAAAAAACCGCACTGCTTTTAAGCGTCCTGCTGGGGATGCCGCTGCTGGCGAGCGCTCATGCTCCGCATCATGACAACGCGCCGGGCCCTGATGTCCATATCGGCGATCGCGATCATCGCGGCTACTACTGGGACGGCTATGACTGGCGTCCGGCGAAATGGTGGCAGGCGCACCATGGCCGCAATGTCGGACTGAAAGGGCCGCATGGCTACTGGAACGGCAACGGCTGGCAGGCACAGCGTCCTGAGCAGGGCAAGCCGATGGCGAAGCGCGACAACCCGGCGCATAATGACCACCCGACGCGCAACGACCGCGAGCCGGTGCCGCCGCGTTCTAACCACAACTGATCCTCTTTGCGGCGCCCTGCGGCGCCGCAAACGCCAGCCTTTCTTTTTCCGCCAATCTCTCTACAATCAAATCTCTGTTTTCTCAGCGAATCCTCAATTATGTCCCTGCTGGAGCAGCTTGCTCATCAGGCGGATCGCCGCAGCCGTCGCGTGCTGCTGGCGCTGTGCCTTATCCTGCTGGCGTTAATTGTTCTCAGCCTGTGCGCGGGCGATAGCTGGATCGCCCCGGCCCGGTGGCTGAGCGACAGCGGTCAGCTGTTCGTCTGGCAGCTGCGTCTGCCGCGCACCCTTGCGGTGGTGCTGGTCGGCGCGGCGCTGGCGGTCTGCGGCGTCGTGATGCAGGCGCTGTTTACCAATCCGCTGGCAGAGCCGGGCCTGCTCGGCGTTTCTAACGGCGCGGGCATCGGGCTGGTGCTGGGCGTGCTGTTTGGCAGCGGGTCGCTCTGGAGCCTGAGCCTGGCGGCGATGGCGGGCGCATTGCTGATCACCCTCATCCTGCTCCATTTCGCCCACCGGCAGCTCTCCGTAACGCGACTGCTGCTTACCGGCGTGGCGCTGGGCATTATCTGTAGCGCCATCATGACCTGGGCGGTCTACTTCAGCACCAGCCTCGATCTGCGCCAGCTTATGTACTGGATGATGGGCGGCTTCAGCGGTATCGACTGGCGTTATGGCTGGATGATGCTGGCGCTGCTGCCGGTCACCGCTGGACTGATCGCCACCGCGCGCGTGCTCAATCTGCTGGCGCTTGGCGAAACCCCGGCGCAGCAGCTGGGCCTGTCGCTCTTTTTCTGGCGCAATACGCTGGTGCTGGCAATGGGCTGGCTGGTCGGCGTCAGCGTCGCTATGGCGGGCGCGATCGGGTTTATCGGCTTAGTTATTCCGCACCTGCTGCGGCTGAACGGCATCAGCGATCATCGTTATCTGCTGCCGACGTCGGCGCTGGCGGGCGCTGGCGTGCTGCTCGCCGCCGACATTATTGCGCGTCTGGCGCTTACCTCGGCGGAATTGCCAATCGGCGTGGTAACCGCCACGCTGGGCGCGCCGCTGTTTATCGCGCTGTTACTCAAATCTTCGCGCTAGCTTCGGCTGGCTTTCCGCATCCACGACAGGAGACTTCTATGGGCCTTTATCAAACTGAACTGATGACGATCGACGGCGAAAAAACCACGCTGGAAAAGTGGCAGGGCAAGGTGCTGCTGGTGGTGAACGTGGCGTCAAAATGCGGTCTTACCCCACAGTATGAACAGCTGGAGGCGCTGCAGCAGCAGTATCAGGCGCAGGGCTTCAGCGTGCTGGGTTTTCCCTGCAATCAGTTCCTTGAACAGGAACCGGGCAGCAATGAAGAGATTAAAACCTACTGCAGCACCACCTGGGGCGTGACCTTTCCCATGCTGGCCAAAGGGGACGTCAACGGCCCGGCGCGCCATCCGCTCTATGCGCAGCTGATCGCGGCGCAGCCGGAAGCGGTACGTCCCGAAGGCAGCGGCTTTTACGAGCGTCAGGTCAGCAAAGGCCGCGGGCCGAAAGCGCCGGGCGATATTCTGTGGAACTTCGAGAAATTCCTGATCGACCGTCAGGGCAACGTAGTGAAGCGTTTCGCACCGGATATGACGCCGGACGATGCCATTATCCAGCAAAGTATTCAGCAGGCGCTGGCGTAACAGTGATCATAAGCCTCAGGGACGCCGCCGTTCCCGGACGGCTGGCGTCTTTCTCCGCCGAAGTGGCCGCTGGCTCGCTGCTGCATCTGGTAGGGCCAAACGGCGCGGGCAAAAGCACACTGCTGGCGCTAATGGCGGGGATGCTGCCGGGCGAGGGAGAGATCCGGCTGCTGGGGCGTCCGCTACGCGAATGGCGCGGTCCGGCGCTGGCGCGGGTGCGCGCCTGGCTGCCGCAGCAGATCGCGCCGGGTTTTATGCCGGTTTATCACTATTTGCGTCTTCATCTGAGCGAGGCGCAGTCGGATGCGCCGCTGGTAACGCTGCTGGAGAAACTGCAGCTGCAGGACAAGCTGGCGCGTCCGCTGGCGCAGCTGTCAGGCGGCGAGTGGCAGCGCGTCAGGCTGGCGGCGGCGTTCGCCCAGATCGACCCTGCTCTTAATCCACAGGGGAAAGTGCTGCTGCTGGACGAACCAATGACGGGGCTGGATATTGCCCAGCAGAACGCCGTCCACAGCCTGATTGTCGGGCTGCAGCGCGCCGGCGTCTGCATTATCGCCAGCAGCCACGATCTCAACCATACGCTGCGCCATGCCGATAGCGTCTGGCTGATGGCGCAGGGCAGCGTGATAGCGCAAGGCGCGCCTGCGGCAATCCTGACGCCCGAGCGTCTCAGCGATCTCTATGCTATCCCGTTTCGCCTGCTGGAGCTGGACGGCCAGCCGCTGCTGACTGCACAGCCCTGACGGCCACTTCTTGCCAGGCTGCGCGCCTGACGCTAGAGTGTGGCCGTTGCGATTAACAGAGGATGTGCGCGAATGCGGGCAGGCGTGATTTTACTGGTTTTGATCCTGGCAGGATGCAGCGGCCATCGCGCGCCGCCGGTCAACGGCCGCCTGTCGGATTCCATTATGGTAGTGGCGCAGCTTAACGAACAGCTGGGCCAGTGGCGCGGCACGCCCTATCGTTACGGCGGTATGAGTCGCGGCGGCGTCGACTGCTCCGGCTTTGTTTATCTCACCATGCGCGATCGGTTCGATCTGCAGCTGCCGCGCAGCACGCGGGCGCAAAGCGATATCGGCACGCGTATCAGCAAGGATGAGCTGCAGCCGGGCGATCTGGTATTTTTCAAAACCGGCCGCGGCGAAAACGGCCTGCACGTTGGCATTTACGACAGCGACAACGCCTTCATTCACGCTTCCACCAGCCAGGGGGTGATACGCTCCTCGCTGGACAACGCTTACTGGCGCAAAGCCTTCTGGCAGGCGCGGCGCATTTAAGGCAAATTAACGGACGCCTGGATCGCGGTTCGTCCTAATAGTGATGTAAATAGCGGCAAAAAAAACCGGCATAATTTAGCTCTTATTTAAAATGGCACTTTACGCTGCCGAAAAATAATTATATCAATAAGACAGAGATTTAATTATCTGGTAAAGGGTATTTACGCTACCGTTATTTGGCTTAGGGATCTGGCGCAGCGGGCAAAGCGAAATTTAACGGCAAATATGTCCATCTCTTCCTGGCTTTGGTACTATTGCCTGCCTGATTTCGATGATATACGATGCGCCAGTCGCCACTTTATCTGGCTGTAAAAATGAAAGTTCATTTATCTGCCGACTATCAGTCGGAAATTTGGTTTTATCCTGCCTGTACAATTAGCGGGCAGCTGGTGGCCGTCGAGCTGGTTAGCCAGTTCGTGCATGATACTGCGCCTGTAACCTTGCCGCAGGACTTGTTGTTGCCGCAGCTTAATGAGACGCAGCGGCTGCGTCTGCTGCAGCGCCAGATTGGTTTACTGGAGCAACATTACGAATTCTTCAATAAAAATCATGTGCTGGCATTAATGCGAATTGATGAAAATCTGGCGCAAACGCTGCTGGCGAGTGAATTGCTGATACGTAAAATTAAGCAGCTCCCTTTTTTATTACTGGACCTTAGTGAAACGTTTCCGCAGCTTTTAAACGGAATTAACGATCCTCTTATTTCTGCGCTAAAACAACAGTTCCGTTTATCATTATCTCATTTTGGTGCCGGTAAATCTTCGACCCGCGCTGTCTACGATAATCTGTTCGACTGCATCAAACTCGATAAACAATTTATTCAGGCGCTGGCGAAACGTGCCTCTTTTCAGCCTTTTATTCAGAGCATCATCGATAACTTTTGCAGCCATACGCAGTTGATGATTATTTGCGGCATTGACGACAAAACGCTGCTCGATAAAACGGCAACGCTGCAGAATGCTGTGCTGCAGGGCGCACTTTTTCCGCCGGTTAAAGCCGAGGCGCTAAAACGCCTGATTGCGAGCGAATGCTGCGCTCCCGATTAAGCCCGCCTGTTGTATTTGATTTCCCACAACTATACTTGCGGTGTCTCGCGCGACTGCGGCGGGACGGCCCGATATCCGGTTTTTCACAGCGACGGCGGCCCTGGTTTCGCCGGGCTACCGCTCGGGAGAGTATATGTTGTTTGATAACAGCTGGCAGCGCGAGCTGCCGGGATTCTATACCGCTCAGATGCCGACCCCGCTCAAGGGCGGCCGTCTGTTTTATCACAATGCGCCGCTGGCGCAGACGCTGGGCGTTGATCCGGCGCTTTTTGCTGGCGAAGGCCATGGCGTATGGCATGGCGCCGCGCTGCTGCCCGGCATGCAGCCACTGGCGCAGGTCTATAGCGGGCATCAGTTTGGCGTCTGGGCCGGCCAGCTGGGCGACGGCCGCGGCATCTTGCTGGGCGAACAGCGTCTCAGCGCGGACAGCAAAGTTGACTGGCATCTGAAAGGCGCCGGACTCACTCCTTACTCGCGCATGGGCGATGGACGCGCCGTGATCCGCTCCACGGTGCGCGAGTTTCTCGCCTCCGAGGCGCTGCATCACCTGGGCATTCCTACCACGCGCGCCCTCGCTATCGCCATCGGCGACGAGCCGGTCTATCGTGAAACGCCAGAGCGCGGCGCGACGCTGATGCGCATCGCTGAAAGCCATCTGCGCTTCGGCCATTTCGAGCATTTCTTCTACAGCCAGCAGCAGGAAAAAGTAGAGCAGCTGGCGGACTATGCGCTGCGTCACCACTGGCCGCATCTGGTTAACGAGGCGGATAAATATCTTTTATGGTTTACCGACGTCGTTGAGCGCACCGCGCGGCTGATCGCCCAGTGGCAAAGCGTGGGATTCGCGCATGGCGTAATGAACACCGACAATATGTCACTGCTGGGACTCACCATCGACTACGGCCCTTACGGCTTCCTTGACGACTATCAGCCCGGCTTTATCTGCAACCACAGCGATTATCAGGGGCGCTACAGCTTTGAAAATCAGCCTATGATCGGCCTGTGGAACCTGAACCGTCTGGCGCATGCGCTTTCTGGCCTGCTTAACGTCGATCAGCTTAAACAGGCGCTGAGTCGTTACGAGCCGGAGCTGATGCGGGTATGGGGCGAACGTATGCGGGCGAAGCTGGGCTTTACGCAGGCCGACAGCGGCGATAATGAGCTGCTGGTGGAGCTGTTGTCGCTGATGGCGCAGGAGCGCAGCGACTATACCCTGACGTTCCGTCTGCTCAGCGACACGCAGCCGCAGGAAGCGCGCTCGCCGCTGCGCGACGAATTTATGGATCGCGACGCCTTTGACCGCTGGTATCAGCGCTACCGCACGCGTCTGCTGCAGGAAGAGGTTGCCGATGAGACGCGACAGCAGCTCATGAAGGCCGCCAACCCGGCGCTGGTGCTGCGCAACTACCTGGCGCAGCAGGCGATTGACGAGGCGGAAAAGGGCGAAAGCGGGGCGCTGGCGCGGCTGCATCAGGCGCTGCAGCAACCCTTTAGCGACGAAACGGCCGCTGAGTATCGTCAGCGGCCGCCGGACTGGGGTAAAACGCTGGAGGTGAGTTGCTCCAGCTAGGCGGCTCAGAAGCGGCTGTTCACCGCCTCGGCCAGCAGCGACAGCACTTCTTCGCTGTCCTGCCAGCCGAGGCAGGGATCGGTAATTGACTGGCCGTAAACCAGCGGCTCGCCCGCGACCACTTTCTGATTTCCCTCTTCGATAAAGCTTTCGATCATTACCCCTGCGACCGCGCGTGACCCGGCGCGGATCTGCTGCGCCACCTCGGCCGCCACCTCTTTCTGACGACGATGCTGCTTCAGGCAGTTTCCGTGGCTGAAATCGATCACCAGCTGCACCGGCAGGCTAAACTCGCGCAGGCTGGCGGCAGCGGCGGCGACATCGTCGGCGTGATAGTTCGGCGTTTTGCCGCCGCGCAGGATAACGTGACCGTGTGGGTTACCGCTGGTCTGGTAAATCGTCATCTGGCCATCTTTGTCGGGGGAGAGAAACATATGGCTGGCGCGCGAGGCGCGAATGGCATCCACCGCAATGCGCACGTTGCCGTCGGTGCCGTTTTTAAAGCCTACCGGACAGGAGAGCGCCGAGGCCATTTCGCGGTGAATCTGGCTCTCTGTTGTGCGCGCGCCAATAGCGCCCCAGCTGATCAGATCGGCGATAAACTGGCCGGTGACCATATCCAGAAATTCCGTCGCGGTGGGCAGGCCGAGGCGGTTAATATCGAGCAGAATCTGGCGCGCCAGGCCAATGCCGCGGTTAACGTTAAAGCTGCCGTCCAGATCGGGATCGGAGATCAATCCTTTCCAGCCCACCACGGTGCGCGGCTTTTCAAAATAGGTGCGCATCACGATTTCCAGGCGATCGGCGTAGCGCTCGCGCAGCGCATTCAGCCGCTGCGCATAGTCGAGCGCGGCACGCGGATCGTGCAGAGAGCAGGGGCCGATAATCACCAGCAGGCGCGGATCTTCGCCGGTCAGAATCCGGGCGATGCGCTGGCGCGCGCGGGTGACATTATCCGCCACGTCGGCGGAGAGAGGATGGGCAGCGGCTAACGCGGCAGGCGTGATCAGGCTGCCGATGCGTGCCGTACGCAGTTCATCAGTTTTATTCATGAGCATCTCGAAAACTTTTTCTTCGCAACGGTGACATACCGGGAAGTGATGATGATCACAATAAATTATTAGTCTGCGAATGCAACCCTCTAAACTAAAATGATTTTTGCCCAACGGCAGCGGCGGTTTACAAGCCGTTGCCGAGGGCAGTTCAGTACATGCGGCGCGTCAGGCCCATAATGTCGAGAATTTTGGTAGCGATCTCCTCCACCGAATAGTTGGTGCTGTTGAGATAGCGGATCTGGTGAGTGCGGAACAGCGCTTCGACTTCGCCCACTTCGAGCCGGCACTGGCGCATCGAGGCGTAGCGGGTATTTTCCGCTCGCTCCTGACGAATGGCGGAAAGCCGTTCCGGATCGATGGTTAAGCCGAACAGTTTATGCTGAAACGGACGCAGGGCGGCGGGCAGCCGGAGATTATCCATATCGTCGGCGATAAATGGGTAGTTGGCGGCGCGGATGCCGAACTGCATCGCCAGATAGAGGCTGGTAGGGGTTTTACCGCAGCGCGATACGCCTAACAGGATAACCTGCGCATCCTCCAGGCCGCGCAGCGAAATGCCGTCGTCGTGCGCCAGGGTGTAGTCAATAGCGGCGATGCGCGCGTCATATTTACCCAGATTGCTGGCATCGAGGCCGTGGGTGCGGTGCGCCACCGGCGCGGGCGCCAGACCCAGCTCTTCCTGCAGCGGTGCCACCAGCGCCTGCACGATATCCTGACAGAAACCCTCGCTCTGCATAATGATGTCGCGCACCTCCGGCGTCACGATAGAGAAAAACACCAGCGGGCGAACGCCGCTTTTCTGATAGAGCGCGTTAATCTGCGCCTTCACTGCCTGCGCGCGCTGAACATTCTCGACAAAAGGCAGCGTCAGGCTGTTAAAACCTACCGGAAACTGCGAGAGCACAGCATGTCCCAGCACTTCGGCGGTAATTGCGGTGCCGTCTGAAATATAAAAAACGCTTCTTTCGCTGCTCATGGCTTTTTTACCTTATGCGTACAGAGATATTGCTTAGGTTAGCAGCTTTAAATAGCGGTTAAAGCAAAATAAAAAATCCATATTTTAAATTTATGAACTATTTATTTTTTTTTGCCCGTTTTAATCATGCAGGTTGCCGTTGAAATAATGAAATGACGTTTTGAAATCTTTTTCTGGCAGGTGGGCAAGGGGATAAGAGCAAATAAAGCCTCCGATCGTTGCGCAACAAAATCAGCGCTAAATCAATGAATAGCCTCAAAAATCAAAGCCATCATAGCCTTAGCGGAAAATAACGCATTTGCGCAACCTGAGCAAATTAATGGAATAATTCTTAATTTGCGAAATCTTGCGCGCTTTAACGATTCAACACTTAGTCATTAATTGCGCGTTGTGCCAGGCTAATTTTGCGAATAGCTAAATTTTCCATGTGCCCATTCATTCTTAAAAGGATAATCTCGATGTCCATTACAGGCGAACAGCCGTTAGTGCTCTGGTATAACCAGCTTGGCATGCATGATGTCGATCGCGTGGGAGGGAAGAATGCCTCCCTGGGTGAAATGATTACGAACCTGTCGTCGCTGGGCGTTTCAGTGCCTAACGGATATGCGACCACATCTTATGCCTTTAATCAGTTCCTCGATCAGAGCGGCCTCAACCAGCGCATTTACGATTTACTGGACAAGACCAACATTGACGACGTTGATGAGCTGGCGAAAGCCGGTAAACAGATCCGTCAGTGGGTCGTCGATACCCCGTTCCAGCCAGAGCTGGAAACGGCTATTCGCGAGGCCTACGAGCAGCTCTCCGCCGACGATGCCGAAGCGTCCTTCGCCGTACGCTCCTCCGCTACGGCGGAAGATATGCCGGACGCCTCTTTCGCCGGCCAGCAGGAGACCTTCCTTAACGTACAGGGCTTTGACGCGGTTATGATCGCGGTGAAGCATGTTTACGCCTCGCTGTTTAACGATCGCGCTATCTCCTACCGCGTGCACCAGGGTTACGACCATCGCGGCGTGGCGCTGTCGGCGGGCATTCAGCGCATGGTGCGCTCGGATCTCGCGTCGTCGGGCGTTATGTTCACCATTGATACCGAATCGGGCTTTGATCAGGTGGTATTTATCACCTCTGCCTTCGGCCTTGGCGAGATGGTGGTGCAGGGCGCGGTTAACCCGGATGAGTTCTACGTGCATAAGCCGACGCTGGCCGCCGATCGTCCCGCTATCGTGCGCCGCAATATGGGTTCGAAAAAGATTCGTATGGTTTACGCCGATTCGCAGTCTCATGGTGAACAGGTGCGTATTGAAGACGTGCCGGAAACTGAGCGCGACCGCTTCTCGCTGACCGATGAGGAAGTAGAAGCGCTGGCGCGTCAGGCCATACTGATCGAACAGCACTACAAGCGCCCAATGGATATCGAATGGGCCAAAGATGGCCACACTGGCAAACTCTTTATTGTCCAGGCGCGCCCGGAAACGGTGCGCTCCAATGGGCAGGTAATGGAGCGTTATAACCTGCAGGGCAAAGGCAGCGTGGTGGTGGAAGGACGCGCTATCGGCCATCGCATCGGCGCCGGCGAAGTGAAGGTTATCCACGACATTAGCGAGATGAACCGCATTGAAAAAGGCGACGTGCTGGTAACGGATATGACCGACCCGGACTGGGAACCGATCATGAAGAAAGCCTCAGCGATCGTTACTAACCGCGGCGGACGCACCTGTCACGCGGCGATTATCGCGCGCGAGTTAGGTATCCCGGCGGTGGTGGGCTGCGGCGACGCCACTGACCGCCTGAAAGATGGCAATAAAGTAACCGTCTCCTGCGCCGAAGGCGATACCGGCTATGTCTATAACGATCTGCTCGATTTTGAGGTCACCAGCTCGCAGGTAGACGAAATGCCCGCGCTGCCGCTGAAGATCATGATGAACGTCGGCAACCCCGATCGCGCCTTTGACTTCGCCTGCTTGCCGAACGAAGGCGTCGGCCTGGCGCGTCTGGAGTTCATCATCAACCGTATGATTGGCGTGCATCCGAAAGCGCTGCTGGAATTTGATCAGCAGACGCCAGAGCTGCAGCAGCAAATTCGCACCATGATGAAAGGCTTCGATGATCCGGTAGAATTCTATATTGCGCGCCTGACCGAAGGGATCGCGACGCTGGGCGCCGCTTTTGCGCCGAAGCGGGTAATTGTGCGCCTTTCGGACTTTAAATCGAACGAGTATGCCAACCTGGTCGGCGGCGAGCGATACGAGCCGGAAGAGGAGAACCCGATGCTGGGCTTCCGCGGCGCGGGGCGCTATGTATCTGATAGCTTCCGCGACTGCTTTGCGCTGGAGTGCGAAGCGGTTAAGCGCGTGCGTAACGAAATGGGGCTGACCAACGTCGAAATTATGGTTCCCTTTGTGCGCACCGTCGCGCAGGCGCAGGCCGTGGTCGAAGAGCTGGAACGCCAGGGCCTGAAGCGCGGCGAGAACGGCCTGAAGATCATTATGATGTGCGAAATTCCCTCCAACGCCTTACTGGCCGAGCAGTTCCTTGAGCATTTCGACGGCTTCTCTATCGGCTCGAACGATATGACGCAGCTGGCGCTGGGGCTGGATCGCGATTCAGGCGTGGTGTCGGCGCTGTTCGACGAGCGCAATGAGGCCGTCAAAGCGCTGTTGTCGATGGCGATTCAGGCAGCGAAGAAGCAGGGCAAATATGTCGGCATCTGCGGTCAGGGGCCGTCTGACCATCAGGACTTCGCGGCCTGGCTGATGGAAGAGGGTATTGATAGCCTGTCGCTTAACCCTGACACCGTGGTTGAGACCTGGCTGTCGCTCGCTGAGTTAAGCAAAAGCGCATGATTGTTTAAGCTAAAATGCAGACAAAAGGCCAGCTTTGCTGGCCTTTTTACTTTATCTGGGACAAAAAAAAGCCCATCACAGGGGATGGGCAAAGACTACACACAGCAATTCTTCACTTTACTCAGGGGAAAAGGTTGTTTAAAAATCAGTAGCTTGATTTCAAACATAGGAATCATGTTATTCATCGCGCCGTTCTGAGTCTTTAAGAATCCTCTTATTAGTTTAAAGCCAGTAAACTTTTGTCACGTATTTTGCCGCAAATTCCGGGTAAACCAGTGCGAAAAATAAAGTATTCGCCGCTGATATGCGGCCTCATGGCTAAAAACTGCGTTTTTTCTTAAAAAGCGCTAATGGAAAAAAATATTAACGTGACGCAAATGAATCAGGGCGGTTAACCGCCCTGAGCCTGGATTCAGGAAGGCAGATGTTCTTCGTCGTGATCGGCGAGGATATCGACCACGCTGGCGGGATCGTCCGCCGGCGGCGGCGCCTCGTGCATCCAGACGGAAACCAGCCGGTAAGAGACCGCCAGCACCACCGGGCCGATAAACAGGCCGATCAGGCCAAAGGCCACCAGCCCGCCGATAACGCCGGAGAGGATCAGGATCATCGGCAGGTCGGCGCCCATGCGGATCAGCATCGGACGCAGCACGTTATCGAGCGTGCCGACCACGCAGCTCCAGATCAACAGCACCGTTCCCCACGTAGTGTCGCCGCTCCAGTAGAGCCAGACGATGGCCGGAACCAGCACGATGAGCGGCCCAATCTGCACCAGGCAACAGAGGATCATCAGGACGGTGAGCAGCGTGGCATAGGGGATGCCGGAAAGCGCCAGCCCAATGCCGCCGAGCACGCCCTGCACCAGCGCAGTGACCACCACGCCGAGCGCCACGGCGCGGATCGCCTGGCCGGCCAGCAACACGGTCGCATCGCCGCGGCGGCCCGCCATACGAAAGGCGAAGTGACGGATGCCATGCGCCGCCTGTTCGCCGCGCCAGAACAGCAGGGCGCTGAACAGAAGCATCACGCCGAGGTGGATCATCAGCCGACCAAAGTGGCCCGCCTGCGCGACGAAAAAGCCGGTGGTGCGGCCAACGTAGGGCTGCAGTTTCGCCATAATGGCGGAGCCGCCGCCCGCAATCAGCTTGTGGTAGCTGGAAAAAAGTTTGTCGCCAATGGCCGGAATATCATTCAGCCAGAGCAGCGACGGCATCTCCATATGACCCTGAGTCGCCCAGGCGATCACCGGGGCGCTGTTGTCGATCAGGCTGTTGACCAGCAGCGCGATAGGAATAATAAACAGCAGCAGTAAAAGCAGCGTCATCACGATGACCGCCAGCGAACGCCGGTTCCACAGCAGGCGCTGCAGGCGCAGCATCAGCGGCCAGGTAGCGATCACCACCATGCTCGCCCAGGCGAAGCCCAGGATAAAAGGCTGAACTATCCAGATACAGGCGACGATCATCAACAGGATAAACATCAGCGTAAAGAGCATCTGCGGCATATCCGTGGTGCGGTGCAGGTTTTTCATAAGGAACAACGACCTCAAATAATCCTTCATGGGGGGCAATCAGGCCCGGCTTAATGATGAGCTATTTTCAGGGCTTTAAACAGGGGCGGAAGAGAGGCTTTTTCCCTTTCCTGAAAAAACAGCGAGCGCGAAAAAAATGTGTTAAAACGGAACGTTCAGACAAAACAGACAACGCAAACGTTTACAACATCTGGTCTCCCAACAATGATCCCACAGATTTCTCAGGCGCCCGGCCTCGTTCAACGGGTGCTGACATTCCTCGACGCGCTAAAGGCGCAGGGTTTCACCGGCGATACCGCCACCAGCTATGCTGACCGCCTGTTAATGTCCACGGATAACAGCATCTACCAGCTACTGCCGGATGCGGTGCTCTTTCCGCGCTCTACCGCCGACGTCGCGCTGATTGCGCGCGTGGCGGGCGAGGCGCGCTTCCGCGAGCTGATTTTCACGCCGCGCGGCGGCGGAACCGGCACCAACGGGCAGTCGCTGAATCAGGGCATTGTGGTGGATATGTCACGCCATATGAACCGCATCCTGGAGATCAACCCGGAGCAGGGCTGGGTACGCGTCGAAGCGGGCGTGGTAAAGGATCAGCTTAACGCCTGGCTTAAGCCTTACGGTTTCTTCTTCTCGCCGGAGCTTTCTACCAGCAACCGCGCGACCCTGGGCGGTATGATCAATACCGATGCCTCGGGTCAGGGATCGCTGGTGTACGGTAAAACGTCCGACCATGTGCTGGGGCTGCGCGCGGTTCTGCTCGGCGGCGATATTCTCGATACCCGGCCGATGGCCACCGCGCTGGCGGAGACGCTGGCGCAGACGGCGACGCCGGAAGGGCGTATCTATCAGCAGGTGCTGACGCGATGCCGCGAGCAGCGCGACTTAATTCTGGAGAAGTTTCCTAAGCTGAACCGCTTCCTGACCGGCTACGATCTGCGTCATGTCTTTAGCGACGATATGCAGACCTTTGACCTGACGCGCATCCTGTGCGGCGCTGAGGGCACGCTGGCCTTTATCACCGAGGCGCGGCTCGACATTACGCCGATCCCGAAAGTGCGCCGTCTGGTAAACATCAAATATGACTCCTTCGACTCCGCGCTGCGCAACGCGCCTTTTATGGTGGAGGCTAAGGCGCTGTCGGTGGAAACGGTGGACTCTAAAGTCCTGAATCTGGCGCGTGAGGATATCGTCTGGCATTCGGTGCGCGAGCTGATTACCGACGTGCCGGATAAAGAGATGCTCGGCCTGAACATTGTGGAGTTCGCAGGCGACGATGGCGCGCTGATCGAGCAGCAGGTAAGCGCGCTCTGTGCGCGGCTGGATTTGCTGATGGCGCAGCGACAGGGCGGCGTGATCGGCTATCAGCTCTGTGACGATCTCGACGGCATCGAGCGCATCTATAACATGCGTAAAAAAGCGGTGGGGCTGCTGGGCAACGCCAAAGGCCGCGCCAAGCCGATCCCTTTCGTAGAGGACACCGCGGTGCCGCCGGAGAACCTCGCCGATTATATCGTCGAGTTTCGCGCGCTGCTCGACAGCCACGGCCTGAGCTACGGCATGTTCGGCCATGTTGACGCGGGCGTGCTGCATGTGCGCCCCGCGCTGGACATGTGCGATCCGCAGCAGGAAATGCTGATGAAAACCCTCTCAGATGAGGTGGTGGCGCTCACCGCGCGCTATGGCGGATTACTCTGGGGCGAACACGGCAAGGGATTCCGCGCGCAGTACAGCCCGGCGTTCTTCGGCGAAACGCTGTTCAACGAACTGCGGCGTATCAAGTCGGCGTTCGATCCCGACAACCGCATGAACCCTGGCAAAATCTGTACCCCCATCGACAGCAACGAGCCGATGATGCAGGTCGACGCGGTCAAGCGCGGCAGCTATGACCGCCAGATCCCCCTGACGGTACGCAGCGACTGGCGCGGCGCGATGGAGTGCAACGGCAACGGTCTCTGCTTCAACTTCGATGCGCGCAGCCCGATGTGTCCCTCGATGAAAATTACCCGCAACCGCATCCATTCACCGAAAGGGCGCGCCACTCTGACGCGCGAGTGGCTGCGTCTGCTGGCGGAGCAGGGGGTCGATCCGCAGCAGCTGGAGAAGCAGATACCGGAGAACAGCCTGTCGCTGCGCGCCCTGATTGGCCGCGTGCGCAACAGCTGGCACGCCAGCAAGGGCGAGTATGATTTCTCCCATGAAGTGCATGAGGCGATGTCCGGCTGCCTCGCCTGTAAAGCCTGCTCGACCCAGTGCCCGATCAAAATCGACGTACCCGATTTTCGCGCGCGCTTTTTACAGCTCTACCATACGCGCTACCTGCGGCCGGTAAGCGACCATCTGGTCGCGGCGGTGGAGAGCTATGCGCCGCTGATGGCGAAAGCGCCGAAGGCGTTTAACTTCTTCCTTAAACAGCCCTGGATGCGCGAGCTGAGCAAAAACCATATCGGCATGGTCGATCTGCCGCTGCTGTCATCGCCTTCGCTCAAGCAGGAGCTGAGCGGTCATCCGGCAATGAATATGACGCTGGAGAAGCTGGAAGCGCTGAGCGCCGACCAGCGCGCCGACTATGTGCTGGTGGTGCAGGACCCCTTCACCAGCTTCTATGAGGCGCAGCTGATCGCTGATTTTATTCGCCTGATTGAGAAGCTGGGCCTGCGGCCGGTGCTGCTGCCCTTTATGCCCAACGGCAAGGCGCAGCATGTTAAAGGCTTTCTGCAGCGCTTTGCCCGCACCGCCGGAAAAACCGCTGACTTTCTTAATCGCGTGGCGAAGCTCGGTATGCCGATGGTCGGGGTCGATCCGGCGACGGTGCTCTGCTATCGCGATGAATACCGACAGACGCTCGGTGAGAAGCGCGGCGACTTTCATGTACAGCTGGTACATGAGTGGCTGCGCGACGTGGTCAGCCCGCGCGCCGTCCAGCCGGGCAGCGGCGAAAGCTGGTATCTGTTTGCGCACTGTACCGAAGTGACGGCGCTGCCAGACACGCCGAATCAGTGGCAGGCGATCTTTGCACGCTTCGGCGCGAGGCTGGAGAATATTAACGTCGGCTGCTGCGGCATGGCGGGCACCTACGGGCACGAAAGCAAAAACCTCGACAACTCGCTGGGGATTTACGGGCTGTCGTGGCATCCGCAGCTGCAGAAACTGCCGCGCCAGCGCTGCCTGGCGACCGGGTTTTCCTGCCGCAGCCAGGTCAAAAGGCTGGAAGGCAACGGCATGCGTCATCCGCTACAGGCGCTGCTGGAGTTGATGTAACAAAATTGTGCGCGACGTCACGGCGCGGCTGGATTAGAATATCCAGCCCGCGTGACGCACGAAGTCGCTCTGCAGCGCGGTGGCTTTGTCCCACTCTCCGACCAGCGCCAGCTGATGGCACAGGCGGGTGAGGGAGAGGCGCGCCAGCTGATAGGCCTGGATGCGGAACAGCCTGTCGCGCTCGCTGTTGCCCATCTCCTGCACCAGCCGATGATGCAGTTTGCCCATGGCGTGCAGATAACTTTGATCGTCTCCGTTGATCTGGCAGATTTCGGCCATATCCAGACAGGTATCGTTAAACTGACGAAGCTGATGAATGGTGCAGTCAGCCCGGTTCAGCTTTGCCTGAGCCAGATAAAAGTCAACGGTGATATCGCGAACGGAAAATTTATAATCGTCGATTTTGCGCTGTAACCAGGCGGAGACGGAAAGCGTCATGGCGCCACCTCAAGTGGTTAATGATAATAATTATCATATTCAACTGGATGAGGATTGCAATTACGTAAGGCGAAAAATTTTACGATTTACTTAGCCTGTTAATAAAATCGGCAAGAACAATCCCCGGACAGGCGATAAAGGCGTAACCTATTAATAAGAAGTTATTAATAACTAGCCGAAAAAAATTTTACGTAATTTTAACAAGTTAGGGCGACCTCTGACGCCCGCACTGCCTCGCCGCAAAGGTCTGCGAAGCAGCTATGCTTAATAAAGCACCGATTAAAAACAGCACAAGATGATTATCCCTGCAAAACAAGAGGTTGAAGTGATCGCCCAGATCCTTACCATAGGGGGATAGCCTGAAAAGGTCCGGACTTACGAGGTATCAACATGGCATCTGTAAATGCAGCAACGTTCTCTCCTGATGATTTTGTCTGGAAAGGGGTCACGCTGACTGATTCCGCGGCAAAGCAAATTCTTAACCTGGTGGCGCAAGACCCTGAAGTCAAGGGACTGCACCTGGGTGTGAAACAATCCGGCTGCGCCGGTTTCGGTTACGTCATGGATCTGGTGAAAGAGCCTGCCGATGACGATCTGCAGTTTACCCATAACGGCGCAACGCTTTACGTGCCGCTTCAGGCGATGCCGTTTATCGACGGCACCGAAGTGGATTATGTCCGCGAAGGCCTGAACCAGATTTTTAAATTCAATAACCCTAAAGCTCAGCACGCCTGCGGGTGCGGTGAAAGCTTTGGCGTCGAGTAAGTGAAATATGTCACGACACAGCGAAACATCTGACGATGTACAAATGTGGGAAGGCAAGCTCAATTACAAAGAGGGCTTCTTTACCCAGTTGCAAACCGACGAAATGGCGCACGGCATCAACGAGGATGTGGTGCGCGCGATCTCGGCTAAACGTAACGAGCCAGAGTGGATGCTGGAGTTTCGTCTTAAAGCCTTTCGCGCCTGGCTCGAAATGGAAGAGCCACACTGGCTGAAAGCGCATTACGACAAGCTGGATTATCAGGATTACAGCTACTATTCGGCGCCTTCATGCGGCAACTGCGACGACAGCTGCGCTTCAGAGCCGGGCGCGCTGCAGTCATCGGGCATCGAAGAGACCAACAACTACCTGACGCAGGAAGTTGAGAAAGCCTTTGATCAGCTCGGCGTGCCGGTGCGTGAAGGGCGTGAAGTGGCGGTTGATGCGATTTTCGACTCCGTTTCCGTTGCTACCACCTATCGCGGCAAGCTGGCGGAGCAGGGCATTATTTTCTGCTCGTTCGGCGAAGCGATTCAGGAACACCCTGAACTGGTGCAGAAATACCTGGGCACCGTGGTTCCGGCTAACGACAACTTCTTTGCGGCGCTGAACTCTGCGGTCGCTTCTGACGGCACCTTTGTCTATATCCCGAAAGGGGTGCGCTGCCCGATGGAGCTGTCGACCTACTTCCGTATCAATGCGGCGAAAACCGGTCAGTTCGAGCGCACCATTCTGATTGCGGACGAAGACAGCTACGTCAGCTATATCGAAGGTTGCTCCGCGCCGGTACGCGACAGCTATCAGCTGCACGCAGCGGTGGTGGAAGTCATCATCCATAAAAACGCGGAAGTGAAGTACTCCACCGTCCAGAACTGGTTCCCGGGCGGCGAAGGCGAAGGCGGTATCCTGAACTTCGTTACCAAGCGCGCGCTGTGCGAAGGCGAGAACAGCAAAATGTCCTGGACGCAGTCTGAGACCGGTTCCGCCATCACCTGGAAATACCCGAGCTGCATCCTGCGCGGCGATAACTCGATTGGCGAGTTCTACTCGGTCGCACTGACCAGCGGTCGCCAGCAGGCCGATACCGGCACCAAGATGATCCACATTGGTAAAAACACCAAATCGACCATCATCTCCAAGGGTATCTCCGCTGGCAAGAGCCAGAACACCTATCGTGGCCTGGTGAAAATCATGCCGACCGCGACCAACGCGCGTAACTTTACCCAGTGCGACTCGATGCTGATCGGCCCTGACTGCGGCGCGCATACCTTCCCGTATGTGGAAACCCGCAATAACACCGCTCAGCTGGAGCATGAGGCGACCACCTCGCGCATCGGCGAAGATCAGCTGTTCTACTGCCTCCAGCGCGGTATCAGCGAAGAAGATGCGATCTCAATGATCGTTAACGGCTTCTGTAAAGACGTTTTCTCTGAGCTGCCACTGGAATTCGCCGTGGAAGCACAAAAACTGTTAGCCATCAGCCTTGAGCACAGTGTGGGCTGATGCCGTCACACGCGTTGCCGGAAGCAATGTGAAGGAATAAGTATGTTAAGCATTAAAGATTTACAGGTTAGCGTTGAAGATAAAGAGATTCTGCGCGGTCTTAACCTCGAAGTGAAACCGGGCGAAGTACACGCCATTATGGGCCCGAACGGCTCAGGCAAAAGTACGCTCTCTGCAACGCTGGCTGGCCGTGAAGATTACGAAATCACCGGCGGTTCCGTGAGCTTCAAAGGCAAAGATCTGCTGGAGCTTGACCCGGAAGATCGCGCGGGCGAAGGCATCTTTATGGCGTTTCAGTATCCGGTAGAGATCCCAGGCGTCAGCAACCAGTTCTTCCTGCAGACTGCGGTCAACGCGGTGCGTAAGTATCGCGGCCAGGATGAGCTGGATCGTTTCGACTTCCAGGACTTTATCGAAGATAAAATTCATCTGCTGAAGATGCCGGAAGACCTGCTGACCCGTTCGGTCAACGTCGGCTTCTCCGGCGGCGAAAAGAAACGCAACGACATCCTGCAGATGGCGGCGCTGGAGCCGGAGCTGTGCATTCTTGATGAAACTGACTCTGGTCTTGATATCGATGCGCTGAAAATCGTAGCGGAAGGCGTTAACAGCCTGCGCGACGATAAGCGCGCCTTTATCATCGTTACCCACTACCAGCGCATTCTGGATTACATCAAGCCAGACTTCGTGCACGTGCTGTACAAAGGCAAGATCGTCAAATCTGGCGACTTTACTCTGGTGAAACAGCTGGAGGAGCAAGGCTATGGCTGGCTTACCGACGAAGAGTGATAACGCCCTGCAGCAGTGGCACCACCTGTTTGAATCGCGCGGCGAGTCACGCTCGCTGCAGGCTCAGCAGCACTGGCAGCAGCTGATGCGCGTCGGTCTGCCGACGCGTAAGCATGAAAACTGGAAATACACCGCGCTGGACGGGCTATTCGCCCACCAGTTCGTACTGCCGCAGGCGCAGAGCCTGAGTCAGGCGCAGGTCGATGCGCTGGCGCTGCCGCTGGACGCCATCCGTCTGGTGTTTGTCGACGGCCTGTTCCAGCCCTCGCTGAGCGCGGCCGATACGGAGTTGTTCGCGATCCAGCACAGCCGCGCTGCCGAGCGTCGCCCGCTGCCTGCGCCGGTTCAGCCGGAAGTGTTCCTGCACCTGACCGAAAGCCTGGCGGAAGAGGTAACCTCGATTCGCCTGGCGCGCGGCAAGGCGGCGGCGCGTCCGCTCTACCTGCTGCATATCACCAGCGGCCAGGCGGATGCGCTTAATACCGTGCATCATCGCCACCATTTCGAGCTGGAAGAGAGCGCGCAGGCGCAGGTTATCGAGCACTACGTGACGCTGAACGGCGCGCAGCACTTTACCGGCGCGCGCTTTACCTTCGCGGTCGGCGACAATGCCCAGCTGAAACACATCAAGCTGGCGTTTGAAGAGAGCAGCAGCTACCACTTCGCCCATAACGATATCGTTATCGGACGCGATGCGCAGGTGAGCAGCACCAGCTTCCTGCTGGGCGCTGGCCTCTCTCGTCATAACACCAGCGTGCAGCTCAACGGTGAAAATACCCAGCTGTCGCTGAACAGCCTGGTGCTGCCGATGAATTCAGAAGTGGCGGACACCCGCAGCTATCTGGAGCACAACAAAGGCTACTGCCTGAGCCGTCAGCTGCATAAAACAATTTCGCGCGACAAAGGCCGCGCGGTGTTTAACGGCCACATCAAAGTGGCGCAGCACGCGCTGAAAACCGATGGACAGATGACCAACAACAACCTGTTGCTGGGTCGTCTGGCGGAAGTGGACACCAAACCGCAGCTGGAAATCTACGCTGACGACGTGAAGTGCAGCCACGGCGCGACTATCGGCCGCATTGATGATGAGCAGATGTTCTACCTGCGCTCGCGCGGTATTGCAGAGGACGCGGCGCAGCAGATGATTATTCACGCTTTCGCAGCCGAGCTGACCGAAGCGCTGGATGATGAGACGCTGCGTCAGGCGGTTCTGCAGCGTATCGCGGCGCGTTTCCCTGGAGATGCCTCATGATGAACTTCGATCTCGAACGTATCAGGGCCGACTTCCCGATCCTGAAGCGTGAGGTCAACGGTCATCCGCTGGCCTACCTTGACAGCGCGGCCAGCGCCCAGCGTCCGCTGGCGGTGATTAACGCCGAAAGTCATTTTTATCAGTACGGCTATGCGGCCGTGCATCGCGGCATTCACAGCCTGAGCGCGCAGGCCACTACCGATATGGAAAACGTCCGCCTGCAGGCGGCGCGTTTTCTTAACGCCTCTTCGCCGGAAGAGATCGTGTTCGTTAAAGGCACCACCGAGGGCATTAACCTGGTGGCGAACAGCTGGGGCGCAAGCCAGCTGAAAGCTGGCGACAACCTGATCATTACCGAGATGGAGCACCACGCCAATATCGTGCCGTGGCAGATGGTGGCGCAGCGCACCGGCGCGGAAATCCGCGTGCTGCCGCTGAACGACAGCGGAGAGCTGGCGATCGACGCGCTGCCGGGGCTGATCGACAGCCGTACGCGGCTGCTGGCGGTGACGCACGTCTCAAACGTGCTTGGCACCGTTAACCCGGTCAAGGCGCTGGTGGCGCAGGCGAAAGCCGCTGGCCTGGTTACGCTGGTGGATGGCGCACAGGCAGTTATGCATGGCAAAGTCGACGTGCAGGATATCGACTGCGACTTCTATGTCTTCTCCAGCCATAAAATTTACGGCCCTAACGGCGTCGGCATTCTCTACGGGCGCAAAGCGCTGCTCGACGAGATGCCGCCGTGGGAAGGCGGCGGCTCCATGATCGATCAGGTCATGCTGCCGACTGGCACCACATGGAATAAAGCGCCCTGGCGATTCGAGGCGGGTACGCCTAATACTGGCGGTATTATCGGCTTCGGCGCTGCGCTGCGCTATGTGGAAGAGATTGGGCTTGATGCGATTCAGCAACGCGAGCAGGCGCTGATGCGCTACGCACTCGACAAGCTCGCTTCGGTGCCGGACCTGGTGATTTATGGTCCACAGGAGCGCGCAGGCGTGATTGCCTTCAACCTGGGCAAGCATCACGCTTACGACGTCGGCAGCTTCCTTGATCAATACGGTATCGCCATTCGCACCGGCCATCATTGCGCGATGCCGCTGATGCGCCATTTCGCCGTACCGGCTATGTGCCGCGCCTCGTTCGCCTTCTACAACAGCGAAGAAGAGGCCGATCGTCTGGCGGCTGGTTTGACCCGTGTTCATCGTCTGCTGGGCGGTTGAGCAGAGTTCAGGAGTAAGTCATGGCCACGTTGCCAGATAAAGAGAAGCTGGTGCGCAACTTTAACCGTTGCGCCAACTGGGAAGAGAAGTACCTTTACATCATTGAGCTGGGGGCGAAACTTCCAGAATCATCCGAAAGCCTGCACCAGCCGGAAAACGTTATCTCCGGCTGTCAGAGCCAGGTATGGATCAAGATGACGCCTCAGAGCGACGGTACGCTCGCCTTTGAGGGCGACAGCGATGCAGCGATCGTTAAAGGCTTGATTGCAGTAGTGTTTAGCCTTTATCAAAACCTGACTGCGGCGGATATCGTCGCGCTGGACGTGCGTCACTGGTTCGAAGAGCTGGCGCTGACCCAGCATCTGACCCCCTCGCGGTCGCAAGGCCTTGAGGCGATGATTCGGGCAATTCGCCATAACGCTCAAAATCTCCTCTGAGTTAAACTAGCAGACGCCAACAGGCGTCTGTTTTTTTATCTGAAAGAGAAGATTGCATGAAATCAGCCTTACGTTTCGCCGGTGCGCTGCTGCTAAGCGTTGGACTTGCCGCACCTGCTTTCTCCACGGAATATCCGCTACCTCCTGCTGACAGCCGCCTTATCGGCGAAAACCAGTTAACCACCGTTCCCGACGACAAACGCCCCCTCGAAGCCATTGCTGCAAAGTACCAGATTGGGCTACTGAGCATGCTGGAGGCCAATCCCGGCACCGATCCCTGGCTACCGAAGGCCGGGACGCAGCTAGTGGTGCCGCAGCAGATGCTGCTGCCGGACACGCCGCGTGAGGGTATTGTCGTCAATCTGGCCGAGCTGCGCCTCTACTACTATCCCAAGGGAGAGGAGAAGGTCATCGTCTATCCGATCGGCATCGGCCAGCTCGGTGCCGCAACGCCGGTAATGGTGACCAGCGTCAGCCAGAAAATCCCTAACCCGACCTGGACGCCGACCGTCAATATACGCAAGCGCTACGCCAAAGATGGCATTACGCTGCCGGCAGTGGTGCCTGCAGGCCCGGAAAACCCGATGGGGCTGTTTGCGCTGCGTCTGGCGCGCGGCAGTGGCAACTACCTGATCCACGGCACCAATGCGGATTTTGGTATCGGTATGCGCGTCAGTTCCGGCTGTATACGTTTACGGCCGCAGGATATCGAAGCGTTGTTTAACAGCGTGCCGAAAGGGACGCGCGTGCAGGTTATCAACCAGCCGGTAAAATTTGCCGTTGAGCCGGACGGAAAACGCTACGTCGAGGTACATCAGCCGCTGTCGCACAGCGACAAAGACGATCCGCAAACGATGCCGATAGCGCTCAGCCCTGCGCTGAAGAAGTTTATCAAAAACCCGCACAGCGACAGCAAGCTGATTAAAGCGGCGCTTGAACGCCGTTCCGGGATGCCTGTGCTGGTATCAAACGGAGAAGCGGTCGGAGAGGGGGCTGAGACGGTCCCAGAGCAGGCGCAGAGTATCCAGACGACATCTGTGAGCCAGGCGGCGGCTGACACGCCCTAGGCGCTAAATCAGGGCAAAAAAAATGGCGCCACATGGGCGCCATTTTTAATACCAGAACTCTTACTTACGGTAAGAGTGAGCCTGGTTGTCCAGACGCTGGTTAGCACGAGCTGCGTCATCTTTAGCAGCCTGCACGTCAGAACGGATTGCGTTCACGTCGTTGCTCAGCTGGTCAACTTTAGCGTTCAGAGTCTGAACGTCTGAAGACAGCTGGTCGATTTTAGCGTTGCTTGAGCAACCAGCCAGCAGAGTTGAACCCAGGATTACCGCGCCCAGTACCAGTTTAGTACGATTCATTATTTATACCCTCTAGATTGAGTTAATCTCCATGTAGCGTTACAAGTATTACACAAAGCTTTTTAAGTTGAGAATAAATTTTTGATGAGAAGATGCTTAAATTTGATCGTTCGCTCAAAGAAGCAGCGCTTAACCGCATATGATAAAAATATTTAGCGAAAACAGAGAGATTTAATCGGGTTAACCTTAATTTCAGAGGATATTGAATAGTTATTATCGATTGGAAATTTTTTGGTTTTGTATTAGTGACGGAATAAAAAAAGCGCCTTTAAAGGCGCTTTTAAATAAATGCTTCTCGTAATTAAATGACGTGTACTGACGCGGTATTTGTGGTACCG
Organism: Pantoea sp. ACRSB; assembly: GCF_022346905.1. Taxonomy (NCBI): domain Bacteria; kingdom Pseudomonadati; phylum Pseudomonadota; class Gammaproteobacteria; order Enterobacterales; family Erwiniaceae; genus Pantoea; species Pantoea sp. ACRSB. The sequence continues at coordinate 257,790 of NZ_JAKRNL010000001.1, read as the reverse complement.
CTTGGTACTAATGCGCCTGACACCATTACCACAACGTCGCCTTTTTGCGCGTAGCCGCTTTCGAGCGCCACTTCTTTACCGATGCGATAGAAATCATCGGTAGAAGCTATCTCTTTAACCAGACGCGTTTCAACGCCTTTGCTCAGAATAAGCTGACGTGCCGTGGTCTCGTTGGTGGTAAGCGCCAGGATAGTCGCATCCGGGAAGTACTTACGTACGGATTTCGCCGATTTGCCGCCTTCCGTTGCTACCACGATCAGCGGCGCTTCCAGTTTCTCTGCGGTTTCCACTGCGCCGCGACAGACGGCCTCAGTGATGCGCAGCTTGCGGGAATCGTCCAGCGTATCGATACGCGATTTCATCACGCGGTCGGTGCGCTCGCAGATGGTGGCCATAATGGTCACCGACTCCAGCGGGTATTTACCTTTGGCGCTTTCGCCTGACAGCATAACCGCGTCGGTGCCGTCGAGAATGGCGTTAGCCACGTCGCCCGCTTCAGCGCGGGTGGGGCGCGGGTTTTTGATCATTGAGTCGAGCATCTGGGTGGCGGTGATCACCACTTTGCGCGCCTTGTTGCACTTCTTGATCATCATCTTCTGCGCGAAAATGACCTCTTCGACCGGGATTTCTACGCCCAGATCGCCGCGCGCCACCATGATGCCGTCAGAGGCGTCTAGGATTTCGTCGAAGTTGTTCAGGCCTTCCTGGTTTTCAATCTTGGAGATGATCTGAATATGTTCGCCGCCGTGGGCTTTCAGATGCTCACGAATTTCCAGCACGTCAGAGCGCTTACGAATAAACGAGGCCGCCACGAAATCAACGCCTTGCTCGCAGCCGAAAATCAGGTCGCGTTTGTCTTTTTCAGCCAGCGCAGGCAGCTGGATAGAGACGCCCGGCAGGTTAACCCCTTTATTCTCGCCAAGGTCGCCGTTGTTCAGGACGGTACACACCACGGTGTTCTCCGTCACTTCTTTTACTTCCATGCCGATCAAACCATCATCTACCAGTACGGTATTGCCGATTTTCAGATCTTCTGTAAAACCCGCATAGGTGACGGCTACGCGCTCGCTGTTGCCGATTACGCTCTGGTCGGTGGTAAAGGTGAAGGTCTGACCCGCTTTCAGCGAAACGTCGTTACCGCCTTCCAGTTTCATGGTGCGGATTTCCGGCCCCTTGGTGTCGAGCAGGATAGCGGCCTGACGACCGGTCTTCTGCATGACCGCGCGCATATTGGTGATGCGCTGACCGTGTTCGGCGTAATCGCCATGCGAGAAGTTCAGACGCATAACGTTCATGCCGGCTTCCAGCAGTTGAGTCAGCATCTCTTCAGATTCGGTTTTCGGGCCGATAGTACAAACGATCTTGGTCTTTTTCATGACAGGTTATCTGTAAGTTGTGATGGATGATAAAGGTCGGAGTTCGATGACAGCGCATCGAAATGAGAATTCTGGTTGATAGCGAAACGGACGATACAGAATAAGAATAGGTGACGAAGGCTGAGCGTGCAGGGAAGTTGTGCGGTTACGTCTGGAAACCGCCAGGAGCGTGTTGCGCAAAGAGTATAAGTTATCGCCATAGGCACGCCGCGCTGAAACCTTTCAAGTGAAACAACGCGGGATAGTATAGTCGCTAAGTATCCGAAAACCAATTAAAAAGCAGAAGGGGAAACGATGGAGATCAATAAAAGGTGAAGTTGCGCAAGGGGCGGATGCTGCAAGAGAGTGGTGCGTTCTAATGGACTCGAACCATCGACCCCCACCATGTCAAGGTGGTGCTCTAACCAACTGAGCTAAGAACGCATTGAAGAAATGGTGCGTCCGAGTGGACTCGAACCACCGACCCCCACCATGTCAAGGTGGTGCTCTAACCAACTGAGCTACGGACGCACTTGGTGCGTTCTAATGGACTCGAACCATCGACCCCCACCATGTCAAGGTGGTGCTCTAACCAACTGAGCTAAGAACGCAACGGCTGTCAGGGCGACAGCGGGGACGAATATTAACGACAGGCAGCAACGCTGGCAAGGGGAAAAACGTATTTTTCCGTCTGACTGACCAGCAACTGCGCTATGCGTCGTTTTTTTAGGCGCAACGGGCCTTTACAGGCCCGTTCAGAGAGATAAGCACTTTTTCCGCATGGGGGCGTTAGCGCGCCGCGCGGGCGAGGATCACCTGCGCAGGCAGCTGCTGCAGACGGCGGATACGCCACAGCATCATGATCGCCGCCGAGGTCAGGCCGATAATGAAACCGCACCAGAAGCCCGCAGGGCCGAGACGCGGCACGACCCAGTCGGTCATCGCCAGCGTATAGCCGCTTGGCAGCCCCAGGATCCAGTAAGCGATAAAGGTAATAAAGAAGATCGAACGCGTATCTTTATAGCCGCGCAAAATGCCGCTGCCGATCACCTGAATCGAATCGGAGAACTGATAGATAGCCGCCAGCATCATCAGCTGCGCCGCCAGCGCCACCACTTCCGGATTGTCGTTATAGAGCAGGGCGATTTGATGTCGGAAGGTGACGGTAAACAGCGCGGTGATGGCGACCATACAGACGCCGACCGCCTGTGCGGTCCAGGCGGCGACGCGCGCCTGCTCCGCCGATCCCTGTCCCAGACGGTAGCCGACGCGAATAGTAGTGGCCACACCCAGAGAAAGCGGCAGAACGAACATCAGCGAGCTGAAGTTAAGCGCGATCTGGTGACCGGCGACATCCACAATGCCCAGCGGCGAAACCATCAGCGCCACCACAGCGAACAGCGTCACCTCGAAAAAGAGCGCCAACGCCACCGGTAACCCCAGCGAAAACAGCCGCTGCAGCACAGCGCGCGACGGCGGCGACCAGCGGGTTTGCATACGAATATCGCGCAAGCCGCCCATCCGGCGCACCCAGAAACGCATCACCAGGAACATCACCCAGTATACCGAGCCGGTCGCTACGCCGCAGCCGACGCCGCCCAGCGCTGGCATCCCGAAGTGGCCGTTTATAAAGATCCAGTTCAGTGGGATATTGACCAGCAGACCGATAAAACCCATCACCATACCGGGCTTGGTTTTAGAGAGGCCCTCGCACTGGTTGCGCATCACCTGGAAAAAGAGGTAGCCAGGCGCGCCCCACAGCAGGGCGTGTAGATAGCCTTCCGCCTTCAGCGCCAGCTGTTCGTCGATATCATGCATGGCGCGGATAACGTAACCGGCATTCCACAGCACTACCATAATCAGGATAGCGACGAAAAACGCCAGCCAGTAAGCCTGCCGAACCTGTTCGGCAATGCGTTCGCGGCGGCCTGAGCCGTTGAGTTGCGCAACGGTTGGCGTCAATGCAAGCAGAAGACCATGGCCGAAAAGAATGGCCGGAAGCCAGATAGAGGTGCCGACTGCGACGGCGGCCATATCCGTGGCGCTTACTGCGCCGGCCATAATGGTATCCACAAATCCCATTGCGGTCTGCGCCACCTGAGCAAGGATGACCGGAATCGCAAGGGCAAGCAATTGACGCGCTTCTGTTAAATACTTCTGCACGTTAACACCTGTTTAAAAAAGAAAGGGGAGTAATCCCGAAGAAATGCGCGGTTAGTGTAGCGGCATTAACCGAATTCACCAAGTTTTGTCACGCTGTGCGTTATATTGCGGCTGTAAAGCGGACGCGACGCGGAAATAATATCCGCGCGCTAAGCTGTGATAAGCTAGGGCAAACTTCGCAGAGGCCAAAACTATGTTTACCGGAATTGTGCAGGGCACCGCAAAGATTGTGTCCATTGAAGAAAAAGATCTGTTTCGCACCCATGTCGCGGAGCTGCCGGAAGAGCTGCTGCCGGGGCTGGCGCTGGGCGCGTCGGTGGCGCATAACGGCTGTTGTCTGACCGTCACCGCGATTGAGGGCAATCGCGTCAGTTTCGATCTGATTAAAGAAACGCTGCGCGTCACCAATTTAGGCGATCTGCAGGAAGGCGATGTCGTCAATATTGAACGCGCAGCGAAATTCAGCGATGAGATCGGCGGCCACCTGATGTCTGGCCATATTATGACCACTGCGGAAATCTGCAAAATTATTCAGTCAGAAAATAACCGCGAAGTCTGGTTTAAAATTCAGGACGCCGCGCAGATGAAATATATTCTGCATAAAGGTTTTGTCGGTATTGACGGCATTAGCCTGACCGTGGGCGAAGTGACGAAAAGCAAATTTTGCGTCTATTTAATCCCGGAAACGCTGGAGCGCACCACGCTTGGCGCTAAAAAGCTTGGCCACCGCGTCAATATCGAGATCGATCCGCACACCCAGGCAATTGTCGATACCGTCGAACGCGTGCTGGCGCAGCGCGAAGCCGCCGCGCTTAGTCAAGACGCAGAATAAGCATAAAAAAAGGCGCTCCAGGCGCCTTATTTATCTGCTCGGTTTAGCGTGCAACGCGCAAACCGCCTTCCACACCGCGGCTAAACATGACCTGCCACAGCTGAATATCGCGGGCGCGAAACGCTCCGGCGCAGGCGTTGAGGTAGTAGCTGAACATCCGTTTGAAGCGTTCGCCATACTTCTCAGCCAGCTGCGGCCATGCCTGCGTGAAACGCTCATACCAGGCCATCAGCGTGGTATCGTAATCAGCGCCGAAATTATGCCAGTCCTCAAGAATAAAGTGGGGCTCGCTGGCATCCGCGATATGCCGTACCGACGGCAGGCAGCCGTTAGGGAAAATATATTTATTAATCCAGGGATCGACATTCATATCGGTGCGGATGGCGCCGATGGTGTGGAGCAGGAAGAGGCCGTCAGGCTTCAGGTTGCGATCCACCACGTCAAAGTAGGTCGCGTAGTTTTTCGGGCCAACGTGTTCGAACATGCCGACGGAAACGATACGATCGAACTGCTGATTGAGATCGCGATAATCCTGCAGCAGGATAGTCACGTCCAGCCCTTCACAGCGCTGCTGCGCCAGCTTTTGCTGCTCGGCCGAAATAGTCACGCCATGCACAACAGCGCCGTAATGACGGGCAGCGTATGCGGCGAGACCGCCCCAGCCGCAGCCGATATCAAGCAGCGTCATACCCGGCTCAAGCTGCAGTTTGCGGCAGATCATATCCAGCTTCGCTTCCTGCGCCTGTTCCAGCGTGTCGGCTTCTTTCCAGTAGGCGCAAGAGTATTGCATATAGGGATCGAGCATCAGCGAGAACAAATCGTTCCCAAGATCGTAGTGCTCTTTGCCTACTATCCATGCGCGTTTTTTTGACTGCAGGTTGGTAAGGCGCGCGGCGGCCACGCGCAGCGTATCTTTAAAGTGGTGCGGCAACTGCTTATCCAGCTTGTGCTTCAGCACGCGGTGAAAAAACATATCCAGCCGTTCGCACTCCCACCAGCCATCCATGTAAGCTTCGCCAAGACCAAGTGAGCCTTCCTGAATCACGCGCTTAAAAAAGTCAGGATGTTTAATCTGAATATCCCAGGGGCGGCTGCCGTTGATTTCGATGTCCGCTTTTTCCAGCATTTCGTGGACAATTCGATACCAGTGGTTTTCTTCAAGGCTCACTTCTTCTATACACGATGAACTCATAGCTTCTCCATCACCTGTCCGCTTTGAACCTGAGAAAAAGAATAGTCAATTTCTCAAGGATTGTGAGAAAAGTCACGGATTGCTCCGTGCGCCTGATATCCGACGTTTAACAGAGGATTGAATCTGAAAATCATGGTCTGACGCAACGGAATGGGAAGCGCGTGCAGACACCATCCGGGCGATAAGCTTCGCCTAATAATAAAACAATTATGTTATTGATTTGTTGCAGATTTATTGGCCTGACTGAGTATAAGCTCAACCAGGTCAATATTCAACGACTTATTGTTAGGCAGCTAACTATGCAGGTCGCCTTAGTGCTGATCCTGGCAGGGAGCAGCGGGGCGAACAATATCCATTCGTGCGCAGGCGCGTCGCTGCCAGACATAGCCTGCTATCGCCAGCGCAATCGTTATCACCATAATCAGCGTAGTCATTAGCAGCGGCTGTTGTAAACCTGCAGAGACCGCCAGGCTGGCAAGAAAGCAGAGGCCCAGCTGCAGCGTGTTTTGCAGCGCCGCGGCTTTGCCGGTGGCGTGCGGGAAAGGCAGCAGCGCATTTGACACCACAACAGGGTAAATCGCGCCGTTCGCCAGCGCCATGCCGCAGAAAGGCAGCAGAAGGGCGATGAGGTGATGGCTGCCGGTCAGCGCCACGCCAAACAGCGTTGCTACGCTCAGGCTGTAGATCGTCAGTAGCCAGGGGAGCAGCAGCGTGCCGGAGAAGCGGTTAAGCAGCGCGCGACAGCCAAATCCGCCGAGTAAAAAGGCGATGGTTTGCGGAATATAGCTCAGGCCGATATCCGCCGGCGTTAAGCCTGCGTCGGCGAGGATAAAGGGCGACCCAGTGAGCCAGGCGAAAAAACTGGCGGAGCAGGCAGCGTAGATCAAGACGTTGCCGCTATACACCCCGGAGCGCAACAGGGCGAAAAAGCCAGGCTGATCGGCGCTCTCTTTCGCCGTCGCGCGGCGGCTGGCGGGCAGGCGTAGCGTCGCCAGCATCAGCGCGATGGCGATCAGCGTCAGCACCAGAAAAATTGAACGCCAGTGAAAATGGCTGATTAGCCAGGCGCCGAGCAGCGGCGCAAGCGCAGGCGAAAGCGCAACCAGCGGCATAATGGTGGCGAATATCTTCCTGGCGCGGGCGTTGGGATAGCGATCCACTACCAGCGCCTGCCAGCTCACCGCGGCCGCGCACACGCCGATCGCCTGCAGAAAGCGCAGCGCCAGCATAAGCGCCACATTTTCTACCCACAGCATGCCAGCGCAGCCAAGCGCGAAGAGCGCCAGCCCCATCAGCAGCACAGGCTTGCGGCCGATGCGATCGGAAAGCGGTCCCCAGAAAAGCTGACCCACGGCGAAGCCCGCCAGGAACAGACTCATACTGGCGCTGATGACGCCGGGCGACGTGGCGAAGCTCTCCTGCATCGCGCCGAAAGCGGGAAGGTACATATCCGTCGCCAGGAAACCCAGCATGCTGAGCAGGGCGAGGTAAGGCATAAATCCTTTTGATGACAGCATGGTTTTACTCATTCTCATATTTGTCAGGCAGGTTGAACGCGGCAAAGTGTAAAAGGGTGCGCCCACAACTGTGAAACGTTAATATTTGCAGAATGCTATGAAAAATTTTGAAGGGAATAATTATGTGGTCTGAACATGCGCTTGAGGTGGTGGATGCCGTTGCGCGTACCGGCAGCTTCAGCGCCGCCGCTAAGGAACTGCATCGCGTGCCTTCTGCCATCAGCTATACGGTGCGCCAGCTGGAAACCTGGCTGGCGGTACCGCTCTTCGAGCGGCAGCACCGCGACGTAGCGCTGACCGCTGCGGGCGAACATTTCGTACGCGAAGGGCGTGAGGTTATCAAAAAAATGCTCGCCACCCGCAGGCAGTGTCAGCAGCTGGCAAACGGCTGGCGCGGTCAGCTGAGCATCGCGGTTGACCGCATCGTGAAGCTGTCGCGCAGCCGTCAGCTGGTCACGGACTTCTATCGCCATTTTCCCGATATGGAGCTGCATATCAGCTATGAAGTTTTTAACGGCGTCTGGGACGCATTGGCTGACGGACGCGTAGACGTGGCTATCGGCGCAACCCAGGCGATTCCGGTCGGCGGGCGCTTCTCCTTTCGCGATATGGGCGCGCTGAACTGGCGCTGCGTCGTGGCGCGCCAGCATCCGCTTACGCAGCAGTCGCGGCTCGACGACGACGCCCTGCGCGTCTGGCCATCGCTGGTGCTGGAAGATACCTCGCGCGCGCTGCCGCGCCGCATGACCTGGACGCTCGATAATCAGCGGCGTCTGGTGGTGCCGGACTGGCAGGCGGGGCTGGCGTGCGTACTGGATGGATTATGCGTGGCGATGATGCCGGGCCATCTGGCGCGTCCGCTGCTGGACAAGGGGGATCTGGCGGAGCTGACGCTGCCTGCGCCGTTCCCGGAAAGTCCCTGCTGCGTGAGCTGGTCGGAAGCGCACGCATCGCCGGCGCTGGGCTGGCTGCTCAGCTATCTCGGCGATGCGCAAACGCTCAATCAGGAGTGGTTAAGCGAGGATTAACGGCGGTAGTCGCGGAAAGGGCCATCACCGACCGAGCGGCGTTCAATCAGCGTCGGATGCACCTCAATGGTCTGCGACTCTTCGCGTTTACTGGTGATGCGATCCAGCAGCATCTCCAGCGCCTTCTCGCCCAGCTGGGCTTTGGGCTGATGGACGGTAGTCAGGGCTGGCGTAAAGTAGCGCGCGTTGCGCACATTATCATAGCCGATCACTGAAATATCCTGCGGCACGCGCAGACCCATCTCGTCGGCAGCGCAGATCGCCCCCATCGCCATAATATCGCCGCCGCAGAAGATCGCCGTTGGGCGCTGTTTCTGCTGCAGGATCTGTTGCATCGCCTGATAGCCCGATTCCGGCTCAAAATCGCCCTGCACAATCCACTCGGGACGCACCACGATGCCTGCTTCCTGCAGCGCTTTTAAAAAGCCTGCGTGGCGTCCGCCGCCGGTGTTGCGCTCCAGCTGACCCGGTATGGCGCCGATGTCGCGGTGTCCGCGTTCAATCAGATAGCGCCCCGCCAGATAGCCGCCCTGGAAAGCGTTATCCAGTACGGTATCGGTAAAGTCCGCGCGCGATTCGCCCCAGTCCATCACGACCATCGGGATATTGCGATTCTCTTCCAGCATCTTCAGCAGATCGTCCGGGTATTCGGAACACATTACCAGCAGTCCGTCGACGCGCTTTTGCGCCATCATCGACAGATAGGCGCGCTGCTTCTGCAGGTCGTTGTGGGCGTTGCCGAGAATCAGGGTATAGCCGCGCTCAAAGCAGTGGTGCTCCACCGCTTCGATAATTTCCGCAAAGTAGGGCGCCTCGCTGGAGGTGGCAAGCAACCCCAGCGTCTTGGTGTGATTGACCTTCAGGCTTCGCGCGACGGCGCTGGGCGAATAGTGCAGCTCCTGAATCGCCTGCCAGACGGCGTTGCGCGTCTCTTCCGCAACGAAGCGCGTTTTATTGATAACGTGGGAAACGGTGGTGGTGGAGACACCCGCGCGCTTCGCGACATCTTTGATTGTTGCCATTAAAAAGAGACTCCAGAACTTATCAATAACCCGTTGATAAGCATAATGTTAAACGTTTGCGTCCGCTAAGAGACTTTTCTGTTAATTCGCTACAGTTTTTGTCGGTGAAATATTCACTGGGCGGGACAAAACAGAGGCTGTTGCGTGCGAACGGAACCGGTGTTGCGTCAGTTGCGCAACAAAGCCGGAGATTCTAACAAGGCTTGCAGGATAAAACGAGATTTTTACCGGTAACTATGGGAAAATGCCTTAAAACCATAATGATTGTGTGGATAAGGAGAAGTGATGAGCACTGATTTGAAAATGGCACTGATGACGACCGGCGCCGCGCTGCTGATGATCGTAGCCTTTAGCTTTACCGCCGTGATGCACTGATACGCAGTAATAAAAAACCGGGGAAGCCCCCGGTTTTTCTTTTCTCGCTTAGCGTATGGTTTTCGGCGTCATCATCCGGCGCGCGCCGATATAGTGACGCTGCCAGTAATCTTCCGACAGCCCGCTAATCTGAATATCTTTTCCGGTGCGCGGCGACTGAATAAATTTGCCGTTGCCGAGATAAACGCCCACGTGATCGGCCGTACCGCGACCGTTGATACGGAAAAACACCAGGTCGCCTTTCTCCAGCGATTCGCGCTTCACCGGCGCGGCGTCGCGCAGGTGGTACATTTCATTGGCGGTGCGCGGAATTCTGAATTTCACTAAATCCTTATAGGCGTACCAGACCAGGCCGCTGCAGTCGAAACCGGTATGCGGAGAGGTGCCGCCCCACTGATAAGGTTTGCCCAGCTGTCCCATCAGTTTGGTCATCGCGGTTTCGCGCGCTTTCTGGTAACGCAGGCGATGAGACTTACTCATTTTGATGGTGGTGCCGTCATCGGCGTCCAGCAGCTGCAGCTTTGCGGTTTTGGCCGTACCCAGCTCGCGCTGATGGCCATAACGTTTGCGGGAAGATTTAAGGGATTTTTTCTGTTCGCCAGCGGAATGAGAAAGTGAAGCCGTTTCGATTTTCTTCTGTTTTTTCAGTTTAATTTTTTGCGTAGCAGAAGAAGGGCGCGATTTTTTCGAGCTGCTTTTAACCGGCCGCCGTTTGCGTCGCTCATCTTCGCGCGCGCTTTTTTTCTCCGCCTTGTGCAGGCTGGCGTTAACCGGCGTTTGCGGCGAAGCTGAAGCGATGTTCAGAAACAGCTGCGCGAAAGCTAATATGAAAAGCGTAATCAGTAATCGCATAGTCCGGTTACAGGGTTAGCGGTTACGACGACAGGCCGTAACGAGGTTAGAAAAATCTGATCGAGGATCAGCGCCGGGGCCATTCTAAGCCAGGTTTTTTTCAAAAGTTAAGCCATTTTTCTATTAAACTGTTACAGGGTTGCAACTGACTCATAAATGAGCGATTTCAGAAGCTTATAGCAGCAAACTTATTACCAGTTATGAACAGCTTAAGTTTTGATTATCGTCAGGAAAAGTCAGAGCTTTACTTAAAAACTTAACAAACATGGCGGTTTCGCCTGGTAAGCGAGAAATTGTCGTTTTCAGTAACGGGGCGAAGTCGCTACAATAAACAAACACGAAGTAAGGAATTAAGGAAGGCAATTATGAGTACTGTAGAAAAAATTCAGCGCCAGATCGCAGAAAACCCGGTCCTGCTGTATATGAAAGGCTCGCCGAAACTGCCGAGCTGCGGTTTCTCTGCGCAGGCGGTGCAGGCGCTCTCTGCCTGCGGTGAGCGTTTTGCTTACGTGGATATTCTGCAGAACCCTGATATTCGCGCCGAGCTGCCGAAATATGCCAACTGGCCGACCTTCCCGCAGCTGTGGGTTGACGGCGAACTGGTTGGCGGCTGCGACATTATCGTTGAGATGTTCCAGCGCGGCGAACTGCAGTCTCTGATCAAAGAGACGGCAGAAAAGCATAAAGAAGCGGAATAAACAAAAAGGCCGACGCAAGTCGGCCTTTTTTATCACTACTCCGACGCAGGTTCATCCTCGTCGTCCGCTGCGGCCAGCGGCAAAGGCCAGCCCCCCAGTCGTTTCCAGCGGTTCACCAGCTCGCAGAACAGCGTCGCCGTCTGTTCGGTATCGTAAAGCGCCGAGTGCGCCTGCGTGCTGTCAAAATCCATACCTGCTGCTTTACAGGCTTTCGCCAGCACCGTCTGCCCCAGTACCAGCCCGCTCAGCGCGGCGGTATCAAAGGTGGCGAACGGATGGAAAGGGTTGCGCTTCAGCCCGGCGCGTCCGGCGGCAGCCATCATAAAATTCAAATCAAAGGTCGCGTTGTGCGCCACCATAATGGCGCGATTGCAGTGATGATCCTTGATGCCTTTGCGCACCATCTTGAAGATGGCGTGCAGCGCCTCATATTCGCTGACCGCGCCGCGCAGCGGATTGCTGGGATCGATGCCGGTAAAGGCCAGCGCTTCCGGATGAAGCAGTGCGCCTTCGAAAGGCTCGACGTGAAAATGCAGCGTCTGGTCGCGGTGCAGCCAGCCCTCTTCATCCATTTTCAGCGTGGTGGCGGCGATCTCCAGCAGCGCATCGGTCTGCGCGTTAAAGCCTGCGGTCTCGACATCGATTACCACAGGATAGAAACCTCGGAAACGTTGATTCAGCGCGTTCAGGGAGTTCGTTTCAGACATCAGCATCTCATAGCAGAAATTAGGCAGCGCGCATTATGGCAAAAAAAAGGTGAGGGTGCAGCAGAAGGGAAGGCTTCAGCCTGCCGCAAACAACAGACTGAAGCGGCAAACTTAGTTGCCCAGGCCGTTACCGGCGTCTTTGTTTTCGATCAGCTCGATTTTGTAGCCGTCTGGATCTTCAACGAAAGCGATAATGGTTGAGCCGCCTTTAACCGGACCCGCTTCACGCGTTACGTTGCCGCCCGCGTTGCGAATGCGGTCGCAGGTCGCCGCCACGTCATCCACGCCCAGCGCGATATGGCCGTAGGCGTTGCCGAGATCGTAGCTGTCTACGCCCCAGTTGTAGGTCAGCTCGATCACCGCGCCTTCGCTCTCTTCGGTGTAGCCCACGAATGCCAGCGTATATTTGTATTCAGTGTTTTCGCTCTGACGCAGCACGCGCATACCGAGAACGCGGGTGTAAAAGTCGATGGAGCGTTGCAGATCGCCAACGCGTAACATGGTGTGGAGTAAACGCATAACTTCCTCTTGTATTAAACGGTCATCTTCTGATGACGCAAATGCTAAGTATAGCGATGAAAATAGCAAAAAACGGCCGCTGGCGTAACCGTCGTTACGCCAGCGCTTCGCTTAGAGCGTCGGGTAGTCGGTATAGCCTTCCGCGCCGCCGCCGTAGAAGCTCTCGGGACGCTGCGGGTTGAGCGGGGCATCCTGCTGCAGACGCGCCACCAGGTCGGGGTTGGCGATAAAGTCGCGGCCAAACGCCACGGCATCGATCAGACCGCGTGAAATAAGGTTATCCGCTTTTTCGACGGTATAGGCGCCAGCGCCGATAATCACGCCAGGGAAGATCGCGCGCACTTTTTCGCGGAAGGCATCACTGTAGGGCTTGCCGCCCGCCCAGTCCGGCTCGGAAAGGTGCAGGTAGGCGATATTGCGCTTCGCCAGCTCGCCGATATACCACAGCGCGGCTTTCTCTTCTTCAGGGCCGTTATCCAGATTCTGGAAGCTGCCTATGGGCGAAATGCGAATGCCGATGCGGTCGGCGGACCAGTTGGCAATAGTGGCATCGACCACTTCCAGCGCGAAGCGGCCGCGTTTCTCAATGCTGCCGCCATATTCGTCGGTGCGACGGTTGGAGTCGGGTGCCAGGAACTGGTGCATCAGGTAGCCATGTGCCGAGTGCAGCTCAAGCAGATCAAAGTCCGCCTCGCGCGCGTTGGCGGCCGCCTGGCCAAAGTCCGCCACAATCTGCTTAATCTCGGCAACGGTCAGCTCACGCGGCGTTGAGGTCTCTTCACGATAAACGCTGCCATCCTCCGCGCGCAGCGAGGTGCGCGTGCCGGCGGCAATAGCAGAGGGCGCGACAGGCGCTTTTCCTTCCGGCTGGACGCTGTGGTGCGAAATACGGCCGGTGTGCCACAGCTGAACGGCGCTGTGGCCACCCGCCTCGTGAATGCCTGCGTTAATCGCTTTCCAGGCGGCAATCTGCTGCTGGGTATGCAGCCCCGGCGCGCCGGCATAGCCTTTCGCCTGGAAAGAGACCTGGGTTGCCTCGGTAATAATCAGCCCGGCGCTGGCGCGCTGACGATAATATTCCCCCATCAGCGGAGTAGGAATATCGCCAGGCTCGATGCTGCGCAAACGCGTCAGCGGCGCCATAAATACGCGGTTCGGTACGGTAATCGCACCCACTTTAAGCGGGCTAAACAGCTGGGTACTTGCCATAACAACTCCTGTAGTAGACCGGTCTGCTATAAAACGGCGTTTTTAAAATCAGTGGGCTTGTAACCACTGTTCGAGAGTGCGTAATGCCAGACGCAGCGGCTCAGGCTCGCGCGATAGCTTGCTCTGCAGGCTTGCGCCCAGCCACAAAATATAGATGACTTTCGCCATCTCCTGCGGCGCATGAGGCAACACCAGCTTCTCCTGCTGCAGGGCCGCCTCCAGCGTTTGCGCATAGGCCGCGATAATACGGCTGGCGCCCTGCTGCAGCGCGTCGCGCATCGGTTCAGAGAGATCGCAGACTTCGGCGGAGAGTTTTACCACCAGACAGCCAACGATATGCCCCTGTTCGCTGAACAGCCGCTCAGCCTGACGGAAGAAGGCCAGCAGACGCTCGCGCGGCGTCGCTTTGTTATGCTGTAGCTGCGCGTTGACCTGCTGATGAAAATGGAGGAAGTAGCGCTCCAGCAACGCCACGCCAAACGCCTCTTTCGAGCGGAAGTAGTAGTAGAACGAGCCTTTCGGCACCTGCGCCAGCGTCAGCAGTTCGCTGAGTCCCATTCCGGTAAACCCCCGCTGCAGACAGAGCTGCTCGCCGGTGGCGAGCAGATGTTCACGAGTTTCATTGCGTTGCAGCGTCTTGTTCATGGCGCTTAAGGTAGTAGACCGATCGGTCGAATGCAACGCTTAGCCCGTTTTACGGCACGTTCTGATCATGTCGAGCTGCGGCTGATACTCGCTGGTCTGTACGTCAAACATACCCAGCAGCGTATGGAAAAGGTTGTCCTGCGACACCTCTGCCGCAGGCGCCTGACGGCGCAGGCAGGCCTGATCGATACCGTAGGTTTTGGCGTAATCGTCCGACATCCACAGCAGAAAAGGGATATGCGTCTGTTGAGACGGCGCAAACAGATAAGGCGCGCCGTGAAGATACATACCATGCTCACCCAGCGATTCACCGTGATCGGAAAGATAGATCAGCGCCACGTTAAAGCGGTCGCTGAGGCCTTTCAGCTTATCGATGGTGCGGCTGATCATATCGTCACTGTAGAGCAGAGAGTTGTCGTAGGTATTCATCAGCGCCTGATGATCGCAGTCCTGAATCTGGTTGCTGTCGCAGGTCGGGGTAAACTTGCGGAACTGCGGCGGATAACGGCGATAGTAGGCGGGGCCATGACTGCCCATCTGATGCAGCACGATAATGCCGTCGTTATGCAGGCTGTCGGTATAGTTATCGAGCCGGTGCAGCAATACATCGTCCAGGCAGGAACCCTGCTGGCACCAGGCATCCAGTTTCCACAGCGTCATATCGGTATGCGGCACACGGTCGCAGGCGCCTTTGCAGCCGCCGTCATTTTCGCGCCACAGTACGTTGATGCCCGCATGTCCCAGCACGTCCATCGCGCCATCCTGGTGGTGCGCCAGATTAGCATCGTAATGGGCGCGCGGCATATTAGAGAACATACAGGGTACGGAGATGGCTGTTTCAGTACCGCAGGAGGTCGCCTGCGGATAGTAGATAACATTCTGCTTCTTCAGTTGTGGATTGGTCTCTCGTCCATAGCCGCCCAGCGAAAAATTTTCCGCGCGCGCGGTCTCGCCCACGACCAGCACTACCAGCGTTTTTTTCTGCTCCGCCGCGATAGTCGGCCCCTTATGCGCATCCTGACCGATATGCACCCACTCCTGGCTGCCTTTCATCCAGCGATTGTTAACGTAGTGACCCGTACCGCTGACGATGTTGGCAGGCGTCACCATCTTGACCAATCCTTTATTGTTGCGGATCAGCGACGCGTAATCTTTATAAAACAGTAGCGCCATCAGTACGATAACGCCCAGCGACGCCGCCATTAACAGCGCACGCCAGGCCAGATTCATCCACCAGGAGTCGCGGCGTTTAAAACGCACCAGGCAGATGAGGAGAGTGGGCACCACGCCCATTAGGGTAACCCAGATGACGGCGTTAGGGCTGAGTAGCGCGGTGGACTCCTGCAGATCGGTTTCGAAAACGTTCTGCACCATATTGGTATCGATAATGGTGCCAAAACTATACATAAAGTAGTTTGCCGCCGCGCTCGACAGGATCAGCACCGCCAGCAGCGGCTTACGCAAATAAGGCCAGGCGATCAGATTAAAGATCAGCAAGAACGCCGCCGTCAGCACCACCGGAAGGCTAAAGGCAAAAAAGTAATCGTGCAGCGAGGTATAAGGGATACGTTCCCAGGCGCGGAACACAAACAGTCCATTTAAAACTAACGCGAAGAACAGAGAAACAGCCAGATTAAAGGTGCTTTCGTGACAGCGTAACTTTTTCAACAGCATGAGTATCCAGTAAAAAAATAAAGAGTCGCCAGAGGAGAATAACGCCAACAACTTTATGAAGCCTTAACAAAAGGTCAACACTATGCGGGGAATTTCCAGATAAGCCAAACTAATTAGTTACATTTAGTGACCAGACCCGCTTGTGCTGCCGTAAAAGGCACAGAGAATGAGCTATCTTTACAGGAGATATTGACCGATACGGAGATGCTGTGGCGGAGCAACTTGAGTTTTTTCCTGTACCCAGTCCCTGTCGTGGCATCTGCCAGGTAGATGCGCGCGGCTACTGCATTGGCTGCCTGCGCAGCCGTGACGAACGTTTTCACTGGATGAAATTCAGCGATGCGCAGAAGCGTGAAGTGCTGCGCCTGTGCCATCAGCGCCGTCTGCGCATGCTGCGCACGCAGAAACAGGATGAGGATCAGGAACCGCAACAGCCATCCCTGTTCTGATCGCTTTTCGTTATACTCCCTGACACTAACTGAGATAGCACACAGGGATATCACTATGCTGCAACCGCAACCCGTCTCGCCACAGGGACCCGATTTCTCTCCGCTGATCATGGGCTACTGGCACCTGATGGAGTGGGGAATGACGCCGCAGCAGCGCGTCAGCTTTATCGAGCACCATCTCTCTCTGGGCATTACCACGGTCGATCACGCCGATATCTACGGCGATTACCGCTGCGAGGCTGCATTTGGCGAGGCGCTTAAGCTGTCACCCGGCCTGCGCGACCGCCTGCAAATTGTGACCAAATGCGGTATCGCTACGCGCGCTAAGCCAGAGCATCACATCGGACACTACATTACCGACAAAGCGCATATCGTACAGAGCGCGGAGAATTCGCTACGTCACTTCGCCACCGATCG
Organism: Pantoea sp. ACRSB; assembly: GCF_022346905.1. Classification (NCBI taxonomy): domain Bacteria; kingdom Pseudomonadati; phylum Pseudomonadota; class Gammaproteobacteria; order Enterobacterales; family Erwiniaceae; genus Pantoea; species Pantoea sp. ACRSB. The sequence continues at coordinate 241,136 of NZ_JAKRNL010000001.1, read as the reverse complement.
CCTGGATCTGCTGCTCATTCACCGTCCCGATCCGTTAATGAACGCCGATGCGGTCGCCGAGGCGTTTCTGGCGCTGCATCAGAGCGGCAAGGTGCTGCACTTCGGCGTATCGAACTTTACCCCGTCGCAGTTTGCGCTGCTGCAGTCGCGTCTGCCCTTTACGCTGGTGACCAATCAGGTAGAGATCTCGCCCGTTCAGCAAAATGTGCTGCTGGACGGCACGCTCGACCAGTGTCAACAGCTTCGCCTGCGGCCGATGGCATGGTCCTGCCTGGGCGGCGGCGAGCTGTTTCATGATCCGCACTACCAGCCGCTGCGCGATGAGCTGGAAAAGGTACGCCTTGAGACCGGCGCCGCCAGTCTGGCGCAGGTGGTGTACGCCTGGGTGCTGATGTTGCCCAGCCAGCCGCTGCCCATTATTGGCTCCGGCAACGCTGAGCGCGTCAGCGAAGCGGCGGCCGCGCTGCGCGTCCGGCTGGACCGCCAGCAGTGGTTCCGCATTCGCAAAGCGGCGCTGGGTTACGATGTACCCTGAAGCGTAAAACTGTGTCAAGCAGGAGCAGGGATCGGAAATTGCGGCCAGGCTTATCACATCCTGTGGGAAAGATAAGAGGCAATAATGAAAAAATCGGTCTTAGCGTTGTTATTACTGGCGGGCGGCGGGCTGGCCGCCAGCGCGCAGGCGCAAGAGGTGACGCTGCATAAAGTGAGCGCCGAGGGGGCTGGTGAAGCGATCGGCTCGGTCGATATCGAGCAGACAAAATATGGCCTGCAGCTTACGCCGAAGCTCAGTGGCCTGACGCCGGGCGTACACGGCTTTCATATTCACGCTAACGGCAGCTGCGAGCCAGCCGTCTCTGAAGGCAAGAAGGTTGCGGCAGGCGCGGCGGGCGGGCATCTCGACCCGCAAAAAACCGGCAAGCACCTTGGCCCTTATGCAGAGGGACACCTCGGCGATCTGCCGGCTATCTACGTTGACGATAAGGGCAACGCCACCTATCCGGTGCTGGCGCCGCGCCTGAAATCTCTGGATGAGATCAAGGGCAAGGCGTTGATGGTGCATATCGGCGGCGATAACCATGCCGACCATCCACAGCCGCTGGGTGGCGGCGGCGGGCGCTACGCCTGTGGGGTTATCTGAATGCTCGCCTGCTGACGGCTCCGTAAGAGAGCCGTTTAATTATCATTTAGTTTATAGCTATATTCTCCTGATAAATTACCGCCTATGATACTGATTCTGGACACTTTCATCTGGTGCGGTCAAAGGAGAAAAGGAATGAGAAGAACAGGCGTACTGCTGTTCTGTCTGCTGCTGGCGGGCTGCGATCAACCCAATGCGACCCAGCTTATGACCGAAACAGGACGTCAGCTGCAGCGCACCATTGACGTCAACCCGGCGCGCGGCGAGTGTGAAGATATTGCGAAAGGGCGTGAGTGGCTGAGCCACAGCGCGCGTAAGCGGCTTGAAGAGAAGGGCTGCCAGTTTGTGTTGCGCAGCGCAACCGAGACTAACTTCGAGCAAACGGCGGTCTATCACACCAGCATGACCATGGTGTGCGGCAGCATTGTCGGCAAGAGCTTTACCGGCAGCGAAATCCGGCGTCGTTTTATCTACTCGCCGGAAGAGCGCGAGCTGGTGATTGAGCCGATGTCCCCCAATGATAAAACCCGTTTCGAGCAGCGTAAAACGTTGGCGCAGCTGCAGGCCGATTTTGAACGCCAGCAGCTGCAGTACTGTAAATAGCTATTCCGGCACCGCCTGCTTCAGCTGCGCCAGCGAACAGCGCAAGCGCCACAAAATGCCCGCCAGCGTATTCGCCTCCGTATCGCCATCCGCCACCAGCTGGCGGATCATCTCATCCAGCTTCGTCAGCGTCTGGTCGAGCGACCTGTGCCGCACGCCGCGCGCGCTCATAATGCGCTGCAAATCCTGCAGGCTCGCCTCACGCATCTGCGCCAGCGTGGCCGACGCAGGCTGCCAGTCGCGCAGATGCCAGACGATATGCGAACAGTTAAGCAGTACCACGCCCCAGCGCAGCAGCCAGACGCGCGCCTGTTCATCGCGACTACTGCTCAGCTGGCTGATGCGATGGTAGATCTGCGATTCAAAGCGGCTTTCGCTCAGACGCGGACGGCGGCGCAGCTGATCGAGAAACGCCATGCGCAGCGCGCGGATATGGCGGCGGCTGCGGCGCGCGTCGGAGCTGGGGCGCAGGATCTGGAACGCCAGCCAGGCGAGCATCACGCCGCAGACTTTGGCGATATTATCATTGAGGAAATCGGCGTAATCCCAGCTGGGCGGGTTGGTGACCGCGATAAACGATCCCATAAAAACGATAAACTGGCCCCAGAGCGCGGCGCGCTGCTTTTGCTGTAGCTTAAACAGCTGCAGCGTCAGCAATAACGGAAACAGAAACAGTAAAAACTGCCACAGCTGGGAGATCTGCACCATCAGGCCGAACTTTACCACAAAGCTGAACAGCGACAGCCAGAGCAGGGTTTTTAACAGCAGCGTTACGCTGCCGCTCGGTGAGGGCGCAGAGGAGTAAAGCACGCAGGCGATGGCGGTGAGCGTCAATGCCGCCGCTCCGGAAGACCACTGGGTGGTAATCCAGAAGGCGCAGCCCGCGACGACCACGCAAAAGGTGCGCAGCGCGCTCCAGCCCGCCTCGGCGCTGTCGCTCTCCCGCGCCAGCGAGGGCACGCGCGGCGGCTGAAAGCGGGTATCCGCATCGGCGCGGGCGAGCAGACGGATCCAGCGGCTGACGTTCAGATACATCCAGCAGAAATAGCGCAGCCGCTGGCAAAACGCGCGTTGACGGTAATCGCCGTCGGCAGCGGGCGTCACGCTGCGCAGAATCTGCGCCAGCCGGTATTTGTTGCACTCCGCGCTGGCCAGCTCCTGCATCAGCGCGCTGATGGCGTCGTAGAGCGCCTGCGGCGCATCGGGCCAGTTAAGCAGCATGCGGCGCAGGCTGGAGAGCACGCTGGTCAGGCGCAGCTGCTGGTGCAGCACATAGTTAAGGACATTGTTCTGACGGCGAAAACGGTAGTGGCTCCAGAACGCCTGGATGCGCAGCAGGTTCATAGTGAGAATCTGACTGATGACCGCTTCATGCGCGGCGCGCACATTCTCGACGTCGGTGGGCTGCAGCAGTAGCCCGGCGTGCTCCAGCAGGCGCGTATGCATCTTCTGCAGCGACGTAATCAGCGCCTCGCCGTCCGAGGTGCTCGGCAGCACCATCATCATAAAACCGGCGCACAAAATGCCTGAAATCACCTCGCATACGCGCGCCTGGGTCAGGGTCCAGAGATCCGTCGCGTCGGTCAGATCAACGCTGCTGAAAACAATAATCGCGGCGGTATAGCCCGCCAGCGAAAAGGCGTAGGCCACGTTATTCTGATAGTGGTTGGCGATGCCGGTACAGAACGCCAGCCAGCCGGCGATAAAAAAGGTAAACAGCCAGGGATCGTTAAGGGTATGACCGGCGATCAGCAGCGCGGCGCCCGCGCCCATCAGGCTGCCGACGATACGCCCCAGGCTTTTGCTTATCGCGCCGCCGACGGTGGGAAAGCTGATGACCGCCGCTGAGGTCATCGCCCAGTAAGGCTCATCCAGATCGAGCGCGTAGGCGATGCTGAGTGCCAGGCACATCGCGATAGCGTTACGCAGCGCGTAGCGCCACTGGTTCGCGTCTGCCTTAACCCAGGGCAGCTGATCCCATGCCAGCCATTGCAGATTCATGACGCGCTCACGGCTGTACGGAGATAGTGCAGGTGGTGCCCGCCACCAGCGGCACGCTATCCGGTATCTGGGCTAAGCGAATGCGTACCGGCACGCGCTGCGCCAGCCGCACCCAGGGCACGTTCGGTTTGATATCCGGCACCAGCCCGCTGTCGCTGTCGATGCTCTGGTCATAGATGGCGCGCCCAATGCTTTCGACTTCGCCCTGCAGCCGCGCGCCATTGCTGTAGAGCACGATCTGCGCCGGCGCGCCGGGACGAATATGGCGCAGCTTGGTCTCTTCGAAATAGCCCATGACGTAATAGGAATGGCTGTCGACCAGCGCGAAGAGCGGCGTGCCCGTCGTGGCGTAATCGCCAACGCGCAGCGTCAGGTTGCTGACCCAGCCGTCGGTCGGCGCGACCACGGTGGTTTGCTGCAGGTTCCAGCGCGCCTGGTCCAGCGCCGCCTGCGCTGCTTTGGCGCTGGCGGCCATCGAAGCGGCGTTGAGCTGCGCGGCGTCAAGATCTTCCGCGGAGATCACATTGCGCGGCAGGCTGGCGCGGCGGCGGGCCTCATGCTGCGCTTTGGCCAGATCGGCCTGCGCTTTCGCCAGCTGCGCCTCGGCGTTGTCCAGCGCAATCTGCAAGGGTACGGTATCCAGCGTCAGCAGCGTCTGCCCCTGATGCACAAACTGATTATCTTTCACCGCCACGGAGACGATGCGCGCCGAAACCTGGGGCGTAATCTGCACCAGCTCGGCGCGGACCTTGCCGTCGCGCGTCCAGGGCGACTGCATGTAGTAGTTCCACATCCACCAGCCCGCCAGCAGGGCGGCCGCGAAGACAATCAAGGTCGAAAAGTATTTCACTGCGTTAAATTTCATGGCGAGTATCCCTGTCCCAGCAGCAAAAGCGCGGCGGCGACGCAAAGCACGAAAAGAGAGAGATCCAGCAGCGTCGGATGCCAGATATCGCCCGAGTAAATCCAGCCGCGCAGCAGCGGATGGAGAATCAACCAGAAAAAGAAGCCGAGCAGGACAGCTTTAAAGAGCGGTGGAAAAAACAGCGAAGCGCCGAACACCAGGTCAGTCAGGGGGCTGGCCGCATGAAAGGGAGAAATTGTCACGTATCGTCCTTCTGATATCACCCGGGCATCGGTCTCAAAAAGCGTAGATGAAGCGCTGCGGCTTCGCCTGGGGTTTGTAATTTGTCCTTTAAACTCGCAGAATAGTGTAAAATCTGGCTTGATAGCTAGCAAGCTAATTATAAGGAGATGAAATGGATACGCCCCTTGGAACGGATTTGTCTCGGCTGGTGCGCATCTGGCGCGCGTTGATCGATCAGCGCTTAAAGCCGCTTGAGCTTACGCAGACCCATTGGGTCACGCTGCATAATATTCATCAGCTGCCGCCAGAACAGTCGCAGATCCAGCTGGCGAAGGCCATCGGCATTGAACAACCGTCGCTGGTGCGTACGCTGGATCAGCTGGAAGAGAAAGGCCTGATTACCCGCTCGACCTGCGCTAACGACCGTCGTGCAAAGCGCATCAAGCTGACGCGTCAGGCGGAACCGATTATTGAGCAGGTGGAAAGCGTTATCGACGCGACCCGCGACGATATCCTGGCCGGCATCAGCCGCGAGGAGATCAACCAGATGGTGACGCTGATCGCCCGTCTGGAAAAAAATATTCTCGAACTACAGAATCGGGAAAAATAAAAAAACCGACGCAGCGGCGTCGGTTTTTTTTGCTGAGGCGATCAGCGTGGCGAAACGGTAATCTGGCTGCCGTTAGACGCCAGCGCCACTCGCTGGCCAACAGAGTAGCGGGTAGCCGCCTGTTTCTGCACCACCATAATGGTGTTGCCGTCATCTTTACGAATTTCCAGCTCAACGCCGTCGGTCTTATTGATTGCGCCCTGCACGCCCTGGCCCGCCAGACCGCCTGCAATAGCGCCGCCTGCGGTAGCAAGGCTGCGACCGGTGCCGCCGCCGATGGTGTTGCCGAGGAAACCGCCCAGCACCGCGCCGCCGATAGCGCCGATCACGTTGCTGTCATCGCCGCCCTGAATTTTAACCGGGCGAACCGACACCAGCGTGCCGTAAGAGACGCTCTGAACCTGTTTGGCCTCACTGGCACTGTAGGTATCGCCTGACAGGGTACTGTTATTTGCGCACCCGGCCAGGGTAATACCAGCCAGTGCGACCGCAACGAAACGCTTGATCATTTGTCACTCCTTTCTTAAGCAATGCGCCATGTGTATCGCGAAATCCTGCAAACAGTATAAGACACAAAGCAAATTAATCTTAGTCTGAGTAAAACATGGTGAACCCAAGCATAGACTATTGGCGATCAACAAAAATTCAACCGGACGGTAAAAAAAGCCCTGCAATGTTACCTGTTACATAAAGTCGGTGAAAAACATCAGGTAATCGTCGAATCAGGCGTAAGAATTTGCCAGACTTAACAAAGTTGAATCGCCTTAAGGACCCGAAATGAAATCAGGACGTTATATCGGCGTTATGTCAGGCACCAGCCTGGACGGCGTTGACGTGGTGCTGGCCGCCATTGATGAGAATATGGTGGCGCAACAGGCCAGCTACTGCCATCCCATGCCGGGCGAGCTGCGCCAGCAGATTCTGTCTATTTGCCAGGGCCAGACGCTGACGCTCTCGCAGCTTGGCCAGCTTGATACGCGGCTTGGCCGATTGTTCGCCGAAGCGGTGAATACGCTGATGCGACGCGAGGCGCTGGAGCCGAGCGATATCGTCGCGATCGGCTGTCATGGCCAGACCGTCTGGCACGAGCCGCAAAGCGACGCGCCCAACACGCTGCAGATTGGCGATAATAATCAGATTGTCGCGGCGACGGGCATTACGGTGGTGGGCGATTTCCGCCGCCGTGATATGGCGCTGGGCGGTCAGGGCGCGCCACTGGTGCCCGCGTTTCATCAGGCGCTGCTGATGGATGGGGTGGAGCGCCGCATGGTGCTCAATATCGGCGGCATCGCCAACCTTTCTCTGCTGCTGCCCGGCCAGCCGGTGCGCGGTTTCGATACGGGCCCCGGCAATATGTTGATCGATGCGTGGATCTGGCGCCATCAGGGCAAGCCTTTCGATCAGGATGCCAGCTGGGCGCGCGGCGGCAAAGTGGTGCCCGCGCTGCTGGAGCAGATGCTGCGCGATCCCTGGTTTGCGCTGCCGTCGCCGAAAAGCACCGGTCGCGAATATTTCAATCTGGGCTGGGTTGAACGCCAGCTACAGAATTTCCCGGGTCTGGCGCCGCAGGACGTGCAGGCGACCCTGACGGAACTGAGCGCCGTCTCTATCGCCCAGCAGGTACAGCTCAACGACGGCTGCGATCGGCTGCTGGTGTGCGGCGGCGGTGGCCGCAATCCGCTGCTGATGGCGCGCCTCGCCGCGCTGCTGGCCGGAACCGAAGTCACCACCACCGATGCGGCGGGCATTCGCGGCGACGATATGGAGGCGCTGGCGTTCGCCTGGCTTGCCAGCCGGACGCTCTCCGGGTTGCCGGGCAATCTGCCCGCCGTAACCGGCGCGGCCGAAAAAAGCGTGCTCGGCGCTATCTATCCGGCTAATCCGCTCTTTTGACCGTAAGGAGAATCATGATGAAACAGGGGTTAATTTTTGCCGCCGCGCTGCTGCTCTCGGGCTGCGGCCTGATGCACAAGCAGGCTGAAGCGCCGCAAACGCTGCACTATCGCTGTGGAACCTTGCCGCTGACCGTCACGCTCGACAACGCCAGCGAACAGGTCAGCTTTATTATGGACGGCCAGCCATTAACGCTGAAGCGAGCGATTTCCGCCTCAGGCGCGCGCTACAGCGACGGGAAATATGTATTCTGGAGCAAAGGCGAAACCGCCTTTATCGAGCGTGACGATAAAATCGTCGTTAACGACTGTGCGCTGCAGCCTGCCAGCCAGTCGGTTCATGTTGAGTGACCCCTATGAGCACTAATTTTACTCTGCAAGATATCGCCAGCCTGCGTCGCGAATATACGCGCGGCGGGCTGCGCCGCAAGGATCTGCCGGACCAGCCGCTGGCGCTGTTTGAAACCTGGCTGCAGCAGGCGTGCGAGGCGCAGCTGCCCGATCCCACCGCCATGACCGTGGCGACGGTGGATGAGCAGGGCCAGCCTTACCAGCGCATCGTGCTGCTCAAACACTACGATGACAACGGCCTGGTGTTTTATACCAACCTGGGCAGCCGCAAAGCGCAGCATCTTGCCGGCAATCCGCGCATTTCGCTGCACTTCCCGTGGCACTTCCTTGAGCGTCAGGTGATGGTGCTGGGCGAAGTGGAGAAACTGTCGGCGCTGGAAGTGCTGAAATATTTCCATAGCCGCCCGCGCGACAGCCAGATCGGCGCCTGGGTATCGCGTCAGTCGAGCCGTATCTCGGCGCGCGGCGTGCTGGAGGGCAAGTTCCTCGAGCTGAAGCAGAAGTTCCAGCAGGGAGAGGTGCCGCTGCCGAGTTTCTGGGGCGGATATCGCGTTAAATTTCATACCATGGAGTTCTGGCAGGGAGGCGAACATCGCCTGCATGACCGTTTCCTCTACCAGCGCGACGACAACGGCTGGAAAATCGACCGCTTAGCCCCGTAAAACAGCGTTTTTCTCCTCTCTCAGCGCTGGCACAGAAGTCGCCAGCGCTTTATGCTATAGCCCTCTTTTTTTTCCGCACTCAGCGGAGAGCTGTGTACCAGCATAGGTGCAGTCTGATCAATTTGGAGTCAGTGATGACCAGCAGTAACCTGATACAACAATTGCAGGAACGGGGCTTAATCGCCCAGGTAACGGACGAGGAAGCGTTAGCAGAGCGACTGGCGCAAGGGCCGATCTCCCTCTATTGCGGCTTCGATCCGACCGCTGACAGCTTGCATTTGGGCCATCTGGTGCCGCTGCTCTGCCTGAAACGTTTTCAGGATGCCGGACACAAGCCGGTCGCGCTGGTGGGTGGTGCCACCGGTCTGATTGGCGATCCCAGCTTTAAAGCAGCAGAACGTAAACTCAATACCAGCGAAACCGTAGGCGAGTGGGTCGAGAAGATCCGCAAGCAGGTTGCGCCTTTCCTCGATTTCGACTGCGGCGACAACAGCGCTATCGCCGCTAACAACTACGACTGGTTCGGCGGCATGAACGTGCTGACCTTCCTGCGCGATATCGGCAAACACTTCTCTGTGAATCAGATGATCAACAAAGAAGCGGTGAAACAGCGCCTGAACCGCGACGACCAGGGGATCTCCTTCACCGAGTTCTCCTACAACCTGCTGCAGGGCTACGACTTCGCCGAGCTGAACAAGCGTCACGGCGTGTCGCTGCAGATTGGCGGTTCCGATCAGTGGGGCAACATCACCTCCGGCATCGACCTGACGCGTCGCCTCCACCAGAATCAGGTCTTTGGCCTGACGGTGCCGCTGATCACCAAATCGGACGGCACCAAGTTCGGTAAAACCGAAGGCGGCGCGGTGTGGCTCGATGCGAAGAAAACCAGCCCGTATAAGTTCTACCAGTTCTGGATCAATACTGCGGACGCCGATGTCTACCGTTTCCTCAAGTTCTTCACCTTCCTGAGCCTGGAAGAGATCAACGCGCTGGAAGAAGAAGACAAGAACAGCGGCAAAGCGCCGCGCGCGCAGTATGTGCTCGCCGAGAGCGTTACGCGCCTGGTACACGGCGAAGCGGGTCTCGCCGCGGCGAAGCGTATTACCGAAAGCCTCTTCTCCGGCGCGCTGAGCGACATGACCGAAGCGGACTTCGAACAGCTGGCGCAGGATGGCATGCCGACCGTTGAGCTGGGCGCGGAAGACGATCTGCAGCAGGCGCTGGTGAATGCTGAGCTGGTGCCGTCACGCGGTCAGGCGCGCACCATGATCGGCTCAAACGCCGTCACCATCAACGGCGAGAAGCAGTCAAACGCGGAATACCGCTTTAGCGAGAGCGATAAGCTGTTTGGTCGCTACACGCTGCTGCGTCGCGGTAAAAAACACTACTGCCTGATTGTCTGGCAGTAAGCGCTTCAGGGCCGGTCTCCGGCCCTTTTTTATGGACGGCAAGGGCAAGGCAGTACAGAACATAATGAAAAATATTCTCGCAATTCAGTCGCATGTGGTATTCGGCCACGCTGGCAACGCCGCCGCCGAGTTTCCGATGCGGCGCATGGGGGCCAATGTCTGGCCGCTTAACACCGTACAGTTCTCCAACCACACCCAGTATGGTCACTGGACCGGCACCGTGATGCCCGCGACGCACCTGACGGATATCGTCAAGGGCATCAGCGATATCGATCGCCTGAAAACCTGCGATGCGGTACTGAGCGGCTACCTTGGCTCCGCTGAGCAGGGCGAACAGATCCTTGAAATCGTGCGTATGGTAAAGGCCGCTAACCCCGACGCCTGGTTCTTTTGCGATCCGGTGATGGGCCATCCTGAAAAAGGGTGTATCGTGGCGCCCGGCGTGGCGGAGTATCACTGCAAATACGCCATGCCCGCCAGCGACATTATTGCGCCCAATCTGCTGGAGCTGGAGATGCTCAGCGAGCGCAGCGTGACCAGCGTAGAAGAGGCGACGGCGGCAGCGCGCGCGCTGATTGCGCAGGGGCCGCGCGTGGTGCTGGTGAAACACCTGGCGCGCGCCGGACGCCGCAGCGATCGCTTCGAGATGCTGCTGGTGACGGCGGAAGAGGCCTGGCATATCAGCCGCCCGCTGGTGGATTTCGGCGTGCGGCAACCGGTCGGCGTAGGCGATCTGACCAGCGGCCTGCTGCTGGTGAATCTGCTACACGGCAAGGATCTGAAAAGCGCTCTGGAGCATGTCACCGCCGCCGTCTACGAAGTGATGCTGACGACCCATGCCATGGGCGAATATGAACTCCAGCTGGTGGCGGCGCAGGACGCTATCGCGCAGCCGACCCAGCATTTTACCGCCGAGCCTCTGTAAGCTCGCACCGGGCCGATATCCTGTCGGCCCCGCTTGTTACGCTATCCCTTCCGCCTTCAGCGCCGCCTGCACCGCGGGCCGCTGGGAGGCGCGCTGGAACCAGGCTTCCAGCGCGGACAGCCCATCCAGCTCCAGCTTCAGGGCATGCGCCCAGCGCACCATCACGTAGAGATAGGCATCCGCCACGCTAAAGCGCAGCCCCATCAGCCACTGCTTATCCTGCAGCGCCTTATCGACGTAGCGGAACTGTTGTTCCAGCCGGGCGCGCAGCAGAGGTTTATAGTCGTCAGGGGTGTCGGGTTTAAACAGCGGGGTGAAGGTTTTATGCAGCTCGCTGCTGATAAAGCTGAGCCACTCCAGCGTATGGTAGCGCGTCAGGCTGCCGACCGGCGCCAGCAGCTGGCGATCGGGCTTCAGATCCGCCAGATACTGCACAATCGCCACGCCTTCGGTCAGAACGGTGCCGTCATCCAGCTCCAGCGCCGGCACCTGACCCTTGGGGTTGATTTGCCAGTAATCTTCGCTGCATTCAGTGACTTTCTTCATCAGGTCGACATTAACCTGGGTGAAGTCGAGCCCGCACTCACGCAGCACGATATGCGGCGAAAGAGAGCAGGCGCCAGCCTTACAGAACAGTTTCATTTTGGACCTCCGGGTTGCGACAGCATCATTGCAGCTTAATGCGTCGCCGCGGATTTGCCAGTGACCGCGGTCAAGCGTTCTGTCTGGTCCGAAAAAGGATAAAAAAAAGCCGGGCGCATGGCCCGGCTGCATAGAAGCTGAATAATCAGGCCTGCGCTTTTTCCAGCTCCGCCTGCGGCGTCTGCGTCATGCGGTTCAGCAGCGGTGCCGTCAGCAGCATCAGTACGGCAATCACGCCGGTAACGATACCAATCTGCTGGAAGACGCTGCTGTAGACGCTCAGCGAGGCGACAGGGTCGGTTACGTTTTCAGGTACCGCCATCAGACCCGCCACTTTACCGGCGATCATCGCTGCGCCAGCGGTGGTGAGGAACCAGGAACCCATAATAAAGCCCATCAGACGCTGCGGCACCAGCTGCGCGACCATCGCCAGGCCCAGCCCGGAGATCATCAGCTCGCCCACGCTCTGCAACGCATAGCTGAGGATCAGCCAGTTAACCGAGACGATACCAGCATCTGAAGCGAACTTCGCGCCCATCGGCAGCACCAGGAAGGCGGCCGAGCAGAGCACCATGCCGATAGCGAACTTAAACGGCATCGGCAGCTTGTCGCCCAGCTTGTTATAGACCGCCGCCAGCAGCGGGCTCGCCAGCATAATCCAGAAGGGATTCAGCGCCTGGAACTGTTCCGGCTCAAAGGTAATGCCCAGAATGGTGTGCCCGACGTTGCGAATCGCAAAGAAGTTAAGCGAAGTCGGCATCTGCATATAGAGCACGAAGAAGACGATCGCCTCAACCATCAGCAGGAACGCCACGATCATTTTACGGCGCGCTGCGCCATGCAGGGCAAAGGCTTCTTTCGCGAAGATCAGGATAATGCCCAGCGCAACTACGCCCAGGGTGATGCGCGCAATAGTCTGGTTATGCAGCAGCCAGGTCGCGATGGCGACCAGCACCACAACGCCGACCAGCGTCATCAGCAACTTGCCAACGTTCAGCGGCGCGAAATCGGGCTTAGAACCGTAGTTCTTAACCAGACCTTTGCAAAACAGGAAGTTAAGCAGGGTGATGATCAGGCCGACCACTGAAAGCGAAAACGCCACGCTCCAGCCATATTTTGCCGCCAGCCAGGGGGTCAGCATCATAGAGAACAGCGAGCCGACGTTGATTGACATATAGAACATGGTGAAGGCGCCGTCGAGACGCGGATCGTCTTTCTCATAGCAGGTCGAGAGCAGCGACGAGGGGTTAGCTTTAAACAGACCGCTGCCCACCGCGATGGTCGCCATGCCGATATAGACCATGCCGACGTGATGGCCGGAGAAGGCGACCAGCGCATAACCCAGCGCCAGCACGAGCACGCCCAGCATAATGACGCGTTTGGTGCCGAGCACCTTATCGCCCAGCCAGCCGCCGATAGCCACCAGGCCGTAGACCAGCGCGCTAAAAGAGGCGAAGAGGGTAATAGAGTCCGCTTCCGACATGCCCAGCTGTTTCACCAGGTAAACAGCCATAATGGCCTGCAGGCCGTAGAAGCCGAAACGTTCCCACAACTCAATTGAGAAGATCAGGTAGAACGCCTTCGGCTGTTTGAACGCATTGAGGCTGACGGCCTCATCAGTGTGTTTGTTTGCAGTTGACACGTGTACCTCAGTTTTTCTCGTACCCTGTTTTACGACAGGAAATAAGTCCGCGTCATGTCAGGTTTCCATGCGCGACATTGTTATTAGTAGGGAAAAGCGGCGCCTAATGTGGCTGATAACGCGCATCAGGGCAAGAATTTTTTCAGTGCTGTAAAGCCAGGGTTGCGTAAGGTTTAAAACCCGAACGGCGTTTGTTAAATGGATTTTAATTTCAGTGCGGATGATTTTATCAGAATAAACATTTGTTTTTCAGCTATGGGTAACAACAATAACCATATAAGCTGCTTTTGCCTTATTTTGCAGGCCAAGGTGTCGTAGTTGGTTAATTAGCCAGTTTATTGTTTCGTATGTGATCGACTTATCAGCTAATGTGAACAACAAAGCGGCAAAAAAGCTTCGCGCTATTATAAGCCAGGCGCGAAAGTTGATCCTGCGCACACAATCACTAATTAATTCAATATGTAAAAGAAGAAAGCGTTTGCATAGCTGAAAAGGGCGTTAAAAACGCTCTGAAAATGCCAGGCGGGAGCGGTTAATCGCGCCTCGCCATGCCGTGGAACAGATGCCGGAAGAGTGAGCGAAAATTCCTTCGCAGCCAGATGAAAATTGCGATATTTACCGTCTCGACAACAAATTATCGATCCGGTAACCTCGAAATTTCCTTTTGCAGGACATTACCATGACAGCTTGTTTAAACCTGGCGCTGGTGGGCGATTACCGCGCCAGCGCCGTTGCGCATCAGGCCATTCCGCTGGCTATTGAGCGCGCCGCCGCACACCTGGGCGTTTCCGCTAGCTTCAGCTGGCTTGCTACCGACCAGCCTGGCGTTTCAGAGGCGGTACGCAGCAGTGATGCCGTCTGGGTGGTGCCTGGCAGCCCTTATAAAAATGATGACGCGGTATTTGAGACCATCCGCTGGGCGCGAGAGCAGCAACACCCGTTTCTTGGCTCCTGCGGCGGTTTTCAGTATGCGGTGATTGAGTATGCCCGTAACGTGCTGGGCTGGCAGGATGCGAATCACGCCGAGACCGACGAAGGTGGCCGCATGGTGATCGCGCCGTTGAGCTGTTCGCTGGTGGAACAGCGTGGAGAAGTGAGATTCGCGCCGGGATCGCGCATTGCCGGGGCCTATGGCGCGCAGTCAAGCGATGAGGGCTACCACTGCAACTTCGGCGTTAACCCCGCCTTCAGCGAGGCGCTGGAAGGGAAAAACCTGCGCATTACTTCCTGGGACGCATCGGGCGATGTACGCGGCATCGAACTGAACGATCACCCTTTCTTTATCGCGACGCTGTTTCAGTCGGAGCGGGCCGCGCTGCAAAATAAAAATTCGCCGCTGGCTATCGCCTGGCTGCAGGCGGCACTGGCGCGCCGCTAGCTTGCTACGGGCGTTTTCGCGCCCGTTAAATCTCCGTCTTGTCGGGGAACTCGCACAGATCTTCAATCAGACAGGCGCCGCAGCGCGGCTTGCGCGCAACGCAGGTATAGCGGCCATGCAGGATCAGCCAGTGATGGCAATCGACCTTGAACTCGCTGGGCACCACCTTCAGCAGCTTCGCCTCAACCTCTTCCACGTTTTTTCCCGGCGCAAAGCGGGTGCGGTTGCTGACGCGGAAAATATGGGTATCAACGGCGATGGTCGGCCAGCCAAAAGCGGTATTCAGCACCACGTTGGCCGTTTTGCGGCCTACGCCTGGCAGCGCCTCCAGCGCGGCGCGATCTTCCGGCACTTCGCCGCTGTGCTGCTCCAGCAGAATACGGCAGGTCTTGATGACGTTCTCAGCTTTGCTGTTATAGAGCCCGATGGTTTTGATATGTTCCTTCACGCCTTCTACGCCCAGTGCCAGCATGGCGGCGGGGGTATTCGCGACGGGATAGAGCCTGGCGGTTGCCTTGTTGACGCTGACGTCGGTCGCCTGCGCCGACAGCAGAACGGCGATCAGCAGCTCAAAAGGCGAGGTGAAGTTAAGTTCGGTCGTAGGGTGCGGGTTGTTATCCCGCAGCCGACGGAGAATTTCTACGCGCTTTGCCTGATTCACACTGCTTTCCCGGCATGGGCGTGCGGTTCAGCCGCCGCCGCTTCAGCGGCGCGACGTACAGCGCGCTGTTTCATCTTCTGATCGATAACGTACTTCGCCGCCAGCAGCATGCCCAGCCCGATAAAGGCGCCCGGCGGTAACATCGCCAGCAGCATCGGCGAATCGAAATGCACCACCTCGATGCGCAGCGCCTTCGCCCAGGGGCCGAGCAGCTGATCTGCGCCGTTAAACAGCGTGCCGCTACCGATCAGCTCACGAATCGAGCCGAGCGTGACCATGGCGCATGTCGCGCCCATGCCGATAGCGAAGCCGTCGAGCGCGGCAAGGGGAATGCTGCTTTTCGAGGCGACCGCTTCGGCGCGGCCGACCACGATACAGTTAGTCACGATAAGCGGAATAAAGATGCCGAGCGACTCATAGAGACCATAGGCGTAGGCGTTGATCAGCATCTGCACGCAGCTCACCACCGAGGCGATAATCATGACGTAAATTGGGATGCGGATCTCCGACGGCACCCAGCGGCGCGAGGCGGAAATAGCGCTGTTGGTAATGGTCAGCACCAGCGTAGTCGCCAGACCGAGGCCCAGCGCGTTGGTCGCCGTCGAGGTTACTGCCAGCAGCGGACAGAGCCCCAGCAGCTGCACCAGCGCCGAGTTATTTTTCCACAGGCCGCCAACCAGCAGATTTTTGGCTTCACTCATTTGCATCTCCACATTCGGGCAGCGACGAGAGCCTGCCGCTCAAAGTTTCAATCAGTAGTGCGGTGCGTCGGGTGGCGTTGACCACCGCGCGCGGAGTAATTGTCGCGCCGGTAAACTGATCAAATTCGCCGCCATCTTTCTTCACCGCAAAGGCTTTATCATCAGCGCCGTGTACAACTTTGCCATTAAAGCTGTTAATCCAGTTGGAAATACGCAGCTCGATCTTATCGCCGAGGCCAGGGGTCTCGTGGTGTTCAATAACGCGCACGCCCAGCACTTTACCGTGAAAATCAGCGCCAACCAGCATCTGTATCGCACCAGAATAGCCATCCGGCGCGGTGGTCTCAAGGGCGGCCGCAACCGGCGTATCGCCTTTACGCGCCAGATAGAGATGGTGCGGCGAGGCCGTCCCCAGCGCTGGATCGGTGACAAGGTAACATTCGCGCTGGATCTGATTATCGTACAGATCCACAGGCACCACCTGATCCAGCAGGTTTTTCTGATTCAGCGCCGTCTGGTGCGCGATAGTGGGTTTGGTGACGTAGTTCACTACGGCAGTTAAACCGGTGGTAAAGACGGCGAACAGCGCCAGGGTGACGGCGTTTTTGCGGATAGTCTCAAGCATCGATCACTCCTTGCGATGGCCGTAGACGCGCGGCTGCGTGTAGTAATCGATCAGCGGCACGCAGATATTCGCCAGCAGGACGGCAAAAGCCACGCCGTCGGGATAGCCGCCGAAGCTGCGGATTAGCCACACCAGCAGACC
The DNA here is from genome assembly GCF_022346905.1 of Pantoea sp. ACRSB. Lineage (NCBI taxonomy): Bacteria > Pseudomonadati > Pseudomonadota > Gammaproteobacteria > Enterobacterales > Erwiniaceae > Pantoea > Pantoea sp. ACRSB. The sequence continues at coordinate 224,665 of NZ_JAKRNL010000001.1, read as the reverse complement.
AATCAGCGCGCCATAGAGCAGGCGCCCGCGGTTGGTGGTGGAGGCGGTAACCGGGTCGGTGGCGATAAAAAACGCGCCGAGCATGGTCGCGCCGGAGAAAAGGTGGATCAGCGGGGTATTCAAACTTTGCGGCGAGATCAGCCAGCCCAGCGTGGCGCAAAACGCCAGCGAGAGCAGCATCGCCGCGGGAATATGCCAGCGAATCGCATTCTTCCACAGCAGGAACAGCCCGCCCGCCAGGTAGCCGATATTGATCCACTGCCAGCCGAGACCGGCCAGGACGCCGGTATAGATCGGCTGCGCCAGCAGCTGTTCTGCGCTATGGCCGGCGCGCAGTCCGGTTTTGAAATTATCCAGCGGCGTCGCCTGGCTAATGCCGTCCACGCCCAGCTGCAGCTGCTGCATGGTATCGCCCGCCAGGGTATGGCCGGTAAAAATCATGCTCAGTGAATCGAGCAGGCCCGGTTTAACCACCTGCAGCGCGTCGGGCGGCAGCCAGCTGGTCATCTGTACCGGGAAAGAGATCAGCAGCACCACATAGCCGACCATCGCCGGGTTAAAGGGGTTCTGTCCCAGTCCGCCGTAGAGCTGTTTAGCGATCACAATAGCGAAAAGGGTGCCGATCACCACCAGCCACCAGGGGGCAAGCGGCGGCAGGCTGATGCCGATAAGCACAGCGGTCAGCAGCGCGGAGTTATCCGCGAGGCTGGGAGCAATCGGCGCCTTGCGCAGACGCAGAATCGCCGCTTCCGCCAGCCAGGCGGTCAGCACTGCCAGCAGCACCTGCAATACGCTGCCGTAACCAAAGAAATACCACTGCGCGGCAAAGCCAGGTACGGCCGCCAGCACCACCAGCAGCATAATGTTGCCGGTGCTGCGGCGGTTATGGGTATAAGGAGAACTTGCGATACGAAAAGCCATTTATTCCTCAAACGTCGACGGCGTCTGCGCTTTACGCGCTTTTGCCCGGGCGATGGCGGCAGCGATAGCTGCCTTGCGCGCGTCTTCCGACGGAGGCGCATCACTGTTTTCAACGTCGAGATTCACGACGTCCTTTTCTGATCCCTGCGCGGCCGCTTTCTTCGCTTTGGCGCGAGCGATGGCGGCTTCCACCGCCGCCTTACGCGGATCGACCGGCGGGGTGTCCTCGACCGGCAGCACCTCTTCGGTCAGCGTACCGGCAGCGGCCTGCGCGGCTTCGGCTTTTTTGGCTTTGGCGCGGGCGATAGCGGCTTCTACTGCTGCCTTGCGCGGATCGACCGGCGGAGTATTCTCGACCGGCTGCGTCTCTTCCGTCGGCGCATCGGCCGTAGCCTGCGCGGCTACTTTCTTCGCTTTGGCGCGAGCGATGGCGGCTTCCACCGCCGCCTTACGCGGATCGACCGGCGGGGTGTCCTCGACCGGCAACACCTCTTCGGTCAGCGTACCGGCAGCGGCCTGCGCGGCTTCGGCTTTTTTAGCTTTGGCGCGAGCGATGGCGGCTTCCACCGCCGCCTTGCGCGGATCAACCGGCGAAGCAGTTTCAACTGACGGCGCGTCCTTGACCGGCTGTGTCTCTTCCGTCGGCGCATCGGCCGTAGCCTGCGCGGCGGCAGCTTTCTTCGCCTTCGCGCGGGCGATAGCGGCTTCTACCGCCGCCTTGCGCGGATCGACCGATGACGTATCCTTGACCGGCTGCGCCTCTTCCGTCGGCGCATCGGCTGTAGCCTGCGCGGCGGCGGCTTTCTTCGCCTTAGCGCGGGCGATAGCGGCTTCTACCGCTGCCTTGCGCGGATCGACCGATGACGCATCCTCGACCGGCTGCGCCTCTTCCGTCGGCGCGGCGGCAGCTTTCTTCGCCTTCGCGCGGGCGATGGCAGCTTCTACCGCCGCTTTGCGCGGATCGGCTGCCTCCGTTTTCGTTTCTTCTACTACTTCAGGCTGCGTAGTTTTCTTCGCCTTAGCGCGGGCAATAGCGGCCTCTACCGCCGCCTTACGCGGATCCTCTGCCTGACGGCTCAGCGCCTGGGTTTCCGCCTGCGCCTCTGCCTGGCGCAAATGCGCCTGAGCATGTCGCGCCTGACGCTGTGCTTCTTCTACCGCCGGATCGACTTCGCCTGCCGCCTGCCGCTTCGCCATGACGCGTTCGCGGGCTGCGGCCAGTTCGCCTTCGTCGCTGCGCGCGACGCGCTGCTTCGCCTGCTCATGTTTCGCTTCACGCGCCAGCTTTTCACGCTCCAGACGCGCCTGGCGTGCCTCAAAGCGCGCTTTCGCCTCAGCGGTGCGCTTCGCCTCAAGGTCGATAGCGCGCAGCTCGGCCTTCTCCTGGCGGTAATACTGCACCAGCGGAATATTGCTCGGGCAGACATAGGCGCAGGCACCGCACTCAATGCAGTCGTCGATATGGTGGGCGCGCGCTTTATCGTGATCGCCGCCCTGGCTGTACCAGTAGAGCTGCTGCGGCAGCAGCTTCGCCGGGCAGACATCGGCGCAGGCGGAGCAGCGAATGCAGGACTGCTCTTCGTCGCTGTTGCCCATTTCGCTGGCGGAGGGCGCGAGAATGCAGTTGGTGATTTTCACTACCGGCACGTCAAGCGACGGCAGGGTAAAGCCCATCAGCGGCCCCCCCATAATCACCATCTGGCGCGGAGCGGGCGTAAAGCCGACCTGGTGCAGCAGGTGGCTGATTGGGGTGCCGATCCGGCTCCAGACGTTGCGCGGCTGCGCAATCGCCTCGCCGGTCAGCGTCACCACGCGTTCGGTCAGGGGCTCGCCGTTGATCACCGCGCGCTTCACCGCCCAGGCGGTGCCGACGTTCTGCATCAGTACGCCGATGTCGGTAGAGCGTCCGCCGTGTGGCACTTCCAGACCGGTAAGTATTTTGGTCAGCTGCTTCGCGCCGCCGGAGGGATACTTTGTCGGGATAACGCGGATTTGCAGATCGCGTTCGCCGCCCAGCGCCCGCTTCAGTGCGGCAATCGCTTCCGGCTTGTTATCTTCAATGCCGATCAATACGCGCTCGGCCTGCAATACCCAGGCGAGGATGCGGCTGCCTTCCAGCACTTCGGCGGCATAATCCTGCATCAGGCGATCGTCGGCGGTGATATAGGGCTCACATTCGGCGGCGTTGATAATCAACGTTTTCACGCCGCGCAGTCCGCCGCGCAGCTTGGTGCCGGTCGGGAAGCCCGCGCCGCCAAGGCCGGCGACGCCCGCGTCGTGAATGCGCTGAACGATATCGGCGCGCTCGCGCTGGCGGTAGTCCGCCATCGGCTCCAGCGTTGCCCAGCGATCCTCGCCGTCCGGCGACATAAAAATGCAGAGTTCCGACAGCCCAGAGGGATGCGCGGTCATATGCTGCGCAATCGCATCAATGGTGCCGGAGGTCGGCGCATGCACTGGCAGCATCCGGCCGTTGCCGAAGGTCAGCGGCTGACCGCGCAGCACGCGATCGCCCGGCGCGACGCAAATCTCGCCTTCATGGCCGATATGCTGTTTCAGCGGAATAATAAAACGGTCCGGCAGCGGCAGCTGGCTCAGCGGGGTGCCGTTAGACTGGGTTTTCATTTCGGGCGGATGGATGCCGCCCTGGAAATCCCACAGCTTCTCTTTACGAAAGATATTCAACAGATTAAGCATGACTTTCTACCGGGATCACCCGTACAGGAATGGTTTCGAGATCCCACTTCCAGTTAGCGGTAGTGGTCGCCACCGGGCGCATCTCGATGCAGTCGGTAGGACAGGGCGCGACGCAGAGATCGCAGCCGGTACAGACGTCGCTCAACACGGTATGCATGGCGCGCGTCGCGCCGACGATGGCGTCCACCGGACAGGCCTGGATACATTTGGTGCAGCCGATACAGTTCGCTTCGTCAATCCAGGCCACGGTGCGCACCGGCTCTTTCGCCGTTTCGTCGCCATCAATCGGCTGGGGATCAACGTTCAGCAACGCCGCCAGCTTGAGCATGGTCTGCTCGCCGCCCGGCGCGCATTTATTGATCGCCTCGCCGTTATTGCCCACCGCGTCCGCATAGGGACGGCAGCCGGGGTAGCCGCACTGGCCGCACTGGCTTTGCGGCAGTAATTCGTCGATCTGTTCGACGATAGGATCTTCTTCTACTTCGAAGCGGCGAGAGGCGTAGCCCAGCAGCGCGCCGAACACCAGGGCCAGCGCGCTCAGAACGATAATTGCAATCCAGATAGCGGACATCAGAATTTCACCAGACCGGTAAAGCCCATAAACGCCAGCGCCATCAGGCCGGCGGTTACCAGCGCGATAGAGGAACCTTTAAAGGGAGCAGGCACGTTAGCCAGCACCAGACGCTCACGCATCCCGGCAAACAGCACCATCACCAGCGAAAAGCCGAGCGAGGCGCTAAAGCCATAAAGAGCCGCCTGCAAAAAGGTGTGGTTGAGGTTGACGCTCAGCAGCGGCACGCCGAGCACCGCGCAGTTGGTGGTAATCAGCGGCAGAAAAATGCCGAGCAGCCGGTAGAGCGACGGGCTGGTTTTACGCACCACCATTTCGGTGAACTGCACCACGACGGCGATCACCAGGATATAAGCCATGGTGCGCAGATAAACGAGATCGAGCGGCACCAGGATCAGGTGGTTTACCAGCCAGGCGCAAATCGACGCCAGGGTGATCACAAAGGTGGTGGCAAGGCCCATGCCAATCGCCGTCTCCAGCTTTTTGGAAACGCCCATAAAAGGACAGAGGCCCAGGAATTTCACCAGAACGAAGTTGTTCACCAGCACAGTGCCTACAAACAGCAGCAGATAATCGGTCATTTTTTCGCCATTGATTCGGAAAGCGGCTCATTATCTGTGATCTGTGACGCTATCTCAACCACTGCGCGAAAGGCAGCAGGCTGTATCGCACTCAGTATTAAATTGTTGACGAAACTCACGGCGTTACGGCCGGATAAACGTCGTTTTCACCCGCTGGGAACGTTTGAAGTAGGGCACAAAAACCGCGGCGGCGAGCAGGGCCAGCAGCAGCGTCTGGGACGCTTTACCGTCGGCGACTGGCGTAAAGGCGAAGGTCTTTAGCGCCAGCAGCAGCGTGACCAGCAGCCAGATAATATAGTGGCGCGGCAGACGGCGCGAACGTTTGCAGAAAATCCAGCATACCCACAGGCTGTAAAACCAGACGGCGAGCGCGGTCAGCAGAGAGATCGCCCAGTTGGTCACCAGCATGCCGCCGTGAGAAAACAGCGTCGCACGCCACGCCGGATTAAACAGCGGGCTGAGATACATCGCCACTACCAGAGCGCTGGTGAGCAGCATCATAATCAGCCAGGCGAGCGGGACAAGCAGCCAGCCGCCCAGACGCGGCGGGGTTACCGATTCAGTCATAAGGATGATCCTGTTGCGACAAGGAAAGCGGGAGAGAATAACACGTTCAAACAGAGCCTGCCTGCGCAGAAGAGAAGCGGCGCCAGCAGGCCCGTTAATCGCGGATCAGACGACGTAACGCCACACGGTTTTCGGCACGCGGCCTAAATCGTACAGCCGACCGCCCGACGCCAGTTCAGCGCGCCGATGATCCGCTGCGCGGTACATGCTGATGATCTCGTTATCATCGGTGAGCGAGTAGTTGAGGTGATCGTAGAGTTTTTCCAGACTTTCCAGATTATTCACTTTGCGGAATTTGAGCAGGTAATCTTGCGCGGTCATGATTGCCATAAATGAAGAGAACAGAGGAGAGGTCAGTATAGGGAGCAACTGCACGCTGTCCAGCGTCTTATGCTGAAAAAAAGACAAATTATTTATTTTTTCTAATCAATGCGCTAAAAACGCCAGTTATTACTATTTGCGAAGCCTAAAGCGAAACGGCTAAAAAGTGCTTGGTCGCCGTCAGCCGCTCGCCGCTGCGCTAAAGCTGTTCAAGCCTTACCGCGACCGCCATTACATTTTTGTGGCCCTGAATCCGCTTCGCTTAGGGTTATAAAACCTTATTTATTACGCTCCCCGTGGTGCAGATGAATGAAAGCGGTTAATAACAGCGCTTTTAACAAATCTGCATCACTCTCTTGCCGTCCGGCGGCGCGTCGGGCAACGCTGTCTATGCCTCGCTTCTGTGCGGAAAATCACAAATTTATCATCTCACCTGCGCCACGTCCGATGACCAAAGTTTACGTATTATTGTAATCGCTTTCAGGAGCAGATTTCATAAGCGATTCTGTTTATTACATTTATTTAACCGGCATTTTTAAAATAACCAGTCGTTTTGTCCATGCCTGATAAGGCGAGCAACTGCCATACCTGCACGTAACCCCTTTAATTTGAACTAATTTGTGAGGCGCGTCGCCCTTATTCATAGCGATTTACGCCAGGCTAAACGGGCTCTTTACCCTTACTCGCAAAAGCCCTTCAGAGGAATGCAAACTATGTGGAAACGTTTACTTTTGACCACCCTGGTCAGCGCCGCGTTAGCAGCGCCGGTAATGGCGGCTGACCTGACGGTCGGCTTCTCTCAGGTCGGCTCCGAATCTGGCTGGCGTGCAGCGGAAACTAACGTGGCGAAAAGTGAAGCGGCGAAGCGCGGCATCACGCTAAAAATCGCTGACGGTCAGCAAAAACAAGAGAACCAGATCAAAGCGGTGAGGTCGTTTATCGCTCAGGGCGTGGACGCGATCTTTATTGCGCCGGTGGTGCAGACCGGCTGGGAGCCGGTGCTGGAAGAGGCCAAAGATGCCAAAATTCCGGTGTTCCTGCTCGATCGCGCCATCGTGGTAAAAGATAAATCGCTCTATATGACGGTGGTGACCGCTGACAACGTGCTGGAGGGCAAACTGATTGGCGACTGGCTGGTGAAAACCGTTGGCAACAAGCCGTGTAACGTCGTCGAGCTGCAGGGCACCGTCGGCGCCAGCGTCGCTATCGACCGTAAAAAAGGCTTTGCCGAGGCGATCGCTGGCCATCCCAATATCAAGCTGGTTCGTTCGCAGTCTGGCGACTTCACCCGCAGCAAGGGCAAAGAGGTGATGGAGAGCTTTATCAAGGCGGAAAACAACGGCAAGAACATCTGTATGGTCTATGCGCACAACGACGACATGGCGATCGGCGCGATTCAGGCGATTAAAGAAGCTGGCCTGAAGCCGGGTAAAGATATCCTCACCGGCTCTATCGACGGCGTGCCCGATATCTATAAGGCGATGCTGGCAGGGGAAGCAAACGCCAACGTCGAGCTGACGCCGAATATGGCTGGCCCGGCTTTCGACGCGCTGGAGAAGTTCAAAAAGGATGGCACGCTGCCGCCGAAAATCACCAAAACCGAATCCCGGCTCTATCTGCCTGCTGATGCGCAGGCACAGCTGGATCTGAAAAAAGGCATGGGTTATTGAGCCGCGAGCCGCTCTCCGGAGCGGCTTTTTATCTGTTGAGGCGGAGCTGACAAGATGATTAGGCACAATGATGATGCGCTGCTCACCATCAGCGGCGTCAGCAAAGGTTTTCCCGGCGTTAAGGCGCTGGACAACGTGTCGTTTAGCGTGCGCAAGGGCGAGATCATGGCCTTGCTGGGCGAGAATGGCGCGGGCAAATCGACCCTGATCAAGGTGCTGACCGGGGTGTACAGCCGCGACGCGGGCACGCTGACGCTGAACGGGCAGACCATTGCGCCGCGCAGCACCGCCGACGCGCAAAAGATGGGCATTGGTACGGTCTATCAGGAGGTCAATCTGCTGCCGAATATGTCGGTGGCTGACAACCTGTTTATCGGCCGCGAGCCGCGCCGCTTCGGCATGGTCGATCGTCGACGCATGGTGCGCGACGCCGACGCGCTGATGCGCAATTACGGATTTGTTCTCGACGTAACGCGTCCGCTGGGACACTACTCGGTCGCCATGCAGCAGATTATCGCCATCTGTCGCGCCGTCGATCTGTCGGCGCAGGTGCTGATCCTGGATGAGCCAACCGCCAGTCTCGACGCCAGCGAAGTGGAGATGCTCTTTGGCCTGATGGCGCAGCTGAAAGCCAAAGGCATGAGCCTGATCTTCGTCACCCATTTTCTCGATCAGGTCTATCGGATTACCGACCGTATTACGGTATTGCGCAACGGCCAGTTTATCGCCACGCGCGATACCGCGACGCTGCCGCAGATTGAGCTGATCAAGCTGATGCTGGGGCGCGAACTGCTGGAAACCGCGCTGCAGCGTCAGGGCAGCACGCTGCGCAGCAACCAGCCGGTGGCGTCGTTTCGCGACTACGGCAAGAAGGGCACCATTGAACCTTTCGACCTTGAGGTGCGGCCTGGGGAAGTGGTCGGTCTGGCTGGCCTGCTCGGTTCCGGTCGCACCGAAACAGCCGAGGTGCTGTTCGGCATTCGCCGTCCCGATCGCGGTACGGCGACCATTAAGGGCAAGCAGCAGACCATTCGCTCCCCGGCGAAAGCGTCGCGTCTCGGCATCGGTTTTTGTCCGGAAGATCGCAAAACCGACGGCATTATCGGCGCCGCCTCGGTGCGTGAAAACATTATTCTCGCGCTGCAGGCGCAGCGCGGCTGGCTGCGGCCGATTAAGCGGCGCGAGCAGCAGGCGATTGCGGAGCGTTTTATTAAGAGCCTCGGCATTCGCACGCCGCACGCCGAGCAGGCCGTAGAGCTGCTTTCCGGCGGCAATCAGCAGAAGGTGCTGCTGTCGCGCTGGCTGGTGACCAGACCGCAGTTTCTGATCCTTGACGAGCCGACCCGAGGCATCGACGTTGGCGCGCACGCCGAGATTATTCGCCTGATCGAATCCCTCTGCGCCGATGGTCTGGCGCTGCTGGTGATCTCCTCTGAGCTGGAGGAGCTGGTGGGTTATGCCGATCGCGTGGTGATTATGCGCGACCTGAAACAGGTGGCGGAGATCCCGCTTGAGCAACTGTCGGTGGCGTCGATTGTTAATGCTATCGCGGATGGAGGGGCACAACATGCTTGAATCCCATATGACAAAGCCAGAACGCCGTAAATTCCGTCTGCCGCCGGGGCTGCCGCAGGTCGCCGCGCTGATTCTGGTGCTGCTGGTGGATAGCCTGGTAGCGAATAACTTTTTCGCTGTGCATCTGCAGGATGGCCGCCTGTTCGGCAGCCCCATTGATATCCTTAACCGCGCCGCGCCGGTCGCGCTGCTGGCCATCGGCATGACGCTGGTGATTGCCACCGGCGGCATCGATCTCTCCGTGGGTGCGGTGATGGCGATTGCGGGCGCGACCGCCGCGACCTTAACCGTGGCGGGTCACAGCCTGACAATGGTGATTTTTTCCGCGCTGGGCGCAGGTCTGCTGTGCGGGTTATGGAACGGCGTGCTGGTGGCGCTGCTGCGCATTCAGCCCTTTGTCGCCACGCTGATTCTGATGGTGGCGGGGCGCGGCATCGCGCAGCTGATTACCCAGGGGCAGATCGTCACCTTTGACAGCGCGACGCTGGGATGGCTGGGCAGCGGTTCGCTGTGGCTGCTGCCGGTGCCGGTATGGATTACGCTGGCGGCGGCGCTGCTGGTCTGGCTGCTGACGCGCAAGACCGCGCTCGGGCTGTTTATCGAGGCGGTAGGGATTAACCTGCGCGCGGCGCGCAATGCGGGCGTAAACGGCTGGCTGGTGGTGATGTCCACCTATGTGATTAGCGGACTCTGCGCAGCGATAGCTGGCCTGATCGTGACCGCCGATATTCGCGGCGCAGACGCCAATAACGCCGGCTTATGGCTGGAGCTGGACGCGATCCTCGCGGTGGTAATTGGCGGCGCGTCGCTGATGGGCGGCCGTTTTAACCTGGTGCTGTCGCTGATCGGCGCGCTGATTATTCAGGCGATGAATACCGGCATTTTGCTGTCCGGTTTCCCGCCGGAGCTTAATCAGGTGGTGAAAGCGGTGGTCGTCATGTGCGTGCTGCTGCTGCAGTCGCCGCGCTTTCTGGCGATGCTGAAACGGAGAGGCTCCCAATGATTAAACGTCATCTTCCTCTGATGATTACGCTGCTGGTGTTTGTCGCTGGCTATCTTTTCTGTCTGAGCCAGTTTCCCGGCTTCGCCTCAACGCGCGTAATCTGCAATATTCTGACTGATAACGCTTTTCTCGGCATTATCGCCGTCGGCATGACTTTTGTGATCCTCTCTGGCGGTATCGATCTGTCGGTGGGCGCGGTGATCGCTTTCACCGGCGTGTTTCTGGCGCGCGCCATTGGCGATCTGCATATCCATCCGCTGCTGGCGTTCGCCATTATTCTGGCGGCGGGCGCGCTGTTCGGCGCGATGATGGGCTGGCTGATCGACGCGCTGAAGATCCCGGCCTTTATTATTACGCTGGCGGGCATGTTTTTCCTGCGCGGCTGCAGCTATCTGGTATCGGAGAACTCGATTCCTATCGATCATCCGCTCTATGCCACGCTTTCCAGCCTGGCGTGGAAAGTGCCGGGCGGCGGTCGCCTGAGTTTGCTGGCGCTGGTTATGCTGCTGGTGGTGGCGGGCGGGATTTTGCTTGCCCACCGTACGCGGTTCGGCAATCAGGTCTACGCCATAGGCGGCAACGTGACCTCAGCGCAGCTGATGGGGATCTCTACGCGCGCCACCACCATCCGCATTTATATGCTGTCGACCACGCTGGCGACGCTGGCGGGTATCGTTTTTTCCATTTATACCTCGGCGGGCTATGCGCTGGCGGGACTGGGCGTCGAGCTGGATGCTATCGCCTCAGTGGTGATTGGCGGCACGCTGCTCTCCGGCGGCGTCGGTACGGTGCTCGGCACGCTGTTCGGGGTGTTGATTCAGGGTCTGATCCAGACCTGGATTAACTTTGACGGCACGCTGAGTTCCTGGTGGACCAAGATCGCCATTGGGATTTTACTGTTCGCCTTTATCGCGCTGCAGCGTCTGCTGACGGTGATGTGGGACCGGCAGAAAAATGCGCCGGTGAAGCGAATAGCGACCTGAGGGTTTGTTGTTGACTAAGCCGCCTGCGGGCGGCTTTTTTGTGGCGGTGAGAACGTACTGAAGCGGGCCAGCGCTATACGTTGTTCAAAAACGCTCCCGCCGTTTTGTGCATGGCTCGGACGCGTTGCTCTTGGGGCAGAACCCTTGCACGCATTGGCTATTGCATTGCTGTTTTAAACAAACCGCACAGAGGTTAATCAAGGAGGGGGATGGGCAGTTCGGTCTTTCGTAAACAACAGCGCCGACTTTAAACGTCGGCGCTGATTTTTTCTAATAAAAACTTAGCGTTTCGAACGGTAATAAACTTCATTCCAGCGCAGCGCGTCTTTAAACGCCGGCAGCCGCGTATGCTCGTCAATGACCAGCACTTCGATATCGTTCATCTCGCCGTAGAGGTACATATCGTCCAGCGTCAGCGCCTGACTGAACACCGTATGGTGCGCACCGCCCGCCAGAATCCAGGCTTCCGATGCGGTAGCCAGCGACGGCTGGGCGCGCCACAGCGCACGCGCCACCGGCAGCTTCGGCAGCGGTTTCGGCTGCTCAATCGCATCCACCACGTTTACCAGCAGGCGGAAACGGTCGCCCATATCGATGACGCTGGCGTTAACCGCGCGTCCGGCCGGCGTGGAGAAGATCAGGCGCGCCGGATCGGCTTTGCCGCCGATGCCGAGGAACTGTACGTCGATCAGCGGCTTCTCTTCTTTAGCGATAGAGGGGCACACTTCCAGCATATGCGAGCCTAACACCAGGTCATTGCCGGGCGAGAAGTGATAGGTGTAATCCTCCATAAACGAGGTGCCGCCGGGACGATCGCCCGCAAGAACTTTGAAAATGCGCAGCAGCGCGGCGGTTTTCCAGTCGCCTTCGCCGGCGAAGCCGTAGCCCTGGCCCATCAGACGCTGTACCGCCAGGCCGGGAAGCTGCGTCATGCCGTGCAGCGTCTGGAAGTTGGTGGTAAAGGCTTTGCAACCCTCGTCGTCAAGGAAGCGCTTGATGCCGATCTCGATCCGCGCCGCGTCCAGCACGTTCTGGCGCTTTTCGCCGCCGCTGGCCGCCACGTCGCTGAAGCGATAGAGGCTTTCATACTCATCGATCAGGGCGTTGACCTCGCCGTCGCTGACCTGATTGATCACCTCGACCAGATCGCCGACGCCCCAGCCGTTGACCGCATAGCCGAACTGGATCTGCGCGGCTACTTTATCCCCTTCGGTAACTGCCACTTCGCGCATATTGTCGCCGAAGCGCGCCACTTTCAGCTGCTGGCTGCTCTGCTTCGCGAATGCGGCGCGCATCCAGTTACCGATACGCTGCTGGCTGGCCGGGTCCTGCCAGTGGCCGGTCACCACGCTGTGCTGCAGGCCCATGCGCGCGCCGATAAAGCCGAATTCGCGGCCGCCGTGTGCGGTCTGGTTCAGGTTCATAAAGTCCATATCCATGCTGTCCCACGGGATCTCCGCGTTGAACTGGGTATGGAACTGCAGCAGCGGCTTGTTCAGCACGCTCAGCCCGCCGATCCACATTTTGGCGGGCGAGAAGGTGTGCAGCCAGGTGATGATACCGACGCAGCTGTCGTCGTGGCTGGCATCGCGGCAGAGTGCCAGCGCTTCATCCGGCGACTTCACCAGCGGCTTGACGATAAGCTTTAACGGCAAGGCGGAGGAGGCGTTCAGTCCTTCCACCACCTGGCGCGCGTGCGCTTCGACCTGACGCAGGGTTTCCGGGCCGTAAAGATGCTGCGTGCCGATCACAAACCATACGCTGTGCGCGTTGTACTGATCCATAAAACCACTCCTTAATTAGCGTTGGCGGGGCGCGACGCATACTGCGGCTCAGCCGCCGCGCACCAGAGTTGATAACGTTCATAAAGCTGCTGATAGCGCGCAACTCGCGCGGCGTCGGGCTGTAGCGTGACGGCGACCGGACTGGCCATCGCTTTCTGCGCCTCGGGCACCGTGGCGTAAACGCCTGCGGCGACGGCGGCGAAAATCGCCGCGCCCAGCGCGCAGCACTCATCCGAGGCGACGATATCCAGCGGGCGGTTCATTACGTCGCAGCACGCCTGCATGATGGCAGGTGATTTGCGCGCGATGCCGCCCAGCGTCAGGATGTTCTCTACCGGGATCTGCTGCTGTTCAAAGCACTCCATAATGGCGCGCGCGCCGAAGGCGGTCGCGGCGATCAGGCCGCCGAACAGGGCGGGCGCGTCGGTGCCGAGGTTAAGGTCGGTGATAACCCCTTTCAGGCGCTGGTTGGCGTTGGGGGTACGTCGACCGTTGAACCAGTCGAGCACCACCGGCAGATGATCCAGCTGCGGATCGGCGGCCCAGGCCTCGGTCAGCTGGCGGATCAGGTTGCGCTGCAGCTCAGCCAGCTGCGGCTGAAGTTCGGGATGTTGCGCCGCCGCCTGCTGCAGCGGCCAGCCGAGCAGGCGGCTGAACCAGGCGTAAATATCGCCGAACGCCGACTGACCCGCTTCACAACCGATAGCGCCCGGCATGACGCTGCCGTCTACCTGACCGCAGATGCCTTTAATGGCGCGATCGCCGACTCGCTGCGCGTCAGCGATCAGGATGTCGCAGGTTGAAGTGCCGATCACTTTCACCAGCGTATAGGGCTGGGCGCCAGCGCCGACCGCGCCCATATGGCAGTCGAACGCGCCGCCAGCAATAGTCACGCTCTGCTGCAGGCCAAGACGCTGCGCCCATTCGGCGCTGAGCGTACCGACCGGGATATCGGCGGTCCAGGTGTCGCTGAACAGCGGCGAGTCGAGCTGCTGCGTCAGCAGCGGGTCGAGCGCGTTCAGGAAGTCGGGATCGGGCAGGCCCTGCCAGTCGGGATGCCACAGCGCCTTATGACCGGCGGCGCAGCGGCTGCGGCGCAGAGTGGCGGGCGCGGTAGTGCCGCTCAGCAGCGCCGGCACCCAGTCGCACAGCTCAACCCACGAGACGGCGGCGTCGCGAACGGCGGCGTCGGCGCGCGAAACGTGCAGGATTTTTGCCCAGAACCATTCAGAGGAGTAGATGCCGCCGATATAGCGGCTGTAGTCGGTGAAGCGTCCGCTGCGGCACAGCTGATTAATCGCTTCCGCTTCTTCAATAGCGGTGTGATCTTTCCACAGCACAAACATCGCGTTGGGGTTATCAGCAAAGTCGGGACGAAGCGCCAGCACGTTGCCGTCGCGGTCAATGGGGGCAGGCGTCGAGCCGGTGGTATCGACGCCAATTCCTGTGACGCTGTCACGTTGTGTCGGCGTCAGCGCCTCAAGCACGCCCAGCAACGCCTGCTCCATCGCCTCTATATAGTCCAGCGGATGGTGACGAAAGCGGTTGGCATGAGGATCGCTGTACATGCCTCGTTGCCAGCGCGAATAGTTCACTACGGCGGTTTTCAGCTCGCTGCCGCTGTCGCAGTCCACCGCCAGCGCACGTACCGAATCACTGCCAAAATCGAGACCCAGAGTGATGGCTCCAGCACGCATCGGAAATCTCCTGTTATGAATAATCGTCTCTACATCCTGTGGCGGCGGCGCAGGAAACGTTATTCACCGATCGCTGAGAATATGCACTTTTCTGCCATGAGCAGCGATTTTGTGATCGCCGACAAAAGTTACCTCTCGGTTAAAATTGCTGAATATATGGAAAATTTTGTCGTGATTTCAGGGTGTGATACCGCTCTACATTTTTCATCGACTTTCCCGCTACAACTAGCCCTGCGTTTGTGCAGGCTTTACTCAATCGTCCGCCTAACGCGCTGATTTTCATCCGTACCCAAAAAAGAAAATTGACTGGTAGCGTTTACACCGATTCGTTAACAGCAGTGAAAAATACCCTAGCGCCGGAGAGCATCATGCATAAATTCACTAAAGCGTTCGCGGCCATCGGCCTGGCAGCGGTTATGTCACATTCCGCTATCGCCGAGACCATGAAGCTGGGATTTCTGGTCAAGCAGCCTGAAGAACCCTGGTTTCAGACCGAATGGAAATTCGCGGACAAAGCCGGGAAGGATTTAGGCTTTGAAGTGATCAAAATCGCCATTCCCGACGGCGAGAAAACCCTTAACGCCATCGACAGCCTCGCCGCCAGCGGTGCGAAAGGCTTCGTTATCTGCACCCCCGATCCCAAGCTCGGCTCCGCTATCGTCGCCAAGGCGCGCGGTTACGATCTGAAGGTGATCGCCGTCGACGATCAGTTCGTTAACGCCAAAGGCAAACCGATGGACAGCGTGCCGCTGGTGATGATGGCCGCGACCAAAATCGGCGAGCGTCAGGGCCAGGAGCTGTATAAAGAGATGCAGAAGCGCGGCTGGAACGCCAAAGAGACCGGCGTGATGGCGATTACCGCCAACGAGCTGGACACCGCGCGCCGCCGCACCGGCGGTTCGATGGAGGCGCTGAAAGCAGCCGGATTCCCGGCGGCGCAGATCTATCAGGTTCCTACCAAATCCAACGATATTCCCGGCGCGTTTGACGCAGGCAACTCGCTGCTGGTGCAGCATCCGGAAGTGAAACACTGGCTTATCGTCGGCATGAACGACAATACCGTACTGGGCGGCGTGCGCGCCACCGAAGGCCAGGGCTTTAAGGCGGCCGACGTGATCGGTATCGGCATCAACGGCGTCGACGCGATAAGCGAACTGTCGAAAGACAAAGCGACCGGCTTCTACGGTTCGCTGCTGCCCAGCCCGGACGTGCATGGCTACAAGAGCAGCCAGATGCTCTACGAATGGGTGAGCAAAGGTGCTGAGCCGCCGAAATTCACCGAAGTCACCGACGTAGTGCTGATTACCCGCGACAACTTTAAAACCGAACTGGCGAAGAAAGGGTTGATGTAAACCCGCGTACCGTGTCGCCGCGCCTGCGGCGGCACCTTAACGGTAAACCCAGAGGAGTTACCATGAATAGCGAGCCAACCTTTCTGTCGTTTCATGGCATCAGCAAGACTTTTCCCGGCGTTAAAGCGCTGCAGGATATCTCGTTCGAATGTCGCGGCGGCGAAGTGCACGCCCTGATGGGCGAGAACGGCGCGGGCAAATCCACGCTGCTGAAAATTCTCAGCGGCAGCTATCAGCCCAGCGGCGGCGAAATCCGTATTAAAGGCGAGCCGGTCAGTTTTCAACATACCAGCGACGCGCTGGATGCGGGCGTCGCCATCATCTACCAGGAGCTGCATCTGGTGCCGGAAATGAGCGTGGCGGAGAACATCTATCTCGGCCAGATCCCGCACAAGCGTGGCCTGGTGAACCGCAAGCTGCTGCGCTACGAAGCGGGCCTGCAGCTGAAAAACCTCGGCATGGATATCGATCCCGATATGCCGCTGAAATATCTCTCGCTCGGCCAGTGGCAGATGGTGGAGATCGCCAAGGCGCTGGCGCGCAACGCGCGCATTATCGCCTTTGACGAGCCGACCAGCTCGCTCTCAGCGCGCGAGATCGACAACCTGTTCCGCGTTATCCGCCAGCTGCGCGCGGAAGGGCGCGTGGTGCTCTACGTGTCGCACCGCATGGAGGAGATTTTCGCGCTGAGCGACGCCATAACCGTGTTTAAAGATGGCCGCTACGTTCGCACCTTTACCGATATGCCCAATACCCATCATGACGATCTGGTGCAGGCGATGGTGGGACGCAACCTCGGCGATATTTATGGCTATACGCCGCGTCCACACGGGCCGGTGCGCCTGGTGCTGGAGAAGGTGGAGGCGAAGGGGGTACGCGAACCCATTTCGCTCGAGGTGCGCGCCGGTGAAATCGTCGGCCTGTTCGGGCTGGTGGGCGCCGGACGCAGCGAGCTGATGAAAGGGGTATTCGGCGCGACCCGACTGCGCGGCGGACGCATCCTGCTGGACGGCGAAGTGGTGAAGCTGCGCGAGCCTATCGACGCGATTCGCGCCGGCATCATGCTCTGCCCGGAAGATCGTAAAGCGGAAGGGATTATTCCGGTGCACTCGGTGCGCGACAATATCAATATCAGCGCGCGGCGCCACAACCTGACCGCCGGCTGCCTGATAAAAAACCAGTGGGAGGCGAGCAACGCCGACAGCCATATTCGCTCGCTCAATATCAAAACGCCCCATGCCGGGCAGCTGATTATGAATCTTTCCGGCGGCAACCAGCAAAAGGCGATTCTGGGCCGCTGGCTGTCGGAAGAGATGAAGGTGATCCTGCTGGACGAACCGACGCGCGGCATCGACGTCGGCGCGAAACATGAGATCTACAACCTGATCTATCAGCTGGCGAGCAAAGGCATCGCGGTGCTGTTCGCCTCCAGCGACCTGCCGGAAGTCATGGGCCTTGCCGACCGCATCGTCGTGATGCGCGAAGGCGCCATCGCTGGCGAACTGCTGCATGACGACGCCACGGAGCAGCAGACGCTGAGCCTGGCGATGCCTAAAACCACCCAAGCGGCCGCTGTGGCCTGACAGAGGAAAATATTATGTCTTCATCCACAACTTCAGGTACGCCGCCGGTTCAGCAGCGCAGCGGCATGCGCTTTGGGCGTATCTGGGATAACTTCGGCATGCTGGTGGTGTTCGCGCTGCTGTTCGTCGCCTGCGCCGTGTTCGTGCCGAACTTCGGCTCCTTTATCAATATGAAAGGTCTGGGCCTGGCGATGTCGATGTCGGGCATGGTGGCGTGCGGCATGCTGTTTTGCCTCGCCTCCGGCGATTTTGACCTCTCGGTCGCGTCGGTAATCGCCTGCGCTGGCGTGGTCACCGCGGTGGTGATCAATATGACCGAAAGCCTGTGGATCGGCGTGTTCGCCGGCCTGCTGATCGGCGTTGCCACCGGCTTTATCAACGGCTTTGTGATTGCGCGCCTGAAAATCAACGCGCTGATCACCACGCTGGCGACCATGCAGATCGTGCGCGGCCTGGCCTATATCTTCTCCGACGGTAAAGCGGTCGGCATTGAGGATGAGCGCTTTTTTACCCTTGGCTTCGCCAACTGGCTCGGCGTGCCTGCGCCTATCTGGCTCACCATTGCGACCATGCTGATTTTCGGCTTCCTGCTGAACAAAACCACCTTTGGCCGCAACACGCTGGCGATCGGCGGCAATGAGGAGGCGGCGCGTCTGGCGGGCGTGCCGGTGGTGCGCACCCGCATCATCATCTTTATTCTCTCCGGGCTGGTGTCGGCGGCGGCGGGCATTATTCTCGCCTCGCGTATGACCAGCGGCCAGCCGATGACCTCGCTGGGCTATGAGCTGGTGGTGATCTCCGCCTGCGTGCTGGGCGGCGTCTCGCTGAAGGGCGGCATCGGCAAAATCTCTTATGTAGTGGCTGGCGTGCTGATCCTCGGCACCGTTGAAAATGCAATGAATTTACTGAATATCTCGCCATTCTCACAGTATGTGGTGCGTGGTCTGATACTGTTAGCGGCGGTGATTTTCGACCGCTATAAACAAAAGCATAAAGCCTGACGGCAAAAAGACGCGGCGCCTGGCGCCGCGCACTGATTAACCATGACTGAGTGAGGGCGTTATGTACCACCGTGAATCCACAGCGGCGCAGCAAAATCCTCTGTTGCCCGGTTATCCTTTTAACGCCTGGCTGGTCGCCGGGCTGACGCCTATCGCGGCCGATGGCCCGCTCGACTTCTTTATTGACCGTCCCCACGGTATGAAAGGTTTTATTCTTAACCTCACCATTAAAGGCAAAGGTCGCGTTTTCGACGGTGAGAACGGCTTTGACTGTCTGCCGGGCGATATGCTGCTGTTCCAGCCGAAAACCCCGCACTACTACGGGCGCGCGCCGGACAGTCCCGAATGGCATCACCGCTGGGTCTACTTTCGTCCGCGCGCCTACTGGAACGACTGGCTGCAGTGGCAGGACGCGCGCGAAGGCGTAGGGCGGCTGCATCTCAACGAGACGCTGCGCGCCGAATTTGATCGCCTGTTCGCCAGCATTGAGCAAACCCATAATTCAGGTCGCCGCTTCGCCGAAGAGCTGGCGATGAACCTGCTGGAGCGTCTGCTGCTGCGCGCGGTGGAAGAGGATCCGCGCAGTCATCAGCAGGTGCGCGATCCGCGCATCATCGAAGCCTGCCAGTACGTCACCAACCATCTGGCCAGCGAAGTGAAAATCGAAGAGGTAGCGCGCCACGTCTGCCTTTCGCCGTCGCGCCTGGCGCACCTGTTCCGCGAGCAGATGGGCGTTAATCTGCTGCGCTGGCGCGAAGACCAGCGCGTGATCCGCGCCAAGCTGCTGCTGCAAACCACGCAGGAACCTATCGCCAGCGTCGGGCGGGAAGTGGGTTATGACGACCAGCTCTATTTTTCGCGCGTGTTCCGCAAACGCGTCGGCGTCAGCCCCAGCGACTTCCGCCGACGCAACCAGGATGCGCAGGATACCTTGCTCGCTGAAACCCCCTGGCCGATGGCGCAGAGTGCTATCTCCTGATTTTTCGGGGGAATCCTGCTTGTTCTAACCGACGCTATGGTCTTAAATCAGTCGGGTATGCGAATAAGAGGAGTGATAATGAGCGACAAACTTCGTGTTGGATTGATGGGGTACGGCTTTGCCAGTAAGACGTTTCACGCGCCGCTGATTGCGGGCACGCCGGACGTCGAGCTGGCCGCTGTCTCCAGTAGCGACGAAGCGAAAGTGCACGCCGACTGGCCGCAGGTGAAGGTGGTGGCCGAACCGCAGGCGCTGCTGGACGATCCTACGCTGCAGCTGATCGTTATCCCCACGCCTAACGATACCCACTTTCCGCTGGCTAAGGCCGCGCTGAATGCCGGTAAGCACGTCGTGGTGGATAAGCCCTTTACCGTGACGTTGTCACAGGCGCGTGAGCTGGAAGCGCTGGCGAAGGCCAAAGGTCTGCTGCTTTCCGTTTTCCATAACCGTCGCTGGGACAGCGATTTCCTGACGCTTAAGCAACTGCTGAAGGATGGCACGCTGGGCGAGGTGCGCTATTTTGAATCGCATTTCGACCGTTTCCGTCCGGAAGTGCGTCAGCGCTGGCGCGAGATGAAAGGCGCTGGCAGCGGCATCTGGTACGATCTGGGACCGCATCTGCTCGATCAGGCGCTGCAGCTGTTTGGCGCACCGGTCGCCATTAATGTCGATATGGCGGAGATGCGTCCGGGCGCGCAGACCACCGACTATTTTCACGCCACGCTTACCTATCCGCAACGCCGTGTGGTGCTGCACGCCAGTATGCTGGTGGCTGCCGAGTCGCCGCGTTATGTGGTACACGGCACGCGCGGTAGCTACGTGAAATATGGTCTGGACCCGCAGGAAGATCGGCTGAAAGCGGGCGATTTCCCGCCGGGCGAAGAGTGGGGCTACGATATGCGCGACGGCGTGCTGACGCTGGCGGAAGGTGACGGCGTCACAGAAGAGACGCTGATGACGCAGCCGGGCAACTATCCCGCTTATTATGCGGCGGTGCGCGACGCCATTAGCGGACGCGGCAACAACCCGGTCACGGCGGAAGAGGCGATCCAGGTAATGGAGCTGATCGAGCTGGGGCTACAGTCGGCTGAGAAGCGACAGACGCTGTCGCTGAAGTAACAAAAAAGGTCGGCTACGCGCCGACCTTTTTATTCATAAGGCTGCCGTGGGCCTCTCTCTGTCAGCAAGGTGCTGACGCGGGTGACAAGGCCCGATCGCAAAGACGCAAAAAGCGCCATCCCTGGCGGCTCGGCCCGCGCATTCCCTTGCGCGGGACGCTTTGCTCTTCGGTCCTTATCACCCACGTTTTACGTTCATCAGCTGCCTGACGCTGCACCCTCAGTCTTTTTTACGCCTTCACTTTATTGCGAATAGCGGTTTTCTCCGCGTCGCTCAGGAAAGCGATGGTCAGGCCGTTCTCCTGCGCCTGGCGGATCTGCGCGGCGCTCAGCCCGGCGGCTGGGGCGGCGTGCTGATATTCATGCGCCAGTTCAATCCCCTGAACCGCCGGATCGTCGGTGTTCAGCGTCGCCAGAATGCCGTGTTCCAGGAACTGTTTCAGCGGATGGTGCGCCAGCGACGAAACGGTGCTGGTCTGGATATTGGACGTGAGGCAGGACTCAATGCCGATACGATGCTCGGCAAGAAAATCCATCAGCGCGCGGTCTTCAATTGCTTTTACGCCATGGCCGATACGCTCGGCGCCCAGCTCGCGGATCGCCTGCCAGATGCTTTCCGGGCCGGCCGCTTCACCCGCATGCACCGTTACGCGGAAACCGGCGTCGCGCGCCTGCGTAAAGTGGCTGAGGAACTCGCTGCCGGGAAAGCCCAGCTCATCGCCCGCCAGATCGACGGCGGTGATATGATCGCGGTGCGCCAGTAAGCCTTCCAGCTCGCGCAGGCAGGCTTCGTCACCGAAGGTGCGGCTCATAATGCCAATCAGGCGCACATCGACGTTATATTTCTGACATCCCGCCTTGATCCCGTCGATTACCGCTTCCACCACGCCCGCCACCGGCAGGTTATGGTTCATCGCCATATAGCCCGGCGAAAAACGCAGTTCGGCGTAGTGAATGCCGGCACGCGCCGCATCTTCAACATTCTCCAGCGCAACGCGGCGGCAGGCATCAAGATCGCCCAGCACCTTTACACCCCAGTCGAGCTTATTAAGAAAGCTCACCAGATCGGGCTGATTTTCAACCACCTGAACGTGCGGACGCAGCGATTCCAGCGTGGTGGCGGGCAGGGCAAGGTTAAACTGGCGGCCTAAATCCAGAATGGTCTGCGCGCGGATATTGCCGTCAAGATGGCGATGGATATCGGTAACGGGAAGGCTGGGATCGAACATGCTGCACTCTCTGACAGGGATAAAAGTGCAGACCATTATAGAAACATCTTGCGCAACATAGCGAGTCATTTGCGCAACCTGCGCCGCGTCTGCTGCGATATTAAGCGAAAGGGCGGCTAAGAAGCCGCCCGGTTTTATGCGCCGAGCGCCTGTAGCGCCGCAATCAGGCGGTTGAGACCCTCGTCCAGCTTGCTGCGCGGACAGCCAGCGTTCAGGCGCAAAAAGCCCCGGCTCGCTTCTCCATAGGTCGAGCCGGGCATCATCGCCACTTTCTGTTGCTGAATAAGCTGCTGCTGCAGCGCCGCCTCGTCGACGCCAAGCGGATTAAGATCGAGCCACGCCAGGTAAGTCGCCTGCGGCGGCTGCCAGTTAAGCACAGGAAAGGCTGCATTAAGCCGCTGGGCTACGTGCTGCAGATTCGCCTGCAAACAGGCGCGCAGCGCGTCGAGCCAGGGCGCGCCTTCGCGATAGGCGGCGATATGCGCCACCACGGCGAGCACTGCAGGTGAGGAGAGGCCATCTGCCTTTATCTGCTGCATAAAAGCCTCTCGATCCTCTTGATCGCTAATGATCCCCCATGCGCCCGTCAACGCAGGGATATTGAAACTTTTCGATGCGGAGGTAAAAAGCGCCCAGTCGCTGCGCGCAACTTCGCTCCAGGGCAAATGCACAATGTCGCCCCACACCATATCCATATGGATTTCATCGCTGATGACGCGTACCTGATAACGTTCGCACAGCGCGGCCATCTGCGTCAGCTCCTCCCGCGTCCAGACTTTGCCGGTGGGATTATGCGGACTACACAGCAGCATCAGCTTGCATCCTGGGCGGGCGAGCTGCCTCTCTAGCGCCTGCATATCACAGCGCCAGCCTTGTGCGTCGCGCAGCAGCGGCTGGGCAAGAATCTGCCGTTGACTCTGAGTCAACAAGGCATAAAAAGCATCATAGGCAGGGGTGTGGATAAGTACTTCGTCGCCCGGCACCGTCCAGCGGCGCATCGCTTGCGCCACCATATAAATCACCGAAGGGCCGTATACCACTGACCGCTCATCCGGCGTCGTGTGAAAACGCGTCTGCATCCAGTGGCAAACCGCCGACAGAAAGTCGTGATGCTGCCAGCGGCTGTAGCCGAAGACGCCGTGATCGAGCCGCTGCTGCAGCGCCGCGCGAATAGCGGGCGCAACGGCAAAATCCATATCCGAGATGGTAAAGGGCAGCAGATCCGGCTCGCCGAAGCGGTCCGCGACAAAATCCCACTGCGTGCAGTAGCTACCGCGCCGGTCGATAACTTCGTCAAAATCAAAAGATTCACTCATACTCGTTACACCGTCACATTCATCAGCTGCGCCAGCTCTTCCTTAACGGACTGCACCTGCGGCCCGATAACCACCTGTAGCGTAACAGGGCTGAGATGCACCACGCCGATGGCGCCGTTGGCCTTCAGCGCGGCGTCATTGACCTTCGCCATATCAACGATGCGCAGACGCAGACGGGTCAGGCAGTTATCCAGTGAGGTAATGTTCTCCACGCCGCCCAGCGCGTCGAGGATGGCTGGCGCGTTGTAGCCAGATTTACCAATGCCCGCGCGGCTGACCTGCTGCTCCAGGCCGCTCTCTCTTTCACGTCCCGGCGTGGCGATATTGAAGCGGATAATGGCGAAGCGAAACAGCAGGTAATAACCTGCAAACCAGATCGCGGCGGCGACCGGCACCCAGTACCACTTCGTTGCAAGGCCATGCAGGATGCCGAACACAACAAAATCAATAATATTGCCGTCCGTGTTGCCGATGGTGACGCCCAGCACCGCCATAAGCGTAAAGCCGAGCCCGGTCAGCAGGGCGTGCAGCAGGTAGAGCGCCGGGGCGACAAACAGAAACAGAAATTCGATCGGTTCGGTCGTGCCGCCAACCACGCAGGCCACCACGCCCGAAATCAGCAGTCCTTTAATCTTGTGACGATTCTCAGGCCTCGCGCAGTGATAAATGGCTAACGCCGCGCCGGGCAGGCCACCAAGAAACGCGGGCATTTTTCCCTGCGAGAGAAAGCGGGTGGCGCTTTCCGAGAAGCCATGCACTTCCGGGCAGGCGAGCTGCGCCTGGAAAATGGTCAGCGCGCCGCTGACGCTCTTGCCGCACACCTCCATTGTGCCGCCCGCATCGGTAAAGCGAATAATCGCCACCAGAATATGCTGCAAACCAAACGGCAGCAGCAGGCGCTCGCCGGTGCCGAACAGCATCGGGCCAAAGTCGCCCGCACCGTTAATCATCCAGCCAAGTCCGGCAATGCCGCGCGCGAAAAAAGGCCAGATCAGCGGCACCACAAGGCCAAGCAGCCCCGTCACCAGCAGCGTGATGATGGGCACGAACCGCGTGCCGCCGAAAAATGCCAGCGCGTCCGGCAGCCGCACGTTATGGAAGCGCTCGTGCAGCCAGAACACCACAACGCCAACAATTACCGCGCCAAGAATGCCGGTATCGATCGCCTGAATGCCGAGAACCGACTGGATATTGTTAGCTTTCAACAGCGCGGCATCGCTGGTGGGCAAAATGCCTTTAATCGTGAGCCAGAAGTTGGTGCTGAGGTTCATCACCGTATAGCCAACAAAACCGGCAAAGGCGGCGACGCCTTTATTTTCACGCACCATGCCGAGTGGGATGGCAATAGCGAACATCACCGGCAGAAAGCGAAAGGCGAATGCGCCGGTTGTCGCCATCCAGACAAACAGATGCTGCAGCAGCGGCTGGTCCAGCAGCGGGATTAACGTCAGCACGTCGCGGCTGCTGAGGGAGCTGCCGATGCCGAGCAGAATGCCGCAAAAGGAGAGCAGGGCGACAGGCAGCATAAAGGTTTTGCCCAGGCTCTGAAAAAACTCCCAGAGCGACAGGCGAGGAAGCGGAGCAGACATATTTTCTCCTGGAAAGAAAGCGGACGGGTATTAAGGTAAAATGATGATAAAACGTTTTACCAACGCTTTATGAGCGGGCCGTCACAATGTGAGCGTGGCAGTGACAGCTAACTTTATTCGTCAGGTTTAACGTTTTACCTATATGATAAGGCGATTAGATAGTGTTTCGCAGGCGAGCATCATGACGCAGCAAAAAGTCACCATTAACGACGTCGCTGAAGCGGCTGGCGTCTCCGTTACCACCGTTTCTCTGGTGCTCTCCGGCAAGGGGCGCATCTCTCCCGCCACGGTGGCGCGGGTTAATCAGGCGATCGAACAGTCAGGCTACGTGCGTAACCGTTCGGCGGCCTCGCTGCGCGGCGGCGCCAGCGGCGTGATCGGTTTGATCGTGCGCGATCTCAGTCAGCGGTTTTACGCTGAAATGACCGCGGGCCTCAGCGAGGCGCTGGAGACGCAGGATAAGATGCTGGTGCTGGCCCAGAGCGGCGCGCAGGGCAAGTATCTGACGCGCTGCTTTGATGCGCTGGTGGCGCAGGGGGTGGATGGAATAGTGCTGGGCGGCGATGCGGGCAATGGCGCGGCGCTGGCGGCGCGTGCCGCAGAGCTGGAGCTGCCGTTAATCTGCGCGTCGCGCGCCAGCTATCTGGAGGGGACGGACAGCCTGCGGCCTGACAATGCGCTGGGCGCTCGCATGGCGACGGAGTATCTGATCCGCCAGGGGCATCAGCATATCGCCTGGCTGGGCGGCAGCGGTGCGTCGCTGACGCGCGCCGAGCGCATCGGCGGCTACTGCGCCACATTGCTGCAGTACGGTTTACCCTTTAAGCCGGAATGGATTATCGAATGCGAAGAGAGCCAGAATGCGGCGGCTGAGGCGACCACGCAACTCCTGCAGCGCTATCCGCGCCTGACGGCCATTATCGCCGCTAATGGCGCAACCGCGCTGGGCAGTTACTTTGCCCTGTTGCGCAGCGGCCGTACGCTGGGCAAGGGCGCGGTTGACAGCTATTACGCGCAGCAGATGGCGCTGGTGGGATTTAGCGATGAGCCACAGGCGAACCTGAGCGATCCGCCGCTGACCTTTATCTGCAGCCCGGCGCGTGAGATGGGACGGGCCGCGGCGGCGCGTATTCTGCTGCGTCTCAGCGCGCCGGAGACGGCCAGTCAGCATATGATCCTGACGCCGAGCCTTATTACCAGCGAAAGGAGATAAAAAAAGCGACCCGCAGGTCGCTTTTGTCAGGCTGCTGCTTACTGCGGCATACCTTCACTGGTTGGCAGGCCGAGCATATAGCGCGACATAAACTGCTCCAGCGTCATCGTATCGCCGTTCATATTTACCTGGCCGCCGTTGTACTGCAGGCTGGTAACGATATTGTTGTCCTGCTGCTGGGTCAGACGGAACATCTGACCCATTGCCGCCAGGCCTTTCACCTGCTGATCCGCCAGCTTCTGCGCGTCGTCGCCAGAGTAACCTTCGGCCAGGCCGACGTTGCGCATCACTTCTGTCGCCATCGGCATATTGATAACCAGTTTGGCGGTTAACCCCTTCAGTACGCGATCCACCATGCCTGCCAGGCTTTGCGGCTGGCCGGTGACGGTAGCGGGATCGTTAAAGTTGGCGGTCAGGTTAAAGGTGCTTTCACCTTTATCATTTTTCCAGCTCAGCGGCGCGATGCTCACCATCGGCGCGCCTTTCAGCAGCGTCGGCAGATTGTTCATCAGAATGGTGTTAACGCCTGCCTGATAGCGAATCGGATCGCTGGCAAGGCCGGGCTGATTCAGCAGATCCTGCATCTGGGCATGGTAGTTATCGGAGAAGGTTTTCACCGCCTGGGCATCAAACTGCGCCAGCTTCATGCTCAGCTTCGCTGCGCCAAAATCATTGCTCTGCAGGTGTACGTTATCGACTTGATAATCGATGTTACCGCTGATTTTGCCCGCTTTGTTATCGAACGATGAAGTGCCGTTGAGTTTTTGCAGCGTCAGCACATCTTTGCCGTTCGCGCTGGCATTAAATTTATCCAGCTCGACTTTCTGATCGCCGATGCGCACGCCTTCCGGCGTCAGATGGGTATTGCCGCTTACGCGGACGCCGTTGGCGGTGAAGAGCACCGGCAGACCCATCTCGTTTTTACTGGTAATGGCGATGCTGTCGATATCGCTGTCCAGAGAGACTTTATCGCCTTTGCTGTCTGCGCTGACGTTCAGCGTGCCGCCGTTGGTCGCCACGCGCTGGCCGGTCTGGGCGTTCTGGTAATTAACCGGCAAAAAGTGCAGCGCGGTATCGGTCGCGCCGCTGTAGCCGATGCGGGTGTCCGCATTGGCTGGCGATTTATTGTCGGTCAGGGCGAAAAGGTTTTTCAGCGCATCGGTATTTTCCAGCTCGGTATGCACCGACGCCATGCTCGGGATCAGCGTAAAGCGACGCAGCTGCGCAAACGGGAAGGGGCCGTGATCGATGGTTTCGTTAAAGACGATGCTCTGGCCCGGTTTCAGGAAGGCGTTATCTTCGGTCTGCGAGCTGGCCTGCAGTACCAGCTTCGCTTTGCTGCTAAAAACGCCGCGCTGGTAATCCTGATAGCTGAGCTTGAGTCGGCTGTTGGGCGCATAAGCGTTAAGCTGCGTATTGGCGTTCTGCACCAGTTCATCCATATGGCTTTCCAGCTGCTTACCGGTAAACCATGCCGCGCCGGTCCAGATTACGCCCAGGGCGATAATCACACCTACGGCAACGTTGGTCTTTTTCATTGCTGAGTCGTCCTTATCCTTGTATCCGCTTACGCCGCTCTCCGACGTCCGGCGAGGGAAGAAAAACGCCCGCAGGCGTTTTTCGCTAATAGATTGAAATAATAGCAGTTAGGGCCAGTTTCGTCAGCCGAATCAGCGCAATGCGTTAAAAACACGCGCCAGACGGCCGCTTCCTGTGGCTTTCAGCGCGCCGTCGCTGGCGGGAATAAAGCAGGACTCCCCTGGCTGCAGCACCAGCTGCTGCTGGCCCAGCGTCAGCGTCGTCTGACCTTCGATACAAAACAGGATCGCCGCGCTCTCCTGAGAGAGGGTTTGCGGTTCGCTGTCCAGCGTGTGGATAGCAAAGGCGAAATCATCCACCGGGATGGGAAAGTTCAGGGCGCGATCCTGCAGCTGCGGCTGCGTAAGCAGCTGCGCGGCCGGTTTTGACTGAAACTTAACGTTGGCGAGCAGCTCGGGAATATCAATATATTTTGGCGTCAGACCGGCGCGCAGCACGTTGTCGGAGTTGGCCATCACCTCCAGCGCCACGCCGTTAAGG
This sequence comes from Pantoea sp. ACRSB, assembly GCF_022346905.1. Classification (NCBI taxonomy): domain Bacteria; kingdom Pseudomonadati; phylum Pseudomonadota; class Gammaproteobacteria; order Enterobacterales; family Erwiniaceae; genus Pantoea; species Pantoea sp. ACRSB. Next base: position 196,836 of record NZ_JAKRNL010000001.1, on the reverse strand, counting down.
TAGGCGTGTGGCGTCTCTGCATAAAGAAACATCGCTTCGCCCGGCTGCAGCGTAACTACATTCAGCAACAGCGGAGAGAACAGCCCGCTGTCGTCGGGATAATCCACCGCGATCGCCTTGATGGTTTCCCACGGCTGGCCTTCGCGCGCGTTGAGCGCAGCTTTCAGCACGTCCAGCGCCAGCGACTTCGCCTCGCCCTGCAGCGAGAGCAGAGTCGTAAAGAGCGTGGCCAGGTTTTCGCTGTCGGGATGCTGCAAAAAGTGGGCAATTTGCGGATGCGCGCCCGCGACCGGCTGCAGCAGCGAGGCGATTTCCGTCAGCTCGCGAAAGCCGTTCATCGCCTGAAAGGGCGTCAGCGCATAGACCAGTTCCGGCTTATGGTTGGCGTCTTTGTAGTTGCGTTCCGCCGCGTTGAGCGGGATCCCCGCGGCGTTTTCGCGCGCGAAACCCTCTTCAGCCGCGCTTTTGCTCGGATGCACCTGAATCGACAGCGGCTGATCGGCACACAGCACCTTAAACAGAAAAGGCAGTTCGCCAAAGCGCTTCGCCACCGCGTAGCCCAGCGTCGCCTCTGGCGCTGCGTCGATCACCTCGCGCAGCGAGCGGCGCTCGCCCTTAACCTCAACCTGCGAGGGGCTCTTAGGGTGCGCGCCCATCCACAGCTCCGCCATTGGTGCGCCGGTGGGATTAGGGATGCCATAGAGTTCTGTTAAGGCGGTTCTACTGCCCCACGCGTAATTTTGCAGCGAATTGACCATTTTTTGCATGATTAACCCTTTAATCACGGGAAGTTATGACACCTATTAAAGCAGAAAATGGCGCAGAGAATACATATCAAGTGCAAACAGCGTCTCAGACTCGCATAATGTTAAATTCTTGTATGTAAGGATTCTGCGCGTCCAGGAGGCTTGCCGCACTGGACGAACAATCACCACAACCTGTGCTAAAGGAGACGTAGACATGGCAGCCACTCGCATTGAAAAAGATTCAATGGGGCCCATTGATGTACCCGCAGACAAGTTATGGGGCGCGCAAACGCAGCGCTCGCTGGAACACTTCCGTATCTCGACAGAAAAAATGCCCACCGAGCTGGTCTATGCGTTAGCGCAGACCAAGCGCGCCGCCGCCACCGTGAACCGCGATCTCGGCTTGCTGCCTGCCGATCGGGCCGAAGCGATTATCAAAGCCGCCGATGAAGTGCTGGCCGATCAGCACAGCGGCGAGTTTCCGCTGGCTATCTGGCAAACCGGTTCCGGCACCCAGACCAATATGAACATGAACGAGGTGCTGGCCAACCGCGCCAGTGAAATCCTCGGCGGCGAGCGCGGCATGTCGCGCCTGGTGCACCCCAATGACGATGTGAACAAAAGCCAGAGTTCTAACGATGTCTTCCCGACCGCGATGCACGTAGCGGCGGTTATCGCGCTGCGCGAAAAGCTCATCCCGCAGATTGAAGTGCTGAAAAAAACGCTGAGCGAGAAATCCAGCGCCTTTAGAGATATCGTCAAAATCGGTCGTACCCACCTGCAGGATGCGACGCCGCTGACCCTGGGCCAGGAGATCTCTGGCTGGGTGGCGATGCTGGAGCATAACCTCAAACATATTGAGCAGAGCATTCCTCACGTTGCGGAACTGGCGCTGGGCGGCACCGCCGTGGGTACCGGCCTGAATACCCATCCAGAATATGCGGTGCGCGTGGCGAAAGCGCTGGCCGAGCTGACGGGGCAGCCGTTCGTCACCGCGCCGAATAAGTTTGAGGCGCTGGCAACAACCGATGCGCTGGTGCACGCACACGGCGCGCTGAAAGGGCTGGCGGCCTCGCTGATGAAGATCGCTAATGACGTGCGCTGGCTGGCCTCAGGGCCGCGCTGCGGCATCGGCGAGCTTTCTATTCCCGAGAACGAGCCGGGCAGCTCCATCATGCCGGGCAAGGTGAACCCGACCCAGTGCGAAGCGATGACGATGCTCTGCTGTCAGGTGATGGGCAACGACGTGGCTATCAATATCGGCGGCGCCTCGGGCAACTTTGAACTGAACGTCTTCCGTCCAATGGTCATTCACAACTTCCTGCAGTCGGTGCGTCTGCTGGCTGACGGTATGGACAGCTTTAATCATCATTGCGCTATTGGCATCGAGCCGAACCGCGACCGCATTTCGCAGCTGCTCAATGAGTCGCTGATGCTGGTAACCGCGCTGAATACCCATATCGGCTATGACAAAGCGGCTGAAATCGCGAAAAAAGCGCACAAAGAGGGGCTGACGCTGAAAGGCTCGGCGCTGAAGCTGGGCTATCTTACCGAAGAGGAGTTTGACGCCTGGGTGCGTCCGGAAGATATGGTCGGCAGCATGAAGTCGTAACCAGCAAAGTCAAACAAGGCCAGCGCTGCTGGCCTTGTTGCGTTATATCGGGCAGTCGACCCACAGATGCAGTCGCGGGATCAGCAGGTTGAGCGGCTCCGCCGCTGGCTTATAGCGATGCTGTACGTTATCCGCATTGTAGTTCAGCAACTCTCCCAGCACCGGCACCTGAGTGCGGTCGCGGCAGAGCACGATAATCGGCGACGGGCAGGCGAGCTGGGTCTGCTTTTTCTCCTCGGCGCGCCAGACGCGCGCGATCGGCTGTACTTTTACCGGACGTTTTATCTTCAGCCGCGCGGTGGCGGGCAGGGCGCGGACGCTCTCCAGCTCATCCTGCACTTTTTCCGCCCACTGTTCGCGCGTCCAGGGCGCCTGCGCGCGGTTAGCGCTCAGGCTCTTCTCCAGCTGCGCGATAATCTCTTCTCGCTTCACGTTTTTAATGACGTGCTTGTTAGCCCAGCCGAATCGCAGGCTGTCCGGCGCCTGCAGCAGGGTAATGGCGCGATAGGCGTTGAGCGTAATCAGGCCGCGCAGATGCTGATGCACGAACTCAAACCGCGCCTCGCTCGGCAGGCCGGACTCCACCGTGATGATCTGCTCCAGCCGCGCCTTGCATTGATTCACCTGCGCGATTTGAGCGGTGAGGGCGGCTTCGCGTTCGCCTTCCGCTTCGATGCAGATGGCACCGGGCAGGCGGACGGCGGCTTTGGTGCTCAGCTTCTCGGACTGATGCTGCATAAAGAGTCGACAGAAGTGCGCCAGCGCCATCTCGCGCGCGGTTTCGCCCAGATGCTGTTCAACGGCGATTTCGGTCACCGCGTCATGTTCGTGGCCTTTTTCGACTGGCGGCAGCGAGAACACCCGCGCAATCAAGAGCGGCTGCGCCATGATCATCTCACGTAACTCGGCCAGCGAACGTTCGAGGCTATTAGCGCAGTCATGCAGGTCGGAAATCAGGTCGTAACGCATTATTTGTCTCCATAGTTACAACATACCTTACTGTGGCAGAGGATCACCTGTTCCGCAATCTGCTTAAATAGTTACAACATACATATGGGATGTATTATAAAAACAGTGCAGTCTGCCAGCCTGACAGGAAAAGCAGGCCGTAGAGCGCCGTTTCGGTTTTTTCCTTATGTCATAACATGTTATAAAAGCCGCTACCTGTACAAAACGGTGATGGATGTGAATCAACAGAATAAACCCGGCGTGCTGGCGGTAGTGGTGCTGGGACTGGTGCAGATACTTTCGTGGGGCGGGTCGTTTTACCTGATGGCCGTGATGGCGGCCCCCATCGTCGCTGAAACCGGTTGGTCGCAGCAGTGGGTCTATGGTGCGCTGTCGACCGGTATTCTGGTTTCCGGCCTGCTGGCGCCGCTCAGCGGACGCATTATCGCGCGTACCGGCGGCCGCATGCTGCTGGCGCTGAGCGGGGCAGTAATGGCGGCCGGACTCGTTATTATGGGATTAAGCCACTCGCTGCCGCTGTTTCTTGGCGCCTGGACGATTATTGGCGTGGGTATGGCGATGGGGCTTTACGATGCGCTGTTTGCCACGCTGGGCACGCGCTACGGCGGGCAGGCACGCAGCGCCATTACCAGCATTACGCTTATCTCTGGGTTTTGCACCACGCTGGTCTGGCCCGGCACCGCGTTGCTTATTCATCTGCTTGGCTGGCGCGACGCCTGTTTCGCTATTGCCGCGATGATGCTGCTGCTGGTGTTGCCGGCCTATTTTTATGCGCTGCCAGATAAGTCTCTGGCCCTGAAGCCGAGAGCGCCTGCCGCGCGTGCGCAGCAGAGTGATATCGCGCCGTCGCTGTTCTGGCTGTTATGCGCTATTTTCACGCTCGCCTCAGTGATCATGACGGCTATCTCAGTACAGCTGATCGCTCTGCTGCAGGCGAGCGGCTATACGCTGGCCTCTGCGCTGGGGATCAGTGCCATACTCGGGCCTTGCCAGGTAGGATCGCGGGTAGTGGATATTCTGTTTAAGCGCGGCCATCCCATCTGGACGGCGTTTTTCTCGGTGGGACTGGTGGCGCTCGGTTTGCTGGCGCTGGCGCTGTTGCCGCAGTTTGCGCTGCTCAGCATGGTGCTCTACGGCGCGGGGAATGGTTTGCGCGCTATCGTGCGGGGAACTTTACCGCTGGCGATGGTCAAACCGGAGGCGTACGCCGTTGTCATGGGTCGTATGGCGCGTCCGGCGCTTATCGGTCAGGCGCTGACGCCGGTAGCGGGCGGCTATCTGTTTGAAACGCTCGGCGCTTCCGCTACGCTGTGGATACTTTGCGCGCTGGCGCTGCTTAACGTCGCGCTGGTTATGGCGCTTAAGCAGCGGCTGCCGTTGGCGCCGGCAGAGCCGCGTTAAGGGCAGGGCGAAAGCCGGTAAGGCGCGGGCTGAACAGCTTGTGCTGTCGGCAGCCGGGTTTTAATGAATACGTGCCCTGGCGCAGTAGCCTTGCTTCTAAAAAGCAACAGTGTTTGTTATATTTATTGCTCACTGAATGTTCACTTACGCGGCAATAAAACAATAAGATGCACCGCAACTCAGGATAAAGAAATGCTTGATTACCGCTTCCCGACAGCTTTGCAAATGGTTCTTAGCGTAGCGATGGCGGAGCAAATGGGTAAACGCTCGACCAGCGCCATTCTGGCATACGGCCTTGAGGCGAACCCCAGTTTCATCCGTAAGCTAATGGTTCCGCTAACCCGCGACGGCATTATCGTCTCGACGCTTGGCCGCACCGGTTCGATCCATTTAGGTCGTCCGGCCAGCGAAATCACGCTGCGCGATATTTACACCTCAGTGATTGAAGACAAAAAGCTCTGGGCGTCGCGTCCAGACGTTGCGCCGCGCTGCCTGGTCAGCGCCAATCTCTGCTGGTACTTTAAATCCATTGCGGATGAGGCCGAACAGGCGTCGCTGGAAGTTCTGGAAAAACGCACCGTTGCCGACGCGCTCGAAGAGCTAAAAAAAGGCAATGAAACCGAGTGTGCAGCGGTACTGGAGCCGGGTGCGATAGAGGACCTCTGTAAAAAAAGCCGCTGATGCGGCTTTTTTTATGCCTGCCGGGGCGATGCCCTGCGGTTAGAACCGCTGAATCTGGTGCTATAGCAAAATAACCCGTCCAAATGGCGGGTTTTTTATTCGATTGATAATTCAGGATAATAGTATTATTCCGGCTGATTATTAATTTCTAAGGAGAGAGAAATGGCGTTAATCAACTGCCCGGAATGCAAAGCGGGAATCAGCGATTCAGCTTTTAAATGTCCATCCTGCGGACACCAGGTTAAAAAGCCAAAGCGGTCCCTGTTTGGAAAAATCGTGAAGATACTCTTTATTGTCTTCAATATTTTTATGATCTACGCCGTTTTCAAAGGGCTGGGGGCAAGCGGAGAGGTAGTTAACAATGCGGCTTCTGATGCTGAGCGGGCCGGGGCTGCTTTAGGCGCGGGCATGGGAGCGATGATGCTAGGTATTCTCTGGGTAGTCGGCGATATTATCATCGGCATCCTGGTTTTCCTGACGCGTCCTAAGTCGTAACAAAAAGCCTTATCATGCAAAATGATTAAAAGCCGCATCAGCGGCTTTTTTTATTTCTGCAGTAAGAGAGCGATAAAGGGCAACCCAGAGATTGCCCTTTATTCATTACGCAGTCTGCAGCGTTTCTTTCGGCGCTTTGCGCGTCACCAGCTTACGCAGCGTCACGTAAAACACCGGCGTCAGGAACAGGCCGAACAGGGTGACGCCCAGCATCCCGGCGAACACGGTAATACCGGTAACGCCACGCACTTCGGCGCCCGCGCCTTCGCCCAGAATCAGCGGTACAGTACCGGCGATAAAGGCGATAGAGGTCATCACAATAGGACGCAGACGCAGGCGACAGGCTTCCAGCGCTGCCTCCACGATGCCTTTGCCCTGCATCTCCAGCTCGCGGGCGAACTCCACGATAAGAATGGCGTTCTTACACGCCAGCCCCATCAGCACCACCAGGCCGACCTGTACGAAGACGTTGTTATCGCCGCCCGTCAGCCAGACGCCGACCAGCGCCGACAGCATCGTCACCGGCACAATCAGAATTACTGCCAGTGGCAGCGTCCAGCTCTCATAGAGCGCGGCAAGCACCAGGAACGCCAGCAGCACCGCCACCGGGAAGACGATAAAGGCGGTATTGCCCTGCGTCGCCTGCTGATAGCTCAAATCGGTCCACTCGATATTCATGCCGTTCGGCAACAGCTGACCGGACATCGCTTCCAGCTGGGTCATCGCCTGCGCGGAAGAGAGTACGCGCGGGTCGGCATCGCCAATCAGATCCGCCGCCGGATAGCCGTTGTAGCGGATCACCGGATCGGGGCCGTAAGTGGTGGTGATATGTACCATGCTGCCGACCGGCACCATTTCGCCGCGATCGTTGCGGGTGCGCAGGTTGGCGATATCTTCCACGCTGTCGCGGAATTCACCGTCCGCCTGCGCCATCACGCGCCAGGTGCGACCAAAACGGTTGAAGTCGTTAACATACGAGGAGCCGAGATAGGTTTGCAGCGTGCTGAAAAGATCGGTCAGCGACACGCCCTGCGCCTTGGCTTTATCGCGATCGACCTGCACATCCAGCTGCGGCACGTTCGCCTGGTAAGAGGAGATCGGATAGTGCATGCCTGGGGTCTGCATGACCGCGCCGGAAAGGGTATTGATCGCCGTCTGCAGCGCGCCGTAGCCCAGACCCGCGCGATCCTGCACGTAGAGCGAATAGCCTGAACCCTGGCCAAGACCTAAAATCGGCGGTGGCATAATCGAGAAGCCGAACCCTTGCTGCAGCTGAGAGATTTTCGCGTTGATTTCAGCGTTGATCTCCGCCGCGCTGTGCTTACGCTCGCTGAACGGCTTCAGGCCGAAGAACACCGTACCGGTATTCGGCGTGTTGGTGAACTGCAGCGCATTCAGGCCGGGGAAGGCGACGGAGTAGGCAACGCCTTCGGTGTTCATACCGATTTCGCTCATCTTGCGGATCATCTCGTCGGTACGCTCCAGCGATGAGCCTTCCGGCATTTTCACGCCGCCGATCAGGTAGAGCTTATCCTGCGTCGGGATAAACCCGCCCGGCACAGCGTGGAACATAAAGGCCGCGCCCGCCAGCAGCAGCACATAGACGCCGAAGACCGCGCCGCGTCGACGCAGCGTTTTGCCGACCAGCCCTTCATAGCCGTGTGCGCTGCTGTTAAAGAAGCGGTTAAACGGACGGAACAGCCAGCCGAGCAGGCGATCGATAATGCGCGTTGGAATATCTTTCGGCGCGTGGTGGTCTTTCAGCAGCTTCGCCGCCAGCGCAGGCGAGAGCGTCAGCGAGTTAATGGCGGAGATCACCGTCGAAATTGCGATGGTTACCGCGAACTGCTTATAGAACTGACCGGTAACGCCAGAGAGAAACGCCATTGGCACAAACACCGCGCACAGCACCAGCGCGATAGCGATAATCGGCCCGGAGACCTCGCGCATCGCCTGATGCGCCGCTGCCTGCGGCGAGAGGCCCAGCGCGATATTACGCTCAACGTTTTCCACCACCACGATGGCGTCATCCACCACAATGCCGATAGCCAGCACCAGCCCGAACAGGCTCAGGGTGTTGAGCGAAAAGCCGAGCAGATAGAGCACGCTAAAGGTGCCGACCACCGAGACCGGTACCGCCAACAGCGGAATAATCGAGGCGCGCCAGGTCTGCAGAAACAGGATCACTACCAGAACCACCAGGGCGACCGCTTCCAGCAGCGTATGCACCACCGCGCTGATAGAGTCGCGCACGAACACCGTCGGGTCGTAAGGCGCGGCCCACTGCACATCATCCGGGAAACGCGTCGCCAGCTCGTTCATTTTGGCGCGCACCGCGTTAGAGAGATCGATGGCGTTTGCGCCCGGCGCCTGGAAAATACCGATACCGACCGCATCTTTATTATTGAGCTGTGAACGCAGCGCGTAGCTGCCGGAACCCATCTCAATGCGCGCCACGTCGCGCAGCCGCACCAGCGAGCCGTCGTCCGAGGTTTTCAGAATGATATTGCCGAACTGCTGCTCGTTTTCGAGGCGGCCCGCGGTATTGATGGATAACAGAAAGTCAGACTGCTTTTTCAGCGGCTCAGCGCCGAGCTGACCAGCCGAAACCTGCACGTTCTGCTCCTGCATCGCCGTTACCACGTCGGCGGCGGTCAGGCCGCGCGCGGCCACTTTATTGGGATCGAGCCAGACGCGCATCGCATATTCGCCCGCGCCGAAGATCTGGATCTGACCGACGCCCGGCAGGCGCGCCAGCTCATCCTTCACCTTCAGCGTGGCGTAGTTGCGCAGGTAGAGTGAGTCATACTTGCCGTGTGGCGAGAACATATGCACCACCAGCGTCAGCGTCGGCGACATCTTCTGGGTAGTGATGCCGAGGCGGCGCACATCTTCCGGCAGACGCGCTTCCGCCTGCGCAACGCGGTTCTGCACCTGCACCTGCGCCTGATCGGGATCGGTGCCCGGGCGGAAGGTGACGGTCGTCACCAGCACGCCGTCGGAACCGGCCACCGACTTCATATACATCATATTTTCAACGCCGTTGATCGCTTCTTCCAGCGGCGTCGCCACGGAGTCGGCGATGACCTTCGGATTCGCGCCGGGATATTCAGCGCGCACCTGCACGCTGGGCGGCACGACGTCCGGGTATTCGCTGATCGGCAGCAGCGGAATGGCGATCAGGCCGGTCACAAAAATCAAAATCGACAAAACGGCGGCAAATATCGGCCGGTCGATAAAAAAGCGGGAAAAGTCCATAGCGGCAGTAGCCTCAGTTAGTTGGCGTTAGCCGCGCGCATCGCGACCTGCTGGGCCGTTACCGGCATTCCGGGCATAAACACTTTTTGCAGCCCATCGACAATCACCCGATCGCCCGACTGCAGCCCGCTTTTCACGATGCGCAACCCTTCGGCCATCGCGCCGGGCTGAATATCGCGGCGCTGCGCCTTGCCGTCTTTGTCCACCACATAGACATATTTGCGGTCCTGGTCGGTGAGTACCGCTTTATCGTCAATCAGCAGCGCCTGGAACTGCGCGCTGCCCGGCAGGCGTACGCGAGAGAAGAGGCCGGGCGTAAACTGACGCTGGCGGTTATCAAGCTGGGCGCGCATGCGGATGGTGCCGGTGCTGGCGGTAAGCTGGTTGTCGGTAAAGTCAACCATGCCGCGGTGCGGATAGCCGTTTTCGCCCGCCAGGCCGATCTCGACCGGCAGCGACCCGCGCTGCTCTCCCTGACGCGCCATCGCCTGGTAGTGGAGGAAGGTGGTTTCATCGACATCGAAGTAGACATACATGCGATCCTGCGACACCAGCGTGGTAAGCACGCTGGCGCTGTCGCCGGCGGTCACCAGGTTGCCGGTGGTGATCATGGCGCGGCTGGCGCGTCCGTCGATCGGCGCGGTCACGCGGGTAAAGTCAAGATTGAGCTGCGCCATATCCACGGCCGCTTCGGCAGAGAGCACGTCCGCCTGCGCCTGGCTGGCGGCAGAGCGACGCTGCTCCCACTGCTCGCGCGAAATCGCCTGGGTGCCGATCAGCTTTTCGGTACGCGCCGATTCGCTGCGCGCCAGCGCGGCCTGACTGCGGGCGCGCGCCAGTTCGGCTTTCGCCTGCTCCAGCGCGGCGCGGTAGGTGCGGTCATCGATAGTGAATAGCACCTGTCCTTTCTTCACCTCGTCGCCTTCACGGTAGTTTACGCCGTCGATATAGCCGGAGACGCGCGGACGCAGCTGCACGCTCTGCACCGCCTCGATGCGCCCGTTAAAGCTGTCCCACTGGCTGACCGGTTTCACCACCACATCAGCGACGCTGACCTGAGGCGGCGGCGGCGGGGCGTTTTGCGCCACGCCTTTGTCACATCCGCTGAGTATGCTGCTTAGCAGCACCGCGCCCAGAAGGGTTGAACCCTGACGAACCCACTTCGTTTGTCTGTTCATTATTGTTATTCCGCATAGCGTTAAAAAAGAGCCCACAAGGGCGGGCCAATATTTGCAACTTTTAAGATTGCAATTTATCGCGAGGAGTGTAGGCTCGGGTATCCAGCAACTGCAAGAATATCTGATACACTTTATGTGCGGTTTTGGCTGATGCCATGCGCAGGCGTAGCGGGGCGCAGAATGACCTTACGGCGAGTGCGGCATTTAATGTATCAATTCAACTTGCATTAAATGGCAAAGTCAGTCACCCTTAAAGTGTAATTGCAACTGATACTGATACTGTTCGCAACGGCGACGGGAGAAAATGGGATGATGAGCGACGCATTTATTCACGATCTAATCGACTGGATTGATAACAACATCGAAGCACGTCTGGATCTGGACACCGTATCGGAGCGCGCAGGCTATTCTAAATGGCACCTGCAGCGTATGTTTAAAGAGCACACCGGCTACCCGCTGGGTGAGTACATTCGCATCAAGAAACTGAAGAAATCCGCGGATCGTCTGACTACCACCAACGAGCCTATCCTCAACGTAGCGATTTCGCTGGGCTTCGACTCGCAGCAATCCTTCAACCGCAGCTTTAAACGCCAGTATGGCGTCGCGCCAGGCGCATGGCGTCGCCATGGGTCGCAGATGCAAGCGATGCAGTGATCCCCGCAGGGCCAGCAATGCTGGCCCGCGCTGTATCTGAACGTTAAAGCTGGTATCATCAGCGTCCTGTTGTCTGGGATGCCATCATGTCGAAAAAACTCTGGATTGCACTGGTTATCGTGCTTGCGGCCGCCTGGGCCGGTTTTAAACCCCATCTGAATTCATCACTTTCGTCAAACGCCAGCGATATCAGCTCGCTGACGGATGCGCGCACCGTGGCGCGTTACCTGCTGCAACATCAGCAGCTGCCAGCCTATTACATCAGCAAAAACGACGCGCGGCGCCTCGGCTGGGATCCAGCCAAAGGCAACCTGTGCGAAGTTCTGCCGGGCAAGGCGATCGGCGGCGATCGCTTCGGCAACCGTGAAAAGCGCCTGCCGCAGCGCAGCGGACGCTTATGGTATGAGGCGGACGTCAACTATCGCTGCGGCCACCGTGAGGCGGACCGGCTGGTCTACTCCTCAGACGGTCTGGTCTATATCACCACCGATCACTATCGCAGCTTTAAGCAGGTGCCCTGAAGATGCTGAAGATTACGCTCGATTTTCAGCGCCTGCCGAATCGCGACGCGCTCTATCAGACGCTGGCGCAGCAGAGCCATTGCCCGTTCGCCTTCGGCAATAATCTCGATGCGCTGTGGGACTGGCTAACCGGCGGCATGGCGCTGCCGGCGCGTATTCATCTGCGCCATGCGGCGGGTCTGGAAAAGAGCGACGAGTTCGCCGCCGTACTGGAACTGCTGGAAGAGGCGGCGCAGGCGCTGGACGGCGACCTGCACCTGAAGCGGGATTAGCTGCGCAGCGTCTTGAGGATGGCGGCCAGGGCCTCGCGCGCCGCAGGCGTGACATCGCGGCCGCCGGCGTACCCGTTGTTCTCAAGGATCACCGAATTCAGTCCCACCAGCCAGTCATAAATATAGTAGGCGGTATGGTTGGCGGGAGCGGCGGATAAGCGCGTCAGACGCTGCCCGGCGGAAAAGTTGACGCTCGGCGCGGGCGGACGCGCAAAAACAGGCTGACCGCGATTGACGCGGCTCGGCGGCCGCTCGGCGTCGTCGCGCTGTAAAAAACCCAGCCAGGCGACAAAATCGCCCAGCACCGTCATCGCGCGGGACACCTGGCGATCGGCGCGCGACTCATGGCTAACGGACGGGTTTTCCGGCTCATGCAGCGCCTGCTCCAGCGAAGTCAGCATATCGAGACGGAAGCTGGCGACAATTAACTCCTCTACCAGCCACTCCAGCGTAACGCGATCCACATTCAGCAACGTCAGCAGGCTGCGGTTCTCCGGCAGTTCGCGCAGGTGATCGAGCCACAGCGCCATCACCTGACGGGCAAAACTCTGACCGGCGGCGCTGACGTGATGCGGCACGCTCGCAGGCTCTGCCAGCGGCGTATCGCTAAAGAGATCGAATTCAAACCCGACGCCGAAGTGCTGCGCCGGCGCCTCTGTGCGGATCGCGGCAGCGGTGGCGGGCGCGTCATGCTGGCTGAGCCAGAGCTGACGCAGCGCTTCCCGCGGCGGCTGCAGCCGCTCCAGCAGTTCGCCATGCAGGCCGGTGCGGTGCTGCAGACATTTCAGCAGCGAATCGGCGATGGTCTGCTTGCGCGCGGCCTGCTCAGGGCTGGCGTCGGCTTCGGTCCAGGGCAGCAGGCGACGTTCCAGCACGCTGTGCTGCAGGGCGCGCAGCTCTGTCAGCAGCCTGTCGCGGCGCGCATCAGGCTGCATCTCTTCCTGAAGCCACTCCGCCATCCGATCGACGCCGGCGCGATCGAGCGCCAGCATCGAGCCCCAGCGCTGACCGGGCTGTCCGATCTGGCGCTGCACCGCCTCATCCACGTTGATCTGCTGATGTCGCGCGTCGTAAGGGGTAATCGCCCAAATCAGGCGCGGCTTTTCGCCGCTTTCCCGCGGCGGCTGATGCAGCTGCCATTCGCGCAGGGCGCGGCTGGCGAGATCGGCATCCTGCCGCTGGCTGGCGGCGGTACAGACCAGCATTAAATCGATCCCCTGGCGCGCGGCGTAGAGGCCGGGCAGCAGGGCGCGTTTCTGTTCGAGCAGCCGGGCGCGCAGCGGATCCTGCTGTTCCAGCCGCTGACGCTCCTCCTGCGCTGCTGCATCGGCAGGCATGCCGGGCGCAGGCAGATCCAGCATATCGGCATCGTCATAGAGGGCGGTGCGCGGCGTCGAGCTCAGAGGAAGCACCAGCTCCAGCGTCAGCAGCGCCAGCCAGCCGAGCGGCACCTGCTGCGGCTTGCCGATGCGGTTGCCGTTAAGCGGGCAGACTTCCACCTTCATCTGGCGATCCTGCTCGCTGGCGTGTGCGATCAGCTGCTCGCTCGGCAGCAGCGCGTCGTCGACCAGCAGGCTGAGCGGCGCAAGCACGCGGCTGGCGCTGCGCAGCTGATGACGTAAATGCAGCAGCGCGCGCAGCGCCTCGCTCAGCTCTGGCTGGTTTGGCCACAGCAGCGCGAAAAGCTGTACCCGGTCGTCCACGCTGAGCGCGGGGGCAAGCTCTACCGCCTGCGGCCAGAAATGGCGATCGAGCCGCGCGTCATGACAGCGGTGACGGCGGCTCCAGGCCCAGAGCGTGACCAGCGCGTCGCTGTCGAGCCCGCCGACCGGCGTAGTGAGGCGCTGGCGTTGCAGGCGCTGCAGCTGCTGATCGAGATGCGCGCTTTCCGGCTGCGGCGCTTCGCCGCGGCAGCTCAGCACCAGACGTACAATTTCCGCCTCGTTCAGCAGCGCCAGCTCTACCGGCCATTCGCCGGAGAGCGCTTCGCGCTGGTGGCAGTAGCGAGTCGCGGCGGCAAAGTCGAGGTTGCCGGGATTGATCTGCTGAAAAACGTTCAGCGTTTTTTCGCCGAGGCGCGTCAGCATCTGGCCCTGCGCGTCGGCGACCATTTCGTTCAGCAGCCAGGCTTTGCCCGCCTGCGACTGGCCAAACAGCGCCAGCGTAACCGGGCGCGCCACCTGCTGGGCCAGCGCATCGCTCTGCGCGCGGGCGCGGCGCAGCTGGCGCGTAAAGGTATCCGCTTCCAGCGCCAGACGCGGCGAGGCGTCGCGGTATTCGGCAACCCACTCCAGGCTGGCGTTAAGCGCCTCCTGCAGCAGGCCAAGACGTTTTGCCAGCGTTTGCGGCTGGCGGGGCTTTACAGTTCTCATCGTTTACAAAGGCTTCCGCTGTCAATCCAGTACTGGGCGTTGGCGTTGCCCGTCGGCGAGAGAGTATTAAGCTTCAGGCTCAGCTGTTCAAGCGGTACGCGCGTGCCGTCGTCAAGACGCGCGTCGCTCAGCACCAGACGCTCCGGGCCGGGCAGCGTCGGGCCCGGCGCTACCGCCAGCTTCACGCGCAGCACGCTCTCCCCGGCGACTTTACGCGCCAGCTGGGCGTCGTTCAGCGTCAGGCTGTAGAGCGGCGAAGCGGGCCAGCGGGCATTATCCAGCTGGCGGAAGCCAAGGCAGACGTTGCCGCGAATACGGAAGCTGCTCTTACGATCCAGCGCGAAACTCTGATCGTCGAGATCGATATCGCTGTAGCAAAGGTTATCGTCGGTCAACGCCTGGTTCTCGTCGAGCACGCCGAGGTAGCGAATGGTTGAGTAGGGCTCGAAATCGCCCGCGCGGAACCAGAAGCTGTTCAGACGCAGATCCAGCGCCAGCAGGCAGAGCATCGCGCCAACCGCCGCGGTGGATTTCGGGTTGTCGATACGGCCATGTTTGTTGAAGGGATACCAGTCACTGGTGTGATAGCCCTCCAGCGACAGAATGCGGCTGCCCGGCAGCGGCTGCAGATGGCGCACCAGCGCCTGAATGCCGGGGAAGCGCGACGGCCGACCGGTGAGCAGCAGCACGTCGCACTGATAGAGCGACACCACCTCGCACATCGAGCGCAGCGCCGGAATAATCGCCATGCGGTGCTGCATAAACTCGGCGTGCAGCTGCGCCAGGCTGACGATCAGCGGCACTTCCAGCAGATCGAAACCGCTGCCCGCACCCAGCGCACGCTGGATTTCGCCGTTGATAAAGGCGAGCACCGCGTCGGCCGGCGGGCTGGCCACCAGCTCGCCGAACAGGGCGTTGATCTCCGCATGGCTCTCCAGCGGGTCCCAGTTCTCATAACGCTCCAGCACCGCCTGCGCCAGCGGAATAAACAGCTGCAGTGTCGCCTGCTGACGCAGCGTGGCCTGACCGTCGAGGCGGCCATCATGACCGAACAGCTTGTTCAGCAGCGGCTCGGCAAGGGCAAGACCCGCCTTTTGCAGGCTCTGCTGCAGAGCGGGCAGGATCCAGAGCTGAATGACGTCCAGCAGAATATCGTCGCCCGCGACTTTGAATCCCTCGCGGAACAGCAGGCGAGGGGTGATTTTGACGTTATTGCCCTGGCCGTCATCAAGGCGGTAGTGGGTGATCGCCAGATCGGTGGTGCCGCCGCCGATATCGATTGAGGCGATGCGCAGGCTTTTGCCCGGCACTTCATCCGTTTCACGCGGACGATCCGGGCGCGCGGTGCTGCTGAAGAAATCCTGCGCGCGGCCGGCGAAATTGACCTGGGTTTCGTTAAACAGCCATACCATCTGGCCGCAGGTCGCTTCGTCCCACTCCATCTGCACGTCCGGCACCGGCTTGCGGCATGCTGGCGGCGCATCGGCGTCGAACGGCTCGTCGGCGGCGTGCCAGCCTTCCGCTTTCCACACCAGCGCGATCGCCTGCTGCATGCGGCGACGGAAAATCTCGCGCTCCGGCTTCGGCATCGCCGACGGCAGGGTAAGAATAACGTGACGCAGCTGACGCGGCGCGTGGCTCTGCGGCATACGCTGACGCTGGGCCGCGCTGTTCATCTGCATCAGCGCCTGCGCCAGCAGTTCGCACAGCATAAAGGTCATCAGCGAGCTGCGGCTGTAGTGCGCGGAAAAAACCGGCAGGCGGTCGTCGGCGGAGAGCGCGTGCAGCGGCTCGCCTTCATCATTGAGCAGAAACGTGAAGGGCGCGGCGTTGGCCTGCGGCTCGTTCGCGCCGTTCGGCTGGTTAAAGCGCCAGCCCGGCTGATAGCGCGCCTCGTCCCACAGATAGCGGCGCGGGCTGGAGATGCCGGTGCTGCCGTCAAGACCGGCGCGCTGCAGCGCCAGGCGGCTCGCTTCGCGGCCGACGCGCGTCAGCGACGGCCACATAAAGGCGTTTTCGCGGCCGCTCTGGAGCGAAAAGCTCGCCTTGCCAAAATGGGCTTCCGCGAACTCCAGGCGGCTGTCGAACAGTTCGTTGTAGACCTGATGCGGCTGCGAGAGGTCGCGCAGCTGCAATTCGTAAGTCTGCTTCAGGCCATTGCTCTCTTCGGGATGATCCTCCACCAGAATGCCGCAGGTATGCGAGTTGCCGACGTCGAGAATAATATCGACATTTACCGGGGGCGTCTGCTGGGTGGCGGCCTGAAGATGAATATCGCTGAGGTTGAGCTGCTCGCCGAGCAGCTCCAGCAGATTGAGGTAGTGCGCCTGATACTCAAACTCGCGCAGCGCCTGCGCAATCGCCTGTTCGCGGCGATCGCCGACGCGGTCGCTGAACGCCTCGCGCAGCCAGCCATCGACCCAGATATGATCGAGAAATTCGCCCAGCTCGTAGTTATGCCAGGCGAGAGAGAAGGTTACGCCGTTTTGCGCGTCGGCGGAGGTGAGGCCGAGCTGCTCGCCGCCATCCTCTTCCGCTACGCAGCGGGTATCGAATGCCAGCGTCACGCGATGGGTATTACCCGCCGCGTCGGGCTGCGCCAGCGCCGTGAGGCGCAGACGCGCCCAGTTTTCCGGGCCGCCGATAAAACGACGGCCGCTGGCGCAGCGCAGCATCGGCAGCGGCAGCCAGCAGTCAGCCAGCAGCGTCAGCGAGTCAGCCAGCGCCACGTCCGATTCCGGACGCACCACTTCCGGCGCGCCACCGTCCTGTGGATAGAGCAAAAACTTGCCGCTGTTGCCGTCGACGTTCAGGCGCAGCAGCGGGCCATTCGCCGTCTGGCGCACAAACTGGCGGCGCGCCTGGCCTGCGGCGATGCGCAGGCCAAAATCCAGAAACTGTACGCCGCTCTCTTCAATCAGCGTGATTTTTTGTTTGTCATCGATCAGGGGAGCCAACATGGTTACTTACTCTCACGCTTAATCGTCATCGGGAAGGATTTGTTGTCGCTGAACAGCGCTTCGCACACGGCGGCGCCGTCTCCCGGTTTACACATCAGCTGCGGCATGCGATAGCGCGAACCGTCGCTGCATTTGGCAGTATAGCGGCTGCGAACCGACAGCTGGCCGCTGCCGAGCATGGCGGCAGTCACCTCGTCGGCGGTGCAGCGCAGATTGTTGCCCTGGGTGACCGTGGCGCTGCCTTTGCCTGCGCTGAGCTCATAGTGCAGCACCGGCGAAGCGCCGCCCGGCAAGGAATTCTGCATTACTACGCGCCAGCGGCCGTCAACGACGTTAATCGCACCGTTACGCACATCGTCCACGCTCATTTTCAGCGCGGCGTCTGCGGCAGGTACGGCAGGCGTCACTACGCTGGCGAGCGTTGCGGAAGGGGCTGAGGGTTCAGCGGGCGCGGCGACGCTTGCTGGCGTCTGCGGCAGGGTTGAGGCGAGTTTCTGCGCGGCGATCAGCGCGGCAGGTGGCGCGATAGTCGCGGCGACTGGCGCGGCAGGCTGCGGCGCGGCGACAGGGGTCGGCTGAGGCTGATGCAGCCAGAAAGCGGCCGCGGCGGCAACGGCCAGCGCAACCGGGGCGAGATAGCCGATGCGGAAGGCGCGACGCGGCGCCATGACCGGCGGCGTTTCAACGGCGGGTTCAGGCTGCGGCTCTGGCTCTGGCTGTGGCGCCGGCTCCGCGATAATCTGCGGCATCTCCGGCTGCGGCTCGACCGCCACCGGTTCCGGCAGCAGCGACGGCAGGGATTCATCGAGCGTATCGCGCAGGCAGGCGAGCGCATCGTCGCGCGTGCGCGCCTGTGCGTCGACAAATCCCCAGAAGGTGATCACCGGCTTGCCGTCCACCAGAAAGACATACTGCTGATCGGGAAACTGCAGCGCTTTGGCCAGCAGCGCGCCGAACAGACGCATCGCCGGGTTGTCAGCCTCGCGCGCGCGTACGCTAAGCGCCTGCATCTCCTGCTGCGTCGCCGTCAGCTGATCCAGCGCCTGACGGCGCTCATAATCGCTGGCGCCGAGCCAGGATTTCACTTTGCCGCTGAACGGCGCGTACCAGTCGAGGCGGTCACCGCGCTCGTTTGGCTGGGGAATGGCCAGGCAGTTTGCCAGTGCCGTCTGACGGCGCAGACGCAGGGTTTCACGAATTTGCAGGGCGGATGCGTAGACCGGCTGGCCGTTTTCACCCAGCGCCAGCACCGCGTCAAGATTGCCGCTGCGCAGAAAAGTTTTTGCCACCTGTTGGGCCCTTATCGGTCGAGTTCTGAGGCAGAAAATCGTGTGTTATCGGCGATTGGAGTGATTTTACGCGGAGCAAGTGCAAATCAAACGCCGGAAAAAACGATAATTAAGGGCGTTTTTCGCGCGCTGCGATGAAAAATATGCAGCGCGCCCAGGTGATTAAGCGGCGCGACGTTTCAGTACGGTATGTGCCAGCAGACCGCCGACCAGCCCCCAGAAGGCGGCGCCGATGCCGAACAGCGAGAGGCCGGACGCGGTAATCAGAAAAGTGATCGCGGCGATATCGCGCGTATCGGGTTCCGCCAGCGCGCGCGTCAGGCTGCCGCTGAAGGTCGACAGCAGTGCCAGGCCGGCAAGGGTGGCAATCAGCGGTGGCGGCAGCGCGACAAACAGCGCGGCGATCAGCGCGCCAGAAAGCCCGGCCAGCAGATAAAAAACGCCAGCCAGCGCGGCGGCCATCCAGCAGCGGCGCGGGTCGGCGTCTACCTCTTCGCCCATGCAGATGGCGGCGGTAATCGCGGCGATACAGACGGAAAATCCGCCAAACGGCGACAGCAGCAGGGCGACCAGTCCGGTCCAGCTCATCAGCGCGGAGACCGGCGGCCGATAGCCGTGTGCCTGTAGCGTGGCGATGCCTGGCGCATTTTGCGACGCCATGGTCACCAGGAAAAAGGGCAGTCCGATGCCCAGCAGCGCGGTCAGGCTAAAGTGCGGCATAATGCCCTGCGGCAGCGCGAAGCTCGCCGCATCTGCCGGGAAATGGATCGCGTGCCGCGCCAGCGCGACCGCAACGCCCACCGCCAGCGTGGTTAAAATGGCGTAGCGCGCCAGCCAGCGTCGCGCCAGCAGCCAGGCGAGACACATTGCGCCGCACAGCGCGAAATCGCTCTGCAGGCCGGTAAACGCCGCAAGGCCAAAGCGCAGCAGGATGCCGGCGAGCATCGCCGACGCCAGCGCGGGCGGAATGATATTCATCAGGCGTGCAAACAGCCCGGTAACGCCGCTCAGTACAATCAGCGCGTTGGCAAAGATAAACACGCCGACCGCTTCATTAATGGAGAGGCCCTGCAGGCTGGTTGCCAGCAGCGCCGCGCCTGGCGTCGACCAGGCGCAGAGGATCGGCATCCGCGTCCAGAAGGAGAGGCCGAGCGAGCATAGCCCCATCGCAATGCCCAGCATCGACAGCCAGCCGCCGATCTGCGTCGCAGAGGCGCCCGCCGCCTGCGCGGCCTGAAAAATAATGGCCGCTGAGCTGCTGTAGCCGACCAGGACGGCGACGAAACCAGAGACCACAATCGGAAATGAAAAGGCGGATCGCGCCATGCTGCGCTGCATAAAACCTCCCTTGTGCGTTATAGCGCACATCGTAGCACTGTGCGCTATAGCGCTCAAGTGCTACACTGCCGCCATGTTTTCAGGAGAAGCCTATGGAAAATCTGCATCAGCATCTCAGCGAGGCGCTGAAACAGCTGCGCCAGGCGAACGGCTGGAGCCTGACGCTGGCTGCGGAGCGCACCGGCGTCAGCAAAGCGATGCTCGGCCAGATCGAGCGCGGCGAGTCCAGCCCGACGGTGGCGACGCTATGGAAAATCGCCACCGGTTTTAACGTTCCGTTCTCTTTTTTTATTCAGGGCAACGGGCTGCAGAGCGGCGATTCCGCGCGCTTCAGCCAGCTCAACGCGCAGATGACGGTGCGGCCGCTGCTGCCTTACGATGCGCAGCTGCGTTTCGATCTGCTGGCGGTAGAGCTGGCGGCGGGGGCGCAGAGCGATTCATCCCCTCATGAAAGCGGCTGCATAGAGCAGGTGGTGGTGATAGAAGGCGAGCTGCTGCTCGGTATGCGCGGCGTCTGGCGCAGGCTGCAGGCGGGGGAAGCGTTGCAGTTCGAAGCCGATGTGGCGCACAGCTATCGCAATCCGCTTGCCACGCCGCTGCGTTTTCACAGCCTGATCCACTACCTGAAGCGTCCCTGACCTTACAAATTGATACGAAGGTAAACTACACAGTTTACCTTCGTATCTCTATACTTGCGCTAACGTAAGGAGAAAGGCGATGAGCGAACTGACTGAAGCCGCCGCGATGCTGCGCATGGTGACAGGCAAGCTAAGCCGCCGGCTGCGCGAATCTGCGCCGCCGGGCGATCTCACCTGGTCGCAGGTGTCGGTGCTGGGGTATCTGGTGCGCGATGGCGCGATGACCATTACCGAGCTGGCCACGGCGGAAGGAGTACGCACCCAGTCGATGGGCGCAACCGTCGCCAGCCTGCTGGCGGTGGACATGGTGCAGGGCGAAGCGGATCCGCACGACGGACGCAAAACCCGCTACTCGCCGACGCCAGCCGCCCGCGCGCTGATTGCCGCTAACCGCGCCATGCGCGATGACTGGCTGGTGCGCGCTATCGATACGCAGCTCAGCGCCAGCGAGCAGCAACTGCTGCTCTCCGCTATACCCTTACTGCAACGACTCGCCGACAACGCATCCTGAGAGGACTTTCCATGGCTCTGACGACCCTTGATACCCAAACCGCACTGATTATCATCGACCTGCAACACGGCATTGTCCGCCTGCCGGTGGTGCACGAGCCGCAGCCGGTGATCGACCTGTGCGCACAACTTGCCGAAGGGTTCCGCGCCCGTCAGCTGCCGGTCGTGCTGGTGAACGTCGCCGGCGGCGCGCCGGGCCGTAACGAACAGGGCCGCCACAGCGGCGAGCTGCCCGCCGACTGGGCGACGCTGGTGCCTGAGATGACGCCGCAGCCGGGCGATATCACCGTGACCAAGAAAACCTGGGGCGCGTTTCATAATACCGAACTGCACGCCGAGCTGCAGAAGCGCGGCGTAACGCAGGTAGTGGTATGCGGCATCGCCACCAGCATCGGCGTGGAATCCACGGCGCGTCAGGCGTATGAATTAGGTTACAACGTCACGCTGGCCACCGACGCCATGACCGATCTTAACCTCGATACCCACAACAACAGCGTCAGCCTGATATTCCCGCGTCTTGGCGAGACGGGCACCGCCGCCGACGTGCTGGCGCTGATCAACGCGCGCTAAAATGGCTATCGCGCAGGCGGGCCTGATGCGCTGGGCCGGGCTGATTGTCAGCTCGGCGGCGCTGGTTGCGGCGCTGGAGTGGCTGCATATTCCGGCTGCGCTTCTGCTTGGCCCGATGTTCGCGGCCATCGGCTTTGCCGCCTCCGGCCGCGCGCTGAAAATATCGCGGCCGCTGTTCAACTGCGCCCAGGCGACGGTCGGCGCGATGATCGCCGCGGCGATCCCCGCCTCGATATTTCATGAAATCGCCGACGACTGGCCGCTGTTTGTGCTGTGCGTCGGCTCGGTAATTGTCGCCAGCCTGGTGCTCGGTGGCCTGCTGGCGCGTTTTCGCGTGCTGCCAGGCTCCACGGCCATCTGGGGATCGTCGCCCGGCGCGGCAACGGCCATGACCCTGATGGCGGAGAGTTTTGGTGCCGACGTGCGCCTCGTCGCCTTTATGCAATATCTGCGCGTCATGATGGTGGCGCTGGTCGCGACGCTGGTGACGCGCTTCTGGGCGGGCGGCGACGGCGCGCCAGCTGCGTCGCCCGCGCTCAATCTCTTCGCGCCTTTTGCGCCGTTATCCTTTCTCTTTACCTTACTGACCATTGCCGCAGGCGTGCTGGCGGCGCGGCTGTTGCGTATTCCCGCCGGCCCGATGCTGATGACGCTGATTGTTGCCTCAGTGGTGCAGGATGTCGGCTGGGTCGACATTACTTTGCCGAAATGGCTGCTGGCGCTGGCTTACGCCTTTGTCGGCTGGGGTATCGGCCTGCGCTTCAGCGCCGAGATCCTGCGCTATGCGGCGCACGCCTTCCCGCGCGTGCTGCTGTCAGTGCTGACACTGATAGCCATCTGCGGCCTGTTCGCCTTTTTACTGGTGAAGTTTGCCGGTATCGATCCGCTGACCGCCTATCTGGCGACCAGTCCGGGCGGCGCCGATTCAGTGGCGATTATTGCCGCGTCGAGCAACGTTAATATGCCTTTTGTGATGGCGATGCAGACCGGGCGTTTTATCGTGGTGATGTTCACCGGCCCGATTTTGTCACGCTGGATCGCCAGCTGGATGGCGCGGCGCGAGAAATAACGATCGCCCCGGCGCTGGCCGGGGCGATATTCCTTACTGAAACGCGTAGCTCACCGTCAGCCCGACGCTGTAATTGCGTCCCGGCGCCGGTTCGAAATAGCGTCCATTGCCTTCGTTAACGATAACGGAACCGACATAGTTGCGGTCGAACAGGTTATCGACGCGACCGAAGAGATCCAGCGTCCAGTTCTGCACCAGCCATTTATAGCCGCTGTTGAGCGCCGCGACGGTATAGGAGGGCGCCTTCACCTCGTTCTGGTCATCGGCGGCGATATTGCTCATATAGCGCATCTCCGCGCCCGCATAGAAGCCCTGTTCCGGCGCATACTCCAGACCGGTGTAGAGCATATTGCGCGCAATGCCGGGGATGCGTTTGCCGTCGCAGCTCTCATCGCCGCATGCGTTGCTGCGATAGCGCGCGTCGAGCAGCGTCCAGGCGGCCTTCACTCGCCAGTCTGCGGCGAACTGCTGATCCACGCCCAGCTCCAGACCGCGCCGACGGGTCTCTCCGGCGTTCTTATAGGTTGTGCGGCCGCCGCTGCTGGTGTCGGTGACGATTTCGTTTTTGGTATCGGTCTGGAACAGCGCGGCGGTGATCAGGCCGTTGCCGATGCGTTTTTTCGTCCCCAGCTCCACCGTATCGCTGGTCGCCGGTTTCAGTCCGGTATTGAGGCCGGTTTCGCCATCGGCGCGATAGGAGAGTTCGTTAATGGTCGGCGTTTCAAAGCCGCGACCCGCGGAGAGATAGGCGTTCCAGCTGTTGTCGATAGCGTACTTGAGCGACGCAGCGGGCAGCCATTTGTGATAGCGCGCGTCGCCGCTGTCATCGCCGTTGCTGGAGGTAATGTAATAGTCGTTGGAATCAAAGTTTACTGTGCTGTAGCGCAGCCCGGCGTCCAGCGACCATTTGTCGGTCAGTTGCCAGGCGGTCTGCAGGTAGGGATCGAGATTCCACATCAGGTTGCGTTCGTTGCGGCGAATATCGCCTTTCACGCCGTAGTCGGTCGCGTTGAAGTTCTCAAAACCTTTGCGGCGCTCGGTCATGGTTTCATAGTCGAGTCCGCCGGTCAGCGTTACCGGCACGCTGAACAGGGTGTCGCGATGCGTCCAGCGCGTGTCGATGCCCTGATAGTGGCGCGTCAGGTCGATTACGCCGCCTGGATGTTTAGGGTTGAGCTGCACGCTTTTCGGGATCGACTGATACTGAGTAGTTTCGCGGATCCCGGCGTACATCATGACGCTGAGATCGTCGTTCTCACTCATCTGGCGCTGGTAGTGCAGGCCGCCCTGAGTCTGATCCACGGTTTTGCGCGTGTTATAGAGCGTTACGTTGCTGACCACCTGACGCGGATTCGCGCGCCACTGATCCGGCGTCAGGCCGCCAGGATCCTGCGCGTCGATATGTACGCTGTTAAACAGCAGCGTCAGGCTGCTGACGTCGTCGATGCGAACGCCCAGCTTCGCGTTGCCGAGGTTCTTCTGCGCCGCGCTGTGGTCGCGGTAGCCGTGGGTGGTGAAACGCGAGGCGGAAACGGTGTAGTTAACGTCGCCCGCATGGGTGCCATCGCCGGTGGCGCCGCTCGCTTTAACGCTGTTGCGCCAGCTGCCGTAGCTGCCGTACCAGCTGCTCGCTTCCAGCGTCGGCGGCTGCTGGCCTGTCTGGGTCTCGACGTTGATCACGCCGCCTGAGGCGTTGCCGTAGAGCGCGGAAAAGGGGCCGCGCAGCACTTCGATATGGTCAATGGAGCCAATATCGATATTGGAAGTTTGTCCCTGTCCGTCGGGCATGGTGGCGGGAATGCCGTCCACGTACATGCGCAGCCCGCGCACGCCGTAGGTAGAGCGCGAACCAAAACCGCGCACCGAGAGCTGTAAATCCTGAGCGTAATTTTGCCTGTTCTGGATTTGCAGTCCCGGCACGCTGCCGAGATTTTCCGACAGGTTGACGCGCGGCGCGGCCTGACGCATATCTTCGCCGCTCACCACGCTGACGGCGGCGGGCGTATCAAGTTCGGAAAGGCCGGTTTGCGCCGGCGCGGCGCTGACGACCATCGTACTGCCGGTATCGTCAGCCGCCAGCAGGGGCAGCGGCAGTATGGCAGGCAACAGCACGCTGACCTGACGCAGTGATGCAATTTTCATGAGTGAAAGACCGTAATAAAGAGATGAAATGAACCAAATGGAACATTAGGCGCGTATGTTAAGGCTTTTTACGATTATTTGAAAAGCGTAAATAATAAGGTGGTTTTATGCGAAATTCAGCGTCGAAAAATGTTTTCCCAGGCTGGATTTTTACTGACTTTCCCTTCAGTCTTAAATGTTTACTTTCCAGGACGCGTTAATGATAACGCCCATCCGGGCGCAGCGCCGCAAACATCTGTCCGTCACGACAACCAGAGGAATCAGTATGAGTCAACAACCTGCAGTCGCCGTATTAGGTTTAGGTGCCATGGGGCATGCCTTCGCCGCCAACCTGCTGAAAAAAGGATTTACCGTGTATGGCTGGAACCGTACGCGGGCGCGCGGCGAAGATCTGGTCGCGTCTGGCCTGAAGCTGAGCGACAGCCCGGCAGAGGCGGTGCGCGACGCAGATGTGGTTATTGCCATGCTCGCCGACGGCGAGACCACGGAAAAGACGCTGCACCAGGTTAAAGACGCGCTGAAGCAGGGGGCGACTATCGCGCAGATGGGCACCATCGGCGTCCAGAAAACCGATGCCCTGATCGCCTGGTGCGCCGGGCAGCGTCCGGACGTGCTCTTTATCGACGCGCCCGTCTCCGGCACCAAAGCGCCGGCTGAAAACGCGCAGATCCTGGTGATGGCCAGCGGCGACCAGTCGCGCGCGCAGGCAGCGGAAGCGGTTTTCGCCGCTATCGGCAAAGGTACCCAATGGCTGGGCGAGGCGGGGAAATCGTCACGCATGAAGCTGGTGGTCAACAGCTGGCTGATCGGCCTGATGCAGAGCCTGGCGGAGAGTACGCGCCTGGCGGAGGAGTTCGGCTTCACCACCGAGGACCTGTGGAAGGTGCTGGATGGCGGCCCGCTGGCAGCCCCTTACGCTAAAGTGAAACTCGGCATGATCGCCAGCGAAGATTTTACCCCGCAGATGCATCTGGTCTGGGCGCTGAAAGACGCGAAGCTGGCGTTAGAGGCGAAGGGCGACGCGAAACTGCCGGCGCTGGAGCATATCGCCGAACTGTGGCAGCAGGCGGTTGACGCAGGCTACGGCGAAAAAGATCTGGCGTCGATCCATCATTATCTGAAGGGATAGCGCGTAACGGCGCGGTATTTCCCTGCGAGGTGACAACCGCTGGCGCAAAAGCCTCAGCCTTATGCGTCCGGCGGCTATCCTCATGCGGAATCGGCATCGGTGATTTTCAACGTTCGCTTTACTCTGGATGTTTTGCGCCGGGAGGAAGCCGCATGAAATATCACGCCGTTTATATCGCGCTGGCGCTGGCCGCCGCGACGTCTGCACAGGCCGTCACGCTGCGCATCGCCGATCAAAAAGGTAATATGCGCGCCGAGATGGCGTCAGCGCATCAGCTCGACAATCTGAACTACACCATAGAATGGGCGGAGTTTCCCGCCGCCGCGCCGCTGGCGGAAGCGCTTAACGCGGGCGCGGTTGACGCCGGCATTATCGGCGACGCGCCGCTACTCTTCTCGCTGGCCGCCGGTTCGCAGGTGAAAGCGGTTGCAGTAAGCAAATCGGTGCCCGCCGGGCTGGCGGTGCTGGTGCGCCCCGATTCGCCGATTAAAACGGCCGCCGAGCTGAAAGGAAAAAGCATCGCCACCGGGCGCGGCTCCATCGGCCACCTGCAGGCGTTAAAAACGCTTGAGCAGGCCGGGTTAAGCGATAAAGAGGTCACCTGGCGCTTTTTACAACCTGCCGATGCGCGTATCGCGCTCTCTAACGCTTCGGTAGACGCCTGGGCAACCTGGGATCCCTACACCGCACTGGCGGAAGTCACGCAGACGGGCCGCGTACTGGTAAACGGCGTGGGGCTGGCTACCGGCAACAGCTTCCTGGCCGCCACCGACGCCGCCCTCAATGATGACGATAAACGCGCCGCGCTGCAGGATTACGTCAATCGGCTGGCGGCGGCGGATCGCTGGGCCAACAGCCACGTCAGCGACTACGCGCAGACGCTGGCGAAGATTATCGGCTTCCCGCCCACCGCAGCGGAAAAATCGTTCTCCCGTCGCCGGTCGCACTGGCAAAGCATCGACGATAATACGGTGCAACAGCAGCAGGAGACCGCCGACTTTTACCATAAATATGGCCTGATCCAGAAAACGCTTGATGTGAAACCCACCTTTTATCGCGGCCTGACGGTGGCGCAGGGCGGTTAAAGCAGGATGCGGTTGCGCGGCAACACAAAACAGCGTAGAAAGCTGAACAAGGAATGTTCGTTGCGTCTGGCGTATACTCAACAGAGCGCAACCGCATACATCAGCGCGATGTAAAGGCGAGGAGGTAAAATGAACAGGCTGCAAAGGTTTATGGGCAAGTGGTTCGCCGAGCCAGATAAGTTTATGCGCGGATTAACCAATGAAGATCTGCGTTACTCCGATCAGGACAAGCTTATCCTCGACGTTAACGGCAACGCCCGACTGAACATGAATAACCCCGACGTGGGCAGAGCGATGCGCGCGCGTATGGAAGAGCTGGCGCAAAAACGTTAAGGGCGCGCGATGGGACCGCTGGTCATTATGGTCGTGCTGGTCTGCGGCTACTGGTATACGGAAAACCATTACCCTTCGCGCACGCGTCAGGCCCGCTCAAGCGGCTGGATCGCCTATTTTTACGTGGCGATGCATGGCGCGAAATTCGCACTTCAGGGCTTTTTCGGCGTGGCGCTTATCTATGCCGCGCTGTTTCTTCTGAGTCTGCTTCTCTCTGTTCCTCATCTCTTTTTCCCCGATTACGCCGTCCGGGATTACTACTCCTGGCTGACCCGCACCACCCTGATGAACTATCCGCTCTTTTTCGAGCTGGGTCTGGCGCTCGCCTGCCTGCGCGCCTGGCGAGCGGGCGAGGCGGCTCGACGATCGATGCGAGACGGGAAAAGCAGCATGGCGGAATACCGTAAAGTCGCCAGAGAAGATGGTATGGAGTCGCTGCTGCTGCAGGCGATAGAAGAGGAGAAACTGGTGTTCGTGACGCTGAAATCGCGCAAGGTTTATATCGGCTACGTCGCGGCGCCGCGCATTGAACATACGCAAACGCAGCATCTGGCGCTTATCCCCTATATCAGCGGCTACCGCGACAAAGAGACGCTGCGCTTCTGCGAGCAGCATCGCTATTACGAACTCTACCTGGCGCAGAATATCACTCCCGATTCTGAGCCGCTCAACCTGCAGCACTTCCGTCATCTTATTCCCATGGCGGAGGTCGAGGCGGTTTCGCTGTTCGATGTCGCCACCTATAAAATTTTCGATCGCTTCTCTGTTACGCCGGAGTCGGAGTAACCATTCGTGCCCTCTGGTTTGGCGTTTACCCTGCGGGCGCGTAACATAGCCCGATGTCGAGTTTTTTAAGCGCTTATTTCTCCGATGTTAACTTTTGATGGCCATAACGATCTGCTGCTCAACCTGTGGCTGAATCATCGTGATGCGCCGGTCGACGCCTTCTTTAACGGTATTGAACGCGGCCACCTCGATTTTCCGCGCATGCAGCAGGGCGGCTTTTTCGGCGGCCTGTTCGCGATCTTTGTGCCGCCTCAGGCCTATATCGCCCAGACGACGCCGCACCTTGCCGATACGCCTTATCAGCCGCTGGAGATCATGTGGCAGCAGCTGGCTATTCTGCAGCAGATCGCCGAACAGTCGCAGGGGCGCGCGCGCCTGTGCCGCAGCGCCGCTGATATTGCCGCCTGTCGTGCCGAGGGCGTGCTGGCGCTGGTAGCCCATATTGAAGGCGCGGATGCGCTGGATGAAGAGGGCGAACAGCTGCAGGCATTTTACGACGCGGGCGTACGCAGCATCGGTCCTTTCTGGAACCTGCCTAACCGCTTCGGCGTCGGCGTGACCGGCGCGTTTCCCGGCTCGCCGGACAGCGGACCGGGCCTTACCGATGCCGGTAAAGCGCTGATTAAGCAGGCTAACGCGCTCAATATGCTGATCGACGTATCGCATATGAACGAAAAAGCGTTCTGGGACACCGCCGCGCTCTCTGACTCGCCGCTGGTCGCCACTCACTCCAACGCCCATGCCCTCTGCGCCCAGCCGCGAAATCTTACCGATGCGCAGCTTATCGCCATTCGCGACAGCGGCGGCATGGTCGGCATTAACTTCGGCAATGCGTTTCTGCGCGCCGACGGCAAACGCGACGGCGACACGCCGCTGAGCGAAATTGTCAGGCATTATGAACGGCTCATAATGATAATGGGCAGCGATCATGTCGGATTTGGCTCTGATTTTGACGGCATCTCCACGCCAGAGGCGCTAAAAGATGTGTCAGGTCTGCCGCGGCTGTTCGCAGCATTTCGCGATGCGGGCTATGATCAGGATCGGCTGGAGAAACTCGCTTCAGGCAACTGGCAACGCGTGCTGCAGGCGATCTGGCGAGGCTGATTCATTTCCATAACATTTGCGGGTTGATCTCGCTGCGCCGTTAGCGCACCATCAGCCGGCTCAAAATTGCGTGCATAATCATTTGATTGTTTACGTAATGATACCTGACGGGTATCGCTTTGTTCATTCACCTTAGAGGAAGACTATTATGTGGAAAAAACCTGAATTTGTTGATTTACGTCTCGGTCTGGAAGTAACGCTGTACATCTCCAACCGTTAATATTTATGCCCGCCAGTGCGCGGGCATTTTGTTTCAACACCGGGTTTCCCTATGTACATCAAAGTTCTTGGCTCCGCCGCCGGCGGTGGCTTTCCTCAATGGAACTGCAACTGCGCCAACTGTCAGGGCGTGCGCAACGGTACGATTCAGGCCAGCGCGCGTACCCAGTCCTCAATTATTCTCAGCGACGACGGCGAAAACTGGGTGTTATGTAACGCCTCGCCGGACATCAGCCAGCAGATCGCCCATACGCCGGAACTGATAAAAAAAGGCGTGCTGCGCGGCACCGCTATCGGCGCCATTATTCTTACCGACAGCCAGATCGATCACACTACCGGTCTGCTTAGCCTGCGCGAAGGCTGCCCGCATCAGGTGTGGTGCACGCCAGAAGTGCATGCCGATCTCACCAGCGGCTTTCCGGTCTTCACCATGCTGAAACACTGGAACGGCGGGCTGCAGCATCGTCCGATCGCGCCGCTGGAGGCTTTCAGCGTCGATGTTTGTCCCAGTCTGCGCTTTACCGCTATCCCGATCCTCAGCAACGCGCCGCCTTATTCTCCTTACCGCGACCGCCCGCTACCGGGGCACAACGTGGCGCTGTTTGTTGAAAATATCGCCACTAAACAGACGCTGCTCTATGCGCCGGGCCTCGGCGAGCCGGACGCGGTGATTATGCCCTGGCTGCAGAAGGCGGACTGCCTGCTGATCGACGGCACCGTCTGGAAAGACGACGAGCTGCAGGCGACCGGCGTCGGCACCAACACCGGCAAGGCGATGGGCCACCTGGCGCTCTCCGACGAGCAGGGGCTGATGGCGCTGCTCGCCTCGCTGCCGGCGAAACGCAAAATTCTTATTCACATTAACAACACCAATCCGATCCTTAACGAGCAGTCGCCGCAGCGTCAGTTCCTGACGCAGCAGGGCATAGAAGTAAGCTGGGACGGCATGGCGATTCATCTCCAGGAGTGAGTGATGCAGATAACCGAGACGCTGACGCCGCAGGCGTTTGAACAGGCGCTGCGCGATAAAGGCGCGTATTACCATATTCATCATCCTTACCATATCGCGATGCACAACGGCGACGCGACGCGCGAGCAGATCCAGGGCTGGGTGGCGAACCGTTTCTACTACCAGACCAGCATCCCGCTCAAGGATGCGGCGATCATGGCGAACTGCCCCGATCCCGCAACGCGCCGTAAGTGGGTGCAGCGTATTCTCGATCACGACGGCAGCAACGGCCATGACGGCGGCATTGAAGCCTGGCTGCAGCTGGGTGAAGCGGTAGGGTTAACGCGCGAGGAGCTGCTGTCAGAGCGCCATGTGCTGCCGGGCGTGCGCTTCGCCGTCGACGCCTATGTTAACTTCGCGCGCCGCGCTAACTGGCAGGAAGCGGCCTGCAGCTCGCTGACCGAGCTGTTCGCGCCGCAGATCCACCAGTCGCGTCTCGACAGCTGGCCGCAGCACTATCCCTGGATCAAGGAAGAGGGCTACTTTTATTTCCGCAGCCGCCTGAGCCAGGCGAACCGCGATGTCGAACACGGCCTGGCGCTGGCGCTTGAGTTCTGCGATACGGTAGAGAAGCAGAACCGAATGCTGGAGATCCTGCAATTCAAGCTCGATATTCTCTGGACCATGCTGGACGCCATGACCATGGCCTACGCGCTGAATCGTCCGCCTTACCATACGGTCACCGATAAGGCGGCCTGGCACACTACACGACTGGTATAACCCCATGAATGAAAACTCTATCCCCGCGTTCCGCCGCGGCTATCGTATGCAGTGGGAAGCCGCGCAGGAGAGCCATGTGGTGCTCTATCCGGAAGGCATGGCGAAGCTGAATGAAACGGCTGCCGCCATTCTGGAACGGGTAAACGGAAAAGAGAGTGTGGCCGCTATTATCGCCGACCTCGACGCGCGCTTCCCGGAAGCGGGCGGCGTCGGCGAAGACGTTAAAGAGTTTCTGCGCGCGGCGCATGAACAAAAGTGGATAATATTTCGTGACCCAGAATAAACCTGCCGTCAATCCGCCGCTCTGGCTGCTGGCGGAGCTGACTTACCGCTGTCCGCTGCAGTGTCCTTACTGCTCAAATCCGCTCGACTTCGCCCAGCAGGAGAAAGAGCTGACCACGGCGCAGTGGATTGAGGTGTTTCGCCAGGCGCGCGCCATGGGCAGCGTGCAGCTCGGCTTTTCGGGCGGCGAACCCCTGACGCGTAAAGATCTGCCGGAGCTGATCCGCGCCGCGCGCGATCTTGGTTTCTACACCAACCTGATTACCTCCGGCATCGGCCTGACCGAGAAGAAGCTGGACGCGTTCGCCGAGGCGGGTCTGGACCATATCCAGATTAGCTTCCAGGCCAGCGACGAGACGCTAAACGCCGCGCTGGCGGGGTCGAAAAAGGCGTTCCAGCAAAAGCTTGAGATGGCGCGAGCGGTGAAGAAACATGGCTATCCGATGGTGCTGAACTTTGTGTTACACCGTCACAACATCGATCAGATCGACAAGATTATCGACCTCTGCATTGAGCTGGAAGCGGACGATGTAGAGCTGGCCACCTGCCAGTTCTACGGCTGGGCGCAGCTGAATCGCCAGGGCCTGCTGCCGACGCGCGAGCAGATTGCGCAGGCGGAAGCGGTCGTCAGCCGCTACCGCGAACGCATGAGCGGCACTGGCAACCTGACTAATCTGCTGTTTGTTACGCCGGACTATTATGAAGAGCGTCCCAAACCCTGCATGGGCGGCTGGGGGGCGATCTTCCTCAGCGTCACGCCGGAAGGCACCGCGCTGCCGTGTCACAGCGCGCGCCAGCTGCCGGTGGCGTTTCCGTCGGTGCTGGAACAGTCGCTGGAGGATATCTGGTATCGCTCCTTCGGCTTTAACCGCTACCGCGGCTTCGACTGGATGCCTGAACCCTGCCGCTCGTGCGACGAGAAAGAGAAAGACTTCGGCGGCTGTCGCTGTCAGGCCTTTATGCTGACCGGCAATGCCGACAACGCCGATCCGGTGTGCAGCAAGTCGCCGCACCACGACGTAATACTCGAGGCGAGGCGCGAGGCGGCGTGCAGCGATGTGAAGATAGGGCAGCTGCAGTTCCGTAACCGCACCAATTCGCAGCTTATCTATAAAACCCGGACCTTTTGATGGTGCTGAATATCCGTCAGCTGCAGCTGAACGGCCTGCGCGTGACGCTGATCCATCAGCCCGACGCGCGGCAGGCCGCCGCGCTGGCGCAGGTTGCGGCGGGCAGCCATGACGAACCCGAAGCATGGCCTGGGCTGGCGCACCTGCTGGAGCATCTGCTGTTCAGCGACAGCGCCCGGTTTCAGGGCGACGCGCGGCTGATGCCCTGGGTGCAGGCCGCGGGCGGGCGGGTCAACGCCACCACGCTGACGCGCAGCAGCGCCTGGTTTTTCGAGGCCGAGGCGAGCCTGCTGGCCGAAGGCGTAGCGCGGCTGGCGGATATGCTGGCCGCGCCGCAGTTTACGCCTGACGCGATCGCGCAGGAGTCGGCGGTCATTGATGCCGAGTATCGGCTGATCCAGCAGCACACGCCCTCCAGACGGGAAGCCGCGCTGAATACGCGCGTCAGCGCGCCATCTGCATTTCAGCGCTTTCATATCGGCAGCCGCGACGCTTTTGGCGACGATGTCGGGGCGCTTAAGCAGGCGCTGCATCAGTTTCATCAGCGCTTCTTTCAGGCGGGTCAGACGCAGCTATGGCTGCAGGGGCCGCAGACGCTGGAGGAGCTGGAACAGCTGGCGCAAAGCGTTGCCCGGCAACTGGCGTTGGGGAGAGCGGAGCCACCAGCAGAAGCTATTCATTTTGCCGGGGATGCGGATATCGCGCTGGCGACTCAGGGGCCGGGAGAACTGCGCATCACCGCCGCTCTGCGCGGCGATACAGCCACAATACGTGACAACGTCACCCTGATGCGCGAGTTTTTACAGGATGAGGCGCCTGGTGGCGCGATGCACGCCCTGCGCCAGCAGGCGTGGGCGCAGCAGCTTGAGTTTACCTGGCTTAGCCTGGAAAGCGCAGGCGGCTGGCTGGCGCTGCAGTTCGAAACGGAACAGCCAGAGGCGCTCTGCGCCTGGTATCCGCAGGCGCTGCGCGCGCTGGCGCAGACATCTCTGGCGCAGCAGCACCACTATCTGCGGCTGGCGCAGCAGCGTTTCGCCGCGCTTACGCCGCTCGATCAGCTACGCGAGCGGGCGTTCGGGTTTGCGCCGCCCACCCATACCGCAGGTTTTATCCCGCTGCTGCGCCAGCTGATGAGCGCGCCGCAGGCAAGGCTCTGGAGTTCGCCCGCGGTGCAGGGCGAAACGGTGGAAACGCAGGGGTTTACCCTGGCGCTGCAACCCTGGACGCCTGGCCACTTTAACGGCGCGCTGCCGACGCTGCGGTTTCATCCCCAGGCGACGCACGCCCCACATCTGACGCCGCCCGCTGCCCGCGCGCCGCTGCTGCACCTGGCGCCGGGCAAAGAGCCGGTCACGCTGCTGCTGCGGCCCCCTTTTTTCACCACGCTTAGCCGTACGGCGGCCGTCGCTATCGACCGCTGCCTGCGTCCGCTTTTCGCGCTGCTGCGTCATCAGGGCGGCAGAGGAAGCTGGCGAGAGATTGAAGGCATCTGGCAGCTGGAGGCGCAATTGCCGCCGGAGAGCGAAGCGTGGCTGGCGTCACTGCCGGACGCCTTGCATCAGAGAGACAGCCTGACCGCCGAGCCGCCGCCGGATGATGTGGCGATCCGCGAGCTGCTGCGACGCCTGCCACAGGCTGTGGCGAGCGCTGCGCCTGCGGAGGGCTGGTGCGCGGCGCTTTATGGCGGCTCGCCACCGCAGCATGACCTTATCGCAAGGTGGCTCTCGCCGCTGCCTGGGACAACAGACGAAAAAGCCGCAGAGCCGGTGCAGGGCAACCGGCTGACCGTGAAACATCACAGCCGCGACGGCGCACTGCTGCTGTTTCTGCCTTGCCCACCAGAGGTATCGCTGGCGGCGCTGCGCGCGCTGGCGCTGCTGATGGAGCCGCGTTTTTTCCAGCGTATGCGCGTCGAACAGCAGATCGGCTACGTCGTCAGCTGCCGCTATCATCGCTGCGTCGACCGCGACGGCATTCTCTTTGCCTTGCAGTCGCCGCAGATGATGCCCGATGCGCTGCTGGAGCAGTGCCATCTTTTTTTACAGCAGCTGCGGATACCTGATGATGCTGAAACGCTGGAAACGTTGAGCGCGCGTCTTAACGCACAGCTTAACGCCGCGCCGGACGCCACGAGCGCGTTGCAGTCCGCGCTACGCCAGGCACATGGGCTGCGCAATCTTGATAAGGCCTCAACAGAGAGCCTTACGCTGACGCAGCTACATCAGGCGCAGGCGCAGCTCCTCAGCCAGTGGCATCACGCCATTGTGGTGGCGACGCATTAAGCGCATTGACAATAATCACGCCAGGATATTGCTGAATTTATTTGAAAATTAAGACCAAAACTCTTCACTATATCTGCGCAAGCGTTTCGGAGACACTCAACGGGATTCGGCTGTTTTAAAAGGAACCCTAAGTGAAAAATATTAAACGTCTTGCGCTGCCGCTGCTGGCTGCCACCGCTCTCTACGTCCCGCTGTCACAGGCGGCCGCTCAGCAGTACGAGCTTAACCCGGAACATACCTCCGTTATCGTTACCTGGACCCATTTTGGCTTTTCCCATCCCACCGCTGATATTCCTGACAGTAAAGGAACGCTGGTGTTTGACAGTGAAAACGCAACGGCTTCTCGCGTTGACGTTACGCTGCCAGTGAGCCACATCGACAGCCATGTTCCTGCGCTGACGAAAGAGTTTAAAGGCGCGGAGTACTTTGATACCGCGAAATATCCGACCGCGACCTTCCACAGCACCAAAGTGGTTGCGAAGGGCGATAACAAGTTCGACGTGGAAGGCAACCTGACGCTGAAGGGCATCACTAAGCCGGTCACGCTGCACGCTACCCTGAACAAACAGGGCGAGCATCCGATGGTGAAAAAGCAGGCTATCGGCTTTGACGCCACCGGCACCATCAAGCGTTCCGACTTTAAGCTGGATAAATATGTGCCAGCCGTCGGCGACGACGTGACGCTGACTATTTCAACTGAAGCCTACGCGAAATAATGTCAGACCTCTCTCTTTAACAAGAGAGAGGTTATTTCCCGCCTTAATCCGCCTTATCAGTTAACCGCATATTCTCTCTTTTTTACTGGCGCTAAAGTCTGTTCTCTGCTGAAGAATCATTTCGCCAGAAATTATCACCCCTTGCATAAATTAACCTTTAAATAAGTGAATGTGCCGTAAAAATGAGGTAGAAATCACAATTCTGCATCATGGTGAAAAATGCGAAATTCGCTGAGCGTACGCAACTAAAATGGCACAGCGTTTTTTATCTCAACTTAATGAATAATAGCCAAAAAAAGAGATTTCTTTCTTTTTTGCTACTGTGATTAACCTCCCAAATATTGCCTCCATACGGAACATGTCAAGCCTCATCCTCGCTCTGTCTCTGCTCACTTTGTGATATTCGTTGCAAATTTAAAAGGCGTCCACCGGAACAATAACCTCAGAGCGGATTAAGCGGAGAGGTTGTTACAATGAGAATTGGCATGGTGATAAGCGGAGGGGATGTCGCCGGAATTAATAATTTTATCTTTCAGGTGGCGCGACTGTCTCAGGCGGAGATGGTGTTATTTAACGGCGGCATTGCGGGTCTGCTTAATAACCATCATCAGGAGATCGCCTGGCGTGACCTGGTTGATTATTCCGTCGCCTCCATTCCTTTAATGCAGTCAGGCAGAACCGAAAAGAAATTAGTACGCAGCGAATATGAGCAAATAGCCAGGCAGCTTAAAGCGCTGCGCGTAGAAATAGTCATTATGGCAGGCGGCGATGGTTCACTGCAGTTTTTGCATACGCTGAGCGAATTCGGCATTAACTGTTTCGGCGTCGGCATGACTATCGACAACGATGTTTTCGGCAGTGATTACACCATTGGTTTTTCCACCGCCTGCGAGCAGGTATTGAAAGAGGTGGCGAAGCTGCGCAATACCGGCCGGGCGCTCGCCGGACGCGTTTTTATGGCGGAGCTGCTGGGTGGCTTCTGCGGCGAGCTGACGCTACGCTCGGCGATTAAAAGCAACGCTGATTTCGCGCTGATCCCGGAGTGCCAGATCCCGGTACCGCAGCTGGCAGAACGTATCCGGGCGCGGCTGGAGCGGCAGAACAGCGTAGTGATCCTCTGCTCAGAGGGCTACACGCGCGAATACTCGCCTGGCTTTCAGGGGGCAATCGACACCCTGATCAAACAGCTGGAGCCGCTGACGGACGTGCGCATTCGTAAAACGATTATTGGTTACGGCCTGCGTAACGGCGCTCCCACCTGCGAGGAGATTTATCAGGGCGCCATTATGGCGGAGGAAGTGGTGCGTTGTATTCAGTCGGGTATGCGGAATAAAGCGGTCATTATTAATGGCAGCAATAAACCTATTCCGATTGATTTATTGAGCATGAAAAAACGTCTTGTCGATACTGAAGGGCATTATTACAAACTCGCTAAACAACTGAATATAGTCTGAGGAGATAGCCATGCTTAAAATTTTATGTGTCTGCGGCTGCGGACTGGGTTCCAGTTTCGCCATCGAAATGAGCGCAAAGGCGGTATTAAAGAAGCTGGAAATTGAAGCCGACATCGATCACACCACCATATCGGAAGCGAATGCCTTTAAGTCCGATATTATTTTAACGCAAAAAGCCTTTGCCGACGTATTAAACGCCGACGCCAGCCCGGAAGAGATGAAGCGCGTTATTGTGCTTAACCGGCTTACCGATAAAGGCGAAATTGAAGAAAAGATCCTGGCGTTTTTAAAAGAGCATAATGTAAAGGTCGCGAATCATGAATAGCGTGATTAATTTCCTGGTCAGGGATCTGTTAGGGCAGGCATCTATTCTGATCGCCTTTATTGCGCTGATCGGTCTGCTGCTGCAGCGTAAATCGGCGGGTAAAGTGGTGGAAGGCACCTTTAAAACCCTGCTGGGCTTTTTGATAATGATGGCCGGTATCAATATTATTGTCGGCGCGCTAACCTTCCTGAATACCATATTTACCCACGGTTTCGGCATGCAGGGCTATATCACCGATGTGGCCGCAATTGCCGGACTGGCGAACCGCGAGCTGGGATCGGAAGTGGCGCTGACGCTGCTGGTGATCTTTATCGTGAATATCATCATCGCGCGCATTACGCC
This sequence comes from Pantoea sp. ACRSB, assembly GCF_022346905.1. NCBI lineage: Bacteria > Pseudomonadati > Pseudomonadota > Gammaproteobacteria > Enterobacterales > Erwiniaceae > Pantoea > Pantoea sp. ACRSB. The sequence goes on along the minus strand of NZ_JAKRNL010000001.1, from coordinate 159,245 downwards.
CTTTAAATATATTTTCCTGACCGGGCAGGCGCTGCTGTGGATGGCCACTATCGGCACCGTGATTGGCTATAAGGCCGGACTGACCGGACTCCCGCTGATCCTTACCGGCGGCATTTTCGGCGGCATTATGGCGGTTGTGATGCCTGCGCTGGCACAGCCGGTGGTACGGCGCATCACCGACTCTGACGATATCGCGCTCGGCCATTTCTGTACTATCGGCTATCTGGTGCAGGCGGCGGTGGCGAAAGTGGTCGGCAAAGGCTCGCGATCTACGGAAGATCTCAAGCTGCCGGACAATTTCAAATTCCTGCAGGATACCTATCTGGCGATGGGCATCGTGATGGTGCCAATGTATCTCATCCCGGCACTGGCCGCCGGACCCGCGTTTATCGCCTCTTACAGCAACGGCATGAACTACCTGATGTATGCCTTTATGCAGGCGATGCAGTTTGTCGCCGGGGTGTTTGTGCTCTACAGCGGCGTGCGGCTGCTGCTCAATGAACTGGTGCCGGCGTTTCGCGGCATCGCGATGCGGCTTGTGCCGAACGCCAGGCCTGCGCTCGACTGTCCGGTGCTGTTTCCCTATGCGCCCAACGCCGTGATTGTCGGCTTTCTCGCCACTACGCTCGGTTCGATCATCGGCATGATCGTCTTCCCCATGTTTGGCCTGGCGATGATCCTGCCCGGTCTGCTCACCAACTTCTTCGCCGGTGGCGCGGCTGGCGTGTTCGGCAACGCGCTCGGCGGTCGTCGCGGCGCGATGATCGGCGGCGTGGTGCATGGGCTGTTTATCACCTTTCTGCCCGCCATTCTGGTGCCGATGCTGGAAAGCTACGGTTTCACCGGCGTCACCTTCAGCGATGCCGACGTTATCAGCACCGGCCTGGTATTAGGCCACGCCTTCCAGGGCAACTGGCTGTTCGTCGCGCTGTTCGTGCTCTTTATTACCCTGATCGCTTGGTTTGTTAACGGAAAATCCACTAAGCCCCGTGAGGAAAATATCCATGAGTCTGTATAACTTTATCGATCTGCTGCAGGTGGCTAAACAACGCGAGTTTAAAGCGCTTGGCTCATTTAATTTGCACTGCCTGGAAATGCTGCCCGCGTTTTTTAAGGCGGCGGAGAAGACCAACAGCCCATTAATGATCCAGATTTCGACCGGCACCGCGAAATATTTAGGCTACCGGCTGCTGGTAGACGCTATTTGTTCGCTGTCGGCCAGTAAAAATGTGCCGACCTGTCTGCACCTCGATCACTGTTCAGATTTAGCGGCAATTCAGACCGCCATTGATGCCGGGTTCAGTTCGGTGATGTATGACGGCTCGCATCTGCCGATTGATGAAAATATTGCGAATACGCGTCGCGTTATTGATATGGCGCGCCCGCGCAACGTGTCAGTAGAGGCGGAGCTTGGCGCAATAGGCGGCTCGGAGGATGGCAAAGTAGTGGCGCTGGAGGAGATCGCCTTTACGCCCGTAGAAGACGCCAGACGCTTCGTGAATGAAACCGGCGTCGATATGCTGGCTATCTCCATCGGCACCGTTCATGGCCTCTATACCGGCAAAGCGCATATCCAGCATCAGCGGCTGGCGGAGATCACCCAGGCAACCGGCACGCCGCTGGTGCTGCATGGTGGTACCGGCGTCAGTGATGAAGATATGCGGCTGGCGGTGCGCAACGGTATCGAAAAGGTCAATGTCGGCACTGAAATGAACGTGCAGTGGGTGGCGCGTTGCAAGCAGACGTTTGAAAAAGGCAAAGTGAACGACAGCGTGCGAAACTTTCTCGTTCCGGCGAATGACGCCGTGACGGATGTGTTAGTCGAGAAGATCCAGCTGTTCCGTTAATTTCTTTTCTCCACCATGAAAATATCATTGCCCGGCGCGATTCGGGGCAGGAGAGGCTATGTTTGGATTTATGAAAAAGGCTACGCCAGATAAAAGCGTGGATGACGCGGAAATTAATCAGCAGGCCGGCGAAGTGAACAGGGAAATAAGCGTGCTGGAACAGCGTCTGGAGATAAATTCCCGCGACGGCGAAGCGCAAAAGCAATTAATGCAGGCCTATAACCGGGCGCTGAGCTTATTTGCCAAAAGTAAACATCACCGCACTGAAATGGATGCGCTGTTCGTCAAAATGGATACGCTGCGCAATATTATGCGCAAGTCGATCTGAGGAGACCTGATGAGTATTAAACAGGTATTACAGGAGGCCAACGCCATTCAGGTCGGCGTCAGGGCGAGCAACTGGCAACAGGTGATTGCGCTCGCGGCGCAGCCGCTGGTGCGCGGCGGCTATGTGAAAGCCTCCTATCCCGAAGCGGTTATCGCTAACACGCTGACGCATGGCGCTTACTATGTGTTTGAAGAGGGGATTGCCATTCCTCACGCGCGGCCGGAGAGCGGCGTGGTTAAAGATTGCTTTAGCCTGCTCCTGTTACAGGAGCCGATCTCGTTCGATGGCAGCGACAAAGCGGATATCGTCATTATGTTTGGCGCGCGCGACAGCAACGCGCATATCGAAGAGGGTATCCGCGCCATTGTCTCGCTGCTGGATAATGCGGAAACGCTGGCGCGCTTACGCCAGGCGAACAGCGTGGCGGAGGTAATGGATATCTTATGACGCTCGCAACCCAACCCAAACAGGTGGTGCTGGTAAACGGCATTCCCGCCTCCGGCAAAAGCACGCTGACCCAGGCGCTTGCCGCGCGGCTGAGCCTGCCGGTACTGACGCTCGACAGCATAAAAGAGCCCTTTATGGCGAGCTTCGCGCCGGTGGATCGCCAGCGCAATCGCCAGCTGGGCTGCGCCGCCTATCAGGCGATATGGGAAATCGTCGGGCAGGCGCCGCCAGGGTGCGTCTACCTGATTGACGCCTGGTTCGGCTTTCAGCCGAAAAGCGTACTGGAGGAGGGGCTGGCGAGCGCGGGCGTCAGCCGGGCGCTGGAGTTGTGGATGGCGATATCTCCGGACGAGGCGGCAGCGCGCTACCAGGCGCGGCTGTCGAACCGGATGCCAGGGCATCCTGGTGCGGAATATCTGCCGGAGCTGCGGCGGCTGGCGGAGCAGGCGAGGCCGATGGCGGCTGGCCCGATATATCAGGTTGACGCCAGCATGCCGGATACGGAGGGCGCCGAACGCTGGCTAAAGCAGCAATTACAGCCGCCGCGCATAACATCTTTCACCTCTGGTAACGCCCTGTATAGGCAGGGCTAAACTGAAACCGGCCGCAGGGTCGGTTATTTTATACCCGCCTGCCGCTTGACGTCTGCGCAATTAATGACCGTACTTAATCAATAAATTGCCATTAAAGGAGAGCACTATGTCACTGCCACCCTTCCTCAAGCCAGGCGAAAAAGTTGTGCTCTATGACGGCATCTGCAAACTGTGCAATGGCTGGGTCAAGTTTCTGCTACGCAGGAAGCTTTCTCATCGCATCCGCTTTGCAGCTGTTCAGAGCGAAGAGGGTAAGGCGCTGCTGCGCTTTGCCGGACTGCCGGATGAAAACATACGCACTATCGTACTAATTGACGGCGACCGTCACTGGATCCGCGCCCAGGCGATTTTGCGCGTTATGCGACTGATGCCTTTTCCCTGGGGGTTGATCTCGCTGCTGAGGTTCATTATCCCCGACTTTATCAGCAACTATTTCTACAACCGCATCGCCGTCAACCGCTACCGGCTGTTTGGCTGCTACGAGGCGCAGCTTCCGGTAACCGCCGACTACCCGGGACGTTTTTTGCATTCCTGATAACGTCACTTCGGCAACAAAAAGTCAGCACGCTGCGGGGTAAAGGTATCCAGCAGCGTGCCTGCCTCAAGGCAGACGCAGCCGTGTTCGACGTTCGGGCCTTTATAGAGGGTATCGCCCGCACTGACCTCCTGAGTAACGCCAGCGATAGTAAAGGCGAAGCGACCGCTCAAAACAAAGGTCAGCTGCTCATGCGGGTGATGATGCAGCGGGCCTACTGCGCCCCGTTCAAAGGTGACCTCCACCGCCATCATTGTGCCGCCATGCGCCAGCACGCGGCGCGTTACGCCATTGCCTAAATCTTCCGGCTGCGTCTGCGATCGGTATACAAACATATGCGCTCCTCATTCAGGTCAGGTTGCTGCCTGCCGTTTTTGTGACTTTCCTCACGGCGCGACGTGCGATTAACGCATGCACTTTAGCCGCTTTTGATTAAAATGAAACAGTGTTTCATAAATAATTAAGGGCAGATCATGAAAATCGCATTAATGATGGAAAACAGCCAGGCGGCTAAAAACGCTGTTGTGCGCAAGGAGCTGGAAAATGTGGCGCAGCCGCTGGGCCATCAGGTCTTTAACGTTGGCATGAGCGACGAGCAGGATCACCATCTGACCTATATTCACCTCGGCATCATGGCCAGCGTGCTGCTGAACAGCAAGGCGGTCGATTTTGTTGTCGCCGGCTGCGGTACCGGACAGGGCGCGCTGATCTCTCTTAACCTGCATCCGGGCGTGGTCTGCGGCTACTGTATCGATCCGGCGGACGCCTACCTGTTTGCCCAGATCAACAACGGCAACGCGCTGGCACTGCCGTTCGCCAAAGGCTTCGGCTGGGGCGCGGAGCTTAACCTGCGCTTTATTTTCGAAAAAGCCTTCACCGGCGAAAAAGGGCTGGGTTATCCACCAGAGCGGAAAGAGCCGCAGGTGCGTAACGCCGGTATCCTTAATCAGGTAAAAGCGGCGATGCTGAAAGAGAACTATCTCGATACGCTGCGCGCGCTGGATCCAGAACTGGTGCGCACCGCGCTCAGCGGCCCACGTCTGCAACACTGCCTGTTCGAACACGGCCAGGTGCCGGAAATTGCCGACTTCGTGCGTCAGATCGCGCAGTAACGCTTTTGCTGGCGTGCGGTGTCCACCGCGCGCCTCTCTCTTCCTCCGAACCTCCTCGCCAGCGCCGCGCCTGATTTTCCCGCTCCTTGCACGTGAGAATAAGCACGCAATAAAGAATTACTCAGACGATTGTGCCGCTCACGCTTGCAGATGCGGCAGGGCTGACCATTATTGTTAATTAACCCGTTCATCATTAACCAGCTTTTGACCGACAGGGCGAAAGGCAAGGAGGAAGAAATGCGCGTTCATCACCTTAACTGCGGCTGTATGTGTCCCTTTGGCGGCGCGCTCTATGACGGATTCAGCCGCTCGCCGATGGCGCATCTCAGCTGCCACTGTCTGCTGCTGGAGACAGACGCGCACGGGCTGGTGCTGGTGGATACCGGCTTTGGCCTGCAGGATATGGCACGTCCCGGCCATCGGCTGTCAGGCTTTTTTCGGCTGTTTAACAATATTCAGTTCGACCGCAAACTCAGCGCATGGCAGCAGGTTGTCGATCTCGGTTTTAAACCAGAGGATGTGCGCCATATTATCCTGACGCATCTCGATTTCGACCATGCGGGCGGCATCAGCGACTTTCCCCACGCGCGCGTGCATCTGCTGCAGCGGGAGCTGGATACGGCACCAGTGCGGCAGAGCTGGCTGCAGCGGCAGCGTTTTCGTCCGCAGCAGTGGGGCAATCACAGCGGCTGGCGCGGCTATGCCAGCGGGGGCGAGCGCTGGTTCGGCTTTGATGCGGTGAGGGCGCTCGACGATCTTAACGACGAGGTGCTGCTGGTGCCGCTGCCCGGCCACACGCTGGGTCACGCGGGCGTCGCGGTGCGCCAGGGCGACGGCTGGCTGCTGCACGGCGGTGACGCCTGGTTTTACCGCGAGGAGATGCGCCAGCCGGAGCGTCACTGTACGCCTGGGCTGCGGTTCTACCAGTGGATGATGTGCAGCGATCGCGAAGCCTGGCGTACTAATCAACAGCGGCTGCGCGCGCTTTCTCTGCAAACCGACGCGAAAGTGACGCTGTTTTGCAGCCATGACCGGCGCGAGCTGGGCCTGCTCGACGGCCGTTAAAAACATTTTTTCTTCGCCTCTTCTCCTTTAACCCATTTTGCGTGATAGTAACGGCGCTTTACATAAATAATTATCATTATCATTTGTATGGGTTAGCTGAATGAAAAAATGGATGTTAGCGCTGGGGTTGTTATGCATAGCGGGAACGGCTGCGGCCAAAACTATTACCGACGTGGCGGGCCGTCAGGTTGAGGTCGCCGCCGAGTCGAAACGTATTATCTTAGGCGAGGGGCGGCAAATTTATCTGCTGGCGGCGTTCGACACCGACGCGCCATTTCAGCGCGTAGTGGGGTGGCGCGACGACTTTCACAAAGCGGACTGGGATGGCTATCGGGCTTATGAGGCGCGTTATCCGCAAATTAAGGCGCTGCCGACCTTTGGCGGCGCGAAAGACGGCACCTTTAACGTCGAGCAGGCGCTGACCCTGAAGCCCGATCTGGTGCTGATGAACCTGGAATCCAGAGCGGCGACCGATGAAGGGAAGCTGATTGAGAAGCTGCAGGCGGTTGGCGTTCCGGTCGTCTTTATCGACTTTCGCGAAGCGCCGATGGTTAACGCGGAAAAAAGCATTCGCATTATGGGCGAACTGCTGAATAAACCGGAGCGCGCGCAGGCGATTATCGATTTTCGCCGCCAGCAGATCGAACGCGTTACCGCGCGGCTTCAGAATTTCCACGGCCCGCGCCCGAAAGTGATGATTGACCGCGCAGGCGGCTATACCGATGAATGCTGCATGTCATTCGGCAATGAAAACTTTGGCCAGATGGTAGAGATCGCGGGCGGCAGCAATATTGCGAAGGATTTGATCCCCGGTACCTTCGGCACGCTTAACCCGGAGCAGATTATCGCCAGCCGTCCCGACGTCGTGGTGGTAACCGGCGCCAACTGGAAGAACTACAATACCGTCGGCAAATGGGTCGGCGTTGGGCCGGGCGCCGACACGAAGGAAGCCGAAGCGCGCCTGCGCACCTTGATGATGCGCGACGCTTTTAAAACCCTGCCGGTCGCGCATAACGGCCACGCGCACGCTATCTGGCATCAGTTCTATGACAGCCCTTACCAGTTCGTCGCCATCCAGGCGCTGGCGAAGTGGCTGCATCCCGATCTCTTTGCCGATCTCGATCCGGACGCCACGTTCCGCGAATTTCACGAGAAGTTTTTACCGCTGCCTTATCAGCCGGGCTACTGGGTAACGCTGCCCGCGGACAAAAGCTGAGTCTCAGGCTGCGGCAGGGACGCCGCGGCATCATCTCCTGAATCTTTCCGTCATCTTTCTTCATATTTACTAATATTTTACAGGCGCGGCGCGTTTTACGCGCTCTATCGCTCAATGACATGGAGATGATAATGACCAGAACCTCGGGACGATCGGCTTTCGCCGTGGCGCTTTACACGCTGTTCGAACCTGTGCCGCTCGGCTTTTTTGTGGCGGCATGGATCTTCGACATCATTTACCTTAACAGTTTCGTCGTGGAGTGGACGCACGCCGCCAGCTGGCTGATCGCCATCGGGCTGGTCATCGCCATTGTTCCGCGTCTTATCGCCCTGATTGACCTCTTTCGCGGCAGCAGCCGCGCGGAGAAGGTGCATTTCTGGATCACTCTGCTGGCGATAGCGCTGGCGATTGTGAACGCCTTTGTTCACAGCCGCGACGCTTACGCCGTGGTGCCGTCCGGCGTAACGCTGTCGACGCTTGTGGTGGCGCTGATGCTGATCGCCAACGTTCAACTTGCGCTGCGTCAGCGCACAGCTTAAGGAGAAGCATCGATGAAAAAGCAAACGCTTATCGCTATGGCGCTGACCGCGCTTCTCGCTGGCTGCGACAGTGGCGCGCAGCTCGATCCGCAGAAACAGACGGGGCCGAACCCGGAGCTGCCGGAAGCGAAGAACTTCTTTATGCCGCCGATGCAGGTGCCGGAAGGGGTGCCGTGGAAGCAGGGTGAGATGCCGAAGGTCGCGCAGGGGCTGAAGATTGAGAAGATCGCCGAGAATCTCAAACATCCGCGCCAGGTGCTGACGCTGCCGAACGGTGACGTGCTGGTGGCGGAGGCAAACGGCCCGGCTAAACCGACCACGCGGCCCAAACAGCTGATTATGGGCATCGTGCAGAAAGCCTCTGGAAAAGGCGGCGAGGGTGGCAACCGCATTACGCTGCTGCGCAACGTGAACGGCAAATGGGAGCAGCACACCTTTATTGAAAATCTCTTTTCGCCCTTTGGCATGCAGCTCATCGGCAATACGCTCTATGTCGCCAATGCTGATAGCCTGGTGAAATTCCCTTATCAGGAAGGCGAAACCGAGATCCGCACCCCGCCGCAGCGGGTTACCGATCTTCCAGGCGGCCCCATTAACCACCACTGGACTAAATCGCTGGTCGCCAGCCCCGACGGCAGCAAGCTCTATGTCGGCATCGGCTCCAACAGCAATATTACCGAGAACGGTATCGGCGCTGAATACCATCGCGCCGCTGTGCTGGAAGTGGACGCTGCGACCGGCGCAAGCCGCCTTTACGCCACCGGGCTGCGCAACCCGACCGGCCTGCAGTGGGAGCCGCAGAGCAACCGGCTGTGGGCTGTTGTCAACGAGCGCGACGAAATCGGCTCCGACCTGGTGCCGGACTATATGACTTCCGTACAGGAGAACGGTTTTTACGGCTGGCCTTACAGCTATTTCGGTCAGCATGTGGATACGCGCGCGCAGCCGCAGCGTCCCGATCTGGTGGCGAAAGCGATTAAGCCGGATTATGCGCTCAGCTCGCACGTCGCGCCGCTGGGCCTGCTCTTCTATCAGGCGGATAATATGCCGCAGTATCGCGGCGGCGCTTTCGTCAGCGAGCATGGCAGCTGGAACCGCTCGCCGCTTAACGGCTATCAGGTGGTGTGGGTGAAATTTGAAAATGGCAAGCCGGTCGGTATGCCGCAGCCGGTCGTGACCGGGTTTCTTACCGACGATCAGAAGCAGGTAAGGGGCTTGCCGGTAGGGCTGGCAGCCGATCGTCAGGGCGGGCTGTTAATTGCGGATGACGCCGGCAATACGGTGTGGCGCGTTAGCGCGAAGTAATAAATCGCAGGCATAAAAAAAGGATTTGGCGTCATGGCCAAATCCTTTCTTTTTTTGTTCGCTTAACGGCTGGTGACCGCGCTGCGAACGAGGTGCTCAGCACTCTCCACAAGTGCGATTCTAAATAGCGCAGAGAAATATTTCAAGTTTCGCCAAAATACTGTATGGTTATACAGGTGTTGAGCGCGAAGCGGACCTCCAGCTGACTGGCGGCTCCCAGGGGCACAGTTTTGAAAATCCCGGCAGGCATCAGGTGGTGCTGGCCTGTGGCTTTAGCAACGAGTGCCGCTCAGCGCTCTCCACAAGATGTGCTTAGGCGCCCGGCGGGTAGAGTCAAAGCCTCGGTAGCCGAACAGCGCGCTCCTGTTGAAGGAGAAGGAAAGTGATGGAACTGATTAGATTGCTCCTGGATCTTATCCGGGTCATCTTGCAGATCATCGTTGCCCTTTTGCAACTGACCGGCCAGGCTCACTAGCCGGAACTTGAATAAAGGCGGAGCTGACCACTCCGCCTTTTTCGTCGGGTTTACCTCTCTGTCTTCTGGATGTCATCTTCGACCGTTACCGTCAGCGCTGTTTCCGGCGCGCCGGGCGCGCGGCTTATCCAGACATCTGACCAGACGAGGCTTTTATGTCTTTGCACGCCATCTCTTCCGCCAGACTGCAGCAAACCTTTATCCATGACAGCGTACGTATGCGCGACACCACTGTCGGGCAGCAGTGCGAGATCCTGGCGCACAGCTATCTCGAATACAGCACGCTGGGCGACTTCTCCTACCTTGGTGAACACTGCAACGTGGCGGACGCGCAAATAGGCCGCTTTACCGCTATCGCCAACCATGTGCGACTGGGCGCGCCGAATCATCCAATGGAGCGCGCTTCGCAGCACCGCTTCACCTATTGCCCGGAGTATTACGACGCCAGCGCCGCGCGAGACAGCGGATTTTTTGCCGACCGGCGCGCCGCACGCGTGATTGTCGGCCATGACGTCTGGATTGGTCACGGCGTGATCGTGCTGCCCGGCGTTACGATCAGCAACGGCGCGGTGCTGGCGGCAGGCGCGGTGGTGACAAAAGATGTCGCGCCCTACAGCGTAGTGGGCGGCGTGCCGGCGAAACCGATCCGCATGCGCTTTACGCCCGCTATCGCCGCGCGTCTGCAACAGATCGCCTGGTGGGAGTGGCCGCTGGAGAAGCTGATGGCGAACCTGGCTGATTTTCAGTCTGGCGACATTGAGCGTTTCTGCGAACGCCACGGCTGACTACACTTAACCGATCGCAACCCAAACAGGAGAGCGCTATGTTTACGCTCTATGGCGTACCGGGCTGGGGATCGGCTATCAGCGAACTGATGTTCTGCCTTTGCCGCGAGCCTTATCACTGGGTGGATGTGTCCGGTTTTGACCAGCCAGGCGAAGCGCGCGCGCGGCTGCTGGCGCTTAATCCACTGGGGCAGATACCTGTCTTGCAGAAAGAGGATGGCGCGGTGCTGACGGAGAGCGCTGCCATTGCGCTGATGCTGGCGGATCGCAACCCTGCGCTGCTCCCGCCGGTCGGCAGCGCGCAGCGCGATCGCTTTTACCACTGGCTGGTGTGGCTGGTGGCCGCTATCTATCCCACCTTTACCTATGGCGACTACCCGCAACGCTGGACTGCTTCCGGCGCGGAGGAGCTGAAACAGAGCACTGACGCCCATCGCGAAAGCGGCTATCGCTGGCTTGAGTCGCAGCTCGGCGAGAGCGCTTTTCTGCTGGGCGATAAGATTACGCTGCTCGACGCTTATCTGCCGGTGCTGGTGAGCTGGCAACCGCGCGAGGCCTGGTTTCAGGCCAACACGCCGAAGCTGTGGGCGATTGCGCAGCGCGTCAAGAGGCGGGAAGAGCTACAGACCGTGATCGCACGCAACCATCTGTAGCTCCCGCTGTTACAGCGCCTGCTGCGCGACGCCGGGCGCGTTCTGCGGCTGAAGACGTTTCTCCGGCTGCAGCAGCGTCATCGCCAGCATACTGCCCAGCGCAACCACTGCGGTTACGGTAAACATCGCATTGTAGCCGTAATACTCCGCCAGCCAGCCGCACAGCATCGGCGAAACAATCGAGGCAAGATTGGCGATAGCCAGCGTCATGCCGCTGAAGGCGCCGACGGACGCTTTAGGCGTCACGTCGATCACCACAGACCAGTAAACGTTATTGACCATCGCATTCAGCGCGTTGCCAAGCGTCATCAGCGCAATAATCGCTGTTGCCGATCCAACGTAAGGGATGGCCATAAAACAGCAGGCGGTGCCCAGCAGCGTGACGGCGGCAAACAGGTTGCGCGCCACGCGCAGGTTACGAAAGCGTGTCAGCAGGCGATCGGCGAGGCGGCCGCCGAACAGGACGGTAATGCAGGCTCCGCTCCAGGGGATCATGGCGACGTACCAGAGCGAATGAAGATCGTAATGGAAGCTATCCTGCAGGTATTTCGGCAGCCATGTCACCAGCGTAAAGGTGATATAGAGAAAGGAGAAATAGCCCAGCGCATTACACACCAGGGTACGGCTGGTAAAGAAGCGCCACCAGGGCAGCGGCGCATCGTCATGCGCGTCCTGGCCTTGGCCGCTACGGATCAGCGCACGCTCCGCCGCGTTCACCGCTGGCTGCTGATCGGGAGAGTCGCTGAAGGTACGCGCAAACAGCAGCATCGCCAGCAGCGAGAAAACGCCCAGCAGGATAAACATCATGCGCCAGTCGTGGGTCAGCAGCAGCAGGCCGACCGCAATCGGCGCAGTTAACAGCGAGCCGGCCTGCGTAGAGAGTAGGCCAATGCCCAGCGCGAAACCGCGCTCGTTATCCGGCGCCCAGTGAGCGATCGCCTTGTTCATCAGCGCATAGGCGGGGCCTTCGGAAAAGCCGAACAGAATGCGCAGGGCGGCAAACCCCATAATTGCCGAGCCGCCAAACAGCGCCATACCCAGATCGCCTGCCCAGGCAGTAGCGATCTCCAGCAGCGACCAGAGCACGCCTGCCATTAGCCACACCTTTCGAGTGCCAAGCCGATCCGCGAGGAATCCGCCGCACAGCGAGCCGAAGAGATAACCAAACCCGAAATAGCTCAGCACCGCACCCAGCTGCACTTTATTGAAGTGATATTCCTGCGAGATGGCGTTAGCGGCGAACGACAGCGCCCCGCGATCGACGTAGTTGATCAGCGCGACAAAGAACAACAGTGAAAAAATAACGTAACGATAGCGACTCGGCTGCATACTGCTTCTCCTGCATGAATAAGGTCAGCATGAGACAAGCAAGATTGATGCCGAATCTCTTACAACGGGCTGGCAGGCTGTTTCAGGCGGCTGAGGCTTTATCTGGCGTTGAAATAAACGCGTCGGCGCATCATCTGGGTGCAAAAAAGCCGCTTTCTGAGGTCGGGAATGCCTGCCAGGCCCGGTCAGCGTTAAGTAAATGTGAGTTTTCTGACAGCAGCCTGAACAAAAGATGCGGTAAAGCAGGGGAATTAATTAGCCGCGCGCTATCAATATCAGTAGCGTACTGGTCATCCCGCCTCTGGACAGAGAGCTTGTCCCCACTTCGCCAGTCCCTCATTCGTTAGCCTTGCTTAAGATCTGGTATATAAACAGTTTTTACGAAAAATTTACCTAAGTTAAAATAACGTTGAAGTTATGTGTATTTATTTTATTTCGACCCTTGAATGAGGAAGAGAAGGATCATGGTTAACAAGCTAACCAGTATCGTGATGGCGATTGTCGCCGTTGCGATGCTCTATATGGGCGGAAAGCTTCTGCTGCTGGGGGGCAGTGCGTTTTATGCGCTGATGGCCGCAGGCTTACTGCTCGCGGCGATACTGCTGTTTCTCAATAAACGTAGCGCCTTAACGCTGTACGCGCTGCTGATGTGGATCACGCTGTTCTGGACGGTCTGGGAAGTCGGCTTCGATAAATGGCAGTGGATCCCGCGCGGCGACCTGTTTGGTCTGTTCGGCGTGTGGCTGGCGCTGCCCTGGGTGGTGCGTCCGCTTACCCAGCGCAAGTTCCATCCTTTCCTGGGCTCCACGGTGGTGATTATGATCGCCCTGGTTATCGGTCTCTGCTTTTACGATCCGCTGCCGCAGCAGGGAACCATTACCAATGCGCGCGCGCCTTCAGCCTCGACCGGTGCAGGCAATGACTGGACGGCCTATGGCGGCTCAACCAATGGGCAGCGCTTCTCTTCGCTGAATCAGATCACCAAAGACAATGTGAAAAACCTTGAGGTGGCCTGGACTTATCACACCGGCGATCTGCGTAAAAGTGATGACGCTACCGAGTATACCTTCGAGGCGACGCCGCTGAAGGCTAACGGCATGCTCTACTTCTGTACGCCTCATAACGAGGTGCATGCGCTTGATCCTGAAACCGGCGCGGTGAAATGGAAATATGCGCCGCCGCAGGATCGCTCCTATATGCAGCAGCACCAGACCTGTCGCGGCGTCGGCTTTTATGACGGCAGCAGCGCGGTGGCGGAGAGCAGCGCCTCGCAGCCTGCCATCTGCCGTAAGCGTATCTTTAACGCCACAACCGATGCGCAGCTGGTGGCGCTGGATGCCGACAGCGGCAAGCCATGCGCTGATTTCGGCCAGAACGGCGTGGTCGATCTGCATGCCAATATGGGCGAAGTGCGCCCGCATGCGCTGATGCAAACGTCAGCGCCGCTGGTTGCAGGCAATCTGGTGATTGTCGGCGGCTCGGTAATGGACAACGGCTTTAACCGCGGCAACCCGTCCGGCGTCATCCGCGCCTATGACGTGACCACGGGCCGTCTGGTGTGGAACTTCGATCCCGCCAATCCTGAGCAAACCCAGCCGATTGCGGCGGATGCGATCTATCCGCAGGATACGCCTGTGGCCTGGGCGACGCTGAGCGCCGACCTGAAGAATGGCCTGGTCTACGTGCCTTTCGGCAACGCTTCGCCGGATGAAGTGGGCATCGAGCGCGACCCCAACAGCAATACGGAGAAATTCCGCGATGCGCTGGTGGCGCTGGATCTGAAAACCGGCGCCTTTAAATGGCGTTATCAGAGCGCTAATCACGATCTCTGGGACCGCGATAACCCGTCTCAGCCGTCGCTGGTGGATATCGACTACCAGGGCAGCCAGCAGCCGGCGGTCATCCTGCCGACCAAAACCGGCAACCTGTTCGTGCTCAATCGCCTGACCGGTCAGCCGATCTATCCGGTTAACCAGGTGAAGGTATCGACCGAAGGCGGCGTCGAGGGCGAGAAGTTCGCAGCCACGCAGCCGGTCTCCAGCCTGAACTTTATTCCGCAGCCGCTGACGGAAAAGGCGATGTGGGGTATTTCGCCGTTTGACCAGATGAGCTGCCGTATCGACTTCCACGAGCTGCGCTACGACGGCAATCCGTGGACGCCAGCGACAGAGAAGGGCTCACTGATTTTTCCGGGCAATTTCGGCGTATTTAACTGGGGCTCCGTCGCGGTTGATCCAGAGCGTCAGCTGCTGATTGCCGCGCCGGTGCGTCTGGCCTATAAGTACAACCTGATTAAACGCACGCCCTCGACCGAAACCGAGCGTCTGTTTACAAAGGATGGCTCGCCTTACTGGAACGAAAACTTCCATGGCGACTACGCTATCCATATTCAGCAGTTTTCGTCAGCGCTGGGCATACCCTGTATCGCGCCGCCGTGGGGCCGTATGGTTGGCGTCGATCTGAAAACCGGCAAAACCGAATGGCTGCGCCGCGTCGGCAACACGAAAAACCTGAATACCACCTTCCTGCCGGGTCGTTTCCCGATCGGTTTCCCGATGGGCATGGTGGCACACGGTGGTCCGCTGGTGACGGCGGGAGATGTTGTGTTCCACGGCGCGACGGCGGATAACTTCTTCCGCGCCTATGACAGCACCACCGGCGCGCTGCTGTGGCAAACCGAACTGAGCGCAGGCGCGCAGGCCACGCCTTCAACCTTTATGGGTAAAGATGGCAAGCAGTATGTGGTGATTGCCGCTGGCGGCCACGGTTCGATGGGAACCCAGAGCGGTGACAGCGTGGTGGCGTTCCGCCTGAAATAGCAGTAACGCATCGCGCAGATAACGAAAAAGCGCCCGTTCGGGCGCTTTTTTTATGCAGAATTACGCCTGCGCCTGTCGCTTCGAACGTTCCTCCAGCACCCGCAGCGCGATCCTGTCGCCAATCGCCTGATCGATATTGCGCCAGTATTCAAACGCGCGTGACAGCACCGGCTCCTCTACGCCGTTAAGCAGATGCCCGCTCACATTATTGACCAGCCGATCGCGCGCCGCATCATCCATCACTTTATTGATCAGCGTATTGGCCTGACCGAAATCGTCGTCATCCTTGCGCAGCGTGTAGGGCGAACGCACCATATCGCCGCTGGCGTGCCAGGTGGCGTCATCTGGATAGCGCTCGCCGTCCGCCGCCGGGCCGCCTTTGCTGTTCGGCGCATAGACCGGATCGGAAACCGGGTGAATACGCATTGCGCCATCTTTGCTGTAGCTGTTGACCGGAGACTGCGGCGCGTTAACCGGTATCTGCTTATAGTTGACGCCAAGGCGGTGGCGGTGCGCGTCAGCGTAGGAGAAGACGCGTCCCAGCAGCATCTTATCGGGGCTGAGGCCGATACCGGGCACCAGGTTGTTAGGCTCGAAGGCCGCCTGTTCGATCTGCGCGTGGTTATCGGTCGGGTTGCGGTTCAGCACCAGCTTGCCCACTTTAATCAGCGGATAGTCGGCGTGTGGCCACACTTTGGTCAGATCGAACGGGTTATAGCGATAGGTTTCCGCTTCGGCGAACGGCATGATCTGCATGTAGAGCGTCCAGCTCGGGAAATTGCCTTCCTTAATGGAGAAGAAGAGGTCGCGCGTGTGGTGGTCGATATCTTTTCCGGCGAGCGTATCGGCCTCTTCCTGCGTCAAAAACTCAATGCCCTGGTCGGTGTGAAAATGGTATTTCACCCAGAATTTCTCGCCCTCGGCATTCACCCACATGTAGGTGTGGCTGGAGTAGCCATTCATATGGCGCCAGGTTTTCGGAATGCCGCGGTCGCCCATCAGCCAGGCTACCTGATGCGAGGACTCCGGCGAAAGCGTCCAGAAATCCCACTGCATGTCGTTATCGCGCAGGTTGTTGTCAGCGCGGCGCTTTTGCGAACGAATAAAGTGCTGGAACTTCATCGGATCGCGAATAAAGAAGACCGGCGTATTGTTGCCCACCAGGTCGTAGTTGCCTTCGGTGGTATAAAACTTGAGGGCGAAACCGCGCGGATCGCGCCAGGTATCCGGGCTGCCGCGCTCGCCCGCGACGGTAGAGAAGCGCAGCAGCACGTCAGTGCGCGTGCCGGGCTGGAACAGGGCGGCTTTGGTATATTTGCTGACGTCATCGGTCACGATAAAGTAGCCGAACGCACCGCTACCTTTCGCGTGCGGCTGACGCTCCGGGATGCGTTCGCGGTTGAAATTCGCCATCTGCTCAATGAGATAGTGGTCATGCAATACCAGCGGGCCGTCAGGGCCGACCGACAGTGAATGTTCATCGCTGGCAACGGGAATACCAGCATCCGTCGTTGTCGGTTTACGCTCATCATTGCTCATGGGTTCTCTCCATTTTTATAGGGATATAGCAATGATTAAGCGTAGTTAAGAATCCCATGTCTGCCGTAGCAGAATGCTGATGATTGCGAAAGGCGGAGATCGAAAAAAGAGCGAGCGCAGAGGAGGGCGACGCTCAGGCGGTATGCCTGAGCGCGGCGATAATTATTTGTCGGTGCCGAAGCCCTGTTTTTTCAGCGCGCCCAGCACGTGCGGGAAGTAGATGTTCTGATAATAGCCGCTGACGCTTTCGCTCCAGCTTTCGCCGTCGGAACGGCCGATATTCTGCCAGTGCTGCACCATCTCCTGATTGTAGCCGGCAATTTTCTCCGCCAGACCTTCGCTGCGGTAGGTCTCTTCGTGACGGAAGGTCTCCAGCGGCAGACGCGGCTTCTGGTGCGACGGCTCATCGACATAGCCGATCACGACGCCCGCCACCGGGAAGGTGTATTCCGGCAGCTGCAGCAGCTCAATCAGCGCCTCAGGCTCGCGACGGATGCCGCCAATCGGCACAATGCCCAGGCCTTCCGCGCGCGCTGCAGCCATAACGGAGCCAAGCGCGATACCCACATCGGTAGAGCCGGAAACGATGCTCTCGATACTCTGCTGAGCGATCTGCTCGCGACCGATTGCCTCCATCGCTACGCGGGATTTATGCATATCCAGCACGAACGTCAGAAACACCGGCGCCTTAGCGATCCACGGCTGGCCACCGGCGATCCGCGAAATCTCTGCTCGTTTCGCTGCATCTCGGGTCACCACAACGGAAACCTGCTGCGAGTTGACTGACGTCGGCGCGCGGTAAGCGGTGCTGATAATGCGATCCAGAATCGCGTCGTCAACCGGTTGTTCAGTAAAGCTGCGTTCGCTTTTATGGCTGGTAAAAATATCAATTAGTGAATTCATGGATCCTCCAGATGTGGAGGCTAAGAGTAGCAGGTTCGGGCAGGGCCAGATTTAACCGCATTGGTCATTGCTGATAATTGAAGGGTTTTTAGAGGATTAGAGGATTTACCGGCAGTGAGCCAGCACACATTTCTGCATTAACGGCAAAATGTTACAATTGTGCAACATTTTGAATGCGCTGGCGTTTTGGGCAAACACACAATATGCCTCAGGCAGCTACACATCACCACGTTGCATCCGGCTGCGTATATCTGGAGCGGTAATCCTGACTCTACTGAGGTGACAAATGAATAAAATTCTGGCGCTGCGCCACTCGCTTCTCCTGCTGGGCATGGCCTGTAGCGGTTCGCTGCTGGCGCAGACCTTCGTCTACGTTTCGGCAGCGGACGATGGCAATATCGCGCGTTACGCCTTAAACGAGCAAACCGGCGCGCTGAAGCGCCTTGGCGAAACGCCAGCGGGCGGCAAGGTTATGCCGATGGCGATCGGCCCCGATAATAAAACGCTCTATGCCGCTGTGCGCAGCGAGCCGATGCGGCTGGTGAGCTGGTCTGTTAACAGCAAGACCGGCGCGTTAACGCCTGCGTCAGAGAGTGCCGCCGCTGCAAGCTATCCCTATATTAGCCTGGACAGGCAAGGGCGCTTTTTACTGGCAGCCTCTTACGATAGCGGCGTGGTGCATGTGTATCGCCTGAGTGCGACCGGGAAGGTCGTCGCGCCTTTCGTCGACGAGGTTAAAACCGGCCATGCCGCGCATTCGGTGATTGTCGATGCGACCAGCCGCTTTGCCTATGTTGGGGTGCTGGGCACCGATCGCGTCCTGCAGCTCGCGCTGCATCAGGATGGCCAGCTGACGCCTGTTGGCGAAGGTTTTGCCGCGACGGAAGAGAAAAGCGGGCCGCGGCATTCAGCGCTCTCACCGGATAATCGCTACCTCTATAACATCGGAGAGATGAGCGGCAGGATTACCCAGTTTGCCCGCCAGCCGGACGGCGCGCTGCAGAAAATCGCGGAATATCCCAGCGCGGTGGCGGAAAAATATCATTTGCAGTACGGCGTGGAACGTACGGCCAGCTATAACGACACGACGCCGCGTATCTGGGCCGCCGATATCAAGATAACGCCAGACGGGCGCTTTCTGTATGTTTCGGAACGTACCAGCAGTACGGTAACGGGCTATCGCGTCAGCCAGCAGGATGGGAAGTTGCAGCTTATTGACAGCTGGCCGGTAGAAAAACAGCCGCGCGGCATCGCGGTGACGCCAGACGGGCGCTGGTTAATCGCCAGCGGCGAAAAGAGCGCGGTGATTGGCAGCTACGCCATTGCAAAAGAGAGCGGAGCGCTGCGACGCGTCGCCGAAGCGCCGGTTGGTCGGGATGCCAACTGGGTGAGTATTGTGAGCGTTAATAAGTAGCGGGAAGGATGAATATAAGAAGAACCGCGTAAGCTCGCGGTTCTTCTCCGTGCCCGATCAGTGCTGGAGCTGCTTTAGCTCCTGTTCGGTCAGGCCGGTCATTTGCATCACTAAGGCATTATCCAGACCGCTTTTCAGCATATTTCTGGCAATTTCCAGGCTAGCTTCACGCTTGCCCAGCTGACGTCCTTTTTCCATGCCTCGCTGCTCCAGCTGTTCCGCAATGGTCATCAGTTGTTCCTCATGCTGTGGCACATGCCGCGCCAGTTCGCTAAGGGTTAATTCCAGATTCGGCGTTTCGCCGACCTGAAGCATGTAGTTTACCAGCGCGATTACCTGCTGTCTGGTCATAAATTCAGTCCGCATCAGCGTTATCAGCCGATCGAGCAGGCTGCCTAAATCGCGCTGGCGAATATGCTTTTGCAGCAGGGTCAGCGCGGCCATGCTGCGGTGGTGCATAATTTCTTCATCGGGAATGACGGTTACGTCAACCAGCGGGAACGTACCGCTATACAGCGCAGCGGCGTGCTCAGTTTCACTGAATAGATCGAGCCAGCAGAGAGAATAAGGGTAAGGGCTGCGCTTGCCCTGATAGAACAGAATGGGGATCACCAGCGGCAATCTTTTATGGCCGGCGTCGAGATGGCGCTGCATGGCGGCAACGGCGTAGCGCATCAGGCGAAAGGCCATATGTTTATCCGGCGAACTCTGGTGCTCAATCAAAACCTGCACGTAGCCATCGCCATTGCGCGTTTTCAGGGAGTAAAGCACGTCGCTGTAGTAAGGGCGTAAATCATCTTCGACGAAGCTGCCGGATTCAAGCCTGAGCGTCGACAGGTCGCAGATGGCCAGCAGTGCGGGCGGCAGATGCAGCGTGATAAAGTCGCGAGCGGTTTTCGGGTGCGACAGAAAAGTTTTGAACACCGCATCGTGCGGCGTGTGAGTGGTCTTCATCCTGAAGCCTCCGCCAGCGTTTTGTCTGCCGGACCTTAGCAGAAGCCCAATACGCGGCGAAAGAGAAAAGCATGCAGCAGCCGAGGCGGCCCGCAAATTTACGCTCACTCTGAAACGGGGGCCTGGTCGTTCAGGGAGAAAAGGCGAGAGGGAAGCATCCAGAACAGCCTACGCTGCCTGTTACTGATATCTCATTTAACATAATATACATTATGTGCACCTATATAGAATCAGGAAGAACCCAGTTTTAGCGGTCGTCATTTCCCTGGTTATTAAGCTCCTTCTCAAGCGCTGATACCACCACACTGGTCATCTCATCGCTGGATAGCCTGCCACGATTTTTACTCATGATGGTAAATGATTCGCTGAGTCTGTTACCTGGCCTGCTCAATCCCGGACAGCAACAAAAACACGTTTTGTCACTGCCCGGCGTTTTTTAGCGGCTAAAAATGTTCACCACCACCAAGCAAACGGCTTGTTGCTGACTGGAAATGCGATACCGTCAGCATCACGGCCACGCAAGACCTGATTAAGAAGTTTTTTTACTTCACGACGCTCTGGCCGGGTCATCATCATATTGCGATACCAGGATGGAGATTTATCAAACCATCTGGAACAGCTGGTAAAACGTGAACCAACACGACGATAAGATTTCATGCGACCATCGGGAAGCCGATCGCGCACCCTGCTTTTTACAGCCATAATTAATCCTCTAAGTAAATGAATTACCTAGAAGATGTCTTGCTGCTCATATCCTGTTAGTTTTAAGGCCATAGTACAGGTTCCCGAACTAAATCAATTGGTTTCAAACATTAGCGACTGAATCAAAATCTGATTAAAGCTGTTCAGTTCTGCCAGTTAATCATCTCGTCAAGGCCGGACAGTAATGCCGGAAAGTAGCTCTGATCTATGCCAAATGAATCTTTTATGATGACACTTTCAGCGGGATTTTCAGGTCTGAGCGTTAACTCAACTACGATAGAATTATAAGGCACAGGAATAAAACGAAGATTTAACTGATTTTCAGTGCTGTCAAAGACCACATCAGGCAATTTACTCCCATCAATCAATCCCTGATATAAAGAGGCTATATTTTTCCTAAAATCAATTAACTCCCCAGCACAAAATGATGCCTGATATTGTGTCTTTAACTCAGGAAGTTGATATTCAACATATGTGCTTATCCAGTCATATGCGGGGGCATCTGGGGTGTTTTGTCTTTCGAATGACGAAAGACGCAATGTTCTTGAGCCACTTACGATTTCTATCATGATACCCCTGTCACTTGTATAAAAAATGTGTAATCTTCCGGTCCTTTTCCCGAACTTACGGGGCGCGAAGAAAACGCTGAAGATCTGACCGGGTATCAATATCCAGCACGCACCCCTGATCCTTGAGTTTTACTGCCTGACACGGCGCGCGCTGTAGCAAAGCGCGTGCGCCCGTATCGCCTGACAGCGTAATAAGCGCAGGATAAAACGTGCGCTGAAACCCCACCGGATGGCCGGGCGTGCCATTCACTTCAGCGCGAACCAGCGGCGCATGACGCAGCGCATCAGCAACGGCCAGTAAACTCTCAACCGTTAAAAACGGCATATCGCCCAGCGTAATCAGCCAGCCATCATAATTCGCGCTGGCTTTAACGCCCGCTGCGATAGAGTCGCCAGTGCCCTGACTGTTGCAGATAACGGTGCGTCCCGCACTGATAAGCGCTGCTATTTCCGTCTCTTCAGGCCGCGTTACCACAAAGAGATCCAGTCCCGTAGCAGCGGCATGTTCCAGCGTGTGCTGCAAGACCGGCTTGCCGTTGAGCGAAGCCAGCAGCTTATGTTCGCCGCCGCTCTCTCTGAAGCGGCGGCTGAATCCGGCAGCCAGAACCAGAACGGCGATCCTCATATTAAACTTCCCTGCTCCCACGTCTGCTCAGCTAAAGGCGCACTCGCCTCCACGCAGCCGTTTTTATAGCGCACAATATCCGCCAGAACGGACAGCGCGATCTCCGAGGGCGTTTTACTGCCGATATCCAGCCCTACCGGCGCGTGAATGCGGCTTATCTGCTCAGGCGCGACATCCCCATACTGGCCCAGCCGCTCTTTTCTTCTGAGGCTGTTTTTTTTCGATCCCATCGCGCCGATATAGAACGCAGGCAAATTCACCGCTTCCATCATGGTGAGATCGTCAATGCGCGGATCGTGAGTGAGCGACAGGATCGCCGTACCGGCATGGCAACCTTCCCGCTCCAGATAAACAGCGGGAAACTGCTTAATCAGCGTAACGTTCGCATCCAGCGAAGCAGCCATATTCTGCAGCGCCTCTTCCCGGTGTTCGCAAACAATGGTTTCGAAGCCGAGCGCGACGGCAAAATTCGCGCAAAACACCGCTACGCTGGAAAGTCCGCCAATCACCAGTCTGGGCGCGGTAGAGAGCGTCAGCGTTATCGCCGCGCCATCGCGGTAAGTGAGCGTGCTGTTGGTATAGGCGGCTGGCTCCAGCGCATGACAGGGATGCGGCAAAATAATCTTCTTTTTAACCGCCGTAGCGGCGACCAGCGCATCATACATTTTTTGCAGATAGGCGCGGCTGGCTGCGCCGGGCGGCAGCTTTTCAACAAGAATATCCAGCACGCCGCCACAGGGAAGCGCCTTGTCCGGTTCAAAGCCCCCTTCGCCGTAGCGTACCACCTGACTGGATGCCGGGAACGCGTTCTGATTGATGCGCTCAATAAAACTTTCTTCAACGCAGCCGCCTGAAAGCGAACCGCAGTGATGCCCCTCTTTGCGGATGATCATCATCGCACCGGGCGGACGCGGCGAAGAACCGTAGGTAGAGAGTACCGTACAGAGCCATACCTCATGCGTCTCAACCCACTGCAATCCTGCGTTCAATACCTGCATATCAAGGTTGTGCATGACCCGATCTCTCCGGCTGCGATTAAGCCAGGGTGTGCCCTGGCGGTTAAAGAGTCAACGATGCCCTGTTAACGTCTGGCACGTTGGTGAAGATAGTGTCGCTTTACCGGCGCGCGGCCGACAATAAAAATTAGTCCGTCTGGCGCGAATGTCACAGTCAGGACGGAAATAACTGATGCGCGCTGCCGCAGGTGTCTGAACAGCGCGCATCAGCCAGCCTCACCGCATTTGCAGAATAATAACGTTGCTGCTGGCGGGATCGGTATGCTGACGCATCTCTCCCACCGCCTTTGCCGTTGTCTGCGCGCCGCCGTTGCCCCAGGAGGATCGAATATAGTTAAGCACGTCCGCCGTCTCCTGGTCGGAAAGCTGTTTACGGTATGGCGGCATCCGGTAGGCATCCGGAACGCCATCGGCAACAATGCGGGCTGATCCGTTAAGCACGATATTGATCGCCGAAGAGGCCTCTACCTGCATAGAGGTCGCGCCTGCCAGCGGCGGGATCCAGGGCGCCTGTCCGCGACCGTCAGCGCCATGGCAGCTGCTGCATCGCGCGATAAAGGTCTGCTCGCCGGGAAGGCGGTTCGCGCCCTGTTCATTCTGCGCCGGATAATGCCAGGCTTTGCCGCTGTCATTGCTGCCTGGCGGCAGCGACTTGAGATAATGTGCGATGGCACGCAGATCGTCGTCGCGCATAAACTGCGTTGAGTTGTTAAACGCATCGGCCATCGAGCCGAAAACCACGGCGTGCTGGTTGCGACCCTTTTGCAGAAACGCCACTACGTCATCTTCGCTCCAGCGGCTAATGCCGCTACTGGCGTCGCCTCGCAGGCTGGGGGCGTACCAGCCATCAAGCAGCGCGCCTGCCAGATAGTCCGGGCTGGTTGCGTCCAGCGCTTTTTCGTTAAAGGCCAGACCGCGCGGCGTATGGCAACTGCCGCAGTGCCCTGGGCCTTCGACCAGGTAAGCGCCCCGGTTCCAGCGCTCGTCGCGATTCTCCACCGTCTGATAAGGCGCGCCAGCGGCGAATGCGGCGCGCCATAAGGCCAGCGGCCAGCGCATATTAAGCGGCCAGGGGATTTCCGTCGGCTGGTTTTGCCGCGCGGCGGGCTGAACGCCATGCATCATAAAGGCATAAAGGGCGCGGATATCCTCGTCGTTCAGCTTTTGATAAGAGGGAAACGGCATCGCCGGATAGAGCCGATGCCCGTCGCGCGCTACGCCCTGACGTACCGCCCGATCAAAGTCGGCCAGCGAATAGCGGCCGATGCCGGTCTCTTTGTCAGGCGTAATGTTGGTGGTATAGATTTTTCCTGCCGGCGTCGCCATTGGCAGACCGCCGGAAAAGGGGGCGTTCCCTGGCGTGCTGTGGCAGGCGACGCAGTCGCCGAGTCTGGCGACATATTCGCCGCGCCGGATAAGATCGGGCGATGCGGACGCCTCAGTCGAGGTCGCCTTATCGAAAGGCGACGCTGGCGTGCGCAGCGTCCACAGCAGCACGCCAGCCACAACGATCAGCGTTGCCGTCAGCAACAGGCAGAGCCTTTTTATAGTCATGATGTTTTCCCTAAAAATCGGCGGCTCAGGTAAAGTTGTAGCGTGAGAGCGGCATAGAGCGAATACGCTGGCCGGTCAGCCTGGAGACCGCATTTGCGACCGCAGGCGGCACAGCGGGCAACGGCGGTTCGCCGATACCGCCCATTTTTGCGCCGCTCTCGATAATGCGTACCTCAACCTGCGCCATGCGTGATGGCGGCAGAATGGGATAAAGGTCGTAGTTGCGCGCGACCGGCTGGCCCTTTTCAAACAGGCTCTCTTCCAGCAGAACCTGTGATAACCCCAGCGCAACCGCACTGTTGACCTGTGCTTCAACGATGGCCGGATTGATGATGCTGCCGGGATCGATCGCCTCCCAGACCCGATGCACCCTGACCTGCCCGTTCTCAATCGAAACCTCCGCAATGGCGGCCGCTTCGGTGCCGAACGGCGACGCCATCGCCACGCCCCGGGCGCGTCGGGTGCCATCTTCGGCGGTATAGGGGCCCGGTTTCCACCCGCCCGACAGCTCTGCTACCGCTTCCAGCAGCGTCGTCAGGCGCGGATTGCCTTTCAGCAGGCGCAGCCGCAGTTCATAGGGATCTAACTTGCCTTTATCCGCAATTTCATCAAGGAAGCTCTCATAGAGAAAATCGTTCATCGAATTGCCGACGGAACGCCAGTAGCCCAGTTTCACCGGCCCTTTTTTATAGATCTGCGCGATGCGCACATGGGGAATATCATAGGCTTTGCCGGTCAGGCCCTCGGTGGCGGTCGGATCGAGCTTATCGCCCTGCTTACCTGAGATGCCTTCGGTCGGGCCTTCGCAAATGCTGACCGCTTCCAGCGCCAGCGGATACCCCTCGTCATCCAGCCCGGCGCGGAAGCGCACCGCCGCCATCGGGCGATGGGTGTCGCGCAGGAACTCCTCTTCGCGGCTCCAGATCAGTTTGATCGGGCGACCTGTTGCCTTCGCCAGTTCAATCGCCTGCGGCCACGCCATCGCGCCATCGTAAACAAAGTGACGACCGAAAAAGCCGCCCAGCAACGGCGAATGGATCACAATTTTATCGGCGGCCAGCCCGGTGCGTTTCGCTACCTCGCCCTGAAACATCTCCGGCGCCTGATTAGGGATCCAGAGATCCAGCGTGCCGTTATCGTTGAAGCGCGCCAGCGCCGAAGGCGGCTCCAGCTGGGCATGGTTAAGGTACTGGCTGTGGTAGGTGGCGCTTAGCGTGGTTTTAGCCGCAGACATGCCCGTCGGCAGATCGCCTTTGACCTCTGCCTCTTTGCCCTCGCCCGGCTCGTTAGCCAGCGTTTGGGCAAAATCGTCGGAGGAGAAATCCGCCGACATCGCATCGGCGTCTGTCGCGGCCTGCCAGTCGACCTGCAATGCCTCAACGGCGCGTTTCGCCTGCCACCAACGCTCGGCGACTACCGCCACCGCGCCTGATAACCGGTGAACGGAGTGTACGCCCTTCATGGCCTTAACTTGCGCCGCGTTGCGTAGCTCACCGGCCTCCATTCCCAGGCGCGGCGCGTGCTGCACCGCCGCGTGCAGCATATTGTCGACGCGGCAGTCGATGGTGTAGATGGCCTGCCCGGTCGATTTCTCATAAACATCGACGCGCTTAACGGGTTTGCCGATCCAGCGAAACTGAGCAGGATCTTTTAAGACCACTGAGTCAGCGGGCGGGACCGGCAGATCGCGCGCGCGGCTGGCAAGCTCGCCGTAAGTCAGCGTACGCCCTGAGGCGTCGTGCACGACTTTTCCTGGCTCGGTGCGCAGCGCCGCAATCGGCACGCCCAGCGCTTCTGCCGCCGCCTGCAACAGCATCTGACGCGCCAGCGCACCGAGGCGGCGCATCGTCGCGTAGCTGGTTCGCACCGACTGGCTGCCGCCGGTAATGCGCATGCCGCTATCCATCACCTTGTACTGTTCGCCAGCCGGGGCATTCTCTACCAGGAACGTGGCGGGATCGGCATCCAGCTCTTCACCGACGATCTGCGCCATAGCAGTAAAAATGCCCTGTCCGCCTTCGATAAACGGCGACAGAAAACGCACGCTGCCGTCTGGCCGGATTTCAAGAAACGCCGGGACGCGCGTACCGGGCGGCAGCGTCTGTTCAGCCGCCTGCGCGCGAGCCTGTCCCACAGGCAGACCAATCCCCAGCACGAACGCGCCTGCTACGCTGCCCGAGGCGAGCAAAAAGCGGCGGCGCGACAAACTGACAGGTTCATCCCCGAAGGTAATATCTGGTGCGCTGGAAGAGGCTTTCACTGTGGGTCTCCCTGACTCGCTACCTCGTGGATGGCTGCGCTGATGGCGTTATAGGTGCCGCAGCGGCAGAGATTCACCATCGCCGCGGCAATCTCCTGGTCGGATGGGCGCGCGTTCTGCTTTAGCAGCGCAGTCGCCGCCATCACCTGACCAGACTGGCAATAGCCGCACTGAGGCACCTGATGCTTTATCCAGGCCTGGACGACACGTTTGCCCGTATCATCCGCTTCGATCGCCTCGATGGTAGTGATCTGCTTACCGATGACCTTATCGATCGGGGTGACGCAGGATCGCGCTATCTTTCCGTCGATCATGACCGAGCAGGCGCCGCACTGCGCCAGACCGCAGCCATATTTTGTTCCGGTCATGCCCAGGTCGTCGCGCAACACCCACAATAACGGCGTGTCGCCTTCGGCATCGACCTGAAGGGTTTTATTGTTAATTTGAATTTCCATTGAGCTCCGGCCTTAATGGCTAACGATTTCACTCTATCCTTACAGAGATAAGTGGAATGATTAACCTGCCAGCGCCGCATACGCTGCTGAATAAAATTCAGTAATTAACTAAACGCCCGCGCAGAGGCTTTTTTCTGGGCGTGGCGGGTTTTAATGATCTGTGCGATTGGTTAAATGCGATTGGATTCGCCCGCCTCAATAAGATAATTTTCCACTCTCTGTGAATTAAAATCATTAATAAGGTATGGATAAGATGAATGATATTCAGGCGTTTATCGCTGTGGCGAGGGAGCAGAGCTTTACCAAAGCAGCGGCAGGCCTGGGAGTGAGTCCTTCCGCGCTCAGCCATACTATTCGCAATCTGGAAGAGCGTATCGGCGTGCGTCTGCTGGCACGCACCACGCGGAATGTCGCGCCAACGGAAGCGGGCGAACGTTTGTTGCAGTCGGTTGCACCGCTGTTTGAACAGATTAATAGCGAAATTGCGCGCATTGGCGAATTGCGCGATACCCCTGCCGGAAATATTCG
Source organism: Pantoea sp. ACRSB (assembly GCF_022346905.1). Lineage (NCBI taxonomy): Bacteria > Pseudomonadati > Pseudomonadota > Gammaproteobacteria > Enterobacterales > Erwiniaceae > Pantoea > Pantoea sp. ACRSB. Next base: position 131,678 of record NZ_JAKRNL010000001.1, on the reverse strand, counting down.
CATTACCTGTTCCGACGATGCCGCCGAAAGCCTGCTTCGTCCCGCGCTGCCCGCCTTTTTTTCCAGATATCCTGATATCAGCGTGGAAATTTGTATCGACTACGGCTTTACCAATATTGTCACGGAGCGTTTTGACGCCGGCATCCGGCTGGGCGAATCGATCGGCCGCGATATGATTGCGGTTCGACTGGGGCCAGACTGGCGGCTGGCGGTGGTCGGCACGCCTGACTATTTTAAGGCGCATCCCGTTCCCGTTATTCCGCAGGATCTCACGGCGCATCGCTGTATTAATATCCGACACTCGGTCGGCGGCAGCGTCTACGCCTGGGAATTTGAAAAGGACGATCGCAAATTAACTATCCGGGTAAATGGCCCGCTGCTATCCAACAGTATTATTCACGTCATGAACGGCGCGCTGGACGGCATCGGCCTGGCCTATGTGCCGGAGCAGATGGCGCGGCCTCATATTGACGCGGGCCGTCTGATTGAAGTGCTTGCCGACTGGAGTCCAACATTTGAAGGGTTTCACCTTTATTATCCTAACCGACGGAACACCTCCTCCGCCTTTGCCGCTTTTGTGGAAGCCATCAGATACCGCGGCTGAATCCGTCCGCTTACTCACCCAGCTGCGCCTGAATCCACTGCAAAAAATAACTCACGCGCGGAAACTGCGCATAGCCGCGCGGATAGACCAGGTGATGGGCGCTGACCGGCAAGCTCAGGGCGGCGTCAAATACCGTTACCAGTTTGCCGCTGCGTAGATAATCAGCGGCCAGCAGTTCGCTTTCAAAGATAAGTCCGTGGCCGAGCATGGCGGCTTCAAGACTCATATAAGAGCGATCGAAACGAAACAGCCACTCTCTGGCGGGCTGCGGCAATTGCTGCGTGGCGAACCACTGCGGCCACTGAATAAGCGGCGACTCGGAAAGGATCAGCGCATGGTTGTTTAATTCAGCGGGTTCGCGCAGCGGATATTTTTCCAGATACGCGGGCGATGCCAGCACCGACATTTTTTCATGGCGAATGGTTTTTATTTCAAATGCCTTCCATTCTGGAAACCCATGGCGCACCGCAATATCAATATTATCTCGGCTAAAAGAGAGATTTTCATAAGAACAGGAGAGCGTAACCTGTATTTCCGGGTGCGCCTCGCGAAATTTATGAAGACGCGGCAGCAGCCATAACAGCCCAAAGCTGGGCGCACAGTGAATACGCAGCGCGCTGCGATCTTTCTCATTACGCAGACGCGCCGTCGCCTGCGTCAGCCCCAGGATTAGCGGCCGGATTTCCTCTAAATAGCGTTCTCCCGCCAGAGTTAATACCACGCCTTTCGCCGAGCGGTGAAATAGAATTGAGCCCAGCTCTTTCTCCAGTTTCGCCAGCTGGTGGCTCGCCGCTGACGCCGTGATATTTAATTTTTCCGCCGCCCGGGCCACATTTCCGTTTTGCGCCACCTCTTCAAATACGCGCAGCGATTTTAAAGAAGGAAGCTGACTGACAGGCTTTTCCATAAACATTTCCGCTCACATTTTTGTGATTTATATCCGTTTTAAAAAATAAAAAATGTTAACTGCATCAAACCAACAATTTCATTCAGCATCAAATGAATTTTTTTGCATTGCCAACGTTGTCGCCTTTTCTAATGCTGAAGATGAACCCTACCGGTAGCGATACCGAACCTAATAAAAAAGAAACTGGAGTTATTTATGTTGCTGAAAGAAAAAGTTGCGATTATTACCGGCGCCGCATCTCAGCGCGGTATTGGACGTGCAACGGCCGCCTGCTTCGCCCGCCACGGCGCACGCGTCGTGGTGCTGGATCTGGATGAAACCGCGGCGCAGCGCACCGCGCTGGCGCTGGGATCCGGGCACCTGGGCCTCGCCGCCAACGTCACCGACGGTGAGGCTATTCAGCGTGCTGTCGCTCAGGTGATGCAGGCATATGGCCGCATCGACGTGCTGGTCAATAACGCCGGCATTACGCAGCCGGTCAAAACGCTGGAGATCGGCATCGAGGATTACAACCGCATCCTGGATGTTAACCTGCGCCGCACGCTGCTGATGTCGCAGGCGGTGATCCCCATTATGCAGCGTCAGGGCGGCGGCAGTATCGTCTGCCTGTCATCGGTATCGGCGCAGCGCGGCGGCGGCATCTTTGGCGGCCCGCACTACAGCGCGGCAAAGGCGGGCGTGCTTGGCCTGGCAAAAGCGATGGCGCGCGAGTTCGGCCCGGATCGGATCCGCGTCAACGCGCTGACGCCTGGCCTGATCCAGACCGATATCACCGGCGGGCTACTGCATGACGAACGTCGCCACGCCATTATTGACGGTATCCCGCTTGGACGCCTCGGCGAGGCTGACGATGTGGCCAACGCCGCGCTGTTTCTCGCCAGCGATCTCTCCAGCTACCTCACCGGCATCACCTTAGACGTGAACGGCGGCATGCTGATCCACTGATCGGCCCCCTTTTCGCCAGCAGCCCGGCTGCTGGTCACTCCCGGAGTGATTATTATGACAACGCTGAATATCAGTGCGGCCGTCGCTGCGCGCGACGGCGCCTACCGAAAAATCGCCTGGCGTCTGATGCCGTTTTTGATGCTCTGTTACCTCTGCGCCTATCTGGATCGCGTCAACGTCGGCTTCGCCAAGCTGCAGATGATGGACGATCTCGCGCTGAGCGAAACGGTCTATGGGCTTGGCGCCGGGATCTTTTTCCTGGGGTATTTTTTCTTTGAGGTGCCCAGCAATCTGATCCTGCACCGCGTCGGCGCTCGCCGCTGGGTCGCTCGTATTATGATCACCTGGGGCTTGATCTCTGGCGCCTTCGCCTTTGTCGAGACAGCCTGGCAGTTCTACCTGCTGCGCTTCCTGCTCGGCGTGGCGGAAGCCGGTCTGGCCCCGGGCTTGCTGCTCTATCTTACCTGGTGGTTCCCTGCCCAGCGACGGGCGCGCATGACGGTGCTCTGGTTTGTCGCCATTCCGCTTTCCGGCATGATCGGCGGCCCGCTCTCTGGCTGGATAATGGAGACCTTCGCCGGATCGCGCGGCTGGGCGGGCTGGCAATGGATGTTCATGCTGGAAGCGATCCCGACGATCCTGATGGGACTGGTCGTGCTGGTGGTGCTCAAGGATCGCGTTGAACAGGCGAAATGGCTCGACGAAAGCGAAAAAAACATGGTGCGCGCCGATCTGGAAGAAGATAACCAGCAAAAGTCGCACCACGGCACCATTAAGGCTTTCGTGGCGGACAAGCGACTCTGGACGCTGGCGGCTATCTATTTTTGCGTGGTGATGGGTCAGTACGCCCTGACCTTCTGGCTGCCGACGCTGGTAAGAAACGCTGGCATCCGCGAACCGCTGCATATTGGCCTGCTTACCAGTCTGCCCTATCTGTGCGCCATCGTTTTTATGCTGATAGCGGGCCGCAGCGGCGATCGTCATCGCGAGCGCCGCTGGCACCTTATCATTCCGATGCTGCTTGGCATGGTGGGCCTGACGCTGGCAACCCTGCTGGGCCATAGCGTTGCGCTGTCGCTCTCCTTCCTCTGCGTTGCAGCGGCGGGCATTCTCTCCGCCTCGTCGCTGTTCTGGATGCTGCCAACCAATCTGCTGGGTGGCGTCTCTGCCGCGGCCGGTATTGCGGCGGTGAACTGCATCGCCAATCTCGCCGGATTCTTTTCGCCCTGGCTTATCGGGGGGATTACCACGCTCACCGGTTCACCCGCCTCGGGCATGTACTTTATCGCTGCGGTTCTGCTGCTGGGTGCGCTCTGCGTGCTGCGCATCCGGGCAGCGGACGTTAATCGTTAATCAGGAGGTTCTATGCATACTGAAACTTCGCCGCTGACGCTACGCCAGCGCGCCGCCCGTATTCGACGCCATGCGCTGCTGATGGGCCAGGTTCAGGGCCAGGGCTATATCGGCCAGGCCCTTGGCACCGCCGATCTGCTCGCCGTGAGCTATTTCCATGCGCTGAACTATCGCGCCGCCGATCCCGAATGGGAAGGCCGCGATCGGTTTTATCTCTCAATTGGTCATTACGCTATCGCGCTTTACGCGGCGCTGCTGGAGGCGGGCGTTATCCCTGAAGCGGAGCGCGAAACTTACGGCAGCGACGAGAGTCGCCTGCCGATGTCCGGTATGGCAGCTTATACGCCCGGCATGGAGATTACCGGCGGCTCGCTGGGGCATGGATTGGGTATTGCGGTTGGCACCTGCCTTGGGCTGAAGCGGAAAGGATCGTCATCGCGGGTTTATAACCTGCTTTCTGATGGCGAACTGAACGAGGGATCAACCTGGGAAGCGGCAATGTCGGCGTCGCACTGGCAGCTGGATAACCTGATCGCCATTATCGACATCAATAACCAGCAGGCGGATGGCCACAGCAGCGAAATCCTGGCGTTTGAGCCGGTTGAGGCGCGCTGGCAGGCTTTCGGCTGGTATACGCAGCGGGTGGACGGCAACGACATTGATGCACTGGTCGCCGCTTTTGATGCCGCGCGCAACTGGTCGCAGCCGCAGCCGCGCGTGATTATTTGCGATACCCGAATGGGCAAAGGCGTGCCTTTCCTTGAAACCCGGGAAAAGACCCACTTTATCCGCGTTGACGCCGATGAATGGGATAAAGCCCTTACAGCGCTGGAACAGGGAGAATAAGATGAATACTTCTGCGTTAAAAAAACGTCTGACCACCTCGGCGATGATCGCCTCGATTGCCGCTGAGGGCCAGCCCACGGAATCCGCGCCCTTTGGCCATGCGCTGGTCAGCCTGGCGCGTCAGCGTCAGGATATCGTCGGGCTAACCGCCGATCTGAGCAAATATACCGATCTGCATCTTTTCGCCGAGGCTTTTCCCGATCGTTTCTTTCAGATGGGAATGGCGGAGCAGCTGCTGATGAGCGCCGCCGCCGGTATGGCGCGCGAAGGCTTTACGCCCTTTGTGACAACCTATGCGGTGTTTGCTTCGCGCCGCGCCTATGACTTTATCTGTATGGCGATAGCCGAAGAGAACCTTAATGTAAAAATCGCCTGCGCCCTGCCCGGCCTGACAACCGGCTACGGCCCAAGCCATCAGGCGACGGAAGATCTGGCGATATTTCGCGGTATGCCCAACCTGACGATTATCGATCCCTGCGATTCACGGGAGATCAGCCAGGTGGTGCCCGCTATCGCCGAACATCAGGGGCCGGTCTATATGCGGCTGCTGCGCGGCAAAGTCCCGCTGGTGCTGGATAAGTATGGCTACCGCTATCAACACGGCAAAGCGCAGCGCCTGCGCTCGGGCAAACATGCGGTGATTATCAGCAGCGGCTTAATGACGATGCGCGCGCTGGAAGCGGCGGAACAGCTGGAAACTTGCGGCATTGAGGTAGGCGTGGTGCATTCCCCGGTGATCAAGCCGCTGGATGAGACGACCATACTGCGTGAGGCTGGCGAAGCCGCCAGCGCGGGGAGACTGGTGATTACGGCGGAAAACCACTCGATTACCGGTGGCCTGGGCGAAGCCATTGCGGCGTTGCTGCTGCGCCACGGCATAACGCCTGGCTTCCGTCAGATCGCCCTGCCCGATGCCTTTCTGGCGGCTGGCGCGCTGCCGACGCTACACGACCGCTACGGTATTTCCACCGAGGCGATGGTGACGCAGATTACGGCCTGGCTGGAGCATGGTCTTTAAGCGAAAAATCATCCGGAAGCCCTGCGCTTCCGGATAGTTTAGCGAACCGGCGCTTTCATTCTGGAGACACTGATGTGTTAGCGCTGTTGTTAACTGGTTTTATTAAACATCATTTGTATGATGTAACTAATAAGGATTGTTCTGTTCATCACTCCTCTCAGCGCTATATACTCCGCGACATATCGTTTTGTGGAGTTCATTATGTCCCGCTTTTTGCGCCATTCTCTCTTTGCTGGCCTGCTCGCGCTGAGCGCTTTTAACAGCCAGGCAAGCCGCGTAATTACCGATCAGCTTGGTCGTCAGGTCACCCTGCCCGATCGCGTTGACCGCGTCGTCGTGTTGCAGCATCAGACGCTGAACCTGCTGGTTCAGCTTAACGCCACCGACAAAATTGTCGGTATCCTCGCTAACTGGAAACAGCAGCTTGGCGACAGCTATGCGCAGCTGGTGCCGGAACTGACGCATAAAGCAATGCTCGGCGACCTCACCCACGTTGACGTGGAAAGCCTGGTGGCGCTGCATCCTCAGGCGGTATTTGTCACCAACTACGCCCCGCAGGAGATGATTAATAAAATTTCCGCGCTGGGCATCCCGGTTATCGCGATTTCTTTACGCCATGACGACCCCGGCCAGCAGGGGAAGATAAACCCCGGTATGCAGAATGAAGAACGGGCCTATAACCTCGGATTGAAAGAAGGTATTACGCTGATCGGCGAGGTGGTCAATAAGCCGCAGGAGGCGAAAGCCCTGATTGACGCTGCTTTCGCCGGCCGCAAGCTGGTCAGCGACCGCCTGGGTTCCCTGCCCCAACAACAGCGGGTGCGCGCCTATATGGCTAACCCGTCGCTCACCACCTACGGCTCGGGCAAATATACGGGCCTGATGATGGCCCATGCCGGTGCCTTAAACGTTGCGGCAGCAACCGTACAGGGATTTAAGCAGGTCAGCATGGAGCAGGTTATCTCCTGGAATCCACAGGTGATTTTTGTGCAGGACCGCTACCCTGAGGTCGTCGGTGAAATCAACCAGGATGCGCAGTGGCAATCCATCGACGCAGTGAAAAACCATCGCGTCTGGCTGATGCCTGCCTACGCTAAGGCGTGGGGTTATCCCATGCCGGAGGCAATAGGTCTGGGCGAGCTGTGGATGGCGAAAAAGCTCTACCCGGAAAAGTTCCGCGATATCGACATGCAGCAGCAGGCCGATCGCTGGTATCAGCGCTTCTACCGCACCCATTATGTCGACGATGCTGCGCGTACTGGCAGCCGGTAGTTTGCGGCCCGTCTGGCCGGAGCTGATGACCGCTTTTAACGCGCAAAGCGGCCTCGCGGCTGAAACGCTATTCGGCCCGGCCGGGCTGCTGCGTGAGCGTATTGAGCAGGGCGAGCCGTGTGCCCTTTTCGCCTCCGCCAGTCTGGCGCATGCGGATGCGCTGGTACGGCAAGGGATGGCAAGCGAAAGCCGGGTTTTTACCGCTAACCGCCTCTGCCTGACCGCCAGAGCCGAAGTGGTGAATGCTGCGGACAGCTGGCTCACTCTGCTACAGCGCCCGGAACTGCGGCTGGCGACTTCAACGCCGCTCAGCGATCCTTCAGGCGATTACACCTGGCAGATGTTCGCCGCGCTGGAGAGGCGTTATCCAGGTTTGGGTGACAATCTTCGCCAGCGCGCGCAGACGCTGGTAGGCGGCACCGACAGCCTTCCGTTGCCCGCAGGCGCGTTGGCCGCGCACTGGCTGTTGAGCAATGGTTACGCCGATCTCTTTATTGGCTACGCCAGCTATGCGCCGCGTCTGGCGATGTTCCCTGCCCTCAGGGTGTTCGACATTCCTGCCGCTGACAATATTTTTGCGCACTATGGCTATGCGATCTGTCAGCCATCGGCCCAGCCGCTGGCGCGTTTTCTGCACTCGGCAACGGCGCAGACGATGCTGCTGCAATATGGTTTTTTGCTGCCTGAGCCACAGAGTTAAGCGGCAGGGTTGTGTTTTGGCCGTTGCGACGCGATGCTGGGCGCTGTTATTTCCACCAGCAGGAGAAATGATGGAAAACCCGCTCTGCCGCGCGCTACAGCTAGCGTTCCCTCTGATTCAGGCCCCGATGGCGGGCGTCTCCACCCCGGAACTGGCCGCCGCCGTAAGCAACGCTGGCGCGCTGGGTTCGATTAGCCTCGGCGCGTCAAATCTGGCGCAGGCCAGCGCCATGCTGAGCCGTCTGCGCCAGCTGACCACCGGACCGGTTAATATCAATCTCTTCTGCCACGCGCCGCCGCAGCGCGATACTGAGCGTGAAAGCGCCTGGCTGGCGCGGTTTACACCGCTGTTTGAGCAGTATGGCGCGTCGCCGCCTCTGTCGCTGACTGAGATCTACCCCACTTTTAATACCGACTCCCCGCTGCTTGAGCCAATCCTGAACGCGGCTCCCGCAGCGGTAAGCTTTCACTTCGGTCTGCCGGAACAGAAAGTTATCGACCAGCTGAAAAGGCAAGGCATAGTGACGCTGGCCAGCGCTACCTCCGTTGACGAAGCGCGCCTGGCCGCTGCCGCAGGCATCGATTTCGTGGTGGCACAGGGCATTGAGGCGGGCGGCCATCGCGGCCTTTTCGATCCGCAAAAAACGGATACGCAAATGAGCACCATGACGCTGGTGCAGGCGATAGTCAGGTCGTGCGATCTTCCCGTTATCGCCGCAGGCGGCATTATGGACGGCAACGCCATCGCCGCCATGATGAAGCTGGGCGCAACGGGCGTGCAGCTGGGAACGGCCTTTGTGCTCTGCCCGGAATCAGCCGCTAATGCCGCTTATCGCGCGGCGTTAAAAAACCACGCAGCCGCCGGGACCGAAATGACCGCCGCGATTTCCGGGCGACCGGCGCGCTGTCTCAGCAACGCCTTTTGCCGCTATACGCGCGGTATCCCTCGCGAGGCGATCCCTGATTATCCGCTGGCCTACTCGCTGGGCAAAGATCTGGCCGCCGCGGCCGCCGCTCAGGGCGAACACGGCTTTGGCGCGCAGTGGGCGGGCCAGGGCGCGATGCTGGCGCGGGAAATGGCCGCGGCAGAGCTGGTTAAGATCCTGATAACCGAGTATCACGCAGCGCAGTAGCGCGACGCCCTTTCAGCGAGAAGGATCCGCCAGCAACAAGAGCAGCGGTACCAGCGAGAGGCCGTCTGGCATTTCGCCGCTGGCGATGAGCTGCCGGATCTCCTCACGGGTAAACCAGCCGGTATCCATCACTTCATCCTGATCCTCATCCATGCCGACATATTCAAGATCGGTGGCAAGATGGGTAATAAACAGCTGATCGCTGCTTCCGTAGGAGGGGTTGTAACGAATAAGCTCACGGATGCTTTTCGCGCGATAGCCGCTCTCTTCAAGCAGCTCGCGTCGCGCGGCGCATAAGGGCGTTTCATCAACATCAACGCCGCCGGAAGGGATCGCCCAGACCACGCGGTCGATCAGATAACGATACTGTTTGATCAGCAGGATCTTATCCTGCTGCATCGCCACAATACCTACCGCGGGACGTTCATGATGGACGGCATAGAAATCACGACGTTCCTGTTCGCTAAGCGCAATACTCGCCTTCTGCACGCTAAACCAGGGGTTATGATAAAGGGTCTGTACCTCGTGAATATCCGCCTCGGTGAGCTGTTTTTTCACGTTCTTCTCCCGTCGATGAAAGTGAAATAAGGTACCTTAATGCCCGACCGTTTTGGAAAAAAGGTTTACCACCAGCACCCCGGCAATAATCAATCCAAGGCCCAGAATGGCAGGCAGGTCCAGCTTCTGTTTGAACACCACCCAGCCAACCACGGAAATCAGCACAATCCCGACGCCCGACCAGATGGCGTAGGCGATACCGGCCGGCATGGTGCGCAGCACCAGCGTCAGGAAATAGAATGCGATGGCATATCCTGTCACCGTTGCCACCGCGGGCCACAGGCGGGTAAAAGATTCGGAAGCTTTCAGACAGCTGGTTGCGATCACTTCCGCCACTATAGCGATAAACAGATAAACGTAAGACATAACATTCCTAAAAACGCGCCGAGACTGCCCGGCAGTAAAGCCGGTTCAGGTGACAGAAAAATGACTATTTTAGGTGATGGCAGGCCGGACAGGGAAACGGCGACAGGATGGTTTGACCTGAATCAATAAACGGCAAACCGCAGGATTTGCCGTTTATGCCTTATCTGCACTGGCTGGCGCAGTTCTGCACGCAAATTTGCGCTTCGCTGCTACAGGAGCCGTTTCCGCGCGTATTGCAGTGTGAACGCTCTACGTAGCAGTTCTGCTGGCAGCTGGCGAGATCGCATTTAGCCGCAACAGGCGTCAGCTGAACAACAGGCGCGCGTGGGGTAAACAACGCCTGAGAGGCGGTCGGTTGCGCAACGGCGCTCTGCCCCAGCAGCAAGGCGCTCAGCATCAGTATGATGTAACGAGTTTTCATCTTTACTCTCCCTGGGTTCGACACCGGCTAAGTATGGCTGGCGAACGGGCAAATGTCTGTGCGCGGAATACAAAAGCCTCTGCTGGTTACAGCTGCTGTATGAAACGAAAGATTCATCCATATCACTACGCACCAGAATAAGGCATTTTACTGGCCTCTCTGCCCGTTACTGGCGCGTCCACCCTTCCTTATTTCTGCTATCGCCCCGCTATATGCCCCTGTCGTGTTGGTACAAAAGTTGCAGCTTTTACCCCATCAACAAGGAGGAAGGTATGAAAGCGATTATCACTGGCGCCGGTATTGGCGGAATGTGCGCGGCTATCGCGCTGGAAAAAGTGGGCATCGAAACCGCCGTTTTTGAAGCCGTAAAGGAGATGAAGCCGGTCGGCGCGGCCATCTCTGTCTGGCCGAACGGCGTGAAATGCCTTAATGCGCTGGGTCTGAAAGCGCAGCTGCGCGCGCTGAGCGGAAATATGGCCTATATGGCCTACCAGGATTTCGCCAGCGGCACGACCCTGACGCGTTTCAGTATGGAGCCGCTGGTACGCCAGGTCGGCGAATATCCCTCTCCGGTAGCGCGCGCCGAACTTCAGGCGATGCTGATAGAGAGCTATGGCCGCGAACGCGTCAGCTTTGGCAAACGCGTGACGCAGGTCACCCAGCACAGCAACGGTGTTACCGCCACCTTTGAAGATGGCACGCTGGCACACGGCGATCTGCTGGTCGCCGCCGACGGCACGCATTCAGTTATCCGTCATAGCGTGCTGGGCGAAACAGTCGAGCGCCGCTATGCCGGCTATGTGAACTGGAACGGGCTGGTGGAGATCGATGCGTCGCTGGCGCCCGACGACCAGTGGACGACTTTCGTCGGCGAAGGCAAGCGCGTCTCGTTAATGCCGGTCAGCGGCAACCGCTTCTATTTCTTCTTTGACGTGCCCTTACCGAAGGGGCTGGCGGAGGATCGCAGCACGCTCAAAGCGGATTTACGCCGTTACTTCCACGGATGGGCGCAGCCTGTGCAGCGACTGATTGAGGCTATTGATCCCGCTACCACCAACCGCGTTGAGATCCATGATATCGAGCCGTTCAGCCGTTTCGTCAACGGCCGTATCGCGCTGCTGGGCGATGCGGCGCACAGCACGACGCCCGATATTGGTCAGGGCGGCTGCGCGGCGATGGAAGACGCGCTGGTGCTGGCCTCCTCTCTTGCCGCCCACTCGCTGGGCATTGAGGACGCCTTGCTGCGCTATGAGGCGAGACGCGTCAGCCGCACCCGCGATCTGGTGCTGAAAGCGCGCAAACGCTGCGACATAACCCATGGCAAGGATCAGCAGGCGACCGCGGCCTGGTATCAGGAACTGCGGCAGGAAACCGGCGAGCGGGTGCTGGCGGGTATGTGCGAAACCATCGAGGGCGGCCCGCTGGGATAAAAAAGCGGGCATTGCGCCCGCTCATGGTTAATCCTCCAGACCGCGATTTTTCAGCATCGGCTCAAGCTGCGGCTCACCGCCGCGCCAGTTCTCATAGAGCTGCTTCAGGTCGCTGCTGTTGCCGCGCGACAGGATCATCTGGCGGAAGCGGTCGCCGTTCTCGCGCGACAGCCCGCCGTTCTCCACAAACCACTGATAGCCGTCGTCCGCCAGCATCTGCGTCCAGATATAGGCGTAATAACCGGCCGCGTAGCCGCCACCCCAGATATGCTGGAAATAGCTGGAGCGATAGCGCGGCGGTACGGCGGCCAGCGCCAGGTTATCGCTCTGCAGCGCCTGCTGCTCAAAGCCCTCTACTGACTGCGGTGCCTCGCCAACGCGGATGCTGTGCCAGTGCAGATCCAGCAGCGCGGCGGCCAGTAGTTCGCTCATGTCATAGCCTTTATTAAAGCGGCTGGCGCGTACGATTTTCTGATGCAGCGCTTCCGGCATCGCCTCACCGCTCTGATAGTGGCGGGCATAGTTCAGGAAGACCAGCGGCTCGCTTGCCCAGTGTTCGTTAAACTGAGAAGGAAACTCAACGAAATCGCGCGGCGTAGCGGTGCCGGAGAGGCTGGGATAGCGCTGGGTGGCGAACAGCCCATGCAGCGTATGGCCAAACTCATGGAACATCGTCACGACCTCATCCCAGCTGAGCAACGCCGGTTCGCCTTCCGGTGGTCGGGTGTAGTTGCAGACGTTATAGATGACCGGACGCGTCGCCAGCAGCCTGGACTGGTTAACGAAGTTGCTCATCCACGCGCCGCCGCCTTTGTTATCGCGCTTAAAGTAGTCGGTATAGAACAGCGCCAGCGGCGCATCGTCCACATCGAAAATCTCATATACGCGCACGTCAGGGTGGTACACCGGCAGATCGTGACGCTCGGTGAAGCGAATGCCGTAGAGCTGGCTGGCAGCCCAGAACACCCCTTTCTCCAGTACGGTGTTCAGCTCGAAATAGGGCCGAATCTGACTCTCATCCAGATCGTACTGCGCTTTACGCACCTGCTCGGCGTAGAAGTTCCAGTCCCAGGCGGCCAGGGTAAAATCGCCCTGCTGCTGGTCAATGGTCTGCTGAATAGCGGCCGCTTCGCGTTCGGCGCGCCCGCGGGCGGCCGGAACGATATGGCGCATAAAGGCGAACGCCGCGTCCGGGGTTTTTGCCATCTGATCTTTCAGCTGCCATTCGGCAAAGCTGGCGAAACCCAGCAGCTGCGCCTGTTGCGCGCGCAGCTGCGCCAGCTCCAGCACCAGCGCGCGGGTATCATTCTCATCGCCCTTTTCGCTGCGGCCGGTCGAGGCGGAAAAAAGCGCCTGCCGCGTCGCTCGTGAACGCAGCGCCTGCAGTGCCGGTTGCTGAGTGGTGTTCTGCAGCACCAGCAGCCAGGCATTCTCCAGCCCGCGTGCTTTCGCCGCCGCCTGCGCCACTGCGAGATCCGCCGGGCTCAGGCCATCAAGCGCGTCGGCGCTCTGTACCACCAGCCCGCCCGCTTTGGTGGCGGCCAGCAGTTTATTGGTGAAGCGCGTGCTGAGGCGCGCCGCCTGCTGGTTCAGCGCCTTAAGCTTCTGTTTAGCCTCTTCGTCCAGGCTGGCGCCGGACAGCTGATAGTGCTGCCAGGTCACTTCCACCAGCCGCAGCGACTCAGGATCGAGCGCCAGCGACTGACGCTGCTGATAAACAGCGTCAAGACGCGCGAACAGCGCGCTGTTCAGGACAATCTCATCGTTCAGCGCGGTCAGCTGCGGCGCAATCTCTTCATCGATCTGCTGCAGGTAATCGCTGGTATTGGCGGAGGTCATGGCACCAAAGACCAGATTAACGCGTTCGAGCAGCTGTCCGCTGCGCTCCAGCGCCTCAAAGGTGTTGGCGAAGGTAGGCGCCTCGGGATTTTGCGCAATCGCCTCAACCTCTTTACGCTTCTCCTCGATGCCCGCCTGAAGCGCGGGCAGAAAATCCTCTTCCTGAATCTGGTCAAACGGTGGCGCCTGGTAAGGTAACGTGCTCACCTGAAAAAACGGATTTTGTCTGACGTTCATGCCTCACTCCTGATTACCGTACAAAAGATTATCCTGGCAGGTTGCCGCGCCCGGAACAACTCAGCTCTGCCTCTTAGCGTCGTCGCGCCGCCATACCGCGCGTCCGTTTATCCAGGTCTCGGCGATATTACGATCGTCGCCCAGCGTCATCAGCACGAAAAGCTGCTCCCAGATATCCTTGCTGTTGCCCATGCGCAGTTGCTGCAGCGGTGAAACGGCTCGATCCAGCACCACGAAATCCGCCTCTTTGCCCGGCGCGAAATTCCCTGTTTTGTCATGCTGATCGAGCGCGTGCGCGCCGCCGAGCGTGGCGTGGTAGAAGGCTTCCGCGGCGCTCAGCCGATACTGCTGTAGCTGCCCCACCTTGTAGGCTTCCCCCAGCGTCTTAAGCATATTAAAGGTGGTGCCGGCGCCGATGTCTGTACCGATGCCAATTTTGACCTTCTGCTGCCAGCTGCGCTTCAGGTTGAACAGCCCGCTGCCGAGGAACAGGTTTGATGTCGGGCAAAAGGCGATGGCTGAGTCGGTCTCGTGCAGGCACTGCCACTCGCTCTCCTCCAGATGCAGGCAGTGCGCGAACATACTGCGTCGTCCGGTCAGCTGGTGGCGATGATAAACGTCGAGATAGCCCTCGTACTGCGGAAACAGCGATTTCACCCAGGCGACCTCCTGCGGGTTTTCACTGAGGTGCGTATGCAGCCAGACATCGGGGAACTCCTGGCGCAGCTGCTGCACCTTTTTCAGCAGCGCCGGCGTTGAGGTAGGCGCAAAGCGCGGCGTCAGCGCGTAGCTGAGCCGTCCGCGTCCGTGCCAGCGCTCAATCAGCGCCCGCGTCTCGGCATAGCTCTGCTCCGGCGTTTCCAGCAGCTCCTCCGGCGCGTTGCGATCCATCATGACCTTTCCCGCAATCAGCCGCATATCGATCGCTTCCGCCGCACTGAACAGCGCCTCGACTGACTGTGGATGAACGGTGCCGAATACCAGCGCGCTGGTGGTGCCGTTTGTCAGCAGCTGTTGCAGGAAAAAGGCGGACATGGCGGTGGCGTGCTCCACGCAGTGATACTGGCTTTCCACCGGAAACGTATACTGGTTCAGCCACGTCAGCAGCTGTTCGCCATAAGCGCCAATCATCTCCGTTTGCGGATAGTGGATATGCGTATCGACAAAGCCCGGCACAATCAGGCTGCCACGCAGATCGATCAGGCTGCCCGGCAGATGCGGCAGCGTCTCCCAGGCGTGCAGCCCGACGATACGCCCCGCCTCCAGCAGCAGAACGCCATCTTCGATATAGCGCGCCTGCGCCATAATCTCCTCAGGCTCGTGCGCAATATCGTTAAAATCGAAAAAGCTGGCGCGAATGGCAGTAGAGGTTAACGGCATAAAGGCTCCTTGATTCCGCGCTCGCTGGCGCAATTAACAGTCGGACAGTAAGCGATAAACTGCAACCCGCATGCCAGAAAATATAGAATATCAATATGTTATGTAAATGAGGCCTTAATGCGCCGGTCAGAAAAACGGTATCGTGTGCGCAACCGGTTGCCTGCATGAAAGGCGTCAGCAGGGAAAAAGGGTAACAAAGGAGCAGCGCTCGCCGCTGGTGCAGCGCGCGCTGAAACAGCGCACCCGCTCGTTTTACAGGATGAGCGCGCTTTGTCACTGCGTGGCGTTAGCTAAAAAAATCCCGATGACACAGTGAGTCACCGGGATGCTTTACTACCAGGAACGGCGCGCCTGAGCGGGTCACGCCGGACAGACCTTAACGGCCTGTTGAGAGGGTTTGCAGCACTTTCAGTTCGGCCACCGCTTCCTGCATGGCATCCATGCCAGCCGTCAGCGTGCGCAGGCTGTTCAGCTGTTTTGTTATATCTGCCCGCTCATGCCGCGTCTGATGACTCATCTCAGCAATCTTATCGGCCGCGTGAATACTGCGCTCCGCCATATCCGTAGCGGTTTGTACCGTACCGGTCGCCACGTCGCGAATACGCGAAATGGTGCTGACTGCATCGTTGATGTTGCTCGCCGTGGCTTCCGCCTGCTCTTTAGAAGAGTGAGCCAGACGGCGCACTTCCCCCGCCACAACGGCAAATCCCCTGCCCGCCTCGCCCGCCCGCGCTGCTTCAACTGCCGCGTTGAGCGCCAGAATATTGGTCTGGAAAGCGATATTGCTGATGCCAAGCGTGATGACGTTGATGCCATTTGAGATCTCTTCCAGATCGTCCAGCCCCTCGCCTAAACGGCTCTGCGCCTGCTGGCTCTCTTTCGCGATATCGCTGATGGCGCGGATACTGCTTTCGGCCATCACCAGCGCCTCACTCTGGCTCTGCGTTGCCGCTTCCAGCACCGGCAGCGCCTGAACAATAGGAGCCAGCTCCTGCTGATAATTCACGACGCGAGCCAGCACGCGCGACTGGACTCTGTTCAGTGCCTCCCAGCGACGCAGCGCACGCTGAGCGTAATGCGCGGCATAGCTGGCATACTCCACGGGAAACTGCGCCATCGCGTTGACATTGTGATTAAAAAACACCAGCGCAGAGAGCGTCTGGTTAATCGGCACGCCAAGTATTTCACCGAAGCTGGAGAAGCCGGCCGCGGGAATGCCTTTAAAAAAGTGGGCATCATGCAGCTTGTCGGCATTCCCCACGCGACGAAGTATGCAGTCGTTCATCAGGATTGCCGCGGGTTTACCGTGGCGCTGTGTAAACGCCTGCCAGTCACGGAGCGTCGCCTGTTTGAAGTCGGTCTCCCGCATTAAAAAGAGCCGGTCGCCAAACTCCAGATCGCAGAAAAAATGCACGTTCTGGCTGTCTATCTTCGCCACAGAACGAATAAAAAACGCCTCGCCTACCTTTACCGCAAAGGTCAGGCCTTTCAGTCGCTCATTAAGCTGCGTTTCGTTGCAGTTAAGGTGCTCTGTCAGCGCGCGGATAAAGGGCTGCTGCTGCCCCTGCTCATTAAACACCGAGGTCAGGGTGCGCGTAACCGGATCGGCTTCCGCAATTAACCAGCTTTTGTTAAGCGGCTCGAAGTTTTGGCTCTTAAAGGGGGAAAATGATTTGCCTGCTGCCATCTGGCAGAAAACGATTACCGCTTTCCCCTGCAACACGCGGCCGCCTACGCCGATCCAGGTGCCGTCAAAGGTCACGCGCCCGCCTGCAGAACCGCCAATGGCCAGGCAGGGAAAACGACCGCTGTTATACCAGGCCTGCATCAAAAAGCCTTCCGATGCTGAAAGTCCGTCGCAGTAGATCATGGCGAAGGTGCGGTCAGCAGAGAGCGGCATACGCACTTTCAGGGCTGCCAGCTCCCGCTCAATGGCGCTGATGCGATCGGTCGCGGTGTAGGTGTCTTGCAGATGCAGATCGACAATATGCGTTTCATGTTGCGCAATCAGAGTACGGGGCAACCAGAGCCAGCTACCTTCCTGTCCATCCCCTTTGCAGTATGTTGTCTGCCTGCCGCTGGCGCTGAGTGCGCCGTTAGAAGAGAGCGTTACGACGGTTAAATCTGCCGAGGTAAAACGTTGCCATGCCTGGCTGACCTTCTGAAAATCCGCCTCGGGCGGTACGAACGTCAACAAAATGCCCGCAGCGCGATTGCTGAGGCCTGCTGCAGAGAGAGAAGCGGGCAGATTTCCGCAGTTGAAAATGCCGTCCGCAGGCTGAGACGCACCTGTAATGCGGGAACCTGTAAAGAGCTGACTTATTGTCTTGATGGCAGACATATTATTGTTTCCTCTGCGATTAAAAGGAGTGCGTGTGCTGGTGTAGAAAAAAGGGAGGGCTAAAAGCAGGTCCGTTCGCAATCAGAACTCATGATCCATACTCATCTTCAGAGATGAGCTGTACCTGGGTTATCGACTAACGCGGCCATAGCTTCAGCGATTAGTGTGATTGCTTTGACTGATGTGAGGCGTGTCGTCTCGGCGGCCAGAGGCGAGATGGCGGCGCGGCGGAAAGAGCCTTGCGGGGCAGTATTCAGAGAAAGAGTTAACTGAAATAACTATGCGCTGGATAGTGAAGTGAAAAGCGCGGCCGTTTAGGCTCTTCTCATCCCACCGCACAACTTACCTATCGCGTTAAAGCTCCGTACTGCTTAATTATATACAGTCTAACTGTATATATTGCGGAGCCTGGTATGTCTGAAGAGAACAAAATCGTTGTGCAGCGCTTTAACCAGCAGGTGATTGCCGAAGGCAATCGTCAGGCGTTTGAGGATTTGGTTGCGCCCCGTTTCATCAATCGATCTGCCCCAGCGGGTACGGCCAACGATCGTGAAAGTCTGTGGCGTACCTTTAATCAGATCCTCTTTCCCGCGCTGACTGATTTGCAGGTCAGCATCGAAGATCAGATTGCCGAACGCGACTGGGTTACTACGCGTAAGACGATAGCAGGCGTGCACAACGGAGAGTTGCTGGGCGTGGCGCCCACCGGCAAAAAGCTAACCATTGCGGTAATGGATATGGTTCGCATTGAGAATGGGCAGTACGTCGAGCACTGGGGATTAAATACGCTCGCGCAAGTGGTAAACCAGCTCAAGCAGGATTAAAGCAGTTTACGCAGCGCCGCCAGGCCTTTCTGGAGATCCTCACATGCAGCAGCATCAAGCTTGTCGGCAATCTGCTTTGCTATCCACTCGCTACGTTGTGCCCGCGCGTCTGCCAGCGATGCGCGAGCGCTTTCACTAAGTACGATCAGCTGCGCCCGCGCGTCTTGCGGACTTTTTTGCCGCTGTACCAGACCTTGCTGCTCCAGCTCATTGATGACCAGACGCATACTTTGATGTTTAACACCGCGCAGACGGGCAAGCTCCGCGATAGAGAGTGCCTGATGCGTATCAAGCAGATCCAGGGTTTCATGCTGTGAAGTTCGTACGGTGGCGGTTGCCACGCGCGCATTGCGCACAAAAGCGCTGATAACCTGGCGCAGTTCATTAGCCAGCCGTTGAGTTTCAATGGTCAAGTGACGATTCCTGCACAGTAAGGGAGGGAGAGTATAAGCGATTTCAACGGGGTGTTGAGATACCCATAACCGCACGCCTCACGAATGGCAGGTTTATCAGAGCGGCAACAGCCACCGCTGTCAGCGCAAAATCAGAGGCAGACGCGTTTACCTTGCGCATTAATCACCACTTCGCCTTCCTCTTTGGTAAAGGCTCCCTGCTGCGGGTCAGGCAGAATATCCAGAACCGCTTCAGACGGACGGCAGAGTTTCGTACCGAGCGGCGTAACCACCACAGGTCGATTAATAAGAATGGGATAATCCAGCATGGCATCGAGCAGTTCGTCATCGCTGAACCGGTTTTCTGCCAGCCCTAGCTGCTCATAAGGGTCAGTATTTTTACGCAGCAGTTCCCGCACGCTTATGCCCATATCCTCAATCAGTTTTTTTAACTGGTCACGCGTCGGTGGCGTTTCCAGATACAGAATAACTGATGGCTCAACGCCGCTGTTGCGGATAAGCGCCAGCGCGTTGCGGGACGTCCCGCAGGCCGGATTGTGGTAAATAGTAATATCAGTCACAGATGTTCCTTCAGGTAAAGGTCAACAGCAGCAGGCCCATGATAATAACCGCAATACCCGCTAACTCAATGGGTTCTGGCTGATCAAATTCTTTCCTTTGGTCTGGTGGCACTGCTTTAGCGGATAACAAAAAGTTGCTGGCAGAAGCGCACCAGATTGAACGGCGCTATGTTTTTATCCGCATTCATGCCCCTGATGATATTAAAGGAGACCTGTGACTTGGGTACTTGCGTGCCAGAATTAATGCTTTCAAAACAGAGAGTAAAAATTTTGCGCCATTATACTCAGATTGTATCAAATCACATTCATAGCCAAATGAGACGCAATCCGTGAGCCGCAAACATTTACTTAATATACAAATTCTCTAATATAAAAGCGGTTAACCGTTCTGCCCTCCCTCAGGCAATTTCTTTACATATTGCCTGGCGAACGGTTAACACCCTTTACACTGACTTAAGGATTAAGCAGATGGCGCTAAACAGAAACTTACTACCTGATAACGCGGCTACTCCACTTTCTCTCCGTATCGGCAGGCGTATTGATAACCTCATCGAAAAATCACCTTTACCGAAATAATAGTGCCTACATATAAGATCTCTATTTTATAGCCCCAAAGATACAGCCGCAGATAATTACTCATTGTTATGCTTCATTAATTAATATTTTACCTGCAACTATGCTTTAGCAATACCTTTATCAAGGGAGAGAACTTTACCAGCGTTCGCAATAAGCGGCGCGAAAAGTAAACACACTGATTACACACGCCTCACCAGGGCATAGCCCGGCAGGTTTTCTGCCGGGATTTTTTTACTTAAAAATGAAGGGCATCAATGAATATCATGTTTAAGCAACTCCATGGCAATTTTATAAACCAGTTCTGGTTTTCGGTCAGGCAGCATTTTCTTTACTTTCTCTTCAATAGCGGTGTTCGTTACAAATTGATTATCCTGAAGCAGCTCCAGCACCGCCTGGCCAAACATCAGGCGACAAATGTGAATTGCATCTTTTACATATTTACTTTCCATAAGATCTCCTTGTAATTGAGATCTCAGGATAAGTTTCATTTGCCGTGGAGTAATAGTGATTTAAATATTTACCCAAATTAATAACTTACCTGCAAAATCCCCCTGGAAAACTATCGAAAAATTCGAAAATTTCTAACCTGTAAAATTTCGCTTGATAAAACAGCAGTGAAATCAAGCACAAGAAAGATCCAGCCTGGCTAACAAAACCAAATGAACATGATATACCTCAATAAAAAATGCTTTTCATGCCTTTCTGTTTACTTTGGGTTTCTTTTAAACCCTATATAATTCCTTTATTGAACGCGCCAGCATCACTAAAACACCGCCCGGCAGAGTCTGATATTGCAAGCCGACGGAAGAATTATTAAGAGACTTTCACATGAAAATATTGCCATCTCGTCTTTGTTTATATTGCGGCGCTCGCCGAACGGTTATACAACGCCTTTTCTCTGTAGATTCTTCTTTTTGTGATGAATGCTATTTCTCCCTCTACGGACTCATCAGAACTAAGGGCTGTCGCGATTAGGCAGTTCACATTAGCCCCTCTCTGTCGCTTGCTGTTCCCTCTGCCAGGGAATCGCTTCCAGACCCGTTTCGTTTTTTAACAGGACGGCGATCAATTGCCTGAGACGCTGTGATTAATGCTCTCTGCTTTACCGGGTTTGCGGTGGAAAGCAGACTCTTGCGCGTCCCTCTCTTGCCGCTGCGCAGATCTTATCCCCATCTGACCACGCGCAGAAAGCGTATGGCTCCCTGAGATGGTTACACCTCTGCGATTGAAGGCTGTTTTAGCATATCTTCCTGAAAATTTTCTGTGGTTCTGAGCAATGCTCCAGGCGCTAATAACCAGATCCCGGAGAAAAGGCGTTTCCATCTGGCCATTAACACTCCCTTTGGCAGTCGATCAGACCATCGCCCTCCGCCCTTAAATACCTGCGGCAGCTTCCTTAATTAGAGCGTTTTGGCCCGCAAACCTTTTTTGTTTGAAGATTTGCTCTTAATATCAAGGGACTATTAAACCTGCAATTGTTTAAGGAACAGTGAGATGATTATTTTTGTTACCGGCGCGACCGCCGGTTTTGGTCAAAGTATCACCCGCCGATTCATTGAAACAGGTCATAAAGTTATTGCCAGCGGACGCCGCGCTGAGCGTTTACAGGAGCTGAAAGAGGAGCTGGGCGAAAACCTCTATACCGTACAGCTTGACGTGCGCAACCGCGCCGCGATTGAGGAGGCGGTCGCCTCTCTGCCCGCCGAGTGGCGCAATATCGACGTGCTGGTTAATAACGCCGGACTGGCGCTCGGCATCGAGCCGGCGCATCGCGCCAACGTTGAAGACTGGGAAAATATGATCGACACCAATACCAAAGGGCTGGTCTATATGACGCGCGCCCTGCTGCCGGATATGGTGGAGCGCAACGTCGGCCATATTATCAATATCGGCTCCGTAGCCGGAAGCTGGCCCTATGCGGGCGGCAACGTCTATGGCGCGACCAAAGCCTTTGTGCGCCAGTTCAGCCTGAATCTGCGCACCGACCTGCATGGAACCGCGCTGCGCGTCACCGATATCGAACCAGGCCTGGTGGGCGGCACAGAGTTCTCTAACGTGCGCTTCAAAGGCGACGATGAAAAAGCGGATAAAGTTTACAAAGGCGCGACGGCGCTAACGCCGGAGGATGTGACCGAGGCTGTGTACTGGGTCGCCACGCTGCCGAAGCATGTCAATATCAACACGCTTGAAATGATGCCGGTAAGCCAGACGCAGGCCGGTCTGAAAGTGCACAAGCCCTGATGATGCCACAGGCCAGCCCGCCGGGCTGGCCTCTGTTCAGGCGCGACCCCAGCCCGCCACGATAATCAGCATGCCGCAAAACGCCACCAGCGCCCCGCTCCAGTCCCACGCGCTCAGCTTTACGCCATCCACCACGCGCAGCCACAGCAGCGCAGTCAGTACGTAAACGCCGCCGTAGGCCGCATATACGCGCCCGCTCGCCGCCGGATGCAGCGTCAGCAGCCAGACAAAAGCCGCCAGACTCAGCGCGGCAGGCAGCAGCAGCCAGGGGGAAGCGTTCTTTTTCAGCCACAGCCAGGGTAAAAAGCAGCCGACAATCTCCGCGATGGCGGTAAGAAAAAAGAGCAGCGCGGTTTTAACCAGCATGGGATCCTCTCGCAAAGGTAAACAGAACGCCCACTACTGGTGAGCAAATAAAGCGCGATGATATACTAAGCACTGCCTGCCGCAACCCTGAGTCACTCCTGCGCGCCAGGCATTAACCGAAGGAAAAGATGATGAAAAAATTGTTTCCGACCCTGCTCGCCGCGCTGCTGGCCAGCAGCGCGATGCTGACCGCCGTACAGGCCAGCGCCAATACCAGTCGCCTGATTATTGAAGATGGCAGCAGCGCCGCCAGTAACGAAGCCGCGCGTCAGAGCAAAGAGCAATGGAATGATACCCAGCGCCTGCGCCACAAAGTAAACACCCGCGCCGAGAAAGAGTTTGATAAAGCCGATCGCGCATTTGATACGCGCGACGCCTGTGAAAAAAGCTACAACGTTAACGCCTACTGGGAACCCAATACCCTGCGCTGCCTGGATCGCCGTACCGGCCGCCTGGTCACGCCCTGATTTTTCCCACGAAATGCTATAGTCAGTAAGGTTCACTACGCAAAAGGAGAAGATGATGAAGAAACAGACCGGAATGTTAATCGCAACTTTACTGGCGTTGCCGATGCTGGCACACGCCTCCTGTGAATCCGTCAAGGCGGATATCAGCCAGAAAATTATCCAGAACGGCGTCCCGGAATCGGGTTTCTCGCTGGATATCGTGCCTAACGATCAGGTTGACCAGGCAGGTGGCCAGGTGGTGGGCCATTGCGAAAACGACACACAGAAAATTGTTTATAAGCGCGTGGGACGCAGCGACGAGGGCAGCGTGCCCGACAGCGCGGGCAGCTCGCAGGACGCGCCTGCTCAGTAACCTTAAAGGGCGCGCAGTCGCCCTTTTTTATTCCGCATGCTCCGGCCGCTGTCGCGGCATCATCCACGCCACACCCAGCGCAAACAGCGCAATCACCAGCGCTACGACAAACACCCAGTGCAGCGAGGCGGCGATCGCCAGCACCATATGGTGCAGCGTTTCGCTGGAGAGCGCCTCGCGCGTCGGCGCGGACATAATCTGCTGCACCGGATCCTGCGCGTGCGGCAGCCGCTGCGACAGGTTGAGGTTCAGGACGGCGCCCATCAGCGCGGTGCCAACCGCTGACCCCATCATGCGGCTAAACATAATCGACGCGGTGCAGATGCCGCGAATATCGTAGTGCGCATGGTTTTGCACCGACACCAGAAAAGTGGTGCTGGTCATCCCCATGCCGGTACCGATAACAAAGGCGGTGGCACCAGCCTGAAACAGCGAGCTGTCAGCGCGCAACAGCAGCAGTAAGGCGCTGCCCGCGACCAGCAGCAGCGCGCCAAGCTGGGCGGTGAAGCGATAAGAGGTGCGCAGCATCAGCCGCCCGCTGAGCGTGCTGGCGAGCGGCCAGCCGATCGACATCATGGCCAGTGCGCTGCCCGCTTGCAACGGCGTGCCGCCGGTAATGCCCTGAATCCAGGTCGGCAAAAAGGCGCTGATCCCCATCATGGCCGCGCCGATAATCAGATTGCCGATATTCCCGGCGATAACCAGACGGCTACGCCATATCTCCAGCGGAAACAGCGGCGCAGCGGCGCGCAGTTCATGCTTTTTTAGCTGCCAGCCGGCGAACAGCGCCAGCAGCAGAAAAGCGATTAGCCAGTAGCCGAGCCACTCCGCCTGCAGCAGCGCCATCAGCAGCGCGCTGACGCTCACCATCAGCCAGACGCTACCCGTCACGTTAAGCGGCTGCGGCTTTTCTTCGATGCAGTGCGCAGGCAGAAAGCGCGCCAGCATCGCCATGCTGATAAGCCCTATCGGCAGATTGACCCAGAAGATCAGCGACCAGCTAAAGTGCTCCACCAGCCAGGCGCCGGTCAGCGGACCGACGATCGCCGCCACGCCCCATATGCTGGAGAGCCAGCCCTGCACGCTGGCGCGCTCGCGCGGCGAGTAGATATCCGCCACGATGGTTGAGCTGAGCGGCATAATGGCCCCTGCGCCTAACCCCTGAAAAGCGCGGAACAGGATCAGCCACAGCATGCTGTGGGCGAAGCCGCAAAGCACCGAGCCGACCAGAAACAGCGAGGTGCCAATAAAGAACATTCTGCGCCGTCCCCACATATCCGCCAGGCGACCATAAAGCGGCACGCTCACTGCCTGAGTCAGCAGATAGACAGAGAAAACCCAGCCAAACTGCGAAAAGCCGCCCAGATCGGCAATAATGGTCGGCATTGCCGTCGCGACGATAGTCACTTCAATCGCGGCCATAAACATCGCCAGCATACAGGCGAACAGGATCCAGCCGCGGTGGCTGACCTGCAGGTGTGCGCTCTCAGTCATACATCTCCCTTTTGTTATTCAGCAAGGCTAGCCTAAATTCGCGCCGCTGCTGTGCCTGGCGTGCGCTGTTTTTGTGACAGCGTAACAATTTGATAGTGAAAATGATTAATCACCTGTTGAAACCAGATGCCATGCGGCTCTACCCGCTGTTTCAGGGATTTCTATCTGTCTGATTTTTCCCATAAAAAGTGGCGCCCCCTTTTTTACGCTGCTATAGGCTTAATAGCTTTTTAGCCATACATACTCATCGGGCTGCGTTTTACCCGCCTGGATAACAAATCACAGGGAGAGATACCCCATGCAAAATGGTTCACTGGTCAGACGCGCCGGGCTTGCGCTGCTGGCTATTGTTTGTGTGCTTGCGCTGCTGGTCTGGGGCCTGGGCCTGGATACGCTGCGCGCGCGCCGGGTTGATCTGATCTATCTGGGTCAGCAGCATCTCTATCTGGTGTTCTGGTCGATGCTGTTTGCGCTGCTGGTCGGTATTCCCAGCGGCATTGTGCTGAGCCGCCCCTTTGCGCGCCGCTGGGCTGAATATGTGATGCAGATTTTTAACGTCGGCAATACGCTGCCGCCGCTGGCGGTTCTGGCGCTGGCGATGGTGGTTATCGGCATTGGTGATAAGCCCGCGCTTTTCGCTCTGTTCCTCGCTTCGCTGCTGCCGATTGTGCGCAATACCTTTTCCGGGCTGAGCGCGGTGCCGCCTTCTCTGATTGAGGCTGCAAAGGGCATCGGTATGACCCGGCTCCAGCGCCTGCGTCAGGTCGAACTGCCTAATGCCTGGCCGGTGATGCTGGCGGGCATCCGCATCGCGACCGCCATTAACGTCGGTACCGCGCCGCTGGCCTTTTTAATTGGTGCCAGCAGCTATGGCGAACTGATTTTTCCCGGCATCTACCTTAACGATTTTCCGACCCTGATCCTCGGCGCAGTCGCCACGGCGCTGTTCGCGCTGGTGCTCGATATGCTGCTGGCGGCGCTGGGACGCTACCTCAGCCCACACACGGCTTAATCACAGGAGACGTTATGACAATGCTGACGCGCTGGCTCAGACGCACCGCTGTGACCCTCGCCGCTACGCTGGCATTTAGCCAGGCGGTTCATGCCGCAGCGCCGCTGGTGATGGCGACCAAAAGCTTTACCGAACAGCATATCCTTTCCGCCATGACCGTAATGTGGCTGCAGAAAAAGGGCTTTCAGGTTATTCCCAAACGCAATATCGCGACCACCATCAGCCGCAACGCGATGCTGAATAAGCAGATAGATATGACCTGGGAGTACACCGGCACCTCGCTCATTATCTTTAACCACATCAAAAGGCCGCTCTCCTCTGAAGAAGCGTACCAGACGGTAAAATCCCTCGACGGCAAGCTGGGCCTGGTGTGGCTTAATCCGGCGCCGATGAATAATACCTATGCCTTTGCGATGAAGCGCGAACGGGCCGAGAAAGAAGGCATCAGCACCATGTCGCAGCTGGTGACGAAAATTGAGCAGATTCGCCAGCGCGATCCTGACCATAACTGGCGACTCGGGCTGGATCTGGAGTTTTCTGGTCGCTCCGACGGCATGAAACCGCTACAGGCCGCCTATAACCTGGCGCTGGACCGGCCGCAGATTCGGCAGATGGATCCAGGCCTGGTCTATAACGCGATACGCGACGGATTTGTCGACGCGGGCCTGATTTACACCACTGACGGGCGGGTGAAAGGTTTTGACCTGAAAGTGCTGGAGGATGACAAGCACTTCTTCCCAAGTTACAACGTCACGCCGGTGGTGCGTCAGGATGTGCTCGACAGCCATCCAGGCCTGGCAGAGGCGCTAAACCAGCTCACGCCGCTGCTTACCAGCGATGCGATTTCCGAGCTGAATAAGCGCGTCGATATCGATCATCAGTCGCCCGAGCAGGTTGCGCGCGATTTTCTCACAGCCAAAAACATGCTGTAAGGCGGTCATATGGATACCCTACATTACATCATAAACAACTGGAGCAGCTTGCTGGCTCTGACCTGGCAGCATACCTGGCTGGTGCTGGTGGCGGTGGGCTGCGCCATCGTCGCAGGCGTGCCGCTGGGCATTCTTATCGTGCGCGTCAGATGGCTGGCCGCGCCGGTGCTGGGCATCGCCACCGTCGTGCTCACCATACCCACCATTGCGCTGTTTGGCCTGATGATCCCGCTGTTTTCAATGATCGGTCAGGGCATCGGCGCGCTGCCCGCTATTACAGCGGTCTTTCTCTATTCGCTGCTGCCGATTGTACGCAACACCCATACCGCGCTGGAAAACCTGCCTGACGGCCTGCGCGAGGCGGGACGCGGCATCGGCATGACCTTCTGGCAGCGACTGCGCTGGGTGGAGATCCCCATGGCCCTGCCGGTGATCTTCGGCGGCATCCGTACCGCCGTGGTGATGAACGTCGGCGTGATGGCGATTGCGGCGGTAATCGGCGCGGGCGGCCTTGGACTGCTGCTGCTGGACGGCATCAGCGGCAGCGATATTCGTATGCTCATTGCCGGCGCGCTGATGATCTGCCTGCTGGCTATTATTCTCGACTGGCTGCTGCAGCGTCTGCAGTCAGCGCTGACTCCTAAGGGGATTCGATAATGATAAAACTGGAAAACCTGACGAAAACCTTTACCCAGAAAAACGGCACCAGCGTCACCGCCGTTGATAACGTCAGCCTGCATGTGCCGCAGGGCGAGATGTGCGTGCTGCTCGGCCCTTCAGGCTGCGGCAAGACCACAACCCTGAAGATGATTAATCGCCTTATTCCCAGCACCAGCGGCAAGATTCTGATTAACGGCGAAGATACCAGTACCCAGGATACCGTTACGCTGCGCCGCAACATCGGCTATGTCATCCAGCAGATCGGCCTGTTCCCCAATATGACTATTGAGGAGAACATTACCGTTGTGCCGCGCATGCTGGGCTGGGATAAAAAACGCTGCCGCGATCGCGCCACCGAGCTGATGAGCATGGTGGCGCTCGATCCCACAAAATTCCTCCACCGCTATCCGCGCGAAATGTCGGGCGGCCAGCAGCAGCGCATTGGCGTTATCCGCGCGCTGGCGGCGGATCCGCCGGTGCTGCTAATGGATGAACCCTTCGGCGCCGTTGACCCGATTAACCGCGAGGTGATCCAGAACGAGTTTCTCGATATGCAGCGTCAGCTAAAGAAAACCGTGATGCTGGTGAGCCACGATATTGACGAAGCGCTGAAGCTGGGCGACCGCATCGCCGTATTTGGTCAGGGCAAAATTGTGCAGTGCGCCAGCCCCGATGAGCTGCTGGCCAGCCCGAAAAATGAGTTTGTCGGCTCTTTTGTCGGTCAGGATCGCACGCTGAAGCGTCTGCTGCTGGTACAGGCAGGCGACGTGACCGATCAGCAGACAACGATTACCGTTAAGCGCGCGACGCCGCTGGCGGACGCTTTCGCCCTGATGGATGAAAACGATATGCGTTCGGTAACGGTGGTTGATAACGATGGCAAACCGCTCGGCTTTGTAAAACGTCGCGAGGCACGTAATGCCAGCGGGCATTGCGAAGAACTTCTGCATACCTTCCGGGTGACCGCTAAGGCGGAGGAGAATCTGCGCGTGGTGCTCTCTAAACTCTATGAGCACAATACCGTCTGGATGCCGATTGTCGATGAAGAGGGTCGCTACAGCGGCGAAATCTCTCAGGACTATATCGCCGACTACCTGAGTTCAGGCCGCACGCGCCGCCGCCTTAATCCTTAAGCCACCGGCCAGCGCATCAGCGGGAAGCAGGCAGTAGTGCCCGAACGGCACCTGGAACAAAACGCCGGGAGCACGCCTCAGGGATGAGGCGTCTGGCTGCGCGGGCCGGTATTAACAACACCGGCGTCTTTAAGGACTGCCAGCCCCCTGGGTTTACTGCTCGCCCGCCGTTTCGCCCTGCGGTAGCGACACAGCGCGCTGTTCGCTGGGCAACACCACATTGAGCAGGATCGCCAGCACGCCGCCGGTCGTCACCGCGTGGCCAAAAAGCTGGCTGACCAGCGGCGGTAGCTGCTTCAGCGCCTCCGGCACCGCTTCGACGCCCAGCCCCAGCCCAAACGACACTGCCACAATTAACATCTCCCGACGGCCCAGCGGGGTTTGCGTCAGGACGCGGATCCCGGCGGCCACCACGCTGCCGAACATCACCAGCGTCGCCCCGCCCAGCACCGGCGGCGGTATCTGCTGCATCAGCGCGCCGAAGGCGGGAAACAGTCCCAGCAGCGCCAGCATCACGCCCATTACCATGCCGACATAGCGGCTCGCTACGCCAGTCATCTGAATGACCCCATTATTCTGCGCAAAGGTGGTATTGGGAAACGCGGAAAACATCGCCGCCAGCATACAGCTGACGCCATCGGCGCAGAGCGCGCCCTGTAGCCGACGCTGAAACTGCGGGCCGACGATCGGCTGCTGCGACAGCATACAGTTAGCGGTAATGTCACCTGCCGCCTCAATAACGGCTATCACCGCCACCAGCGCAATCGGCAAGAAAATCGTCCAGTCAAAGGCGAAACCGAAGCGGAAAAAGCCAGGCAGCGCCAGCCAGCCCGTTTCAGGCTGCGGCGTCAGCACCAGCTTTCCGCTCAGCGCCGCGGCGAGGCAGCCGACGACGATCCCGGCGAGCACCGCAATCAGCCGCGCCCAGCGGTTACGCATCCGGTTCAGCGTAATAATCACCAGCAGCGTCAGACCGCCGAGCACCAGATTACCAGGCGCGCCGAAATTCGCGGCGTGGTGCCCGCCCGCCCAGTCGGTGATGCTCACCTTAATCAGGCTGATGCCGATCAGCGTAATCACCGTTCCGGTCACCACCGGCGTCAGAACGCGACGTAGCTGAGAGACGCAGCGGCTAATCAGCAACGGGATCAGCGCGGCGACCAGCGTGCAGCCGAAGATCATCGCCATGATCTCCTCCGGCGAGCCGCCGCGGTTTTTGACAATCATGCCGCCCGACAGGATAACGCCAAGAAAGGCGAAGCTGGTGCCCTGCAGGCAGATCATGCCCGCGCCTATTCCCGCCACGCGCCGCGCCTGAAGAAACGTGCCGATGCCAGAAACCAGCAGTGACATACTGATCAGGTAAGGGAGATAGGCCTGTAATCCCAGCACTGAGCTAATAATCAGCGGCGGTGTGATAACGCCCACGACGCTGGCCAGCAGATGCTGCAGCGCGGCGAAAAAAGCGGGCGCAGGACGAATGCGTTCGTCCAGTCCGTACAGCAATGCTTTCTCTTCTGTATGCGACATAATGATGCTCCGACTTCTTTGTGATTAACGCTGCTAATGCATTAATCACGCCATACGCGGAGCAAATGGCAAAACTGCACCCTAACTGGTTGAACCAGATGAAATTTAATTAGAAATGCGCTGCGCCTGCCTCTGAAACTATCGGTACAGCCGCAGCGGGTTTTGAAGAGAATGTTTCACCATCAGGCAATCTTTGCACCTGAATCGGGCAAGGCGATCTTCCCCAGTGAGGAGAGATCAAGATAGCCCGCTAAATCGCGCTGTTCGGCACGCGGCAGATAAGGCAGTTCCCCCAGCAGCGGCGCATTGATACTGTCGCTGAGCACGTCAATCAGCTCAGCGTAGTGCGCCAACCCTGGATTGATGCGATTTGCGACCCAGCCCGCCAGCGGCAGCCCGTCGCGCGTTATCGCCTCGGCGGTTAGCAGCGCATGGCTGAGACAGCCCTGTTTGATGCCCACTACCAGCACCACCGGGATATGGTGTTGCTCCACCCAGCCGGAGAGCGGCTTCGCATCATTCATCAGGCTGCGCCAGCCGCCAGTTCCCTCGATTACGACGCAATCGGACTGCTGCTGCAGGCGCTGCAAACGCTGGCTGAGTAACGAATAGTCTACAGGCTCACGCGGCCGAATGCAGACCTCATCTTCTTCGTAAATCAGTGGATTAACAGCGTCGTAAGGCAGGGATAGCGTTGAGCTGCTCTGCAGAACCAGCGCATCCTTACTGCGCAGGCCATCAGCGCTGCGTACGGCGTTTCTGGCAACCGGTTTGAAACCGACTGCGCTCAGGCCGGCGCGTGCGAAATACTGCAGAAGCGCGCGTGAAACCACGGTCTTCCCTACAGCGGTGTCGGTGCCGGTAATGAACAGATTTTTCACCCCACTCCTCCTCAACTAAACGGTTTTGTTTTACAAAAAAGCAAAACGCATTGTAGGGAATGCGGATGGCAGGCGGCTTGCGTTAGCGCAAAGTTCAGTCGCGCTTAACCTTGCAACAATTTCACTAACAGGTAGCCGCTGTAGAGCGCATCTTTAATCAGCGCCGCCGCGCCAAGGGTGCCAGGCTCGTCAAATTCGGTCGGCGCGAGCTGAATTGACTCGCTGTAGGCGGGCAGCGCCTGCTGTCGGATGGTGCTGCTTACGGCGGGAAACAGCACCTCGGCAGCCTGATTGAGCGGCGAGCCAATCAGAATATGTTGCGGATTGAAAATATTAACCATCATCGCCAGCATCCGACCGACATGATGCCCGACGCCTGCGATGGCGTCGCGTGCCAGCCGATCGCCCTGACGGGCCGCCAGACAGAGCGACTCCAGCGTTAAGGGCTGCTGATGCAGCACGCTCTCTGGCTGCGTGGGCAGCCGCTGCGCCGCCAGCGCCAGCAGGCTGCCGGTGCTGGCGACCGTCTCCAGACAGCCGTGATTGCCGCAATAACACTGCTGACCGTAAGGGTCGATCTGCGTATGCCCAATCTCCACCAGCGCGCGGCCGCTTTTATGCAGCAGCTGGCCGCCGCTGATCACGCCTGCGCCGACGGTGTCATCAATCACAATCTGAATCACATCCTGCGCGCCGCGCGACGCGCCGAACAGCGACTCCGCCAGCGTCCAGGCGGAAATGTCGTGCTGCACGAAAACCGGCACCCCGGTGCGCTGCGCCAGCGTATCGCCCAGCGGCATCTCCTGCACCTCATAGCCCGGCAGGCGATGCACTACGCCTGAGGCGGCGTTGATCAGTCCGGGCAAGGTAATGGCAATTGCCGTCAGCCGTTCCAGCTTGCGCTGATGGCGCATAAAAAAGGCGTCCACCCGATCAATCAGCGACGTCAGCAGCGGCTGCTGCGCTTCGTTAGGCAGCGGCGACGTCTCCTCTACCAGCGCGCGGCTGCTGAGATCGCGCAGCGTCAGGGTCAGCGCGCCATGATGCAGACGCACTGCCAGATAGTGCCAGGCCAGCGTGTCGAGAATCAGGCCAATCGCCGGTCGTCCGCGCGACCCCGGCTCCTGAAATTCCGTTTCCTGCACCAGATGGGCATCGAGCATTTCACGCACGATTTTGGTGATACTGGCAGGCGCCAGCTGCGCCAGCCTGGAAAGTTCGATACGCGAAATCGGACCGTAGAGATCGATCAGGCGGTAAACAACGCCTGCATTAGTCTGTTTGATCTGGTCAATATGCCCAGGCTGACTCTCCAGCTTCACGCCCTGCTCCCGGTTATTTTCGCGCTTCTAAATAAACAGCGACTATGGTGAGGCAGATTGCGGTTGAGCGTCAAACATTTGATTTGAAATGTGATTTGCAGCACATAAAAACCGGGCTTTGGTTAAGGTCTGGCCCTTAATTTTCGCCAGCAGGCGACAGAAGCTGCATCATATTGCGCATCTGCATCGAGGGTTCGCGCTCGCCAGACCAAACCAGCCACACCTCCGACAGCGCATCCTCTTCCCTGAGCGGCAGCCAGACCACATCAGCCAGACGCGCGCGGGCGAACGAGGCGGGCAAAATCGAGACGCCGAGACCGGTCGCCACCAGGCCGAGGATCGTCATCGCTTCGCCGACCTCCTGCATAATGTAGGGCTTGATATGGTAGCGGTGCAGCAGACTGAGAATTTCACCGTGCAGCGCCGTTCCCCCCTGCGGATCGAAAAAGACAAAGGGTTCGTTCGCCAGATCGCTGATGGAGATAGACTCCGCATCCGCCAGCGGGTGCGCCCAGTGCACCACCGCGCGTAGCGGCTCGCGCAGCAGCAGCTGATGCCGTAAATCGGACGGTAGCGCCGTGTTGCGCATTACCCCCAGGTCGAGCTGCCCCTCATGCAGCGGGGCAAGCTGCTGGCGCGTATTAATCTCCTGCATCTGAATATGCACCTGCGGCCAGCGCTGACGGAACTGATAGAGCGCGTCCGAGACCAGACCGGTAAAGGGCGCGGAAGAGGTGAAACCGATGCGCAGCTCGCCCTCTTCGCCGCGCTCAAGCCGCGCCGCGCGCCCGGCCGCCTGCTCCACCTGCTGTAAAATGGCGCGTGCATCGCTGAGAAACTTCTGACCCGCCGGCGTAAGCTGCACGCTGCGGTTGGTGCGTGTAAACAGCTTCGCTGCTATCTCCTGCTCCAGCTGCATGATCTGCTGGCTAAGCGGCGGCTGGGAGATATTCAGCCGCTGCGCCGCCCGGCCAAAGTGAAGTTCTTCCGCAACCGCCAGAAAATAGCGCAGGTGACGCAGTTCAATATTCATATTTTCAACATATCAATTGAGATTATTAATATATTAGACAACCTATTGACGCTTTCCTAGAGTAAGCCTGTTGCTTTTATATGAGGAATTAACGTGCGTCGCTCTTCTCAGGCGGTCACCCTTGACGATAATGAGTTAGCCGACTCTGCCGCGGTTTCGCCGGCTTCATCGTCCGTATGGATTAAACGCGGCACGCCGCAGTTTATGCGCGTGACCCTGGCGCTCTTCTCCGCCGGTCTGGCGACCTTTGCGCTGCTTTACTGCGTGCAGCCTATTTTACCGGTGCTGTCGGCGCAGTTCGGCGTTTCGCCCGCCGAAAGCAGCATTTCGCTCTCTATCGCAACCGGACTGATGGCGTTGGGTTTGCTGGTGACAGGCCCGCTTTCCGACGCCATCGGGCGTAAGAACGTGATGGTGACGGCGCTGATGCTGGCCGCGCTCTGTACGCTGGTTTCCGCGACCATGAACAGCTGGCATAGTATTTTGCTGATGCGCGCGCTGACGGGCCTCTCCCTCAGCGGCGTTGCCGCCGTCGGCATGACCTATCTGAGCGAGGAGATCCACCCGAGCGTTATCGCGTTTTCCATGGGGCTTTATATCAGCGGCAACTCTATCGGCGGCATGAGCGGCCGACTGCTGAGCGGCGTGCTGACCGACTTCTTTTCATGGCGCATCGCCATTGCAGTGATTGGCTGCTGCGCTCTCGCCTCGGCGCTGATGTTCTGGCGCATTCTGCCCGCTTCGCGTCATTTTCGACCGGCGTCGCTCAAGCCGCGCAGCCTGATGATCAATTTCCGGCTGCACTGGCGCGATGCTGGCCTGCCGCTGCTGTTCGCCGAAGGCTTTCTGCTGATGGGCGCCTTCGTCACGCTGTTCAACTATATTGGCTATCGCCTGCTCGGCGCGCCCTATCATCTCAGCCAGGCGATTGTTGGCCTGCTCTCCGTGGTTTATCTGACCGGCTCCTGGAGTTCCCCTAAGGCGGGCGCGCTGACGATGAAGCTGGGTCGCGGTCCGGTGCTGCTTGGCGCGACGGCCCTGATGCTGGCGGGCCTGTTGCTTACCGCATTCAGCGCAGTGTGGTGGATTTTACTGGGGATGATGCTCTTTACCGCCGGCTTTTTCGCCGCGCACTCCGTCGCCAGCGGCTGGATCGGCCCGCGCGCGCGCCGCGCTAAAGGTCAGGCGTCATCGCTCTATCTCTTCAGCTACTATGTCGGTTCCAGCGTAGCCGGTACCCTTGGCGGCGTGTTCTGGCACAGCTATGGCTGGGCAGGCATCACCCTTTTTATCTCCGCGCTGCTGCTTCTCGCCCTGCTGGTAGGCTGGCGCCTTCAGCAAAAAAACCTGTAACAACTATCACCAAAAAGGACGCAGATGCGTCCTTTTTAGCCTGTTAAGCCTTAGTCGACCGACTAATCAGTACCAGCAAGAAAAAAGCCGTTAATCCCCGCTATAATCCCTCTCACTCCAACAATAAATGTTTTTTTATTCACAGCAATGAGGATGTCCCTGTGGGCCATTACTATTACGTTTCTAAAATTTCCGGCTATAACGATAACCATGTGGTGCACGCCGCAGGCTGCCAGTATCTTCCCCCGCTTGAAGCGCGCCTGTTTCTTGGCACTTTTTACACGGCGAATGCCGCTATCCAGCAGGCGCGCAAGTACTACCCTCGAGCGCTGGGTTGTGAGGCCTGTTGTCCGCTGCCGGTAAAAAAAAACCTGAGGAGTCAGAATAGCGTGGCACTAAAGCATATCGCCTGACTCTGATTATGCTGGCCTGAAAGCAGAGGTCAGCCGCGGGCCTGACGCCGTTGCGCCAGTTTGTTAAGATTTTGCATGTTTTTCCAGTAAGGTAGAGTTCTTCTTCCTGTTGCATGAGCAGACTATGCGCGAAAAATATGCCGCTTCACAAATTACCCTGCACTGGCTGACCTTCCTGCTGGTCGCGCTGGCTTACGCCACTATTGAGCTGCGCGGCCTGGCCCAGCGCGGCTCCTGGCAGGGCTACGCGATGATTATCACTCACTTCAGCGCAGGCTTTACCGTTCTGCTGCTGATGGTGGCGCGCCTGTTTTTACGCACGCGCCACCGCACTCCTGTCATAACGCCGCCCATCGCTCGCTGGCAATCGGGTCTGGCGCATCTGGTGCACACGCTGATTTACGCCCTGTTTATTACCCTGCCCATTCTGGGGCTCACGTCGCGCTATCTGCGCGGACGCGACTGGTGGCTGTTCGGTATTCCTATGCCGGTCGCGAGCGAACCCAATTTCGACCTTTCCGATAGCTTAATCGACTGGCATGAAACTCTGGCGCCGCTGGGATACTGGCTTATCGGCCTGCACGCCCTGGGCGCGCTGTTCCATCACTATTTTCTTCGGGACAATACGCTCACGCGGATGATGCCAGGCAAATCTTCTCATCGATAACCGCTTTTTATCGCCCGCCGGTCGGGCGATAAAAAACTTTCAGGAATAAAACTGCGTTTCAGCGTTCCCCTTACCGTGCAAATCCTCCACAATAGTCGATAATTTGTGACGCAAGTCACTATCGTGGATGTGAAAGCCGCATCTGTTTGCTGTTGTTCTGACTAATTTTATTTTCATGCAATCAACTACTGTATCCCGTAAAACGGCCTGGCTACGCGTGGTGCTGCTGGCTATCGCCGCCTTTGTTTTTAATACCACTGAATTTGTGCCCGTTGGCCTGCTCTCGGACATCGGCGCCAGCTTCAGCATGAAAAGCGCTGACGTGGGCATTATGCTCACTATTTATGCCTGGGTAGTGGCG
The DNA here is from genome assembly GCF_022346905.1 of Pantoea sp. ACRSB. NCBI lineage: Bacteria > Pseudomonadati > Pseudomonadota > Gammaproteobacteria > Enterobacterales > Erwiniaceae > Pantoea > Pantoea sp. ACRSB. The sequence continues at coordinate 95,739 of NZ_JAKRNL010000001.1, read as the reverse complement.
CTGCTTTCGCTACCACTGATGCTGCTTACGCGTAATATCGAGCGACGCATACTGCTTTCGGTGCTGTTTCTGATCTTTATCGCCAGCCATGTGCTTTCCACCTTTGCGTGGAGTTTCAATTCGCTGGTGGTGTCGCGCATCGGCATCGCGCTGGCGCACGCGGTCTTCTGGTCAATTACCGCCTCGCTGGCGATACGCGTTGCGCCAGCCGGTAAAAAAACCCAGGCGTTAAGTATGCTGGCGACCGGCACCGCCCTGGCGATGGTGCTGGGCGTACCCATCGGCCGCGTAGTGGGACAATATCTTGGCTGGCGCACCACCTTCGGCATGATTGGCGTCTCGGCACTGGTTCTGATGGTGCTGCTGGCGCGCATTCTGCCGCGTCTGCCGAGCGAACATACCGGCTCGCTGAGCAGCGTCCCGATGCTGTTTCGCCGACCGGCGCTGGTGAGCATGTATCTGCTGGTCACGCTGGTGGTCACCGCGCACTATACCGCCTACAGCTATATAGAGCCGTTTATGCAGTTTGTTGCGGACGCGGATGAAAACTTCACTACGCTGCTGCTGCTGCTGTTTGGCTCTGCCGGTATTCTGGGCAGCGTGCTCTTTAGCTCGCTGGGCAATAAATTCCCTTCCGCGCTGCTGATCGGCGCGATTGCGACCATTACGCTCTGCATGGGGCTGCTGATTTTTGCCGCTGTCCGTCCGGCAGCAATTTCGACGCTCTGTATTCTGTGGGGCATGGCGATGATGATGATCGGGCTGGCGATGCAGGTGCGCGTGCTGTCGCTGGCGCCAGATGCAACCGATGTGGCGATGTCGCTGATGTCAGGCATCTATAATATCGGCATCGGCGCGGGCGCGCTGCTGGGCAATCAGGTTAGTAAACATCTGAGCATGGCAGACGTCGGCAATATCGGCGGGCTGCTGGGACTGGTTGCGCTGTTCTGGTGTATCGCTATCTTCCGCAGATATCCGCAGCTGCGCAGCAACGGATAAAAAAAGGGGCTTCAGAATGATTTTCTGAAGCCCCTTTTTACTGACTTAGTTAAGGCTGGCGGCGGTGCCAGACAGCCTGCTCGCGCCAGAGGTCGAAGTGATGCGAAAAGACTTTACGCGGCCATTGTCCTGCTTCCCCGACAGCTGCTGCTCCAGAGAAATCAGGCTGCTGCTGCCGCTGACGTTCACCGTTACGGCCTCGGTCTGATAATAAGGCGCAGCTTCTGGCTGTTGCGCCGCGCCGCTGGCAAATGAAACCACGCCAAGCAACGCTGCCAGTAGACTATATTTCACGCTTTTCATCTTCTCTCTCCTGCTCTCCGACGCGACTCACTTACTGATAAATCACCGCTGTGCCGTGCAGGTTGTTCTGACCGGAGGTAGAGGTGATGCGGAAAGATTTCGCGCCTGCGGCATCCGCTTTCGCGTTCAGCTGCGCTTCCAGTGAATCAAGGTTGGCACCGCCCTGCGCGGAGATTGTGCCTACCGGCGTCTGATGCAGAGGATCGCTGACAACCTGCTCAGCAGCGAAAGCACCAAAAGTCAGGGTAGTAAGGGCCAGCGCGGCCAGGGTCAGTTTAGTGGTTTTCATGATATCGGCTCTCATATTCGGGTTTGAAAAGGTGTCGTTAAATTAATTAACGATCGTTAAATAAATAGTAGTGCATGCAGCGACCTTGCGTCAATATTTTTTTAGCGATCGTTATTTTAATGCGGAAGTGGCGTGATTATGGGCTTTGACGCCCTTTTGCACTTAACCATAAGGGGGAAAAGCACCGCGTGCGGCACAAAATGATAACCAGCTTCCGTTGGGAGGCCGGCTGGCTTGCATATTTTCTTAATGATCGGTAATTTAATAGAGCCTTTTACAGAAGTGAGGATCTATGAGTCAGCAATATGATGAAGCACAGAAGAAATGTCGTGGTCGGCCAAGAACCTTCGATCGGGACGCTGCGCTGGACAAAGCCCTGACGCTGTTCTGGACTCACGGCTATGAGGGTACCTCTCTTTCCGATCTGGTTGCCGCTACCGGTGCGAAAGCACCTACGCTTTACGCCGAGTTCGTGAATAAGGAAGGCCTGTTCCGCGCCGCGATGGAGCGCTATATCGAGCGCTTTAGCGCCTGGCGCAATGCTGCGCTACAGGATGAGAATAAATCCGTTACCGAAGCGATTGAGGGCTGGTTCCGCGCCACGGCGGCCTGCTTTACTGACTGCGATACCCCGTCGGGCTGCTTTTTTATCTGCACCTCGACTGCGCTCTCTTCGTCATCAAGCGAGATTGCCCATATGCTGCGCCAGCAGCATGACGCGCAGCAACAGACCCTGCTGGATTTCCTGGCCGCCCGTCAGCAGCGCGGCGAAATCCCGGCGCAGGTCGATATTCTTTCTCTGGCTCGCTATCTTGCCTGTATGGTGCAAGGCATGTCGGTGCGGGCGCGTGAAGGTGCGCCGCAGGGGGATCTCGATAATATTATTGATACGCTGATGGCGATGTGGCCAACGCTGACCGGTCAGTGTATGAAGTCGCGCTGAATATTTTTACGCTATGAAGTAATCAGGGCGGGTAAGTCCCCGCCCTCTGTCACAATCGCCTACTCGAGAAAAAAGACCGGTTTTAACGGCTGACTGATCGGGCTGTTGTCAGGATTGCTCGGCATCAAATCTTTCATTGACGCCCACCAGCGTTGACACACTTCCGTTTGCGCGACGGCATTCCAGCGCTCCTCCGACTCTATTTCCACGCTGGCAAACAGCAAATTACGTTCGGCATCTAGCCAGATAGCGTAGTTGTGCGTGCCGTGTACCTTCAGCGTTTCCGCCAGTTCCGGCCAGATGGGCGAATGGCGGCGCTCATACTCCTGATGGCACTCCGCATTGACCTGCATGACAAAGGCTTTACGAAGCATTGGCTGGCCCTGCGTCAAGAGCGGCCTGCCAGGGCTTAACGTTGAAGCGTTTGCCCAGCGCGACCAGCTGTTCGGTTGTGATGCTCTGTCGAATACCGCCCATCGACAGAACCTTTACGATCACTTCAGAGGATTTCTCCGCCGTGTCGATCAAGCCGAAGGTTTCATCCAGCGTCGGCCCAGCGCCAAAAATACCGTGGAACGGCCACATCACAATGCTGTGCGACGCCATCTGATCGGCTGTCGCCTGGCCAATTTCATCCGTTCCCGGCACCATCCAGGGCAGAATACCGACGCCGTCAGGAAACACCACCAGACACTCAGTGCTGCCTTCCCATAACAGACGAGTAAAGCGTGCCGAATCGAGATCCACCACATAGCTCAGTGCCATAAAGTTCGTCGCGTGGCAGTGCATAATCACGCGGTCCGCGCCGCCGGAGACCGCTTTACGCACGCTATGGGACTGAAAGTGCGCCGCCAGCTCTGAGGTAGGCAGCCCGCCGTTAGCCAGTCCCCAGTGAATCTTGTACGACAGCCCTTTCTCATCAATCTTTAACAACGCCAGAGAGTCAGCCGGATCGAGCTGTACATTGCGGAAAAATTTGCCGGAGCCGGTAACAAGGAACCAGCAGTTCGCCAGCTCAGGGGCCGGTTTCGTCAGCTCAACGCAGCGCGGCTCCGCGTAAAAGTCGGCAGCGAACGGCGCTGTTTCTTCCTCAAGCAGGCGCAGCGATACGTTGCCGCCATTACGTTCGTCCCAGCCCTTCAGCCACATATCGCTGGTCGCTTTAACCATTCCCTGAACAAACCAGGATGAAAGAATGCTTTGCATAGTGAATCCTTAACGTTGGCTCAGAATTTGTTTTTCATAATCGCGGACACTGCTTAACCAGCTGGCATCGGCGGGCACGTCGTGATGTAGACACCATGCCTCCCATACCGCCTGCCACGGCAGCGATTTCTGCTCTTCCAGCAGCGCAAGACGCGCGGTGTAATCCCCTGCCGCTTCTGCCTGACGCAGGCGCTCGGTCGGTTCCAGCAGCGCGCGCAGCAATGCTTTTTTCGTGTTGCGTGTGCCAATGACCCAGGCGGCGATACGGTTGATAGAGGCATCGAAGAAGTCGAGGCCGATATGCACTTTGTCGAACAGCTGATGCCGCACGATTTCGCTGGCGATCGCCTGAGTTTCATCGTCCAGCAGCACCACATGGTCGCTGTCCCAGCGCACCGGGCGGCTGACGTGCAGCAGCAGGCGCGGCACGTAGAGCATGGCCGTAGAGATCTTGTCGGAGATCACTTCAGTCGGGTGAAAATGGCCCGCATCCAGCGTCAGCGCGGTCTGACGGCTGGTGGCGTAGCCCATAAAGAACTCGTTGGAACCGACGGTATAGCTTTCCGCGCCGATGCCGAACAGCTTGCTCTCCACCGCATCGATATGGTGCTGCGGATCGAGCTTGTCGGCGATCACCTCATCCAGCGCGCTCAGCAGTCGCTGACGCGGCGCAAGGCGATCGACAGTCAGATCCTTCATGCCGTCTGGCACCCAGATATTCATTACCGACGGCGTACCGAGCTGCTCGCCAAAATAAGCCGAGACGCGACGGCTCGCTTTACAGTGATCGATCCAGAACTGACGGATCGCCTTGTCAGGGTGTGAGAGCGTAAACCCGTCGGCGCTCAACGGATGCGAGAAGCAGCTCGGATTAAAATCCAGTCCCAGCTGCTGCTGTTTCGCCCACTCCACCCAGCCGACGTAGTGCTTCGGCTCAATGGCGTCGCGCTCTACCGGCGTATCGCTTTCCAGATAGATTGCGTGCAGGTTCAGGCGCTTAGGTCCTGGGATCAGCGACATCGCCTTTTCCAGATCGGCGCGCAGCTCAGCGGCGTTGCGCGCTTTCCCTGGGTAGTTGCCGGTCGCCTGAATACCGCCGGTCAGCGCGCCTTGCGGGTTCTCGAAGCCGCGTACGTCGTCGCCTTGCCAGCAGTGCATGGAGACCGGAACGCTATCCAGTCGCGCCATTGCCTGATCGACATCCACGCCGATATCGGCATAACGTTGTTTAGCCAGCTCAAAGGCTTGCTCAATCAGCTTTGTCATATGCGAGTTCCTTAGCAGGCTGAGTCAGCGCCGAGAAGCGTGCCTGGCAGGCACGAAAGGCGCTGTTGGTCAGCGGTTTAAATGTCTTTAATGGGAAGTTTTTTTCTACGCAGCGGCGAAAATCCGCTACGTCGGCCAGCTCGCCTAATGCGATAAGCTGGCAGCCGACATTGCCCAGCGTCGAGGCTTCGACCGGGCCGGCCAGCACCGGTATTTCGCAGGCGTCGGCACAAAGCTGGTTGAGAAACTGGTTCTGGCTGCCGCCGCCCACAATATGCAGCTGACGAAACGCGCTGCCGCGCAGCCCGGCCAGTTCGTTAAGCACTTCGCGATAGAGCAGCGCAAGGCTGTCGAAAATACAGCGCGCCAGCGCAGCGGCGGACTGCGGCACCGCCATATGCTGTTCGGCGCAGGCATTCTGAATTTCGTTCACCATGCTGTCGGGATTGATAAAGCGCGCGTCGTTAGGATTGATCAGCGCGCGACAGGCGGGCTCTTTTTGCGTCTCCGCGATCAGCGCGCAGAGATCGTCGATCTGCAGCTCGGCGCAGATCCGCTGCAGCAGCCATAGCCCCATAATGTTTTTCAGAACGCGATAGCCCTCTGCGCCGCCCTCGTTGGTGATATTGGCCTGGAGCGCAGCTGCGCTGGCGTAAGGCAGCAGGCTTTCGAATCCCATCAGCGACCAGGTGCCGGAGCTGAGATAGGCCGCATTCTCCTGGGTCAGCGGCGTGGCAAGCACCGCGCTGGCGGTATCGTGTGTCGTAACGGCGATGACCGGAATGTCGACGCCGCTGGCGTTCTGCCAGTAACCGATAACATTGCCCGGCGACGTGGGTTTGCCGAACCACTCAGGCGACGCGCCCGCCCAGTCGAGCAACTCAGCGTCCCACTCGCCGCTTTCAATATTCAACAGCTGCGTGGTGGTGGCGTTGGTATATTCCCAGTTGAGCTTGCCGGTCAGGCGATAGTGCAGATAGTCGGGGATCATCAGCGCATGGGCGGCCTGCTCTTTCCAGTCAGGCTGCTGCTGGCTCAGGGCGCGAAACTGATAAAGAGTATTAAACGGCAGAAACTGGATGCCGGTGCGGCTATAAATAGCCTCTTTGCCCAGATCGCGCAGCGCCTGCTCCATCAGCCCGTGGGTGCGTTTATCGCGATAGCTCACCGCTTCGCCGACCCGATTGCCCGCCTTATCCAGCAGCACCATATCAACGCCCCAGGTGTCGATGCCGATGCTGTCCGGCACGATGCCTTCATCGTCCAGCTGCGCCAGCCCGGCGCGGATCTCGCGCTCAAGATGGTCGAGATCCCAGCAGTCATAGCCGCCCCGACGTTCGCGAAGACTGGCGAAACGACGCACCTCGCGCAGATCGATTTGCTGTGATGCGGCGTCCCATCGGGCGAGCATCACGCGTCCGCTGGATGCGCCTAAATCAACCGCAACGATATTTCGCTTACTCATGGCCCATTCTTCCTTAGATATGATGCTGACAGAGTAAAAACGTTACGTGTTCGCCACCTTCCCCGTACTGCCAGCGCGACTATGCCGCTGGCAGGTTTGCAAAGATGTTCGTGAGAGAGATCACAGAGAAGTAAGGGCAGCAGATGTGAGCTTCGCCGCAATTCTTTTATCTGGCGGGAATATCTTGAATAAAAAGCGAATTTCCTGCGCTTCGCAGTAGAAAATTCAAGGTAAGCGGCGTGGGCGCTGAGTAGACTCGGTTACGCTTTTGTTAAACGGACGAGGCCACTATGACAATTTTACACAGCGCCGATTTCTTTCCTCAGGGTGATTACGCTATCGCTATTGAACCGCGCGTGCCGCAGCAGGCGTTTCCTGAGCATCATCATGATTTCCATGAAATTGTGCTGGTGGAACAGGGTTCGGGCATTCATGTGTTTAACGGGCAGCCACAAACGCTGTGCGCCGGTTGTGTCTGCTTCGTACGCGATCACGATCGGCATCTGTATGAGCAGACGGATAATCTCTGCCTGACCAACGTGCTCTATCGCAGCCCTGCCGCCTTTCGCTTTCTTTCAGGATTGCAGACGCTGTTGCCGAGCGAGCGAGAGGGCAACTACGCCTCACACTGGCGTATAAATAACAAAGCCATGACGCAGGCGCTGGATGTCGTGGCGAAGATGCGGCAGGATGAGGGCTGGTCTCTGGAGAAACAGGCTCGCCAGGAGCAGCTCTTCTTGCAACTGCTGGTTTTGCTGCGCGAAGCGTGCCGCAATGAACAGGCGCAGGATCAGGAAGCCCGCCTGCATCGTCTGCTCGACTGGCTTAACGATCACTACAGTGAAGATATTATGTGGGAAGCGCTGGCTGACCGTTTTTCGCTGTCGCTGCGCACGCTGCATCGTCAGATGAAGCAGCAAACAGGCAGTACGCCACAGCGCTATCTGAACCGCCTGCGGCTGCTGCAGGCGCGCCATCTACTGCGCCACAGCGATCTGCGGATCACCGATATCGCCTTTCAGTGCGGTTTCGGCGACAGCAACCACTTCTCTACCCTGTTTAGGCGTGAATTTGGCTGCGCACCGCGAGCGGAGCGCCAGCAGATGATGTAAAAAAGGAGCGAGCGATGACGCTGATACTGAGTCGGGACGACTATTTTCCCACGCCTGGCCTGCCGGTTACGGTGGCTGAACGTATGCCGCAACCCTCTTTTCCCGCTCACCGGCATGAGTTTAGCGAAATTGTCATCGTCTGGCGCGGCAACGGCCTGCATATTCTCAACGATCGCCCCTGGCTGATTACCTGCGGCGACGTCTTCTATATCCGCGACCAGGATTGCCACAGCTATGACAGCGTTCACGACCTGGTGCTGGACAATATCCTCTACTGTCGCGATCGCTTCGGTCTTGCTCTCGACTGGGGACAACTCTTGCCGCCGCAAGGCGTTGACGCGCCGGGCTACTGGCGTCTGACCACCCGCGGCATGGCGCTGGCGCGCGGCGTGATCAGCCAGCTGGAGCGCGAAAGCCGCAAAAGCGATCCCCTTTCCATTCAGCTTACGGAGGCGCTTTTTTTACAGCTGGCGCTTATTCTTCGCCGCCACGGCTATGCAGCCGATCGTCCCTGGGCGCTGCCGGAAGGCGAACAGCTCGATCTGCTGATGTCGGCGCTACAGGGCGCGGTGGCGCGCCCCTTCGATCTGGCGACCTTTTGCCAGCAAAATTCGCTGAACGAACGTGCGCTGAAGCAGCTGTTTCGCCAGCAGACCGGGATGACGGTCGGTCACTATCTGCGGCAGCTGCAGCTTTGTCAGGCAAAATATCTGCTGCGCACCCAGGATTGTCTGATCAGTGAAGTGGCGGCGCGCTGCGGCTTCGATGACAGCAACTATTTCTCGGTAGTCTTTACGCGCGAAACGGGTTTAACGCCCAGCGCCTGGCGTCAGCGGTTTGTGCCGCAGCGCTCGGGAAGCTCAGCACAGGACCGCGCGCCGTCGTGAAAAAGAGGTTGCCCTTAATTTCTCAGGCCATGCCCAGAGTCTGCTAAGCGGGTGAAAAGGCCCGAAGAGCAAAGCGTCCCGCGACAGGGATGTCGCGGGCCGAGCTGGCATGGATGCCGTCTTTTGCGTCTTTGCGATCGGGCCTTCTCACCCGCGCTGGCACACTCTTGTACACCCATGCCTTGCTTGTTCTTACCCTGCATACACTCAGGCGGCCAGCCCAAGCCCGACAATATTAGCGGCGATAATAATCACCACGCAGCCGATAGACAGCACGCTGACCGGACGGCGACCCGCCGATTTCCACTCTTTCATCAGCAAACCGACCAGCCCGCCGCACAGCACATAGAGGCTCATATGCAGCATCCAGCTCACGTAGTCATACTGCGGCGGGATTCTTGCGTGGCCCCAGGCATAGAAGAAAAATTGCAGATACCACATGGTGCCGCCCAGCACCGCAAAAGCGATATTGGCGATCAGCAGCGGTTTCGCCACGGAAAGATCCTGCCGCAGCGACAGCTCCGGCTTAACCGCCAGGCGGATAAAACAGAATGCCAGGTTAACCAGCGCCCCGCCGCCCATAATTACCACGTAGCTTGGCAGCGCGACGTAGAGCGGATCGATGCCCAGCTGCGCCGCCGCTTCATGCATCGGCTTAGCCGCATCCATGGCAAACGACATACCTGCCGAAAAAATGCCGCACAGCACCGCCAGCAGCAGCCCTTTTTTAAGATTGAACTCTTCCGCATTGATCCCCAGCGCGCGCTCTTTCAGCAGGCCGGCACGCGAAACGATCGCTACGCCCACCAGCGCCACGGCGACGCCGAGCAGGGTTAACCGGCCGCCGGTTGAGGCGAACAGCTCGCCAAAGCGTCCCTGAATCAGCGGCGTCATCAGGGTGCCGACCACCAGCGTAATGCCGATGGCGATACCGATCCCCATCGACATGCCGAGATAGCGCATCGTCAGGCCGTAGTTAATATTGCCGATGCCCCACATCGCGCCGAACAGAAATACCGGCAGCAGCTGTGAGAGGCTGAAGCTGCTGTAGTAGGCCCAGAAGTTGGGCAGCAGTACGGCACTCACGGCCCACGGCAGGATCAGCCAGGACATAAAGCCCCCCACTGACCACATCGTTTCCCATGACCACTTTTTCACCTGTTTAAACGGCGCGTAGAAACACGCTGCGCTGGCAGCACCGACGAGATGCCAGAAGATACCTGCGATAATGGCACTGTTCATTGTTATTCCTTGCGTAAGGTTGAGGCCTACAGGAAACCCGGTTCCTGATCAGCAGGCAGTCTACGGCGCGCCTGAACGCCTCAGCCTTTGGATAGCTGCCGTTTGCAAAGCGTGAATGGCAATATCCACCAGTTAGCCCCTACGCGGATCACAGTTTCTGCTTTGTCGGAATCGCCGCGCGGAAATTAATTAAGCCTCTTATTATTAAGGTTTTTTTTGAAAATTGTTGTGCCGCGCAGCACATTTATCCGCTGGCTGCCGCCTTTTATGTAACCCTGGCAAAAAAGGAAAGATCACTTCACTAATGGCCGTTAACGCCGTATAAGACGTAGAAAATCTTCTACTGCCGGGATTGAGATGACGGGGAAATGGTTAACGCTGTTCTTAACGCGCTCAGTAAGTCGGGTGATGCTGGATGACCTGCGCGCCATTCTGCCCGCCAGCGCGTTAAAGATTTTTATTAATGAACTGGAAGAGGCGCAGTACGCCACGCTGGAGTGTCAACAGGCGGAAGAGAACTGCGCGCTGATCGCCTCGGCGCTTGTGGTATGGCGTCAGCTAGGCAAGGTTCACACCATTATCTATAAAAAAGGGGAAGTGCTGCGCGACGTCAGCGACGCCAGCCAGTTTCAACTTTTCAGTATGCTGAAAACGCACCGTGCGGTGATGCAGGTCGCCTGACGCGGAGATAACGAGGTTGCTATGAGAGTGGGTATTCTGTTTCCGATCGCCATTATTGTCGCTGGCGTCGGTTTTCTGGCATGGTTTATCGGCAGCGGACTCGCCATGCCAGGTTCCTGAACTAACGCAGCTGGCTGTCTTTACTGCCGCGTCGGTTATAGAGGGCGCAGCCTTTTAGCTGCTTATCGTGCGCCTGCTGACAGGCCAGGCAGAAGCGTACGCCCGGCACCGCTTCACGGCGCGCCTGCGGTATCGGCTCGCCGCACTCGTCGCAAAATTCCGCGCTTTCGCCCTTGCTCATCGTGCCGCGCACGCGAGCGATCTCATCGTTAACTGTACTTTCGATCTGTTCCTGAACGGCGCCGTCTGACGCCCATCCGCTAGCCATAACATCCTCCTCATGCTTCCTGAAAGTGTTGGCCCAAAATCCGTTTTGCGCAACGTAGAGAAGATATGCGGGCCATAGCGGATGAATACAACCTTTTGTCGCCGTCATCACTTTAATCTGCGTTTGTTTGCCAGCGCCGCGCCGCGGATGGCAGCCAGACTAAGGTGTCGCGGTCTGTTTTGTTTCACGCTGCATTTATAAAACATTTTATTAACGTACCCGACATCGGAGATACAGCGGATGACAACAGAACTAAAACATTACATTAACGGCGAATTTGTCGCGCACCAGAGCGATAAATGGATTGAGGTGATCAATCCTGCGACCGAAGCGCTGCTGGCTCGCATACCCGAAGGCTGCGCGCAGGAGGCCAGCCGCGCGATAGAGGCGGCCGAAATCGCGCAGCCCGCCTGGGAAGCCCTGCCCGCCGTTGAGCGCGGCAGCTGGTTGCGCAAGCTGGCGGAGGCTATTCGCGACCGCGAGCCGGAACTGACCGCCACCATCGTCGCTGAAGGAGGCAAAACGCAGGGGCTGGCGCAGACAGAAGTATTGTTTACCGCTGATTATCTCGACTATATGGCCGAGTGGGCGCGCCGCTATGAAGGCGAGATCGTCAACAGCGATCGCCCCAATGAAAATATTTTCGTATTTAAAAAGGCGATCGGCGTGACCACCGGCATTCTGCCGTGGAACTTCCCTTTCTTTTTGATTGCGCGTAAAGCCGCACCGGCGCTGATTACCGGCAATACCATCGTGATTAAACCAAGCGAACTGACGCCGCTCAACGCTGGCATCTTCGCTGAGATCGCGCATCATATCGGCCTGCCGCCGGGCGTAATCAATTTTGTCTATGGCTATGGCCCGGAGATAGGCCAACAGCTGGCCTCTGACCCCCGAGTCGGTCTGGTCAGCCTGACCGGCAGCGTCGGCGCGGGCGTAGCCACCATGGCGGCGGCGGCGAAGAACGTCACTAAGGTTTCGCTGGAGCTGGGTGGTAAAGCGCCAGCTATCGTGATGGATGATGCCGACGTGGACCTGGCGGTGAAGGCGATCGTCAGCTCGCGCGTGATCAACAGCGGACAGGTCTGCAACTGCGCAGAGCGTGTCTATGTGCAGGAAGGCGTTTACGATCGCTTTATGACCGCCTTAACCGAGGCGTTTAAAGCCGTTAAATTTGGCGATCCGGCGGAGCAGCGCGAGATAGATATGGGGCCGCTGATTACCGCCGCCGCGCTGGCGCGCGTGGAGAAAAAGGTGGCGGACGCCGTGGCGGCTGGCGGCAAAGTGGTGCTGGGCGGCAAACGCGCCGGCAATAAAGGCTTCTTTTTCGAGCCGACCATTATCACCGACGTGCGTCAGGATATGGAGATCATGCGCGAAGAGATCTTTGGGCCGGTACTGCCGGTCATGACGTTCAAAACGCTGGACGAGGCCATTGCGCTGGCCAACGACTGCGAATATGGCCTGACCTCTTCTCTCTATACGCAGAATCTTAATACCACTATGGTGGCGCTGCGTAAGCTGAAGTTCGGCGAAACCTATGTCAACCGTGAGAACTTCGAAGCGATGCAGGGCTTCCACGCGGGCTGGCGTAAATCGGGCATCGGCGGCGCGGACGGGCGTCACGGGCTGGAGGAGTATCTGCAGACGCACGTCGCCTATCTGCAGTTCTCGCTTTAACTGTAAGCCGCCCTTTACGGGCGGCTGTTCTTTATGCGACACGATGACGGCTGCGCAGCAGCGCCGCGGCGCTCAGCAGCGATACCGCCATAAGATAGTAACCCGGCGCAAGGCTGCTGCCGGTGGCGTTAATCAGCAATGTACAGATCAGCGGCGCAAAACCGCCGAAGATCGTGACCGCCACGTTATAGCTGATTGCCATGCCGCTGGCGCGCGTGCCGAGCGGAAAAAGATCCGCCATCACCGAAGGCACAGTGGAGAAGTAGATCGATTTCAGCAGCGCCATCCAGCCCACCAGCAGCAGCAGCGTCAGCGGCGAGGTGTGATTCACCATATAGCGAAAGGCTGGATAAATCGTTACCAGCAACAGCAGCAGCGAACCCCACATCAGCGGCACACGTCCCACGCGTTCAGCCCAGAGCCCCATCAGCGGCGTCACCAGGGTCAGAATAATACCTGCCAGCAGCGTGGCGCTAAAGGCGACGCTTCCCGGCAGATGCAGCGTTTTGGTGGCATAGGTCGGCACATAGTTCAGCATGTAGTTTACCGCTGTTGAAATCACCATCAGACCGACCGCCAGCAGCATCAGCTCTTTCTGACGGCCAAACAGCTGCTTCAGGGGCGCTTCTGGTTTCTCCTGCTGCATAAAGCTGGCTGGCTCATGAACGTGGCGACGGATATAAAGCCCCAGCGGGCCGATCAGCAGTCCAAAGGCGAAAGGAATGCGCCAGCCCCACGACAGCATCTGCGTCTCGCTGAGCATCTGCGTCAGTCCCAGCCCGAAAGCGGAAGCCATCAGCGTGCTCGCGCCCTGTGTCGCGAACTGCCAGCTGGCGATAAAGGCTTTACGCTCGGGAAAGTGCTCCACCAGGAACGCCGTGGAACTGCCGAACTCCCCACCCGCCGAGAACCCCTGAATCAGACGCGCCAGCATAATCAACAGCGGCGCCGCCAGCCCGATGGTGCCGTACTCCGGCATAAAGGTGATTATCGCGCCGCCCAGCATCATCAGATTAATGGAGAGCAGCAGCGCCTTTTTGCGCCCGTGGCGATCGGCATAGTTGCCCAGCACCACCGCGCCGAGCGGCCGAATAAGAAAGGAGACGCCAAAGCTGCCGAAGGTGAGCAGCAGCGAAACGGAGGCGTCGCTGGTGGGAAAAAAGGCGTGCGCGATATAGCTGGCGAAAAAGCCGTAGACCGCAATATCGAACCACTCCAGCGCATTGCCGATACAGGTGGCGAACAGGGTCTTATGCAGGCTCGGCTTGCTCTGAACCAGCGGAACCGCTTGCGTCAGGTTGCTCATGCGCGCGCCCCCTGATAAGCCTGCTGTCGCGCCAGCAGCGCCTCGCCCTCTTCGCCCAGCTGCCAGAACAGCCGCGTCATAATCAGCAAGCCTTCGCGCGCTATGGACTTCAGCATATGCTCGTTAACGCCGTGTTGGCCGCAGGCGGGATAGGAGTGTGGCACCCACAGTGTCGGCAGGCCGAGAATGTCGGAAAAGACCTCATTCGGCAGCGAGCCGCCCAGATTAGGCAGCAGCGCCGGTTTTTTGCCGCTGCTGGCGGCAAGGCTCTCCAGCGCCCAGGCGACCAGCGGGCTTTGGGGATCAAGACGCGTTGCGGGCGATCCGCGCAGGAAATCGACCTGAACATTGTCAAAACCCTGAGCGCGCAGATGCGCCTCGACGTGCGTTACCAGATTCTCCCAGTCGGTGCCCACCACAAAACGTAGCTGACACACAGCGGTCGCCTTACCGGGAATGGCGTTCATCGGACGCGCCGGGTTGCCGGTTTCGAACGCCAGCACCTCCAGCGTGTTCCAGCCGTAAAGGCGTTCGGCAGGGGTCAGGCCGGGTTCGCCCCAGTTTGCGTCCAGCGCCGGATCGCCCGGCATACCGCCTGGCTCGATATCGCTGAGAATGGCGCGCACCGCCGCGCTCAGCGAGTCGGGCTTCAGCGCCTCGACCTGCAGCACGCCATGCGCGTTGACCAGCGAGGCGATAGCGTTTGCCAGCTGCGTGCCGGGGTTGCTTAACAGCCCGCCCCAGTTGCCAGAGTGGTAGGCGTTGTCGCGTGCGTTAATGGTCAGACGGAAATTGGCCGCGCCGCGCGATCCCAGAAACAGCGTAGGCCGCGGCGCGCTGACGCGCGGCCCGTCCGACGCGATAAAGAGGTCAGCACGCAGCAGCGCCTGCTGTTGCTGGCACAGCTCGGCCAGCCCTGGCGAGCTAATCTCTTCGCCCATCTCGAACAGGATTTTGCAGTTAAAGCCGAGACGGCCGCCGCGCGCCTGGTAAACCTGCTCCAGCGCCGCAAGATTGATACAGTGTTGCCCTTTGTTATCGGCGCTGCCGCGCCCATACCAGCGATCGCCCTCTTCCGTCAGCCGCCAGGGCGCAAGTCCGTCACGCCAGTTGTCATCATCGCCAAACACCACGTCGCCGTGGCCATAGACGAGCAGCGTCGGCAGCGCCTCGTCCTCGATGCGCGTTGCCACCAGAAACGGGCGGTTTTCTACGACCGGATTGTCGATAAAGTGCAGCGCAAAGCCAAGTGCCGACAGCTGCGGCGCGATCTCTTCGTGCAAATAGTGATGTAGCTCGCCGTCGCGATCCGCGCGCTGGCTTTCGGTCACGCACGCCACGCGGCGCGCCAGAAGCTGTTTAAATTCCCCGCTGTCGAAGTAGCGCATCGCCTGTTGAATAGCCTGTTGTTCCGTCATGTTTGCCCTGTCTTTTTTTGTTCTGTAGTTGCTCTATCTTTGCCAAAAGGTCGGCCTTGCCACAATTATCAATTTATCGATATAGCCTTGCTTTTAAAGCAAAGCTAAAATGCCCGATAAAGAAGCATGCACCGACGGGGTGCAGAGGTCAGGTGATGCTGAGCAGTGAAATCCGTTATTTTCTTGCCGTCGCCAACAGCGGCTCGCTGAGCGCCGCCAGCGAACAGCTTTTTGTGGCGGTATCGGCTATCAGTCGGCAAATTCAGCGGCTGGAGGCGCAGGTGGGCGCGCCGCTGTTCGATCGCCATGCGCGCGGCATGGTGCTTAATGAGGCGGGTGAAATCCTTGCCCGTCAGGTACGACAAAGCATGCTGGATATGGATTACGCGCTGGCGGAAATTAAAGGGCTGAAGGCGATCCGCCGTACCCTGATCCGCATCGCCTGTACCGACGGCATGGCGTTCAGCCTGCTGCCCGGCCTGCTGGCGGAATTTCGCGCCCTGAATCCCGGCGTTTACTTCGCGCTCAAGGTCGAGGGCTCCCAGGCGGTGGCCGAGCGGGTACGCGCCGGGGAATGCGATGTGGCGCTGCAGTTCAGCCTGCATCCCGAAAGCGGCGTGGAAGTGATGGGCTCCTGGCCTGCGCCAGTCTTGCTGGCGATGCATAAGGATCATCCGCTGGCGCGGCAGCCGGCGCCGGTGACGCTGGAGGCGCTCAGCCCCTATCCGATGGCACTGCCGGAGCAGAACACCACGGTACGTCAGCTGTTTGACCTGGCCTGTCAGATGCGCGGCTGCGTGATTGAACCGGTGCTGACCTGCGACTATTTCGCCACGCTCTACCACTTTCTGCTCAGCACGCCAGACGCAATCACCATCAGCAGCGCCTTTACCCTGCTTAACGAAACGCAGCGCGATCTGGTGCTGCGGGAGATGGGCGTTGACCAGCTCAGCCAGCGTACGCTGCAGCTGCAGCGGGTTTCAGGGCGACAGCGCAATGCGGCGCTGTCGCCCTTTCTCTCTTTTCTCCAGCAGCGCCTGAATGAGATCGCCGCCGGACTGGCGTAATTACTCTTTGATATCGACCGGATAGAAGATGTGCTTGCCGAAGGGATCGATATCGTAGCCGCTCACCTCTTTACGCACCGGCTCGAAAATGGTCGAGTGCGCAATCATCACTGCAGGCATCTGGTCATGCATTATCTGCTGCGCCTGCAGATAGAGCGCAGTGCGCTTGCCCTGATCCGGCTCGGCGCGCGCCTCGGTAATCAGCTTTTCAAACGGCTGATAGCACCACTTCGAGGAGTTCGAGCCGCCCTGCGTCGATTTACAGCTGTAGAGCGGTCCGAAGAAGTTGTCTGGATCCCCGGTTGCGGTTGTCCAGCCCATCAGCGCCGCCTGATGTTCGCCGCTGCGCACCCGCTTGAGATATTCGCCCCATTCGTAGGTCACGATGGTCGCCTTGATGCCGACCTTCGACCAGTCCGCCTGGATCATCTCCGCCATACGGCGCGCGTTGGGGTTATAGGGCCGGGAAACCGGCATGGCCCAGAGCGAAATTTCGGTGCCGGGAGCGATGCCCGCCTGCTTCAGCAGCGCTCGGGCCTTTTCCGGATCGTAATCATAATCCTTCAGATCTTTGTTTTCGCTCCAGACCCCTGGCGGCAGAATATTTTTAGCCACGGTGCCGGTGCCTTTGAAGATAGCGTCGATAATGGCGGGCTTGTTGATCGCCATCGCCAGCGCCTGACGCACCTCGACCTTATCCAGCGGCGCTTTAGTGGTGTTAAACGCCAGGAAACCGGTGTTCAGCCCCGCTTTTTGCATCAGGTTGATAGCCTGATTGCTGCGCAGTTTCTCCAGATCGGCTGGATTGGGGAACGGCATCACCTGGCATTCCCCCTTCTCCAGCTTGGCGAGCCGAACCGAGGCGTCCGGCGTGATGCTGTAGACGATGCGATCCAGCTTCGCCTTGCCTGCCCAGTATTGCGGGAAGGCTTTATAGAGAATGCGCGAATCTTTCTGGTACTGCATCAGCTGGAACGGGCCGGTGCCGATGGGATCCATATCGACTTTTTCCGGCGTGCCCGCCTTCAGCATCCGATCGGCGTATTCGGCGGAGTGGATTGAAGCGAAGTACCAGGCGAGATCGGCGAGGAATGGCGATTCCGCATGGTTAAGCGTAAAGCGTACGGTGTGGTCGTCGACGCGATCGATGCTTTTGATCAGCGTCGTTAGCTCCAGACTGTCGAAGTTAGCGTAGGTGCCGCCAGAGACATTGTGATAGGGATTTTTCGGATCCATCTGCCGCATAAAAGAGAAAATAACGTCGTCGGCGTTGAAATCACGGCTGGGTTTGAAGAGTTTGTTGCTCTGAAACTTTACGTTTTGACGCAAATGGAAGGTATAGACCTTGCCGTCCGGGCTGATCTCCCAGCTTTCGGCCAGGCTCGGCACCAGTTCAGTTGTGCCATATTTAAAATCCACCAGCCGGTTGAATACCGGCACTGCGCTGGCGTCCACGCTGGTTCCCGAGGTATAGAGCTGCGGATTAAAGTTCTCCGGCGACCCTTCCGCGCAGTAAACCAGCGTTTTCGCGCTGGCGTTATGCGTCAGGGCGGCGGTCAGCAACGCCAGCATCGCTATCTTCGCTTTCATCATTTCCTCACTTTTTATTGACTTCCGTTGGTCAGATTCCCTAAATGATCCAGGCGCTTTATGGATATCACGTTTTCGTAACATAGCGAACCCTGCTGATGGCAGACAAATAAGGAACAGTGATGACAGCCCTTGCAAATCAGTTAATCCAACGCTTTTTCCGTTATCTGGCCGTTAGCAGCCAGAGCGACGCTAAATCGAACACTTTGCCAAGCACACCCAGCCAGCACGCGATGGCGCGGCTGCTGGCGCAGGAGCTCACCGCTCTCGGCCTCGACGAGGTGGTAATCGACGACTGCGCCACGGTGACCGCCGTAAAGCGCGGCAACCGGCAGGATGCGCCGCGCATCGGTTTTATCACCCATATCGATACCGTTGACGTAGGCCTGTCGCCCGATATTCATCCGCAGATCCTCACCTGGCAGGGAGAAGATCTGCTGCTCAACGCGCGCGAAGGTATCTGGCTGCGTCGCGAGGAGCATCCGGAGATTGCGCCCTATCTTGGCGAGGAGATTATTTTCAGCGACGGCACCAGCGTGCTGGGCGCGGACAATAAAGCGGCGGTGACGGTGGTGATGACGCTGATGGAGAATTTGCAGGGCGATCACGGCGATATCCTGGTGGCCTTTGTGCCCGATGAGGAGATCGGCCTGCGCGGCGCGAAAGCGCTGGATCTGGAAAAGCGTTTTAACGTCGATTTTGCCTGGACCATCGACTGCTGCGAACTGGGCGAAGTGGTATATGAAAACTTTAACGGCGCGTCGGCGGAAATAACCTTTACCGGCGTGCCTGCGCACCCGATGTCGGCCAAAGGCGTACTGGTTAACCCGCTGCTGATGGCGCACGACTTTATCAGCCTGTTCGATCGCCAGGAAACGCCGGAGCACACAGAAGGCCGTGAAGGCTATATCTGGTTTAATGAAATGCAGGCGGGCGCCAGCCAGGCGACGCTGAAAGCTTCGATTCGCGATTTCGATCTGACGCAGTTTGCCGCGCGCAAAGAGCAGCTGCATCAGGCGGTAGCGGAGATCGCCCGGCGCTACCCAACGGGCAGCGTTGCAATTCACATCAGCGATATCTACAGCAATATCAGCAACGCCGTAGGTGAGGATCGTCGCGCTATCGATCTGATCTTCACCGCGCTGGCGGATCTGAATATTGAGCCGAAGGTGATCCCGATGCGCGGCGGTACCGACGGCGCGGCGCTCTCAGCGAAAGGCCTGCTGACGCCGAACTTCTTTACCGGCGCGCACAACTTCCACTCCCGCTTCGAGTTTCTGCCGATTTCGTCGTTTGTGAAGTCCTACCAGGTGGCAGAGAGGCTCTGTTTGCTGGCGGCGCAGCGCTAAAGGCTACGGCAGGATAGCAGGAATAAATGCCCTAATAACTTACAGGCTAAGATTCAGGCTGTAAGATATTAGGGCTTGAATGGGGGGTTAGTTATTTGAATGTTTACTTTGAGCGAGTAGCGGAAGCTTACTGATGCAAATTATTCAGGCTGAAAAGGAGGTGATCCCGTATTACTGGCCGTCAGTCACAGGAACAGGATATTTCAGCTCTATCTGCGGGGCATCAACCAGCTGCCTGCCCGATCGGGCCATCAGGTATCCCGCAATCTCTTCAGCAGATAATTCGACGTGAAACATTTCAGGGTCCTGGAACCACTGATCGGGCCAATAGATAAGATCAGAGGGATTGCCCGGGAAGTTTATCTCAAGTAAAGAGAGAGCAAAGTCTTGCTCAGATTCCTCGCCTTCCGCGTTACAAATATATTCAATGGTATGCAGCAGTTCATGCCAGGTAAAATCCTCATAGAACCTTTCCAGGTTAAAGGCCATTCGTGTAAATTCCCTGGCGCTGGTCCAGGATCTAAAATCTCTAAAATCTGAATATTCACGGGGACACATTACCTGGCTGTTCCAGTCAACAATCATTGCCCTTAACTCACTGTCTTGCTCTGTTTTTCCCCCATCTATTTTAGAAAGTATATGCTCAGCCTTTTTTGTCATCTCAATAATTTTTTTGTTGCTGACGTTGGCAGGTTTCATGCGTTCTGGCAGAGGCACTGTTTTCATCCTTGTAAGACATTTTCAAAAAAGAGGCGATTAATAATGATTAACGCAAAGGCAGCGTTCGTAAACCTCAATATTAAAAAGGCGGCTATCCGCCGCCTGACTGATTTTACTTTTTGGCGCTGACGTCAATGCCGGGGAAATATTTCTCCGCCAGCTTTTTCACTGTGCCGTCGTCCTGGATTTTGGTAATCGCCGCATCCAGCGCCTGCTTCAGTTTGGTATCGCCCTTACGCAGTCCAAAACCGATACCGGAACCGAGAATCGCGTCATCTTCTACCGCTTTACCGGCAAAAACGAAGCCCTTGCCCTGAGGCTTATCGAGGAAGCCCGACTGGCCCGCGGCGGACATCACCAGCGTGCCGTCAAGACGGCCTGCGACCATATCGTTATATACCTGATTCTGATCCTGATAGGAGGTCACGGTTACGCCCTGCGTTTCCCAGTGCTTTTTAGCGTAGGTCTCCTGAATCGACCCTTGCAGCACGCCGATATTCTTGCCCTTCAGCGCCTCAGCGGTCGGCTGCAGCTTCTCGCCCTCTTTGACAATCAGCATGCTCGGAATACGGTAAATCGGTTTGGTGAAATCGATGCTTTTCGCCCGCGCTTCGGTGATATTCATCGCTGAGTTAATGGCGTCGAATTTCTTCGCCTGCAGCGCCGGGATCAGCGCGTCGAAGCTGCTCTCCACCCAGTGGCAGTCGAAATTGCCGGTGGCGCAGATAGCCTTGCCCAGTTCAATATCGAAGCCTTCCAGCTCGCCCTGCGCGTTGCGGCTCTCAAACGGCGCATACTGCGACTCCAGGCCATAGCGCAGCGTTTCCGCCGCCAGCGCATGTACAGAACTCATCAGCCCCAGCGCAAGAAAGAGCGCGTTCAGTTTTTTCATCTTATTTTCCCCTGAGATTAACCCTTCACCCGACAGAGCGCCTCTGCGCCGCGCTGCAGAGTGGCATCATCTTTTGCAAAAGAGAGACGAATCACGTTGTTATCGGTGCCGTCCATATAAAACGCCGAAAGCGGAATGGTTGCCACGCCGTGTTCAACGATAAGACGTTTTACCATCTCGCTGTCAGCTTCGTCACTGAAATGTCCGTAGCTGGCTAAAACAAAAAAAGAACCGGCACACGGCAGCAGCTTAAACGGCGAATCCTGCAGCAGCGACACCAGACGATCGCGCTTCTGCTGGTAGAACGCCGACAGCGACAGATAGTTTTCGGCGCGCTGCAGGTAGTGCGCAAAGCCGATCTGCATCGGCGTATCGGCGGCATACATCATAAACTGATGTACTTTTACCAGCTCCTCCATCAGTTCGGCGGGCGCAAGACAGTAGCCGACGCGCCAGCCGGTAACGTGAAAGGTTTTGCCGAAGGAAGAGACGATCACGCTGCGCTGCGCCAGCTCCGGATGGGTCGCCATGCCGCAGTGCGCGCGGCCGTCGAACACAATATGCTCATAGACTTCGTCAGAGAGCACCACAATATCGGTGCCGCGCGTTAGTGCCGCCAGCTGCGCCAGATCGGCGGGCGTCAGCACCTGTGCGCTCGGGTTGTGCGGCGTATTGATAATGATCATTCGGGTGCGCGGCGTCAGCGCGGCGCGCAGCTCATCCCAGTTAATGGCGTAGTCGGGGAACTGCAGCTTCAGGCCAACCGGCGTGCCGCCCTGTAAACGCACCACCGGCGCGTAGCTGTCGAAAGCGGGCTCGAAGAAAATCACCTCGTCGCCCTGGCTTACCAGCGCCGTAATCGCCATATAGATGCCCTGGCTGGCGCTGCCGCTAATCAGCACTTCGGTCGCGGGATCGTAATGCTGACCATAAAGCGCAGCGACCTTAGCCGCCAGCGCCTCTTTTAGCGCGGGCCAGCCGGTCATTGGCGCGTACTGGTTATGCCCTTCGCGCATGGCGCGGCTGACCTCCTCCACCAGGGCCGGATCGCAAGGGAAGTTAGGCGCGCCCTGCGACAGGTTAATCGCGCTGTGCTGCGCCGAGAGCTGGCCGATGACGCTGAAGATCGTGGTGCCTACGTCAGGCAATTTAGAGGTGACGTTAACGCTGCTTTTCATCGGGCAAACTCCTGCGCGGCTGCATAAACATGTCGATTTAGTTAATTTCTATTCAACGACCCGGCGCTTGAGCCGACAAGCGAATTGTTGTCATAATAGCTATGACTAAAATGCATAGCTGGAGTGATGATGCCGCGTTCTTTGCCGCTTAACGCCATACACGCCTTTCTGGTGACTGCGCGCCATCTCAACCTGACGCGCGCGGCGGGCGAACTCTGTATTACTCAGGGGGCGGTCAGTCGTAAAATCGCCACGCTTGAACACTATCTGGGCTTCGCGCTGTTCGAGCGGCACGCGCGCGGCCTGCGCCTGACCGCGCAGGGAGCGGCGCTGCTGCCGGAACTGCGCCAGGGTTTTGAACAGATGCAGAGCGCCACGGACAGGGCGATGCGCCATCACGGCGTGATTCGGCTAAAAGCGCCGACCTGCGCGATGCGCTGGCTGGTACCGCGCCTGATGGCGCTGGAGCAGCAGCAGCCGGAACTGCATGTCGCCCTGACCACCACGCTGGAGCATCACGCGCAGCTGGATGGGTTCGACGCCGCCATCCTTTACGGCACGCCGCCGCCTGGGACGATTCATCTGTTTGATGAGGCGATTACGCCGGTAATGGCCGCCGACATCGCGCCGCCCGCCTCGCCTGAGGCGCTGGCGGCAATGACCTTTCTGCATCCCACCAGCGATAGCCGCGACTGGCAGCTGTGGCTCGACGCACAGAATACCAGGCTGACGATGACGCGTAATCAACACTTCAGCACAATGGATCTGGCCATTAGCGCGGCGATACAGGGGTTTGGCGTAACGGTAGCGGATATTAATCTGGTGGAGAGCGATCTGGCGAACGGACGTCTGATTGCGCCGTTCGCCAGTCGGGTGAAAACCGGAGCGGCCTACAGCCTGCTGCAGCGCCCGGTCAAAGATGCGCCGCCTTTCCTGTCGGATCTGGCGGCGTGGCTGTCACGCGATTAGAAGGTTACCCATTCACCGCTCTGGTCTGCCCCAGGGAGGCGTGCAGTAGCTGCGGGCGGCGTAGCGCTGTTGCCGCGAGGCGGCGTGCTGGCAATCGGCTCGTGCGATGAAAGACGGAACCGGGAGACCGAGGCTTCCAGCGATTCGGTCTGACGCGCCAGCGCGGCGGCGGCGGATGAGACCTCTTCCACCAGCGAGGCGTTCTGCTGCGTCACGCTGTCCATTTCGGTGACGGCTACGCCTACCTGTGAAATGCCTTTGCTCTGCTCTTCCGACGCGGCGGCAATCTGCTTCATGATGGCGTCAACGTCCTGCACCGACTTAAGAATATTGTGCATGGTGCTGCCGGTGTTGCTCACCAGAATCGCGCCTTTGTCCACGCGCTGCACTGAATCCTCAATCAGTGCGGCGATCTCTTTCGCCGCGCCAGCGCTGCGCTGTGCCAGATTGCGCACCTCGCTGGCGACGACCGCGAATCCGCGCCCCTGTTCGCCGGCGCGCGCCGCCTCAACCGCTGCGTTCAGCGCCAGAATATTGGTCTGGAAAGCGATGCCGTTGATGACGCTGGTGATCTCGGCAATCTTTTTCGAACTGCCGGAGATGCCGTTCATGGTAGAGACCACTTCGCTTACCAGCTGGCCGCCCTGCTGCGCCGTTGACGAGGCGGTTTCCGCCAGCATGCTGGCCTGACGCGCGTTGTCGGCGTTGAATTTCACCGTTGCGGTCAGCTGTTCCATGCTGGCGGCAGTCTGCTCCAGCGCCGCCGCCTGCTCTTCAGTGCGTGAGGAGAGATCGTTGTTGCCCGCTGAGATTTCTGCCGCGCCGCGCGAGATATTCTCGGTACCGCTGCGGATCGCGCTGACCGCTTCGCGCAGGCTCTCCTGCATGGCACTCAGCAGCGGCACCAGCTTGCCGACGCAGTTACGTCCGAACGGCGCAACCGGCTGGCTCAGATCGCCTGTGGCGATCACGGCGAAATGTTCGCGGATGCGATCCAGCGGCTTCACCAGCATGGTGACCAGATAGCGATCGGTAAACAGCAGGATCAGTAAGCCCAGGAAAACTGCCGCCACCAGCGTAATTTTCGTCAGTACGGTCAGGTGATCGACTCTGACGCGGGTCTGATCCAGCTTGACGGCCGCCGCCTGATTGAACGCCTCAGCGCTGGCACCAAACGCGCGGCTCAACGCAGGCGTCACTGTGCTGGCGTGCTGGCGATAGGCTTCCAGCGAATCCTGACGCGCTTTTTGCAGCTGCGGCGTCACACCTTCATCGAGCAGCTTTTGCCAGCTGACGATGACCTGGTCGACGATCTGCGCTTCCATCGGGCCTGGCGCCATCTGTTTAAACTGCGTCAGCTGCTGCGTCATGTTGTTCAGCGCCTGCTGAACCGGCTGCCAGTCCGCCTCAGTTGGCTGCGCACCGCCCGCTTTGCTTTCCATAATGCGCGACAGGCGCGTGATAACGCGAAAATACTGGTCGTTGCCCTTGCTTAAGGTAGTCATTTGCGCGACCAGATGGCGATCGACGTCATTGCCTTCGCTGAGCGCGCCGAGCGAATGCACGCTGAACCAGCCTACTGCGCACCACAGCAGGCAAAAAAGCCCGAGAATCCACAGCATAACGGCGCGAATTGTGAAATTTTTTAATATACCCATAGCCAAATCCTTGACGGTGAAAACCGAGAGGGGCCCGATAATCTCGGGCATAATGGCGTTATCGGCAGAAATTCAGGAAGGTACAGCAGTTTAGTTAGCAAAAAAATTGCTTAATGCCTCTGAGGCAGGTACGCATAAGCAACTGATTTGCAATATTTAGTATTGCGCAGGCAGGAAAAAAAACCGTTCTGCTGCCTTAATAATTAGCCGTCAAAGCTTTACCATGCTTTTCATCATCAGGCGAAACAGCCTCAGACGCGCACGCATAAAATTGCGCTTGAGCAGCAGCGCATTCTCTCCGCCTTCGCCAAACGACAGCGTAATATCTTCGCCGGGATGCCAGGCGGGCCAGCTTATCTCGCCCTCTAGGCGGTGGCTGAATTCATTTACGTCTCGCGCAAAGGCGAACCAGTAATCCGCCATACGCTGCGAAAAGGCGCGATCGCTGTCGGTATAGGGGCGTTCACTGTCGGCAGGCTGCATCGCTTCCAGCGTATTAAGCGTATAGGGCACCTCGTTGCCATGCCATGCGCCGTGTGGATAGAGATCGCGCGACTGTTCGGAAACATAGTCGAACCAGTAGCGCCAGCCCGGCATGCCGACGTTGTGCTGCGCGCGCATCAGGATCCACGGCATGACGCTAAAAGCCATATCGCGTGCCGCAGCACGCCCCAGCAGGCGATCGTCATGAATATCGTATAGCCATTTCAGCAGCCGATAGCTGAGCGGCCTGTTGGCCCGCAGCTGGCGCATAACCGCGGCGGTATCCACGTTAAAGTATCCCAGCACGCTGGCTTCGTCGCTGTTGCTGCCAGCCATCAGCGGAATGCGATGCTGCCGCCCCGCCATAAAGGTGTGCATCATCGGTTGCGGCAATACGGCGTCGCCAGCGATGGGCACCGGCCCGTGCCACAAAGGGGACTCCAGCGGCCAGAAGGCGTCGGCTGGCAGTTCGCGCAGCTGCTGCGCGGTAGCGTTGCGCAGACCGAAATGCGCCGCGACCTGCTCGCCCTGCTGCAGAGCCGCTTTACGCGGTTTGTCCGGCAGGCTGTAGGCGCTTTGCACTATCGCTTTATGAAACAGCCCCTCCGCCAGCGGTGAGCAACAGAGCGAAAGCACGCTGCGCGCGCCGGACGACTCGCCAAATATTGTGACGTTGTCACGATTACCGCCAAACGCGGGGATATTGCGCTGTATCCATTGCAGCGCGGCAATCTGGTCGAGCAAAGCGAAGTTATTAACGATGCCGCCGTCGCGGTATTCCGCGTCCAGCGCCGGATGCGCGAAGAAACCGAGATGGCCGAGACGGTAATTTACCGTTACGACCACCGCGCCGCGCGCCGCCATTGGCTTGCCGTTATAGGGCGCCAGCCCGCCCGACCCCATCACAAAACCACCGCCGTGTAGCCATACCATTACAGGCAAGGGCCGCGACGGCTCGACGTCAGGCGTCCAGACGTTGAGATAAAGGCAGTCTTCGCTGAGCGGGCCGGGATCGCCACCGCCTGCGGCGACGCAGAGCGCGCGGTTCTGCCAGCAGGCGGCGCCGAATGCAGTTGCATCACGCACCTCCTGCCAGGGCGTTACCGGCTGCGGCGCGCGCCAGCGCAGCGCGCCCACCGGCGCGGCGGCATAAGGAATACCCTTAAAGACAAAGAGATCATCATCCATACTTCCTCTTAGCTCGCCTTCCGCTGTTCGGAGGCGCAGAGGTCGTCTGTTTTTCATTACCTGTTCCCTGATAAAGCGTTAAGGCATTATCTACAGGCCGTTAAGATATTGTCTATGTCCTTAGTGCATTTGCAGAATATGCTGAGCCGCCCGCGTTAAGCGTCGCCGATACCGCACCGTACCAGCGATTGCTGCTGGCGCGCCTGATAGAGCTGCATCTCATCCTGCACCGGCGCGCCGAGCGCCGCTTCAAAATCAGCCCTGCTGGCGTTGCCCGCCGTACGCGCCTGCGCCCTGTCCCCCAGATTCGACTGGAATATGCCTGCCGCGCTGACCGGCAGAAAATCTTCATAAACAACCGGATCGGCAATAATGCGTCCCTGGTCGATCAGCGTCGCCAGCGATTCGCCCGGACGCGGCGGCTGCGCCTCGCCCTTTTCGCTCAGCCGGTAATCAAACCAGGCGAGCTGCTGCTCGCGCAGGCTGCGCTCATTGTCGGGAAAGTCGCGAAATACCTCGGCCAGCCGCTGCTGATGCTGCTGGTTATCGGCACCAGTGCCTGCTTCCGCCAGCAGACGATCGTACAGCGCGCGCCCTTTCGGCGTCAGCGCCACGCCGCGCTGCTCGATTTCGCCAAAGCGCGCGGTATGAGTCCCGGTCTCGCCCTGCTTGAAGCGTACCGGCTCCTCCAGCGCCTTAAAGCTGGTCTGACGCAGCAGAATCGGGACTTCGCGCCGTGGCGGCCCTTCAATCAGGGCTTTAGGTTCGATGCCGTACTCCGGCATCAGCGACTGCACCAGGTCGATGTCGAGCGTGCGCGGCGTCAGATGATTGATATGGCATCCGGGAAAGCAGACCACGTCAGCAATCAGGCGATGCTGCTGGCTCAGCGCCTGGTAGGTCTCGCTGTCAACAGTGCTCACGCCATGCCAGCGGAACGTTTCCAGCGCCTCTTTGACAAAGGCGTCGGCGTCCGCGTCACCGAGGCCACCCTGCTGCTGATATTGCGCGATTAGCGCCCGGCAGCGCGGCGTAAAAATGTCGCGCTGCGCCAGTATCGCCGCCGCCTTTTCCCGCAGCTGAAGATCGTCGATGAGTTCCAGCCGCAGCAGCGAGGTAAAAACGCGGAAGGGATTGCGGCGCAGCGCAGCGTCGCTGACTGGACGAAACGCGGTGGAGTGCACCGGCACGCCCGCCTGCGAGAGATCGTAGTAGCCGACCGGCTCCATCCCCATTACCGCGAACATCTGCCGCAGCGTCGCCAGCTCTTCAGCCGTACCGACGCGAATAGCGCCGTGACGCTCCAGATTAAGGCGCTCAAGCTCATCTGCTGCTTCAAGCCGCACTTTCAGCGCCGGGCGCTCGGCTAAGCAGCGCGCATTGACGCGCTGTACCAGCGTCATCAGCGTGCCATACTGCGGCACCTCCTGCTGATACATAGCGGACATCGCCTGTGAGAAGCGCGTACGAATAGCGTCCGCGCTGAGGAAGTGATTCATGGTGCCTGCTCCTGACATGATCGACGTTGCTGCTACTGTAGAGCAACGCGAAATCGGCAGGCAAAAAAGTTACGGATTTGTGATCGGCTTAAAGCCGAAGCGATTTTTCATCACCAGCATCAGCGTGGTCAGCAGCGCGGGGATCGCCAGCAGCACGAAGATCAGGCTAAAAGACCAGCCGAGAGAGAGCATCTCCGCGCCGACAAAGGCGCTGAGGATAGCCCCGACGCGGCCGACGCCATGCATCCAGCTGGAGCCCGTCGCGCGGGCATGGGTAGGATAGTAGCTGGCGGAAAGCGCATTCATGCCGGTATTGGCGCCGTTGAAACAGAAGCCGCTGAGAAAGGCGATGCCGCTCATCATTCCCACTTCCGCTGGTGAAAAGCCCAGCGCAACAATCGCCAGTCCACCGCAGAAATAGATAACAGCCAGCGCCAGATTCGCATTAAAGCGGTCCATCAGCCAGCCGGCAAACAGCGACCCAAGGGTGCCGCCCGCCTGATACATGGCGGTGATAATAGCCGCGTCGGTTACGGACATGCCCAGCGTATTGATAAGCGATGGCAGCCAGCTGCCGATCAGATAAACCAGAAACAGCCCCATAAAATAGCCGCCCCACAACATCAGGCTGCCAAAAAGATAGCGACGGGAAACAACGGTAGCGATTGCGCCCTGAGTCTGTGGTGTCGGCTCCTGCGAGTGAAAGGCGCTGTCGGGCCGCGTGGCGCCGGGCAGCATTCGCTCCAGAATCGCGTGAATGCGCGTCGCGGGCGCGCGGCGGCTAATCAGAAAACGCACCGACTCCGGCACGCCACGCATTAAAAACGGCAAAACCACCAGCGGCAGGATGCCGCCCAGCATCATGACCGCATGCCAGCTGTAGCGCGGCAGCAGCCACGAGGCGGCAAAGCCGCCGCTGGCGGCGCCGAAAGTAAAGCCGCAGAACACCACGGTGATGATAAAGGCGCGGCGGCGCTCCGGCGCATATTCCGCCACCAGCGTGCCGACGTTAGGCATCGCCGCGCCCAGGCCCAGACCGGTCAGAAAGCGAAACAGCATCATCTGCTCGATGTTATTTGCCAGCGCAGTGGCGAGAGTCCATAGCCCGAAGAAAAAGACGCTGAGGATAATCATCATGCGGCGACCATAGCGATCGGCCAGCGGCCCCGCCAGCATAGCGCCGAGCGCCAGCCCGACGAGCGCCGCGCTGATCACAACGCCAAGCTGATGGTTGGTGACGTTCCAGGCCGCCTTGAGCGTCGGGGCGATAAAGCCCATCAGCGCGATATCCATGCCGTCAAGCGCGACCACAATAAAGCAGAGCGCAATCAGACGCTTTTGCCAGCGGCTTAGCTCTGACTGATTGATTAACTGGCGAACGTCTACTGCTTCAATGCTGGTCACTGCGAACTCCTCACTGCGCTCACCTCTTGAAACATCAGTTTTGGTAAAAAAAACGGCAGCTATAATAGCCCATCGTTAACAATAAGGCGTTCGATTTTTATATGATATTGAGAATTATTCAACATTTAATGGTTAACGCACTGAATTCCCTTTAAACCTCTTTTCCAGCCTGGCCGCCGCTCTGCCGCCCTGCTGCGAGCACTTTTACCTAAATATCAATCACAAAGGTCGCTCATCCCATTTTGTTAATTATATTTTGCAGCAAAGTTAACAAAACCCATCTTTAATAGTTGTCGGGTAGCGGCAAAACTTATTAACTTTGTGAGATGGACAAAAATATCCTTTTCAATCAGCGCATTCGCTTGCGCCATCTTCATACCTTTGTTGCGGTGGCGCAACAGGGGACCCTGGGGCGCGCGGCGGAAACCCTGAACCTCAGCCAGCCCGCACTCTCTAAAACGTTAAATGAGCTTGAGGAGCTGACGGGCGTTCGCCTGTTTGAGCGAGGCCGGCTGGGCGCGCAGCTCACCACCATGGGCGAACAATTTTTGATCCACGCGGTAAAAGTGCTGGATGCCCTTAATCACGCAGGCCAGAGCGTTAACCTGCCGGTGTCAACGCGCCCGGTGGTGATCCGGCTTGGCGCGCTCACTACGGCAGCTATGGGGATGCTGCCGCAAATCCTCGATCGTTTTCATCAGCAGCAGCCTCATGCGACCGTTCAGGTCGCCACCCTGCATAATAACGTACTGCTGGCCGGGCTGCGTGCGGGTGAATTTGATATCGGTATTGGTCGTATGGCGGACAGCGAAATGATGACCGGCCTGACCTACGAACTGCTGTTTCTCGAATCGCTTAAGTTAGTAGTGCGGCCGGAACATCCGCTTTTAAGTGACAACGTCACGCTGTCGCGAGCCATGCAGTGGCCGGTTGTTATCTCGCCTGAAGGAACTGCGCCGCGCCGTATCGCGCAGCAGATGCTGGACGAACAGGGCTGTACCCTGCCCAGCACCTGCGTTGAGACCTCCTCGACGTCGCTCGCGCGCCAGCTGGCGCTGCGGTATGACTACGTCTGGTTTGTGCCCTCCGGCGCTATCAAGGAAGATCTGGCGCACAATGCCCTGTGCGCCCTGCCCATCAGCTCATCGGGACCGGGCGAGCCGGTCGGTATTATCACCCGCACCGGCCACCCTTTGACTCTTAGCGCTGAAATCCTGATGGCGACTATCCGCAAAGCGCCTGACTAACGGCTGCGTTTTGCATGACGTTCGCGATTATCCAGCCGCGCCTTTTCAGTTTTACGCAGGCCGACATAGAGCGCCCCTGCGCCGCCATGCTGCGGCTGCGAGGTGCAAAAGGTCTGCACGTCGTCAAACTGACGCAGCCAGCGCGCCAGATAACTGCGCACGATATTGGCATGGGATTCGTTATCGCGCCCTTTACCATGAATGATCAGTAAATTGCGCAGCCCATCTTTGCGCGCCTGCTGCATAAAGCTGAAAACCGCCTGACGGCAGGTTTCCACCGGCTGGCGCAGCAGGTTCAGGCTGGCGTCCATCTTATATTCACCCTTGCGCAGCTTATCCAGCACGCCCTGCTGGATGCCGTCCGCCTTATACTCCAGCGGCGTGGCAAGCGGAATAATATCGAGGTAGCCGCGCGTCAGAAAGTTCTCTTCCGCGATCGTGGTTTCAGAACGTCGCGGCGCTTTGGTTGAGGGCGATTTCAGCCATAAGGTACTGGCGCTATCTTTTAATGGAGTGACATCACCCATGGCATCCCGAAACAGGTCTTTATCGTCTAGGTTCATGGAATTTTCTCACGCCAGGTCAACAGGGAAATAGAGGGATCAAATCTGCCTCAGTAGATGCAATAGTAGCAAAGGGAAAAAACAGTGCGCCAGTGGTGAAATACGCCAGTCAGTAGTTTAAAAAACGCCCGTCCAGATCAATAAAGTGGAAAGTTTTCGTTCCAAAAAGGAAAAATGTGACGCGCAGGGCTTGTCAGAACGCGGCTCCGCGCCACGCCTGACATCCCTACACTTTCTGAGGCTAAAACTGCTCTGATGAGTTCATTTAAGCGTGAAAAATGATAAAATTGACGCCAGTCAATAATCGTCGAGCGTACATTATGATCACAGAAAAACGCACCATTCGCCGTATTCAGTCGGGTGGCTGTGCCATCCACTGTCAGGACTGCAGCATTAGTCAGCTGTGTATCCCGTTCACTCTGAATGAACATGAGCTGGATCAGCTCGACAACATTATCGAGCGTAAAAAACCGATTCAGAAAGGCCAGACGCTGTTTAAAGCGGGCGACGATCTGAAATCGCTTTACGCTATCCGTTCCGGCACAATCAAGAGCTACACCATTACTGAACAGGGCGACGAGCAGATTACCGGATTCCACCTGGCAGGCGATCTGGTCGGCTTCGACGCGATCATGAACGGCAATCATCCCAGCTTCGCCCAGGCGCTGGAAACGGCGATGGTGTGTGAGATCCCATTCGAAACGCTGGACGATTTATCAGGTAAAATGCCGGCCCTGCGTCAGCAGATGATGCGTTTGATGAGCGGTGAAATCAAAGGCGACCAGGATATGATCCTGCTGCTGTCGAAGAAAAATGCTGAAGAACGTCTGGCTGCGTTTATCTGGAATCTCTCGCGTCGTTTCGGCCAGCGCGGCTTCTCCCAGCGTGAATTCCGCCTGACGATGACGCGCGGCGATATCGGTAACTACCTTGGTCTGACCGTTGAAACCATCAGCCGTCTGCTCGGTCGTTTTCAGAAATCGGGTATGCTGGCGGTAAAAGGCAAATATATCACTATTGAAAACCATGACCTGCTTGCTGAACTGGCCGGTCAGAGCGTTCAGGCTGCTTAATTAATTGGTCGCCTAATGATTAGAGTTGCAGGTATGCGCGCAACGCCTCTGCAACTCTGATCGCCAGCGTAAATTTGTTAGTTTATTGATCCCACAGTAACTTTTCCGCTTCTTCCCGTCCTTAACTTAGGCTATCTTTAAACCAGTTCGGCTTGGTTTAAGGAGTTATTCCCTATGTCCCGCTACCAAAATATGCTGGTCGCTATCGACCCCCAGCAAGACGATCAGCCTGCGTTACGACGCGCGGTTTACCTTAATCAGCGTATCGGCGGCAAAATAAAGGCCTTTCTGCCGATCTATGACTTCTCCTATGAGATGACCACGCTGCTCTCGCCAGATGAGCGTTCATCTATGCGGCAAGGCGTGATAAGCCAGCGCACCGAATGGATCCGCGAGCAGGCGCACGCCTATCTCGAAGCGGGCGTAGATATTGAAATTAAAGTGGTGTGGCACAATCGCCCCTATGAAGCGATTATTCAGGAGGTGCTGGCGCATGGGCACGATCTTGTGCTGAAGATGGCGCATCAGCACGATCGGCTGGAGGCCGTAATCTTTACCCCTACCGACTGGCATCTGCTGCGTAAGTGCCCTTGCCCGGTGTGGATGGTAAAAGATCAGCCCTGGCCGGAAGGCGGCAAAGCGGTGGTAGCCGTGAATCTCGCCAGCGAAGAGCCACATCACGATGAGCTGAACCAGAAGCTGATTCGGGAAACTACCCGGCTGGCGGAGATGGTGAATCACACTGAGGTGCATCTGGTCGGTGCCTACCCGATTACGCCGATCAATATTGCTATCGAGCTGCCCGACTTCGACCCCAGCGTCTACAACGACGCGATTCGCGGCCAGCATCTGGTGGCGATGAAAGCGCTGCGTCAGAAATTCTCAATCAGCGAGGAGTTTACTCACGTCGCAAAAGGGCTGCCTGAAGAGGTGATTCCCGATATCGCCGGTCAGCTCAGCGCCGGGATTGTGGTGCTCGGCACTATCGGCCGTACCGGTCTGTCAGCGGCGTTCCTTGGCAACACGGCGGAACAGGTTATCGATCACCTGCGCTGCGACCTGCTGGCGATCAAGCCTGACGACTTTAATTCGCCCGTTACGCTGGATGATGACGAAGAGGAAGATGACGAATAACAAGGGCGGCCAGCTGGCCGCCCTTTTCTTTACAGCGCTTTGAGTATCCCTTCAACGCTCGCTTTGGCATCACCGAACAGCATCTGCGTATTCTCTTTAAAGAACAGCGGATTCTGCACGCCGGCGTAGCCGGTATTCATCGAACGTTTAAACACGATAACGTTTTGCGCTTTCCACACCTCAAGCACCGGCATACCCGCAATCGGACTGCGCGGATCGTCCTGCGCCGCCGGGTTAACGGTGTCATTGGCGCCGATTACCAGAACGGTATCGGTGTCGGAAAAGTCATCGTTGATCTCATCCATCTCCAGCACCACGTCATAAGGCACTTTCGCCTCTGCCAGCAGCACGTTCATATGGCCCGGCAGACGCCCGGCAACCGGATGGATGCCGAAGCGCACCTTGATGCCGCGCGCGCGCAGCTTTTCAGTGATCTCCGCCACCGGATACTGCGCCTGCGCCACCGCCATGCCGTAGCCCGGCGTGATAATGACCGATGAAGATTGCTTCAGCAGTTCAGCCGTCTCTTCCACGCTGATTTCGCGGTGCTCGCCCGCCTCTTCGCTTTCGCCGCCTGCGCTGCTGTCGGTGCCGAAGCCGCCAGCGATAACGCTGATAAAGGAGCGGTTCATCGCCTTACACATAATGTAAGAGAGAATGGCACCCGACGACCCCACCAGCGCGCCGGTCACGATCAGCAGGTCGTTGCTCAGCATAAAGCCCGCCGCCGCTGCCGCCCAGCCGGAGTAAGAGTTGAGCATCGACACCACCACCGGCATATCGGCGCCGCCGATAGAGGCCACCAGATGCCAGCCGAACGCCAGCGCGATCAGCGTCATCAGCAGCAGCGAGAAGCCCTGCGCGCCGCTGCTGTCGGTGCGTACAAACCACAGCAGCAGCAGGAAGGAGACCACCAGCGCCAGCAGGTTAAGCTTGTGGCGATGCGGCAGCATCAGCGGACGCGACGAGATTTTGCCGCGCAGCTTGCCGAACGCCACCAGCGAACCGGTAAAGGTCACCGCACCGATAAAGATGCCGAGAAAGACTTCAGTCAGGTGAATATTTTCCATCACCGCAGGCAAACCCGGCGCATGATCGATATAGCTGTTGAAGCCCACCAGCACAGCGGCCAGGCCGACGAAGCTGTGGAGAATCGCCACCAGTTCCGGCATTTCGGTCATTTCGACCTTTTGCGCCAGGCGCACGCCAATCGCGCCGCCAATAACCATCGCCAGCAAAATCCAGGCGACGTTGCCGCTGTCAGGACCAAAAATGGTCGCCAGCAGCGCCAGCGCCATCCCGCTGATGCCAAACAGATTGCCCTGCTTCGAGGTCTCATGCTTCGAGAGTCCCGCCAGGCTGAAAATAAAGAGAATCGCGGCAACAATGTATGCTGCAGTCACTAATCCGCCAGACATTTGTTACCCCTTACGAAACATTTTCAGCATGCGCTGGGTGACGGTGAAACCACCGAAAATATTGATGCTGGCGATCAGCACCGCAATAAATGAGATAAAGGTGACCCAGCCGCCATGCCCCATTTGCAGCACTGCGCCGACCACAATAATGCCGGAAATAGCATTGGTTACCGACATCAGGGGCGTATGCAGCGCGTGACTGACGTTCCACACCACGTAGTAGCCGACCACGCAGGCGAGCGCGAACACCGTAAAGTGCGACAGGAACTCCGCAGGCGCGACGTTGGCAAGGCAGGCGAACAGCACGATCGCCAGTGCCAGCAGCAGATACTTGCGCCAGGTCGGCGCAGGTTTCGCTGCTTCCTTGACCGCAGGCTGCGCCGCAGCAGGCGCCGCTTTTGGCGCGGCGGAGACCTGAATCGGCGGTGCGGGCCAGGTGACTTCGCCGTCGCGGATCACGGTCACGCCGCGCACCACGACATCGTCGAAATCAATTACGATCTCGCCGTTCTTCTCTTTGCACAGCAGCTTCATCAGGTTCACCAGGTTGGTGCCATAAAGCTGAGAGGACTGGGTCGGCAGGCGGCTGGGCAGATCGGTATAGCCAATGATCTTCACGCCGTTATCGGTAACGGTGACGCGATCGGCCTGGGTCAGCTCGCAGTTACCGCCGGTTTGCGCCGCCAGATCGACAATAACACTCCCCGGCTTCATGCTGGCCACCATCTCGGCGGTGATCAGTTTCGGCGCGGGCTTGCCTGGGATCAGCGCCGT
The DNA here is from genome assembly GCF_022346905.1 of Pantoea sp. ACRSB. Taxonomy (NCBI): domain Bacteria; kingdom Pseudomonadati; phylum Pseudomonadota; class Gammaproteobacteria; order Enterobacterales; family Erwiniaceae; genus Pantoea; species Pantoea sp. ACRSB. Next base: position 60,348 of record NZ_JAKRNL010000001.1, on the reverse strand, counting down.
CGTGACGATAATATCGACCTCTTTCGCCTGCGCGGCGAACAGCGCCATCTCCGCTTTAATAAAGGCTTCGGACATCACTTTCGCATAGCCGTCGCCACTGCCCGCTTCCTCTTCAAAATCGAGCTCAAGGAATTCGGCGCCCATGCTTTGCACCTGCTCTTTTACTTCCGGACGGGTATCAAAGGCGCGCACGATAGCGCCGAGGCTGCCCGCCGCGCCAATGGCCGCCAGTCCGGCAACGCCTGCGCCGATCACCATCACTTTCGCCGGCGGCACTTTACCCGCCGCGGTAATCTGCCCGGTAAAGAAGCGGCCAAATTCGTGAGCGGCTTCGACAATGGCGCGATAGCCCGCGATGTTCGCCATCGAGCTGAGCGCATCCAGCGACTGCGCGCGCGAAATACGCGGTACGGCGTCCATCGCCATTAGGGTAACCTGCCGCGCCGCCAGCTTCTCCAGCAGCGCCGCATTTTGCGCCGGCCAGACAAAGCTCACCAGCGTGCTGCCCGCCCGCGTCAGGGCGATCTCCTCATCGTCAGGCGCATTGACCTTCAGCACGATATCGGACTGCCAGATCTGCTGCCCATCACAAAGGCTGGCGCCTGCGGCGGCAAAACTTTCATCATCAAAACTGGCGCGTTTGCCCGCATCGTGCTCGACAGCAACGCTAAAACCCAGTTTGATAAGCTGCTCAACGGTTTTCGGCGTCGCCGCCACGCGCGCCTCGTTAGGCAATCGCTCTTTGGGTATTCCAATTAACATATTCATCCCTTTCATCACGTGATGATGGCCTGTCGACTGCATAGCGACACAGCGCCTGAAACAGGGTTTCAGGCGCTTATGAACGAAATGCACTTGTATCAAAGTATTTATAACCTACTGAAAATGTGAACAGCGATCTACAACCAGAACTCTCGCCAGCAACATTCATACAATTATTCAGCGTCATACGAGAAAAGCCGCGCTATGCGACTGCAAATTGAAAAGTTTGAAATATATTCTGCTAAGCAGAATCGAATCATGACGAATTTCTGGTTAGTAAAAACCTTTATTTAACAATACATTAACTGATTAACCACTAAGCGTTACCATCTTTAGTGATAATCAGTACAAAAACTGGCCTTAGCAAATTTGCATGACGTCATGATGAATTTCACTATCAATTTCCCGAGATTTGTCGCATAAATTGGCTGCGACAGCCTGTTTATAACATGCAATAATCAGCGGCTAATCTGTTATACATCAAGAGTCCAGCACGTTTTCGTACTCATTTTGCGTAAGGCGAAGGATCATTTTTATGAAGCTGAAGAACACCATTCTGGCGTCAACCTTGTTATCACTGCTCGCGGCCAATGCATTCGCCGCGCAGGAACTGACGCCGGAAAAAGCGGCCGAGCTGAAACCATTCGAACGTATTAACATCACCGGCCGCTTTAATGCGATTAACGACGCTGCTGACGCCGTGTCGAAACGTGCGGATGAACTGGGCGCAGCCTCTTATTACATTCAGGGCATCAACGACAGCAACGGCAACAGCGGCAACTGGCGCGTTACGGCTGACCTTTATAAAGCTGACGCGCCGAAAGCCAGCAACGCCACTACCTACCGGGTGATTAACGGCGTTAAAGAGCTGCCGAAAGCGGAAGCTTACCGTCTGGAGCCGTTTGACACCGTGAGCGCTAGCGGCTTCTTCGCCAGCCAGCCGGACGTCAACGACGCCATCAGCAAAGCAGCGAAAAGAAAAGGCGCGGCCTCTTTCTATATCGTGCGCCAGGTCGATGCCAACGACGGCGGCAACCAGTACATCACCGCCTATGTTTATAAAGCTGACGCGAAAGAGCGTAAGGTGCAGAGCCCGAACCTGATCCCGGCCGATTCCGAAGCGGGCAAAGCGGCGCTGGCGGCCGGCGGCGAAGCGGCGAAACGCGTTGAGATCCCAGGCGTCGCCTCGTCAGAAACGCCGAGCAGCAGCGTGGGCCGCTTCTTTGAAACCCAGAGCTCTACCGGCCAGCGCTATACCGTTAAGCTGGCGAACGGCAAGTCGGTTCAGGAAGTAAACGCCATTACCGCTGCGCAGATGCAGCCGTTTGACACCGTTACCTTCACTGGCCACTTCGGCACGCCGACAGAAATCTCTGAAGAAGTGGCGAAACGCGCCGCCGATAAAGGGGCGAAGTACTATCACGTTACCCGCCAGTGGCAGAACCAGAGCGGCGGCAACCTGACCGTCACAGCCGATCTCTTCAAGTAATTTCCTTCAGGGCGGCGCCCGCCGCCCTGCTGTTTGCATTATCCCTTCACAATTTTGCATAACCACGCATTGCCATCCTTTTTCGCACTCCGTAGAATCTGCGCGCTGCTTTTAGGTGAATTAGTCATGTAAAAGCAAAAAAGCGCGGTTAAATTCGTCGCTCAGAACATAATCCAGCCACTTATGCTAGCGGGAAGGTATTTTGGAGAAAAAATTAGGTCTCAGCGCGCTTACTGCGCTGGTACTCAGCTCAATGCTGGGCGCAGGCGTGTTCAGTTTGCCGCAGAATATGGCAGCGGTAGCCGGGCCGGCGGCGCTGCTGATCGGCTGGGTCATCACCGGCGTCGGCATTCTGTTTCTGGCGCTGGCCATGCTGCTGCTGACCCGGCTGAAGCCGGAGCTGGATGGCGGTATCTTTACCTATGCGCGCGCCGGTTTCGGCGAACTCCTCGGCTTCTGCTCCGCCTGGGGCTACTGGCTGTGCGCCGTTATCGCCAACGTCTCCTATCTGGTGATCGTCTTCTCCGCGTTGAGTTTCTTTACCGATACGCCCAATCGGGTGGTTTTCGGCGACGGCAATACCTGGCAGGCGATGCTGGGCGCGTCGCTGCTGCTGTGGATGGTGCATTTTCTGGTGCTGCGCGGCGTGCAAACCGCCGCAAGCATCAATCTGCTGGCGACGCTGGGCAAGCTGGTACCGCTGGTGCTGTTTGTGGTGCTGGCGGTAGCGGCGTTTAATTACGACCGGTTCCATTTCGACTTTTCCGGCCTCTCGCTCGGTAAGCCGCTGTGGGAGCAGGTGAAGCAGACCATGCTGATTACCCTGTGGGTGTTTATCGGCGTAGAAGGCGCCGTGGTGGTGTCCGCCCGCGCGCGTCAGAAAAAGGATGTTGGCCGCGCCACCCTGCTGGCGGTGCTGGCGGCGCTGCTGGTCTATCTGCTGGTGACGCTGCTGTCGCTGGGCGTCGTACCGCGCGCCGAGCTGGCGCAGATGCGTAATCCGTCGATGGCGGGACTGATGACGCGTTTGATGGGCCACTGGGGCGATGCGGTGATTGCGGCCGGCCTGATCGTTTCGGTATGCGGCGCCTACCTGAGCTGGACCATTATGGCGGCGGAAGTGCCTTTTATCGCCGCGCAGCAGGGCGCGTTTCCACGCAGCATTGCGCGCCAGAACGATCGCAACGCGCCTGCCGCGTCGCTGTGGCTGACTAACGGCAGCGTGCAAATCTGTCTGATACTGATCGCCCTGACCCACGCCGACTACAATACGCTGCTGACCATCGCTTCTGAGATGATACTGATGCCCTATCTGCTGGTAGGACTCTATCTGGTGAAGCTGACGCGCGGAAAAGCGCAGCCGCTGGCGCTGGCGACTGGCCTCGGCGCCAGCTTTTATGGGCTGTGGCTGCTCTACGCATCCGGGCCGCTGCATCTGCTGCTTTCGGTGGTGCTTTACGCCCCTGGCCTGCTGCTGTTCCTGTTCGCCCGACGCGGCGGACGTGGCGACGTCTCGCTGTCGCAGCTGGAGCGCGTGGCTATCGGCTTGTTAATGGCGGCGTCGCTGCCCGCTATGTGGCAGCTGATGATTTAGTGCGGCTGACCGGGGATCGCCACACACAGCAGATCGTCGCGCTGTGTGAGGTTGAGCGGTTTGCGGTATTCCTGATGGATAGCATCCAGCTGCTGCTCGGAGAGCGGATAAGGCAGCTGGATATCAAAACGGCTGATGTGCTGCTGTTCTGCCAGGGTGATAAGGCGAGCGATATTAATTTCGTCGCTGACCTGAGTCGAAATGATTTGCAACGCTAATTCTTTCAGATGCTCGTCGCTCGCCTGTACACTGCGGGCCGAGGATTTGCGCGTCACCATGCCAAAAATCGGCATTACGCCATAGATGGCGTCAACGAAGCTCCAGCGTTTTTTGCACGAGGCGGAGAGAAAATCGCTATAGTTTAAGCAGATGCGGTCACTGTATACGGCTGAAGCCAGCTCTTTATCAGACACCCTCTCTCTCCCTCTGTTTTTCATTACGGTTCAGAACCTTGCTTAAACGCAGAGTTAATGATGGCACATTTTGCTGTGCAGATACCAGTAACGCAGGGATATTTCGTGCGGCAGCATAGTGCTCAGGACCGGGAAAAGCTATGCTGCTCGCCAGGCTAATTTGTCGCAGTGGATTATGAATAAAATCGTTTTTGTTGAAGACGAGCCGGAAGTCGGTTCGCTGATTGCGGCCTACCTTGGCCGTCATGATATTGAAGTGATTGTCGAGACGCGCGGCGACCGCGCTGAAGCGGTTATCGCGGCCGAACAGCCGGATCTGGTGATGCTGGATATTATGCTGCCGGGCAAAGATGGCATGACGCTGTGCCGCGATCTGCGTAGCCAGTCGCAACAGTGGCAAGGCCCGATTGTGCTCCTCACCTCGCTCGACAGCGACATGAACCATATTCTGGCACTGGAGATGGGCGCGCAGGACTATATTCTGAAAACCACGCCGCCTGCGGTGCTGCTGGCGCGGCTGCGGCTGCATTTGCGTCAGGCGCAGCAGGGACAAAGCGATGAGACGCCCACACCCGCCGTGGCGCAGAAGCAGAAGCTGCTGCGCTTCGGCTCGCTGACCATCGACGCGCTGAACCGCGAAGTCACGCTCTTTAGCGAGCAAATCGTGCTCTCGACCGCCGATTTCGACCTGCTGTGGGAGCTGGCCAGTCATGCAGGACAGATCCTGAACCGCGACGCGCTGCTGAAGACCCTGCGCGGCGTCAGCTATGACGGCATGGATCGCAGCATCGACGTGGCGATTTCGCGCCTGCGTAAAAAGCTGCACGACAGCGCCACCGAGCCTTTTCGTATTAAAACCATCCGTAATAAAGGCTATCTGTTCGCTCCACAGGCGTGGGATACGCAGGCATGAGAAAGCTGTTTATCCAGTTTTATCTGCTGCTGTTCGTCTGCTTTCTGGTGATGGCGCTGCTGGTGGGTCTGGTTTACAAATTCACCGCCGAACGCGCCGGAAGACAGTCGATGAACGATCTGATGGCGAGTTCGCTCTATCTGATCCGCAGCGAGCTGCGTGAAATCCCGCCGCGCGACTGGAACAAGACGATTAAAAGCCTCGACCTTGGTTTGTCGTTTGACCTGCATATCGAGCCGATGAATAAATATCAGCTCGACGAGCCAGATATGCGTCGCCTGCGCGCCGGTGAAATTGTCGCGCTGGACGATCAGTACACCTTTTTACAGCATATTCCGCGCAGCCATTACGTTCTTTCCGTCGGCCCTATTCCCTATCTTTTTTACCTGCATCAGATGCGGCTGCTGGATATCGCGCTGCTGGTGTTTATCGGCATGTCGCTGGCGCTGCCGGTTTTTATCTGGATGCGGCCGCACTGGAAAGAGATGCAGCGCCTGGAGATTGCGGCGCAGCGTTTTGGCCGGGGCGAACTGGATGTCCGCACCCATTTCGATAACACCTCCAGCCTGTTTCGCTTAGGCATCGCCTTTAACCAGATGGCGGATAACATCAATACGCTGGTGGCGAGCAAAAAGCAGCTGATCGACGGCATCGCCCACGAGCTGCGTACGCCGCTGGTGCGCCTGCGCTACCGGCTGGAGATGAGCGACAATCTTACCGCAGGCGAGTCCGCCGCCATTAACCGCGATATTGGCCAGCTGGAGAGCCTGATTGAGGAGCTGCTCACCTATGCGCGTCTCGATCGGCCGCGCGTCGATCTTAACCTGACCTCGCTCGACCTGGCGCACTGGCTGCGCGAGCATATTCACGACGTGCGCGCGCTTAATCCGCAAACCCAGATCGATCTCGACCTGCCGCAGCGCGAAAACCACGGCGTGTCCGACACCCGCCTGATGGAGCGCGTCCTGGATAACCTGGTCAATAATGCGCTGCGCTACGCCGGCCAGCGGCTGCGCGTCAGCCTGTGGTTCGACGGCGCGCTCGGCTGCTTACAGGTTGAGGATGACGGCCCCGGCATTCCACCTGAGGAGCGCGAGCGCGTCTTCGAACCTTTTGTCCGTCTCGATCCGAGCCGCGATCGCGCCACCGGCGGCTGTGGTCTGGGACTCGCGATCGTTCACTCCATTGCGCAGGCGCTAGGCGGCCACGTCAGCATTGAAGGCAGCCCGCTGGGCGGCGCCAGCGTTCGCTTTTGCTGGCCGGTTGATCTACCTTTGCGTGAGCTTTCCGCGCGATAAACCCTTACAAGGAGTTTCTGATGCCTACTGCTTACCAACAACTTAGTGCAACTTTTCAGCGCCTTTCCCGCTTCGGCCACCTGATGGCGGTCGCGGGCTGGGATATGCAAACCATGATGCCGACAGGCGGCAGCCAGGCGCGCGGCGAAGCGCTGGCGGAGATGGGCGTGCTGCGTCATGAGATTCTGACCGATCCGCGCGTCGGGGAGCTGATTAAAGAAGCCGAACAGGCCGATCTTAACGACGTCGAGCGCGCCAACCTGCACGAAATGCAGCGCGCGTGGCAGCAGGCGTCGCTGCTGCCTGCCTCGCTGGTGGAAGCGAAGTCGCTGGCTGGTTCGCGCTGCGAGCACGCCTGGCGCGAGCAGCGTCCGGCGAACGACTGGCAAGGCTTTGCCGCCAACCTGAAAGAGGTGGTGCGCCTGAGCCGTGAAGAGGCGCAGCTACGCGCAGAGGCGAATGGCACATCGCGCTACGATGCGCTGCTGGATCTCTATGAGCCAGGCATGACAGGCGCAAAACTGGATGTAACCTTCGGCGAGCTGAAAAGCTGGCTGCCCGATCTGCTGCAGCGCGTGGTAGAGAAGCAGGCGCAGGAGAAGATCGATGAGCCGCAAGGCCCCTTCGCCATAGACGCGCAGCGCGAGCTGGGCCTGAATGTGATGGCGACGCTGGGATTTGATTTCCGCCACGGCCGACTCGACGTCAGCGCACATCCTTTCTGCGGCGGCGTGCCGGAAGATGTACGTATTACCACACGCTACAACCAAAATGAGTTCCTCAGCGCACTGATGGGCGTGATTCATGAAACCGGCCATGCGCGTTACGAGCAGGGTCTGCCGCAGCAGTGGCGCAACCAGCCGGTCGGTCAGGCACGCTCAACAGCGATCCATGAGTCGCAAAGCCTGTTTATGGAGATGCAGCTGGGCCGCAGCCGTGAGTTCCTGCAGCGTATTCTGCCGCAGGTGCGCGAGAAGCTGGGCGAGCAGACTGCGCTACAGCCCGACAACTTTGTGCGTCTGGCGCAGCGCGTTAAGCCCGGCTTGATCCGCGTCGATGCTGATGAGCTGAGCTATCCGGCACACGTCATCTTACGTTTCGAGATTGAGCGCGCGCTAATCGAAGGCGAAATTGAGGTCGACGATATTCCTGCGCTGTGGGATGAAAAGATGCAGCAGTCGCTGGGTATTGATACGCGCGGCAACTACCGTGACGGCTGTATGCAGGATACCCACTGGACCGACGGCGCCTTCGGCTACTTCCCGACCTATACGCTGGGCGCTATGTACGCGGCGCAGCTGTTCCAGGCGGTGAAAAAAGCGCTGCCGGACTTAAGCGAGCGCCTTCAGCATGGGGAGCTTCAGCCGATATTTGACTGGCTGCAGCAAAACATCTGGCAACACGGCAGCCGCTTCCCTACTGAGCAGTTGCTGATCAATGCCACCGGCGAGGCGCTTAATCCGCGCTTTTTCCGTCAGCATCTTGAACAACGCTACCTGAATCGTTAATCTGTGCGGCCTTCTCGGCCGCCTTTTTCCCGCTTTGTACAATCGGTTACACGCCGATACCAAACACCCACGGAAACTCTTCCTCGCATTTTATATAGTCTTTTCACCGGCCCCGCAGTGGGCTACACATGAAAAAAATGTTCGAGGAATTTGCAATGAAAAAATTGTTTGCACTGGTCATCGCCGCTGCTATGGGTCTCTCTTCTGTTGCTTTCGCTGCTGACACCACCGCTGCGCCAGCTGCAGCAGCTCCTGCTGCGACTACCACCACCACTAACGCTGCGCCGGCTGCTAAAACCACGCATAAAGCTGCGCACAAGAAACACAAAGCCGCTCAGAAAGCTCAGGCTGCTAAAAAGCACCACAAAAAAGCTGTGAAAAAAGACGCTGCGCAGAAAGCTCAGGCCGCTAAAAAGCACCACAAAGCTGCCAAAAAAGAAACTGCACAGAAAGCTCAGGCTGCTAAAAAACACCACAAAGTAGCTAAGAAAGCAGCTGCACAGAAAGCTCAGGCTGCTAAAAAGCACCACAAAGCAACCAAAAAAGCTGCTGCTCCGCAGAAAGCCCAGGCTGCTAAAAAGCACCACAAAGCAGTTAAAAAAGCCGCTGCTAAATAATTAAGGTCGCGCACCTGCGCCTTAAGAAGCGTTGAATAATAAAAACACCCGGTTCTGCCGGGTGTTTCGTTACTGGAGTTGCGGAAATGGTGCGTCGCTATCGTTTTGAAATTATTCTGCTGGTGATGATCCTCTGCGGCGTCATCGCGGCCTTCTTCTTTATTTAGTCGTTGTAGCGTGCTGATTATTCCAATAAATCTCCCTTTTTTACCGCTCACCGACTATAGTTATTGCGCATGCGTGATGACAATAACCTCTTTTTAAATCTCGCCATTGAGAGACCTATGCGCCTGGCTATTTTGCTATTGACTGGATTGTTCTGTTTCACCACTCTGGCTCACGCCGATGATGACGACGATGCGCCGAATCCCGATGAAATCAAAATGCTTTTCTTTGGCAAAGATCACCGGAAAGCGATCGGTGACGTCACCGCCGCCCCCTGGGACGCCATCGGCCAGCTGGAAACAGAGAGCGGCAACCTCTGTACCGCTACGCTGATTTCCGCTCATCTCGCGCTGACGGCGGGACACTGCTTACTGACGCCGCCAGGCAAATTCGATAAGCCGGTCGCGCTGCGCTTTATGGCCAGCGACCGCGGCTGGCGTTATGAACTCCATGATATCGACGCGCGCGTCGAGCCGGCGCTGGCGCGCAAGCTGAAAGCTGACGGCGAGGGCTGGATAGTCCCGACCGACGCCGCGCCTTTCGATTACGGCCTGGTTATTCTGCGCAACCCGCCTTCCGCAATTACGCCGATCCCGCTGTTTGACGGATCGCGCAGCGATCTGACCGCCGCCCTAAAAGAGGCGAGCCGAAAAGTGACGCAGGCGGGCTATCCGGAAGATCACCTGGATACGCTCTACTCACACAGTGACTGCCTGATTACCGGCTGGGCGCAGCGCGCCGTACTCTCTCACCAGTGTGATACGCTGCCGGGTGACAGCGGCTCGCCGCTGCTGCTGAAAAACAATAATGGCTGGCAGTTAATTGCGGTGCAAAGCTCGGCGCCAGCGGCGAAAGATCGCTATCTGGCCGATAACCGCGCTATCGCCGTTACCTCGTTCCGCGACCGGCTGGAAGCGCTGGCGCAATAACATCCGCGCGGCAACAGAATGCAAAAAGGCGCAGCTGAATTATCAGCCGCGCCTTTTTTAATGGGGAACGCCGGGTATATTTAGAAGCTGTAACCCAGGTTCACATTGAAGCCGTTAATCGACATGTTTTTATCAGCAACGTCGAGACGCGATCCCTCATAGCCGATATCAATCGCCAGGTTCTCGACGGGATTAATTTGCACGCCAGCGCCATACATCAGAGACGTTTTATTCTCTTTGAGTTTGGTTTCGCCCATATAAACATAGCGTCCTTCATAGTTATACCAGCCTTCGCGATAGTCGACTTTATTATAATTTACGCCGAGCAAACCGTAGAGGCTGATATATTGACTGAAGCGCCAGGCTGGCCCAACGGAGAGCGAGTAATATTTCACTTTCGCATGGCTATCAAATCTATCCATAGAGTCGATATCGGGCGTGTAGCTTCCGCTGCCGCTCATCCAGGTAAGCGAGCCAATAAGGCTCAGCGGTGAGTCCCATTCATAGCGGTATTTAAGGTTTATCCCGTTAATATCCTTGAAATCCTGGACCTTACTTTGCGCATACCCAAGAGTGACCGTATGTTTATCGGCATAGGCATTAACGTTTGCTCCCAGAGAGAGCATAACAAGGCTGACAAAAACAGACTTTTTCATAACCATCGTCCTTAATTGAATAAAATAATCTGGCGCCCCTTTCGCGCCGCGCTGATTCTATCGAAAAAAAGCGGCGATGGCCTTACTGACGTCTAAAATTTTGCGCCTGTTTTAGGGATAGCTGTAAAGAAGAGTTGAGCGACAGCGCTATAACCTTTGCTTCGCCAGTTTTATCCGCATAAAAAAGCCGCAGCGTCTCCGCTGCGGCTTCCTGCGATGCGACGGCGGTTATGCCGCGTACTGCTCCATTGTTTGCAGGATACGCTTGTCAGAAACGGGATAAGGGGTGCCGAGCTGCTGCGCGAAGTAGCTGATGCGCAGCTCCTCGATCATCCAGCGAACCTCCCTCACCTCGTCATCATCCTGACGCTGCGGCGGCAGTTTATTGCGCCACGCCTGCCAGGCCTGCTCCACTGCCTGTACCTTCATCATGCGCGCGCGGTCGCTGTGCGGATCGGCAGGCAGTTTTTCCAGACGACGCTCAATGCCATGCAGGTAGCGCAGCGTGTCGCCCAGGCGTTTCCAGCCGTTGCCGGTAACGAAGCCGCGATAGACGAGGCCGCTCATCTGCGCCTTGATATCTGACAGCGCCAGCGCCATCGTCATATCAACGCGTCCTTTCAGCCGCTTGTTGATGTTGAACACCGCCGTCAGGATCTGCTCAACCTGTTTCGCAATCTCAACCACCGTATCGTTTAGCTCGGCACGTACCTTCTCGCGCAGCTGCTCGAAGTTTTCCTGCTGCCAGGCCGGGCCGCCCGCTTCCGCCATCAGCTTATCAACGCCGCAGGCGATGCAGTCGTCAATCAGCTCCAGCACTTTGCCGTATGGGTTGAAGTAGAGTCCCAGCTTGGCTTTATTCGGCAGCTTTTCATGCAGGTATTTTATCGGCGAAGGGATATTCAGCAGCAGCAGACGACGCTGGCCGCGCCACATCATTTTCTGCTGCTCCTGCTCGCTGTCGAACAGGCGTATCGCCACGCTATCCTTCTCATCGACCAGGGCTGGCCAGGCCTTGACCTGATAGCCGCCGCGCTTCTGCTCATAGCTGCGCGGCAGATCGCCAAAGCTCCAGATATGCAGGCCGTTCTGCTCCAGCCCGTCATCCGCCACTTTTGACAGCGTCTCCTGCACTTTCTCCTTGAGTTCGGCTTTCAGCGCGCTGAGATCTTTACCCTCTTTCAGCTTGCGGTTGTGTTCGTCTACCACGCGGAAGGTCATTTTCAGGTGATCGGGCACCTGATCCCACTGCCAGTTTTCCCGCTCCAGCGTCACGCCGGTCATACGGCGAAACTCTTTCGCCAGCGCGTCGAGCAGCGGCATCTCCATCGCAGTGACGCGCCCCAGGAAGGCGTCAGCGTAATTGGGCGCGGGCACCAGATTACGGCGCAGCGGCTTCGGCAGCGACTTGATCAGCGCAATAATCAGCTCGCGGCGCACGCCGGGGATCTGCCACTCGAAGCCCTGATCCTCGACCTGGTTAAGCAGCGGCAGCGGAATATGCACCGTCACGCCGTCAGCATCCGCGCCCGGCTCGAACTGATAGCTGAGCTTCAGCTTGAGGTTGCCCTGATGCCAGAAGTTGGGGTAGTCGAGCTGGCTGACCTTCTCCGCGCCCTCTTTAATCAGCATCTGTTTGTCGAAGCTGAGCAAATCAGGGTTATCGCGGCTTGCCAGCTTCCACCAGCTGTCGAAATGTTTCGCCGACACCACGTCCTGACCAACGCGCTGGTCATAAAAGCTGAACAGCGTCTCATCATCGACCAGAATGTCGCGACGACGTGATTTGTGCTCAAGGTCTTCGACCTCGCTGCGCAGCTTCTGGTTGTTGCGGAAAAAGGCGTGGCGCGTCTGCCAGTCGCCTTCCACCAGCGCATGACGGATAAAAAGCTCGCGGCTCAGCGCGGGATCGATACGCCCGTAGTTCACCTTGCGCGCGGCCACAATCGGCAGGCCGTACAGCGTGACTTTCTCCTGCGCCATCACCGCGCCCTGACCTTTTTCCCAGTGCGGCTCGCTGTAGCTGCGCTTGATCAGGTGCTGCGCCAGCGGCTCGATCCACTCTGGATCGATACGCGCCGCGATCCGGCCCCACAGGCGGCTGGTTTCTACCAGCTCGGCGACCATGGTCCATTTCGGCGGCTTTTTAAACAGCCCTGAGCCGGGGAAAATGGCGAAACGCGCGTTGCGCGCGCCGGTAAACTCCTGCTTCTCGGCGTCTTTCATGCCGATATGCGACAGCAGGCCGGTCAGCAGCGCGCAGTGTACCTCGCGGAAGCCCGCCGGTTCGCTGTTGACCGGAATGCCCAGCTCACGTACCACCTGACGCAGCTGAGTATAGATATCCTGCCATTCGCGCACGCGCAGATAGTTCAGGAAATCCCCTTTGCACTGGCGGCGGAACTGGTTGCCCGACAGCGCTTTCTGCTGTTCGCCCAGGTAATTCCAGAGGTTGACGAAGGCGAGAAAGTCCGACTCTTTGTCAGCGAAACGACGATGTTTTTCATCGGCGGCCTGCTGCTTCTCTACCGGGCGCTCGCGCGGATCCTGAATCGACAGCGCCGACGCGATAATCATCACCTCGCGCACGCAGCCGAAGCGCTGCGCCTCCAGCACCATGCGCGCCAGACGCGGATCAACCGGCAGCTGCGCCAGCTGACGGCCAGAGCCGGTCAGCTTGTAGTGGCCGGTCTCGTCGTTGAGCGTTAACGCGCCAAGCTCTTCCAGCAGGCGCACGCCGTCCTGAATATTGCGCTTGTCGGGCGCTTCGACAAAGGGAAACGCGGCGATATCGCCCAGCCCCAGCGCCGTCATCTGCAGAATAACCGACGCCAGGTTGGTGCGCAGGATCTCCGGATCGGTAAAGGCCGGACGGCTGAGGAAGTCATCCTCGGAATAGAGACGGATACAGATACCGTCCGATACGCGGCCGCAGCGTCCTTTACGCTGGTTGGCCGACGCCTGTGAAATCGGCTCGATCGGCAGACGCTGCACCTTGGTGCGATAGCTGTAGCGGCTAATGCGCGCGGTGCCGGGATCGATAACATATTTAATGCCCGGTACGGTGAGCGACGTTTCCGCCACGTTGGTCGCCAGCACGATGCGGCGTCCGCTGTGCGACTGGAAAACCCGGTTCTGCTCGGCGTTCGACAGGCGCGCGTAGAGCGGCAGAATTTCCGTATGCGGCAGATCGCGCTTTGCCAGCGCGTCGGCGGTGTCGCGAATTTCGCGCTCGCCGCTCAGAAAGATCAGAATATCGCCGCGCCCTTCGTCGCTCAGCTCGTCGACCGCGTCGAAGATCGCCTGCAGCTGGTCACGCTCGCTGTCGTCCGCCTCCTCCACCACCGGCCGGTAACGCACCTCGACCGGGAAAGTACGGCCCGAGACTTCAATAACGGGCGCGTTATGGAAGTGGCGCGAAAAGCGCTGCGGATCGATGGTCGCCGAGGTAATGATGATTTTCAGATCGGGACGGCGCGGCAGCAGCTCGCGCAGATAGCCGAGCAGGAAATCGATGTTCAGGCTGCGTTCGTGCGCCTCATCGATAATGATGGTGTCATACTGCAACAGCAGGCGATCCTGCTGAATTTCAGCCAGCAAAATACCGTCGGTCATCAGCTTCACCTGGGTGGTTTCGCTGACCTGATCGTTAAAGCGCACCTTATAGCCGATGCAGCCGCCGAGCGACGTTTCCAGCTCGTCGGCGATGCGGTTGGCGACGGTGCGCGCCGCCAGACGACGCGGCTGGGTATGACCGATCAGTCCTTTCACGCCGCGTCCCAGCGCCAGGCAAATTTTCGGCAGCTGGGTGGTTTTACCCGAGCCGGTTTCGCCCGCGACGATCACCACCTGATGATCGCGGATCGCTTCGGCGATCTGCTGCTGCTTCTGGCTGACGGGCAGATTATCGGGAAAGGTAATTTTTGGCGTCGCAGCGGCACGCGCGGCGACGCGCTGCTCCGCTGCGGCGATCTCCTGACTGATTTCGTCGGCGACGCCCTGCTGCGCAGCGGGGTTGTTCACCTTGCTGGCGCCGCGCAGACGGCGCTGAAGACGTTGGCGGTCACGCAGCATCAGGTTGTCGAGTCGCGACCACAGCGATGCAAAGGGAGAGGAAACCGGTGATGACATAGTAATGGAGTACCTTCTCAGACGGAGCCGCTGCACGCTGCAGCGTCCGGTAGCCGGGTTAACCGGCTGATTCTAAAAATTGTATCGGCAAAGAGTAACACATTTCAGCCCGCTCAGCTGCGCCTTGCCTGCCTCGCTTATTCAAGAAATTCGAACATAGCTCTCGAAATATTGCGCTTTTCCCGCGCGCTTAATGACCGTAGAGTGTAACCCATTGAGCGGGAAGCCTTCCGCGTGACAAACAGGAAACAGCAATGAGCAAAGTATTAGTTCTGAAATCCAGCATTCTGGCTGGTTACTCACAGTCAAGCCAACTGGCCGATTTCTACGTTGAAGAAGCAAAAGCGAAAGGCGATCAGGTGACCGTTCGCGACCTGGCTGCCGATCCGATTCCGGTACTGGATGGCGAGCTGGTTGGCGCGCTGCGTCCGTCAGACGCCCCGCTCTCTCCGCGTCAGCAGGAAGCGCTGTCGCTCTCCGATGCCCTGATCGCCGAGCTGCAGGCGCACGACGTGGTGGTTATCGCCGCGCCGATGTACAACTTCAACATCCCGACCCAGCTGAAAAACTATTTTGACCTGGTTGCTCGTGCCGGCGTGACCTTCCGCTACACCGAAGCAGGCCCGGAAGGTCTGGTGAAAGGCAAGCGCGCGGTCGTTCTCTCCAGCCGCGGCGGCATTCACAAAGATACCCCGACCGATCTGCTGACCCCGTACGTGAAGCTCTTCCTGGGCTTTATCGGCATTACTGACGTTAACTTTGTTTTCGCCGAAGGCATCGCTTACGGCCCGGAAGTGGCCACCAAAGCGACTGAAGAAGCGAAAACCGCGATCAAACAGATCGTTGCTGCCTAATCATCATTATTATTATTCAGACTGTTTCAGTTGCCAGGCATGATGCCTGGCTTTTTTATTTCTGCATCCACAGGCCGTTAAGGCCGCGTACATACTCCCCCGCGCCTGCGCGTTCAACCAGCTTAGCACCGGCGATTTGCGCAACCTGATCCGTAGTAAGATTGTTCTGCTGCGCGATGCGCTGATACTCCGCGCTGCGCCCGTCATTAACGCGCTTCACCAGCGCCTGCGTCTCGCTGTCCTGCTGGCGCGCGGCGATGTAGCCGCTAAAAGTTTCCCCGACGCGACCCTGATGACGAGCCTCATCCAGCGTTAACGCCAGCGCAGGCTGCGCCGCGCCGATAAACAGCAGCGCGGCGAGCAGCGGTTTGGCTAAGGCGCGCATCAGAAAAGACCGCTCTGGTTTTTCAGCAGCGCCTCCACATCTTTATCCACTTTGATATGGATCTCATGTTCAATTTTCACATTCATATTGATAGTGATCGGCTCCTTTGGCGCGGCCACCTCAATGCGCGGCACGCAGCCAGTCAGCGGCAGCCCAACTGCCAGCATCAGTAACGCCCGGAGGCTCATGGTTTTTGATCCCTTTTCGTCGGCAGAGTGGCGTTCTGTTCCACCCAGGATTGCAAATTATCGCCAAAGCGCAGGCTGCGCCAGAGTTGAAACAGGTTCTGCTGATGGCGGTAGTTGAGATTCACGGTCTGGTCGCGGTTGCTGAAGCGGCTGGTGCCCTGTACCTGCGCCTGCATGACAAGATTGCCGAGATTATCGAGATCGAGCGTCGCCCACGAGCGCGAGATCTCCATATAGCGCAGCCAGTCCATCGCCGCGCCCGCCGCAACGTTGTTAGCGGTAATCGCGTCGGCCATATCTTTATCCATGCGGAACGTCAGGGAGCCGTTATTGGCGATCCAGCCGTTTTGCACCAGCCAGTGCGGGTTATTCACCCACAGCGGCAGCTCGCCGTTGATCTTGCCAGACATGGCGAACTGCGTCGGTTTCAGCGCCGAGACCAGCCTGCTCAGGCTGATATCGCGCAGGCTCAGCTTCGCCGCCTCGTGCTGCGGCAGACGCAGCGCGGAGAGCGAGACCTGACCGCCCAGCACCTCCATACTGACATCCTGCAGCGTCAGCGGCTGCGCCTCGCGCCAGGGATAGTAGCCCTGCAAATCGGCGCGAATATTCTTCATGGCGAACTGGTTGGCGACTTCACCGATCCGCAGCGATACCGGCCCGCGCACGCCGAGCTGCCATTGCTGATCTTTAAGACGGAACGGCAGCGAGAAGTCAACGCCGTTGATCTGGTTGTCCGGCGTCCAGAGGCTGCCCTGCTTCACCGTCCAGTGGCCGCCGGCGCTAAAGCCCTCTTTCGCCGCAGCGGAAAAGGCCACCTGGGCGCGCAGCTCGCCCGAACGTATTTTCATCTTGAGATCCGGGTTCAGCAGCGGCTGAAAGACCGTCAGAGACTGTGTCGGCCACCAGGCTTCGCCACGCAGGCGTGCGCCGTCCCATCGGCCATGCACGCGCAGCGGGCCTATCGCCTGCGCATGCAGCTGACCGCGCCAGACAAAATGGCTGGGATCCTGGCCTTTCGCCTCAAAGCTCAGCGACGAGGCGGGCAGGCGACCGCCGTAATCAAAAAGCGTCTCTCCCGCGTCGATACGAAAGCCACCATTAAAAGCGGGGTGTTGCGCATCACGCTGCCAGTTAACCGGCGCGCTTAACGTCAGGCGCGGCCGGGAAACCTGCGCCATGCCGTACTGCATCTGACTGAAACTGGCATTCAGGCTGTCGAGATGAATAAGCGTATCGCGCCAGCCGCCTGCGCCCTGTATGGTCCATTTTGCGCTGAGCGGCAGCATATCGCCCGCTCCCCAGTAGCGCCACTTCCACTCCCCTTTATCTGGCCAGAAATTGGCTGCGCGGCCGTCCAGGTGCAGCCTGAACTCGCCAAAGCTGGGATCGTGCGCCTTAAGAATTGCCTGTAAACGTCCGTCTACGCCCTGCGACGCAAGCCGCACGCCCGCCAGCGGCCAGCGCGCTTCGTCCACCTCCAGCGTGGAGAGCAGACGTCCGCGCAGACGCAGCAGCGCGCCAGGCTGGAACGTCAGCTGCGGATCGAGCAGCGGCCCGCTGAGATCGCCCGGCAGCGAGGCGTAGAGCTGCATCGCCGCCAGTTTGCTTTCGCCGGTAAGGCGCAGCGGCAGCGCGCTGCTGGTCATACTTAGCCTGCCCGGCCCGATGCTCAAGACCGCATTGCCTTTGCCGCCGCGCCCCTGCGTCAGAACGTTGAGGCGGCCGGCGATCTGCGTCTCCTCCAGCCCCTGCTGCCAGTTATCCAGCGTAAGGTCGAGAAAGCCGGAGAGCGTCTGATCGCCCGTCGGCCAGCGATAGCGCCCTTTCAGGATGCGGATCTGTCGGGCATCGGCCTGCCACGGCAGCGTTAACAGCGGCTCTCCGTCGCCGGTGGTGTAGAGCGCAAGTTTTCCCTGCTGCTGCTGCCAGTCGAGCGTCAGCCGCAGCGGTTCGCCGGCGTACTGCAGCTCGCCTTCAAGCTGGCCGCTGACCGGCAGGCCGTTGGCGAACTCAGGCAGATCAAACTGGCCATGCAGCGTAACCGGCTCCGGAAGTGCGTTATGGCGCAGCGTCAGCTGCTCTACCGTGAGCCGCTGCCCCTGCAGGTTTGCGTCGATACTGAGGTTTTCGCCGCGATAGTGCAGCGTCTGTTTGTCGGGGGTCAGGGCAAGGTCGAAACCTCCAGCATACTGCTGCCAGGGCGCAATGCTGAGATTATCGAGATGAATATCGGCGCCCGGCAACAGCTGCTGCCACGCCGTCAGGCTTTTAGGCGCGCCGGGCTGCTCGCTTTGCGGCAGCTTTTGCAGACAGTCGCTGTCAAGCGTGACCTGGTGCGCATTCAGCCGCCAGCGCTTTTCATGCCAGCCGAGCGAAGCCTGCGCGACGCTCGCCAGCACGCATTCGCCCGCCAGATAGCGCACCTGTGGGAACCATAAGCCACCGTTGCGCCAGCGCGGCGATCCATCCAGCACGATGCGCGTCTCCGCTGGCAGCCAGATGCCGGCCAGGCGCGGCAGCCATTGCGTAAGGGTGAGCAGCAGCCCGAGCAGCAGTAGCGTCAGCGCCAGTAGTGCAGCAAGTAGTCGGCGGAGGCTCCGCGGCATGGCAGTAATATTCCTTTTTCCTGACAGAATCCTGACAGTGATGATGGCATGTAATCGGCCAGAGTAGAAGGCGCGCTAACGACCGCAGCAAAACAGGCAATTAAACGTTATGCTGTGTGGATACCCGAGTACAGGAGCGTAACGATGAAAGTCGCGGTTTATAGCACGAAGCACTATGACCAGAAATATTTCGATCAGGTTAACGAAGGCTACCGTTTCGATCTGGTGTACTTCGACTTTTTACTGACGGAGGCGACGGCCAAAAATGCCGTCGGCTGCGACGCCGTATGCATTTTCGTTAATGATGACGCCAGTCGTCCGGTACTGGAGGAGCTGGCGTCGCTGGGCGTGAAGTATATCGCGCTGCGCTGCGCCGGTTTCAACAACGTCGATTTAGCGGCGGCGGCGGAGCTGGGCCTGAAGGTGGTACGCGTGCCCGCTTATTCGCCGGAAGCGGTGGCGGAACATACGGTGGGCATGATGTTGACGCTTAACCGCCGTATCCATCGCGCCTGGCTGCGCACGCGCGACGCCAACTTTTCTCTCGATGGATTAACCGGCTTTAATATGCACGGCAAAACGGCGGGCGTCGTCGGCACTGGCAAAATCGGTGTGGCGACGATGCGCATACTGAAAGGCTTCGGCATGCGCCTGCTGGCGTTCGATCCCTATCCGAGCGAGCAGGCGCTGGAACTGGGCGCGGAGTATGTCGACCTGAAAACCCTGTTCGCCGAATCAGACGTGATTACGCTGCACTGCCCGCTGACGCCAGATAATCACCATCTGCTGAATGCCTCGGCCTTCAGCCAGATGAAAGATGGCGTGATGATTATCAATACCAGCCGCGGCGCATTGATTGATTCTCAGGCGGCGATTGAGGCGTTAAAACAGCAAAAAATTGGTTCGCTCGGCCTGGATGTCTACGAGAACGAGCGCGACCTGTTCTTTGAAGACAAGTCGAACGACGTGATTCAGGACGATGTGTTCCGTCGGCTTTCGGCCTGTCACAACGTGCTGTTTACCGGCCATCAGGCCTTTCTTACCGCTGAGGCGCTGACGGCAATCTCGGAGACGACCTTATCGAATATCAACCAGCTTGAGCATGGCGAAACCTGCCCGAACCAGCTGTCGGCCTGATTAGCGGGCGCAGTTGCCGCCGATCAGCGCCTGTTCGTCGCAGCGGCGTCCGTTCGCCAGCTGGCACATGCCGATGCGCGTGCCGTCCAGCTGGTGAGAAAAGGCAAGGGTTCCACCTGCGCCGGCGCAGTTGCTTTCAGCCAGAGACGACATAACGACGTGCGGTTGAATATGGGCTGCGGTGGCCTGTTGCGGCGGTTCGTTATTGCTGCTGCTGCATGCAGAGAGCAGCAGCGCGGCACCGGCCAGCAGAAAGGTGGCTGCTTTCATCAGTCGGACTCCGGAAGTGTTAGGGTTAGAGGCCGGTCAAGCATAAGACAGGCGCAGCAGTCGGTCGATAGAGGACACAGCTTTTTACAAAATTTATTCTGCCGCTTTGCAAGCGGAATTATCCTGTTTCGCGCCTTTATCCTTGTTAATCAGCCCTTCGCGTTTGCAGCAGCCAGAGAGTAACGCGCCATAACGGCGCGTTTTCTTTTAATGCCCGCATCCTTTACAGCCGCCGCACCCACCCTCTTTAACGGGCTGTAGCGCAGGCTGCCTGGCGAAGCGCAACTGGCGCAGAAGCGTGACGGCCGCGACGCCTGCGGCAACCACCCCCGCGATACAGATCAGACTGAAACCGGGATGTCGGGTGAAGGTACCGATTTGGTAAACCAGGGTGGCGGCACCATAGGCCATAACGGTTCCCCAGATCAGGGCGAACCACATCCACTGACGCCCCGCCTCTTTCGCTAAAGCGCCCATCACCGAGGCACAGGGCACGTAGAGCAAGACAAAGACCAGATAGCTGTAGGCCGCCAGCGAGCTGCCGAACATCGTCTGCATAACGCCTACCGCGCCCTGACTCATCTCGCCATCCCCTTTGCTGGCTTCAACCGGATTGAACAGCGTCTGCGGGCTGAGCGCCTCCTTCAGGTTTTGCCAGGTTTCATCCAGCGCGTCGGCAAAGACCGCCGACAGGCTCTGCGCAGGCCCGGCGTCTGGCGCGTTTTGCGGCTCCGCCATATAAAGCGCATTCAGGGTGCCGACTACGCTCTCTTTCGCCATTGCGCCGGTTACCAGTCCGACCGTCGCCTGCCAGTTATCAGCCCGAACGCCCATAGGGGTAAACAGAGGCGTAAGGTAGCGGCTGGCCGAGGCGAGTACGGAGTCGTCAACGCGCTGCGCGATCTCGCCTTTCGCCGTCAGGCCGGAAAGCAGACTGATGATTACGCAGGCAGCGACGATCACCACCCCCGCGCGGATAACAAAGGCGTGCAGCCGAAACCAGGTTTGCAGCAGCAGGCTGCGCATGACCGGCACATGCCACAGGGGCAGCTCCATAATGACGCGCGACGACGCCCCCTTCAGTAGGGTGTGCTTTAACACCAGCCCGGTGAAGACAGCCGCCACAATGCCAAGCAGATAGAGCGTAAAGATCAGCCCGGCGCCAGCGTTGCCAAAAAAGGCCGTGGAGAAAACGGCGAATATCGCCAGCCTGGCACCGCAGGACATAAAGGGCGCCATCAGCATCGTGACCAGCCTCTCCCGCTCGGTTTCAAGCGTTCGCGCGCCCATCACCGCCGGCACGTTGCAGCCAAAGCCGACGATCAGCGGAACAAAGGATTTACCCGGCAGCCCAAGCCAGCGCATAAGACGATCGACGACAAAGGCGGCGCGCGCCATATAGCCGGACTCTTCCAGCACTGTCAGAAAGAAGAACATCAGCGCCAGCTGCGGCCCCAGCGGCAGTACGGTGGCGATCCCGCCGCCAATGCCCTGCGCCAGAAACGAGGTGAGCCAGCCGGGAAGATGGAGCGTCGCGCAAAGCTGGGCGGTGCCGTCGATAAACAGCGCGGTAGAGCCTTTATCAAACACCGGCTGTAGCGCGCCGCCGATATTAATGGAGAGATAGAACATCAGGTACATCACCCCTAAAAACAGGGGGAAACCGAGCCAGCGATTAAGAAACAGATTATCCAGCAGGTGCGTCAGCCGATGTGCGGTATGAGACGCCTGATTGCAGGTTGCCTCACAGATCGCATTGATGCGCGCCAGACGCGCCTCATGGCCTACCTCTGGCCGGTTCACCAGCAGCGCAGCAGCAGGCGCGGCAGCGACGCGATCGATGGCCGCCAGCAGATCCGGTAGCCCTTCCGCGGTCGAAGCGGACATCGACACCACCGGACAGCCCAGCTGCGCGGCCAGCGTATCGGCATCCAGGGCGATGCCGCACTTTCTGGCGACGTCGGCCATATTGAGCACCACAATCATGGGCAGGTTCAGCTCGCGCAACTGCAAAGTGAGCCACAGGCTTTTTTCGAGGCTGGAGGCGTCAACCACATTGATCAGCACATCCGCCTGACCGCTCATAACGTAGCTGCATGTTACGCGCTCGTCGGCGGACATCCCGTCCTCGGCGTGTACCGTCTCAAGAGAATAGATGCCCGGCAAATCGATCAGGGTCACCGACGACTGCCCCGTGGCGAAAGTGCCCTGCTTACGCTCAACGGTAACGCCCGGCCAGTTACCGGTGCGCTGACGCAGCCCGGTCAGCAGGTTGAAAAGCGTGGTTTTACCCGCGTTAGGGTTGCCAGCCAGTACGGCATTGATGCTTTTCATACGCTCTCGCCTCCGTTAACCGGTTCAAGCCGCAGCATCGCCAGCTCAGATTTACGTAGCGCATAGCTGGTGTGGCGAATACGAACCTCAGCCGGATCGCCCAGCGGAGCGAGCCTGACAATATCAATTACCGCGCCCGGTACAAAACCCAGTGAGAAAAGTTTGCGGCTGAACAGCCTGGACAGGTCGTTCTGAAAGCCTGTAATACGCCATTGAGTGCCAGGTTTTATCAACATGATCTCATCTCCGATATGACTGTGGCGCAACTATGCGATTGCGAACAATTATCGTTATTGATTTAGATCGCGTTTGACGCGGGAACCGGAGCAAATAGCGGTGAGGTTTAGGCAGGGTTGACGTTGCGGCTTCTCTCTGGCCTGGTTCGTTATGAACCTGTTGACGCAACGGCACAGAGAATTAACGCACCTGTTCTGAACGGATGCTTTCCCCTGTTGAAGCCTGCTGCATTTTTCGCCTGCCTGCTGCTCGTCAGCTGCGCGGCAGCGCCCGATCGTCAGGCAACGAATCGGGACGCGCTGCCCGAGTGCGTTTCGCATGACAGCGAAATTGACTGCACCTGGGATGATGTGCCTGATGCTCCCGCGCCAGAGGCGGCACCGAACGCGCCATAGCAGGCGCCGGCTTCAGCTACATTTATTGCGCAATTTCCAGTCCAGCCACGCATCCAGCTCCCGATCGGGAAGCGGTTTGGCATAAAAATAGCCCTGAGCCTGGTCGCAGCCATATTCGCTCAGCATGCCTGCCACATCGGCGCTCTCTATCCCTTCGGCCAGCACAACGTAGTCCAGCTCTTTCAGCATGGTGATAATGTTTCGCGCAATGATGCGCGACGCGGTATCGGAGGAAAGCCCGCTAATCAAAGAGCGGTCGAGCTTGATAACGTCCAGCGGCATGCGGCGCAGGTAGCTGATATTGCTGTATCCGGTGCCGAAATCGTCCAGCGAAATGCCAAAACCGCGCAGCTTGAGCATCTCCAGACCGCGCATGGCTGCCGGGCTTTCAATCAGACGCTCCGTCTCCAGACACTCCACGCCAAGCAGCGAGGTGGGCAGCCTGACTTTTACCATTTTATCTTCCAGCAGATCCGCGAATCCGGGACGGGCAAAATCGTGCAGGCTGACGTTGACCGACACGGGGAGCTGTATACAGTGGTTACGCAGCCTCGCCAGGCGCGCAATAGCGCGATCGATAACCCAGGCGTTCATTTCATGCAGCAGCTCGGTCTGCTCCGCCAGCGGGACGAAAGCCGAGGGCGGTAGTTCACCCAGGACGGGATGACGCCAGCGAATAAGCGCTTCCAGCCCGACAGGCGCGCCCGTCTGCAAACAGATTTTGGGCTGATAGGCGAGATAGAGGCCCTCATCGTTCTGTAAAGCCGAGGCCAGCTCATGCATCAGGGTAAAGTCGCGCGTGCGGCGAATATCCTCTGCTGCGCTGAAGGTTCGCGTCGGTATGCCGCTGCCAATCGCTTCATGCAGCGCGCTAAGCCCGCGACGCAATATCTCCTGCGCCGGTAACGCCACAGCCGTAAAGTTCACTTCCCCGGTAAAGGTCGTCAGGGTAACCGACAGTCCTTCTCCCAGATCTGCGCTGATGCCCTCCATACGATCCGCCACCCTGGCTGCGCTCAGCCCGCTGCTTTCGCTGACCAGTAGCGCAAAACGCCCGGTCGCCACGGTGTAGAGCAGATCGCCCGTCCCAAGACGCAGGCGCAGAGGCAAAAGCGTAGCGACATCTTTTAGCAGTCCCTCTACCGGCCCCATTCCCATAGATCGCGCCAGCTCATAGGCGCGCGGCATGTCGATACAGTCGATCAGCACCAGCCGACGTGGCTGGTTGTCGCCGCCGGTTGCCAGATACTGCAAATCGCGGATAAGACGCTGGCGATTGGGCAGGCCGGTGACGGGATCGGTAAAGCCGGCCGAGTGCCAGGCCTCCAGAAAAGAGATAACCAGCGCAGCCAGCAGCGTCAGCGCGGTAAGCTGCTCGGCGCTAAGATGATGCGGCTCGCCGTCGGTGACGCAGAGCGTTCCGAGGATATGACCATTGCGGCTTTTCAACGGAACGCCGGCATAGAAGCGGATATAGGGCTCGCCGATGACAAACTTGTGCTTTACAAAGCGGGCATCCAGCAAGGTGTCCGACACCACCATCGGCGTTTCGTTATCTATTACATAGCGGCAGAGGGAATCTTCACGCGTCGAGTGCTTGAGGGAAAAGTTGCGCGCGGCCCTGATGTACTGAAACTCATCGTCAACGATGGAAATAAAACAGCCAGGAATGCCAAGCGCCTGGCTTGCCAGCCGGACAAATTTTTCAAGTACGCCATCACGGCTTTCGTCAGGTTCACGAAACGCCTCTAGCGCGCGGATGCGACTTTCTGTGTCGACAGAACATGTTTGCATGGATCCTCCGGCCCGCCCCTCCTCAGGAACAGAACAGAACAGAAATAAAAGTGTGTAATCAACAGGCCGGATAAATCCTGTAAGGACAACAGGAAAAAAGCAGGTTTTCTGGTACGAAATTTTAAGCGCATTCCGCCGCCTTGGCACAGCAAAATATTTAAAACAATGCCAAAAAATCCGAAAGACAAAAAAATTACAAAATGATCGTTTTCTTTTTTCTGTTTGCCTGCCAGACTGTAGTTAGCCATAAGATAGCGCGCAATTAAATAGCAGGCTACTTTAATTATAAAATACGATAAACATTTACACAGCGATAACAACACCGGGGAATCTTCTATGCATTTTCTCAGAAACTTTACTATCCGCAGGGTCGTACAGGTCATTTTGCTTGCCGCCCTGCTTGTCGTGGCGCTGGCTGGCGCCTACGGTTCTGCTGTTATGCATGATATGCACCAGCGAGACGCGAGCAGAGACGCCATGACCGCGCAGCTTCTCTTTCTGACGCGTGCCGGGAATGTGATTGTTTCCGGCTCCTCTGAGGAAAAAGCGGCGCTGCGGGCTGACCTTCCCTCCGGCGCCGCCTGGTCGCCGGTGAGTCGCGCCCTGAGCCAGACGCCTGCCCTGTTTTCGGCTGCGTCAAACGAGCGGCTGGTCTGGCTTCAGCATCAGCTTGCGTCGGACGAAGCGGCGATGAGCCGGGATCGCCATCGTCTGGAAGCTGCCTTTATTATTGCCGCGCTGATGACGCTGGGACTGCTGGCATTTTGCGACCGCTTCCTGGTGACGCACCTCGTTAAACCGCTGGGCGTAATGCGTGAGCATTTCAGGGGTATTGCCGCAGGCGATCTCTCTCGCGAGCCGCAAGAATTTGGACGTAACTGCGTGGGGCAACTGGTTCCGCTGGTCAGGCTGATGCAGCAAAGCCTGCTCACGACCGTATTGTCCGTACGCGACAATACGGTCGTCCTGCGTCAGGAAGCGGCGGATATCGCAGCTGGCAACACCGACCTCTCCGATCGCACAACCCGTCAGGCTGCGGCGCTTGAGCAGACCGCAGCCAGCATGGAGGAGCTGACCGCGACGGTCAAAAACAACGCGTTAAGCGCGCGTGAAGCCCGGGAACTGGCGGGTGTGACCTCTCAGACCACGCAGCAAGGAGAAGCGCTGGTGACATCCGTCTCGACGCTGATGAGCGATATCGCCGAACAGGCAGAAAAAATTCGCCAGTTTACGGACACTATTAACAGCATCGCATTCCAGACGAATATCCTGGCGCTAAACGCAGCCGTTGAGGCGGCGCGAGCCGGTGAGCAAGGTCGCGGCTTCGCCGTTGTCGCCTCCGAGGTGCGGACGCTCGCCCAGCGAAGCGCTGCCGCCGCTAAAGAGATCGAAGGGCTGATTAACGGCGCGGTAACGCGCGTGCAGGAAGGCGCGGTAGTTGCCGAACGGGCGGGAGACACCATGGGCAGCGTGACGAAAAGCGTTGCTGCCGTGAACGATCTTATCGGGCATATCGCGCTGGCCTCAGATGAACAGAGTAAAGGCATTTCTCAGGTGACGCTGGCTATCGCCGATCTTGACCGCGTGACGCAACAGAACGCCTCGCTTGTTCAGCAGGTCACCGCCTCCGCAGGCAGCCTCAGCGGACGGACGGAAACCCTTGCCTCTGCGATCGGCCATTTTAAAACGCCTGACCTGTCAGCGGCAGACGAGCAGCGTCATGCTATAGCCGAGGGTATGAATCTGTTTGCGGCGCCGCAAAGGTTAAGCGGCATAAACTAAAACCTCAGGAACAGGGGCGGCGCGGCGGCGGGTTTTCTTCCAGCCAGCCGCGCACCTTTTCTATATCCTGCCCCGCCTCTTTTACGGCGCGGATAAGCCGATCCTGAGTGATATGCAGCGTCAGCATCCAGAAAGTGATTTGCCATTGTTCGCTGACTTCCACGCAGGAAAGGTCAGCAGGGACGCGACGAACGATGGGGTCTTTCATATCTTTGTCCTTATTACCGGCAAAGAAAAGCGCCGGGATAATATTCAGCGTGCGAAGCCCCTCATCCTGAATGTCTGGTACAGGATATAAAGCGGATTTATCCCTAAACGATTCTGAAGAGAAATTATGAGAGGGTTCCGAAACCAGGAACCTGTCTGAAAGGAGCCAGTTAATAATAAAGTAAATTAAAACCGACCCTGATTAACCGTCACGCTAATAACATTAACAATGTTATTACATGCGCCTGCGCTGTCAGGCAGCCATGACGTGCATTTTCAGACAGAAACTTTCGCACCTGATGCAGAAATTCTGTTATCCCTTTACCGATTGTTTTGTGTATGCCAAACCGAGTCCTGCTGAAACAGAACTGGCTGCACAGAGAGACATTTTTATGAAGACTAAACCCTTTAAGCCAGGCGTAATTGTACAGACTGATGTGCGCTCCCTTCGGGTTGCCGCCGGCCTGACTCAGGAGCGCGCCGCCGAACGCTTTAATCTGAGCCTTCGTAGCTGGCAACTTAAAGAGGCTGTATCTAATCCCGGACTGCTCAGCCAGGGAGAATATGAGCTGTTGCTGTTACTGGCAGACAAGCATCCCGATTTTATTCTCGCGTCGCGTTAGCGACCATTAAGCATGGATGCTTATTAATATAAACGTGATTTTTAGCCCGCCCGCCGAACATTACCTTTAAAATAAACAACATAAAAAAACGCCCCGCTAAAATACCGCCTCTATCTCTTACATAATTTTAATTGAAGGTGAAAATGAACATGCCGATAACTAATCAGTTTTGCGATTCAGCTGACTGATTTGTTAACGTATAGGAAACAAAAAACCATGTTCAAAAACTTACCTGTCAAGAAAAAATTCTTTCTTGCTTTTGGTGCAGTTGTCGTTTTGCTGCTGGTGCTCTGCACAACCTTCTACAGCAACTTTTCCAGTATCGTAAACTCCAATAACTGGAATATTCACAGCTGGCGCGTCATCGACAAAAGCCGCGCCCTGACCCAGAGTCTGGTGAATATGGAAACGGGTCTGCGCGGCTATGCCATTAATGGCAAAGAGGAAATGCTGGATCCCTGGAAGGCAGGCAAAGATGACTTTCTTAAGCTTTTGCAGGATGCAAAATCGCTGACCGCAGATAACCCTGCTCAGCAGGAGCGTCTGAACAATTTACTGAAGCAGGAGCAAGAGTGGCAGGATAAATTCGTCACTGAGCTGCTGAATCACCGTCGCGCGCTCAATGCCGGGACAATAACGCAGGCTGAGTTTAATGCTGCTTTCGAGGCGAATACCGGAAAAGCGCAGATGGATCAGATGCGCAAAATCATTGATGAGATCGTTAGCGGCGAGAAAAACCTGCTGAGCGAACGCCAGAATTCCGTCGATTCTATTGAAGCTAAAACCCGGCTAACCCTGTTTGTCGGGGCGCTGCTGGGGCTGGGCATCGCTTCCGCTTTAGGCTATATCCTTGCTCGTTCAATTATCCTGCCGCTTGAAGAGGCGGTAAAAGCGGCCAGAGCGATCGCCGCTGGCGATCTCTCTACCACGCTGGTCACGCATTCAAAAGATGAAACCGGCATTTTAATCGCCACCTTCGCTGCCATGCAGGAGCAGCTCAAGAAAGTGGTTTCTGATATTCAGACCGCCGCCTTATCCATTGATACCGCCTCTAAAGAGGTGGCGATGGGCAATACCGATCTCTCTTCGCGAACCGAGCAGCAGGCCGCCTCGCTGGAAGAGACGTCCGCCAGCATGGAAGAGTTAACGGCGACCGTCAGACAAAATGCCTCCAATGCGCAAAGCGCAAGCAGCCTGGCTTCCGAGGCCTCACAGGTGGCGCAGCAGGGCGGCGAAGTCGTCGAGAAAGTTGTCACCACCATGGCGGCCATCTTTGATAGTTCGAAAAGCGTGGTCGATATTATCGGTACGATTGAGAGCATTGCGTTCCAGACCAATATCCTGGCGCTGAACGCAGCGGTCGAAGCGGCTCGCGCCGGTGAGCAAGGCCGTGGTTTTGCCGTAGTGGCAAGTGAGGTGCGCGCCCTTGCGCAGCGCAGCGCGACGGCGGCGAAAGAGATTAAATCTCTTATTGAAGCCTCAAACCATCGTATCTCAGAAGGCACCGACCTGGTGGCCCAGGCTGGCAAAACGATGAATGGCATAGTGACTGCGATCGGCGACGTGTCGCAAATCATGTCGGAAATCTATACCGCCTCCGGCGAGCAGGTTAACGGCATCGAGCATGTGGGTATCGCCATCACGCAGATGGATGAAGTGACGCAGCAAAACGCAGCGCTGGTG
The DNA here is from genome assembly GCF_022346905.1 of Pantoea sp. ACRSB. NCBI lineage: Bacteria > Pseudomonadati > Pseudomonadota > Gammaproteobacteria > Enterobacterales > Erwiniaceae > Pantoea > Pantoea sp. ACRSB. The sequence goes on along the minus strand of NZ_JAKRNL010000001.1, from coordinate 31,375 downwards.
CAACAGGCCGCCGCTGCCGCCGCCTCGCTGGAAGATCAGGCGGCACAGCTAAGCCGTACCACATCCATTTTTAAAATCGCATGACAGAACGCCTGATAATTAAAAAAACCTCGCGCCTGCGAGGTTTTTTATTTTCAGCATAGCGAGCGCCTGCCTTTACCAGGGCACCACCTTGCCAAAGCGGTCTAAAAACTCCAGGCCGGGTTTGCTTCGTTTGCGCTCAATCACGCTGACAATATCGGGGATCGTCTCCTCCAGCGAGTAGGCGCCCTCTTCTCCACCCAGCTCGGTACGGATCCAGCCCGGTGCCAGCAGCAATAAGGCGCGCTCAGGATAAAGAACCGCCTGTCGTGCGGCATAGCTGCGCATGTACTGATTCAATGCCGCCTTGGTGCCGCGATAGACCTCTCTGCCGCCCTGGTGATTATTCCCGATACTTCCCTGTCCGGATGACATCACGCCGATAAGCCCGTCAGCCTCGACAAACTCTTGCAGCCTCTCTGCTACCCGAAGCGGTGAAAGCGCATTGGTTATCATCAGGTGCGCAAACTCTTCGGTAGTCACATCGGCAATGGTGTCGTTCTGATTCCGGTTGGCGATACCCGCATTAACGAACAGCACATCAAATCGCTGATGCCGCAGACGGTTATGCAGCCGGGAAAGTTGTGCCTCATCCGTCATATCCAGCTGTTCCAGGCTCAGCGCCTGCGCATAGCGGGCCGCAAGATTGTCCAGCGCGGCAGACGCGGACGCGCGGATCGTGGCGGTGACGCGCCAGCCGCGAACGAGCAGTTCTTCAGCCATCGCCAGGCCGATGCCGCGCGAGGCGCCAATCAGCAAAATATGAGGGGGTGTGGTCGGTAACGGGTTCAGCGCCATATTGATCTCCGAAAGCTTCGCAGGGATCTTCAAACTAAACAGGAAAGGAGCATTACACCAGACGCCTCACATGCAACAATAGATTGCATCACACGCAACCATGCCCTTTCCATGCCTGACATCGACCTGAACTTACTGACCGCCCTGGATGCTTTACTGACGGAATGCAGTGTCACCCGCGCGGCGCGGCGTATGGGCTTAAGCACCTCGGCGATGAGCCGCACGCTTGCCCGTTTACGCGCCGTGACCGGCGACCCGCTGCTGGTCCAGGCGGGCCGTCAGATGGTGCCAACACCCTACGCGACTGAGCTGGCCGGGCGCGTCTCCCACGTCGCGCGCAGCGCGTGCGCGCTTCTGCAATCCGCTAATCCCCAGCTGGATCTCGCCAGCACAGAACGCAGCTTTATCATCCGCGCCAATGACAGTTTTATCGATTTGACTGCCGCAGCCCTGGTAAAAGAGCTTCAGCAACAGGCGCCGCTGATACAGCTGGTGTTTGTTAACAAGCGAGATAAAGAGGCTGACCTGCTGCGCCGGGGGGAGATTGACCTTGAAATCGGCGTGCTGGGAACCGATGCGCCTGAACTCAAAATCAGGACGCTGTTCAGCGACCGGTTTGTGGGGATTTGTCGACGGAATCATCCCCTTTTGCAGGCGCCGGGCGTGACGGCTGAACGTTACGTCAGCTATCCTCACGTCGTTATCTCCCGTCATAATAAAATCTGGGGGCCGGTAGACGACGCCCTTGAACGTCTGGGTTTGCGGCGGCGCGTGATCGTGGCGCTACCCGCTTTCGCTAACGCCATCCCTGTGGTGCGGGAGTCCGTTATTCTTGGCCTGGTGCCATTTTCTTGCCTGGGCAGCTTCGCCTCTGGCGCGCGCCACAACGATCTGGCGCACTTTGAGCTGCCCGTAGAGACGCCAGCCATCAACATCTCTCTTATCTGGCATCCGCGCATGCAGGCGGATCCGCTGCATCGCTGGCTGCGGGAAACGATTATGGCGGTGTGTCGACGAGAGAAGGCCGCACGCGGATAGCCCGATTGCCCGCGGCTTCAACCCGGTACAGCCTGTAAAATTACAGGTATACTCAGTGAAATTTTTAACCGGCTTAGAAACGAAGATGACGAAACTTACCTTACAAGAGCAGATGCTAAAAGCTGGCCTGGTCACCAGTAAAAAGATGGACAAGGTGCAGAGAACGGCTAAAAAATCGCGCGTTCAGGCGCGCGAGGCGAGGCAGGCGGTAGAAGAAAATAAGAAAGCCCAGCTTGAGCGCGATAAGCAGCTAAACGAGCAACAAAAACAGGCTGTTCTCTCAAAAGAGTATAAAGCTCAGGTAAAACAGTTGATTGAGATGAACCGGATTATCATCTCCCGGGGCAATATTGGTTTTAACTTTACCGATAATAACGTAATCAAAAAAATAGAGGTGGATAAGGCGACTCAGGCGCAGCTGATTAGCGGCCGCCTCGCCATCGCGCGTCTGGCGACCAACAGCAACGGCGAGAGCGAATACGCGATTATTCCCGCGAGCGTAGCCGATAAAATTGCGCAGCGTGATGCGAACAGTATCGTGTTAAACAGCGCGCTCAGTCAGGAGGAGCAGGATGAAGACGATCCCTACGCTGACTTTAAAGTGCCTGACGACCTGATGTGGTAATCCTTGCTGTGCCGCGCTTTTATATGAAAAGTCCCTGAGGGCTTTTCATATTCTTCTGTTCCTTCCTCGCAATACCCACTGATTCAGCGTCAGAAAAGCCTACGCCGTCAGAACGGGGAAGCGTGACGGGCTGTTATCCGCTCTCCGCTGACGGGATGGGTAAAATGCAGCTCGCTGGCGTGGAGCATCAGCCGTGACGTCCGCTCGCTGCCTGGCACCTCCCTCCCGCCATACAGGTCACAGCCCAAAATGGGATGCCCAAGCTGCTGGCAGTGAATGCGCAGCTGATGGGTACGCCCGGTCTCTGGCGCAAGCTCAACGCGCGTCAACGGCAGCCGCGCGCCGTCCTCCAGCTCCTGATAAAAACGCTCAACCACCCGATAGCGGGATCGCGCGGGCTTGCCGCGCACAGCGCAAATGGACATCAACGGGAACAGCGACGGATCTTTAGCAATCGGCGCGTCGATTACGCCTTCGGTATCGCCCAGATGGCCACAAAGCAGCGCGCTGTAGCGCTTAATGACTTTGCGCTGACTGAACTGCTGGCAGAGCGCGGCGTTAATAGCCTTATTACGCGCAATCACCATCAGCCCGGAGGTGCCAAAGTCAAGGCGATGAACCAGAGTACAGCCCGGGAAGATCTGAACCAGCCGGTGATGCACCGAATCGAGATTGCGCGGATTTTTCCCCGAAAGGCTGAGCAGCCCGGAGGGTTTATTGATCAGCGCCAGGTGCTCATCCTGAAAGAGCGTCTCTATTCTTTCGTGGCACAGCGGAGCAATAAAGGTATCTGAGAGGGTAGACATCAGGCTGCCGGTTAAGAAGTGAGGGCAGATAGTAGCGAATTTTACGCTAGCTGGCGAATCTTGCCGCCAGGCCATACAACGGCTAATGCGTCTGCTATCGCTACGTTCATTCAGGGATGGCCGTATTAACTAAAGACTAAAGGGCCCGCAGGAGCGGGCCGTTTCTTTACCAGCGCTGAATGTCATTCGCAGGCGGCGGCCCCATATGCTGAGAAGCGCTGCTGTCATAAGCTGGGGGTGGGCCCATATGCTGAGAAGCGCTGTCAGCAGCGCCTGCGTGATGATGCCTGCCAGAAGAAGGACCGTAATGATGATGTCCACCATCCGCTACAACGCAGCCGGAAACAGCTGCGCACCCTAATGTAATTACCAGACAGGCTATCGCTTTTTTAAACATTATCATTTTCCCGATTAAATATTTACGCTTCAGTTTATAACGGCGGGCTTAAACCCTGACTTCAGCTTGTTAAAGAGTGAATTTCCTGCCCTTGATTAATTGATGGAGATCAATTTTTAATAACCTCTCACCAAAACACCCTTACCCCAGGCGCTGAAATCAATAATTGCTGAAAAAAATAAAGCCACAAATATCACAATAATCAATTTTCAGCGTCAGAGGGTCAGTGCGCCATATTGACTCGCGACATTTTTTAGATAAATTAACCCTTGATATTTACGGGCAAGAATTAATACATGAAACCGTAAATATTTTTATTAATGTCAGTCCGTCCGTTCGCCATAGTGGCACTCCCGCTTCAGTCTACCGGTCGCCAACGACTAATGAAGCGGGAACTTTTTTTTGAAAATCCCGCGAACGCTGCGCGCCTTTAACAGACAAATCTATCGCTAACGCTTTATGAAGCATTACTGACGATAAATTAATTTCACATCCCATCCAAAATGGCACCATGCTTGCGCGCAGGTGTTTTTATGTAAACTCAGGGTTTGGCAACTGCGGTCAGGCAGGTATCGCCCAGACCGAGCTTAACAAAGGGCAAATCAAATAAAGAGGCGTCATGACTGGCAAATATAACGATACCATTACGTGACTCTCCGCCTTTATAAGGAGCGTAAAGTTCATATTGAATACCGTAATTTTTTATCTGGCGCCCTTGGTTGTTGAAAAGAAAGAAGCACATTTTTTTACCTTCACTGGGCGTGTAGGCTTCTTTGCTCATATTATTTATCGTTACTTTATATGAGACCTGATATTCTGGCTGGTCAGTACGGCTGTTCCATACGCTGCCCTGAGCATCCTTCGATGCAAAAACGGTAAGATCAGGCGTGCTTTCCGAGGCGATACAGCTACCGGCCGCCAGCATAGTTAAAGAGAGCAACATCGCTTTAGTGGATTTCAACATCAGGTGACCTCTGGTTATAATAGATAAAATACGCTTAGAATTTTTAGTAAACGGCAAAATCAGTGCTGGGTTTTATAAGGCAGGCGCATTTATATTTTGATGCGCGCCAGCTAAACTGATAAATATCACCCATGCGCCAGATGAACTATTGTTGAACCTCGATCTGAGTCCATCCTTTCTGATACATACAGTCTTTAACCAAAATATCTCTTTGAGATTCGTTCGAGTCACTAAGGGTATAACTTACGTCAGATTCGCCGTTCTTTTTATCCTGAGATACCGTTTTGCCGCTAACCTGGTTATCCGGCGGCAGGTCGCGTAGCGCCTGTGCCTGACAGGCGGTTTCTACCACCATTTCGTCTCTGTCGTTAGCGCCCTGCTTTACCCATTTATAATTAGCGCAGCTCGCCAGAAAAAGGGGCAGTATCAGCAAAAGTACTTTCTTCATAGAATTTGTACCATGATTTATTTAAGGCAAGCACAGCCCGATATGGAAAGGCGTAAATATCATCGCTTACGCCTTACAACCCACTCTTTTACTTTGTTTATCACCTGGTAATCAGGAAGCTTTGCTGCTTACTGTTTAACAATCTCTTTTACGTTTTGCTTCTGGAGTTGATGCATATTTCCACCGACGTCCTCATAGGAAATCATGCCGGTTTCCTTATCGATAACGGGCTTACCGCTGGTATTAATCATATGCCCGTCATTGGTGGAAATAATGTAATGTCCTGCGCAGGCGGAAAGCATTGAAACTGCCGCCAGTATAATTATGCTTGCTGCTGCTTTTTTAATAAACATGGCTTTGCCCCTTTTGTTAACCAGAATCAAACGCTGTTAATTTCAAAGCCAATACTACTCCTCTGAAATAAACACCACATCAACAATCAATGCTGAAAGACCCTGCCCTTACCATTAAATGATTTTTGTCAAAAGAAGCTGCCAACTGAGACTTTTTCAGCCGCTAAGTCTGTAAGCGATTGATACGACATTTACTGACTGTAATGAGGGTGTTGTCAGGCAGCGCTGCAACTCAGCCCCGCTGGCGTAAAGGCAGACTCAACGACGGAATGGTGATTTTGCGATCTACATTGTAGCACAAAGATAAATACTCGTACTACAATACCCCCAAAGTGACAGCAACTGACGATTGTTTTGTAGTTCAACTATGCGGTGAAACTGAGCGCTCAGGGTAAAGTAGAGGCGCACAATCAGAACATAGGGAGTGGTTATGAACCTCAATAAAACCGATCGCATTGTTATTACCCTGGGTAAACAAATCGTCAGCGGCAAATATCTTCCGGGCGCAGCGTTACCGGCAGAGACAGAGCTGTGTGAGGAGTTTGAGACCTCGCGCAACATCATCCGTGAGGTGTTTCGTTCGCTGACGGCAAAGCGACTTATTGAAACCAGGCGTTATCACGGCGCGTTCGTCACCCCGCGTAATCAGTGGAACTACCTGGATACGGAGGTGCTTCAGTGGGTGCTGGAAAACGATGCTGACCCGCACCTGATCGCCGCCATGAGCGAAGTGCGAAATCTGGTGGAGCCGGTTATTGCGCGCTGGGCGGCAGAGCGCGCTACGTCACAGGATCTGGCGCAAATTGAGGCGGCGCTGAACGATATGATCGCCAAAAACCAAAACCGCGAAGCCTTCAACGAGGCGGACATTCGTTACCACGAAGCGGTTTTGCGCTCTGTGCATAACCCGGTGCTGGAGCAGCTTAGCGTAGCCATCAGCTCGCTACAGCGGGCCGTGTTTGAACGCACCTGGAAAGGCGATGAAGCCAACATGCCGCAAACGCTCCGTGAACATAAAGCGTTGTTCGACGCTATACGATTGCAGAACGGCGATGCGGCAGAACAGGCGGCCTACACCATGATCGCCAGCTCGACACATCGGTTAAAGGAGATCACATGACATTTCGCTACATCGCCATTGACTGGGGATCAACCAACTTACGCGCCTGGCTTGTCGAGAATGACCAATGTCAGGAGAGCAGGCAGTCCGAGGCAGGCGTTACCCGACTGAATGGAAAATCCCCGCAGGCGGTGCTGGCGGATGTGACTAAGGGATGGCGCGATAGTGCCACGCCCGTGGTAATGGCGGGCATGGTAGGCAGCAACGCAGGCTGGAAAAGCGTTCCTTATCTGCCGCTGCCCGTGAGTTTATCGACGATCGGCGAACGGCTCACTGCCGTCGACGATAACGTCTGGATCGTTCCAGGTTTATGCCTCTGTCGGGAGGATAATCATAACGTGATGCGCGGCGAGGAGACGCAGCTGCTCGGCGCACAAACGCTGGCTCCCTCCTCTCTCTACGTTATGCCGGGAACGCACTGTAAATGGGTCAAGGCTGACGATCGCTATATTCAAGATTTTCACACCGTCATGACTGGCGAACTGCACCATCTGCTGCTGCGCCATTCGCTGCTGGGCGCCGGGTTACCGGAGCAGCAGCCGTCGCAGAGCGCCTTTACCGCTGGGCTGGAGCGCGGTCTCGCAACGCCAGCGCTGTTACCGCAGCTTTTTGAAGTCCGCGCCTCGCGTCTTTTGGGCGCGCTGCCCCCTGAACAGGTCAGTGAATTTTTATCCGGACTACTGATTGGCGCGGAAGTCGCCACGATGAGCGAACGTTTTAGCGATCAAGAGATTACCCTCGTTGCCGGAGAGGCGCTGGCGAACCGTTATCAGCAGGCGCTGGCCGCTGTGGGACGTCAGGCGACGATAATATCCGGCGATACGGCATTTCAGGCAGGAATAAGGAGCATCGTTAATGCAATGGCCAACTGAACTCCCGCTTATCGCTATTCTGCGCGGAGTAAAGCCCGATGAGGTACTGGCGCACGTCGGCGCCGTGATCGACGCGGGCTTTGATGCAGTAGAAATCCCCCTTAACTCCCCGCAGTGGGAAAAAAGCATCCCGCTGATTCTGGAGGCTTACGGCGACAGGGCGCTGACTGGCGCGGGAACGGTATTGAAAACAGAACAGGTGGATATGCTCGCTCAGATGGGCAGCAAACTCATCGTGACGCCCAATATCCAGCCCGAACTGATTCGCCACGCCGTAAGCCTGGGGATGATCGTCTGTCCCGGCTGCGCGACCGCCAGCGAAGCCTTTAACGCGCTGGATGCCGGTGCGCAGGCGTTAAAAATCTTCCCCTCATCAGCCTTTGGGCCGGGCTATATCAAAGCGCTGAAGGCGGTGCTCCCCGAGGATGTGCCGGTGCTGGCGGTGGGCGGCGTAACGCCGGAGAACCTGGCGCAATGGCTTGATGCCGGCTGCGCAGGCGCCGGACTCGGCAGCGATCTCTACCGCGCCGGACAACCCGTAGAACGCACCGCGCAACAGGCGGCCGCATTTGTTCAGGCATACCGAGAGGCAATGAAATGAAAATAACCCGGCTCACCACCTGGCGTTTACCCCCGCGCTGGATGTTTCTTAAAATCGAAACCGACGAAGGCGTGACTGGCTGGGGGGAACCGGTTATAGAAGGACGCGCGCGCACCGTTGAGGCCGCAGTACACGAGCTGGGTGACTACCTGATTGGTCAGGATCCGGCGCGCATTAACGATCTCTGGCAGGTCATGTACCGCGCAGGTTTTTATCGCGGCGGCCCGATCCTGATGAGCGCTATCGCCGGTATCGACCAGGCGCTGTGGGATATTAAAGGCAAGGTACTGGGCGCGCCGGTCTGGCAGCTAATGGGTGGCCTGGTACGCGATAAAATCAAAGCCTACAGCTGGGTAGGCGGCGACCGACCGGCGGAAGTGATAGGCGGTATTGAAAAATTACGCCACATCGGTTTTGACACCTTCAAACTTAACGGCTGTGAAGAGCTGGGAATAATTGACGACTCGCGCAAAGTGGACGCCGCGGTAAATACCGTGGCGCAAATCCGTGAAGCCTTTGGCTATGAGATTGAGTTCGGCCTCGACTTTCACGGCCGCGTTAGCGCGCCGATGGCGAAAATCCTGATTAAAGAGCTGGAGCCTTATCGTCCGCTGTTTATTGAGGAGCCGGTACTGGCGGAGCAGGCTGAATATTACCCCAAACTGGCGGCGCAAACGGCTGTGCCTCTCGCCGCAGGCGAACGCATGTTCTCGCGCTTTGAGTTCAAACGGGTGCTGGAGGCGGGCGGCCTGGCTATCCTGCAACCCGATCTCTCTCATGCTGGCGGCATTACCGAATGCTGTAAAATCGCCGCCATGGCGGAAGCCTGGGATGTCGCCCTCGCCCCCCACTGTCCCCTTGGCCCCATCGCTCTCGCCGCCTGTCTGCACGTCGATTTCGTCTCGCGCAACGCGGTCTTCCAGGAACAGAGCATGGGCATTCATTACAATCAGGGCGCGGAGCTGCTCGACTTTGTGAAAAACAAAGAGGACTTCAGCATGGAAGGCGGCTTTTTTAAACCCTTAATGAAACCGGGACTCGGCGTGGAGATCGACGAGGCGCAGGTGATTGAACGCAGTAAAAATGTTTCAGACTGGCATAACCCGCTGTGGCGCCATGCGGATGGTTCAGTCGCGGAGTGGTAATACCGACGCGGGGCTTGTCCTTATCTGACACGGCCCCCTGCCCATGCCGGGGCAAGTTTACTGCGGCTTCAGCCTGTAGTCGGGAAACGTGCGGGCGTTATCATTTTTCTCTGCCGCCTGGCTGGTGCTAAAGGGGATCACAATCACTCCAGGTAGGGCTTCAGCAGCGCCTCACTCCATTGCATAAAGGCTCTGACGCGCTGCGACAGGTTACGCCGGTGCGCCACCACGAAAGACGCGCTAAGCGGCGCGGGACGCAGTGCAGGCAAAACTTCTACCAGCGTGCCGTTTGCCAGATGCGGCGCCAGCGCGGAATAGCCCGCCTGAATCAGCCCCATCCCTGCCAGCCCCGCCTCATGATAGGTTTGTACGCTGTTAACCTTCATCATGCCGGGTAACATCAGCGTCTTATACCCCTCGTTTACCGGATATTCCCATCCGTCAGGTTTCGACCCAAAATTCCTGATGTAGTGCACCATCCTGTGTCCCTGGCTGAGCAGATCTTCAATCGTCTGGGGCGTCCCGAAACGTTCAAGATAGCCTGGGCTCGCCGCATTGATCATACGTAGCTTGCCCATCGGCCGGGCAATCAGCGTATCGTCCACCACTGGCCCAAGACGTATTACGCAGTCAAAACCTTCCTGAACAAGATCGACACGGCGATCGGTGCTGGAGAGTTCGATCTCAAGATCCGGATGCGCTTCCATCAGCTGCGGCAAGGCGGGAATAAACAGGGTCTGCGCCAGAACGGTGGGCATATCAATGCGCAACCGCCCGCGCAGCGGCACGCCCTTATCGGCGAACATCGACTGTAGCGCCTCTGCCTCTGCCAGCAGATCCCGCGCGCGGGAGTAAAAAGCGCGCCCATCCTCGGTGAGCTGCACGCTGCGCGTGGTGCGATGCAGCAGCGTTGCGCCCACGTCTGCCTCAAGCTGGCGTATAACGGCTGAAACACGCCCTTTCTGAATGCCCAGGCTTTCAGCCGCTCGGGTAAAGCTCATCATTTCCGCCACGCGGCAAAAAAGCATTAACGCATCAAGATTCTTCATTGTTCATTATTCCGATAACAGCGCGTTCTTTTTTTGGCTGTTTATAGGCAGTCTAATACTCAATAGAGTGGCTTCACACCCTGTTTCTTTATCCGCTTTACAACCAGAGGTCATAAACATGAAGCCAAAAGGTTATTTAATCGCCCACGTTACCGTGTCGGATGCGGCTGCTTACGCTGACTATGCCAAAGCCGCCGGAGAGGCCATGCGGGAGTTCGCGCCTGAAATCGTCGCCTGGTCCGGGGCATATGAAAATCTGGAAGGAGAAGCGCATGAGCGCCATGTGATTTTTGAATTCGCCTCTTTTGCCGAGGCAAAGCGCTTCTATGAAAGCCCGGCGTATCAGGCAGCGAGAAAACTGCGCGAGAAAGCGGCAACCGGAACCTTTGTGCTGGTAGAGGGAAGTGCCTGATCGCCTGTTGCTGCAGCAGCAGAACTGCGCGCCGGCGCGCAGTTCTGGTTAAGCCAGTCCCGGCCGGATAAGCCTGTTCAGCGCGTCGCCCCTGAGGCGGCGGGCATAACGGTCAGCGTTATCAGTAACGGACGCGCCCGTTGAATCCAGATAACAACAAACGCTTTTCCTGCGGCGCCGGGCTATCGTCTCTGGCGGTATTGCTCAGCTCGGCAAGCATCGCGTCAGCCCACCAGTGGCAGTCCAGGCGTCGGATACCTTTCATCAGCCGGGCATGCCGGTTCTGTCGCTCTTTTAAAGAGAGCCGCAGCGCGGTATGGATGGCGTCAGCAATCGCATCGGGATCATAAGGGTTAACGACAATCGCGCCATCCATATGCTCCGATGCGCCAGCGAACTGCGACAGAATGAGCACGCCGGGATTTGCCCGATCCTGGAGCGCCACATACATTTTCGCCATCAGGCTCATTCCCGCCATCAGCGGCGTGACCAGCGCGACGCGCGATGCGCGGTAAAGCCCTGCCTGCTCTTCCCGGCTGTAAGGCTGCGTCAGACAGCTGACCGGATACCAGCCAAACATGCCGTGTACGCCGTTCATCTCTCCGCACAGGCTTTCAAGAGCGTACGTTACCGCTTTCGCGCGTGGAAAATGACCGGCAGTGGGCGATGCGAGCTGAAGCAGACGAATCGAGCCTTCGTGTTCAGGATGGGAGCGTAACAGCACCTCCATAGCGCTAAGGCGATAAGGCAGTCCGGCGCTGTCGTCAAGATGGCCGCCGCTAAGGATGGTGTTTTCCGGCAGCGTGGCGCGACACTGCTGTTCTGTCTGACGACAGCTATTACTCTCTTTAAGATACTCAACATCTTCCAGGTCGATACCGACCGGAAACACGCCGGTCGTAATAATGCGACCGTGGATACGAACAGTGGTGGCATTGAGGCGTTCGGTACGGTATTCACTCTCGATCCACAGCAGGAAATTATTCATATCCTGAAGCGTCTGGAAGCCAATCACATCGCAGCACAGCAGGGATTCAGCCAGCCACTGCCAGTCGGGAATCGCCTCAAAACCCTGCCCGGAAGGAAACGGCTGGTGAAAGAAAAAACCGGTGCGGTTAAGCAGCCCCGCCTCGCGGATAAGTTTCAGACAGGGAATAAGATGGTAATCCTGGATCCACAACATATCATCCGGCATGGCGTACTCAGCGATCGCCCGGGCATAAGCTTCGTTGATCTTTTGATAGTGCCGACGTCGATTGGTTGTAAAACGCGCCAGGTCGGGACGCTGGTGAAAAACGGGCCAGAGCCCCTGATGCACGTAGCCGTGATACCCCTCTTCCACCTCCTCTTGCGTCAGCGGAAACGTCAGCGTGTCAAACTTATTGCCATGGCGGAATGAGAGCGTTCGGGGATTGTCTGGCGCTATCGCTTCGCATTTCCCGTTCCAGCTAATCCATAATCCGCCACGGTGGGACAGAATACTTTCATACAGCGCTGAGAGCGTTGAGCGCTGGCAGTAATTATGTGAAACCAGAATTAAGCCTGACATACAAATATCCCGTAGAGCCTCCGACTGTTTGCCGGAAAGCATTTTTGAATCGGACAGATAAAAGGGCTGGCGCAACAAGAACTGGATAAAGCCGCTCATGGTCGCTGCTTGTAGCGGTTCGTGGTTCCGCCTGGGGATGTGTAAGACTGAGCAACGCTGCCGCGCAGCAGATCCTTTATTGCCGTTTTGCTAAGTAAAAAGCGCAGATTACTTACGTTGAAGCATTTCATTATGTTGATTCTCCTTATGCAGATGCTGCAAAGGATTCAACCACCGTGAGTATAAAAATTTTGTATTGATAACTGGCTTCGGGGTAAAAATTGAGTAAACGGGCGCGCTGAGACAGCAAAGGATGCCATGGGCAACCGCCAACCCAATGCCGGAAAGAGTCGCGCCCGTCCGCCTTTAATACCTGTTGCATAAAGTCTGGCTCGGCAAAAATCGCCAGATTAATTAAGTCTTCCTGCCTGGCCATAAGGCGATATGTGAAATATCGCCAGGCAAAGGCGATACCCTGTTTTTCAATCCTGTGCTGGCGGGATCCTTGCAATAACCTTAATTTCAAAATCGAACCCAGCCAGCCAGTTCACGCCGACGGCCGTCCAGTTTGGATAAGGCGGCTGAGGGAAAACAGACTGCTTCACCTGCATAATGGTTGAAAACTGCTTTTCGGGATCGGTATGGAAGGTTGTGACATCAATCAAATCGGCAAAAGTACACCCGGCGGCGGCAAGCGTAGCCCCCAGGTTATCAAAGGCGAGCTGTACCTGCGCGGCAAAGTCTGGTTCAGGCGAGCCGTCTATGCGACTGCCAACCTGTCCGGAAACGAACAGCAAATCGCCAGAACGGATCGCAGCGGAGTAACCATGCGCCTCATAAAGAGAGTGTCGATTAGCCGGGAAAACAGGGTAAGGCTGATTCATAAAGTATCCTTTTGAGCAGTATATGAAGCGGGATGCGCAGCCTGCATAAATGATTTAATATACGCGGCGTATGTAAAATTAACCACACATACGCGCCGCATGTCAACTCACATACACTGCGTATGTCAAAAGGAGAACGAATGGCTGTTAAACGCCGCGCCGAAACGATGGAAGCCAACCGCACAAAATTGATTGCGGCCGCGCGAAAGGCTTTTGCGGAAAAAGGATTTGCAGCCGCATCAATGGATGACCTGACCGCCAGCGTTAACCTGACGCGCGGAGCGCTCTACCATAACTTTGGCGATAAAAAGGGATTACTTGCCGCGGTTGTTACCCAGATAGATAGCGAGATGGCGCAGCGTGCCAGAGACGCCGTTTCTGACGCGGGTGATGACTGGGATAAGCTGCTGGCCGAAGGGATCGCCTACATTAAAATGGCGCTGGACGATGAAGTCCGCCGCATCGTTCTGCTTGATGGCCCGGCTTTCCTTGGAAACCCTGCTCAATGGCCAAGTCAGAATAGCTGTCTTGAATCCACTCGTCAGGGCATCTTAAACATGCTCGAAGGCGGCGTAATCAAATCGGTAGATCCGGATGCCACCGCCTATCTGCTGAATAGCGCCGCCTTCAATGCAGCGCAGTGGATAGCAGCCAGCGACGATCCGCAGCAGTCGCTGCCAAAAGTGATTGAGGTATTCACATTACTGGTAAAGGGTTTACGTAATAATGCCGGTGCAGCTTAATATATAAAAGAACAGCTAATTTTATTATTAGTCTTTCCCTTAAGCTTTTCAGCTTCCTCTAAAAGCGGCATAAGGTTGCCGCTTTAATTAAAGCGCATTTAAAATGTCTGAACCCTGTAAGATAACATTTATTCTCAAGTGAGAATCAATATATGCGAATCTTTTATTTACTTGAAAGATAAATTATATAGTATGGGGTCTGGTTCACTGAATCACTCGGCTCATTATGGATCAGTATTATTACTGCAACCAGTTAGCTGTCCTGCTTACTTTAAATTACAACAAAAACATAAAAAAGATGAAAATTAATTCATAAGGAATTGATCATGCATTATAAAGAAAGCATCATTTCATACCTCCAGAATAATAACATCCTTGCAATAAAGCTTGATCACGCGATCAATGGTGTTGCAAAGGCGGTATCCAGTCAGATTGAAACGATAGAAGCCGGCGCAAAACGAGCATTATATTATACATCCTGTTTTACTGATGAGTATCAGGATGTCTGCCAGCAGCAGAAGAGTGAAGATTTGCGATTCGTTAGTGGCGTTTATCAGATCCTACAAAATGTTGACGTTATATATGAAATGCTTAAAATCTATTTCGAAGAAGTATTCAAATACAAAACATCTGACCAGTTAGAACATATTAAAAAATTACTGATGGCTGTTAATGTTCATATCGCTGCCAGTTCTCTAACCCAAGCTGGATTTGCTCTGGCTACAGCCACAGCTGTAGCTACTGGCCTGAACATGAGCCTTAATATGACCAGCTTAATAGGACATAATACTGGTAGAGTTATAACAATATTTAGCCTATATGCTGTTGTACAAAAGGCAGCAGATAGTTCCCGTCGACTTCATTATAAATATCCTAAATATCACGCTTTACTGTACGCTCATGAGTTAGAAATGATGTATTTCCTGATAGAACCTTTGTTTGAACAGACAGGTGCGATTAGAGCACAGTTGGCGTCGGATGCCCAAATTGCAGACATAATCACAAGGATGATTCGATAACTATGTTAAATCTTATTAAAAGGTTTTTTAAGCGGCTGATTAAATCTTTAATTTCAGATTATGCTCCTGCATTGCTTACATTCTTATTCGCAGTTTTCCTGATACATTTTTTCCCGGAAGGCCCCTTATGGCCGGTGCTCATATTCTTCATATTTGTGGTAATAATCATAGAGCGATGGTATATGAAGTGGTAATAGCTAAAAGAGAAGCTTATTTTTACTAGATTATCTTTGTTCCAATATTTTTTAAGCAATACCAAATCAAACATTAACCTTTTCAGTAAAATGATTCTTTAAAGCAATTTGCTAATTTAAAACACTACGGGCACAGGGATGCGATATCATCTAAGTCATTCCAGGGGTTACGATAATCATGTGGAATATCATCATAAGGATCTTTAGACGTCTTTTTATGTCCCTGTTTGCGCTATATGCTCCTCAAGTCCTGATACTGATCTTCGCGATTGCTCTGGTTCATTTTTTTCCTGAAGGTCCAGTCTGGCCTATAGGTCTTTTTGCTCTTTTCATAATTTACATTTTCGCTCGTTACTGCAAATGGTGATCGTTTTACCCACACTATGTTCTAAACTTCTTTGATAAGGAATGTATTATGTCTACTCCCGCACACTTATGGCTCGAAGATGAAAATGGCTCGCCCATCTCTGGCGAGTGCTTAATGCCATCACGAGCAGGTTCCATTGAATTAAAATCATTCTCCCATGGGGTGACCATTCCAGTCGATCCGAACAGGGGTAAGCTTACTGGTACGCGTATTCATCGCCCCATAGTGATAGTAAAAGAGTTTGACAAGACAACCCCCGTTTTGTATCGCGCCGTATGCGAAACCGCACCTTGAAAAAAGCAACAATAAAAATGTATCGCATACTGGAATCGGGCAGTGAATCTGAGTATTTCAATATCACCCTGGATAACGTCAAAATCACAACGGTATCGCCCTATCTCGCGCAAAATGGTGCGAGCAGTACTCATCTGGAAACCCTTGAATTACGCTATGAGGCAATAACCTGGAAATATACGGAAGGTAATATTATCTACCGAGATTCGTGGAACGAATACGCTACAGCCTAGTCTCAATAAATACCTTTCGAATAATACCTGGCCCTTCGCGGCAGGGATTTCAATCAAACGATGGCCCGCGTGTAGAAGGTTATAGCGACTACGTATACTGGCTCGCACTCATTTTCGCTCAATAGCGCGTGGGTTATTTTTAATATCTTCGATCAATAATTACGATCTTTCACCAGCATTTTCTGTTCTGTGGCACAACAAGTAAGGCAGCTTAACCCTGAAAATTCAGAACGGCGATGTTAGGGTGCTATCTGTGTGTCTTCGCCTCAAAAGGAAGCATAGCCCCCTGCACCTTCCAGCACTGGCCTATTGTGTGTTGTCGCCATAAAACGTGCTGGCATTCGCCGCCGTAATCCGTACCATACGCGGCATACTTTTGCCTGCTGATGATTATCGACGGGCGCACACGCCCTCTTTTATAGCGAATCAGATGGGGCATAAACATGCGCAGAGTGTCCGTGAGTCCTGTGCGACCTGGATTGAAAAGATGAACAGCGAGCGGGTTGAAATGCTCAACGGTAAGCTGGCAATCTGAATGGACCTTGCCCCTTATATGCCCCTCTTGGTTGTAGAGACAGAGAAAAATGCAAGAAAATCAAACGGTTGACAAGAAAGAACAGTACAACCTTAATAAACTCCAGAAGCGCCTGCGTCGCAACGTCGGCGAAGCTATCGCTGATTACAATATGATTGAAGAAGGCGACCGCATTATGGTCTGCCTGTCGGGCGGCAAGGACAGCTATACGCTGCTGGAGATCCTGCGTAATCTGCAGCAGAGCGCACCGGTTAACTTCTCGCTGGTGGCGGTTAATCTCGATCAGAAACAACCGGGCT
The DNA here is from genome assembly GCF_022346905.1 of Pantoea sp. ACRSB. Taxonomy (NCBI): domain Bacteria; kingdom Pseudomonadati; phylum Pseudomonadota; class Gammaproteobacteria; order Enterobacterales; family Erwiniaceae; genus Pantoea; species Pantoea sp. ACRSB. Next base: position 14,510 of record NZ_JAKRNL010000001.1, on the reverse strand, counting down.
TTCCAGGGCACATTCTGCCGGAATATCTGGAGTCGCTTGGCGTCGAATACAAAATCGTCGAAGAAGACACCTACTCCATCGTTAAAGAGAAGATCCCGGAAGGCAAAACCACCTGTTCGCTCTGTTCGCGCCTGCGCCGCGGCATTCTCTACCGCACCGCTACCGAGCTGGGCTGTACGAAAATCGCGCTCGGCCATCACCGCGACGATATCCTGCAGACGCTGTTCCTGAATATGTTCTACGGCGGAAAAATGAAAGGCATGCCGCCGAAGCTGATGAGCGACGACGGCAAACACATCGTCATTCGTCCGCTGGCCTACTGCCGTGAAAAAGATATTGTTCGCTTCTCTGAAGCGCGCAAATTCCCGATTATTCCATGCAACCTCTGCGGTTCGCAGCCTAACCTGCAACGTCAGGTGATCGCCGATATGCTGCGCGACTGGGACAAACGCTATCCCGGACGCATCGAGACGATGTTCAGCGCAATGCAGAACGTTGTGCCGTCGCATCTGGCGGATATCAACCTGTTCGATTTTAAAGGCATTCAACACGGCGATGCGGTGGTGGACGGCGGCGATCTCGCCTTTGACCGGGAAACGCTGCCGGTACAGCCTGCTGGCTGGCAGGAAGCGGATGACGCCGAGCCGGTGATCCGTCTCGACGTGCTACAGCTGCCGTAACAGGAACGCTTTAAAAAAGGGCGCGCTGCAATATCAGCGCGCCCTTTTTTTACCGATGCGGCGGTGGATCGAGGATGGGCGGATAACCCGGCTCAGGCTGCGGGTCCGGTTGCGGGTTCGGCGGTGGTTGCGGCATCGGATCGGGAATCGGGACGGGATCGGTAGGAATCGGATCGCTGGCGATAATGGATATCATACCCTTCTCCTTTGTGGTTACTGTCTTTAAAGCATAGGTATAACTCCGCCGCAGGGGCAAAAAAAAAGCCGGCGGATAGGCCGGCGTATCGAATTAAATATGTGCTATGCAGTAATTCTAAAAAGGAAGTAAGACAATATGGAGCGCAACGCCCATCGCTTGACGTTGCATTCACCTGCGGATACAGAGTTTGCCGATGTTGCCCTGGAGGGTTATTGACCTCGATCAGCTTTTTTTCCCTTTTTGCCATTAGCAGCCTTTTTTTGCCCCGGCATTAACCATTGTAACCAGTTGATTACATTATTGTCACAGCCACTTACGCCGTTTAAGCCACCAGGCGACGCCCAGAACAAGAACCACCAGCAGCAGGCAGAACACGCTAAAGCCAAGGTGCCAGTTGGCGCCCGGAATGCCGCCGAGGTTGACGCCGAACAGGCCGGTCAGAAAGGTCGTCGGCAGGAAAATCATCGCCAGCAGCGACATAGTATAGGTACGGCGGTTCATCGCTTCCGCCATCTGCGAGGCCACTTCGTCCGCCAGTACGGCGGTACGCGCCACCCCCGCGTCCAGGTCGTCCAGCCCGCGCCCTAACCTGTCCGACACCTCCTGCATACGGCGACGATCGCTGTCATCCATCCACGGCAGCTTCTCGCTGGCGAGCCGCGAATAGACGTCGCGCTGCGGCGTCATATAGCGCCGCATGACTATCAGCTGCTTGCGCAGCAGCGACAGCTCACCGCGCGCCGGTATACGCTGATCCAGCAGCGCATCCTCCAGCACAATAATTTTGTCATGCAGCTCTTCAATGAATTCACTGGCGTGATCGGTCAGCGCATCGCAGATATCGACCAGCCAGCTGCCGCCATCTTCAGGCCCGTTGCCGTTTTGCAGATCGGTCAGCACCTCATCCACCGCATAGACTTTACGGCGACGCGTCGAGACAATCAGCTTGTCGTTGATAAAGACCCGCATCGCCACCAGCTGCTCGGGCCGCGAGTCAGCGTTGTGGTTAACGCTGCGCAGCACAATCATAAATCCGTCGCCAAGACGGCTGACGCGCGGCCGCATACTGTCGCCCGCCAGCGCGTCGCGCACCGTATCGGGGATCAGGGGTGTAGACTGCAACCAGTCAGAGCTCTGCCGATGGGTATAGTTAAGATGCAGCCAGCAGGGGCGCTCGCAGTGGATCACATCTTTATCTTCGATAGGGATCAAGCCGCCCTTGCCATCAAGCTGACAGGCGATAATGGCGTCGGAAACCTGCAACGCTTTGCCTTCAATGACGTTCACTCACTTGCCTCACTACAAAAATCAATACGATACAGTCTAGCGCGGCGCGGTTGAGTTGCAATCCTCAGGCTGTGAGCAAAGGTGTCTGGATGCGGCCTGCTGGCAGGCCGCTCAGGGCTTAGTGTTTTGCGATCCACAGCTCGCGGCTGTAGGCGACATCTTCGGGATTCGTGATGGGATAGCCTTTCACCCACGGCTTGATCAGGCGGCCGTTGGTGTACTGGTAAATCGGCGCGATCGGTGCCTGGTCGGCCAGGATCTGCTCCGCTTTGTTGTAGTCGCTGTTACGCGCGTCAGCCTGGGTTTCGCTGCTTGCTCTGGCGAGAACCGCATCGTAATCGGCGTTGCTGAAGCGCGCGATATTGCTGCTGTTGCCGCTGGTCAGCAGGCTGAGAAATGTCGATGGCTCATTGTAATCGCCAACCCAGGAGGCGCGGATAACGTCAAAATTGCCGCTGTTGCGGCTGTCGATATAGGTCTTCCACTCCTGGTTCTGCAACGTCACCTGAACGCCAAGATTTTTCTTCCACATCGACGCCACGGCAATCGCGATTTTTTGATGGCTTTCCGAGGTGTTGTAAAGCAGCGTCAGATGCAGCGGTCGGCCAGGGCCGTAGCCAGCGGCGGTCAACAGCGCTTTCGCCTGGGCGTTAAGCTCCTGCTGGCTGTGCTGTTCAATATAGGACTGCGCAGGCTTAAAGCCCGCCGTCACGTCGGGGGTAAAGCGCCAGGCGGGCTTCTCGCCGGTGCCCAGCACCTTTTCTGCGATAATGCGGCGATCGATACTCCACGACAGCGCCTTACGCACCCGCGCATCCGCCGTCGCGCCCTTTTGCGTATTAAAGGCGTAGTAGTAGGTGCCTAGCTGCTCAGGCGTATAGACCTCGCCTGGCAGCGTTTTTTTCAGCTGGGCATACATGTTCTTCGGGAAAGATTCGGTGATATCGATATCACCCGCGCGATAGCGCTTAGTGGCGCTGGACTCTTCATTGATGGGAATAAAGGTCACTTTGGTCAGGACCGAATGCGCGTCGTCCCAGTAGTGTGAGTTACGCGCCAGCACAATCTTCTCATTTACCACGCGCGACGCCAGCTGGTAAGCGCCGTTGCCCACCAGCTTGCCCGGCGCGGTCCAGCCGTCACCCTCGCGGTTGATAACCTGCTGAGGCACCGGGAAAAGCGCGACGTTAGCCGCAAGCGCGGGAAACCAGGGCACCGGGCGGTCAAGCGTCACCTTCAGGTGCTGGGCGTCTACGGCGCTGACGCCGAGTCGATTCGCTGGCATCTCGCCTTTGGTTATCGCGCCCGCGTTGCTGATGCCCGCCAGTCCGGCAAACCAGGCAAAGGGCGAACTGTTTTTGGGCTCGACAAGGCGCTGCCAGCTATAGACGAAATCCTGCGCCGTCACCGGCTCGCCGTTCGACCATTTTGCATTGCTGCGCAGCGTAAAGATCCAGGTTTTATTGTCGCTGCTGCTCCAGCTTTCGGCTACGCCCGGCACGATATTGCCCTGCGCATCCTGATTCGTCAGCCCCTCGAACAGATCGCGGATCACCTGAATTTCCGGCAGCCCAACGGCTTTCAACGGATCGAGCGAGGCGGGCTCATCTTTGATATGGCGGACAATCTCCTGCCGATCGGCCAGCTGCGCGTTGGCCGGCAGCTGTGCCGCCAGCGCCTGGCTCGCGATGCCTGCGAGCGCCAGCGCCATCAGCGTCTTGCGAAATGTGCTTTTCATCTTCACTCCCTTACCCTAATGAAGCGCTGCGCAACGCACCAGAGGGCGCAGCATGACCCCGGCACTGTAGCGCAAATGACTGAAGGATAAATAGCGATTTTCCGCGCGCGGCTTTTCCGCTACTTTGTCTGACAGAGGGCAACAAAGGAGAAAGCCGATGACGTTGTTACACCCGCGACCGCGGCGCGGAAAACTTGAGATTCCGTTTCAGCGCTACGGTGACAGCGTGCTGGGCGCGCCGCTGCTCTGGTTTCCCGCGCCCGCCGCCGATGCCGACAGCGGACTGATTCTGGCGGGTACGCATGGAGATGAGAACGCGGCCATCGCCACGCTTTCCGCCGCGATGCGCACGCTGCCGGACCGGCTGCGTCGTCACCACGTGGTACTGGCGGTCAATCCGGACGGGTGCCAGCTTGGCCTGCGCGCCAATGCCCACGGCGTCGACCTCAACCGTAACTTCCCGGCGGCCAACTGGCAGAGCGGCGAAACGGTTTATCGCTGGAACAGCGCCGCCGAGGCGCGCGACGTGCTGCTCTCGACCGGGGATCGGCCGGGCTCAGAGCCGGAAACTCAGGCGCTGTGCGAGCTGATTCACGGGCTAAAGCCGCGCTGGGTGGTCTCCTGGCATGAGCCGCTGGCCTGTATCGACGATCCGCGCGGCAGCGATATCGGTCACTGGCTGGCGCAGCAAACCGCGCTGCCGCTGGTCAGCAGCGTCGGTTACGACACGCCCGGCTCGTTCGGCAGCTGGTGCAACGACCTCGGTCTGCCCTGCATCACCGCCGAGATGCCAGCCATTTCGGTTGATGAAGCGACGGAGCGCTATCTGGAGGCGATGATTAACCTGCTGCGCTGGCAGCGATAAGCACCCTGCCTGCGCTGACCTGTATGGCGGGCTCGACATCCACCGCCAGCCAGGTCGGCCCGTCGAGATCGGCGAAGCGCGCTCCCGCCGCCAGCGGCAGCGCGGCATGGATAGCGCGCGAGGTGCAGATCATGCAGCCGAGCATTATCTCAAAACCGAGCGACTTCGCCGCTGTCGCCAGCGCCAGCGCTTCGGTCAGGCCGCCCGCTTTGTCCAGCTTGATGTTAATCATTTCATAACGTCCACGCAGCGCAGACAGGCTGTCGCGGGTATGGCAGCTTTCATCGGCGCAGATCGGCAGCGGATGGATAAAATTGGCCAGCGCCGCATCCTGACCGGCCGGCAGCGGCTGTTCAAGCATTGCCACGTCAAGATCCGCCAGCAGCTGGCAGCGCGCCGCCAGGCCTTCAGCCTGCCAGGATTCATTCGCGTCAACAATCAGCGTCGCCTGCGGCACCGCCGCGCGGATCGCCACCAGCCGCTCGGTGATAAAGGTATCGTCCAGTTTGATTTTCAGCAGCGTCGCGCCGTGTTGCCACAGCGCTTTGGCGCTGCTTGCCATCGCTTCAGGGGTGTCGATGCTGACGGTCTGGGCCGTCACGACCTCATCAGGCGCCGTGACGTCGTTCAGAGTCCAGAGATCCTGCTGCTGCTGGCGGCTCTGCAAATCCCACAGCGCGCTGTCGATAGCGTTGCGCGCCGCGCCGGCGGGCAGCGCCAGCTGTAAGGCTTCACGCGTCATACCCTGCTGCAACGCCGGGAGAATATCAGCGATCTGCGCCAGTACAGAGGCTTCCGTTTCGCCGTAGCGCGCATAGGGCGTCGCCTCGCCGGTGCCTTTTACGCCATCCTCTTCAATTTCTACCACTACCACTTTCGCCTCGGTGCGGCTGCCGCGGGCGATAACGAAAGGGGTATGCAGCGGCCAGGACTCGGGATAGCTTTTTACCGTTCTCATACTCTCTCCATGTAGGTCGATAACTGCGCGTCGTCTCGGATAATCTGCGTTTTTAGCTCGTAAGTCTTTTATAGATATGTCATAAACACGTTTTCAAACCATACTTACCTGTAGCCAGTCACGCTTTTTTCTGACGTTTAAGGAATCGCTATGTCTCATACTGTTCACTTTCAGGGCAACCCGGTTGAGGTTGCTGGTCACTTTCCACAGGCGGGCGAGCAGGCTAAAGCCTTTTCGCTGGTGGCGAAAAATCTCACCGACGTGTCGCTCTCTGAGTATGCAGGAAAACGCAAGGTTCTGAATATTTTTCCCAGCATCGACACCGGCGTCTGCGCCGCCTCGGTACGCCGCTTCAATCAGCTCGCCAGCGAGCTGAACAATACGGTCGTGCTCTGTATCTCTGCCGATCTGCCGTTTGCCCAGTCGCGCTTTTGCGGCGCCGATAACCTGAATAACGTCGTCACGCTCTCGACGCTGCGCGGCGCTGAATTTAAAAATGACTACGGCGTTGAAATCGCCGCGGGCGCGCTGGCGGGTCTGACGGCGCGTGCGGTCGTGGTGCTGGATGAGCAGGATAAGGTGTTGTACAGCCAGCTGGTGGATGAAATCACCACCGAACCTGATTACGATTCCGCGCTGGCGGTACTGAAGTAGCATTAACGGCGGCGGCGCCTCTTAGCCGCCGCTTTTCTCTTCCTTTTCGCCGCGTTTCTGCCCTAACCCATATTCGCGCAGTTTATTAGCGATCGCCGTATGCGATACGCCGAGGCGTTTCGCCAGCTTGCGGGTGCTGGGATAGGAGAGATAAAGGCGCGTCAGCACAGATCGTTCGAAGCGGCTGGTAATCTCGTCAAGGGTGCCTTCCATCGCCTCTTCACCCAGCGAGGCATCCAGCGCCTGCTCAGGCAGCACGATATCCTGCGGGCGCAGTTCGTGCCCTTCTAACTGCGTCAATGCGCGGTAGAGCGCATTCTTCAACTGACGCACGTTGCCCGGCCAGTTGTAGCGCGTCAGCAGTCCGTTAAGCTGCGGCGACAGGCGCGGACGCGGAATGCCCTGCTCATCGGCAAAGCGCGCCACAAACATTTCGGTGAGCGGCAGAATGTCCTGCGGACGCTCGCGCAGCGGCGGCAGATGCAGCGTTAATACGTTTAGGCGATAAAAGAGATCTTCACGGAACTCGCTGCGCTGCACCAGCTCAATCAGGTTTTTCTGCGTGGCGCAGATGACGCGCACGTCCACATGGACTTCATGCTCTTCCCCGACGCGGCGGAACGTTCCGTCATTCAGGAAGCGCAGCAGCTTGGTCTGCATGCGCGGCGACATTTCGCCGATCTCGTCAAGCAGAACCGAGCCGCCATTGGCCTGTTCAAAAAAGCCTTTCTTGCCCTCTAAGGCGTTCGGGTAGGCGCCAGCAGCATGACCAAAAAGCTCGCTCTCTGCAACGTCATCCGGCAGCGAGGCGCAGTTCAGCGCCAGGAAAGGCTTCTTGCCGCGCGCGCTACGCAGATGGCAGGCGCGCGCCAGCATATCTTTACCGGTACCGGTATCGCCGACGATCAGCAGCGGCGCGTCATGCATCGCCAGCTTGCGCGCCTGGTCGATCACCTGACGCATTTTCGGCGTCACCGCAATAATATGATCGAACTCCGACTCGTCGGTCACCACCAGGTTTTGCAGCTGGCGCCCCATGCGCGCGGTAGATTTCAGCATCACCATCGCGCCCACCGGCTGGTCACCCGCACCTTCATCGGCGGTGAGATAGATAGGACGCGCTTCCATCAGAAAATCGCGGCCGTCGATCACCACATGCTGCGCCTGCGCCTCAACGCGGTCGCTCTCTAGCCAGCGTTGAAAATTAAAGCCGCTAATCAGATTACCTGCGCTGTAGTTGCGAATTTTCTGCTCGTCGAGATCGAACAGGTTCTGTGCCGCCGGGTTCGCCAGCTCGACTTTACTTTTCAGGTCAATGGAAAACACCGGCTCTGGCATCGCCACCAGCAGCGCGCTCAGGGCGCGATGCTCCCGCTCCGAAGGCATATAGGCGACGGTACGCACGTCGGTGACGCCCGGCGTGCGGCGGATTTCCGCCATCAGGCTGCTGAACTGATCGAATTCAAGCGCAGAGAAGTTGAGATAAATACGGCCAAGGGCCGCAATTTCGATGCCGCGTAAATCGATATTACGGGCGACTAACAGATCGAGCAGCTCACGCGCCAGACCGATGCGGTCCTGGCAGAAGACTTCAAGACGCATTGCGATGGCCTTAGTCAGGTAAAGAATCTGGAGATAATACGCTAACTTGCAACAGGTCTGAAGAGGCGTGGAAGCAAAAGTTGACACCGGTGTTCATCCTGCGGTGCGCGCCGCCCAGGCGACGGCGCACCGGCAGGAAGAGGCCCTTAGCTTTCGCGCTTCGCACCGCTTTTTGGCAGCGTCTCTTTAAGCTGGCTAATAAGATCGCGACGAAAGTCGCCCAGGCGCGGCTTATCATCCTCCAGCCAGGGCAGTGGGCGACACAGCTCCATCGCCTTGATGCCGAGCCGCGCGGTCAGCAGACCCGCGCCGATGCCCTGGGCGGCGCGCGCTGAGAGTCGGGCGGCAATATCCTGCGACATCCAGTCCATCCCCACTTCACGCACCAGCTCCGACGCGCCGGCGAACGCCATATTCAGCAACACCAGGCGAAACAGCCGCAGCCGACTGAAGTAGCCCAGTTCGATACCGTAGATGGCGGCGATACGATTGACCAGCCGCAGGTTGCGCCAGGCGATAAACGCCATATCCACCAGCGCCAGCGGACTGACGGCAATCATCAGCGTTGACTCCGCCGCGTGGCGGCCGATTTCGCGCCGCGCCTGACGATCCTGCACCGGTTGCACCAGCTGCGCATAGAGCTGAACGGTTTCGCGATCGTTCTGGGTTTCATGCAGCGAGGCGTGCCAGCGCTGCAGCGCCGGGTGCGCCTGATCGATGCCCGCCTGCTGCGCCAGCTTTTCGCAAAAAGCGCGGCCTTTGCCGACGCTATGGCTGTGCAGCAGTTCACGTCCGACGTCGCGCGCTTCGGCGCGCTCGCGTAGCTTATAGAGACGACGCCACTCGCTGGTCAGCGCGCCGACGCCAGCGATGACGATAAGCCCGCCAGCCGCGCCGCTGCCGAGCGCGAACCAGTCGCGCGTCAGCCAGGCGTCATGCATCCACTGGACGCTCTGCGCCGCAACGCTTACGGCAAACAGCGCGACGCCCACGCCAACCAGTCTGCGCCACAGGCTGCGCTTCGGGCGCAATGCCTGCTCGACCGCCCGCTCTCCCGCGCCCTCTTCCATCACGTCGCCAGCCTGCTCGTCAACGGCGAGAAACGCCTGCTGCGCCTCATCGTCAAATGCCTGCGCCGGGCGCAGCGGCCGCTCGGCTGGGGCCTCCAGCGGCCGGGCGAAATCGATACGCGGCTTCAGTTTTTCATCGTTCATCGCAGCTTGTCTCCTAATAAAAATTCCAGCGCGGCATCCATGCGGATATGGGGCAGCGGACGATCGATATCGAGCGGCTGCGGCCGGAACTGTTCAAACTGAAAACCCTGCTGCTGCCAGAAGGCCTGTCCCGGCAAACGCGGCGGCACTTCGCCTGGATAGAAAGTCAGGGCTTCGCCATCCGCCAGCCGATCGCCGCGCAGCGCCGGGATCTTCTCGCCGCGATGATCCACCAGCCCGCTTTGCGTAGCCTGCACCGACGCCAGCCCGATGCACTCCATGCTGATGCCCTCGAACGCCGCGTTTTGCCAGGCGTCCTGTACCAGCTGCTGCAGCAGCGACACCATATTCGCGTGCTGATCGGCGGTGATATGGTCAGCTTTGGTGGCGGCGAACAGCAGCTTGTCGATCACCGGCGCGAACAGGCGACGGAACAGGGTGCGCTGTCCGTAGTGGAAACTCTGCATCAGCTGAGTCAGCGCCAGCCGCATATCGTTAAACGCCTGAGGGCCGCTGTTCAGCGGCTGCAGGCAATCCACCAGGACAATCTGGCGATCGAAGCGCAGGAAGTGGTTGCGGTAAAAATCCTTCACCACATGCTGGCAGTAGTAGCGGAAACGCTGCTGCAGCATGGCGAAGTTGCTGCCTTTATCGGCCTGCGCCAGTTTGCCGCGCTCAGATTCATCCTTCAGCGGCCAGGGAAAAAACTGCAGCGCCGGTGCGCCCGCCATCTCACCAGGCAGCACAAAGCGGCCGGGCTGGATAAAGTGCAGCCCTTCGGCTTTACAGCGGTGCAGATAGTCGGTCCAGGCGGCGGCGATGGCGGCCAGCCGGTTTTCGTCGGCAGGCGCAAAGGGATCGAGCGACGTGCACAGCTCACGCCACGGCTGCGCCCACTGTGCGCGATCGCCCTGCAGCAGGCCCAGCATCTGTCGTGACCAGTCGAGGTAATCCTGCGCCAGCATCGGCAGGTCGAGCAGCCATTCGCCGGGATAATCGACGATTTCCAGATAGAGCGTCGCGCTCTCTTTGAAATGGCGCAGCAGCGAATCCTGCGAGCGATAGCGCAGCGCCAGCCGCATTTCGCTGACGCCGCGCGTCGGGGTCGGCCAGGCGGGCGGCGTGCCATAAAGCTGCGCCAGCCCTTCATCATAGGTGAAACGCGCTGTGCCCATGTCGCGCTGCGGAATGCGCTTGACGCCCTGCAGGCGCTCGTCGCGCACCACGGAAAAGAGCGGCAGCCGCGAGCCGCTGTGCACGTTAAGCAACTGGTTAACGAGTGAGGTGATAAAAGCGGTTTTGCCGCTGCGGCTCAGGCCGGTTACCGCCAGGCGCAGATGACGATCCGCGCCGCGGTTGAGTAATGAGAGTAGTTCAGACTTGTTTATCATCTTTTTCCCTGATGAAGCGCGCCGCCGCCCGCTTCATTACGCGCTGCAGCAACGGCTCCAGCGCCAGGGAAAGCAGAATGCGCAGAGGACGACGCGCAACCGATTTTACTGCCCAGCCGGTCAGACCGGCAGGCCCGTAGCTCACGGCATTGATAATGATGAATTTCCCGACCGACTTCAACGCGGGGGTCGCGCGGCGGCGAAAAGAGGACGTACGTGAATATAACAAAGTAAACCTCCGGTTGATCAGCATAACGGGGCCAGCGCGGCCCCGCTCAGGAAAGGTCACAGCTGGCGAAAGCGGCTGCGCACGCTGAAGGTTTCAGACGTTACGTAACGCTCTATCTCGCGCACGCTGTACTCATCGCGACGCAGCGCGCGCTCCAGCCGGTCCAGCAGTTCGCCAGCGTTCGGCTTGCCCGCGCCCTCTTCAGCATCCGCGGGTTTAGGATCGAGTACATATCCCAGGATAAAATAGGCGCTGACGGTAATGGCAAACAGGCCGAAAAAGAGCGACAGCACCACTATTACGCGCAGCAGACGCACCGGGATATCGAGGTACTCCGCCACGCCGGCGCAGACGCCCATCAGCTTCCCTTCTTCCGGTTTGCGCCACAGCTTACGTTTAATCATGGCTGCCTCCATTTAGGATGCTCAGCGTCCAGAATGGACTCCAGCGCCTGGATGCGGTCGCGCATCCGTTCAGCTTCCTGCGTTAGCTGCTGCAGGCGCTGAAGATCGCCTGCCGACAGGTCATTGCCGCTGCGGCGATTGCTGTAGTGCAGCCATAACCAGATCGGCAACACAAAGAGCACGAAAATGGTCAGCGGTATAGCGAGAAAAAGTGCGCTCATTGACTCTCCTTAATCAGTCTCGCAGACAGGATCATTATTATTCGCTACGGTTCATTTTGGCTTTCAGCGCTTCCAGTTGCTGACTGATCTCATCATCGGCCTGCAGATCGGCAAACTGCGCGTCCAGCGATTTTGGCTTACCGAAACGCTGGCTTTCCGCTTCTGCTTCCATATGGTCGATGCGACGCTCAAAAGATTCAAAACGCGCCATGGCTTCATCCAGCTTGCCGCTGTCGAGCTGACGGCGCGCATCGCGGGAAGTAGAGGCCGCCTGGTGACGCAGCGTCAGCGCCTGTTGACGCGCGCGAGTTTCGCTCAGTTTTTTCTCCAGCTCGCCGATTTCGCCCTTCATGCGCTCCAGCGTCTCTTCAACGTGTACCACTTCCTGCTGCAGCGAGGCGATAAGGTCGGTGAGCTTCTGTTTTTCGATCAGGGCCGCACGCGCCAGGTCTTCTTTCTCTTTGCGCAGCGCCAGCTCCGCTTTTTCCTGCCATTCGGCCTGCTGAATTTCCGCCTGTTCAATGCGGCGGTTCAGCTGTTTTTTCTCCGCCAGCGCGCGCGCCGAGGTGGAGCGCACTTCAATCAGCGTGTCTTCCATCTCCTGAATCATCAGGCGTACCAGTTTCTGCGGATCTTCCGCACGCTCCAGCAGCGAATTGATGTTGGCGTTAACGATATCGGCGAAACGAGAAAAAATACCCATAATGATGTTCCTCTTTGATTATGTTGGTGCGCCATGCGCTGATTGTTATATACAAAAGGCGTGCCAGTTTTTATTTATTTGATTTTGAAGGGTATTTATATTTTACAGCGCAGCGCGCGTCGCGTAAGGTAGTTAAATTGATTAACAGGTGGTGAATTTCATCATGGCTGGCAGCAACGATAATCTGTTGGGTGAATCCAACAACTTTCTGGAAGTGCTTGAACAGGTGTCTATGCTGGCACCGCTGGAAAAGCCCGTACTGGTCGTGGGCGAACGCGGCACCGGCAAAGAGCTGATAGCCAGCCGCCTGCACTATCTTTCCGACCGCTGGCAAGGCCCGTTTATCTCGCTTAACTGCGCCGCGCTAAATGAAAATCTGCTTGATTCTGAGCTGTTCGGCCATGAGGCCGGCGCCTTTACCGGCGCGCAGAAGCGCCACCTGGGCCGCTTTGAGCGTGCAGATGGCGGCACGCTGTTTCTCGACGAACTGGCGACCGCGCCGATGCTGGTGCAGGAGAAGCTGCTGCGGGTTATTGAATATGGTCAGCTTGAGCGCGTCGGTGGCAATCACGCTTTGCAGGTGAATGTGCGGCTGGTTTGCGCCACCAATGAAGATTTACCCGCGCTGGCGGCGGCAGGAAAGTTCCGCGCCGACCTGCTCGATCGCCTCGCCTTCGATGTAGTGCAACTACCGCCGCTGCGTGAGCGGCGCAGCGATATTCTGGTGATGGCGGAACATTTCGCCATTCAGATGTGCCGTGAACTGGGGCTGCCGCTGTTTCCGGGCTTTACGCCCGAGGCGCAGGAGACGCTGCTGGCGTATCAGTGGCCCGGTAACGTGCGTGAACTCAAAAACGTGGTGGAACGCTCGGTTTACCGTCATAACAGCAGTGAAACGCCGCTGGACAGGATTATCATTAATCCCTTTGCGCCACGCGCGCAGCCAGCGGTGACAGCGCAGGAAGACGCAACCAGCGACCTGCCCGCTTTGCCATTCGATCTGCGTCAGTGGCAAAACCAGCAGGAGCGCGCGCTGGTAGAAGCCAGTTTGCAGCAGGCGAAATACAATCAGCGCCGCGCCGCCGAACTGCTGGGCGTGACCTATCACCAGTTGAGGGCGATGATGAAAAAACACGGGGTGGAAAAGGAATGAAAGCATTAAAAATAAGTCAGTTGGATGACAAAATGCATGGTTTCAAGTGCTTGCTTTCCATTCAGTAAATGGCTATTTGTATTGGTTTTTTAATTAAGATTTGGGGAAGGGATTTTACATCAAATCGGCGAGGCAGCACGTCATATGCTCAGTTCAAAATGGTTAAGAATTTGGGCCTGTAGTTCTCCCTATATGCAACGGTGCTACAGCCTTAACTGGCTTGAATTTAATGTCCGGTTTGTGCCAGAAGCGGACATCACAAACGCCACAGCGTTTTAGATGAGAGACCTAAAAGCATGAGGCGCTTATAATTTAACCAAAAATTATTTTTAGGAGACAAGCTTTCCTGTAAGAAAAGAACAACCTATAAATAAAAGCACTATAAATTAGAACATTGCATATGCCTTTGTCACTTGCTGACCTAAAATTTGAGCTGTTAATAAATATAGATACTGCTTAGGTTGTGTTTTCAAAAACTCACTTACCAACCATTGTTCTTTATTTGAAAACAAGCTATCAAAGAGATGGGGGCGATATCTTGTGATTGAGCCAAGATAAAACATCATCATATAAATGATAGACTCCTGACTATAAAGAATGACGGATCCATACATTTTGATATGTAGATTGTATAACCATTTGAGCCTATATAGTACCAAACTCCATCTTTCCTTATCTCCTTAGAAAGGTTATAATATTCCGAGTGTGTAGGATCCTTAGAATAGCGCATGGTGATCGAACAAATGTAATAATAATGTCCCTCTTTTAGACCAGGATAAGTTGCTCCTGTATCTAAACTCCAATGAACATTAGAGCCATTTTGTATACTTGGTGAATGGCAAATATCATCTTTAAATTTTAAAATATTATATCCAGCCTTAACTATTTTTTCCGCATCTATCTCATCCAAGCATCCCAGGTCTCCACGGAAATACAATATCTTTCCTTTTCTAAATAAGGTGTGGTCAATTATTTTAATAAAAAACTCCGGCTTTTTATATATTTCACTATATGATCTGTGTATACCTATGCAATGCGATAGTAGGTGATGCTGCCAACTTACTGATTTAGTGTATGATGGTGTTTTTGAGGTGCTCCAGTGGCTTCTGTTTCTATCAGCTGTCCCTCCTGTTCAGCTACAGACGGGGTGGTGCGTAACGGTAAAAGTACTGCCGGACATCAGCGCTATCTCTGCTCTCACTGCCGTAAAAC
>NZ_JAKRNL010000019.1:0-10011 GCF_022346905.1 Pantoea sp. ACRSB | reverse complement strand
TGAACTCCTTGGGCATAGCAATCCGGCGGTAACTCGCACATATCTGCAGTTAGGGAGCCAGGCGAGCGAGATCCAGGCGCGTTTGGCTATGGAAGTGTCATAAAAGAGAGGTGTTATATGGTTGATATACATGCCGTAGTAAATGCGGACGAAACAGATTTGTCTGTATTACGTGAATTACTGGAAAAAGAATTTCCCGGTCACAGAGTTTACGTTAAGGAACAATGCAAAGGTTCGTTTGACGATATTTCTATCGTTAGTGATAAAGACGAACCATGTGATGATGCGATAATAGCAATGGACAAGAAAATAAATGAACTAAAGGAAAAGGCCAAAAAGTCTCTTTGACGCCAACAGGCTGAAAGGAGTAGAGTTCCACATACGAAAAAGCCACCGCGGCAAACGATGGCTTTTGAGTAACCCAAAGAACCTTTCACCCCTGAAATAGTTCTGTAGGTAGTATATCCAATGATTGGATATCGCACAATGTACACATCCTACATTATTATTTTCGTGGTTGCAAGGTTCCCAAAATATTAGTTTTGAAGGGAGCAACCTTTATGAATCAACGCAGAAAGAGAAGCGAAAATATTAGTAACGTCCCTGCCAACGGGACACTTTTCTATTCATGGTCTCGCCCGTTACAACCAGAAGGCCGCGAGGATGTGCATGTATTTAGCACTAATACCGGCACTATCGAGCACGTAGAGCAGCTGCTGCAGCCGTGCGATGGCGATTATCCCGACATCAAGACGGCGCCCGGCTATTTTTGTGCTCGCTGCGTTCGTCCTGAGAGTCGCAAAGGGAAGGGAACGGCGCCGGCGGGGATGTTCTGGCGTGATGGCGACAGCATTGCCGATCAGTCAATTTATGGATTCGACTTTGACGCAGCGACGCCGGAGAGCTTCGCAGAAGTGCGCCGCATTTTGGAAGAAATGCCGCATTGGTGGGCACTTTATACAACGGCGAGCCATACAGACGCCGAACCGCGGTTCCGTGTAGTTCTGGCCACGGATAAGCCGGCGAACGGCGCTGAGCAGATGCTGTTGGTTCGTGCCGCGCTTCTCGATCGCTACTTCCCTGGACACGCCGTCGATTCAGCAACATTTACCGCGGCACAGGTGATGTATCGCACGCCACAAAACGGCGACGTGTCATTCAGCGCGTATAAAACGCCGCTGCGGCTGGCCGGCGCCCTGCGCCATGCTCGCATCAACAACGTGCAACCGCCGGTTACGGCGAAACGGCGTGACACAGAGCTGACTATCGCTGATGATCTGGCCGGTATCTTCGCGCCGTTTATGCAACACCTGCTTACGCTACCTGGCGCCCGTGCTGATGGTAACAGTGTCACACTGCGCGCCTCAGCGTCGCACGGTCGGCAGTATAGCGGCGAGAATCATGATACAAGCCTTCGCTTTTCGCCCCCAGGACAGGGCTATACGCAATTCAATGTGACATTCGTACATGACACAGATCGCCAGGCAGTGGCACAGATGAAACGCCACAGCGAGAAGCTGCGCTACGCCTGTGAAGCGTGCGGCGCCGACTTTAATTTACTTCAGGAACTCACAGCTAACTATCACAGCGCACGAAACAGCGCGCATGACGGTGAAACCGGTACGACACATAATGCACCAGTTTCGGCGCGCAAGCCGCATCAGGTTTTAGACCATCAGGGGATGCTGGGCGACTACCGTGATAAGGCGCGCAAAGCTGTGTCAGAGCGTTTCCAGATCGGCCCCGATATGGTTCCCCCGGATGTGCGTCTTAAAAAGAACAAAGACGGCGTTCTGACAGGATATGACGCCATGAAAACCCGCGATAACCTGCACTGGATGCTATCGAGACAGCGCTATGTGGCGGCGTATAACGAAATGAGTGACACAGTAGAACTGTGTCGCAGCAACGGCGCACGCATCGAGAGAACAGAAGCTGCAGTGCGTTCTCGCATTGTCTCAGATCTTGAGCGCGCCGGTTTATCTACCTCTACTTTCGATGAGCATTTTACAGCCTGTGCAGAGGAAAACCGCTATCACCCTGTAGATGCCTGGCTGCGTAAAGGCGGCGGCTGGGACGGCGTGAAACGTGTTGATCGTGTCCTGTCCTGCCTGAATGCGGAGAAACCGGAGTACGCAAACGCCGTTATGCGCTCAGCGCTCATCGCCGCCGTTCACGCTATTGATCTAGAAAAGCCCGGTATCTCGTTCAAAGCCATCCCTACGCTTTTCAGCGAGCAAAACAACTACCATAAGACACACTTTTTTAAACGCCTGTTCAGTGTGGCCGACGGCGTTTTCAAAGAAGCGCTGTATCTTGATCCGAAAAACAAGGACAGCGTAAAGACAGCTACAAATCTTTGGGTAGCAGAGCTGGGCGAGGTTGACTCAATGACCAAAAAGGAGAGCAGCGAGCTAAAAGCCTTTGTGGACAACAGCCAGGACGCCTACCGCGCCGCCTACGCCCGCACTGAAAGCAAACGCGCACGCCGCACTGTGTTCGTGGCCAGCGTGAACAAAGATGACTTTATTCGGGATGCTTCGATAGCCAGCCGCTTTCCGGTGATCTCTTTGGCTGCCCCTATCGCTATCGACGAAGTAAACCGCCTGCTTGGATGGACTTACAACGGCAGCGGCGCACGGCTGACAGATCCCGAACAGCTTCGCCAGTTCTGGCTTGAGGTCAAAAGCTGGGTAGACGCCGGCGAGGGTTACGATTTGCCGGCGGAGTTAACGGCTGCTGTGCAGGAAAATAACCGCGCGTTTATCGCCGTTGATCCCGTTTCAGTTACTATCGATGACTATTTCTCAAACTGTGAAACCGCAAAAATTAGTGTATGGATGACCACTACTGATTTCTGCCGGAAAGCGGGAATAGCGGACAGATACGTTTCTAAAGCAGGTAAGCTGCTGCGTAAGAAGATGATGGACTTACATCTTCCGTATAAGAACGTCGGGAACGTCTTTCGGTATCACGTACCCGTAACCGTTCAATAATGAGCAAAGGCGCTGAAAAGCGCCTTTTTTAATGCCTTAAATCGCCATGCACCCCCACTACCCCAACCTGACCCCCACTTGCTGAAGCCTTGCTGTGACTGGGTTTAGTTGGGGTAGTTAGGGTAGTTAGGGTATATTTATATATAAGTTAAAAATTAAATAACTACATACAGTCTCTACGGTACTGCAACCACATTTTATATATTTCTGTAGAGACTCTTATAGAAAGTTACCCCACCCCCACTAACTACCCCCACAAAACCCAGTGCTGGCGCGGGTTTGAGGGCTGTTGGGGTACTTTTAAACACCCTAACCTACCCCCATTTACGCCCCAACTTTAGCCGCCAGTGCAACCACATAAAAAACACGAAGTAATTAATAAACAGGAAAAAACAGGGATACTGATTAATAACCTGTCTTTAACTCCTTTTATTGTGCTCTGAGATCTGCGGTAGACCCTATGCGCGTGCGTATGCCACAAACGGCGGTTATCTGGTGTGATAGTAAGTAAATTAAGGTGGGATAAATCGTATTTTGTGGTTGCAAATCAATAGCTTGAGTGTTTTTAAAACTCTGATAAACTGTCTAAATACTAATCAGTCAGAGAACGCGCCATGTCAGAGCCTATTAAACGAGTTCGCCGCAGCACTCAGAAAGCGGAAAGCCTTACAAACGAGCCAACGCTGCGCAAGCCCGGTTCGGCCAGATTTGAAAAGGGCAATAAAGGCGGGCCAGGACGCCCAAAAGGTAGCGTAGACCCGCTGCGAGCGGTGATCCGCGATGCCATGCCGCAGGTGCTGGAAAACCTCATCCGCGTCGCACAGACGCCGACTAAAGAAGGCGTGCGCGCTTCTGAAATTCTTGCTAATCGCGCATTACCGGCGACACGCCCCACGATGCCGGCCGTGCGTATCATGTCCGAGGCTCAATGGGCCAAACTGAGCTATACGCAGCGCATTGACGCCATCACGGCGGCCAGCGTGTCTGGCGCCATCACCTGCGACATGGCGGCGGCCTATGCTGCGATCCTGCGCCAGACAGCACAGGTTGTAGAAATGGATGAGCTAAAACACCGCCTCGAAGAACTCGAAGCCACTGCCAAAGCACAGCAGCAAGCAGAAGCTGCAGCTGACGGGCGTGCCTGGTAATGGGGCGTGTAGCTGCGCAGATCGATTATCTCTACCGCACCGGGAGAAATACCGGTAAGGCGCGGGAGCCGTGGCACATCGTCCCTGTAGTGGCCGTAGCAAGCCTTGAGGACATAGCTGAGACCTACACCGCAGCCGATCTTAAAACACCGCACAAGCCTTTACCGTGGGTTTTGCTACCGCAGACGGCAGCCGATGGCCTGCCCGACCGCGAACAGCAGGTGATTTTCTTATTCGACGACAAAGGCGACTATGCCGAACAGTGGCAGATCGCCTGCAGAGAAGTCCATCAGTGGGCGCAGAGCTGGTACGACAGCACGCACACGCTATGGGAAGTAGTGATAATCAACTACGGCCAGCCAAGGGCGCCCAGTACCGCAGCCGGCGAAGCACTGAATACAGTGAATGAAGAATTGTCCGAAACAGCACAGGCAGTAGCTGAACCAGAACCGCAATTGACCGAAACGACAGAGAGGACTGAACAAAATGCTAACACCGGATTCACTTTTGACTTTTTTCAAACGCCTGCAGGATGAGAACGGCCCTGGATACTACACGCACGCTGAATTACGCGCAGAAGCACAGGCACGCGGACTACGGTTCCTGAAGGTGGCGCAATGGCGCGCTATGCGTCAGCTGGTAGCGAACGGCGATATCGTACGTGAAAATATGGAAGAAGGCGGGTGTTACTACTGGCTGGCCGGGAAGCACTGGGATCAGGCGGCGCCAGCGGCGATGACAGAGCTTTTATCGAATAAGATGCGTCAGAGTATCGCTAGAAACTAAAGCCCGGCATAAGGCGTTTTAAGCGGCTTAAATCGCTTGTGTGGTTGCATTTTGTACAGTAAGGTTTGTTTGTATTACACATGGTGCACTTATTGCGTGTTAAATTGCTGAGAACCGCAAGCCTCAGCAGTAAAAGAACCCAGGCTTACTATCCCTCCTGGGTTTTTTTACGCCCTAAGCATGTCTTTCTGCCAGCGCCAGCAGCCATGAGGACAGGCGCCCGTCTTTAGGTGTAACAGGCGTGAAAGCTATCACAGGCTTCGGGTGCTCGCCTTTCTCACGAACTCTTACCCACGGGTTATGCCCGGCCAGAACAGCACGTCTGCGTTCCTCCGCTTCAGCCTCAAAATCTACGCGCTCAGCTGCTGCATATAAACGGCGCATACCGGCTTTGCCGGCCATCAGGTTAACGCTGGGCATTTAAAAGAGCCTCCCTTAGCTGTGCCTCAATAGATCCCAACGGCGATTTATTCAGTTCTGCAAGGCGTGCGCGGTTCCTTGCCGCCTGCTTGAGATAACCCGGCTGCCCGTTGCGCTGGTCGTGATCTGTGATAGCGCCGGCACGTCTGGCAATAGCTTCGTTATGTGTTCGCATAGCCTATACCTGTTTTTGTGGTAGATAATTTATTTTCTACCTTTTTTGTTGGTAAGTACACGGATATAGGGTATTATTTGAGCGTTATCCCATCCCCGATCACGCTTAAGGAGCGCGACAAATGGCACTGAAATTCAAATTAACCGAAGCAGAATTGAGCCAACTCTCAAGCGACCTGCAGAGCTGCTACACAAAGAACGCTGACGGCGACGGCTACCGCCTCGACCTGGATGATGCGAGTGTAGAACTGGCTGCCGTAGCTGGATTGAAGGCGAAAAACGCTGAATTGCTGGGTAAATTGAAGGCCGCCGGGGATGAGAAAACAGCGTTACAGCAGCAGATCGACGAGCAATCACCTTTGGTTGCAGATCATCAGACATTGCGCGAGCAAATGCGCAAAGCGCTGGTAACTGACAAGGTAGACGCGTTCGTTAATCGCTATGTGCCTGAACGCCTGCGATCCGTGGTTCGGCCCTCACTGGAAAAACATTTTGACCTTCAGAAGGGCGAGAACGGCGAATACGCCAGCAAAATCGGCTATACGCGAGCAGCAACTGAAACAGAGCCAGAGCAATTCGTGAACTGCACTAACGATGAGCTGTGGCAACACCTGAAGACCGACCCAGCGCTGGGCGGTTGTATGGTGCAGAATTTCGCGGCCGGCGCGACAGGCGCCCTCCGCAATGCCGAAACATCACAAGGTGAGATCGGTAAACCTCGCAATGTCCAGGACAGAGCGCTAGAGATTGTGCAAAACCTAAACATTGACTCTAACGGCGGCTAAAGCCGCTATAAAAACGGGGTATTACCATGGCGTATGATGTTTTCCAGCAGAAGGCCGATCAGGCTACTGAAACACTCATTACTGAGAACCTGGATGTTTTCGGCACTTCGTCCAACGGCTCTATCGTCCTGCAGAACACTACCAATCTGCCTGGCGATACTGAAACACAGCGGTTTTTTGGCGGTCTGCCGGCGGTTGTAGACCGTAACGCGTATGACCTTACCGGCACGCAGAACCCGGTCGAGATCGCCACCATGACGGCAAATGCTGTGACGTGTGATTTTGGTATCCCTACCTATAAAATCACTGAATCTATGCTTCAGCGCATGATGGGTAACTCTCAGGAGACCGACATTCTGGCCGCGCAGAAAGCAACAGAGCTTTCCGCTGCTTTCACGGCGGCTGAGCTGCAGCGTGCCGTATCTGGTGCTGTAGCAGTGGCCAGCCTTAACCCTAACAACGTCCTGACCATTGAGGCGCCGGCGTCCGGTAGCGTGGGCGACCTCGGAAACCTGACTGTAGATTCTATCTATGCCGGTCTGGCGCGGTTTGGCGATGCCTACGGCCGCCTGGGCGCGATCGTCATGCACAGTAACCAGTTCTTTTCTCTGGCCCGTACTGACCTCATCAAAAACGGCACGCAGCTGTTTAAAGCGGCTGATCTGGCAGGTAACGGCGTGTCTGTGATTGAGCTGGTAACTGGCCAGCGTGTTGTTGTAACCGACGCACCGGCGCTGCTGGGTAACACCCTGCTGTTGTCGCAACAGGCGATCATGATGAAAGCGCTTAACGTGAACAGCGTTTACGAACGCCGCGCCGGTAACGTCAACATCTACGGCCTTGGCCAGCATGAAACGTCATGCCGTATCGGCTTCCGTAACGCGCGCCTTAAGTCCTCTGTTCTGTCCGCTATCGAAGGCACTAAGTCTATCGACAGCGCTACTTTCGCGAACCCGGCCAGCTGGGAACGTGTACAGAAGGACTCAGACAAGAAAGATATTGGTGTGTTGATTAAGTTCACCGCCAAAGCTGCGTAACGGCGAAAGCCTCACATAAAGCGCCCTGTGGGGCGCTTTTTTATTGCCTGGAGATTATTAAAGATCGCGTGCAGCGCTGGCTGTTGGTGCGTCGCGTGCCGCAACAGAAGAAAACATCGGTAAATTAGCCGGATAAAAAGATCCTCGAAGGATCTTCCCCGAAGCGGCGCAAGGGTATAAGGTAACGGCCAGAAACGAAAAAAGCCCCCGTTTGCAGCGGAGGCTTTTGACGCCGGGGCAGTGTTTGCAGCACCTAACCGGAAGGTAACTGGATCTTTTGCGGGAACAGCTACCAAATTTGTAACCTCAGTGTATCTGCCATTCGCAGAGCATTCAAGCAGCTAACAGGGCAATTTATCCCTGTAAGCACTTCTAAGTGATGTTCCCGCATAGACCCTGTTACCGCATTGGCTGTTGCCATTAGCGGCGCTTTGCCGTGTCTGACGAACTGGAAGCATGTGTTTGTCATAGTCAGGCAGCAACAGCAGGGCTAGACGGGGAGTCTGATTAAAAAGCCCAGCGTTGGAGCGACTACCTAAACAGAAAGCCGATCATCAGATAGCGTGAGGAATGAGAAAACGCCACGCGCCCAGCAGGGGAAAGGCGGATTGATGACGGCAAAAGTGCATGGTGGGATGTCAGGACGCAATCAGGGGAGCACGGCAAGGAAACGAGCCGAATCTCGAAGCTGGCACGGTTTCGCTACTTCCGGTTTGAGCGTTTTTTAACGTCGCTCGCTGGGAGTAGCGGAGCTATGGAAAAAGGCCTGTTTCGCGTTTCCGCTCGCCTTGCGCTTGCTCGTTGCAGTATGTTGTAACGTGACACGCGAGACACACTCAATTTATCTGATCGGTGATACACATGGCTAACGATACACATTTACTCAATCTGACTGATGCTGCACTGGCAGCCGGAGTCAGCCGGAAAACGTTATATCGCCATATTGATGCGGGTGAACTGTCGGTGACACGGCAGAATGGGAAACGTTTTATTGATGTGTCAGAACTGATCAGAAAATACGGCAATGTGTCATTACCGGACAAAAAGAAACAGCGTGACACGGTAACAGATGACACACAAAGCGCGGCACTTACGGCGCTGTCCAAAGAGATACAGGAGCTGCGTGCGCAGATGACTCTTTTGCTTGAGGACAAAGACAGGCGCCAGGCCGAACTAAAACAGCGTGAAGCCGACAAGCAGCAGTTAACTGATCAACAGAAGAGGATAGAAGACCTGACCAAAGAGCTTGAAGCTGAGCGCAGCAAATCTGTCTGGGCGCGCATATTCGGCAGCAAAAAGTTTTAAGGCCGCATGATTTTTACTAATCCGGCGATTTTCTGAGGGTTGCCAAAAATAAGCCGGCATCGTAGCTTCTAGGCATTGCAATGAAACCAAAATGAAAGCATAATGATTTCAGGAGGTGCTTATATGAAGCAGGTAAGTTTTCGTATGGATGATGATGTTTATGCCGCGCTCGTCAAGCTGGCCAAAGACGATGATCGAAGCATTAACAGCTACCTTTTGAAACTGGTAAACGATGCCGCGAAGAAAGCGGATAAAGGCCAATAAAAACGAAGCCCCGGCAGTAGCTGTAACTACTCCGAGGCGTGATAAACAATCGACCCCAGCAAGGAAATCGCATGTCTATGAGCAGCATTCTACATATCGCCCTTCGTATCGTCCAGGGTAAACCCGTTCATGTACCGGCTATGAATAAAGCCGATCTCAGCAATCTGTTGGATAGCGTAGCCGTTCTGCGCAAGGAGCTGGCCCAATGATGAACCTTTCACAGTTAGTAGCCAAAGCGCGCCAGGTTCGCGGGAATATCGTCGAACAGATATCCACTAAAGGTACTCGCACTATGCAGCCGGTTTACGATCGTGACGAACAGCGGAAGCTGCGCGAACGTATCCAGAAAACCCAGGCCGACTGGGTGCTTTTGTTCTGGGATATTTCTACTGTTACCGGCTGGAGAACCAGCGACGTACTCAATCTGCGCTATTCCTGCATCAACTGGGAAACCGGCCGCACGGTGATAACCGTAGCGAAACAGACTAAATCAGCAGAGGCTCGCGCTACCCGTAAAGGCATCGAGATCGTTCGCCAACAGCGTAAAGACGCTGCGCGCATCGCCGGTAATCACCTCGAATACATGCAAATCGACGCCATGACGTGCGATCAGCTGGCCGCCGTTATGACTGAAGCCGAACAGGCGGTTGTCTTTGAATTAGTGAGCCGTGCGGACGTTAAAACAGACGCTAAACAACTGCCCCCTGGCATTTTGAAACGCCTGCGCGAACGCATGGAGCGTAACTTTGTCGAGGATGGTTTAGTTTTCAGTCGCAGCCAAATTGACAGTTCACGCTGTCAGGCAATGAACGGCGCTGTCACGCGGCAGGCTATCTGGAAGCGCTTGCACGCCGTTGTGCAGTGGTTCAACGCGCATGTAAATGCAAAGCTGCGTCTCAGTGCATATAGCACGCGCAAAATAGCTGCATGGAACGTGATGCAGGCCGCCGGCGCTCAGGGGCTTTTGATCGCTTCTGAACTCCTTGGGCATAGCAATCCGGCGGTAACTCGCACATATCTGCAGTTAGGGAGCCAGGCGAGCGAGATCCAGGCGCGTTTGGCTATGGAAGTGTCATAAAAGAGAGGTGTTATATGG
>NZ_JAKRNL010000018.1:0-10966 GCF_022346905.1 Pantoea sp. ACRSB | reverse complement strand
GTTAGTTCCGACCCGAGACCGGAACAAGAAGTCTTTACTGTGCAAATTGCCAAGCTTTATCAATGCAGCAACAGCTTGTCTTGTCCCTTTGGTTATTTCAAATTGCACAGGGCTACCGGTTTTCTGCTGCAACACCGTTGCTCTGCTTGAAACCGAGCTACAATATGCCACATCAGATACTTTGAGTTTGACCAGATCACAGCCTCGAAGTTTACTGTCCAGGGCCGTATTGAACAGAGCTAAATCGCGCGTTTTACCTTCCAGTTCAAGCCGGATTCGGATCCCCCAGATATGAGGTATCTGAAGTGGTCTTTTTTGGCCGATGATACGGTCTTTGTTCCACGGTGACGTGTTCATACTCAAATCTCCTGCAATGTGGGAGATTTGAGTATGGTTGTCCCTTATGAGCTGAAGAGCGGACTTATCCGTACAAGGCCTACCATCCAGAAATGGAAGTTCCCCCAAAAGGAAAACACTCGCAAACCTTCTAGACAACCTTTTCCCGAGCATTTAGCCTGAATTAAAATTTTAATATCTGTCAGGCTAGTTCATTATGAAAAATGATATCAGAACCCTCGACCTTAACCTTCTTAAGGCCCTTGATGCATTACTGGATGAGGGAAGCGTGACTCGGGCTGCACAGCGCCTCTCACTGACGCAGCCTGCCGTCAGTGGTATGCTTATTCGCTTGCGTGATTACTTTGACGATCCACTCTTTGTTCGCACCAGCCACGGTATGGTCCCCACAATGCGGGCCAACGAACTTTCTACGCCGGTAAAACAAATCCTCACCGATATCGCTATCCTGCTGAAACCAAAGAAATTTGATCCCGTGACGGTGGAACTGACTTATACCATCGTCGCAACGGACTATGCACTTAAGGCTGTTGTCGTTCCGTTGATGGCTGAGCTAAAACAACGTGCACCGTATATTAAAATCGCCGTGCGGCCCGTGGACAATGAGCGAATGTATCAGCAGTTATCTCGGGGTGAAGTTGATCTGGCTTTGATAACACCGCAAACAACCCCCGAAGACCTGCATGGAAGAGCGCTCTATGAAGAAGATTATGTCTGCGTAGCACGACGTCATCATCCTCTGGCAGCGAGTTCAGAAATGACGCTCGAACAATTTTGCAAACAGGAACATATTCTGGTGTCTTCAGAAGGTAACTTCACCGGTGTTACAGATGAAGCACTGGCTAAGCTCAGTCTGACACGACGAGTAGGCATGTCAGTTAATAGTTTTCAGATGATACCTGATATATTACAAGTGACTGATATGATTGCAGTTGTACCTCGCCGCATGGTCCTGACTAACAACGATCTCATCATTCTCCCTTTGCCCCTGAAAGTACCCGGCTTTACCAAAAGCATGGCCTGGCATGAGCGAACCCATCGTGACCCAAGTCATCAGTGGATTCGTGCTTTATGCGCAGAAGTAAGCCAACATCCCGCGTCATGATATAATTTATCTTATTAAGAATATAAGTAATGACAATTCGCCTTATAACTCCATTGCACCAATAATCACTGTCATCACGTTACTGCCGTAATGACACACGCAGTGCACTCAACTATAGCAATTGGAGAAATTTATGAACGCGATTAACTGGCCAGAAGGCTTTGTTCCGGGTTTTACCGATAACTTTGTTTCTAATGAAATGATCATCTCAGGTCTGAACGTCAATGATGTCTGGCCGCTCCTGAGTCAGCCATTGCTATGGCCGGAATACTATAAAAATTCCGCCGATGTGCGCTTTTATGACAACAAAGGTCCAGAATTGGAAAATGGGGTTCGCTTCTACTTCAGCACGTTTGGTTTCCCAGTTGAAGCTCAGGTTGTGGAGTTTGTTCCACCTGCTGAAGGTAAACCTGCTCGTCTGGCATGGCACGGATGGGCCGGTGAAAAAGATACCGCTCAACGACTCGATGTCCATCATGCGTGGCTACTGGAGGATCTTTCCGGTCACAGGGTCCGTATCCTAACGCAGGAAACACAGAACGGAGTGCCGGCAAAAGATCTGGCAAATACCCGCCCGAACCCAATGCTTAATGGTCATCAGGAATGGCTTGACGGCCTGATTCGAGCAGCAAAGAAATAATAAACCGCTTTCCACAGTCATATCACTGAGGCTGCACTTCCCCGCAGCCTCAAGAATATTTGCCCGTTTGCTATTGCACTTGATTACAGGTAAATCATGTAACCCCCGCAAGTGACACCGCGCGGCCATATCTGTAATGTCCCCTCCTGGCACGCAGCGGACAGGCTTCGTGACCATCATGTCTGCTCCTGGCACAAAGCGGACGTTATTGTTCCAGCATTGTTTCTTCACCCTAGCCATGCAGTGCTTATTCTACCGTCAACACAGCCACTGCCATGCGTCTGTTCAGTCAATGGCGCAGGGCAGCCTACAGGCCTGACCCGGTAGCAGCAGGTAAACCGCGCCTGTTAAGTCGGATGATAAAATGAAGGTGGCTGGCCTGTAACCCGACGAAACATCGTCGCGAAGGAAGAGCCATTGTCATAGCCGAGCGACAACGCGACTTCATTCACCGGTGTGCCCGTTAGCAGCAATGCCAGCGCGCTGACCACACAGGCTCGCTGACGCCAGGCGGAAAACGACATGCCGGTTTGCTGCCGGAAATGGCGACGAAATGTGCTGCCGCTCATGAACAGTGTACTGGCCCAGCGTTCGGCCGGATCATGGATGGCTGGCGCGCGTAAAAAAGCCTGACACAGGGCTAACAGCGCGGGCTGCTGCGGCAAAGGGATCTCGAACTCGCGCACCGGCATTGCCGCCAGTTCAAGCAGCATCAAATCTGTCAGCGCCCGATCGCGTACGCTTTCATAGCGCGGCGGCAAATCCACCGCCTCCATCAATAACTGTCGCAAAAGCGGTGATACGGCAATGACTTCGCAGCGACAGTTGTTACGTAAGCTGGCCGCGCATACGGGTTCGATATACAGGCTACGCGTAGTGACCCCCATAAACTTTACTGCATGCAGGGTTTCGGGGGGGATCCATACCGCATGCTGGGGCGGAACCACCCATTCCCCGTCACGGGTTGAAACATGCATCAGGCCGGTTGCGCCATACAGAAGCTGCGCGCGGCGGTGCTGGTGTTGCGGCAGGGCAAATCCCTGCGCATAGTCGTTGCCGAGCGCCACAACCTCGCGATCCAGCCGATCGAAATCGTCGATTTTTCCGTTTCGCACATCCGCCCCCATCTGACCAGTTTGCAAGGGTAATTGAGCGCTGCGCAAATGGGAAGCGGGACGCTGGCGCGGTAAGCTGCTGCCTTATTTGCAAGGGGGCACTTCGTTGAACGATTTAATGATTATCGCAATGGCCGGCTTTACTACCGGCATTACAACGGTACTTTTTGGCTTCGGCGGCGGTTTTGTGGTGGTGCCCTTTATTTACCAGCTGCTGGTGCGGCAGCCTCAACTGGCGGGCAGTGCGATGCATATTGCCGTGGCCACCTCGACGGCGGTGATGATTTTCAACGCGGGCTGGGTCAGCTACCAAAACTGGCGCGCGGACAGGCTTTCTTCAACTGTCTTGTTCCCGCTGCTGTGGTTTATCGCCATGGGCGCGGTGGCCGGTTCGTGGCTGGCGGGAATATTGAGCGAGGCCCTGGTTCGCGCGCTTTTTATCCTTTATATGCTGGCGACGATTGGGGACTGCATGTTGCGCAAAGGCTTCTTCAGCGGCAGCGCGCCGCGTCGTTTATCACTTTTAACGGTCACCGCTGGCGGTACGCTAATCGGCATGATTGCCGCAATGCTGGGCGTGGGCGGCAGCGTAATGACGGTGCCGCTGTTGCGACGACACGGCCATGCGATGCGCGAATGTATTAGCGCGGCCAACCCACTTTCCCTGCCCGTGGCGCTGTGCGGTACGGTGACCTATGCGATAAGCGGCTGGCAAAAAATTCCGGCAGGCGGCTTTGTGGGTTTTATCAGCCTGAAAATTTGGGGCCTTCTGCTGCTAACCGGCTGGGCAGGCATAGTATTCAGCCGCAGGGCGATCCCTGCCGTCCCCGATGTCTGGCATGCGCGGATCTACGTGATGCTGCTGTGCTTAGTGCTCATGGCAATGTTGCTTTAAACAAACCCTGTTTTGCGAGTTTGGTTGCTATTACAGCAGCAATATCTGCATAAAGAGTGCTTCTGGTACAAAGCGGGCTCACGCGCAGTCGAAGTCCGCTATGAGCGAGGAGCAGACATCAGAGTGTTAAAGTTACGGTCACGTTAACTGCTGTGAAAAATGCCTGTCATAGTTGTAGCGACACTTTTCTAAATCCGATTCATTTTTTCTATAAAGAATTTTCTTCAAGAGTCGATAACTTCTTCTCTACCCTATGGACAATTCTCATGATTAAACTAGCTTATGTTATAAGTGTTTCACTGCTTTTAGGTGCCTGTAGTCTCAATGTGCCTGGCCTTACTTCAGCTACAAACATCCCCCTCGAAATAAAAGGCTATCATATCGGGGATTCTGTAACTATTTGCCCTGGAAAACAAAAGATTTATGAAAAAGAAAAAGTCTTGATATGTGATGCTAAGATAGCTTCCATAGCTAATGAAACAACTAAAAGTAGTAATCTCTACTTCTATGACGGCAAGCTTGCTTATATACATATTGCTATCAATCAGCAGCAAGGTCTCACGCAATATAACGTTCTTTCGGCTTTAACCCAGAAGTTCGGCCCGCCTGCTCGAGGAGGAGTACCAAGAACCCATATATGGACTAATGGCAAAAATCTTATGGCACTTAATGAAATAAAAGGCACTCTTTTATTAGCAGGTGAAAATGCGGACAAAATTAAAAGTTCACTTTCAGCACAGGATACCAAGGATCTGTAATTCCTACTTGGCTAACCAGTAGTTAAAAAATATAACATTTTCAATGTCCTCTTCTGGCAAAATGCGGGCGGATAATGAAGGGTTATTAGCATTTTTCATTACAGATTTCACTCTGAAAATTATCTGGTATGTTGTGCTGGATTGGCGGACGATTGTGGTAACTTTTTCGCTCATAATACGAATAAACATCAATTTTTTCTGTTCTTCATCCAGAGCAGGCGGACGGTCACAACGCTTTCCGGGTCACTTAGCCCGTGCAATATCAGCAGGAGTGAGCTCAAGTAACAGGCCGCACTCAAACTCAGCGTCTATAGAAATAATCTATGTTGTCATCTTTTCGGCAAGACTGGTGAGATCTATCCTTCCCAGAGCCTATCGGTGTTTATGATTCCCGACTTCTTGTTTCCAGAGAATCTAGTATTGGTGTTACCAATGGGTTTTCATGGATTGGCCTTGGTCTCGTATATTTTGGGGTATATATTAACGCATCTTTTACCAGCGCTATTGCTTCCCACGGAGCTCTAAACACAGTTTTAGCTGGAATACGCAATACACGATATCCATGCTCAACAGAGTAATTATCACGAATCCTATCCCGCTCGATTGCTTCAGGCGAGGAATGCCACTGAGCGCCATCAATTTCAATAACCTGCCTTCCGTTTGCTACAAAATCAAAGCGATATCGTCCATGCCTTACTTGCATCGCAAGCGTTAATGAAGGCGATATCAGTTCTCCACTTTTTGGTGTAAGATTAAACTCATCAATCATAGCCTCAAGAAATTTTTCTTCAGCTGGGGACTCGCATGCAGCTATAAATAACTCTCGCCAGTTATCATCTTCTCGGGTTACAGTTTTCCAGGTGCGCGGTTGGGGAGAAGGAGATGTTAGTGAGCCTTTGGCATTATTCCCTTCGTTACCTTTTTTTAAATAAGAAAAAACAAAAAGTAAAAATATAATTACTAAAAATGGAAAAAAACAACACAGCACCAACATGACTAACAAAAAGACACTTCCCCAAAGTGATTTTTCTTTTTTTTTGCTCATAATTATATTATATATCCTATACAGTTCATTGATAAAGGATGAGTTGATTTTTATATTTTAACATAAAATCAAACCCCTGGCTTATTTTTTTATTTTTGTTGAGTGAAATTGTGGTCTTTTTATCTTAAAATAATGCATTCTATTTCTGTAGATCTCTAGTTTCTTTATAAAGTAAAGCATGCTTATTTGTTGATTGTTTTACCGCGCCCTATGTACAGCTAATGCTTATATTCTTATGTATTTATGGGTGCCTTATTAACAGGCTAGTCCGAAGAGGCTTTTTCACCTCGTCAGTCTTAATACTATTTACCCCGTATAATCACCACGCTTTTAATCATTGTTTATCCTAAAAGCGGTCGCCATAATATTATCTCGCCAACTACTGGCTGAAACTGGCCGAAGAGCGATAAGGAGTTTAAAATAAGTCAGGTTAAATTATAATCTGAATTTTTATTGGATATTAATTGATATTTTATACAATCGAGTTTTACGACATCTTGAAAAGGCTCCCTGCGGTTCATCTATGTAAAATTTCATGCAAGTTCCGAAGCTCTCAAGTATAGGGGTTGGCTATAAGATGAATTATAAAATTTTAAATATCTGAAAAGTCTTCACTTTTGCAACGTCCGCTTCTGGCACTAAGCGGACGTTAATATCAACAGCGTAATGGCTCCTACGGTTCGTCGGCCTTGCCGGGTCGTCAAGCCTCACTCCGCTTACCGACAGAGCCGGTAAGCTCTGCCGAATCCATTCGGGGTTTGGGCTTGGTGGCTACGTTCTAATAGCAAAGGCCTCGTTAGTCTCAGAAGATTGCTTACAGCCTGCTATGAATCAGGAGACAAAGTCGGCATTTTTTCACGTTTTTAGGGCCCTTGCCGATAACAGGTTTAAACTTCCAACAGCAAGGAACATATGATGACGCATTTAAAAAAAGCCCTCCGACTGCTATCAGTGCCGATGATGTACGCCGCAGGTGTTGGAACAGCCACGCGGCAAGATATGGAACGGTTCGGGGCCGACCAGCCGTCGGAAAAGAAAAGCTTAAGGCTTTTTATTTGACAGCCTTAAAACCGATTAACAGATAACATCAATAGCTAAAAGATATTTTTGAACAATACTTAGTAATCAAATAGGATGTTTATATGCTCTCCTTTAGAAAAATATTATTTACCTCTGTGTTGCTCTTTCCTGCGTCAACATTAGCTGGTGTGTGGGATACTTATTATAATAAAGATGAAATGCGTGGAACCACGCAAAGATTTATTCAACTGCCATCAAACAATACAGTTGAACTTAATTATCCTTATAATGGCGGAACTCAAGCACTACTTTCCATTTATTCAGAGAAGGAGAAACTGAAAGACGGCGCAAAACCAGAGCAACTCAAGCCGGTATCTGCCTATTTGCGTATCAGTCAAGGGCAGTTTTATTGTGAGGATTCTGAATATTGTTATATGTCAGCTAAATTCGATGATGGAGAAATCGAACGATACAAAATCGAGGAAATACCAGGGCAGCCAGTAGGTTATATCTATATTTTTGATAATTTTAGTTCATTTCTTGAGAAAGTAAAAAAGCACAAGAGCCTTACGCTGGAGGTATTCATATATAATTCTGGTAATAAGCAGTTTCAGTTTAATATAGATAGGTTTCCAAGTGGTTAGTCTAAATTATTGAAGCTGGTTTAATTGCTTTTTAAAGGGTGCTGGGATGAAAATTCAGTTTTCATCGGTGTCATCTGCTCTCTGCTAATTAAATCAACTTGATGTTTGTGACGTCCGCTTCTGACACAAAGCGGACATCAGGAACAACATCCTTCTGTCCCTTTCCTGCATTGCCAGTCCGTGTGTTCTGGTGAACTAACCGAAAAACCCAGCTAGATTTACCAGGCCGCGCGGGCCCGGTCTGGTCAGGAAGGGACATATCCGATTACTGGCAGACTAGCGCCCGGAGGATAATTTATTCGCTGGAGTCCTAAAACCACCAGTTGAAAAAGCGTTCAGTAAATGGTTTTATAATTCATTAATAATTATTCACTATTACTGCATAAGGTCAGATACGTTGTCACTAGAGTCTGCAGAATGGTTTAGCCGGAATGGCATAGAGTGTTCACGGGTCAGAGCCCGTAATTCGGGCTTTCCGAAACATCTTCACGATGAATATGTCATCAGTGCCAACCTGACGGGGGTGGAGGAAATCTGGCTGGCAGGGAAAACCGCGTATGTTAAAAGTGGTCAGGTTACCTTATATAATCCGGGAACCATTCAGGCTTCGCGTTTTGATACTCAAGCCGTGGAATTCATCAGTGTGCACATCCCCCAGACAGTGATAAAAATGCTTGCAGATGAGCGCAATCTCAATAGCGCTCATGAAGCCCCTGTTCTGCGAGAAGGCATAATTAATAACACTCGCCTGTTTGATGCGCTGTACCGTTTTGCAACATCAGCCCGGCTGAAGCAGGGCACAGATGAGGAGCAGGAACTGATTTTACTTTGTGGTGAGCTGCTTGAGACGCCAGCTCTACTTCAGAAGGATGATGAACAGAAAATCAACGTTGTTATTGAGTACTTGCGGGAGCACCTCAGCGTAAAGCCGCAGCTGGAGATGCTCGCGCAGCTGGCGGAGATGAGCAAATATCATCTTGTTCGCTTCTTCACCCGGCATACGGGTATGCCGCCTCTGCAGTATCATATGCAGCTTCGTCTGCACCATGCCCGCGACTTGCTTCGCAGAAACGTGCATCCGCTCGATGCGGCGATAATGCTGGGATTTTACGATCAGAGCCATTTCATTAATGCGTTTCGCAAAGTGATGGGGACAACACCCCATCACTATGCTTCGCAGGTCAGATCAGGCCACCATAAACTCCCGGTACCCTGACACAATCACGTAAAGCGCAAAATAGCTGAATATGAGCGCTGAGGCTATGTAGGAATATTTAAGCAGACGGTGACCAAGCAGTTTGCCACCAAAACTCCCAACCAGGCACAATACACAGGTCCAGAACATTCCCGCAATGAAAAAGCCACTCAGAAACCAGGACGTTGCCGTAACGCTGTGCTGGCCCATCCGGGATATCAGCGCACCGCCCACTGTCGCAAACCACAGAATGGCCGTGGGGGAGGACATGGCAAGTACCACGCCCCGGCCAAATTCACGCAGCAGCGGGCGATACTGATGGGTTTCGCTCACGTTAAGCTCTGAAGCCTTCCTGAAAGCGGCCACCAGCATTTTGCCGGCGAACCACAGAAGCATCGCGCCACCGCCAATCCACAGTATCCAGCGTACGGCTTCATACTGAAGCAGTACGGCCATTCCCGCCAGCGCCAGTAATGCATATGCCAGGTCACCCACACAGGTTCCCATTCCCAGCCAGAAACCATGAAAATACCCGCGTTGCATGGCAAGGGTAATCATGGCGATATTGGCAATTCCGATATCAAGACACAGCGAAAGGCTCAGTAAAAAACCATTTGAAAACTCGATCATAACGTAAAACCTTTAATCTTCTGGTCGTACTCGATCATGTCGACAGTTTTACCCAGCCGGTTCAGCAGCAGATCCGCCTCTTCACGCTGATGGTGAGGTGAATAGCATTGCAGGAACGCCAGGGCTGCCTCTGTATCACCCTGTAATACAGAACGTGTCATTGCTGTTGCCAGTGCCGTCAGAGCAGGCTTCACCGCGCTGAGTTCCACCGCATAATGCGTCCCACTCCAGTTCAGACACTGGTGTTCAGTTAGCCACTTGAGCTGTATATAGGCCGCCCCTGCGTCAGGATAATCACATGGGCCGCGGCGCAAATATCTCAGCATTTCCAGCAGGAAAATTTTTAACTGCAACGTCTCATTCAGCTGTAGGGCCTGCCGGGAAGGCTCTGTCAGGCACATCAGCAGCCCAAAGACATCGGCCAGTGCTTCCTGCACAACCATTGATCCCCATCTGTCCTGTTTACTTAATTTGCCAAACATCATCTTTTCAAGGACAACGGAATGCCCCAGATCATGACCGCGGAACCAGGCGATCAGGTGGCGGGCACAGAGAGCGCTGTCCGGTATAGCTTCATGCCGCCAGCCAAGCAGGGAAGCCTGGGACCGGGCAAAGCGTTCAAACAGGTTCAGATAGGTATTTGCAAACACAATGGTGCGCTTCTGGGGGGCGTATTTCACCCCTTCATCTTCAGGAAAGAAATAGGCGAAATGCTTGGGATAGCTGTTAGCTTCGCCAGCAATGGCAAACAGGTCGACAATTTTGTAGCGGCATCCAGGCAGCGCAACCAGCCGCTGGTCGATATGATTTTGCAGCCAGCTCAGGTTGTCCGGAAAGAGCTCATCCACCACATCCGAAACTTCCTGCAGCCCGCGATCGGGTAACCCAAACCAGGCGGAATAATGCTGCGTGCGAGACTTACCAACCCATGTAGACATATAACCTATTCCCTGCACCAGTTCCTGTTCATCCAGTCCTGCGATCTGCGGGAGAAGCTCTTTTGCTGTGCTGGCGTCAGAAAGGATTTCTGCACGTAACTGCAACGCTTTGCAGGTATCCGGATCGTCAAATTCCTGAGCAAGCTTGAAACAAATAATGCTGAGCTTTTCTTCAACAGACTGAAGCAGCGTACTCCCGGTCCGTGTGGAAACCGGGTGAATATGACTGGCTGCCTCTGCAAGACGCGTAGCCTGGTGGATAAGATCCAGCGCAGCGGGCGAAAGCGAGGCAGGCAGAGGGATATCCATCATGTGGATATGATATGAGTCAGCAGCGGGCCAGAACGGTGTCGTAAACATGAAATTCCCTTCCATTATAAGTAACGAGAGGTTTACTTAACCACTGCATCTGTAATCGGTATTGGAAGGAATTGCGCGAAGGGGTCAGAAAGAACGGTGCACTTCAGAACCAAACCGACTACTCCGCTTAGCAGTAAATTGAAGGGTACGTAGAAAAGCGTGATAAAGCGGAACCAGGCAGTCTAACGCAGTGACAGAGCGACAGGGGGCGTAATACACGCGAGAAATGCCCTGCAATGCATAAATCAACAGGGTTCGGTACAG
>NZ_JAKRNL010000017.1:0-18981 GCF_022346905.1 Pantoea sp. ACRSB | reverse complement strand
GCCCTGGTACGAGCGCTGAACAAAATGACGAAAGCAGGTATGGCTGAAAGCGTGCGTATTGCCTGAAAACACAACCCGCTACGGGGAGACTTACCCGAAATCTGATTTATTCAACAAAGCCAATTTTCATCAAAAATGTCCGCGAAGAGCGGACATGTAAAATTTACAGCCTTCTGTGTGCACTATGAGATGAGAGCTGAACTCATAACGTACCGAATTAAATACCTTTTGCCGCAATCAAAACCGCAGGATGAATGTGTGGTTCTTCTGCCAGCAGAGCGGGTACGGTAGCGAATATTTGTTTAGCTGCCTCACCGGACATATGGAGTTCTCTTGAGTCTGTACTACTGAACAGATCCACAAGGAAAACCGTTTCAGGACTCGTTTCTGAACGGATCACCAGCCAGTGAGTGGTGCCCTCTTCTGCATTAACATGAGGCAAAGCAGCGGCTATGCGCTCTGCTACTTCAGCGCCTTTTC
Organism: Pantoea sp. ACRSB; assembly: GCF_022346905.1. Classification (NCBI taxonomy): domain Bacteria; kingdom Pseudomonadati; phylum Pseudomonadota; class Gammaproteobacteria; order Enterobacterales; family Erwiniaceae; genus Pantoea; species Pantoea sp. ACRSB. The sequence goes on along the minus strand of NZ_JAKRNL010000017.1, from coordinate 18,501 downwards.
CTTCTCTCGCTTTAAATGAAATCAGTCCTGCTGTTGTACTCATTGTTTCTTTCTCCTGTTGTAATAATCATGGCTTTCTTACGAGAATTATTGTATCAGGGTTAGGCAACATGGCACTGTGGCGAATCTGCCATTAAACCGGCTTTTTCGGCCAGCTACAGGACTGACATGAAAAAGATAGTCATTATTGCTTCCCCGGGATGCCTTGCTTCAGGCTATACCGGGCTGGCTGATATGTTCTCTCTTGCCGGAAGAGCCATATCAGCTGCTCGCAAGGAGCCGTCACCCTTTAATATCATGACAGCAAGTCCGGACGGGCAGCCTGTGACCGACGGAAGCGGGCGGTTACTGACCGCCGATGCGGCACTGGCAGATATCAAATCATGCGATGCGGTTCTGATCCCCGGGTTTGTACCCGATGCATCAAACACGCCGCCACAGCTCGGTAAACTGGGCAGCATAGCGTCATGGATACGGCAACAGTACGTGCATGGCGCGCTGACTTGTGGCTCGTGCAGCGGAGTGTTTATGCTGGGCGAGGCGGGGCTGCTCAACGGCAGAAAATGTACGACAACCTGGTGGCTGTACGATGAGCTCAAGCGCCGTTACCCCCGGGCAAACGCCATCTGGGGCAATGCTCTGACTGAGGATAACCGTATAGTTACGGCTGGCGGGCCGCTTTCATGGATTGATGTGGCCTTACACGTTGTGCGTCAGCTTGAGGGGGCGGAGGCTGCGCGCATTGCAGCAGAATTTACTGTAGTGGATACAACGCCTCCCGCAAGGGCTGTTTATATGCCCACCGCGCACCTCAGCCGGCCGGACAGTATTCTGCCCGGTGCAGAATTTTTTATAAGGCAGGAAGCATCAACGCTGCTTACCACAAGAGAGCTGTGCCGGCGCCTTGCCATTTCGGAGCGAACCTTTCACAGGCGTATAAAGGCGGAAACAGGCGAGTCACCGAAACAGTTTATCGACAGGATCAGGTGTGAAATGGCAAGGCTGGCACTTGAAACATCCGCTAAAACCATAAAGCAGATCGCAGCTGATGCAGGTTACGCGGATGAGGGCAGTTTCAGGAGGGTCTTCAGCCGGATGACCGGTATGAATCCGGCATTATACCGCCGTTGGGTGAAAGACCGTACCCGGGAATAATGCACAGTAGGGCCGGGAGGTATCCGCGCGGAATTATGAGACGTCCTGACAGCACAGTGCTGCCAGGACTGTGCTGTGTTAACTACCGAGGTCTTTTCCGTTCGTGGCGATGACTTTTTTATACCAGTGGAAGCTTTTCTTACGGGAGCGTTTTAGTGTTCCGTTCCCCATATCATCCTGGTCAACATATATAAATCCTGAAGTGGTTTACTGAATTTGGCCACCTGAACAGAGGTGATATGCTCACCTCAGAACATTACAGGTGCCTCAATGAAAAAAAGAAATTTCAGCGCAGAGTTTAAACGCGAATCCGCTCAGTTGGTCCTTGATCAGAACTACACCGTTGCAGCTGCGGCCAGTGCTATGGATGTGGGTCCTTCTACCATGACGCGATGGGTAAAGCAGTTGCGGGATGAACGACAGGGCAAAATACCTTAAGCCTCCCCTATAACCCCAGAACAGATTGAAATACGTGAGCTGAAGAAAAAGCTACGACGCATTGAAATGGAAAACGATATATTAAAAAAGGCTACCGCGCTCTTGATGTCGGACTCCCTGAACAGTTCTCAATAATCGGGAAACTCAGGGCGCGTTATCCTGTGACCACTCTCTGCCACGTGTTCGGGGTTCACCGCAGTAGCTACAGATACTGGAAAAACCGTCCTGAAAAACCAGACGGCAGACGGGCTGTATTACGCAGTCAGGTACTTGAGCTACATGGCATCAGCCACGGTTCGGCCGGAGCAAGAAGCATCGCCACAATGGCAACCCAGAGAGGCTACCAGATGGGGCGCTGGCTTGCTGGCAGGCTCATGAAAGAGCTGGGGCTGGTCAGTTGCCAGCAGCCGACTCACCGGTATAAGCGTGGCGGTCATGAGCACGTAGCTATCCCGAATCATCTTGAGCGACAGTTCGCTGTAACAGAGCCAAACCAGGTGCGGTGATGTGACCTATATCTGGACAGGTAAGCGCTGGGCGTACCTCGCCGTTGTTCTTGACCTGTTCGCAAGAAAACCAGTGGGCTGGGCAATGTCGTTCTCACCGAACAGCAGGCTCACCATTAAAGCGCTGGAAATGGCATGGGAAACGCGCGGCAAGCCCGCCGGAGTAATGTTCCACAGCGATCAGGGCAGTCATTATACAAGCAGGCAGTTCCGGCAGTTACTGTGGCGTTGCCAAATCAGGCAGAGTATGAGCCGACGTGGAAACTGTTGGGACAACAGCCCGATGGAACGCTTCTTCCGGAGTCTGAAAAACGAGTGGGTGCCAGTGACAGGTTATATAAACTTTAGCGAAGCTGCTCATGCGATCACGGACTATATCGTCGGGTATTACAGCTCGCTAAGGCCGCATGGGTATAACGGTGGGTTACCCCCAAACGAATCGGAAAACCGATACTGGAAAAACTCTAACTCGGTGGCCAGTTTTTGTTGACCACTTCAGCCGACCACTTCTCAGGGGCAGGTAACAACAGACGTATCGGGAACGCTCAGCAGCAACTGGTGCTGGAAGCCTTACGTGACTACTTAAATCCGGAAGCGTTTAACCGGGAGCTGGACGCGCATACGGCTAAAAGAAAGGCATAGCGCGAGACAGCAAGAGAAATAAGAGGCTTTGTTATAGGCAAAGCCTCTTATTGCTCTTGCATGAGGTGCGAATGTCTGGATGAGTTTTACGATGATAGAGAACAACCTGATGAAAGACGGGGACTTTTATAGCTTTATCCGATCCGTTTCATTGGCTTTACGCTGCCGCTTCTTGTCCGCATCTTATTCTGCGAGGGGGCATTTCTTCTGCAGTGCTCCTTTCTTTCTGCACCAATAAATATCGCGGCTGCATTATTTCTGTGCATTTGCAGCCAGCAAGCCTCGCAATCCTATCTGTAAAACGCCGACATCTGCTAAATAAGATTATTGCTTTTTAAATTTAAAATCATGTGTTTAAAAAAATTGCATCACTTTTTGGTGCTGGTGGTTTTCGACTGGCATGCTTCATGCTTATTTCACCCTGTTCAAGTAACTTGAATAAATTTCAAAATACTTTCACCGGGGTGGCTAACATGAAACGACGTAAAAAGGCGCTTTCTCTCAACTGGGCGATGCTATGTGTAATCGGCGGATTTTCCGCGACGGCTCACAGTGCAGATGTGCTGGATCGCATCAAAGAAGAAAAAACTATCACCATTGCGACTGAGGCGCGTTACGCCCCCTTTGAGTCGGTAGAAAACGGCAAGATCGTGGGTTATGACGTCGATCTGATGAACCATATTCTGGAGAAAAAGCTGCCTGGCGTGGCGGTTAAACAGCTTGACCTGCCGTTTCAGGGCATCCTGCCCGGGCTGGATGCCAGGAAATTCGATTTTGTGGTCACGGCAGTCACCGTAAACAAACAGCGCGTTGCGCACTTCGCGTTTACCGTACCGATTGCAGAATCTACTGTTGCGCTGCTTAAACGTGAAAATGACGGCACCATTACCACATTAGAGGATCTGAGCGGCAAAATAGTCGGATCCCAAGCGGGCTCAGGTCAGTTGCAGGTGTTGCAGGAGTTCAACGCAAAACTGAAGGCCAGCGGCAAGCCGGGCATCAAAGAGATCAAGCAGTACGTTTCTTTTGATGAGGCCTACGCCGATCTGGCAAACAAACGTCTGGATGGCGTCGCGCAATCTCTTGCCAACCTTGGTCCCCTGATCAAGTCACGCCCGGGCCTTTTCACCACCCTGAAGCCCATGCTCGGACCCACTACCTATTTCGGTTGGGTCGGGCGTCAGGATACTGACAGCGCATCTTTAGTGAAGCTTCTCAGCGATGGCATCAGCGAAGCCAACAAAGATGGCACGATGAAAGCCCTTCAGCAGAAATGGTTTGGTTTCGTGATGGACGTGCCGGCGGACAAAATGCCCGCACCCGCACTGTAAGTGGTGAGAACATGGGTGAATTCTTCTCGCTGCTGACCCGTTGGCTGCCGATGTTAATGAATGGCGCGGTGACTACCGCCTCATTGTGCATCGTTGCCATCGTTGCTGGTTTTTTTGTCGGTGTGGTGATTTATCTGATGGAGAACGGCCGGTCATCAATCGTGTGCAGAGTCGCCCGTGTGTATATCAGCCTGTTTCGTGGCACGCCGGTTATTGCACAGGTCTTGCTCTGTTATTACCTGCCGGGTGAGCTGGGCCTGTCATTGCCTGGCTACCTGGCCGCTGTTATCGCACTCACGTTGAATACCGCAGCTTACCAGTCACAGATTTTGCGCAGCGGTTTTCAGGCCATTGCGCCAGGACAACTGGAGGCTGCGTCAATCTGTGGGCTGACGCCACGCCAGGCGCTGTGGCATATCCAGATCCCGCAGGTGCTGCGTTTGACGTTACCGTCGTTAATTTCCGAGTTGATCGACGTGATCAAGGCTTCTGCAGTAGTGTCAGTGATTGCCATTACGGATCTGATGCGAGTCGGGCAACAACTTGCCTCCTCAACCTACCGGCCGCTGGAAGTCTATATTGCTATCGCGCTGTCGTACCTGGTGCTCACCAGCCTGCTTTCGCTGCTGGGCAGCTATGCTGAACGCCGCTGGCAGAAGGAGGGCCAATGAACGACTTCCTGCTCTATATTCCCGATTTTGGTCACGCTCTCGTCGTTACGCTCGGTATCAGTTTATGTGCTGCGTTGTCAGGCGCTCTCATCGGTTTCGCTGCGCAGGCCATAAGCCGTATGAATACGTTATTGTACGGATTGTGGCGCACTTATGTCTGGCTGGTACGCGGCACACCCTATTTAGCGCAGCTGGCGGTGTTCTACTTTGGCCTGCCGGCAATCGGCATCACGCTTAGCGCCGTCGAAGCCACAGTGATTTCACTGGCACTATACAGTACCGCTTACTTCAGCGAAATTTTCCGCGCTGCATGGAAGAGCATCAGTGTCGGACAACTGGAAGCTGCGCAGGTACACGATATTTCTGCCTGGAAAAGCTTCTGGCATATCCAGACGCCGCAGGCGCTTCGTTTCAGCCTTCCATTACTGGGTAATCAGTTTATTTCCACGATTAAAGAAAGCGCGGTGGCTTCGGTGATTACCGTGCCTGAACTGACTATGACGACCGGGCAAATTGTCGCCAACACCTACACCTATATCGTGCCGTACACCCTGTTGATCCTCAGCTACTGGCTGCTGGCTCAGGGTGTCAGTATCGGCGTGCGTCTGTTGAGCCGCACTTCTGTAGAAGGATAAGAGCATGCATCCCCAACCTATTCTTGAACTACGCCGTGTTGGCAAGTCATTTGCCGACAATCGGGTGCTTGCGGATATCAATCTCACCGTCAGTACCGGTGAGATCGTGACGCTTATCGGCCCTTCAGGCTCGGGTAAAACCACCGCGCTGCGCTGCATGAATTTTCTCGAAGCCTATGACGAAGGAGACGTGCTGATCAAAGGGCAGCTTCTGGGGTACAGCAGCAACAGCCGTAGCCTGAAAGATCGTGACAGCGCAGCGTTGATTGCCGAGGTGCGTCGTCCACTGGCTATGGTGTTTCAGCAATTTAATCTGTGGCCACATATGACGGTATTAGAAAATGTCTGCGCACCGCTAATCCTTGGCAAGAAAACGCCACGCGATGTGGCGCGAAAGAAAGCGGTGCAAGCACTGGCGCAGGTGGGAATGGCGGAAAAAGCCAGTGCGCGGCCAGCTCGCCTTTCTGGAGGACAACAACAGCGCGTTGGTATTGCCCGAGCACTGGCGCTGGAGCCGGAGCTTATGTTGCTGGACGAGCCTACTTCGGCACTGGACCCGGAGCGTGTGGAAGAGGTACAGGACGTGGTGAAAGCCCTAGCCAATGACGGGATGACCATGGTGATGGTGACCCATGAAATGTCATTCGCTGCAAAAATTTCCTCACGCATGGTATTCATGGCGGGCGGTTCGATTATTGAAAGCGGTGCGCCAGATAAGCTGTTTCGTCAGCCCCAGACCGATCGACTGAAGAATTTCCTCGCGCCCTGGTTTAAGCGCCCGTTGCAACTGGACGAAGGGGAGATAAACGATGCCTGATATCACCCCAATGCAGGTCGTGGCGCAAGTCAGCCAGCAGCGTCTGTTGGACAGACTGGCGCAACTCGCCCGCTTTGGCGCGCAGGAAAATGGTGGCGTTGATCGCCAGGCACTGTCGACTGTGGAACTGGATGCACGCGCCTGGTTAATCGATTGGGCCGGCTCACTGGGCTGTGAAGTGATAACCGATGACAGTGCCAATCTTTTCATTCGTCGTGCCGGACAAGAGGCTTTGCCGCCTGTGGTTACCGGCAGCCATATTGATACCCAACCGTCTGGGGGAAATCTTGACGGTTGCTATGGCGTTATCGCGGGAATGGAGTGCCTGAGCGCATTGCATGATGCGGGGATTACGACGCGTCGCCCAATCGAGGTCGCAGTCTGGATGAATGAAGAGGGCAGTCGTTTCGCCCCGGGCGCAATGGGATCCAGCGCTTATGTCGAACCCTCGCGCTTGAACAATTATTTGGCTCATCAGGATGCAAGTGGAACCACAGTGGCGCAAGCGCTGCAACGGTGCCATGACCGTTTTCCCCATTTACCCCGCCGTGCCCGCGTTCCCTTTGCTGCCTTTATTGAGCTACATATTGAGCAGGGACCCGTGCTGGAGCAGGCCGCGCTGCCGCTGGCTGTGGTCAGTGGTATTCAGGGCGTGCGTTGGTATCAGGTTACCTGTTACGGCGAATCTGCACACGCCGGCACGACGCCCATGGCTGTGCGTCAGGATGCGATGACGCTCGCCCGTCACACGGCTCATCAGGTCGAACTGGCGATGGCGCATCTGCCAGCGGAAGAATTACGTTTGACTTTTGGGCGCTGGGACATAGCGCCAAACGCCATTAACACTACCGCCTCGCGGGTGAGTTTTACCATAGATTTTCGCCATGCTGACACTTCAGTTCTCGCGGAGTTTGACGCCGTCATGCAGCAATTTGCCGCTGTGAATGTTCAGGTCAAAAGCCTGTTTCATCATCAGCCAGTGGCCTTTGACGTCGGATTGATATCACAGCAGCATGCCAGCGCTGAGGCGCTGGGAATCGCGGCGATGAAGCTGATGTCCGGCGCCTTCCACGATGCGATGCATCTTGCCGGACACTGCCCAACCAGCATGTTTTTCGTCCCCAGCCATTGTGGTATTAGCCATAATCCGGCTGAGCACACTGACCCTCAATATCTTTATCTTGGCGCCAAAGCGTTAGCGCACTGCCTGACAGAACTGGCCAATAAACCTGAAGGAGTTAATCCATGAGCACATCAACCTATCCTGCATGCTGTGACAAAGACAACGGCAGCGCGCTGGGCAGCAACGCCACGTTATCTTCCGCGATTTCTGCAGACGGTACGCCGATTCCTGGAGAGCTGTACACTGTGCCGGCACGCTGCGGCTGCGCCGTGCGTTTGAGAAAGGGGCAAATTATTCGTATTATCAACACGCCCGGCAGTCAGGTTTGCGATACCTGGCTGTTCAACAGCGATGATCTCAGCGAGTTCTCCTCGATGGAACATACCCGAGCCTATATTGATAAGATCATCCCGAAGGAAGGCGATGCATTAGTCACCAACCAACGTCGTCCGATTGGTACGCTGCTGACTGACACTTCGCCAGGCATTCACGATACGCTGATAGCCGCTTGTGACCTGCATCGTTACACAAATTTAGGCGTGACTGATTATCACGACAGCTGTGCCGACAATATGCGCCTGGCACTAAACGCTATCGGTTTGCGCGCCCGTGAAGTGCCGCAGCCACTGAACCTGTGGATGAATATCCCGGTCAATGCCGACAATTCCATCTCCTGGCTGCCAACGGTGAGCCAGGCAGGCGACTACGTAGAGATTCGTGCCGAGCTGGATTGTATTGTGGTGATGTCGGCATGCCCGCAGGATATCGTGCCAATTAACAGCTGTGATCCACAGCCGGTGCATTTCTACGTAGCGGCTTGATAAGCCAGCCTGCTCGTTCAGGCATTAACGTGCCCGGCCAATGTCGGGCGTTTTAATAGAAAGTGACAGAAGCAAAGTATGAAAAAAAACGGCGAAGCCAGTGGAATAGGGTTATCAGATTTAGGCATGCGACTACGCCATGCGCGCTTAGCGCAGGAGATCACCCTGAAGCAACTGGCGCAAAAAGTCGGCTGTTCAGAGAGTTTGCTGTCGAAGCTGGAGAATGAGGTCGCTGCACCGTCTCTGGCAATGCTACACCGTTTGGCCACCGCACTTGAAACCAACATCTCTGACCTGATGGCTGAAAGTTGGGTGGCCGATTCACCCGTGATGAAGGCGGACAGCCGCCAACGCAAACGCTTTGTGCACCGTAACAGGAAAGGTGGCATTGAGTTGGAAAACCTAACACATCACCATAAAGGCGGCCTGTTGCAGGGCAATATTCATGTTATTGAACCCGGTGTCGCCAGTGACGGACAGATTGAACATCACGGAGAAGAGATGGGCTATGTGCTTGAGGGAGAGGTTGCGCTTTACCTTGGCGATCAGGTTTACGCACTGAGTGTCGGGGACTCGTTCTATTTTCCCAGCAATGTGCCGCACGGTTACCGCAATACCGGCACAACGGTTGCCAAAGTGTTGTGGGTGAATACTCCTGTCACCTTTTGATGATGTATTAAGTACAGGCTGGTAGCCCAGTACTCTGGTCAGGCAGTACCTGAGCGAAGTTTAACATGATGACTAAGTTGTTAGACAGCGAGACGGCTAAACCGGTAAATTGATCATTAAAGCAGTAAAGACTGCCGATACGATCAGAAAAGAATCTACTCAAAATCATTTGGCACCAGACAGGATTTCGATAGGCTACGCCATAATCCTGCGGTGGGATATTTCCAGTTAGCTAAAAGCCAGTCATGTTGCAAGCTGCCATCTTTTTCAAAGATCGATTTGCCTTTTGCGAGCGGAAAACTGTAATGGTGTGGTTCATCGTCAGGTCCGACGTATACAGTTGCTTCGATTGCCGCATTGGGACCATAAAGTTTAGAGAACTGACTGTTCAATGGCGTAATCAGATTGTGTTCTGCTACGGTATAAGGTTCTTCGGGTGTTGCCACAAACACCTCGCTGAAAGGAGGTTGGTCTAGCAGATCGGCCATCCCAGGCAAATCAATGGCATTGTTTACCATTACCCACTTTGTTTCACCCGGTGCAATACTGAGTGGGTTGTTGGCGTTTTTGTCGGAAGACAGCGAACAGCGCCCATACCAGCCTGCTTTTCCTTCACGCGCAACGTGACTGCCAGTGACTTTAATACTAGCGGCGGTCAGCATAGCTGTAGTGCTGCCATAATTACGGAGTTCCATTACAAGGAATGCTTCGTCGCGGGCCTCACGGATGTCCGGTCTGAACCGGTAAGGTTTCAGCCGCGCTTTTATGACAACGAGAGTTTCTTTTTTATTGTTTAGCCATTGTTCGACGCTGCTAAACGTCGCGCCGATATCATTGATATAGCCGCACATGACTGCAATTAAAACCAGCACACCGGAGACTTTAACCTTATGCGCCAAGATGCTACGCCAAAGAATTGATAGAAAATTTACAGTATTGCGAAACATAACGACTTTTCAGAGGAATGAGAGTTAATACACTAATTTATAATATGCCCTTCAATCAGCAATACAACTTATTACCTCAATATCCATATCGGTATGCCGATTGTGAGTTGCTCTTATACAAGTATACAGAAGATGTAATTTGAGTGGCTTAAAGAGCCAAATGGACCGCGAAGACCTTATAGGCCCTACTTTAGTCGCCCTGCCCGACCGCCGTTTTAAGCAGCGGCCTGTCAGGTGCACTGAAGCCAGACGGTCGAAGACAAAAGAACGTTTCAGCCGCACAACCCACAGCGACACCCACCCTATTAGTTACAGCACGCATCTATAAGCCACAAAGATACCGGCCCTGCGGGCCGGGCGGCGGCGGCTGGTCAGGGGGGCAACCGGGCTTCAGGTCTGGCTCCGGATTTTTGCCGGAGAGGGGCATGGGGTTTCAGGTCCGGCTCGGGTGGGGGTATATGGAAGTGTTTATGAATGATGTAACTAATATGCTGCCAACAACAGCTATTTTAGATTCAGAGCTATCTTCCACCTATCTACCCTTTCTACGAATAACACTGTCTTTTATGCCCAATGATATCATCTGTTATGCCGGGTAGCGCGTTACATCTTCTTTCTATAGTGCTGTTCTGCACCCACCCCGCCCGACCATTCGGGAAAATTTTATTATGACCTGCATAGCCAAATGTGATTTAAGGTCAGCGTATTTATTTTATTACCTTCAAACTCGCTTTTATTTGCTAGCAGCATGGCCAGTTAATCGATGCGCTCGTCTCAAAAAGCTACTCATGCATATAATGTAAAAGGATAATTGAATCGCCACGGGTTTAACAGACACCTCAGAGTCATTTAAGATGGCTTAAAGAGAGGTGCCCATGAGCGGTAAGCGTTATCCCGAAGAGTTTAAAATTGAAGCAGTCAAACAGGTTGTTGATCGCGGTTATTCTGTTGCCAGCGTTGCAACACGTCTCGATATCACCACCCACAGCCTTTACGCCTGGATAAAGAAGTACGGTCCGGATTCTTCCGCTAATAAAGAACAGTCAGATGCTCAGGCCGAGATCCGCCGTCTCCAGAAAGAGCTGAAGCGGGTTACCGACGAACGGGACATATTAAAAAAAGCCGCGGCGTACTTCGCAAAGCTGTCCGACTGAGGTACGCCTTTATCCGTGACAACACCTGTTGCTGGCCTGTTCGCCTGCTCTGTCGGGTGCTGGATGTTCATCCCATTGGTTTTTACGCCTTGCTTCAGCAGCCGCATTCACAACGCCATCAGGCAGACCTGAGACTGACAGGACAGATTAAACAGTTCTGGCTGGAATCGGGATGCGTCTATGGTTATCGCAAAATCCATCTGGATCTGCGGGACAGCGGGCAACAGTGCGGAGTGAACAGAGTCTGGCGACTGATGAAACGTGTCGGGATAAAGGCTCAGGTCGGATACCGGAGCCCGCGGGCACGTAAAGGCGAGGCCAGTATCGTGTCGCCCAACAGGCTCCAGCGACAGTTCAATCCGGATGCTCCGGATAAGCGTTGGGTAACGGACATAACCTACATCAGGACCCACGAAGGCTGGCTGTATCTTGCCGTGGTTGTTGATCTGTTCTCACGCAAAATTATCGGCTGGTCCATGCAATCCCGGATGACAAAGGACATTGTCCTGAACGCACTGCTGATGGCTGTATGGCGCCGTAATCCCCAAAAACAGGTGCTGGTTCATTCGGATCAGGGCAGTCAGTACACAAGCCATGAGTGGCAGTCGTTCCTGAAATCACACGGCCTGGAGGGCAGCATGAGCCGTCGCGGTAACTGCCATGATAATGCGGTTGCAGAAAGCTTTTTCCAGTTGTTGAAACGCGAACGGATAAAGAAAAAGATCTACGGAACGCGGGAAGAAGCCCGCAGCGATATTTTTGATTACATCGAAATGTTTTATAACAGTAAGCGTCGGCATGGTTCCAGCGATCAGATGTCACCGACAGAATATGAAAACCAGTATTATCAACGGCTAGGAAGTGTCTAGATTATCCGTGGCGATTCACTTTTAACATAACAGTGCGGTCAAGAACTGCCGCGAAGAAGGTAACCCAAAAGATGTTTCCGGTAAGTCCATGACAAAAACATGCAGAGAGCTTTTTACGCCTTAGTGCCGAATAGTTGTGGTGGATTCGCTTCATACCTTCAGGCTACGCATCCGTTTTCAGGACAAAAAAACCCGCTCAGGGCGGGGAAAATTAATTACAGAGGAATATCTCTGTAACTGATTCGACAGATGAAAAATATTTAAGTTCTATAATGGATTAAGCTTTTTAAATAAAATGGCTTGTATCTGCCTAACAGAAGGCATCAAAGAGAAAACCATAGTCGCAGACGCAGCATTGTGCAGATCAAGGCATTTTTCTGGCCAGCATCCGTATGGCCTTCTGGCAGTGTCGGCGGATAACAGGATCGTCAGTACGCATGCTCAAGCTATACAGCGAACAGATGATGTCCTGGATCTGCTTGTTGCCCCCGTTCTCAATCAGTTTCAGAATGACCTTCCTGAGTAACGCCCTGATCTCCTGTTTTTCTGCTTCACAGATTTTATTTTCCACCAACTTCAAGACGCCGGGGCGGAAGCAGGAAGGGTGCCCGCCACCGGATATGGCCGGCTCCGTGAGCTTTTTTCACCTTCCCGTACGGAAAAGCGCAGCTGCCAGATGAAAAAGCACCCGTAAAAAGGAAGCCGTAAAAAGCTATTAATTGTTTAATTTCCCGGGCATGGGCAGTGTGATTATCGGGCAGGATTATGAAGAATTTAGCGCTGGCGAATATGCGAAACACACAAAAAACCGCCATTTTGACCCTGAGAGAAGATTCAATATGGTTTGTCCGGGCTGAAACCAGCAGGAGTTGACTCTCTTAACTCTAGAGAAAAACAGCACTAATACAGGTGCATATTACAGTGAGCAGCGGCCTTTCCTGACGCGCATTTCACTGTCCGATTTACCGTCCCGGCGCTTCCGGTCAGGCTTCGGTTTTTTTTCAGCCAGCCGGGAAAACGTCAGGCTGGCTGCCCGCAACCACAAGCAAAAGACCCGCCATCTTTCTTTAGCGGGCTGAACAACAAATCATGTTCATAATTTACGGCCAATGTGCCGAAACCAGCATGGATCAGCACCCTGAAAGCCTGGAAAGAAAAGCGCCATCGTGCAAGTCTGCCGTCAGATGTAGCTTTTCCCCGGGTGCCTGGAAACTCTCTTTTAACATAACGATGTATGCATGACATTAGAAAGCCCGCCAGAGGCGGGCTTCGTCACCATGTTTCACCGAACCTGGCGGTTAGAAGGGCCTCTCCGGCTGATTTGGCTCCCTTTTCTTCCTGCTTCAACTGCTCGCTCAGGGCTGTTTCTGAAGTTTCCTCCGCTCATACGGCCGCCTTTCCGTCCGAGTTCTGCAGCCCACTCCGGATTTTCCGCAAAGTTTCCGGCTCCACCACGATATACTGCCATAGCACCCCCGCTTCATGTTAAGCACCGACCTTAAACCATAGGAGAGATTGTTTTACCGGTGGGTTTTTGGCAGTAACTTGTGACGCAGGCAAAAAAGGTGCCGTAGCGCCGCCAGAAATCAGTTTTTCATTGTGATAAAGCCCTGGTGTTGAGCTTTACATTACATTATCGGGGTGTGTAGAGAGAATTTAGTAATCAGTCTCTTCTTTATGGTGCCGGGCAAACCCTGCCAGCCACATAAGGGTTCATGCCCGCATCCTTGAGAGGCCCTCAGCGTGATCCCGGCGCGTCCGGGCAGTTTCCGGCACCTTTACCCCTCCCCTTCGCGTAAAAAAGCTCCATTTTATCCCTGTGCGGTTGCATGGACATGCACGCGAGTGAATGACAATCAGTTAAAAAACATATCCATAGCCAATAAGTCATTTAAGCAGTTAGCTAATGTGTGATTTGCTAATTCAGTTTCTGGCACTTGGCGACATAACACGGACACATAGTCCGCTTTGAGCGAGAAGCGGACGTTAAGTCATTAAAGTAATTTTTCCCACATCTTGTCATTAAGGCTGGTACTCTCAGATAAATCCTTTTCCCCCTGTCCCCCTAAACTTATCCATCTCCTCTTCTGCGGCTTATTGGAGGGAATAGAAAACCCGCCAAAGCGGGTGTGGTCACTTAAATTACTTTTCAGGCGGACATCTTTCTGCACTGTTCGGCGCAGTGATGACAAGCTCTGGAGCAATCCTGGCAATGGTCATGTTCATGCTTTCCACACTCATCGCCGCACTTCTGACAAACATCAGCGCAAAGCCGACAAAGATCCTGAGCAGATTCGCTATTAAGTGTCATGAATTGAGCTGCAAGCCGGCAAAGATTCGCACACTGCATATCCAGTTTTATGCACTCGCGCATCATCTCAAGGTTCTTTTCTTCAAGACATGAAGCTGCACAGTTGTCACATGCAGCTGCGCACAAATAGCAGGCTTCGATACATTTTTTGTATTCGTCTAACATGATTTCTCCTTTGCTTAGTTTACGTATTAAGCATGGAAGAAATTACTTGTTATGCAATTCTGGTATGCGTTAATACTTTTTCAGCATTTCATATGACTGGCTTGCAGAGCATCTTTGTGGCTATCGATAACACCACGGTCCGCCTCTGGCACATAGCGGACGCTGTTATCAACAGCTGATGGCCTCCTTCGATTCCCCGGCATTACCGGGTTGTCAAGCTCCGCTCAGCTAACCGGCAGAGCCGGTAATAGCGCATCCGCTGTTACAGTACATTTTCGGGTGCCCGTCAGCCCAGATAAGCACAGGAGCTGATTTTTTAGCGCAGGGGATAGCTCTTTCCGGTGACGTTTGCCTGCCCGTACCGTTTACGACCAAAAGCGCTGTTACCACACAGGCTCTTTGTGCCCGGCCGTAAAGCGAAAAAATCAGGTCGGCACAGGCCGACCCGGAATAAAAACTTACCTGCCCCCGTGGAATGGCGCGCATTTTCTGCGATGAGAACATTTATCAAAATATTCATATACTTAATCGGTGAAGGCCTCAAAAAACACCTGACGTTATGTTTTCAGTCAGAGCAGACAAATGCCCTGCGTACCCGAAATGCAGTTACGCCCCGCCTGTTTGGCGGCGTAAAGTGCGCCGTCAGCGGCAAGTTTCAGGGACTCCGGGGTGTCAACCGCTACAGAGGCGCTGATGCCGGCGCTCAGGGTGACAATCCGCTCCGGCAGTTCGGTGGCTTCATGCGGCAGGGCTGCCCGGCGAATGGCTTCCAGTGCCCGGTGGGCCACTTTCTCGGCGTCCCGGGCACTGGTGCCCGGCAGGATAATGGCAAACTCTTCCCCACCATACCGCGCCACCCGATCAGTGCTGCGCAGCGGAAGATGTTTCAGCACAGCAGCCACTTTCTTGAGACAGCTGTCGCCGGCGATATGACCATACGTATCGTTGTAGCGTTTGAAGTAATCCACATCAAACATAACCAGGGATACCGGACCCCGGGCAGCGCTCAGGCTTTTCTCCAGGTAAAAATCAAACTGCCGCCGGTTACCGAGGTTCGTCAGGCCGTCGAGCATGGCCAGGTCGCTGAGCGTACTGTTGAGCCGCGTCAGCTCATCCCGGGCACGCAGCAGGTCCTGCTGGCTGCGCAGGGTGGCGTGCAACTGGCGAAGCACCAGAAAGCCGAACAGCAGAACCAGCAGCCACGTAAAAATATTCACACTGATACCGGTGATATTATTCCGCCACCAGGCATCGCGAAGCATCCGGGTTTCATAACCCACCGCCACAACCAGCGGATAGCGCTCCAGGCGGGCATAGCCGAACAGGCGCCTCTGCCCGTCCATGCGGCTGTCCCAGGTATCACTGCCGATACGGGATTCCCTGAGCAGGGTAGTGAAGAGGGGGCTGGATGAAAGGCTGCGGTTTATGTCGCTGTCCGGAAAGGGCCGGGAATACAGCAAAATACCTTCCATGTTCATCAGGGCCAGCATGTCCCCCGGGCTCTGTTCATACCAGCCGTAGAACTGCCGGAAATAGCCTACCTTAACGGTGCCGAGCACCACGCCCCGAAAATGACCCTCAGCATCATTCAGGCGCCGGGAGACCGGAATAATCAGCTCTCCCGAGCTGCGGCTGCGGATGACCTGTCCGATATGAACACCTTCATCGGCATATTCCCGGTGCCGGATAAAATAGTCCCGGTCTGCGTTGTTCATGTGTGGAGAACGCTGGTCCAGAGAGGTGGCCAGCCAGTTACCCTCGGCGTCATACACAAACAGGCCTTCCAGCTGAGGCAGGGAAACCGACTGTGCGGCCAGCAGCCCGCGTTTGCCACTGTAAGCTTCAGGCCGGGCATAGACATCATCGGCCTTGCGGGCGATTTCATCCAGAGCAATGCTGACCTGCAGAAATGTATCCTGCGCCTGGCGGGACAGGGACAGGGCCTGATTGCGGGCCTGAACGGCAGCGTCTGCCAGCCGGTCCTGCCAGGACTGCCATAGCGCCCAGCTGCACGCCGTTACGATAAAAACGCTGATGAAAAGCAGGAACAGGAGCACGGAACGTTCCGTTTTCCTGATACGGGTTAAGGGCAAGGTCTTACTCCGGAAAACAGGGGGTTATCTGGAAAAGGTAGCAGTAATCAGCGGTCCTGCCCCCCGGACAACAGAGACATATAAAAAATCCCCGGCGGACCGGGGGAGGCGAAAACATCTATCTGCTTTACTGAATCACACAGCTGGAGCTGCGTTTTTATTTTACCGGTAAGCCCGGGCGGACCTGAGCACAACAAAAGCGGTGCTGCGTTTATTTTAACTAAAACTTATTCTGAGTGCTGTCAGCAGGTTGGTTTTATCCGCCGCGGGCGCAAACGTATCCGGGACCGGGAAAGAATGATGCAAACAATATTATTAGCCTGGCTATAAAAACATAAGACTGAAAGAGAAACAACCCGGTCACATAATATAACCGAAGACATAATCAGATAACGCCTTTCTCTGATCCGTTCGTTGCAGTCTGATGCGCCTGGGATACGGATTCTTTCGGCACAGCTGTACACATATCATCGTAGTGCATTTCTTGCCGATATCCGCTTCTGGCACATAGCGAACACAAAAATCAACACTCTACTGGCCTCTCTGGCTCCCCGGCGTTTCCGTGTCGTCAGTCCTGGTGCGCTAACTGGCAGAGCCGGTAAGCTCCGCCGGACCACGTGGCGTTTCGGTCCTCCCGGCTGGGGTCTGATAGTAGCGGCAAGGTCAACCCCTGCAAGGGGTTTATCACTCGCACGTTCACTGCTCACAAAAGACCTGGTCGCTGAGGGCTGGCCCGGCAATACGCCGTGCCGTTTAACTGAAGCAACAGCCGTTTTATTTAGTCTTTAAAGAAAATATGTAAAACGGCTGTCGGCAGTTTTCATACCGCCTGGCGATTTTGTTTTTATGTTTCCCGTCTGATGCCGCGTTTTTTTCAACGCGAAGTATGACCCGGGCCTCACTGGCATTACAGACGTCAGTAAAAAACCGCCCGGAGGCGGTTTTAGATATCTTTCGCTGGATTCGAGAAATGGTCATCTTCATGGAAAAGATTTTTGTCATCTGTTTTGTCGTGTTCTTCTTCCTCATCGTCTTCATTACGGTAAGCCGGGCTTTCAGCATCATCAGGCACCGGTTCTATATAATCTGGATCGGGACGTTCAGATATAGTGACCTCAGGTTTTCTGCCGGGGCTTCAACTGTATATGCATGAACTAAAGAACTGGTGGCTGTTTAACGAATATGTGGGCTAAGCGTAAATAAATTTATTTTTAGCCGCTTGTGCTTGTGGCAATGAAGAGGAGCACCGGGACGTGAAGACAGTACAAAAACAAAAGAGACGCTGCCACCAAATTCCGGCCCTGAGAGGGCCGTTTTTTTCAGAGAAATGATAAAAAACCATCGCATTGACTCAAGACATAATTTTCTGATTAAGCAGTAAAAATGGTAATGACTCCAACTTATTGATAGTGTTTTATGTTCAGATAATGCCCGATGACTTTGTCATGCAGCTCCACCGATTTTGAGAACGACAGCGACTTCCGTCCCAGCCTTGCCAGATGCTGCCTCAGATTCAGGTTATGCCGCTCAATTCGCTGCGTATATCGCTTGCTGATTACGTGCAGCTTTCCCTTCAGGCGGGATTCATACAGCGGCCAGCCATCCGTCATCCATATCACCACGTCAAAGGGTGACAGCAGGCTCATAAGACGCCCCAGCGTCGCCATAGTGCGTTCACCGAATACGTGCGCAACAACCGTCTTCCGGAGCCTGTCATACGCGTAAAACAGCCAGCGCTGGCGCGATTTAGCCCCGACGTAGCCCCACTGTTCGTCCATTTTCGCGCAGACGATGACGTCACTGCCCGGCTGTATGCGCGAGGTTACCGACTGCGGCCTGAGTTTTTTAAGTGACGTAAAATCGTGTTGAGGCCAACGCCCATAATGCGGGCGGTTGCCCGGCATCCAACGCCATTCATGGCCATATCAATGATTTTCTGGTGCGTACCGGGTTGAGAAGCGGTGTAAGTGAACTGCAGTTGCCATGTTTTACGGCAGTGAGAGCAGAGATAGCGCTGATGTCCGGCAGTACTTTTACCGTTACGCACCACCCCGTCAGTAGCTGAACAGGAGGGACAGCTGATAGAAACAGAAGCCACTGGAGCACCTCAAAAACACCATCATACACTAAATCAGTAAGTTGGCAGCATCACCG
>NZ_JAKRNL010000016.1:0-25213 GCF_022346905.1 Pantoea sp. ACRSB | reverse complement strand
TTGCCGTTACGCACCGCCCCGTCAGTAGCTGAACAGGAGGGACAGGTGATAGAAACAGAAGCCACTGGAGCACCTCAAAAACACCATCATACACTAAATCAGTAAGTTGGCAGCATCACCCTGCCGTATTTCTTCTTTCTGGGCGCTGATAATGCTTTCAGCCATCTTCCGCATTGCCGGTGATTTACCATAACGGAGTTCCGTTTCGGCCATGGCAATGGCTCCTTTATGATGTTCAATCATGCCCCTGGCAAATGCCCTGTCTGCATCCGGCTCCTGTACGGCCTTCATCATTCCTTCGTGCATATTATTCATGCCGTCCATATAGGCCTCAGAAGACGGTGACATTCCGGCATGGTTTCCGTGTACTGCCTGCGCAGCCGTTGCCGGAAACACGACTGCGAGCATCAGCAATAAAATCATGTTACGCGGTTTCATACTCTCTTCCTTTATCAGCGTTCAGATTAGCGGCTATTTTCAGGTGCCTGTCTTTACCGGAAGAGCAGCCAGGCAGGTTACTTACGCAACAGGCGCAGACCGTTTGCCACGACAAGCAGGCTTGCCCCCACATCCGCGAATACGGCCATCCACATGGTCCCCATACCGGCAATGGTCAGGGCCAGGAATACTGCCTTGATCCCAATAGCCATAACGATATTCTGAACCAGAATGTTATACGTCTGCCGGGAGAGTCGGACAAAAGCCGGAATTTTACGCAAATCGTCATCCATGAGGGCCACATCGGCAGTCTCGATGGCGGTATCCGTGCCCATTGCACCCATGGCAAAGCCGATATCGGCGCGGGCCAGCGCCGGTGCATCATTGATGCCGTCGCCTACCATGCCGGTCGTGCCCTGCGCCGTAAATGTTTCTACAGCACGCAGTTTATCTTCCGGCAGTTGATCCCCCCGCGCCTCATCAATGCCAACCTGACCGGCAATGGCCTGCGCCGTGTGCGCATTGTCTCCGGTCAGCATGAGCGTTTTGACACCCAGACTATGCAACTGACTTATCGCCTCGCGGCTGCTTTCCTTCACCGTATCAGCCACCGCAAACAGCCCAAGCACCTGATGAATGTCACAGAGCATGATGACCGTTTTACCCCCGGTCTCCAGTTCCGTTAGTGCAGCCCTGACCGCTTCCGGGCAGCGCACCGTTTCTTCAGCCAGCCTCAGATTGCCCAGACTGTAGGTTTGACCGTTGATGACGCCACGCACGCCGCGACCTGGCAGAGCCTCAAAGCTTTCCACTTCATAACGCTGAATGCAATCTGATGCCGCCGATACAGCCTGCGAAACCGGATGATCGGAGTAACCTGCCAGGCTCACAGCCAGCTTGCGCCCCTCGTCTTCTGCCACCCCGGTATAGATAATCGCATCCGTCTGTACCGGCTTACCGTGCGTCAGGGTGCCGGTCTTGTCTAGCGCCAGCCACTTCAGCTTTCGGCCCTCTTCAAGATAAACGCCGCCCTTGATCAATATCCCCCGGCGAGCTGCTGCCGTCAGGCCGCTGACAATGGTCACTGGCGTGGAAATGACGAGCGCACAAGGGCAGGCAATAACCAGCATCACCAGCGCCTTGTAAATCCACTCCTGCCAGCTTTCACCTGCAATCAGCGGCGGGAGAACGGCAACTGCGACGGCAATAGCAAACACCACAGGGGTATAAATTTGCGCAAAGCGATCAACAAAGCGCTGCGTAGGGGCTTTTGCCCCCTGCGCTTCCTCCACGGCATGAATGATACGCGCAAGCGTGGTATTTCCGGCAGCGGCCGTTACCCGGTACTCAAAGCCACCGGATCCGTTGACCGTCCCGGCGAAGACCGGGTCGCCTTCCCCTTTATCCACCGGCAGGCTTTCGCCGGTAATAGGTGCCTGATTAATGGCGGTCCTTCCCCGAACCACCGTGCCGTCGAGGGCGATACGCTCGCCCGGTTTTACCCTGACCACGCTGTTAAGGGATACAGACCTGGCCTCAGTTTCTTTCCAGGAGCCGTCCGGCTGCTGAACCGTAGCCGTTTCAGGCGTCAGTTTCATCAGAGAGCCGATGGCATTGCGGGCGCGATCAAGAGACTTTGCTTCAATCAGTTCCGCAATCGTGAACAGCACCATTACCATGGCGGCTTCAGGCCACTGTCCGAGCGCCAGCGCCCCGGTGACGGCAATACTCATCAGGGCGTTGATATTCAGGTTGCCGTTGCGAAGTGCAATCCAGCCTTTTTTGTATGTGGACAGGCCACAGGCCGCAACGGCAGCCAGAGCAAGAGCCGCTTCCAGCCATTCCGGCATACCCGTCCAGTGCATGGCTTCGGCGGCGATTGCCGCCACACCGGCCAGCGCCAGCGGCCACCAGGTTTTTTTCTTTTCCTCCGTGACCACGTGTCGGCCACTGCTGTCAGGGAGTTCAGGCTCAAAGCCCAGCGAACGAATGGCGGCCAGAACGGGCTCGAGCGCATCCGGTGCGTGAACCACCGTCAGTACGCGCTGCATAAGGTTAAAATCCAGTTCCTTCACGGCTGACATGCCGTCCAGCTTTTTACGGATCATGCCCTCTTCAACCGGGCAGTCCATCTGCATGATCCTGATACTGGTACGCACCCCGTCAGCGGTCACCTGCTGGGTCTGCAGCTCACCGAATGTGACAGGAGCAGGCGCGCAGCAGGAACCGCCGGTGCTTTCCGCCTCACGGCCTGAACAGCAGTTGCCTTCAGGCTGCATTGCTTTATCAATCGGTTCCGGGTCAAAACCCAGCGAGCGCACCGCCTGCAGAACCGGCCCCAGCGCCTGCGGCGTATGGGTCACGGTGAGCACCCTCTGCATCAGATTGAAGTCAAGATTGCTGACGGCAGGTAATTTTGCCAGTTTTTTGCGGAGCAGCGTCTCCTCCGTCGGGCAGTCCATCTGCATGATGCGCAGACGCGTCTGAACTTCATCGTTGCGGATATGCTCTGTAACCGGTTCGGATGGCTGACTCAGGCTGTCCGGTGAGCAGCAGCTCCCGGTGCTGCAACAGGCCGGTGTGGCTTCAGCCGTTTTTTGTAGCGTTTTACCGGATTCCTCTGCCGGGGCAGCAACATTTTTTTTAACGGACGCCTCTTCTCCGGTTGCGGCTGAACCACATTTTTTATTACTGCAGCAGTCACTCATGTCTTTATCCCGTTCATAACGTATACTGGCATTAAAGACCCTGATGTAACTACAGGGTCAAGATCAGATGAGAGGAATTATGAAAATTGGCGAACTGGCCCGACTGGCCGGATGTCCGGTAGAAACGGTGCGTTATTACGAGCGTGAGGGCCTGCTGCAGGCCGCGTTGCGGGATCAGACTAATAACTACCGCCATTATGATAGTGCGCATCTGGAAAGACTGATGTTTATCCGGCGCTGTCGGGCGCTGGATATGACCCATGAAGAAATCCGGGTGCTGCTGCAGGCGCGAAGCCAGCCTGACGCAGACTGCGGTAAGGTTAATGCCCTGATAAATGAACATCTGAACCACGTTCAGGCCCGTATTCGTGAACTGAATATGCTGGAAAAGCAACTGTTTGAGCTCCGGAGCCACTGCAATGCCAACCGGGCAACACGGGACTGCGGTATTCTGCGCGAACTGGAGCAGGCAGAAGAGCCTGAGGATATCGTGCCGGTTATCACTGCAGGTCATCTGGCCGGAAGCCACTCTTACTGATGCTGCTTTCTGCTGTAAGTAGAACGGTTCACTAAAGCAACAGGCCTTTTTTTGTGATGTTACTTCGTCATGCCCGGCCATTCAGGTTGCTGAAAGTATGCTGCCGTTAAAATCTGTGTGACATCGTTTAACCGCTATTCCCTCATTAAGCTGTACAGAAAAGCCTGTAAGCACGTCACAACATATATGAATTTATAAATATAAAATTGACCTTTCGTCTGCAGAAGACGAGACTTGTTGCTGTCCGCCACGAAGGAGAAATTATGCCGTCACTTCTGCCCCTGCAACTTTTTAAGAATCTTTCTGACGAAACCCGGCTCAGCCTGGTGCTGTTGTTGCGCGAAAAAGGGGAGCTCTGCGTCTGCGAGCTTGTATCTATCCTGAAAGAAACACAGCCAAAAATATCGCGGCACCTGGCCCTGCTCAGAGAGAGTGGACTGCTTATCGACAGGCGCGACGGCAAGTGGATCCATTACCGGTTATCGCCACACATGCCTGCGTGGGCAGCAGCGGTCATTGAGCAGGCATATCTGTGTCAGCGGGATGAAATTCTTCATCTCAGTCAACAGGCTGAGCGTGATAACGCAACCATCAACGGCAAAGCTGTCTGCATGTAAAAATTTTATCTAAACACATTCGATTAAACGCATATATTTACAGGGTACACTTAGCAGCCCGCTTTAACGGGCACGTATAATTAAGAAGGAGAGAGTATGTTTCTGGCGGGTGCGATTTTTATCCTGACCCTGATACTGGTGATCTGGCAGCCGAAAGGGCTCAGCATTGGCTGGAGTGCCGTTATCGGCGCCGCACTGGCGCTGCTGACCGGCGTGGTACACATCGGGGACATTCCTGTGGTCTGGCAGATTGTCTGGAACGCCACGGCCACGTTTATTGCGGTCATCATTATCAGCCTGCTGCTTGATGAGTCCGGCTTTTTTGAGTGGGCCGCGCTGCACGTTTCACGCTGGGGCGGCGGCAGGGGCCGGTTGCTGTTCACGTATATCGTTCTGCTGGGTGCGGCGGTAGCCGCCCTGTTCGCCAATGACGGGGCAGCGCTTATTCTGACGCCGATCGTTATCGCCATGCTGCTGGCGCTGGGCTTCAGCCCGGGCGCCACGCTGGCGTTTGTGATGGCGGCAGGCTTCATCGCCGACACCTCCAGCCTGCCGCTCATCGTGTCGAACCTGGTGAATATCGTCACGGCAGACTTCTTTAAACTGGGTTTCAGCGAGTATGCCTCGGTGATGGTGCCGGTGAATATCGCCTCAGTTGCAGCCACGCTGGTCATGCTGCACCTGTTTTTTCGCAGGGACATCCCGGCCACTTACGACCTGGCGAAACTGAAGGCGCCGCGTGAGGCCATCCGCGATGCGCGCACCTTCAGAACCGGCTGGATTGTTCTCATCCTGCTACTGGTCGGCTTTTTCGCTCTTGAACCGCTCGGCGTACCGGTCAGCCTGGTGGCAGCGGTGGCGGCGTGTATTCTCTGGCTGGTTGCCCGGAAAGGACACGTGATTGATACCGGCAAGGTGCTGAAAGGCGCGCCCTGGCAGATTGTTATCTTCTCGCTGGGCATGTATCTGGTGGTGTACGGTCTTCGTAACGCCGGCCTGACTGATTACCTTTCTGCCGCCCTGAACCGGTTTGCAGAGCATGGCGTCTGGGGCGCAACGCTCGGCACCGGTTTCCTGACGGCGGCGCTCTCTTCTGTCATGAACAACATGCCTACCGTGCTCGTTGGTGCGCTTTCGATTGACGGCAGCACCGCACAGGGCGTGGTGAAGGAGGCGATGATTTACGCCAACGTCATCGGCTGCGACCTCGGCCCGAAAATCACCCCCATCGGCAGCCTCGCTACCCTGCTGTGGCTGCACGTACTGGCGCAAAAAAACATTACTGTCAGCTGGAGCTACTACTTCCGCGTGGGCATCGTGATGACCCTGCCGGTACTTTTTGTGACGCTGGCCGCGCTGGCCCTGCGCCTGTCTGTTTAACCTTAACCCCGGTGTTGCGACTGTGCAGCGCCTTTACGGAGTACCGCTTATGACTGACATCACCATTTATCACAACCCGGCGTGCGGGACGTCCCGCAACACCCTGGCGCTTATCCGCAACAGCGGCACCGAACCCAAGGTTATTCTGTATCTGGAAACGCCACCGTCGCGCGACGAGCTGAAAAAACTGATTGCGGACATGGGCATCAGCGTGCGCGCT
Source organism: Pantoea sp. ACRSB (assembly GCF_022346905.1). Classification (NCBI taxonomy): domain Bacteria; kingdom Pseudomonadati; phylum Pseudomonadota; class Gammaproteobacteria; order Enterobacterales; family Erwiniaceae; genus Pantoea; species Pantoea sp. ACRSB. The sequence goes on along the minus strand of NZ_JAKRNL010000016.1, from coordinate 19,312 downwards.
CTGCTGAGAAAAAATACGGAGCCGTATGAGCAGCTCGGGCTGGCAGAAGACCGGTTTAGCGATGACGAGCTACTGGAAGCCATGCTGGCTCATCCAATCCTTATTAATCGCCCGGTGGTGGTGACGCCGCTCGGAACGAAGCTCTGCCGCCCCTCTGAAGTAGTTCTGGATATACTGCCAGACCCGCAGCAGGGCGCGTTCACCAAAGAGGATGGCGAAGCAGTCATTGATGAGCACGGTCACCGCGTCAGCCACTGATTTTTCCCCAGGTGGCATATATAACGAGTGTGAAAAACAAAAGCCGGCATCTGCCGGCTTTTTTTATATGCTGCGTTGGTTGACCCGCTCTGAGAGCTGAGCGGCACTCTCTTTCCTTTCACTGTAGCGGTCGGTCAGGCAGTTGCTTCGCCCGCGCGTCAGCAGGGTGAACTTCATCAGTTCCTCCATGACGTCCACGATGCGGTCGTAATACGAAGAAGGCTTCATGCGGCCGTCCTCATCAAACTCGGCCCAGGCTTTCGCCACGGATGACTGGTTCGGGATAGTGATCATGCGCATCCAGCGCCCAAGAATGCGCATCTGATTTACGGCGTTGAAGGACTGTGAGCCGCCGCTGACCTGCATCACCGCAAGGGTTTTTCCCTGTGACGGCCGGACCGCACCGGACGTCAGCGGTATCCAGTCAATCTGCGTCTTCATGATGCCGGTCATGGCACCGTGACGCTCCGGCGAGCACCAGACCATGCCTTCTGACCAGAGTACCAGCTCGCGGAGCTCTGCAACCTTCGGGTGCGTCTCCGGGGCGTCATCCGGCAGCGGCAGGCCGGACGGATTGAATATTTTAACCTCCGCGCCCATGGCCGTCAGCAGCCGGGCGGCCTCCTCCGTGGCGAGACGGCTGTAAGAGCGCTCACGCAGCGAGCCGTAGAGCATCAGGATGCGGGGCGGGTGTGCCACCTCTGCTGCCTTCAGCTTTTCTTCCGTCAGCGGTGCATCCAGGAGCGTCGGATCGATATTGTCCAGGGCATCATTCACGTTATTCACAATGAGGTCTCTTCATGAGTCGTCACGGGTGACAGGCTGCAGCTGCCGCCTGCGCAGCATTCTTCTGTCAGAAAGGCCATCAGCTGCTCCAGCCGCGCATAGCAGGGTCTGCAGAACAGGGTGCGGCTCTGCCGCTCCTGGCTGACCAGCCCGGCGGACATCAGCGCAGAGATATGATGGCTGAGCGTGGAGGCCGGAATCTCGAGGCGCTTCTGCAGTTCACCGACCGGCAGGCCATCATGGCCCGCTTTAACCAGCTCGCGGTAGATGCCGAGGCGCGTCACATGCCCCAGCTCCCTGAGCGCCAGCGCGGCAGTCTGTAAATCCATAAGACCTCATCCATTACTATGTTTCCAGAATAATGGAAATATAGTCTTTCCGACCTTCAAAAAACAAGCGGAATATGTGAAGCAGGCCTTTTCAGAGGGTTACTGATGCAGTGCGTCTGCTCACAAGTATCTTCCGGTATAGAGAACTCCCGTGTTTCCCACTTGTCAGCTACCTCTGCATAAATAATACTGTATATAAATACAGTTAATATTCAGGGGGTTTTATGCACGTATTATTAGAAATACATCTCCGCCTCAACCTTACCGGTGCGGCAGAATGAAAAGGATGAATGTTGCGGCGGGCATGCGATATTTGCATACCGTATTAACCATGCAGCAGGGCAATGATGCCCCCTGTATCAGCCAGGGGTAGCCATCGCTATGTTTGGACTGGCCGACGTTAACTCTTTTTATGCAAGCTGTGAAACCCTGTTTCGCCCGGATCTGCGCGGTAAGGCTGTAGTGGTGCTCAGCAATAATGACGGCTGTGTCATTGCCCGTTCAGCCCGTGCAAAAGTACTGGGTATCAAAATGGGTGTACCGTGGTTTCAGATAAAAACGCAGGATTATCCCGAAAAGGTGTACATATTCAGTTCGAATTACGGGCTGTACCATAGCCTCAGCCAGAGGGTCATGACAGCTATAGAGGAAATGACACCCCGTGTTGAGCAGTACAGCGTTGACGAAATGTTCCTTGACCTGACAGGTATTGATGGCTGCGAAGACTTTGAACATTTTGGTCGCCGCTTGCGTGGACATGTTCTTGCCACAACTGGCCTGACAGTGGGTGTGGGCATGGGCCCTACCAAAACGCTCGCCAAATCTGCGCAGTGGGCCAGTAAGGAATGGAAGCAGTTCCGCGGCGTGCTGGCACTGACTTCAGGCAATCCAAAACGCACTGAGGCGTTGCTTTCCAGGCAACCGGTAGAAGAAATATGGGGCGTGGGCAGGCGAATCGGCAAACGCCTGAATCTGATGGGCATTGAAAATGCTTTGCAGCTCGCACGTACCCGCCCTGCACTCATTCGAAAGAACTTTAGCGTTGTTCTGGAAAGGACCGTGCGCGAGCTTAATGGCGAACCGTGCATCCCGCTTGAGGAGATACCGCCGGCGAAACAGCAGATTGTCGTGAGCCGCAGCTTCGGTGAACGTATTACCACTAAAACTGCCATGCAGCAGGCGCTGTGTCACTACGCCACCCGGGCCGCTGAAAAGCTCAGGGGAGAACGTCAGTTCTGCCGGCGGATAGGCATTTTTATCCGCACCTCCCCCCACGCCACAGGCGAAGTTTTCTATGGTAACAATGCCGGAGAGAAGCTCTCGTTTCCCACCCAGGACACCCGTGACATCATTGAAGTCGCGATGCGCTCGCTGGACCGTATCTGGCTGGAAGGTCGCCGGTATATGAAAGCGGGCATCATGCTTGATGAATTCACGCCAGAAGGGGTCAGCCAGTTGAATTTGTTTGATGATAACCAGCCCAGGGCTAACAGCGCGCAGCTGATGAAGGTACTGGATGGTATTAACCAGTCTGGCCTGGGTAATGTGTGGTTTGCAGGCCAGGGCGTAAGTACCGAATGGAAAATGAAGCGGGAAATGCTGAGCCCTTCATGGACCACGCGCTGGAGTGACATACCGGTGGCCCGACTCATCTAAACACTGCGGGGTAAAGGAATGCCGGTAAGGTAAAGTAAGGCGTCAGTGAAGCGTTATATTCAGGCAGAGCCACTGACGTCTGATAAATGAGTTCTTCTGCCAAAAGGCATACTGAAGAGCCGGTAAAAGGGCCTCCGGGCAGGCCCTTTCGAGTGTGAAATACGGTGAGGCTATTTTTTCAGCCATTTTTCCAGTTGTTCAATCTCAGCCTTCTGCGCTTTGATGACATCTTCAGCCATTTTCCTCATTTCAGGATCTTTGCCGTATTTCAGCTCTGTTTCGGCCATGGCTATCGCACCTTTATGGTGCTCAGCCATGCCTTTTGCAAAGGCCCTGTCTGGATCCTGCTCTTTCATAGCCTCCATCATGCCATGGTGCATATTTTGCATACCGGACATGTATTCTTTTGACGCAGGAGACATATTCATGTCCTGCATCATTTTCATGTCCGGCTTCTGTGCCATAGCCGCAACGGGTAGTAAAACCAGCAGGCTCATCAGGGCGGTACGTAATTTTTTCATGAATCATTCCTTCTAGGGTTAGAGGTTTTCAGTTCAGTTATACACCCGGGATCGTTCCACAAAACCCGGAGGTGAATCCTTGATTTGAAGCAATTCAGAATTATTACAGGCGTTAGCCCACAGGAAAGCGCACCTCAGCGCAAAATCATGCCGCCGGTACTTTTACCGTAAACGTAATGACGTCACCGTTCAGAAAAGCCTGCAGCACACCGTTGTGTGCCAGGACAATGGCTCGCGTAATGGAAAGGCCCAGTCCGGCGCCGTCAGTATTATGTTGCCGGGACGCGTCTCCCCGGTAAAAGCGATCAAAAAGCCTCCCCAGATTTTCCTGCGTGATAGCTTCCGTACGGTTAGAGATATGGATAAATGCCACGCCGCCCTGCTGTTCCGCCCGGATAAGTATCGTCGCGCGGTCTGAAGAATATTTTATGGCGTTGGTTATCAGGTTGCTCAGCGCCCGTCGCAGCATCAGACGATCGCCCTCAAGACTGGCATCCCCTTTCAGCACCACGGTTTTGCTGTTTTCTGCGGCCAGTGGCTCAAAGAACTCAATGAGCTCCTCTATTTCTGCCCTTGCGGACAGTGATTCTTTTTCCAGCGCCAGCAGTCCGTTTTCAGATTTCGCCAGAAAAAGCATGTCACTGCTCATTCTGGCAAGCCTGCCCAGTTCCTCAAGATTTGAGAAAAGCACTTCCCGGTAGCTGGCGGCGTCACGATCCCTGGAGAGGGCAACCTGCGTCTGCATCATCAGGTTACTGACGGGCGTGCGCAGCTCATGGGCTATGTCAGATGAAAACTCAGACAGGCGCCTGAAAGAACTTTCCAGTCTCTCCAGCATGCTGTTGAACTCGGCCACGGTAGGCATGAGTTCTGCAGGCAGGTGACGTGCTGGCAAACGCTCACCGAGGTTATCCACGGTTATGGCTGAAGCCAGACGGTTTATTTCATTCAGCGGCCTGAGTCCGATGCGGGTAGCAAGCCACCCCAGAAGGACGGAAAGGAAAATGAGTCCGCCATTAAACCATATCAGCGATTCCTTCAAATGACTGATAAACGCATCATGAAGGCCTGTGTCGTAGGCCGCTGTTATGAAAACATCATGATGTCTGCCAGCGATCTGGGTGCTGATTTTTTTCATAATAACGTTATAGCGCCAGTCATCCTCTTCCACGGTCTGGAGCATATCGGGCCTGATTGCTCCGGTAACAAACTGGCTGGCCGGCACAGGGAAATCAGGAGATGAATAACTGGCAAGGGTATGGTTGTTTGTGGTTCTTATCGACAGATACAGGCCGCTGTGGCCGACCATGGCGTCGGCAAGCTTGCGGGCAAGACCGCCGGTATCAGGCGTTCCGGTTCGGACTTCGCCCTCCAGCAATTCAGTTGCCAGCTCAAGCTTACCGTTCAGCAGAGTAAAGTCCTGACTGCGGAAGTAGCTGCTGAGCGCCGCAACCAGCAGAATGCTGGTAAGCAGCCAGACAGACATCATGACACAGGAAAAAACCAGGCTCAGCCTGGAGGTCAGAGAAAGGGTCCGCTTCATTCGTCACGCATCTCAAGTACGTAGCCAATGCCGCGTACGGTGTGTATCAGCTTTGGGCTGAAGCCATCGTCAACCTTGCTGCGAAGCCGGCGGACGGCCACGTCAATCACGTTCGTGTCGCTTTCAAAATTAATATTCCATACCAGTGAAGAGATCAGATTTCGTGGCAGAACTTCGCCCTGTCGCTGAAGCAGCAGCTCCAGCAGAACAAACTCTTTTGTGGAAAGATGAATTTTTTTGCCGGAGCGGCTGACGGTCCGGCGGGAAATGTCCATTACCAGATCGGCGATTTCTGACGTGCCGGATGACACAGAGCGGTTACGCCTGAGCTGAGTCCTTATGCGTGCCAGCAGCTCGGCAAAGTCAAATGGTTTGAGCAGATAATCATCAGCCCCCAGATCAAGTCCTTTGATCTTTTCGCTGACGTTGTCCCTTGCAGTCAGAAATAAAACGGGCTCCTCGTGGCGGGCCATTCTCATCTGACGCAGGATGTCCCAGCCGTCAAGCGAGGGCAGCATAACGTCAAGAATAATGAGGTCATAGCGCTGCTGCAGGATATGCGCCAGCCCCTGACGGCCGTCACTGACCAGCGTAACGTCATACCCGGCTTCCTGAAGGCCCTGCTTCAGGTATGTACCGGTTTTGATTTCGTCTTCGACTATCAGGAGAGTGGTCATAATATAAGGGTCCTGCTGCTGAGTAACGTTATGCCACGCCGTTTCCAGGCGACAGCGTGCCAAGCCAGGCAACCGTTGCCAGAATCAGTATGGATACGCTGAATTCTGTGATAATACTTTTGCGCATCAGCACTATACCTTTCTTATAGTGGCCCTGACTGAGTGCCTTTTCCAGCGCAGGAGTCAGACGGAAGCGGTTAGCGGCTGCCAGCAGTAACATGATGGCAAACAGAACTGTTTTCGTCAGCATCAGCAGCCCGTAGTCGGTCCCTGGCAGAGAACTTACAGGATTTTCTACGGTGAAGAAAAAATTAATCACGGCGGTAATGACAAGGCTCACGACAATTATGGTGCCGGCCCGTGAGAATCCTGTCAGAGCCTCTGCAAGCTGCCGGGCGTGTCCGGCCATTTGCGCCTTTTTGATACACAGCAGGATGGCAAAAGCCGTCAGTGCTCCCACCCACGCACCGGCTGCCGACAGGTGAACGATGTCACTCAGCAGATGCAGATAGTAGCTCATACCGTCGTTCATGGCCGCATGGCCGCCCCATGCCAGGGTGGCCAGCGCTGTGCCTCCGGACAGCGTGAGAACGTAACGCGACAGAACGGCATTGCGCAGGCGCAGGCCCAGTCCGATGAAGGCCAGGACGAGTGCGGCAAGCCGGATAACCCAGCTGAGGCCGACCGCAGTCTCACCTATAACCATCTCTATGATATGGAGCGTGATTTCACCTGCGTCGGTCACGCCACTCATCGCCTGCGCAACCAACAGCATATTCGCCAGCGACAGAACAATACCGGCGGAAATCAGAATAAAGAAGAACGACCAGACGCTGAATAAAGACACCGATTTTTTAAGCGCCCCCTTTACGGCATACAGTTCAAATAAAGGCAGCCCAAACAGAACCATAAGGTCAAGGTAAAGGAAAAAGCGGATGACAATAAAAGTCTGATCGTTCATGGCATCATTTCACGCTAAAGCTGACGTTACCGGTGCGCGGGTGTGTATCGGAAGACACCGCACGCCACTCCACCTTGTATGTGCCAGGCACCAGAGGTTTGGCTGGCGTGATCACCATGGTTTTCGGATCGCCACCGGCGGCCACTTTTGCCGCAACCGCCATCGGGGCATGAGAGGACATGCCGGGCATAGCGGTCATGACGAGACGTGCACCAGAAAATTTTGTGACCAGATTTTCAGTAAAGTGCAGCTCCACTTTTGAAGGCGCTGCCACCTGCGCTTTATCAGCAGGGACAGAAGAAGCCAGTTCCGGATGCGCCTGCGCGGCAAAAGCAGCAACAGAGGCGGCAACAGCGATGACGTAGCCAGCATAATTACGTTTCATATTCATACCTGTCTTGTTTGTTAGAATTAACTGCATCAGAACCACACGCGGGCACCGAGAAGAAAGCGCACTTCGTTGTCTTTCTCTCCTTCACGGGTCGCCATATCGGCCGTGTTGCCATAAAGCTGGCTCCACGATACGCCCACATAAGGCGCAAACTCCCGCTTCACTTCGTAACGAAGGCGCAGGGAAAGCTCGGTACTGGACAGCCCTTTCCCGGTTTCACGCACCTCATCATCCTTTCCGTAAAAATTGGCTTCAAAAGACGGCTGCAGGATGAGCCGGTTGGTCAGCAGCACGTCATACTCTGCTTCAAACCGGAGCGCGGTACGTCCCTGCTCACCGGCAAACGCGGTGAGTTCAGTTTCGAGGTTATACAGCGGCATGCCCTGAAAGCCGGCGGCGGCCCATGTCTGGGGCCTGCCAGGTTTAAAATCCTGTCGGGCGCCCGCAACCACGTCCCACCAGGGCGAGATAGCATGCCCCCACAGGGCCTGCACCTCTGCCGACTCGGTTTTTCCGTCGCTGGTCTCCCCTTCGCTGCGCAGCCAGAGGCGATCAACATCCCCGCCGGCCCAGCCGCTGACGTCCCAGCTGAATCCCCCGGCCTCATTATTTTTCTGCCACTCAAGCTGATCGGCCAGCAGATACCAGTTCACGTTGCTGTCATGCACCTTATGGCCGTGTACGTCCGGAAACGCAGCCCGACGGTCGGCGTCCGTCAGTACCGGAACAGGCGTTCTGCTTTCATCCGGAGCCGCAGGCTGCATAGACTCCATGCCTTCCATTCCTGACATAGGTTCCATATTGCCCATCGTGGAATGATCCATTCCCGACATGCCACTCATGTCATGCCCCTGCATGTTGTGTGCTGCTTCTGCACGGGCAGCCGGTGTGGCAGTGAGTGAGGTGGCGGTCACCACTGAAATGAACAGCAGCCCTGCTGCAGTCCGGACAAACTTATTTTTCATATTATTACGCTCAGAAACTGCCATCAGGATCGCCCTATTCATCAACACGGACCTCGCGGAACATGCCGGTTTCCATATGGAAAAGCAGATGGCAGTGGTAAGCCCAGCGGCCAAGCGCATCGGCCGTTACCCGGTAACTGCGGCGCGTGCCGGGCGGCATATCAATGGTATGTTTCCGGACCAGAAAGTTGCCTGCTTCATCCTCAAGGTCGCTCCACATACCGTGCAGATGAATGGGGTGGGTCATCATGGTGTCATTGACCAGAACAATGCGGACACGCTCGCCATACCGGAGCCTGACTGGCTCTGCATCGGAGAATTTGATGCCATTAAAGGACCAGGCAAATTTTTCCATATGCCCGGTAAGGTGTAATTCTATGGTGCGTGAGGGATCACGGCCGTCCGGATCTTCAAATGTACTTTTCAGATCGGCATACGTCAGAACCCTGCGGCCATTGTTGCGTAAACCAATACCCGGATCGCTGAGCTTCGGGGTGGGCATCATGGCCTGCATGTCAACCAGGGGATTGTTCGTTTCTGATGCCGGATGCTTCTGCATATCACCCATGCCGGCCATGCTGCCGTGGTCCATGCCGCCCATGCTGCTGTGATCCATGCCGGCCATACTGCCTGTCGGGGCGCTTTCCACGGCTGAACCGTCCATGCTCTGCATGTCACCGCCGTCCATACCCTGCATCTGACTGTGATCCATACCCTCCATGCTGCCATGATCCATTCCCCCCATGCCCATATCATCCATGGTGAGCCAGGGACGAGGATCGGTGGAAGGAACGGGGGCAGTCATGCCCTCACGAATGGCAAGCGTGCCCCGTGCATAGCCGCTTCTGTCCATGGACTGGGCAAAGATGGTGCAGGCATCCTGGTCGGGCTCCACAATAACATCGTAGGTTTCAGCCACGGCAATACGGAACTCATCCACGCTGACGGGGGTGACGTACTGGCCATCAGCAGCCACCACGGTCATCTTCACGCCGGGAATGCGCACATCGAAGTAGGTCATGGCAGAGCCGTTGATAAAGCGGAGGCGGATTTTTTCGCCTTTACGGAACAGCCCGGTCCAGTTTTTACCCGGGCCCTGACCGTTCATGAGATAGGTGTAAGTCGCACCGCTGACGTCTGCAAGGTCAGTCGGGTTCATCTTCATTTCCGCCCACATCTTCCGGTCGGCCAGGGTATTTCCCAGCCCCTTATCCCGGGCATCACGGAAAAAGTCCCCGATGGTGGGTTTGGCGAAATTGTAGTAGTCAGACTGTTTTTTCAGTTTTGCAAGAATGGTGGCGGCATTTTCATCTGACCAGTCAGTCAGCATTACCACATGCTCCCGGTCATACGTAAACGGCTCAGGCTCAGCAGCATCAATAATAATCGGGCCGTAAACGCCATCCTGCTCCTGAAGACCGGAATGGCTGTGATACCAATAGGTGCCATTCTGCTTCACGCGAAACGAATAAACGTAGGTATCACCGGATTCAATACCGTGAAAGCTGAGGCCGGGAACGCCATCCATGTTTGCCGGCAGAATAATGCCGTGCCAGTGAATGGATGTTGTCTCTTTTAGCCGGTTTTTAACCCGCAGCGTGACAGTATCACCTTCTTTCCAGCGTAGCAGTGGCCCTGGCAGGCTGGCGTTAATGGTTTTGGCATAGCGGATGTTACCGGTGATGTTAACTGGCGTTTCAGCGATGAACAGGTCGAAATCGTTACCGGTAAGCGTGCGTGGCTGTACCAGACTTACCGCCGAGAAAGCATCGAACGTCTTCATACCAAGACCGCCGACAACGCCGACTGCGGTGATCCTTTTGATAAAATTGCGTCGTGAACTTTTAAGCTGCATGACTGTGCTCCGGCAAAATGCAGGTCATCCCGGGAGAAAATTTCTCCGCGCCGGAAGCAGGCATAATGCAGTCCGGCCAGGAACTTTATTTTTGTTAACGGCAAACTATCACAGTTGAAATCCCGACTTGATTACATTTATGTCATGTTGGAACCTGCTGTTTTTAAATTACATTTTTGTCATTTTCGTTCGCTGTGTTTTTTTTCGGATACGATAAAAAGCACTGAGGCCGGTAATGTTCCGGTCCGGGATTAATTACAATTCCCATTCTTTAAACGTAAGGAAGTACGAATGAAAAAGATTATGCTTGTCGCCGCCGCGGCCCTTCTGTCTGTTTCAGCCGCTCAGGCACAGCAGGCTCCCATGACTATGCCCTGCTGCATGGACAAGAAAGCCCAGGCAGCCTCCATGAATGAGCATGAACTGGCGATACAGGCACATCAGAGCATGAATAACAGCAGTGCTGCTGCACATCAGAACGTGATTGAAACGCACCGCAAGATGATGCAGGTAGAGAATTAAGAGCAGATGACGGCCCGCTGTATGGGCTGCAAATACGGACAAAAATCACCCGGTTTATTGTCCGTTGTTACTGTTTTTTCCGGGATGTGTTGTGCGTACCCCTCATTACGCTGAGTTGTCTGGTAAATTTTCTTGAGGCTGTAATTAGCCGGCCCGTCTGACTGTGGCGGGCTTCTTTTTTTAAATCTTTTTTCACCCTGATCCTGCCACTGACTGTCTGCATACAGCGCTTTTGCTGAAATCCACATTTTGTTCCATGCTTATCACTTCTTTGCACTTACCGATGAGGAGAGGAAAAGATGTCTGAACAATATCGCAATTGCATTGAGGCCTGTTATATCTGTGCCGCAACCTGTGACTACTGCGCAACGTCCTGTCTGAAGGAAGAAAATCTGGAGATGATGCGCGAATGTATCCGGACGGACATGCAGTGCGCCAGCATCTGCCGCCTGGCCGCTGAGTTCATGACTATGGACAGTGAATTCGCTGCTCAAATTTGTAAAGTTTGCGCTGAGGTGTGCCAGAAATGTGGTGATGAATGTGCAAAACATGAGCATGAGCACTGCAAGAAATGTGCTGAGGCCTGTTACCGCTGTGCTGAAGAATGCCGGAAAATGGCAGCGTGACAGCAAACGGAAGCTGCCCAGGCGCAGCTTCTGCAAAGTACCGACTGCCTCACTCCCGGCCGGTGATTTGTTGGTACATTCACCTGGCGGCAGGGTGGCAAACAATCACCGCTCTTTTTCAGACTGCCCGCCATACAGCCAGAAGAGAAATGCCGTGTCCCTGTTCAGGCTTTTTTAAACTGACATCCCCCTGTATTAAATATCACAAAACTCCGGGCATGTTTTTGCAGCCGGTCGGTACATATGCCCTCTGACTTATCCGCAAAACATAGAGGATAAGCTTTGTGTAATTAATGTACATATGTGTAGTGTAGGTTTAAGTCTTGTGTTGAATTTCTATTCCACATAAACCACTCAATGAGTACGCGGGTGATGTCCTGCATCGAGGAGATGGTGCCGCGTCTGGAGGTATATTCGGTTGACGAAGGGTTCTGTGACTGCACGGGTATGGAAATGGCTATGCCGTACGAGGACTTTGGCCGCATGATCCGGTCGCACGTCAGGGCCTGCACAGGCCTGACCGTCGGCGTCGGACTTGGTCCAACGAAGACCCTGGCGAAGTCGGCACAGTGGGCCGGAAAGGAATGGCCCCAGTTTGGCGGGGTGCTGGCGCTCACGCCGGGGAATCCGAGGCGGACCGAAACGCTGCTATCGCGACAGCCCGTGGGTGAACTCTGGGGCGTAGGTTCCCGGCTTGAAAAACGCCTGCAGCTGCTCGGCGTGACAACGGCGCTTGACCTGGCACGCACCTCCCCTTCTTTCATCCGCAAGAATTTCGGTGTGGTACTGGAGCGAACGGTACGCGAGCTTAACGGCGAATCCTGCATCCCGATGGAGGATGCCCCGCCGCCAAAGCAGCAGATAGTCGTGAGCCGCAGCTTCGGCGAGCGCATAATGGAATATGACGCGATGCGTCAGTCCGTCTGTGCGTATGCCGAACGCGTGGCGGAGAAGCTGCGGGAGGACCGCCAGTTCTGCCATCACATTTCCGTTTTTATCCGCACCTCGCCTTTCGACACCGGGTATCCAGGTTACGGCAACACGGCGTTCGTGAAGCTGCGCGTGGGTACGCAAGACACGCGTAACATTATCGAGGCTGCAGTAAAGTCCATGGACGCCATCTGGCGCCCGGATTTTCGTTATGCTAAAGCTGGCATCATGCTGAGTGAACTCAAGCCGAACGGCGTGGCGCAGCTGAACCTTTTTGATGATGAGGTGCAGCGTGCCGGCAGTGAGGCCCTGATGAGTCTGTTGGATACAATGAACAAGTCTGGGCGTTACAGTATTGGCTTTGCAGGTAAAGGCATCGATCCTGACTGGAAAATGAAGCGCGAGATGCTTAGTAAGGCGTGGACAACAAACTGGAAAGAATTGCCTGTCGCTAAAGTGCGCTGACCTGGATATTCACAGGTCATCTGTAAACAGCAACCTTTTAAACTCATTTGCGTTTATGAGTTTTTACTCATTTGAGTGAAAGAGTAAACTCAGGAAAAGATGATCTGTTGGTACTAAACTTTGCTTACTCATAAACTCATATGAGTAAATACTTGCAGGAAAAAATTTTCTTTTGTACTAAGTCGTACTTGGGTTTAACCAGCTCAAAAGGTCACAGAAACTGAGCAGACCGTTCCGGTAAGAAAAAAGTCAGAACACATTGCCTCATTTGAGTAAATGAGTATTTCCACGTCCTGTTTACTCTTTTACACTTTTACTCAATACAAGACTATGTACTTGTAGCAAGTATTCCCAGTACCGCCGAGTTCAGACAAGGATTACTCCAAGACTCACTTTCATCTTTACACAATTACTCATATGAGTTTTTATGTTAATGAGTAAAACTTACGTTTGGTTGCAGTGGTCATGATTGTTAAGAGTATAAATAACCATGACCCTACGAAACACACATTCACTCAAATGAGTAATCACTCATTTTCACGTAGCCATTCGTCAACCAGTTCATTAATAACATCAGTGATGCTGGTTCCACGCTTAGCACAAGCAACCTTGAAGCGGGCATGCTTATTTTCGCTGAAATTCACGTTCACGCGTTTCTGCTTCTCTGACGGAGCCTTCACCTCAGGAGCCTGAACAATTTTCTCCAAATCACGATGCGCGCCGAACGTCATCATTGATGACGAATGTTTTTTCTCAAGTGCCATAAATCCTCCTCAAATGAGTATATGGGTTTTTACTCAAAAACTGACAATATTTCTTTAGTCAGGATTTGGATTTCTCCCTGAGCAGCTCTGTCAGTGGTATTAAACACACTTTCTCCTTCAAGAACCGATCTTACATAGCTCTGGCGCTGAGTGATTGAGGTTTTAAACGCTTTGATTCCCGTCTGAGCAATACTGCTCTTTAAAACACTAAGCATTGTCGCCTGTTCAATCTTTCGGGTGATCAGGAATCGAGCTTCGACAGGGCGGTTATATGCCTGAGCCTCAAGGACGGTCACCACAGAACCTGCCGCTGAGAAATCGAGCGGACTGGGTGTCACAGGAATAATGATGAGATCACTCACCATCACGGCTGCAGAAGTGATGACAGAGAGCGAGCCTGCACCATCAATTATAACGTAGTCATAATCGCCGAGTTCTTTACGAACTTGATAGACATCCTTTTCAGATGAGGCGGTATAAACATCAAATCCGGCCTTACCGGCGCTGTTCCAGTTTGTAAGACTCATTTGTGGGTCAGTATCAACCACCGCGACTTTTTTACCACTGCTGGCAATGGAGGAACTGACGTTAATTGTTGCAGTGGTTTTGCCAGAGCCACCTTTAGGATTCAGAAACGAAATGATCTTCATGCTTAAAGTCTCATTTACTCATTTGAGTGATAGTGTAAAGGAGTAAACCATAAATGAGTAAAAAAGTAAAAATTCAAAAACACATAAATTCATATACTCAAACGAGTAAAAACACATATCCTTAACTCTTTGTTTTTAATGAACGTGGAATTGAGTGCTGTTTACAATAAAGCCAAGAATTCGTCATTACCAAGGCAGGGGAGGGGGGCGAAATCCTGTCTAAGCCACTTCACTTCTGAATTTGTTAACCTCAATCATCTGAATTTTCATGTATGAATAACGATGAGCTTGTCCACATTTATACTGTTTGTGCTTGCCGCTTTTATGCTGATTAAAACCTGAGTAAAACGAGATCCGGACGTCTGGACGGAAAAAGAGGCGTGGCGAGGAGCAGCTCTCTTCATCAGCAACATGAGCGTAATGATGGTAGCGTTAAAACTCACGAAGAAGTAAAAGAAGAGAATACAGCCGAACGTCAGTTGGCCACATTCAGATGTAACGAGTTTCGCAAGCGCCCGCTGATGAACAAAAGAGAATTTTCAGTTTACTGCAGGCTGGCGACATTATTAATGTCAGTGGTCTGGATACAGGCTCTTGTCAGAAAAGGTCTGTTTCATACAGCCGTTTTACTACCGTGGTATCATATTTAGTGTCATTTTTAAGAGTCAGCACGGATGAAGAAAAAAAGCGGTACTCCTACGCCCCATGACGCCACTTTCAGGCAGTTTCTCACGCAGCCCGACATTGCCCGGGACTTTATGGAGCTACATCTCCCGGCAGAGCTGCGCGCGCTCTGCGACCTCAGCACCCTGAAGCTGGAGTCCGGCTCCTTCGTCGAGGATGACCTGCGGCAGTATTTCAGCGACGTCCTTTACAGCCTGAAGACCACCGCCGGGGACGGTTACGTACATGTACTCATCGAGCACCAGTCTTCCCCGGACCGGCATATGGCCTTTCGCCTGCTGCGCTACGCCGTGGCTGCCATGCAGCGCCACCTCGAGGCCGGTCATAAGAAGCTGCCGCTGGTGATACCCGTGCTGTTCTATAGCGGAAAACGCAGCCCGTATCCGTATTCTACCTGCTGGCTGGATGAGTTCGACAACCCGGAAGTGGCGGAAAGGCTGTATGGAAGCGCCTTTCCCCTGACAGACATCACCGTCATTCCGGACGATGACATCATGAACCATCGCAGCATGGCGGCGCTCACCCTGCTGCAGAAGCACATTCACCAGCGCGACATGGCCACGCTGACCGACCGGCTGGCCACGCTGCTGATGGCGAACTATCTTTCTTCACCCCAGGTAACGGCGCTGATACACTATTTACTGCAGGCGGGAGAGTCGGCCGATTCCGAAGCCTTTGTACGAGAGCTGGCACAGCGTGTGCCGCAACATGGAGACGCACTCATGACCATCGCACAGCAGCTGGAACAAAAAGGCATTGAGAAAGGGCGCATGGAAGGGCGCATGGAAGGTCGTAATGAAGGAGAGCGTGAAGCGACCCTGAAAATCGCGCGTACAATGCTGCAGAACGGCCTCGACCGTGACACCATTATGAAAATGACTGGCCTTTCTGCTGACGATCTGACTCAAATCCGGCATTAATCTGTTCAGCCGCCTCCTGGTGAAGTGGTTTACTGAATTTGGCCACCTGAACAGAGGTGATATGCTCACCTCAGAACATTACAGGTGCCTCAATGAAAAAAAGAAATTTCAGCGCAGAGTTTAAACGCGAATCCGCTCAGTTGGTCCTTGATCAGAACTACACCGTTGCAGCTGCGGCCAGTGCTATGGATGTGGGTCCTTCTACCATGACGCGATGGGTAAAGCAGTTGCGGGATGAACGACAGGGCAAAATACCTAAAGCCTCCCCTATAACCCCAGAACAGATTGAAATACGTGAGCTGAAGAAAAAGCTACAACGCATTGAAATGGAAAACGATATATTAAAAAAGGCTACCGCGCTCTTGATGTCGGACTCCCTGAACAGTTCTCGATAATCGGGAAACTCAGGGCGCGTTATCCTGTGACCACTCTCTGCCACGTGTTCGGGGTTCACCGCAGTAGCTACAGATACTGGAAAAACCGTCCTGAAAAACCAGACGGCAGACGGGCTGTATTACGCAGTCAGGTACTTGAGCTACATGGCATCAGCCACGGTTCGGCCGGAGCAAGAAGCATCGCCACAATGGCAACCCAGAGAGGCTACCAGATGGGGCGCTGGCTTGCTGGCAGGCTCATGAAAGAGCTGGGGCTGGTCAGTTGCCAGCAGCCGACTCACCGGTATAAGCGTGGCGGTCATGAGCACGTAGCTATCCCGAATCATCTTGAGCGACAGTTCGCTGTAACAGAGCCAAACCAGGTGTGGTGCGGTGATGTGACCTATATCTGGACAGGTAAGCGCTGGGCGTACCTCGCCGTTGTTCTCGACCTGTTCGCAAGAAAACCAGTGGGCTGGGCAATGTCGTTCTCACCGAACAGCAGACTCACCATTAAAGCGCTGGAAATGGCATGGGAAACGCGCGGCAAGCCCGCCGGAGTAATGTTCCACAGCGATCAGGGCAGTCATTATACAAGCAGACAGTTCCGGCAGTTACTGTGGCGTTGCCAAATCAGGCAGAGTATGAGCCGACGTGGAAACTGTTGGGACAACAGCCCGATGGAACGCTTCTTCCGGAGTCTGAAAAACGAGTGGGTGCCAGTGACAGGTTATATAAACTTTAGCGAAGCTGCTCATGCGATCACGGACTATATCGTCGGGTATTACAGCTCGCTAAGGCCGCATGGGTATAACGGTGGGTTACCCCCAAACGAATCGGAAAACCGATACTGGAAAAACTCTAACTCGGTGGCCAGTTTTTGTTGACCACTTCACAATGAGTTCGGTGAAGTACCGGCAGCATCTGGGGATCACAACATAACAGTCCAGGAAAACATCCGCATCTCCCAGGCGGACATTACTAGTTGAATATCAATGGTATACATGACTACTCAAAATCATTATTATGTTAAATAGCATATCCGCATATGCCCCGGACCGCACCTCGCCCGTAGCTACCGTCTTGAACGTCAAGCGGTAGCTACGTAGCTTCATCACACTATTTCTATTGCTGCCCTGCCCAAATCACTATCACTTTATCGTCGCCCTTTTCACGTACGAAACCGTAACCACCAGGAAGAGATAAGGTTGTTTGTCTTCCCATCCCGATAGCAGGATGGCGTGCACGAAACCGGCCGATTCTCTGCCAATGAGTAACGTTACTCGCAGCTTTCCCGCTGATATCCTGCCAGTTCATATCCGAACGCGTACCCTGTATTGGATCGGATCCGGTGGGACCGAATTGCCGCGACGATTCATCACCATAGAAAATTTGTACGGTACCCGGCGCAAGCAGCAATAGTTCTGCCGCTGTGCTGCCGCCTTCGCGGAACAGGCGGGTATCATGGGATGAGAGATAGCTCATCACATTAAAGCGTTGTAGCTTATCAGCCATCTGTTGCCAGGTGAGGTCGATATTCGCCATACAGTTGGCAGCTTTCGCCACCTCATCCTGATAATCGAAGTTGATCATCGCATCAAAACCGTGGCGGTAATACTCGCTCTCCATCACCCCATGGCCCCAGGATTCGCCAGTCATCCAGAATGGTGCATTATCGAGTGTTTTATCAGGATGGGCCTTTTTCCACTCTGCCAGCGCTGCGCTGGCTTGCGTTTTCAATTGCTGCCAGGCGTCCTGTTCAACATGTTTGGCGGTATCCACACGGAAGCCGTCGATACCGTAATCACGTACCCATTGACTCAGCCAGTGGGTCAGGTAGTCACGTGGTGTATAGCCAGGGATCTCTTTTGCTGCCGTGTCCGGTTTGAGGTGATAGAAGTTAGGCAGGCCTGAGGCTACCTTCGATTCGGTTTTCAGGTCTGGCAGGAAAGCCAGCGACATCGTCAGATCGTCATAACCGGGACTGTCATAGTCGCCAATATCGGTTCGGATCCACTTTTTACCCCACCATTTCTCCCAGCCTGCTTTATCGCTGAAGTTGATATAGTCGTTGAAACTGTGCCAGGTCTGGCCCTTACCTGGTATCCAGTCAGTCCAGAGCTCACCGAGTGTCTTTTTCAGTTCATCGCCTTTCAGATACAGGGCTCCAAACTGAAATTCCTGCATATCAGCAAGGGTGGCATATCCGGTATGATTCATCACCACATCGAACAAAATGCGGATCCCGCGTTTATGGGCCTCGTCTACCAGATGACGCAGATCGTCTTCGGTACCCATGTTAGCATCCAGCTTCGTCCAGTCCTGTGTGTAGTAGCCGTGATAGGCGTAGTGCGGGAAGTCTCCTTTGGTACCACCACCGATCCAGCCGTGAATTTGTTCCAGCGGCGAACTTAACCATAAGGCATTAACACCAAGCTGTTGCAGATAATCCAGTTTGCTGCTTAACCCCTGCAAGTCACCCCCGTGGAAGGTGGCTATTTCCTGCATACCATCCTTGTGACGGCCATAGCTATTATCATTGGCCGGGTTACCGTTAGCGAAGCGATCAGTCAGTACAAAATAGACGGTGGCATTGTGCCAGTTGAAGGGAGCGTCAGCGTCTGTGCTGGCCCGTTCGAGCAGCAATAAACCGTTGCTGCCGGGAGCAGGCTGCAGCGTGACTTTGCCGCCACTGACAGTAACGATGTTGCCGCTGTAAAAGTCACGCACCTTGCTACCTTCGGCGAAAGTTTTACTGACATCAATAGTCAGAGGTTTACCATCCCACTTAGGACACTGGCGTACAGATACCGCAGCAGAGCTGCTTGCTTTTTCTTCCAGCGAAATCATCATCGTCGGAGTGCCGGAACGGGTATCGATCACCAGGTTATACAGGCCATCCCGGTAAATGCGCCACTGTGGTGGCGGGCTGTGGCAGGGTTCCATCGAAAGCATCTGGTTGAGCCTGATTGGCCCTGTAGGTTGCCAGCATTGCTGATCAACATTAAGTTGCAGTGGACGGGTACCCTTTTCAATTACTTTTTGGCTGATAAAGCGACCAGGGCCTTCTTCGGTAAAGGCAGGGAAATCAGCGGTGGTCCAGGCGGCAAAGACCATCCCGGGGACCAACAACGACGCAAACACAGCGAGTTTCATTACGGGATCCTTCCTGTGTGGTTTTTTTAAGTGTGCCTCTCCGCTGGTCCTATGAACTCCTCCCGGGTGCAGTTTTCCTGGGAGGATGAAAAGGGGTGAGTAATAGTGATCAAAAACAAGCAAGCAGGATTACGCTCTGGGAAATATATACGTAAGCGTGGTAATGACTCCAACTTATTGATAGTGTTTTATGTTCAGATAATGCCCGATGACTTTGTCATGCAGCTCCACCGATTTTGAGAACGACAGCGACTTCCGTCCCAGCCTTGCCAGATGCTG
>NZ_JAKRNL010000015.1:0-32168 GCF_022346905.1 Pantoea sp. ACRSB | reverse complement strand
GCAGCACCTGGCACGGCTGGGACGGAAGTCGCTGTCGTTCTCAAAATCGGTGGAGCTGCATGATAAAGTCATCGGGCATTATCTGAACATAAAACACTATCAATAAGTTGGGACCATTACCTTAAAAGAAGTACAGAGCAGGGGTTTAAAAGGAACCACGCACCCTGAAACGATATCGTCTGGCACCCTGTAACGATTACGGTTGTCACTTAATGGAAAGTTCCCTTGCAGTCATGTGTGAACAAATGAAAATCGAAGACGAAAATCACACCGGCCGTTATTTTTCCGGCCATTCTGCCGCGTTCCCGAATGCGGCACAGAAGAAATCCTGCACAACGTTGTTCATATAGTGAGCGGAGCCGTGCTACAGGCGTGCGAAATCCTCCGGAGCGAACCGGATATTAAAAAAAAGGGGGTCAGGAGGTGAGCGTGGCCAGTCGCGTGTAGTTATTGCCCCGGGACATCAGCATGCGTTCTTTGACGCGTCTTGCCTGCTCCCGGCGAACGGCGTCCAGGTTACCGGTAAAACGTCCCTCAGCAATCTCACGCGTCAGCTGGCGTTTCACGATAGTCTCAATATCCCGGCGGGTACGGTCTGCATCCCGGCGGGCACGGGCACGCTTAAGACCATGCTCCTTACGCTGAGACTGATAGCTGCGGAACCGCTCACGTACGTAACGCCAGGCTCTGGCGATCAGCTCGTCCATTTCCAGTCGCGGCAGCTGCTGCTTTTCACGTTGCTGATTTTCCCACTCCACGCGGCTGCGGCGCGCGGCCGCCACTGCCACGTCTGAAACGTCTAGCGCAGAGAAGAATGCCGGCGTGAAAGTGATATCGGTCGGGATGTTAGTGGGCCAGTGCTGCCTGATGCTGGCCAGCAACGGCGCAGAGACCGACCGGGCACAGCTGATCTACCAGCTGAAGCGACTTCACTGGCAAATCATGGTTGCGACAGACGAATCACATACCGGGATACTGATGGCCATCGGGCAGCTGGAGACGGCGGAGATGTATGAGGAAAGGACGGGCAGGCGGCGGGAGTAAAGCGGAAGCGCCGCAGGCGCATCCGCCCTTCCCCCGTTCCCCGGAGGGGAACAGTCTTTCCGGGATGTTCATGCGTGCGGCCGCGCCCGGAACAAAAAGGGGGCTGCCAGTCGGACAACTGACAGCCCCTTGTAAAGGCGCTTTCGGCAGAACTGACCCCCTCAGCCCTGAAAAGGCGGGGTTTCACCCGCCTCCAGGTAGCTTACTTACCGGATTCGTAAGCCATGAAAGCCGCCACCTCCCTGCTTCCATCTCTGTAGCGAATTTCGCAGAGCGATTTTCGTGTCAGCCAGGTGAAAATCAATAGTGTGAGACACACTATAAATACGCACCAGATGAAAGAGTTGGGTTTCAGCTTCATAGCCTTCTTCTCCTTGCCTTTCGGCGGGTAAGAGGCTAATCTGAGTGTGATCAGCATACAGACGGCCTCGTTGGTTAATTGAAAAATTACCTTCGGGGCTTTCTTCTTTCTGCCTCACAACACGGCAACAAACCACCTGAACATCATGAGGCAAAAAGCCTCAAGCGCCACCGCCATTATACCCCGGAAGCGGGTATTTTCACCAGGACTCTCCCCCGGTTTTCAGGCAGTTATCTGTGACTATTTTCCGCTGAAATAGTCCGGCCTCGCCTCCAGTTCCCGCGCGATCAGTTCGTCTGCAAACAACGGCGCCAGCCTGTTGACCCTGCGTTCCAGATTACGCTTCCGTGTCGCGGCCTTACGTTCCGGGGACCAGCGTTTTATCTCCTCATCAGACAGAAAATCGATGCAGACTGCATAGCCACTGTTGAACGTGTGCGCCGCCAGTACCTCCGGCGGCGCAACAGCTCCCGCCGGGACGATCATCCTGATAAGTTCTTTTTCGCCGGGACAGGGCAGATGCCGCAGGCTCCAGCGCACGGAATAAGCAAGGTGCCTTTGAGAGAGCCTTGCGGGCCGGGTGCTTCCAGCAATGTTTCATATATGGTGTTATGCATAACCAGGTGAGCCATATAAAGTAAGGGGGTAAAAATGCTAACGGCACTTTTTGTAATGCTTTGAATATAGGAATTAAAATGCAGACAATCCATATAGTTTTACTTTTATATTTGTGGTGATGCAAGATGATCACAAAACAATGTAACCAGAGGAAAAGAGACGTTCTGTTTGAGATACATGATGAGTTTCTTTTCTTTCACAATCAAGGAGATTAAACTCATTTCACCTTAATCCGAGCACTCAGGTATTTCGTCTTGAATCGCATTGTTAAGCTGGCGTGCCCTGCGCTCTTATTTTCGCTATTTACGCTCTCCGGCTGCTCATTATCCCCGGCGATTCCGGTTTTAGGCGCAGCATTTCCCGGCTGGTTCTTCTGCTTATTAGGCGCCGCGCTGTTACTTATTCCCTGCCATATCCTGATTGTGCGTCAAGGATGGCAATCGCGATTTTCTCCACTGGTCTTCAGCTATCTGGCGCTGATGTTCCTGTTCGCCACGATTCTGTGGTTCCTGTTCTTCGTAAACTAGATCCCTATGACCCAATCCCGCTCAAGCGTTATCCGCAAAAAATGGCCCCTGCTGGCGCTCGTTCTCGCTGCGATCGTGGCGCTGATTCTGGTTATCTGGCAGTTGCAAACCTCGCCGGAAACCAACGATGCTTACGTTTATGCCGACACCATCGACGTGGTGCCGGAAGTGAGCGGGCGGATCGTCGAAATGCCGATTCGCGACAATCAGCGGGTGAAAAAAGGCGATCTGCTGTTCCGCATCGACCCGCGTCCCTACCAGGCGATGCTTGATGATGCCAAAGCGCGGCTGACCACGCTTGATGCGCAGATTATGCTGACCCAGCGCACCATCAAAGCGCAGGAGTACAACGCGCAGTCGGTCAACGCCGCCGTTGAACGCGCTAAAGCGCTGGTTAAGCAGACCACCTCTTCACGCATACGCCTTGAGCCGCTGGTACCGCAGGGGTTTGCCTCACAAGAAGATCTGGATCAGGCGCGAACGGCCGAAAAAGCGGCGCGCGCCGAACTGGAGGCCACCCTGCTGCAGGCGAAACAGGCTTCCGCGGCCGTGACCGGCGTTGATGCCATGGTGGCGCAGCGCGCGGGGATCCTGGCGCAAATTGCGCTGGCCGAGCTGCATCTCGAATTTACCGAAGTGCGCGCGCCGTTTAACGGCGTGGTGGTGGCGCTGAAGACGACGATCGGCCAGTACGCCTCGGCCCTCAAGCCGGTCTTTACCCTGCTGGATGACGACCACTGGTACGTGGTGGCAAACTTCCGCGAAACCGACTTGCAGAGTGTTCGGCCCGGCGTTCCGGCCAGAATCACCGTCATGACCAACCATGGCCGCACCTTCGAGGGCGTAGTCGACTCGGTCGGCACCGGCGTTCTGCCCGACGGCGGCAGCGTCATTGAAGGCCTGCCGGTCATTCAGAAGAGCATCAACTGGGTCCATGTCTCCCAGCGCTTCCCGGTTAAAATCGCCGTCAAAGATCCCGACCCGAACCTGTTTCGCATGGGCGCTTCCGCCAGCGCCGTTCTCCAGCCGCAATAAGGAGACGGCATGCAAAGTTTGTGGCCGTTTCTGACCCGGGAACTCCGCGATGCGCCGGGGCGGGCGAACTATACCCTGCGCCTGACGCTCAGCTGTGCGGTGCTGATTGTGCTGTTTATGACGCTGCATATTCCCTTCCTCGCCGTGGCGCTGATCGTGGTGTTTTACGTCAGCCAGCCTAACGTCCTGATGATTAAGCTGGTCAGCGTGGTTTTCGTGGTGACCGTCAGCGTCGCGCTGGGCGGCGTACTGCTGATTATCAAGTGGACCTATGACTATCCGCTAATTCGCCTGGTTGCCTCGGTGATCCTGTTCTTCTGTGCGATTTACCTGATGCGGGTCCTCGGCAAGCTGGGGCTGGCGTTTTTCGTGGTGGCGCTGGCAATCATCTACGCCCAGACCTTCCCGTCGATGACCAGCCAGAGCGAAATTCTGGTACGCCTGCTGCTGTGGCTATGGGTGGCGATTAACACCGCCATTCTGGTGACGCTGCTGGTCAACGCCTGTTTCCAGCAGGCGTTCCCCGGCTATCAGTTTAAAGCCCGGCTGGTGGTCATGCTGCGCCAGACGGCGCGGATTCTTAGCCAACCGGATGGCGGGGCGCCGCAACCCTCCTTTAAAGAGATCGCCGGCCAGTTTAACCAGTTGCAGTCCCTGTACCAGCAATCCGCCCGCGCCACGCCGGAGATTGCCGCCAGCCCGCAGGCCTGGCAATCGCTGATGGCCGCCGCGCTGCGCTGCTACCATTTAACGGCGCTGCTACAACCGGGCCACGACCATTCCGATGCGCGCCAGCGGATAGCCCGCGAGCTGAACGCGCTGGCGGATAATCTGCCCAGCCCCACGGCGGCGGATATGGAGCCGTTGATGGTCCCACGCGATAGCGATAACAGCGCCATTTTGCAGGAGATCGCCGGGGTGCTGTCGCGGCTGGCGCGCGGCGAAACCATCGCGTTACCGCAGGGTGAAGTGGAAAAAGCGCCGCTGCTGCTGCCGGACGCGTGGTCCAATCCCGCCTATCTACACTTTGCCCTGAAAACGCTGCTGGCGACGCTGCTGTGCTACGTTTTCTATACCGCCGCCGACTGGCAGGGCATCCACACCATTATGCTGAGCTGCGTCATTGTCGCCCAGCCGGGTCTGGGCGCTACCCTGCAGAAAACGTGGCTGCGCATCGGCGGCGCACTGCTGGCGACGCTGATTGCGCTGCTCCTGATCGTCTTTGTGCAGCCCTGGACCGACTCGCTGAGCGGCCTGCTGGCGATGACCCTGCCGGTGTTCGCGCTGGCCGCGTGGATTGCGGCAGGCTCAGAGCGCATCGCCTACGCCGGGATCCAGATAGGTTTCACCTTTGCGCTGGCGTTCCTCAGTTGGTTTGGCCCGCTCAGCAACCTTACCGAACTGCGCGACCGGGTTATCGGTATCCTGCTCGGCGTGCTGGTCTCCTCGATTGTACATCTCTATTTATGGCCGGATAGCGAAGCCCCGCAGCTCAAAGCGCGTCTGGCACAACTTTATCGCCAGCTGGCGCAGACCCTCTCCTCAAGCGACGATGAGGTTCAACTGGTGCCGCTCTTTGCCGCGCTGACCGAGAGCGAAACCTTAATCAACCGGGTAGCCGCCGAGCCGCTGGGAACCTACGCCCACCCGTGGCCGGAAGCCAAAAACTGGCCGGTGCGGGCGACGTTCCATCAGGCGGAAGAGATCCTGCGCCTCAGCGAAGGCTATCGTCTGTACGCCGCGCCGGGGGATACTTTTTTACCCCGCTGCGCCCGGCGGCTTGAAGGCTACGCTGCCGGTATCGACGCGCAGCAAACTGCCGTAGAACGCCCTCAGGCGCTTCTCCCGGACCCGGCGAATCCATTTGGCGCGCCGCTGGTCAACGCGCTGGCCGCCCTGCCGGCGTGGCCATTTGCGTCTTCCGATATTCCGCGACAGGCAATGCAATCATGATTAAAACCTCTACTCTCCCGCGCGCCGCGCGATCCCCGGTGTTTGCCTTCGCCCTGACGCTGTTAACCGGGTGCGCACTAATTCAGGACGATCCCGGCCAGGTTCCGCTGGTCAATCCGCAGCAGGCCGAGCTGGCGCAGGTGATCCATCTGGCGAATAGCGGCTGGCCGACGGCGCGCTGGTGGGAAGGCTATCAGGATCCGCAGCTAAATATGCTGGTCAATCGCGCGCTGCAGAACTCCCCCACCATGCAGGCGGCGCGGCTGCGTATTTCGCAATCGCAGTCCACGGTCGAGCTTGCGCAGTCGGCAATGGGCGTGCAGGCCACCGCCGTGGCGGCGCAAAACCGTCTGCGGGTCACCAATAAACAGTTCACCTGGCCCTACTCCTTCTCCCTGCCGGTGGATAAAAACGGCCCCTGGTACACGCTGAATACGGTTGGCGTCGGGGCGACGCTGAATATCGATTTATGGGGCGCCGACCGCGCCCGCGTTGCCGCCGCGATTGGCGAAAAGAACGCCCGCCAGGCGGAGACCGCCGGCATCGAGCTGGATCTTGCCAGCAGCGTGGCCCAGCTCTATTTCGCGATGCAGGCAACTTTCCAGAAAATCGCATTACTTAATCAGCTGGAGGCTATCGCCAGGCTCTCGGTGCAGGCGCATGAGCATCGTACCGCGCGCGGCGTGGAGGATAGCGTCGATGTCGCCAACGCCCAGGCGGAGCTGCTGGCGGCGCAGCAGCAGGTGATTACGACGCAGGGGACGCTGATGCAGTATCGGGAAACACTGCGGGCGCTGATCGGCGCCGATGCGCATAGCATGCCGGAGATTCATCCCGTGCCGCTGCCGGCGCTGCAGGAGACGCTCCCGGATTCGCTTTCGTTTGAACTGCTGGCCCGTCGCCCGGATCTGCAGGCACTGCGCGGCTACGTCAGCGCTTCGATGAACCAGGTGGACGCGGCAAAAGCGGCGTTTTACCCGCACTTCGATATCAAAGCCTTCTGGGGCTACAACGCGCTGAGCGTTGGCGATCTGTTTAAGTCCTCATTCCAGCAGATCAACCTGCTGCCGGGGCTCTATTTGCCGCTGTTTGACGGCGGGCGCTTAAACGCCAACCTGAAATCGACGCGTACGGCGAGCAATATTTTAATTAAACAGTACAACCAGGCGGTGCTGGACGCGGTGCGCGACGTGGCGATTAGCTCCAGCCAGTTGAACGATTTGAACCAGCAGGCCGCGCTGCAGCAGCAGAAAGTCGCGGCGGCGATGGTGACCACCCGCAGCGCCAGCGCGCACCATCAGCGCGGGCTGGTCAGCTACTATGCGGCGCAGGAGGCGCGTCGCCCGGCCATCGCGCAGCAGCTTTTGCTGCTGGATATCGAGGCCCAGCGGCTCAGCACCGATATCACCTTGATTAAAGCCCTGGGCGGCGATTACCGCGGCCCACAGTCTGCCAGACAGTGAAAAATGGAAACAGAGACGTTCAGCGCGTGTTTTTATGAGCAGGAATTGCCGATTTTTTGGAACCAATGCGCTCATGGCGGTAAATTTGATAAATCATAAAGGCTTTGTTGAATAAATAAGATTTCGTGCGAACGACCCTGTAGCTGGCTGGATTTTCAGGCAATACGCACGCTTTCTGGCATCCCAGCCTTTGTCATCCTGTTCAACGCACGCACCATGGCCATAGCTTCCGCTACCTGACCATCGTAGTCACGCAGCGTCAGTGAATCTCCCAACAACTGCTTCATTCTGTACATTGCCGTTTCCGCTATCGAGCGACGGTTGTATTCCGTTGTCCATTTCCACCGTGCATTGCTTCCGCTCAGCCGCTGATTAGCAACGGCACGGTTGCGGTCTGCGTACTCACCGGGCCAGTAACCTGCTCCTTTTCGGGGAGGAATAAGCGCGCTGATTTTTTTGCGGCGCAGTTCATCGTGACAGAGCCGGGTATCGTAAGCCCCGTCTGCCGCGGCTGCCCTGATTTTTCTGTGAGTCTGCCGGATAAGGCCCGGGAAGGCTTCTGAGTCCGTGACGTTATTCAGCGACAGGTCTGCACAGACAACTTCATGTGTGTTGCTGTCAACAGCAAGATGCAACTTTCGCCAGATACGACGGCGCTCTTTGCCGTGCTTTCTGACTTTCCATTCGCCTTCACCAAAGACCTTCAGCCCGGTGGAATCAATCACCAGGTGTGCGATTTCACCCCGGGTGGACGTTTTGAAACTGACATTAACCGACTTTGCCCGCTTACTGACACTGGTGTAATCCGGGCAGCGCAACGGAACGTTCATCAGGGCAAAAATGGAATCAATAAAACCCTGCGCAGCCCGCAGGGTCAGCCGGAATACGCGTTTAATCACCAGAACGGTGGTGATGGCGAGATCAGAATAGCGCTGGGGCCTTCCCCGTGATGAAGGCGTTGCCGACTCATACCAGGCCTGAATCGCCTCATCATCCAGCCAGAAAGTGAGGGAGCCACGGTTGATGAGAGCTTTGTTGTAGGTGGACCAGTTGGTGATTCTGAACTTTTGCTTTGCCACGGAATGGTCTGTGTTGTCGGGAGGATACGTGATCTGATCCTTCAACTCAGTAAAAGTTCGATTTATTCAACAAAGCCGAAACAGCTGCGCGAGCGCGTCACTGTTGAAAGTAAACATAGGATCACCTGCTGTAATAGCGGGATCTGTCTCCTTCCGGAGAGCAAATCCCGGAAGGATGGGTAGACAGGTCAGCTGTTGTGCTGCTGAGCAAGCCAGAACTCAATGCCTGATATGGCCTCCCACTCTTCAGTGGTGACCTGCTTGCCGGGACCGGAGGTTTTTACCAGCAGCAGGTGTTCAATTGCGCCGGGTATAACAAACGATGCCGGTATTTTTTCAGGTGCTTTGGTAAACATATCCATATTCCATGCCAGCCATCGCTGCGCGAAATGCCAGCTTTGCGGACAGGAACTGGTTATGTGATAGCTGTCCGGACATAGGTTATGCAGAAGAACCAGCACGATACGCACGAATAAATCTTGTTTGCATCGCTGGCTCTCCACTTTACGGTATGGCCGAAAATTATCCGAAAGCGTCTGCCTGAGATAGAACGGATTGAGGCAGTAGCCTTCGCCGTCCTTATGGTTGAACGTGACCGAACCCTCTTCGTCAAAAAGTTCTGACGCGCGGTTCATGTCAAAACCCAGCTGCTTATAAGGCCGGAGTTGAGCGGGAAGAAGCCAGAAAGCTTCTTTAACTGCGTCGGTAAATCTGAACCACTGTTCATCATTTATGGACGCTCCCTGCTCAAACTGGTAAACGCCCGGAAGGACCAGAGGATCAGTTAGTGTATGTGTCATGGTAAATCTCCATTAAAAAGAGGATTTACCGCCCACAGGGAGGTAAATCCCTGTTGGGCTAAGTTAGTTTATGCGGAGAGTTAATCCCGGAAGGATGGTTCAGGCATGTCAGCGTTTGCCGGTTTTCAGTTCTTCGAGCGTGAACTCAAGTTCTGAAATCAGTCCCCAGTCAGCCGTCGTAAACGGACGATCCCCCCCGGAAACGCTTCTGATGAGCAATTCATCAGCTGCGCCGGTAATGAAACTTTCCGTGCTGAAAGGCTGAGGAGCATTACTGCCAGCAATCAGTTGGTGCCGTATTGCCCAGCGAACAGGAAGCGCCCAGCTGACGCCGCCGGCTGATGACGTTATCTCAAAGCAGTCTGAGCAATGGTGATACAGCATCAGCAGCGCAATCCGCGTGAAGAAGTCGATGGGCTGACCTTCAGTTTCAATACGCAAATCAGGGCTTATATCCAGGGTAAACATCACGCTTTTGGATATGTAATTCCCTTCGTCTTTTCCGCCGAATTCAAAAGCCCCGGGGTGAGTAAACATCATGGATGCGCGTTCCAGACGTGTACCGTCAGTTGGTGAGCACGGACGGAGATGTACCGGTAACAGCCAGAATGCTTCTGTAACTGCCAAGGTAAAACTGTGCCACTGGCTCGGGGATATCGATCCGCTCTGCTTCACGGTATAGGTAACGTGTTGGGGCGGTACGGAGATTGGTGTCATGATAAATCCTCAAAAAAGGGGATTTATCCCCCTGATGGGGAATAAATCCCCACAGGGTTAAGTCAGATTAGAAAGATTTTAATCGGCCAATTGCCAGATCTCTCTCCATCACTGATATGCATAACGCAGTGTTGCCATCTGATTCGCCAGCTTCAGTGCAAAACGGCGAGCCTGACGGTAAGAGCGGAATACCTCATCCGGCTTTTTCAGAGAACCAAACCGGTGATTACCGTAAAACGTGCCGGAACGTGTAAGTATGCCGGCCGTCCATTTTCCTGAAGGTAACTGATGTACCTGAACCTTAAAGCTGAGTGAGCCATTCCGGTTCGTTATCCAGTCTTCTTTTCTTTTACCAGCCGTGACGCGATCCCGCAGGGATGACGCTGCTGCGGAGGCTGCTGAAAAGATGCCTCTTAGGGAAAAGGAGGTTGGTAATAAAAGGGTATACATGATGTTTCTCCTGTTGAGCGGGAAACACCTGCCCTGTCGGGAAGATGTTTCCCGATGGGCATTCGCATAGCGAATGTATGGTTCAGACGACTGCGCTGTTACTTCTGAGCGGTAAACACTCTGAAGGTCGCAGCATCAGACGCGGCATGCTGAGCGGCTTTCGCTGCAGCTTTATGTGTAAAATGCTCACCGTGCCGGCTAAAAATGAATTCATCGCCTGGCTGGCCTTCAATCAACGTTCTAGCCATAACAATGGCGTGATAACGTTGATCGTCAAACCAGACGCGTGAACGGAATTCATAATGACCGGAAGGTGAAGCAAGCCACGATGTTCCCCTGAGTGCAGCCTTAAGGTCAGGACATTCAGATGCAACGCGGGTTGCAACGGAAAGAACCAGATCGAATGGCGTACGCAACTCATTCAGAAACGAGCGGGTTATTGACATAGTTTCTCCAGAAAACAGAGAAACATTTGCCCTGTCGGGAATGTTTCCCCGAAGGACGAAGGCCGGAGCCGGATGGTTGAATGTACCTTCATCGCCAGGCAGTAGGAGCCGTGATTGACGATATCTGCTTCCAAAGGCGAGCAGATGTACCACACTGATGTGTTCTCCCTTTCAGGCTACAGGAGTGTTGTTTGTAGCTACCCGAAGGCGGTCATCTCAAGCTACAGACCATTGGTGGTTGTCCGAAGACAACGTAAGAAACGTTTTAATAATAGCGTCTGCTTAAGGCAAATTACAAGAGCCCTTTATTCATCTGGCTCATCTGTCCGGTTATAAACCCGGGCAACGTAAGCACCACGTCCATCGCCGTGTCCAAGATCCATTGATACAAGCGCCTCAGCTTCTTTACGACTCATGCCATTCTCAAGATGATGGTTTACAGCATCCTGTGAATAAGCGTATCTGAGACTGTGCGGCGCATGAATTCCGGTCATTCCACTTTCACGTAATACGTTATGAAAACGATCAAGCGCCTGATGAAGCGTTGGCTTATCGATTAACTTACCATTATTCTTTTCTATGTAATGAATAGCTTCATTTAATAGCTTAACAACCTTGTCTTTCTCAAAAATGGTGGCATCACGTGGACGCCCACCTTTAGAGCCAAACACAACGCGTACATTATCATTGCCGGCTTCAAGACTTTTCCGCCAGGTTTTTAATGACTTTGCCGACTGAACCGTTTCCTCCGCACGCAAACCAATATATCTGGCGAGCTGTACACCTAAAGCAACCCCCCTATCTTTCTCTGAAACCGTCAAGACAATTTCTTTAAGACGTTCATCAGAAATGGCAACTTTAGTGCCTTCGCGACTGGCTCCAGATATATTTAGCGCCTGATTACTCAATTTCTCATGCGATGGATTAGCCAGGACGTTACGCCCACCTTGAGAAAGGATTGAACGTAATGCGGCCATTTCATTTTGCAGCGTCCGGGACGAGATATTTTCATCCTGACGACTACGAATATAGTTTTCGATATGTTTGGTTTTAATATGGCTTACGTCCCGAATCTGAATATTAAGGGTTGCCAGTCGCTCCGAAAAGCGACTGGCAATCTTTGAACGATCAGAAACCGTTTTAAAACTTCCTCCGTCCTGACGTGCGAGCGTGACGAGCTGCTTACCTAATTTTCCGGACATTACTTTTCTCCATCAGAACCCACAGCTGTTGGCCCGCTAACCCACAGGTGTATGACTCTGAATCTGTACATCTCTTCCCCGATGACACGGTTGCTTTTGCGCTTCCTGCGTCTCGACTGGTATCTGTGCATCGGGGCGGCGAAATGTTGAGTTCTTGCGAGGCTCCCCAGGTCTCTGACCTGTTTGCGGCTTGCGCCGTGCTGACGTTAGTCAGTCTGCCTCCGTACACCAGTTTCCTGATGTCGCCATCGATACCGAGTCGATCATTCTCCTTCTAGTAAAACGCCCTTAACGGGTTGTTCGTTAACGTCGCGTCATGGTTGATAAATAGCCAGTTGAGCATCTGAAAACACGTAATACGTGCACGTCAGATTGTACCGGCATGCTGAAAACCGCACTGTACGTGGGTTTGGTCGTTATGCGCTGCGCGCGTCACTTTGTTCTCGTTTCACTCGAACCAAAGTGACGCCGCGCAGCTTCATGCTCCTAATGCGTCTTCCGCAAGCGCCCAAATGTTCCAAATGGGCTTATGCGTCATAGCAAAAGTCGTATGCAGCTCAGGGCGTATCCCTGGAAATTCTCATAACGTAGGTGAATTAAGGCATCTTTGTGGACGCCTTTTAGCTTGCCAGGCGTAGGTAAAAGCCCAGGCTTTGAAGTGATTAATGTACCTTCATCGTCGCGTCGTAGGTGCGCATTTTCTGACGATATCTGCTTCCAAAGGCGGGCAGATGTACCACACTGATGTGTTCTCCCTTTCAGGCTACAGGAGTGTTGTTTGCAGCTACCCGAAGGCGATCCTCTCAAGCTACTGGACCATTGGTGGTCGTCAATGACGACTTACTTCACTTATGAGCTTAGCAATTTATTGAGGAAAATGTCAAAATGATTTCACAATGATATCTTTAGCCTAACAATATAAATTCATAAAGGTAAAACAATGGGATTTGACCTTACTCAATTAAACGATGTAAAGACATGGCTGGCACCTTTAGTTACTTTAACTATAGGAATAAGTGGATTTATAATGACCACTCGCGCTCGAAAAAAGCGTTTCTCTAATGAGAGAATATCTACTCTCAAGGATATACAATCGCTCCCAGCATCTATTTCTGATGAAAAATATATAAAGGAAGCTGTAAGCAATGAAATGCGCCTCGCTGTATTACATGATTTAACAGGAATAAAGGAAAAAAAAGAAGCGGAAACTTTCCTTCAGATAGTTTCATCTACAACCCTAGAGACAGAACAACTAATTTTGATCAGGAAGGCTATATTGGCAATATCCTTAGCAAAGGATGAAAAAAAAGAAGTTATTAACGAAAATGAAAATGAAGATGAAGACACCAACCCAACAGATCAGACAGCGGTCAATCATAGACACACTGACATAATAGTAAATACACAACTACTGAAATACTCGTCTTACCTTAAATGTACTTTAATCACATCACTATTTGTAGCAATAGTGTTCATGCTATACACTCTGATAGAAAAACTTAAAGGCATTGACTATTTATCTGCTTCTTTATCTTCAATATTAGTTATTGTTGCAACTATTCTATTGGCTTATATAGATACATGTTGGGTCTGGCCTTGGCAGGTTGATAAAGTTAATGAGCTTGCTAACGTTATAAACGAATCAATATATAAAAAATTATCCAAAGAATTAAAAAAAATCGATTCCTATATTACATAAACGCATATCTTACTTACCTGCAAACATCACCTTATAAGTCATAAGCTGGCATTTAAATATGTCAGCTATATTTAGTAGGCGTGACAGCTTTTAACATGAGAAATAGCCATATTTATCTCATAGGGAAGCAGCGCAGCGCGCAATAATATCCGATTAAACAAACAACCATACATTTAGGATCGCCGGGCGCCGCAGCGGGTTCGCCGGTGCCCCATGTAGGAAACAGCCCTACTTTGCAGGCAGTCGGGCGCTGCAGCGGGCGCGCCGGCGCCAGGTGTGGGAAACAGCCCTACATTCCGGTCCGCCTGGCACCGCAGCGGGCGTGCTGGCACCCGATTTGGGAAACAGCCCTACATTCCAGTCCGCCTGGCACCGCAGCGGGCGCGCCGGCGCCCGATGTGGGAAACAGCCCTACATTCCGGTCCGCCTGGCACCGCAGCGGGCGCGCCGGCGCCCGATGTGGGAAACAGCCCTACATTCCGGTCCGCCTGGCACCGTAGCGGACGCGCCAGCGCCCGATGTGGGAAACAGCCCTACATTCCGGTCCGCCTGGCACCCTAGCGGGCGCGCCGGCGCCAGGTGTGGGAAACAGCCCTACATTCCGGTCCGCCTGGCACCGTAGCGGGCGCGCCGGCGCCGGGTGTGGGAAACAGCCCTACATTCCGGTCCGCCTGGCACCGCAGCGGGCGCGCCGGCGCCAGATGTGGGAAACAGCCCTACATTCCGGTCCGCCTGGCACCGCAGCGGGCGCGCCGGCGCCCGATGTGGGAAACAGCCCTACTTTGCGGGCCGCCGGGCACAGCAGCGGGCGCGCCGGCGCCAGATGTGGGAAATAGCTCTACTTTGGAGGCAGCCAGGCGCTGCAACGGGCGCGCCGGCGCAAGGTGTGGGAAACAGCCCTACTTTGCAGGCAGCCAGGCACTGCAGCGGCCGTGCTGGCACCCGATGTGGGAAACTGCCCTACATTCCGGATCGACTGGCACCACAGCGGGCGCGCTGACACCTGGTGTGGGAAACGGCCCTACTTTGCAGGCCGCCGGGCGCTGCAGCGGGCGCGCCGGCGCTAGGTGTGGGAAACAGCCCTACTTTAAGGGCCGCAAGGCGCTGCAGCGGATGCGTCGGCGCCAGGTGTGGGAAACAGCCCTACTTTATGGGCCGCAAGGCGCTGCAGCGGATGCGTCGGCGCCAGGTATGGGAAACGGCCCTACATGGCGGCCAGTTGGCGACGCAGCTGATGCGCCAGCGCCGGATATGGGAAACAGCCCTACTTTGCGGGCCGCCGGGCACCGCAGCGGGCGCGCCGGCGCCAAGTGTGGGAAACAGCCCTACTTTTTGAGCAGGGTTTAATTAGGCAGGAGGAGAGCAAATTTAAGCCAATAAGACTGAAATCAAATATTAAATTACTGTTTTTGATGAATATTAAATATCAACTTGCCGCTAGACTCAGCTTGATAAGATACGCTCAGAGGGGTTTTATCATTTATTTGCCTTAAAGCTGGCTCAAGAAATGTCCGCTTTAGCTCTGCAAGGTTTGCTTTCTGAGAGTCAGGTAACATGAACCTTTCTGATAACCAATCATGCGAAGTGACCCATATCTGAGAGCTTCTGAACTGACATAAGCTTTCATAAAGCCGAACGGTCCGGGGGTTCTTGAGGCTTCCGCAATCTCTTAATGAATAGGTTGTGAATTGATTGCCAAGAACATACAGATAAGGCAAAACTTTATGATTAAACTCGATCTCCCATAAACCTTTACTCGATCTGCCGCCGGCTTCAGTCAGCCACGGGCGCGCGATAACATCATGACGACCGCTTTTAGGGTAAAAAATGATGGAAGAACGTGACAGTTCAAACACGCCCTCTTTAACATCACGGCTTGCCTGGTTTCGGGTTACGTTAAAAATATCTTCATAATCCGAGACTGCAACGGTGAAAACAGGGTTAGCGGACTCGTCTTCATCTGTGAAATAAGTCTGCATAAGGCAGAGCCATAAAACCCGCTTTGCTTTCAAAGATAAATGATAAGCAGCCTCGGTTAGCTCGTTAGACTGTTTAACATTTATCTTTTTTTTCAGGGCATTAGCCATGTCCGTTGCCTTCTGTGGGTTAATTTATGACCCCCACAATACCAGCCAGTACACACAAGTCAACTAATTATTAACTTCAATGTGAACTAGGGCTGATTCCCATAGTTACTAGGGCTGATTCCCATAGCTACTAGGGCTGTTTCCCATAAGATCTAGGGCTGATTCCCACATAAAGTAGGGGCAATTCCCAAAATTAACCATTAATTCCCTTTAAAATTCAATAGATTAACTGTGCCTAAAAAGCTTTAAAAAGCATTAAAATACTAATTAAAAAGCCTTTAAAATTTAGCGCTGTGGATAAGTGGATAAGTCACATTAGCATTGAAACCGACGCCGCTTTGCTCTGTCGGTCAACCCCTCGGCAGCACAAAACAAGTTTTGTACTGCCTCACGGTTTTCGCTAAAGGCATCAAGTGAAAACATTCAAGTACAGTTACTTTATACTTGTGTTGACCAAATTCAGCATTACACTTAGCCTTCAAAATATGTAGATACTTAGGTGAGTTATGGCGCAGAAAAGACAAATGACGCAGCAGGAATGGGATCGACTTTCACCCATAATGTCTACTTTTGCACATATCACCACAGAAATTGGTTATGCAGTTCTGGTTAAAGGAGAGCGGCAAGCTGATGTAGCTATCCGTGTTGACCGTACAAAGCAAAACGTAGCGAATGCTGTAAAAAGGATCTGGGAACTATACCAGCAGTTTACCCTTAATGATGGCGAAGACTTAGAACTGGTTAATTTATGGCTTCCTAAGAAAGAAGCTGAACGAGTAAAAGAATTGGCATCTAAGTATCCGATAAATAAAGATAAATTATAGATACCGGAGGAGGCTATGGCATTCCAATCTCCTGCCACAAACTACGCTGAAAAGCGTATTGATTTCACTAATCTCGTTTCACTTTCGCCACACTCTACGTACGTTTGGGAATGTACAAACGATTATCCTGCATGCGGGATCCTCAAAGGATCTTTGCTTGCGGTAGACCGCAGCCTGAAGCCAAAACATGGCAATTTAGTTATTGCGAGTGTGGATGATGAATTGGTAATAAGAAGGCTCCTTCTAACGCCAGCTCCGGCCCTGCAAACTCTTACAGGCCAATGTATGATCACTCCCATCAAAGAAGGCTATGAGTCGCCAATCTGGGGCGTAATAGCCTATGCCTTAACTGACTTGGCTGGGTTAGGTTTCTCTCAAATCGAACCTGCAGCCTTGGATCTACCAAACGAGTAACTTGCAAAGAACAGTGGTTCGATAAATACTGTATTTATAAACAGTATAAATTTGAATCTGACTATGTTTGCACTTGCTGATGCCAATAATTTTTATGCCTCTTGTGAAACGATCTTCAGGCCAGATTTGCGCGGGAGACCCATTTGTGTGGTCTCAAACAATGACGGCTGCGTAATTGCTCGTTCCGCAGAGGCCAAGGCATTAGGCATCAAGATGGGCGATCCCCTTTTCAAAAATGAGCGTTTTTTCCGCGAAAAAGGCGTTCATATTTTCTCCAGTAACTATGCGCTTTATGGCGACATGAGCCAACGTATGATGGCTATTCTTGGTGAGATGGCACCAGGGCAAGAGATCTATTCCATTGATGAAAGCTTTCTCGATGTATCCGGTATTGCTAGCTATATGCCGCTGCACGATTTTGGTGTTCAAATGCGAGAGCGTGTTAAAAGGGATACACACTTAACGATTGGTGTTGGATTCGGCCCTTCTAAGACCTTAGCTAAGTTGGCAAATCATGCAGCTAAAAAGTGGAGTAAAACAGGCGGTGTTGTCGATCTATCCAATGCGG
The DNA here is from genome assembly GCF_022346905.1 of Pantoea sp. ACRSB. Taxonomy (NCBI): domain Bacteria; kingdom Pseudomonadati; phylum Pseudomonadota; class Gammaproteobacteria; order Enterobacterales; family Erwiniaceae; genus Pantoea; species Pantoea sp. ACRSB. The sequence goes on along the minus strand of NZ_JAKRNL010000015.1, from coordinate 14,881 downwards.
AACGCCAGCGCAAACTGATGGATTTACTACCTGTCAGCGAGGTTTGGGGGATCGGAAACCGGCTTGAAAAAAAACTCTCACAAATTGGAATAACTAAAGCTCTTCACCTCGCTGATGCAAATGTTGCAATGATACGTAAGCACTTTGGGGTGATCCTTGAAAGAACCGTTCGTGAGCTTAACGGAGAGTCCTGTATAGCTCTGGAAGATGCTCCTCCCCCCAAACAGCAAATTGTGTGCTCCAGGTCATTCGGCCAGCGTATTATCGCGCTTGAGGATATGCAGCATGCAGTTGTAATGTATGCAACGCGGGCGGCCGAAAAGCTTAGAGAACAGAATTCAAAGTGCAAACACATAGGCGTTTTCATAGCTACTGGCCGGTACGGTAACGAACCTCAATATGCCAATTCAGCGTCTTTTACCTGTCATTATCCGACCAGTGATACCCGTGATATCGTGTCTCTTGCTATAAAAGGTCTGGATACTATCTGGCGTGAAGGTTATCGATTTGCCAAAGCTGGAATCATGCTTAGCGATTTTTACCAATCCAATGTAGCCCAGTTAGACATGTTTAGTGAACAGCTGCCGCGCGCTAACGCTGACACACTAATGAAGACTTTAGATACCATCAATAATTCCGGGTTAGGGAAAGTTTGGTTCGCAGGGCAAGGAGTAAATAACCCCTGGCAGATGAAGCGCGAAATGCTCTCTCCTCGTTATACAACCTGTCTGAATGAATTGCCCAAAGCGAAGTAATATATCCATAATCTTATGAAAAACGAAAGCAACCCAATCTAAGTTAGTTTTCATAAGAAGTTCCCATTAATTTCTTCTGCCGATCACGCAACATACCTCCTTCAGAAAAGAAAAAAAACCTCAGAATGCATTCTTCTCTCGCTCTCGTTATGGGTTCAATTTGAGAGCGTATTGCTACCACTGATTACTCGATCTTACATAAAATTGATTTGGTTCTCAATTTGAGCCTGAAAGTGATTTAAAAGCAGTCTTCTGTTGACCTTCTAAGTCAACTAAAGTACACTTCATAGGTGGTTTTCTTGTTTTTGCTCTCATTTTGAGATTGAAAGTGATCGGCTTAACATGATTTCTCAAATTGCTCTTGAAGCTACTTAAATGGAGAAGGTATGAAAATTTTTGTTGATGATGGCTCTACAAATGTCAAAGTGGCATATGAAGTTGATGGTAAGAGAAAAAACGTAATAAGCCCGAATAGCTTTAAACGCGGCTGGTCTGTTCAGTTTGGAAATCAGCAAATTTATAATTACTCACTTAATGGGGAAAACTATACCTTTGACCCAATTAGCCCAGATGCATTAACAACTACAAATGTTGCTTATCAATATGGTGATATTAACGTTATTGCCATACACCATGCCCTCTTGATGTCTGGGATTCAACCGCAAGAGGTAGAACTAGTGGTTACACTGCCTTTAGCCGAGTATTACGATAAAGATAACCAGATTATCGAAGAAAATATTAAGAAAAAAATTAGTAACGTTATGCGCCCAGTTTCCTTAAAAGGAGCTGAGACATTTACTGTTAAAAGCGTTACAGTTCTTCCTGAGTCAATCCCGGCCGGTTTTGAAGTTGTTAAAAAGCTCGATCCGACGCAATCCCTTCTTATTGTCGATTTAGGCGGGACTACACTCGATATCTCACAAGTCCGTGGGAAAATGAGCGGTATCTCCAAAATTCATGGTGATCCAAAGGTCGGGGTCAGCATTATGACTGATGCAGTCAAAGATGCTCTTTCAATCGCCAAAACTCAAGGCAGCAGCTATCTGGCAGATGATGTCATCATTCACAGAAATGACAGTAAGTATCTGAAAAATAGAATAAATGATGAGTCTCATATTTCCACAGTGGAAAATGCTCTTAAAGAATCAGAAGCAAGCCTAACTAAAAGAGTTCTACAAGCAATTGACGATTTTCACGGTTATACGCATGTCATGGTAATTGGCGGTGGAGCTGCAATTGTTGCGGATGCAATTCAGAATCATACAACTGTGCAGAAAGATAGATTCTTTATTGCCGAAGAGCCCCAATTTGCTTTAGTTAATGGTATCTATCAAATCGGGTAATTTCAATGGATACCAGACGGAAGCTTACTTACTACATACATCCCGAGGACTTTAAAGGGGATAAACTGCTCTGTGATAAGCTTAGTTCCCTTGAAAAGTCAGAAAAGAGCCGCTTATTACGAGCGGCTACAATCGCAGGGTTTGCATTATTTAGGCAGGATGAGCGTATACCCCATTTATTAACAGCTTTGCTTGACGAAAACACTACTATGGCCGAGATCATACAGGTTATTAGCAGTGTCAAACCGGATGCATTGGGTGCTGGCTCTGTAGAACGGCATGAAGTGGTGCAGACATTACTAGAGTCTATTCTGGTTCATGTAGCCAACCTAAAAAGTGAAGCAGTCGTAAAGGATGCGGCTCCGCCTCGCGCGCCAGAATTCGATGCGGAATCTGAAGAAACACGGCGCAATGCCTTGAATATGTTTCATCAGCCTATCTCGAAATCATAACAGCAACACTGCTATGTTATAGCAGTGTTGCAAGCATCAATAGTTACATCATACTTGTGTTGGTCATCTTTAATGCATATAAGTGCTAATATTAACATAAAGGAGAAAACATGGGGTTAATCTACATTGTGTTAGAAGTATTAATGCTAACTGGCTTAGTCGGAGCATTTTTCTATATTGCTAGAGAGCTCTTCAAGCCTCAATGCGCTGAGTTAGTTATTGAAAGTTGCACTGCCTCAAGCCATTCGGTGCTTGTTATTCTGCTTGTATGTTTATTAATAGTTATCTTTGGGTTAATCTTTAAGAAGGTTCGTAGTCTATCAAGAACATAAGCTTATTTTATGAGAGGTCGTTTTGGATATAACTTATTATACTTTTAAAGAAGATGAATATCGGGCTGTTAGAGAAGTTGTTAAAAATGAAATGCAGAGAATATGGGGTGATCTGCTTGACAGAAGTAATGAATCGCTCGAAGATGACAAGGTTTTCTTAAGTTATTTCGAGGAATATCAACCACTTATTACCGGCGATACTTTAGCTGATGATTTAAAGAAAGCTTCTGTTAATGTACCAATGAATAAAGAGAAAGTTGCTGCATTTATTTATAAGGCGCGAAATGGTAAGTATCCATTTGAAGTAAAGAAAAGCGAAACGAAAAAATGGTTGGAATGCTATTCTGACTCGACAAATGAATTATCAAGCCTTGTTTGGGTAGATGTTGAATCTATTGATGAAATAAGTATATCTACACTTTGGTCAGAAAAGTCTGCAATTAACATATCAACTGTTAAAGGAAAGTTATTTAGAGCTAGCAAATATTCAATACCAGATCTTCTTATTGAGAACGCTCTTCTGGAGCTGATTGCTGTAATAAGTAAAAAGTAAAGTTGTATATGGAGTTGTAAATTTGGTCATCTGATATCGGCCTTACTGAGATCACAGTATTCCCGTCATTCGCCTTCATGAAAAGAAGCCCAAAGCCGCCGCTAGGCGGTTTTCTTTTGCCGTTCACCCGGATTCGTGTTTACAGGTATTCTGCCTACCATCACACAAAGACGAAAAAAGGCGGGGTGGAAAACCCCGCCTTTGTTCAAGTTCCTTCAGCCCTTAAGGGCGTCCGGTCAGTTGCTTGATAACAACGATAATGCGTAAGCTGACGTGCAGTATCTGCAATATCAGCAGGATAGATCCCAGCGTTATCACTTTAAGCTTCTCCCTTTCAGGAGAGCGCCACACGCCGCTTATGCCCTTGAGCTTCCCCTCGCGGCGCGTATCAATTACGAGTCGATACATGCAGCACCCTATGAGTGGGGGCAGACCGGACGGCTCCACCCGTTTCCGGCCGGGAGAATCCTTTAGGCTTCACCCGATGGCACTGCATAAGCGCAACTCGCGTTGTCATTATAAGGTCAACGATGGGTTGACGCTATATTGACGGGGCCGTCAATAGTGCTAAAATTGCTCTACGAGTCGATACATGCAGTACCCTGTTTCAGCGCGCGGCCTCCAACCGCACCCGGAACTGAAAATAAACCTGGCCTTCCAAGCCGGGTTTTTTTTCGCCTCAAAGCTGCCGTTTCCGGCACAAGTCAGATCCTAAGCGCATTTCATTTATTCCCCTAACTTTTTTGCCTACAGAATGCGCCGTTTTTTCTCCTTTTCCCGTCATCCGGTAAAACGCCTATAAGACCGAACCGTTCAATCAGGCGTACTATCGGGTTATACTGAAGTCTTACGCAAAGCTTATGATCCATCGTTCGCAGCGGCTCTTATACAAAAGCGCCAAATAAAGTCTGGTCATTACAATCTGAAGGTGCATTATGGAATGGATTGAGGTTGCAGATTCAGCTGTAAAAATAGGTCTTACCGCCCTGATAACCTCGGTGGCGTCATATTTTTTTCTGAGAAAAAATCACAGCCACGAAGTTGATAAAGAAAATCGTGTTCTGAAGCAGGCCAAAGCAGAAGAAAGCAAGGCAAACTATAGTCAGTTTTTGACGCATTCCATAATGCTTGTCCAAAAATACAGAGACGTAAGCTGTGATGCTCAGGGTTCGGACTACATTGAGTTTCTAAATATATATAACAGAATACAAATTACCTCTCCCAACTTAATTTCACTAGGGGCATATAATCTCCTGATTGCAGTAAATGAATTTATAGTTATAAGAAAGAACGAGCAGGAGTGGGAACTCTTAAAAAAAATGCGTGAGCGCATAGATCTCCGCACAGGTGAATTTCAGTGCATAGCGCGAGAGTATCTGTCCGGAATGGAAAAAAACCAATAAGGTGTTGTTTTATATGAAGATATTAAAATCAGCTCTTCCTGTTATTTTCTTTCTCCTATTTACTACGTTTAACGGCGTTCTGTTTTATTATTCAAAGGTGACGGCGGGTGAGGCGATAACTTTTTTCACCCTGTGCGCTGTTATCAGTTTATTGCTTTTTTTCTCGCCCGAGATTCAGGAGTTTTCCATCGCCGGGAACATTGTCAAGCTTAAAGAAGTCCGTAGAGATGCTGACAAGGCCATAGCTGAATTACAGGCATCACGCATCGCTATGTTCAAATTCTTACTTGAGAGCAGTAAAAAATTCAGCGGAGGATTAGGCAGTATTTCGCCTAAAGATGAGAGGATAGATGACTTTCTCTTTTTATATGAGAATATTGAAAGCTCAGGTCTGATTAATGAGCTATCAGAAAAAATAGCAGGCTGCGCAGAGTTATTCATGAAAGCGCAGGTTTACAACTGCGCAAGTAATTATACTCAGGTTGATTACAGCCGCACTTATACACCTGACGAACTTACTAATGAGGCTCTGCGCAGCGAGAATATACGGACTGACAATAACCGCACTGAGGAAGAAAACCGCAGGCTGATCTTGGAAGCTGTTTCGCATTACCGCACTCTTTACGACATCCTGCAGAAGACCAGGCCGCAGTTCCCATGAAAGGGCAATGTCGTATTTGCGTCCTGTCCGGGCATTCGGTAAAACGCCAATTCTACCGAATTGCCCGACTTATCCACCGTTTCTGTGGATAACGCTATATGTGGTGTCCGCGCCAGCTGCCTGGCATATTAGATGTAGTGCCGGGCAGGCGGTAACTCTTTCCTGATGGGGCGATGTTCTGCACCCGCGCCGTCCGGCCCGTTCGGTAAAACTTCCCTGGAGGAAGGTTTCCCAGAATGTGAATTCGCGCCAGCAGAATTTATTCTCTTGACTTATCTAGAAAGAATTTAAAGGTGATTCCAAAATTTGTATGACTTATATGTATACCTAAATGTCATACATGAGAGGCCGTTTACGTACTCCTACTGCATCATAGGTTTTTCAGCATTGTAACTGCGTCCGTTTCCGGCATGTGAAACTGCACTCTGTGCCGGGCTGCGACATCCAGCGCAAAAACCTTCGTGTAGACTTCAGTAGATTTCATGCTTTTGTGCCCCATCAGACTCTGCAGCGCCTTCAGCGGAATGCCCGCATAAAGCATGTGCATGGCGTAGCTGTGGCGGAAAGTATGCGGCGTCACCGGTACGGAGAACGTGACTCCGTCACCAGCTGCGGCGGCGACGGCTTCATTCAGCCAGGTCCGCACTGTCCTGTCAGTCACCGTCCAGAGCCTGACCTTTTCGGTACGGCCCGTCTCGGGATTGCGTCGCTCAAGCGGAATTTTCAGCGTGGCGACCATCATCTCCAGCTGGGCCACGTACTGCGGATCGGAAAGCGGAACCAGCCGGTGAGGGACCACGCCTGACGGCGCGCGTCCAGGCCCGCGAGCTGCTTTTTCACCGCGCTGCTTCAGCGTGGCCAGCTGCACATAAGGGTAGGGCGGCGCCAGACTGAAATCTCCCCGGGTCAGTGCAAGTGCTTCGTTAATGCGAGCCCCCGTATTCCAGAGCGTAGTGAACAGCATTTTGCGGTGCAGATCCGGCACGTAGTGAAGCAGCGCACTGACCTCCGGAGCCAGCAGGTACTGCGGGTATTCATCATGCTGCGCGGCCATCTGGCGCAGCGCGAGCGCTGCCGGGTAATCAATCGGAACCGGAAGCTGATTCAATGTGGATGAGCCGGTAAATGAAGGCAGCACAGGCAGGTTCATTCGGTCTCAACTCCGTCACTGTTTAAGGGCTCTATGTCTGTTTGAGTGTTACCCCGTCCGCCGAAAGGCATGTCTTGTATCTCTTTGAGGTCACCTCCCCAGCCGGTAAACCAGCCGTCCGGATCCTTACCTGTAAACACCTGCTGCAGCCAGCCGGATGTGGCACGGCGGCGGAAATCCTGAAAATAAGCCGGGTGATGCTGACCCACCACGGACCAGAAATCGAAGCTGTCATCCACCTCCCAGTCGAACGCGTTCATGGAGCGGTGTGCGCAGCTTTCTTTGAGGAAAAGCATAAAAGCGAGCAGCTTGCCGTGGCCGGTTCCGCCCGAGCCGTCTTTACAGAGGTTAAATTCTGCGGTGACCGTTCCCAGCGCCATACGTCCCGTCTCCGAATGAATACGCAGGCAGATAAGCGTCCCTTCATGGCGCCCGCGGCTTATCCGGATAAACTCAAAGGCATACCGGGCGTTATCGCCGGCCGGCAGAAAAAAACCGTGATAATCCATGCCCAGGTCAGCCACCGGGAACGGCGTCTCTCTGCCGTCGAGCAGCCACCCGGCGCTGGCATCAAAATTCTCGGCGATGGCATCGGCAAGATGAAACGGCAGTTCCTTATTTCCCTCCATGATATCCATCAGAAGGCCGGGCGACGTATCCAGCTGCCGGGCCAGCTTTACGAGTTCAGGTATTCCCGCTTTATCTGCGCGCCCGGACGTACGGTAACAGTTATCCGCGATCAGCCGGTCAAACAGCCAGCGCAGGCGCCGTCCGGTTTCCTGCTGCCAGCGGGCGCGCTCAGACAAAACCGCTCCGTTTTGTCCGGGAGGCGGATAGGCCGCCGCCAGCGCCATACGGATTTCTCCTTCCAGCGAGCGCTCATTTTTCATTGCTGACTGCTCAATGCGCTGATAGAGCGCATCGTCCACGTTACGGGCCTGAATTTTTGCCATGACTCAACCTTTCTTCCTTATGCATACAATGGACAACAGACTGAACGAAAATGACAGCATGTATCAAGATAAAGGATATTATTTACTATTGCATTCATTATGAGTCAATGTGTATGCACTTACAATCAGGTGAGATAGTATCAGTTAAAACTGTTTCACTATGCAATTACCGCACGCCCATCCCGTCAAGATCCGACTTTTTCCCGATACGGCAGTAACCGGAAGCGTAACACGGCGGCGGGGCGCGGCAAAGCCCTCTTCAAGGGGACGCTGAATCCGTAAGGACACTATATCTGGTAGCCTGAGCAACTGAATTAACCACTAAATATAGTGCCCTGCGCAGAAAACCGGCGAAGGAGGCAGCAGATCCGGTTCTACCAGAAATCGGATCTTCAGGTTAAGGGAAGGGAGTCAACGCAAAAATATCAATAATCATTATTTATTATTGCCACGGTAGCACTATTGTCATATATGCAATAATTATCAGATTCTGTTATCTGAAGAGTCAAATCTCAAGCTGCTGACCGCTCGCTCTCATTAGTAAACTGTTAAATGTGTTTCAGATGCAGATCAAAGAATGATTAACCGGTGATGAAAATAAAATGAAGCCGGAACGGGATCACCCTAATATGAATGAAATTATACGGCGCCTCCGGGCATTCATCAGTGACTGAATAAAGGTATCAAGGAATGTATCCCGTATTTGAGAATGGATCCTGCGGTAATGGTCCCAACTTATTGATAGTGTTTTATGTTCAGATAATGCCCGATGACTTTGTCATGCAGCTCCACCGATTTTGAGAACGACAGCGACTTCCGTCCCAGCCGTGCCAGGTGCTGCCTCAGATTCAGGTTATGCCGCTCAATTCGCTGCGTATATCGCTTGCTGATTACGTGCAGCTTTCCCTTCAGGCGGGATTCATACAGCGGCCAGCCATCCGTCATCCATATCACCACGTCAAAGGGTGACAGCAGGCTCATAAGACGCCCCAGAGTCGCCATAGTGCGTTCACCGAATACGTGCGCAACAACCGTCTTCCGGAGCCTGTCATACGCGTAAAACAGCCAGCGCTGGCGCGATTTAGCCCCGACGTAGCCCCACTGTTCGTCCATTTCCGCGCAGACGATGACGTCACTGCCCGGCTGTATGCGCGAGGTTACCGACTGCGGCCTGAGTTTTTTAAGTGACGTAAAATCGTGTTGAGGCCAACGCCCATAATGCGGGCGGTTGCCCGGCATCCAACGCCATTCATGGCCATATCAATGATTTTCTGGTGCGTACCGGGTTGAGAGGCGGTGTATGTGAACTGTAACTGCCATGTTTTACGGCAGTGAGAGCAGAGATAGCGCTGATGTCCGGCAGTACTTTTACCGTTACGCACCACCCCGTCTGTAGCTGAACAGGAGGGACAGCTGATATAAACAGAAGCCACTGGAGCACCTCAAAAACACCATCATACACTTAATCAGTAAGTTTGCAGCATCACCAAAACTGCTTTATAAATATACAGTATTTATCTTTAGGGATGTTGCTATGAATATAGTGTCACTGTTTGTGAGGATAATATCAATTATCCTTTTCCTTTGTGCGATACCGCTGATTATCGGAGGCGGCTATCTGATTTCTCTGGGAGGATCCTGGTACTACCTGATATCGGGGATTATTCTGCTTATTTCATCTGTCCTGCTATTTAAGGGTAAAACAGCAGGTGTTCATCTGTTTTACCTCCTGTATTTTGTGACCATACTCTGGACCATGTACGAAAGCGGCACCGACTACTGGGGCTGGATCCCCAGACTGTCAGTGCTTACGGTGATCGGCTTATTGCTATCGCTGGCCCTTCCGTCACTGAATAATGGTCAATATAAACCTCTGAGTCGCGGTCTTGCAGGGCTGTTTGTGGTGATTTTTATTGTTGCATTTGCATGGGCTTTTGTACCTTTCCAGAGTTTTCAGTCAACTGACGCGCCTCCGAGTGCTCCGCTGGCCAGTCAAGACAACCCACCGGCAAACTCACAGCCGGACAGCGACTGGACTTACTATGGCCGAGATACACATGCCACCCGCTTCTCACCTCTTAAGGAAATTAATACCGGCAATGTGGCCAAACTGACCCGGGCATGGACATACCGTACCGGTGATCTTCCGCAACCCGGACAGGCTAATAAGTGGGCTGCCGAAAACACCCCGATTAAAGTTGGTGATGCTGTTTATGTCTGCTCAGCACGTAACAACATCATCAAGCTGGATGCAAAAACCGGCAGACAAATCTGGAAACATGACAGTGGTGTAAAATATGAAAGCATACCTTACACCGCAGCCTGTAAAGGTCTGACTTGGTATACGTCTAAGATCGTGCCGGAAGGGCAGTCTTGTCATAATCGCCTGATTGTCGGCACCTTGGATGAACGTCTGCTGGCAGTGGATGCTCAGACGGGTGAATCCTGTACAATGTTTGGTGATAACGGTCAGACTAACTTGTTGACCGGTCTGGGACACACTGTACCTGGATTTGTTGCAGTCACTGCGCCGGTACCTATTGTTAACGGTGTGATTATCGTTAACCATGAAGTGCTGGATGGCCAGCGTCGCTGGGCACCTTCAGGTGTTATCCGTGGTTACGATGCCGAAACAGGTAAGTTCAAGTGGGCCTGGGATGTGAATAATCCGAGTGTGCATAGCGAACCGACCGGTGACAAATATTACAGCCGCGGCACACCTAACTCTTGGGCAGCTATGACCGGAGACGACAAACTGGGGCTGGTGTATGTACCGACCGGTAACTCAGCCGCTGACTATTACAGTGCCATGCGCTCGGAGAATGAAAACCGCGTTTCCTCCTCTATTGTTGCACTGGATGTGAATACAGGCGATGAAAAATGGGTATTCCAGACCGTCCATAAAGACGTCTGGGATTATGATCTGGGCTCACAACCGACCTTGATTGACTTTCCCGGTCAGAACGGCCAGTCAATCCCGGCGATCATCGTTCCCACTAAACGGGGGCAAACATTTGTGCTGAACCGATCTACCGGAAAGCCGTTGAGCAAAGTGGAAGAAAAACCGGCACCGGCCAGTGTCATTCCTTCTGATCCACGTACCTCGACTCAACCCTGGTCAGTAAATATGCCACGTCTGGGATTAGAACCACTCACCGAATCGAAAATGTGGGGGATATCACTGTTTGACCAACTGGCGTGTAGAATTAAATTCCGCCAGGCAAGCTATGTCGGAGAATTCACTCCTCCATCTCTGGACAAACCATGGATCGAATACCCCGGATATAACGGCGGAAGTGACTGGGGAAGTATGGCTTACAATCCTCAGACAGGGCTTTTAATTGCTAACTGGAATAATACGCCGATGTATGACCAGTTGGTCACCCGTAAGAAAGCCGATGAACAAGGTCTTGTATCGATTGATTCTCCGGCACATAAACCGACCGGCGGTGGCGCAGAGGGTAACGGTGCAATGGCTGAGACCCCTTACGGAATTAATGTTTCACCATTCTTTGCCCCAGCCACCAAGATGCTGTGTAACGAACCTCCTTACGGGATGATTACTGCCATCAATATGCATACCCAGAAAGTGGTATGGCAGCATCCGTTAGGCAGCGCGGAAAATAATGGTCCGTTTGGTTTACCGACCAAATTACCGATCAATATCGGTACACCAAATAATGGCGGTCCAATTATCACTGCCGGTGGTTTAACTTTTGTTGCCGCGACCACTGACAATAAGATTCGCGCCTATGACAGCAATACCGGAAAGGAACTATGGAGCGATACGCTGCCTGCTGGCGGCCAAGCGACCCCAATGACCTATTCGGTAGGCGGTAAGCAGTATCTGGTGATCATGGCCGGTGGGCACCACTTTATGGGTACCAATGTCGGCGACTATGTAATTAGTTACGCTCTGAATTGATTATTCTATAAAAAGCGACGGTCCTGCCAGATGACGGGACCGTTTTTTTACATCAAAAGTGGCTTTGTTGAATAAATCGAACTACCGTTCTAGTAAGAATAGCTATGGAAATTTCATCGAAGACCGCCCTATTTAACATAAGAGTGCGTTATTGTCGTCTCAGCACAATTCACACGCGTCGTGTACGCTAAGCCTTCATTTTGCTCAGCACAGGACCGCGATCTTATGTTGGTGACTATGACAGACAAAGAACTTTACCGGCTTGGCATCATTCAGCGAGTATTTGACCGGGCTTTGATTCAGCGCGACGCTGCAGATATTCTTGAACTCAGTGTTCGTCAGGTGCAGCGTCTTGTGCGCCTGTACCGGACAGATGGCGCAACCGCGTTTGCATCTTCCCGCCGTGGACGTCCTGCAAACAACCGGATCGATGAAGAAACACGCTGTAAAGCCCTGGATTTGATCCGGTGCCACTATTCAGATTTTGGCCCAACGCTCGCAACCGAAAAACTGGCTGAACGCCATCATATTCATCTCTCTGTTGAAACCGTCCGTAACTGGATGACAGCCGACGGTCTCTGGCGTCCTCATTCCCGCCGGCGAACCCGGGTTTACCAGCCACGCTATCGTCGCGACTGTCTCGGCGAACTGGTTCAGATCGATGGCTCTCACCATGACTGGTTCGAAGGCAGAGCCCCAAAATGCTGTCTTCTGGTCTTCATGGATGATGCCACCGGTCGCCTGATGCACCTGCGATTCTGTGATTCAGAAAACGCGTTTGACTACATGATGGCTACCCGGCAATACATTGATAAACATGGTAAACCTGTCGCATTTTACAGCGACAAGCATGCGGTGTTCAGGGTCAGCGGACCGGAAAGCCGACGTACCGGCACAACCCAGTTCGGACGGGCTCTCCGGGAACTGGCGATCGAATTGATTTGTGCCAACAGCAGCCAGGCAAAAGGTCGCGTGGAACGGGTAAATAAAACGCTCCAGGATCGCCTGATTAAAGAGATGCGCCTGCAGAACATCAGCTCGGTTGCTGAAGCCAATCAGTGGATTGAACATTTCATGTCCGATTTTAACCGTCGTTTCTCCCGGCCGGCAAAATACCCTAAAGATCTGCACCGTCCGGTCACACAGAGTCCACTGGAGCTGAATGATATCTTCGCCTGGCAGGAGCTGCGGACCTTATCGAAAGCACTGACTTTTCAGTATGATAAAGTGATGTATATCATTGAACCCACTGAACAAAATTCGCGCATAGCAGGTGAAAAAATTACCGTTTATGATTACCCTGACGGAAGCATTGCTTTCCGGCATCTGCACCGGCCACTGGGCTATAAGATTTTCGATAAACTGGCCTGCGTTGATCAGGGTGCGGTTGTTGACAACAAACGACTGGGTGCCGTTTTGAAACTGGCGCAGCAGAAACAGGACGAACTGGAGGCTGAAGGAAAGCGAATGCGCAGCAAAAAAATGCCCCGCAGGCGTGCCCAGGAGCGCGTACTGGAAGAGCTAAGGGCGATCAATCCGGTGCTGCCAGCCCGCAGGATTTTGTCCCCAGCCTGAAGCGATGAGCCCTTCCCTCACCTGCAGATCTGACACGGCTGAATGATGAGAGAAAAATGGACGATAAAAAACCAGTGCTTCTGACATTACATGAAGCGTTGCGCCTGGATTTGATTGAGGCCTATGTGGCGCGGGAAATTACGCTGGCAGAAGTGGCGGAATCCATGGAGCTCACCCGTCGTCAGTGCTCCCGCCTGATTAAACGCTATCGTGAGCTGGGGCCAGCTGGTCTGGTCAGCCGGCGCCGTGGAAAGCCCGGCAACCATCAGTTAAACACCAGCATCAGAGACCAGGCCCTGCAGCTTATTCGCTCACGCGGCCGGGGTATGAATCCGACAGCAATCTGGCGAATACTGACCACAGAATACAGTGTCCGGATTTCAAAAGAGACCGTTCGGAAACTGATGATTACTGAGAAAGCCTGGCATCCGCGACCATCCTCCAGGCCTGACTAAGACTAAAGAAGGAATTTTCCAGACTCTCCCAGACGTCATCTCTGACTTGTTTTGAGCACGACATTTCAATATTGGCTAGACATAGTGTGTTGATACGATCGAGCCAGCCCGGCCACCGGTAATGGCCACCACGATCGCTGTGTATTACCGGTTTATCATGTTCGTTGAGCGTATCGAGTGCTTCATCGAGCATCGTATTCACCAGCGTCGCGTCCGGGCGTGTTCCTATCGACCAGCTTACAACCTGGCCATCAAAGCAGTCGATAACCGGCGACAGATAGACTTTTCCAGCCGGAAGCTGGAACTCCGTAATATCGGTCAGCCACTTCTCATTTGGCCTGCAGGAACTAAAATCCCGGGCGAGTAAATTTTCCGGTGCCGGGCCGATTTCGCCACAGTAAGAGTTGTATCGTCGTCGCCTGGTGCGCTTAACAACGAGCTGCTCTTCTGCCATCAGTCTGCGGACAACCTTTTCAGAAATAACCCTGTTGTTACCGCGAAGCATCGCGTGAAGGCGCCGGTAGCCGTAACAGCGGTAATTCTCCTCAAAGATATCGGCCATGATCACGCGTATTTCCGCATACTTATCGCACAGACGTTTGCTGGCTTAGTGGTAAAAATAACAGCTGCGGGCAAGTTGCAGAACGCTTAGCAACTCAGCAACGGGGTACTTTTTCTTAAGGGCATCAACTATCAGGGTTTTCTCCCTGTTTTTCAGTGTCAGAAAGCTGATGCCAAGATCTTTTTTTATCAGTTCATACGCCTTTGTCAGTATGTCACGTTCGAGCTGCAGCTGATGAACCTGCTGCCTGAGTCGCTGGATTTCACCGAGTAAAGCATCCTGATTTTTATCTTGAGGGGCTGCCTTTCGTTTGCGCATGGATTGATAAGCCTCGTCACTGATAAGGTCTTTCTTCCATTTGTACAGGACCGGGACGCTGACGCCTATGCTTTGTGCAACTGAAGGGGGCAGCGAGCTGGGAATTGTCCGGAAGGGGACAGCATCATCCTGCGCCCCGTCCGGCCGACCTTGGGCTCGCTTGCGCAGCTGGAAAATCTCCTCGCGGATAATTTTTATGATTTAAAGAAGGCGGTTATAGATAAAATGGGTACTGGCCCGGTGAGTACGCAGACCGCAACCGTGCCGTTGCTAATCAGCGGCTGAGCGGAAGCAATGCACGGTGGAAATGGACAACGGAATATAACCGTCGCTCGATAGCGGAAACGGCAATGTACAGAATGAAGCAGTTGTTGGGAGATTCACTGACGCTGCGTGACTACGATGGTCAGGTAGCGGAAGCTATGGCCATGGTGCGTGCGTTGA
>NZ_JAKRNL010000014.1:0-32879 GCF_022346905.1 Pantoea sp. ACRSB | reverse complement strand
TATCTGTCCTGCGAGTGCCCACACAGATTGTCTGATAAATTGTTAAAGAGCGGTGCAGTCAGCGGCCGAGCCTGCTGCTGCGAGGTGGCGTATATTACGCTTTCCTCCGTGTCAGTCAAGCCTTTATTTTCGCTTTAACCGACGGTGATTTTCATCACCTCAACACCGCATTCCGTAAGCCGTTGTGCCGTGTCGATGGAGGCGCATTATAGGGAGTCGTTCAGAGAGCGCAACAGCTAAATTGCACAAAAATGACCGTTCGCTGCATTCCACAGCAAAAGGCCGCCTTATACGCGATTACCCACAAAGTTATCCACAATGCATCTCCAGACGAATTTTTGCGAGCAGCACGCAAACGTTTTCGCTACAATGCCCGGCGACGTCACGGATGCCCCTTTTCGGGGCGTTACCTGAAGTTTCGCCTCTTTTTATTAATAAGAAGATCGCTAAGCTTGATGTAACGCTCTTATTTACGCGAAACAAAGCCAAGGGATAAAACCACCATGCAACAACGTCGTCCTGTACGCCGCGCTCTGCTGAGTGTCTCAGACAAAGCGGGCATCCTTGAATTTGCTCAGGCGCTCTCCAGCCGCGGCGTCGAACTGCTCTCTACAGGCGGAACCGCTCGCCTGCTGGCCGATGCGGGTCTTGCGGTCACTGAAGTGTCTGACTACACCGGTTTCCCGGAAATGATGGATGGACGCGTTAAAACGCTGCACCCGAAAGTGCATGGCGGCATTCTGGGACGCCGCGGCCAGGATGACGCGATTATGGCGCAGCACGCCATTGAGCCTATCGATATGGTGGTCGTTAATCTTTATCCCTTCGCTCAAACCGTCGCTCGCGAAGGCTGTACGCTGGAAGATGCGGTCGAGAATATCGACATCGGCGGCCCAACCATGGTGCGCTCGGCGGCGAAGAACCATAAAGACGTCGCCATTGTGGTCAAGAGCAGCGACTACGACGCTATCGTTGCCGAGATGGACGCCAACGAAAATTCTCTGACGCTGGAAACGCGTTTCGACCTGGCTATCAAAGCGTTTGAGCATACGGCCGCCTACGACAGCATGATCGCCAACTACTTCGGTTCGCGGGTTCCCGCCTATCATGGCGAACGCGATCGGCCTGCCGGGCGCTTCCCGCGCACGCTGAACCTGAACTTCATTAAGAAGCAGGATATGCGTTATGGGGAGAACAGCCATCAGGACGCTGCCTTCTATATAGAAGAGAACGTGCAGGAAGCCTCAGTGGCGACCGCACAGCAGGTTCAGGGCAAGGCGCTCTCTTACAATAACATCGCCGATACCGACGCAGCGCTGGAGTGCGTGAAGGCGTTCAGCGAAGCGGCCTGCGTCATCGTCAAGCATGCCAATCCCTGCGGCGTCGCCGTTGGCGCATCGATCCTCGACGCTTACGAGCGCGCCTATAAAACCGATCCGACTTCTGCCTTCGGCGGCATTATCGCCTTTAACCGCGAGCTGGACGAAGCCACCGCGCAGGCGATCATCAGCCGTCAGTTTGTCGAAGTCATTATCGCGCCTTCCGCCAGCGAAGCGGCTTTAAAAGTCACGGCAGCGAAGCAGAACGTTCGCGTGCTGGTCTGCGGCCAGTGGCAGGAACGCGTCGCCGGTCTCGATTTTAAACGCGTAACCGGTGGTCTGCTGGTACAGGACCGCGATCTCGGCATGGTGGAAGCGAGCCAGCTGCGCGTCGTGAGCAAACGTCAGCCGAGCGAGCAAGAGCTGCGCGACGCCCTCTTCTGCTGGAAGGTCGCGAAGTTTGTAAAATCCAACGCTATCGTTTATGCGCGTGACAATATGACTGTCGGCATCGGCGCTGGCCAGATGAGCCGTGTTTACTCCGCTAAAATCGCTGGCATCAAGGCCGCTGACGAAGGGCTGGAAGTGAAGGGCTCGGCGATGGCCTCAGATGCGTTCTTCCCGTTCCGCGACGGTATCGATGCGGCCGCTGCCGTCGGCGTCACCTGCGTTATCCAGCCGGGCGGCTCTATTCGTGACGATGAGGTTATCGCTGCGGCAGACGAGCATGGCATCGCCATGATCTTCACGGACATGCGCCACTTCCGCCATTAATTCTTCGGAGAGCAATATGAAAATTTTAGTGATTGGCAACGGCGGTCGTGAGCACGCGCTGGCCTGGAAAGCGGCGCAGTCGCCGCTGGCGGAAACGGTCTTCGTCGCGCCCGGCAATGCCGGTACTGCCCTGGAGCCAGCGCTGCAGAATGTCGATATCAGCCCTACCGATATCCCTGCCCTGCTGGCGTTTGCTCAGCGCGAGGCGATCGATTTGACTATCGTGGGGCCGGAAGCGCCGCTGGTTATTGGCGTAGTGGACGCGTTCCGCGCGGCGGGTCTGAAAATTTTCGGACCAACTAAAAATGCCGCGCAGCTGGAAGGTTCTAAAGCCTTTACCAAAGACTTTCTGGCCCGCCACCATATTCCGACCGCGGAATATCGCAACTTTACCGATGTCGAAGTGGCGCTGGCGTATCTGCGTGAGAAAGGCGCGCCTATCGTTATCAAAGCTGACGGCCTGGCTGCCGGTAAAGGCGTAATCGTCGCCATGACGCTGGAAGAGGCGGAAGCCGCAGTCAAAGATATGCTGGCCGGCAACGCCTTTGGCGATGCAGGTCATCGTATTGTGATTGAAGAGTTTCTGGACGGCGAAGAAGCCAGCTTTATTGTTATGGTCGATGGCGAGAACGTCCTGCCGATGGCCACCAGCCAGGATCATAAACGCGTCGGCGACGGCGACACCGGCCCGAACACCGGTGGCATGGGCGCCTACTCTCCTGCGCCGGTGGTAACCGACGAGATCCACCAGCGCGTCATGGATCAGGTAATCTGGCCGACGGTACGCGGCATGGCGGCGGAAGGCAACGTCTATACCGGTTTCCTCTATGCCGGACTGATGATCGACCAGTCAGGTCAGCCGAAGGTAATTGAATTTAACTGCCGCTTCGGCGATCCGGAAACGCAGCCAATCATGCTGCGCCTGCAGTCGGATCTGGTTGAACTCTGCCTGGCGGCCTGCGACGGCACGCTGGATCAGAAGCATTCAGAGTGGGATCCGCGTCCGGCGCTGGGCGTGGTGCTGGCCGCTGGCGGCTACCCTGGCGACTACGTTAACGGTGAGCAGATCCACGGCCTGCCGCTGGAAGAAGTAGAAGATGGCAAAGTCTTCCATGCCGGTACGCGTCTGGATAACGATCTGGTGCTGACTAACGGCGGCCGCGTGCTCTGCGTCACCGCGCTGGGCGACGACGTGGCGGCGGCGCAAAAGCGCGCCTATGAGCTGGCTCAGCCCATCTCCTGGAACGGCAGCTTCTGCCGCCGCGATATTGGCTATCGCGCCATTAACCGCAAGTAAGCAAAAGGGCACGCTACGTGCCCTTTTCTTTAACCTAAAAGTCCTCTTCTTTCGGCTGCGAATCGCAGCTTTCTCCCGGCGCCGCGCGCAGCAGCTGCGTCCCTTCCGGCGCCTCGAGCCAGGAGACCAGCAACGGCGCGCTGCTGCGCTGCTGCTGTCGAACCAGCATCTGTAGCGCATAATCGTCAAAGGATGGCGACACCCGCTCGCCGTCGCAGGTAACAATCTGCTTCGCGCCCAGCCACTGCCCCTGCTTCAGGATTATGTGGCCGTTGAGCAGCGCATTGCTCTGCGCCAGCATACGCTGCGCGTCAAACTTATAGAGTTCTACCGTATCGGTATCGACCGCTTCGCGCCGATCGGCCAGCTGCCGTTGCATAAAGCTCAGGCTGCCGTCCTGATCGAAACGCAGCGTGACATCATTCGGTTGTTTGCCGCTGGTGTGGCGCGCCACGCTGACCAGCTTCTGCTCTTGCCACAGATAATCCGTGGTTTCCGTCGTATCGCCGTTAAAAGGCGTGTAGAGGGTACGCAGATGGATGGTGAGATGGCCGCTGTTTTTGCGCCAGATGCGCACCGCGCCGCGATCGGCAAGATAGCCGCTGGCGGTAAAGGGAGGCGTTTCGGGTGTTGAACTGCACCCGGAAAGCAAAAGAAGAGAAAGCAGGGCGAAACAGGAGGACGAACGCAGGTTCGGCATAACTGGCCCCTAATACAAAAGGGGCGAATTCGCCCCTTCTTTAAAATTCTGACCGCAGTGCGACGTCTTATTTAACAGAGTCTTTCAGCGCTTTACCAGACACGAATGCCGGTACGTTTGCCGCAGCGATTTTAATCTCTTTGCCAGTTTGCGGGTTACGACCGGTACGCTCAGCGCGGTGGTTCACTTTAAAAGTACCAAAACCAACCAGTTGTACAGCATCGCCTTCTTTCAGAGACTCAGTGATCGCAGCCAGAGTAGATTCCAGAGCCGCTTTAGCCTGGGTTTTTGACAGGTCCGCTTTTTCCGCGATCACATCAATCAGTTGAGTCTTGTTCATAAGTTATCCTTAAAGTGTATTTATCGCTTGCTAAGCAACGAGTGCGAGGGAAAAGCCATATTCTGGCACTCTTCAGCCTGCACGCACCGATAGCCACAATTTTCAGCCCCCCAAATGTAGACCAGAGAGGGGGCCGATGTGAAGCCTCCAGGCTCGCTAATTCAGGCCTGAAGTCACGTTTTCCCGCCTTACTGCTGAAAATTTATACCGATGTTGCTGATTCCCGCCTCCCGCAGGTCCGAACGCAATCCTTTGATCAATTCAAGGTCTCGCTCTTCGCAGTCGGCAAGCAGGCGGAAAATCTCCCATTGCAGGTCCCATTCATCGATGACGGCAGGGTTTTCGCGCAGCTCTTCGTCGCTCATTTCGCGTCCGGCCTGGGTCATTTCCAGCATCGCAACGGTGGTGATGGACGTTTTGCTGACTTCAATCGCATGCTCGAGGGTTTCGCCGCTCAGCATAGCGTGCAGCGCTTCGCTTAATGCCACGCAGGCGTCGATGGCCGGATAAACCCCGTACACTTCAAACGCATCGCCATCGGGAATCGCGGCTTCAAGCTTTTCCAGCTGGCTGTCGAAATTAATTTTGGCGTCTTTGACCGTCAGGCTTTCCCAGATGAGATCGAGAAGACGGCGATAAAGCGCGGGATCGGCAAATTCCGTCTGCTGGCAGAATGCCCAGTAATTGGGGAACATACGCTCGCACAGGCAAGCCATAAACGTCAGATGCTGCCAGCTTTCCAGCTTCGCCAGACGCAGGTGAACGGGGTTTTGTAACATGAACAGGGCTCTTCATCGTTTAGCTGGCGGCAGTGTACCGCAAAAGCGCCGCGCGCACAGCGTTAAAGCGCGTTTTGCCAGCGCTGAAAAGCGGTGCGGTTAGACGCGACGGCATCGGCCCAGCGCGTCGGTTCCGGCAGGCGATAACCGCCCATGCAGTTTTCCACCCACTGCAGCGCGCTGTCCAGGCTGACGCGGTGTCCGGTCGCCACGAAAAGCGGATTGCAGCGCGCTTTGCTGCGCCATACCCAGCCGATCTGTTCGCCCTTGTCTATCAGCGGCTGACGCGAGCCAGGCTCGGCCCCCAGCTCGGCAAAACGGCCACACAGGCGCTTTTTCGCCACGCCGATGGTCGGCACGTCCACCATTAAGCCAAAATGTGAGGCAACGCCGAGACGACGCGGGTGTGAGATGCCATGTCCGTCGACGAACAGCAGATCCGGTTTGCGTTCAAGGGTTTCCCACGCCGCCAGCAGCGCAGGATATTCGCGGAAGGAGAGAAAGCCGGGAATATAGGGCATGGTAGTGGCGATACGCGCCACACGATGCTCCACCAGCTTCAGAGAGGGATATTCGAGGATAACCAGGGCGGCGCGAGTCACCGCCCCTTCCTGTTCGAATCCGACATCGGCGCCGCCGATAAAACGCGGAGGCAGGACGTCGAAATCATCCTGCCGCACCACCTCTGCAGCGCGCTGAAGCTGCTCCGCGCGCAGTGCAGCAATGTCCATATTTACTCCTGATGATATTGGCCTGAGAGACGGTGTACCGCCTCAACAAACACGCCTGCATGCTCTGGCGGCACATCCTGATGAATGCCATGTCCCAGGTTGAAGACGTGACCGCTGCCCGCGCCGAAGCCCTCGAGAATGCCCGCGACTTCCTGCTCAATACGCGCAGCTGGCGCATAAAGCATAGACGGATCCATGTTGCCCTGCAGCGCGACTTTGTCGCCTACGCGGCGACGCGCCTCGCCGATATCGGTGGTCCAGTCGAGACCGAGCGCATCGCAGCCGGTCGCGGCCATCGCTTCCAGCCACTGTCCGCCGCCTTTGGTAAACAGCGTAATCGGCACGCGGCGGCCTTCGTTCTCATGCAGCACGCTGTCGACGATTTTATGCATGTAGTAGAGCGAGAACTCCAGATAGTCGCGGCCCGTCAGCACGCCGCCCCAGGTGTCGAACACCATTACCGACTGCGCGCCCGCGCGGATCTGCGCGTTGAGATAGAGAATGACGCTGTCCGCCAGCTTATCGAGCATCGCATGCAGCGTAGCGGGATCGGCGTACATCATTTTCTTGATTTTGGTAAAGGCCTTGCTGCTGCCCCCTTCCACCATATAGGTCGCCAGCGTCCAGGGGCTGCCGGAAAAGCCGATCAGCGGCACTTCGCCGTTGAGGTTTTTGCGAATGGTGCGTACCGCGTTCATCACATAGCCGAGTTCCTGCTCAGGATCGGGCACCGGCAGTTTGTCGACATCGGCGCGGCAGGTAATCGGACTGGAGAAACGCGGGCCTTCGCCGGTTTCGAAGTAAAGTCCAAGGCCCATCGCATCGGGGATCGTCAGGATATCGCTGAAGAGGATCGCCGCATCAAGCGGATAGCGGCGCAGCGGCTGCAGGGTCACTTCACACGCCAGCTCGGCGTTCTTGCACAGCGACATAAAATCGCCGGCTACGGCGCGCGTCGCTTTGTATTCCGGCAAATAACGTCCGGCTTGTCGCATCATCCATACCGGCGTGATATCAACCGGCTGACGTAAAAGGGCGCGCAGATAACGATCGTTCTTCAGTTCACTCATTTCAGGACTCTCTCAATTTCAGGCGCGTAGTGTAACACTTCTTAGAGTTCGCCGCGGCAGATGGCGACAGTATCTTCAATCAGCCGGCGCGCCACGGTGCCCGGCGGCGGCAACATCGGCAGCGCGTCATAGCGATACCAGCCGGCGTCCAGCAGCTCTTTATTGTCGATTTGCAGTTCGCCACCGTCATAGTCCGCCATAAACGCCATCATCAGCGAATGAGGGAACGGCCAGGGCTGCGAGGTCACGTAGCGCAGATTCCTGACGCGGACATTGCTCTCCTCCATCACCTCGCGCGCGACCGCCTGCTCCAGCGTCTCGCCCACTTCGACAAATCCCGCCAACACGGTGTAGATGCTGTTGCGATGACGCGCATGGTTCGCCAGCAATATCTCTTCGCCGCGCCGGATGGCGACAATAATGCAGGGCGCGATTTGCGGATAGTAACGTTCACGGCAGTGTCCGCACAGGCAGGCGTTTTCATGTCGGCTCAGATGCATTTCGTGGCCGCAGTAGCCGCAGAAGGGATGGGAGCGGTAAAACTCCGCCAGTTGTACGGCGCGCCCGGCAAGCTGAAACAGTCCCGCCTCTTCATCGATCAGCTGGCGTACTGAAAACATATCGCGATCGCGATTTTCACATATCAGCCATACCGTTTCGCCTTGCCACTCGCCGACAGGCTGCGCCTTGCTTCCTGTCAGCTTAAACGTAGCGGCGCTGCCGTGTGGCAGATCGCCCTGCGGCAACCAAAGTTTCTGTTCATGGCTGACAATCCACCATCCAGCGTCTACGCTTGAGATCTCACGTTGCATATAATCGTCATCCTTAGCGTCGAAATTGATACGCTGAAGTCCTGATGTTAAGTGTGTAGACAAACAACTATACCCTAAATCGTTCAGCTTGCAGGCGGCCTGGCGCCAGCCGAAGCATCAACGGTAGAGGGATTTTATTTACATGGAGTCAGAAATGCTTAACCAGTTAAATGTCCTGACCGAGCGCGTAGGTGGCAGTAACGAACTGGTAGATTCGTGGCTGGACGCCCGTCGCCAGCTATTGGTTTCTTATTACCACCTGGTTGGGCTGAAGCCTAACAAAGAAGCGCTAACGACTTTAGACGAGCAGGCGCTCGACAACTTTTGTCACGGCCTGGTTGACTATCTTTCCGCCGGTCACTTCAGCATGTATGAGCGCATCATCAATGAGATGGAAGGCGACAGCCCGATGATTGCCGCCGCGCAGGTTTATCCCCCGCTGGAAGCCAATACCGAACGTTTGATGCAGCTCTATGATGGCCATCTGCAGCAGTCGATTGACGATGACAACTGCGTCGATTTTCAGCTGGCGCTGTCAGAAGTAGGCGAAGTGCTTGAAGCGCGCTTCACGCTGGAAGATAAGCTGATCCAGCTTGCCTGGGACAACAGACTGGTACGCGCACCGGTAGCGAATGACAGCAGCCAGCTGTCGCGTCCGGCTTAAATTCAATCAGTTGTAAAGTTCTTGTTATTCTGTAAAAGCCCTTTTATGCTGAATGGGTTTTCGACGATAACGTCGAAAACCCGTTTTTGTTTTTGAGCTACTCACTGTTTGTTATGTAGCCAACGTAAACGAGATTTCTGCCGTGGTGCGCGTCGCCCTGTGTAAAAGGGCAAGCGTAACCGCCAGAAAATCGTTTACCTATCTTGTCGGAGTGCCCGCAAGGGCTGAGACCGTTAATTCGGGATCCGCGGAACCTGATCAGGTTAGAACCTGCGAAGGGAACAAGAGTAAACATCATCAGTACGCTGGCGTTTTTTGCCTGCCGTTTCTGTTACTCCTTCCGAACTCCGGACAAGCAACGTTCCCCTTTCAACAGGAAAATTGCTATGTCTATGACCAAAACCACCCGTCGTGAACAGCGTGCTCAGGCGCAGGCGTTTATCAATGCGCTTCAGGGCGGCGTCGCCTTTCCCAACTCGAAACGTATCTGGATCCAGGGCAGCCGGGACGATATTCGCGTGCCGATGCGGGAAATCCAGCTCAGTCCAACGCTGCTCGGCGGCGATAAACACCAGCCGCGCTATGAAGAGAATGAGGCGGTGCCGGTTTACGATACCGCTGGCCCCTATGGCGATCCCGATGCCGTTATCGACGTCCAGCGCGGCCTGGCGAAGCTGCGCGCCGACTGGATTGCCGCGCGCGACGATAGCGAAACGCTGAAGCACACCAGCTCGCGCTATACGCAGCAGCGTCTGGCAGACGACGGGCTCGATCATTTGCGTTTCGATCAGCTGCCGCAGCCCCGGCGTGCGAAAGCGGGACGTCGCGTCACCCAGCTCCACTACGCGCGTCAGGGCATTATCACGCCGGAAATGGAGTTTATCGCGCTGCGCGAGAACATGGGCCGCGAGCGCATTGTCAGCGACGTGCTGCGACAGCAGCACAATGGCCATAGCTTCGGTGCGCAGCTGCCGGAAAACATCACCCCTGAGTTTGTGCGCCAGGAAGTGGCTGCCGGCCGCGCCATTATTCCCGCGAACATCAACCATCCTGAATCGGAGCCGATGATTATCGGCCGCAACTTTCTGGTGAAGGTCAACGCTAACATCGGCAACTCGGCAGTGACTTCCTCTATTGAGGAGGAGGTAGAGAAACTGGTCTGGTCGACGCGCTGGGGCGCCGATACCGTTATGGATCTCTCGACGGGTCGCTATATCCATGAAACGCGCGAGTGGATCCTGCGCAACAGCCCGGTGCCCATCGGGACGGTGCCGATTTATCAGGCGCTGGAGAAGGTAAACGGCGTCGCCGAAAACCTCGACTGGGAGGTGTTTCGTGACACCCTGCTGGAGCAGGCGGAACAAGGCGTCGACTACTTCACCATCCACGCCGGCGTACTGCTGCGCTATGTGCCGATGACGGCAAAGCGGCTGACTGGCATAGTCTCGCGCGGCGGGTCGATTATGGCAAAATGGTGCCTGTCGCATCACCGCGAAAGCTTCCTTTACGAACACTTTCGCGAGATTTGCGAAATCTGCGCCGCCTACGACGTTTCACTGTCGCTTGGCGATGGCCTGCGTCCCGGCTCGATTCAGGATGCCAACGACGAGGCGCAGTTTGCGGAACTGCATACGCTGGGCGAGCTGACAAAGATCGCCTGGGAATATGACGTCCAGGTGATGATCGAGGGCCCCGGCCATATTCCTATGCAGATGATCCGCCGCAATATGACCGAGCAGCTGGAACACTGCCACGAAGCGCCTTTCTATACGCTTGGCCCGCTGACTACTGATATCGCGCCCGGCTACGATCACTTTACCTCCGGCATCGGGGCCGCCATGATCGGCTGGTTCGGCTGCGCGATGCTCTGCTATGTCACCCCCAAAGAGCATCTTGGCCTGCCGAATAAAGAGGACGTCAAGCAGGGCCTTATCACCTATAAGATCGCCGCCCATGCTGCGGATCTGGCGAAGGGCCACCCCGGCGCGCAGATCCGTGATAACGCCATGTCTAAAGCGCGTTTTGAATTCCGCTGGGAGGATCAGTTCAATCTGGCGCTCGATCCTCATACCGCACGCGCCTATCACGACGAAACCCTGCCGCAGGAATCGGGCAAAGTAGCCCACTTCTGCTCGATGTGCGGGCCGAAATTCTGCTCGATGAAAATCAGCCAGGAAGTGCGCGACTACGCGGCAAAGCAGGAAAACGAGGCGCAGCCAATCGAAATTGGCATGCAGCGGATGTCGGAAACCTTTCGCCGCCGCGGCGGCGAACTTTATCACTCAGCCGATGCGCTGAACGAGGAGAAACTATGAACGCCCCTTTTCCCGCCACGGCCCCGCGCTTAGGCCTTTATCCGGTGGTAGACAGCGTCGAGTGGATTGCGCGACTGCTGGAGGCTGGGGTGCGCACGATCCAGCTGCGCATCAAAGATCAACAGGATGAGGCGGTAGAGCCCGCGATCGCGGAGGCGATTGCGCTCGGCAAGCGGTATCAGGCGCGTCTGTTTATCAATGACTACTGGCGGCTGGCGATTAAACATCACGCCTATGGCGTGCATCTTGGTCAGGAAGATCTGGACGTCGCTAACCTGAACGCCATTCGTGAAGCGGGACTGCGGCTGGGCGTTTCGACCCACGATGACGCCGAGCTGGATCGCGCGCTGGCGATACGTCCTTCCTATATCGCGCTGGGGCATATCTTTCCGACCCAGACCAAGGCGATGCCGTCCGAGCCGCAAGGGCTGTCTGAACTGCAGCGGCACATCGCGCGGCTTAAAGGCGTTTCTACCGTGGCGATTGGCGGCATCAGCATTGCGCGTGCGCCGGCGGTGCTGGCGACCGGCGTCGGCAGTATTGCCGTCGTCAGCGCCATTACGCAGGCGCCAGACTGGCGCGCCGCAACGCAGAGGTTGCTGACGCTGGCGGAACCGCAGCCAGAGGCTTAAACCTGAATGCGTCTCGCAAAAGACGCCTGGTTTCTGCAACAGCAGTAAAAAAGCTGGAAGAGGGCGCGCAGCGATATTCTTTCTCTCTCGCGCCGTTTTTCTGTTTCGCTACAGTGGCTGTCGCCGGGCAATGTTGCCTGGCCAGGGCCGGACCTCCCCTCACCCTCTCTGGCCCTGCCCTCTGCTACTTAGTCAGGAGGATCTCATGCTGCAAGGAGTGTGGCGAATCTTCGCCCGCGCAGGCGGCTATCGCGCGCTCGACGGCCTCACCTACTTTTGCCAGCGCCTGTTCGACGCGATCGTCCAGCGTTACCGCAAAGCTCAACCGCAAACAGTTGCGGTATTTACCCGACGCAGAAAAAAGCGATCCGACTGCTATCTGGATATGAGAATCGCGCAGCTCGCGGTTAAGCCGTACGGCATCAAAGGCTTCCGGCAGTTCGACCCACATCATAAAGCCGCCCTGCGGACGAGAAACGCAGATGCCGCATGGAAAATAGTGGCGCACCCAGCAGCTAAAGCTGTCGTAGTTGCGCTGATAAAACTGACGCATACGCCGCAGGTGCGGCTGATAGTAACCCTGACGAATAAACTCCGCCATCGCATGCTGCGCCAGGGTATTGCTCGAACCCGTAGCGATATATTTCATATGCAGCACGCGATCGCGATATCGTCCCGGCGCAACCCAACCGGTGCGCAGGCCGGGCGCGACCGTTTTCGAAAAAGAGCTGCACAGCAGTACCCGGCCGTCTACGTCCAGCGATTTCAGCGTGGCGGGCCGCGGATACTCCCAGGCCAGCTCGCCGTAGACATCATCCTCAATGACCGCCACGTCAAAACGCTGCGCCAGCGTCAACAGCGCGCGCTTACGCGCTTCCGGCATAATAAAGCCCAGCGGATTATTGCAGTTAGGCACGACCATGACCGCTTTGATTGGCCACTGCTCAAACGCCAGTTCAAGCGCCTCCAGACTAATGCCGGTGACCGAATCGGTTGGGATTTCAATCGCCCGAATGCCGAAGCCGCGCAGAGTCTGCATGATGCCGTGAAACGATGGCGACTCTACCGCGATAATATCGCCTGGCTCGCATATCGCACGAATCGAAACCGACAGCGCCTCATGGCAGCCGGTGGTAATGACGATATCGTCAGCCGACAGCTGGCAGCCGCTGTCGATCGCCAGGCGCGCTACCTGTTCGCGCAGGCTGGTTACGCCGTAAAGATTGTCGTAGCTGAGAAGCTGCGTTTCCTGCCGCTGCGCCTGACGACTGAGGATTTTCCACAAGGGTTTAAGGGTGGGCTGAGAGAGATTCGGCATGCCGCTACCCAGCTGGAGCATGTCCCTTTCCAGGCGACTCTCGAGCAGATCCAGCACCGATTCCCACTGCGTGATCTCTACCGGACGCTGCACCGGACGCGTCAGCGCCGGTACCGGCGGCGCGGCCTTACGCGTCGAAACAAAATAGCCGGAGCGCGGCTGCGGCGTAATCAGCTGCTTCTCCTCCAGCACATGATACGCCTGCTGCACGGTGCTGATGCTAACGCCATGCTCAAGACTCAGACTGCGCACTGACGGCAGCTTCTCGCCGCTGCGGTAAAGCCCCTGCTCAATACGCTGCGCCAGATGCATCGCCAGCTGCTGATAACGCGTCATGTCCGGCTCCCTTCAAAGGAAAGAGGTAAAAAACAGTACAGATACGTCATTTTTTTACCATTCAGATGTCGCTTGCGGCAATCTGTATGTTAAATAAAATTGAATTTTGCGTCTGTATCCTTTTCGTCCTCAGGAAGACACTATTCCTCAGTTCACCTGATGAGGAAAGGAAAATGGGATACGAAGAAAACTGTGCGGCAAAACCTTTCTCGGTTACGCCCTGGTCGCTGGTGCGCGCCATTGTGCGCAGCCTGAGAGCGCTCCACCAGCAGCGTAAGACTCGCCTGATCCTGTTACAGCTGAGCGATGCGCAGCTAAAAGATATTGGCCTTACGCGCGGTGATATTGAGCATGAACGAAGGTAGCTAAACCAAAGACTCATAAGGCGCGAGAAGCGCGGTTAAAAAATCGATGACCGTTTGCGTGCGTCTGGGTGTCAGCCGGCGCTCAAGACGCAGCACCCACATATTTACTCTCTCGGTGCGCCACGCTTTTAATATTTCGACCACGGCGCCGCTGGCAAAATCAGACGCGCCAAGCCAGGAAGGTGCCCAGCCAATGCCGCAGCCAGCGCGTACCATCTGCCATGCCGCCTGCCCGTCGTCAAAAAAATAGCGTGAGTCGGGTTCCCAGCGCACCGCTTTGCCATCTTCGGGCGAATTAAAACGCCAGGCGTCCGCTCGTCCTTTATTGAGATTCCAGAAACCGATCTGGGAGTGCGTGCTGAGGTCGAAAGGCGTGCAGGGCTCGCCGTGTTGCCTGAGATAATCTGGCGTTGCGCAGGCGACCCAGGGAAAGCTAAACAGCTTGCGGGCAGAATGGCCTGGCCAGGCTTCCAGCGCGCCGGAACGAATCACAAAGTCAAAGCCGCCACTGGCTAAATCCACCATCGCGTCGCTGAAATGCATCTCCAGTGAGATTTCAGGATGATCAGCAAGAAAGGCTGGTAGCGCAGGCATGATACAGACGCGTCCAAAAGAGGACGGAACCGAGATGCGCACCCGGCCCGCAGCGCCCTCGTTTTCAATGCCGCTAAGGGCATTCTCTACCTGGTTGACCTCTTCAAGCAGTCCGCGTGCCAGCATCAGCATTCTCTCGCCTTCCCCGGTCAGCGACAGGGCATGCGTCGTTCGGTGCAGAAGACGTACGCCATGCTGGCTCTCGAACCGGCTCAACGCTTTGGATACGGCCGACGTAGTGGTGCCGGCGCGGCGTGCAGCTTCGGCGAATGATCCTGCTTCAACGATACGCGCGAACCAGAGTAGCTGCGTGAGGCTGGATGAAAAGATCGGTGTTGCCATCAGGTCAATATCTCCTTGCTGCGCCGCAGCCTACAAGCGCCTGGTTTCGGCTGATAACGTTGAGCTTCTTAAAGGAGATCATCATATGAAATTTTTAGTTTTACTCACACCCGTCGCCGGGCGCGAACCGGCGGAGTTTAAACCTTATGCGGTCGCAGAGATGCAGGCGGTATGGAATGACTATAAAGCTGGCACGCTGCGGGAGATCTACTTCTCTCCCAACCCATTGATTATCAGCGTGATTTACGAAACCCCGTCCCGTGACGAACTGCAGCAGGCTGTCGCGCATCTTCCTATGGTCGAAGCCGGTTTGCTCTCTTTTCAACTTATTGAACTGGGCCCAATGCACAGCTTCGAGGTGCTGTTCGCCCCTGCTGCTGCGTAAAAATTTCAGGCGCTTTTATTGCCCTGACGTCACTGCCTCTCAGGACGACTGCAATCTGGCTGCCCCTAATTCGTCCGACCCCTCTTTTGCGCCCATAAAAAAACCCTGCCGAAGCAGGGTTTTTATTAAGCGAAGAACGGTTAGTCGTTATCGCTACCGCCGAGACCGGCGTTCAACAGTTCAGCCAGGCTTGCAGAGGCTTCATCCGCAGTAACCTGCGGAGCAACCGGCGCTTCGCCCGCCTGACGGCGACGCATACGATCCTGATGGTAAGCGTAACCGGTACCGGCCGGGATCAGACGACCCACGATAACGTTCTCTTTCAGACCGCGCAGTTCGTCGCGCTTGCCTGCAACAGCGGCTTCGGTCAGGACACGAGTCGTCTCCTGGAACGAGGCTGCCGAGATGAACGATTCGGTTGCCAGCGACGCTTTGGTGATACCCAGCAGATCGCGCATGTAGGTTGCGCCGATTTTGCCGTTCGCTTCCAGATCGCGGTTAGAGATCTTGATGCGAGAGACTTCTGCCTGCTCACCTTCCAGGAAGTCAGTGCTTCCCGCGCTCATGATGGTTGCTTTACGCAGCATCTGGCGAACGATGACTTCGATGTGCTTATCGTTAATCTTAACGCCCTGCAGGCGGTAAACTTCCTGCACTTCGTTAGTGATGTAACGGGTCACAGCATGGACGCCACGCAGACGCAGAATGTCGTGCGGAGATTCCGGACCGTCGGAAACCACGTCACCACGTTCTACGCGCTCACCTTCAAACACGTTGAGCTGACGCCATTTCGGAATCATCTCTTCGTAAGGCTCGCTGCCATCAACCGGCGTGATCACCAGACGACGTTTACCTTTGGTCTCTTTACCGAAGGAGATGATGCCGCTGATCTCCGCCAGGATTGCTGGCTCTTTCGGACGACGCGCTTCGAACAGATCCGCAACGCGCGGCAGACCACCGGTAATATCCTTGGTACCGCCAGATTCCTGAGGCACACGCGCCAGGGTGTCACCAGAGCTGATTTTCTTACCGTCTTCCAGCTGAACGATCGCTTTGCCCGGCAGGAAGTACTGAGCCGGCATGTCGGTGCCCGGAATCAGAACATCTTCGCCCTGCTCATCGACGATTTTCAGCGCCGGACGCAGGTCTTTACCGCCTGAAGTACGCTCAGCGGTATCCAGAACCACCAGCGAAGAGAGACCAGTCAGTTCGTCAGTCTGACGCGTGATGGTCTGACCATCAATCATGTCAGTAAAGCGAATGTAGCCGCTTACTTCGGTGATAACCGGCATGGTGTGCGGATCCCAGTTTGCTACGGTTTCGCCCGCTGCAACCTGCTCGCCGTCGCCTTTCGCCATGATCGCGCCGTAAGGGACTTTATAGCTCTCTTTAGTACGGCCAAACTCATCGATCATTTTCAGTTCGACGTTACGTGAAGTAATAACCAGTTTGCCAGCGGAGTTGGTTACCGACTTAGCGTTGGTCAGTTTGATAGTACCTTTGTTCTTCACCTGAATGCTGGATTCTGCTGCCGCACGCGATGCCGCACCACCGATGTGGAACGTACGCATGGTCAGCTGTGTACCCGGCTCACCGATGGACTGTGCCGCGATAACACCGATCGCTTCACCTTTGTTGATGATGTGACCACGCGCCAGGTCGCGACCGTAGCAGTGGGCGCACACACCAAAATCGGTTTCACAGCTTACAACAGAGCGAACTTTGATGGTGTCGACCGAGTTCTGTTCAACCACATCACACCAGTGCTCATCCAGCAGCGTATTACGCGGAACCAGGATGTCAGCGGTGCCCGGCTTCAGCACATCTTCAGCCGTCACACGGCCAAGCACGCGCTCGCGCAGCGGTTCTTTAACGTCGCCGCCTTCGATAACCGGCGTCATCATGATGCCTTCGAAGGTGCCGCAGTCATCTTCAGTTACGACCAGATCCTGCGCAACGTCAACCAGACGACGCGTCAGATAACCGGAGTTCGCCGTTTTCAGTGCGGTATCCGCCAGACCTTTACGCGCACCGTGGGTCGAGATGAAGTACTGGAGTACGTTCAGACCTTCACGGAAGTTCGCCGTAATCGGCGTCTCGATGATGGAGCCATCCGGCTTCGCCATCAGACCACGCATACCGGCCAGCTGACGAATCTGTGCCGCAGAACCACGCGCACCAGAGTCGGCCATCATAAAGATGCTGTTAAAGGAAACCTGTTTCTCTTCTTCGCCGTCACGGTTAATCACGGTTTCAGTTGAGAGGTTTTCCATCATCGCCTTCGCTACGCGCTCGTTCGCCGCAGCCCAGATATCGATGACTTTGTTGTAACGCTCGCCCGCGGTAACCAGACCAGACTGGAACTGCTCCTGGATCTCAGCCACTTCCGCTTCCGCTTCGGTGATGATTTCCACTTTCTTCTCTGGGATAACCATGTCGTCGATGCCGACAGACGCGCCTGAACGGGCTGCGTAAGCGAAACCGGTGTACATGGTCTGGTCAGCAAAGATAACGGTCGGCTTCAGGCCCAAAATGCGGTAACAGGTGTTCAGCATTTTGGAGATAGCTTTTTTGCCCAGCGCCTGGTTAACGATGGAGAACGGCAGACCTTTTGGCACGATCATCCACAGGATGGCGCGGCCGATAGTGGTGTCAATGATGCTGGTTTTAGCAACCCACTCATCCTGCTCGTTTTTCTCGTGTTCGGTAATACGAACCTTAACGCGAGCGTGCAGCGATGCGAGGCCAGCGCGATAAACACGCTCGGCTTCTTTCGGGCCGGTCAGCACCATGCCTTCGCCTTTGGCGTTAACACAGTCACGGGTCATATAGTACAGACCCAGTACAACGTCCTGAGACGGAACGATGATTGGTTCGCCGTTCGCCGGAGACAGAATGTTGTTGGTAGACATCATCAGCGCACGCGCTTCCAGCTGGGCTTCCAGCGTCAGCGGTACGTGAACAGCCATCTGGTCACCATCGAAGTCGGCGTTATAGGCCGCACACACCAGCGGGTGCAGCTGGATCGCTTTACCTTCGATCAGAACCGGTTCAAACGCCTGGATACCCAGACGGTGCAGCGTCGGCGCACGGTTCAGCAGAACCGGGTGCTCGCGGATAACTTCATCCAGGATATCCCAGACAACCGCTTCTTCGCGCTCAACCATTTTCTTCGCGGCTTTGATGGTGGTGGCCAGGCCACGCAGCTCCAGCTTGCCGTAGATAAAGGGTTTGAACAGCTCCAGCGCCATTTTCTTCGGCAGGCCGCACTGATGCAGACGCAGGTATGGACCTACGGTGATAACAGAACGACCGGAGTAGTCAACGCGCTTACCGAGCAGGTTCTGACGGAAACGACCCTGCTTACCTTTGATCATATCGGCCAAAGATTTCAGCGGACGCTTGTTAGAACCGGTGATCGCACGACCGCGACGACCGTTATCCAGCAGGGCGTCGACCGCTTCCTGCAGCATACGTTTTTCGTTGCGTACGATGATGTCCGGCGCAGCCAGATCCAGCAGACGCTTCAGACGGTTGTTACGGTTGATAACGCGACGATACAGATCGTTCAAATCCGACGTAGCGAAACGACCGCCGTCCAGCGGAACCAGCGGGCGCAGATCCGGCGGCAGCACCGGCAGCACAGTCAGGATCATCCACTCCGGCTTGTTGCCGGACTGTACGAACGCTTCCAGCAGCTTGATGCGCTTGGTCAGCTTCTTACGCTTGGTCTCGGAGTTGGTTTCGTTCAGCTCTTCACGCAGCTGCTCGCACTCTTGCTCCAGATCCATATTTTTCAGCAGAGCCTGGATCGCTTCGGCACCCATTTTCGCGTCGAATTCGTCACCGAACTCTTCCAGCGCGTCAAGGTACTGCTCTTCGGTCAGAATCTGACGTTTTTCGAGGTTGGTCATGCCACCTTCGACAACAACGTAAGATTCGAAATAGAGCACGCGTTCGATATCGCGCAGCGGCATATCCAGCAGCAGGCCGATACGGGACGGCAGCGACTTCAGGAACCAGATGTGCGCGGTCGGAGAAGCCAGTTCGATGTGGCCCATGCGCTCACGACGCACTTTGGTCTGGGTCACTTCGACGCCGCACTTCTCACAGATCACGCCGCGGTGTTTCAGGCGCTTGTACTTACCGCACAGGCACTCGTAATCTTTTACCGGTCCGAAAATACGGGCGCAGAAAAGACCATCACGCTCTGGCTTGAAGGTACGGTAGTTAATGGTTTCCGGCTTTTTCACTTCACCGAAAGACCAGGAACGGATCATGTCTGGCGAAGCCAGCGCAATTTTGATCGCATCAAACTCTTCGGTTTTAGTTTGCGCTTTCAGAAACTTAAGTAAGTCTTTCACGGATTAGCTCCCGTCGGAGTGGAACTCTCAGGGGCGCGCAGCCGAAACTCCGCGCCCCATAACCAGTACTTGCGAGTGCTTACTCGTCTTCCAGCTCGATGTTGATGCCCAGCGAGCGAATCTCTTTCAACAGTACGTTGAAGGATTCCGGCATGCCCGGTTCCATCTGATGGTTGCCGTCGACGATGTTTTTATACATCTTCGTACGACCGTTCACGTCATCAGACTTAACGGTAAGCATTTCCTGCAGGGTGTATGCCGCGCCGTATGCTTCCAGCGCCCACACTTCCATCTCACCGAAGCGCTGACCACCAAACTGTGCTTTACCACCCAGCGGCTGCTGAGTAACCAGGCTGTAAGAGCCGGTGGAACGCGCATGCATCTTGTCATCAACCAGGTGGTTGAGTTTCAGCATGTACATGTAGCCCACAGTAACCGGACGCTCGAACTGCTCGCCGGTACGGCCGTCAAACAGCGTGATCTGGCCGGAAGTCGGCAAATCGCCCAGCTGCAGCAGCTCTTTGATTTCGCTCTCTTTCGCACCGTCAAACACTGGCGTAGCGATCGGCATACCTTTTTTCAGGTTCTCAGCCAGACGCAACACTTCATCATCAGAGAAGGTGTTGAGGTCGACGCGCTGACGCACGTCCGCGCCCAGGTCATAGGCACGCTGGATGAATTCGCGCAGTTTCGCGACTTCTTCCTGACGCTTCAGCATGGCGTTGATCTTGTCGCCGATACCTTTCGCCGCCATACCCAGATGCGTTTCCAGGATCTGACCGATGTTCATACGTGACGGTACGCCCAGCGGGTTCAGTACGATGTCGACCGGCGTGCCGTTCTCGTCGTAAGGCATATCTTCGATCGGGTTGATCTTAGAAATAACACCTTTGTTACCGTGACGGCCTGCCATCTTGTCGCCAGGCTGAATCTGACGTTTAACGGCCAGGTAGACTTTGACGATTTTCAGCACGCCCGGCGCGAGATCGTCGCCCTGGGTGATCTTACGACGCTTGGCTTCGAGTTTTTTCTCAAACTCGTGCTTCAGTTCGTCGTACTGCTCAGCCAGCTGCTCCAGCGCGTTCTGCTTCTCTTCGTCGGTCAGGCCCAGCTCCAGCCAGCGCTCGCGCGGCAGCTTGTCGAGCTTGTCGGCTTCAACGCCGCCGGAGATCAGCACCGCCTGGATACGGCCGAACAGGCCCGCTTCAAGGATCTGCAGTTCTTCAGACAGGTCTTTCTTCGCCTGCTTCAGCTGCATCTCTTCGATTTCCAGCGCACGCTTGTCTTTTTCCACGCCATCGCGGGTAAAGACCTGTACGTCGATAACCGTACCGGAAACGCCGTTCGGCACGCGCAGTGACGAATCTTTCACGTCAGACGCTTTTTCGCCGAAGATAGCGCGCAGCAGTTTCTCTTCCGGCGTCAGCTGGGTTTCACCTTTCGGCGTTACCTTGCCCACCAGAATGTCGCCGCCGGTCACTTCCGCACCGATATAAACGATGCCGGATTCATCCAGTTTAGAGAGCGCAGCTTCACCCACGTTCGGGATATCAGCGGTGATCTCTTCTGGCCCCAGCTTGGTGTCGCGAGACACGCACGCCAGTTCCTGAATATGGATGGTGGTGAAACGGTCTTCCTGAACCACACGCTCGGAAACGAGGATGGAGTCTTCGAAGTTGTAACCGTTCCACGGCATGAACGCGACGCGCATGTTCTGGCCAAGCGCCAGTTCGCCCAGGTCGGTTGACGGACCGTCAGCCAGCACGTCGCCGCGCTCGACCGGCTCGCCCAGCGACACACACGGCATCTGGTTGATGCAGGTATTCTGGTTAGAACGGGTGTACTTAGTCAGGTTGTAGATGTCGATACCCGCTTCGCCCGGATACATCTCATCTTCGTTAACTTTGATAACGATACGAGAAGCATCAACGTACTGAACGGTACCGCCACGTTTCGCTACGGCTGTTACGCCAGAGTCGACCGCAACCGCGCGCTCCATACCGGTACCTACCAGCGGCTTGTCAGCACGCAGAGTAGGAACAGCCTGACGTTGCATGTTCGCACCCATCAGGGCGCGGTTAGCATCATCGTGCTCCAGGAACGGGATCAGCGACGCACCGACGGAAACCACCTGCTGGGTGGAAACGTCCATGTAGTCAACCTGATCGCGGCTGAACAGGCTCGATTCGCCTTTGCTACGGCAGGTGACGAGATCATCAACAAAGTGACCTTCTTCATCCAGCTGGGCGTTCGCCTGAGCGATAACGTAGTTACCCTCTTCAATCGCAGAGAGGTAATGAATTTCATCAGAGACCACGCCGTCGATAACGCGACGATACGGGGTTTCCAGGAAACCGTACTCGTTAGTCTGTGCATACACAGAAAGCGAGTTGATCAGACCGATGTTCGGACCTTCAGGAGTTTCGATTGGACATACGCGACCGTAGTGCGTCGGGTGTACGTCTCGAACTTCGAAGCCGGCGCGCTCACGCGTCAGACCGCCTGGGCCCAGTGCAGAGATACGACGTTTGTGCGTAATCTCAGACAGCGGGTTGTTCTGATCCATAAACTGTGACAGCTGGCTGGAGCCGAAGAACTCTTTCACCGCCGCCGAAATCGGCTTGGCGTTGATCATATCCTGCGGCATCAGCGTGTCGAGGTCGCCCAGGGACAGACGCTCTTTCACCGCACGCTCTACGCGAACCAGGCCAACGCGGAACTGGTTTTCCGCCATTTCGCCAACTGAACGAATACGACGGTTGCCGAGGTGGTCGATATCGTCCACTTCGCCTTTACCGTTACGGATATCGATCAGCTTCTTCATCACGTCGATGATGTCTTCTTTGCTCAGAATGCCTGAGCCTTCGATCTCATCACGCAGCAGCGAACGGTTGAACTTCATGCGGCCAACAGCCGACAGATCGTAACGATCTTCTGAGAAGAACAGGTTCTCGAACAGGTTCTCGGCAGCTTCACGCGTCGGCGGCTCGCCAGGACGCATCATGCGGTAGATCTCAACCAGCGCGCTCAGGCGATCGTTGGTCGGGTCAACGCGCAGGGTCTCAGAGATGTACGGGCCGTGATCCAGGTCGTTGGTGAACAGCGTTTCGATACGCTTGTGACCTGCCTGGCTCAGCTTCGCCAGCAGATCCATGGAAAGTTCCATGTTAGCCGGAACGATCAGTTCGCCGGTGCTCTCGTCGATGTAATCTTTCGCGACCACTTTGCCCGCGATGTACTCAACTGGCACTTCAATGTGCTGAATGCCATCTTTTTCCAGCTGACGAATGTGGCGCGCAGTGATGCGACGACCTTTCTCAACGTAGACGTTGCCGTTAGCTTCGATGTCGAAAGAGGCAGTCTCGCCACGCAGGCGCTCAGGCACCAGTTCCATCTGCAGCTTGTTGTCGCGGATCTCGAACACCACTTTTTCAAAGAACAGGTCAAGGATCTGCTCAGTGGTGTAGTTCAGCGCGCGCAGAATGATACTGGCCGGCAGCTTACGACGGCGGTCGATACGTACGAACAGGTTGTCTTTCGGGTCGAACTCGAAGTCGAGCCATGAACCGCGATAAGGAATAATACGTGCGTTATAAAGCACTTTACCCGATGAATGGGTTTTACCTTTATCGCTGTCGAAGAAGACGCCAGGACTACGATGCAGCTGAGAAACGATAACGCGTTCAGTACCGTTGATAACAAAGGTACCGTTGTCGGTCATGAGCGGAATTTCGCCCATGTACACTTCTTGTTCTTTAATGTCTTTTACGGTGCCTTCCGGCGCTTCGCGCTCGTAGATCACCAGACGCAGTTTGACGCGCAGCGGAGCAGAGAACGTCACGCCACGAATCTGACACTCTTTAACGTCAAAGACAGGTTCGCCCAGACGGTAGCTGACGTATTGCAGCTCGGAGTTACCGCTGTAACTCTGAATGGGGAAGACGGAACGGAAAGCTGCTTCCAGTCCGTACTGACCTTCTGAATCTTGCTCGATGAACTTCTGGAACGAGTCAAGCTGGATAGAAAGGAGATAAGGTATGTCCAGTACTTGCGGACGTTTACCAAAATCCTTACGAATACGTTTTTTCTCGGTATAGGAGTAAACCATAGGGTTCCTCAGCTAGCTGACAAGTCGACCCACGCTGTCCGTCCTGAAGGACAGTTCATGCAACACTATTTTGTTTGATTCATGCGACACAGAGGTCACATGCAATACATCTTTCTATCACTCTTAAATCATTTCATTGCCTTAGCATGGGCAGGGAACCCGCGCAGGAAAGCAGTATATTAAGTCGTCGATAGAAAAAGATATTGAAGAGCAGCGATGGACAAACAGTGCGAAACCCCATCAAGGCTCTTGAGCGCAAAAAGGCTGGTGACCGAAAAGTCACCAGCCATCAGCCTGATATTACTCAGACTGCAACCCAAGGGTTGTCTTACTTAACTTCAACTTCTGCGCCAGCTTCTTTCAGAGCAGCTTCAAGTGCAGCTGCGTCGTCTTTGCTGATGCCTTCTTTGATCACGCCAGTTGCTTCAACCAGGTCTTTGGCTTCTTTCAGGCCCAGACCAGTTGCGCTACGAACGGCTTTGATTACAGCTACTTTGTTCGCGCCAGCAGATTTCAGAACGACGTCGAATTCAGTTTTCTCTTCAACAGCTTCAGCCGGGCCAGCAGCTACAGCTACAGCAGCAGCAGCAGAAACGCCGAATTTTTCTTCCATAGCAGAAACCAGCTCAACTACTTCCATTACGGACATAGCGGCAACGGCTTCCAGAATTTGATCTTTAGTGATAGACATGACAATTGTTCCTAAGAATCAGAAAAAGTTTATACGTTAGCAAGTGCGAAAGAAAAGAATCTGGCCTTAAGCCGCTTCTTTTGCATCGCGAACAGCAGCCAGAGTGCGGACCAGTTTGCCAGCAGCGGCTTCTTTCATGGTCGACATCAGACGTGCCAGTGCTTCTTCGTAAGTCGGCAGCGTTGCCAGACGGTCAATTTGTGCCGCCGGGATCAGCTCACCTTCAAAGGCTGCAGCTTTGACCTCAAATTTTGCATTCGCTTTCGCGAAATCTTTGAACAGACGAGCAGCAGCGCCCGGGTGTTCCATAGAATATGCAATCAGGGTCGGACCAACAAACGTGTCTTTCAGGCACTCGAACTGAGTACCCTCAACGACGCGGCGCAGCAGGGTGTTACGAACAACACGCATGTAAACGCCAGCTTCACGACCTGCTTTACGCAGTTCGGTCATTTTATCAACGGTAACGCCGCGAGAATCCGCAACAACCGCTGACAGCGCGCCTTTGGCTACTTCGCTGACTTCAGCAACAATCGCTTGTTTGTCTTGAAGATTTAATGCCATTAGCTTTTGCTCCTGGATTTTGGCCGGAGATGGATTTCTCCGGAACTCACTTCACTTACCGACCCAAGGGAAAGTAAGCGCTAAAACACGGTGAGCAGAATCCAGTTCAGAAAAAATTCTTTTTGGCTCTGTCACCGTCTACGCAGGGGATTAAGCGTCTCATCCGAGGATGGGCCGCGCCTGCGGTCTTGGACGGAGGCCAGGAAAGGCCTGGCTCCAACCTACCCCGCTGTTTCCGTTACCTGCCTAAGCAAAAGCGCCGGTCACAGCGAGATATAAATTCAGTGTCTGTTTTACCAGAACAACGGGCGTAAGATTCTAGGTGAATTTTTCGCCCGTTTCAAGCAGCAATTAGTTTGCTACTGCGTTCAGACCCGCCTGGTCGATGGCAACGCCAGCGCCCATGGTGGTAGACAGGCTGATTTTCTTGATATAAACGCCTTTCGCCTGAGCAGGTTTTGCTTTTTTCAGCGCAACCAGCAGAGATTCCAGGTTTTCTTTCAGCTTGTCAGCGTCGAAGTCCACTTTACCAATGGTAGTGTGGATGATGCCGTTCTTGTCGTTACGGTAACGAACCTGACCAGCCTTCGCGTTTTTAACCGCTTCAGCAACGTTCGGGGTTACAGTACCGACTTTCGGGTTTGGCATCAGGCCGCGCGGGCCCAGAACCTGGCCTAACTGGCCAACAACGCGCATCGCATCCGGAGAAGCGATAACTACGTCGAAGTTCATTTCGCCTTTTTTGATCTGGTCAGCCAGATCTTCCATACCTACCAGTTCAGCGCCAGCTGCTTTAGCAGCTTCGGCGTTTGCGCCCTGGGTAAAGACAGCAACGCGTACTGAACGACCAGTACCGTGCGGCAGAACGGTCGCACCACGAACGTTCTGGTCAGATTTACGTGCGTCGATGCCGAGGTTAACGGCAACGTCCACGCTCTCTACAAACTTAGCGGTAGCCAGTTCTTTCAGCAGAGCAACAGCTTCAGTGACGTCGTACTGTTTGGTCGCATCAACTTTGTCACGGATCACGCGCATGCGCTTGGTCAGCTTTGCCATTTCTTAGTCCTCTACTACCAGGCCCATGGAACGAGCAGTACCTTCGATAGAGCGAGTCATCGCTTCTACGTCAGCACCAGTCATGTCCGCAGCTTTGGTTTCTGCGATTTCACGTACCTGAGCACGAGTTACTTTACCGACTTTATCTTTGTTCGGCTTACCAGAACCAGACTTGATGCCCGCTGCTTTTTTCAGCAGAACGGCGGCCGGCGGAGTTTTGGTAACAAAGGTGAAAGAACGGTCGCTGTATACGGTGATAACAACCGGAGTAGGCAGACCTTTCTCCAGGGATTCGGTTTTAGCGTTGAACGCCTTACAGAATTCCATGATGTTAACGCCCTGCTGACCCAGAGCCGGACCTACCGGTGGGCTCGGGTTAGCCATACCCGCTGCAACCTGCAGCTTGACGTAGGCTTGTACTTTCTTGGCCATGATTTTTCCTCAGTTGGGTATAACGCCTGAAAAACAGGCTCCCCGTGATAACAGTTCACACGCTGTTGCCAGCGCATAAAAACAAAAGGCGCGAAATTATAGTTAAATTTCGCGCCTGCTGCAAGAGTCAAAATGTGAACAAGGTGATTAACCTTTCTCCACCTGTCCGAAGTCCAGTTCGACCGGCGTTGCGCGGCCAAAGATAGAAACGGAAACTTTCAGGCGGCTCTTCTCGTAATCCACCTCTTCGACCACGCCGTTGAAGTCGGCAAACGGACCGTCGTTGACGCGTACCATTTCGCCCGGTTCGAACAGCGTTTTCGGACGCGGCTTGTCACCCACCTGCTGCAGGCGGTTCATGATCGCATCCACTTCTTTATCGCTGATCGGCGCAGGACGGTCAGAAGTACCGCCGATGAAACCCATCACGCGCGGCACGCTGCGCACCAGGTGCCAGCTGGCGTCATTCATCACCATCTGTACCAGCACGTAGCCTGGGAAAAATTTGCGCTCGCTTTTACGACGCTGACCGCCGCGGATCTCTACCACTTCTTCAGTAGGAACCATGACGTCGCCGAAGAGCTCTTCCATGTTGTGCAATTTGATGTGCTCGCGCAGCGACTGTGCTACGCGGCCTTCAAAGCCGGAAAACGCCT
This sequence comes from Pantoea sp. ACRSB, assembly GCF_022346905.1. Taxonomy (NCBI): domain Bacteria; kingdom Pseudomonadati; phylum Pseudomonadota; class Gammaproteobacteria; order Enterobacterales; family Erwiniaceae; genus Pantoea; species Pantoea sp. ACRSB. Next base: position 6,235 of record NZ_JAKRNL010000014.1, on the reverse strand, counting down.
GCACGACGTACCAGCGTTTTTTTGGAGCTTCAGACATCTCAGAACCTCAGGCCAGTGATAAACGATACCAGACGGACCAGAATACCATCCAGCCCCCACAAAATCAGTGACATCACGGCTGTAACCGCGGCAACGATTAACGTGGTATGCAGCGTTTCCTGGCGAGTCGGCCAAATGACCTTACGCATTTCAGTGCGTGCTTCACGTGCAAAAGCCACAGTTGCTTTGCCTTTGACCGTCAGCAGCGCAATGCCGCCCGCAGCCGCAATCAGCACCACGACAGCCAGCGCGCGCAGAGGCAGCGTCACGTCGCGATAAATATAATTGCCTACGATGGCTACCAGCAGCAACGCAACAACAGCCAGCCACTTTATCGCTTCCAGGCCGCGCCCGCTCCCTTGAGCTTCGGTATTCGCACTCATAAACCAACCTGCCACAATAATTCAGAAACTATTTTGCCCCGCAAGGCGAGGCATCCAAACCGAATGAGCTTTTGGGCGTAACTCGGTATCCTACGCCGCGCAACAGAGCCTGTCTCAGCAATGATTATGACCGAAAATCACTGATGAGCCAGGTTCTATGTAACAGCGTGCAAAAAGGGCATCAAATGATGCCCTCTTCGTATGCATTGCGTCAAATATTATCGTAATTAAGCGATAACTTCAGCAACAACGCCCGCGCCAACGGTACGGCCGCCTTCGCGGATTGCGAAGCGCAGACCCTGGTCCATCGCGATCGGATGGATCAGAGTTACGGTCATTTTGATGTTGTCGCCCGGCATTACCATCTCAACGCCTTCCGGCAGTTCGATGTTGCCAGTCACGTCAGTAGTACGGAAGTAGAACTGCGGACGGTAGCCTTTGAAGAACGGAGTGTGACGACCGCCTTCTTCTTTAGACAGAACGTATACTTCTGACACGAAAGTGGTGTGCGGCTTGATTGAGCCCGGCTTAGCCAGTACCTGGCCACGCTCGATCTCTTCACGCTTGATACCACGCAGCAGAACGCCCACGTTCTCACCAGCCTGACCCTGATCCAGCAGTTTGCGGAACATTTCAACGCCGGTACAGGTTGATTTCGCGGTGTCTTTGATACCCACGATTTCAACTTCGTCGCCTACTTTCACGATGCCGCGCTCAACACGACCGGTAACAACGGTACCACGGCCAGAGATTGAGAATACGTCTTCGATCGGCAGCAGGAACGGCAGGTCGATAGCACGAACCGGATCCGGGATGTAGGTATCCAGGTGGCCAGCCAGCTCAACGATCTTCGCTTCCCACTCTGCGTCGCCTTCCAGCGCTTTCAGCGCAGAACCGCGAACGATCGGGGTGTCGTCGCCCGGGAAGTCGTACTGAGACAGCAGGTCACGTACTTCCATCTCAACCAGTTCCAGCAGCTCTTCGTCATCAACCATGTCGCACTTGTTCAGGAACACGATGATGTAAGGAACGCCAACCTGACGACCCAGCAGGATGTGCTCACGGGTCTGCGGCATCGGGCCGTCAGTCGCAGCAACAACCAGGATAGCGCCGTCCATCTGAGCAGCACCGGTGATCATGTTTTTCACATAGTCGGCGTGGCCCGGGCAGTCAACGTGCGCGTAGTGGCGAGTCGGGGTTTCATACTCAACGTGAGAAGTGTTGATGGTGATACCACGTGCTTTCTCTTCCGGCGCGTTATCGATCTGGTCGAATGCACGAGCCTGGCCGCCGTAGGTTTTAGCCAGAACGGTGGTGATAGCTGCAGTCAGGGTGGTTTTACCGTGGTCAACGTGACCGATGGTGCCCACGTTTACGTGCAGTTTGTTACGTTGAAATTGCTCTTTAGCCATCGCTTGTCCCTCTAAGACACGGATATATCAAAGATATCATCACATCAACCAGGCTGTGCCTGAATGCAGGATTTACAGAGAGAGAATCAGGGAGGAGATAAAGGAAGTGGTGCTGATACCCAGAGTCGAACTGGGGACCTCACCCTTACCAAGGGTGCGCTCTACCAACTGAGCCATATCAGCACATCTGGAGCGGGCAGCGGGAATCGAACCCGCATCATCAGCTTGGAAGGCTGAGGTAATAGCCATTATACGATGCCCGCATCCTGGAACTCGGCTACCTGTTCTTTCTGTAGCTTGTGAATAATAAGAGATGTTCCCCTACTATTCGAAGTCTGCCAGCGTTACTGACCGACTTTAACTGTGCCGAAGCGCAGTTTGAATTTAGGGTGAGAGAAGTGACTCACCGACAGACAAACAGGCTGTTTATCTGCTCCCAACCGAGAGGGTTGAGATGGTGGTGGGAGAAGGATTCGAACCTTCGAAGTCTGTGACGGCAGATTTACAGTCTGCTCCCTTTGGCCGCTCGGGAATCCCACCTACTTGATGGTGCCGGCTACCGGAATCGAACTGGTGACCTACTGATTACAAGTCAGTTGCTCTACCAACTGAGCTAAGCCGGCATCAAGTGACGCGCATTCTAGGAAGGTCGGGGACAGGATGCAACAAAAAAATCGCTGAAATTACTCTATCGCTTACTATTTGTGCAAATCCTCGCATTTTAGCGTTTTTGCGGAGAAAAATTAGGCGGTTCCGGCTGTTTTTAGCGAGCGGCGGCGCGATTTTTATTGCGCCTGTTTGACTTGCCCGACGCCAGAAGCGCTCTCTTTTTGCTCACTTAGCTTCAGAAAAAAATAAAATTTCTTTCAGGCGCGCATTTGCAATGCTGACAATATGCAGCGTCAGGCGCAAATCGCGATGTCAGCACGACAGATAATCACATCACTTGCTTCGCCTGAAGCCGCCCTTATGCGCAGCCGCTTGCGAAAGCGTGCGCGGATTTATCATTTTTCTTCTTTTTATTGTCACACTGATGTTAACCTCCAGCCCATTGTTCTCAGTAAAGACTTTGTGACATGCAGCTATAGATTTCATATCGCTACGGGTTTTTTATCTGCGTGCTATGAATAAGCCTGAATCTGCAGTCAGACGCATACTTATGAATAAAAAGAATTCACCTCTGACCACGCCCTATCTGGAGTTCACGCGTAAGCAGTGGGCCGCCCTGCGTAATTCTGTGCCGATGACCTTAACTGAAGAGGAGATCGCGCAGCTTAAAGGCATTAATGAGGATTTGTCTCTGGAGGAAGTGGCAGAGATCTACCTTCCCCTGTCGCGCCTGCTTAACTTCTATATCAGCTCCAACTTACGCCGCCAGGCGGTGCTTGAGCAGTTCCTCGGAACTGACGGGCAAAAAATCCCCTATATCATCAGCATTGCCGGCAGCGTGGCCGTGGGTAAAAGCACCACCGCGCGCGTCCTGCAGGCCCTGCTGAGCCGCTGGCCGGAACATCGCAAAGTAGAGCTCATCACCACGGATGGCTTTCTGCATCCTAACGCAGTGCTGAAAGAGCGCGGCCTGATGAAGAAGAAAGGCTTTCCGCAGTCCTATGATATGCACCGGCTGGTTAACTTTGTTTCGGCGTTGAAATCAGGCGCCAGTCAGGTGACGGCGCCGGTCTATTCTCATCTGGTTTACGATGTCATACCGGATGGCGACAAAGTCGTGCATCAGCCGGATATATTAATCCTTGAGGGATTGAATGTGTTGCAGAGCGGAATGGATTATCCGCACGATCCCCACCACGTTTTTGTTTCTGACTTTGTTGATTTTTCTATCTACGTGGATGCGCCTGAAGACTTGCTGCAGCGCTGGTATATCAATCGTTTTTTGAAATTCCGTCAGGGTGCCTTTACCGATCCCGACTCTTACTTTCACCATTATGCGCAGCTCTCTGAAGAAGAGGCCGTACAAATTGCCACTGGGCTGTGGAAAGAGATCAACTGGCTGAATTTGAAAGAAAATATACTGCCTACGCGTGAAAGAGCGAGCCTGATTATGACCAAAGGCGGCAATCATGCGGTCGACCGGGTCCGACTGAGAAAATAAGCATTAAAAAAGCCTGCATCGCGCAGGCTTTTTTATTTACTGCGGACGAAGGGATATTTCCCCGCCCACCCAGGATTTTACTTCGCCATCCTGCTCAAGCAGTAATCCACCCTGCTTATCTATTCCACGCGCGATACCGTGAATTTCACGTTCGCCGATCAATAGCTTCACCGGCCGGTTAAAAAAGTTATCCAGAGCCTTCCAGCGTTCGGTAAAAGGCGCTAACCCGTCACGTTCAAATATCGGCAGCGCCTCGCGCAGGCTGTTAATCAGCTTTGCGGCAAGGTCGTTTCGATTAATTGCGATCCCCGCTTCCTGCAGGTTAATCCAGCCCTGATTAATCTGCGTCGCGTCCGCGCCGCGCATCGCCAGATTGATGCCCGCGCCCATAACAATTTGCGCCGCATCACCCGTTTTCCCCGTCAGTTCAACCAGGATGCCCGCCAGTTTGCGGTCCTGCAGATAGAGATCGTTAGGCCACTTCACGCGTACGTCCTGCGCGCCCAGCTGCTGCAGCGTCTCCGCTATCACGATGCCGATAACCAGGCTCAACCCCATCGCCGCCGCTGGCCCTTGTTCCAGACGCCAGTACATCGACAGATAAAGATTGGCGCCAAAAGGCGAGAACCATTGTCTTCCCCGCCGCCCGCGCCCAGCCTGCTGATATTCAGCAATACAGGCATCACCAGATTGCAGCTCGTTCATCCGCTCGAGCAGATACTGGTTCGTTGAATCGATAACGGGGATGATGGCCAGATTAGGTTGATGAAGCTGTGCGAGGATCGCCTCTTCATTCAACAGCTGCATCGGTGCCGGCAGGCTATAACCTTTACCCGTTACCGTATAAATATCCAGTCCCCAGGTTTTAAGCGTCTGAATATGCTTGTTGATCGCAGCGCGGCTCATCCCCAGTGATTCGCCGAGCTGTTCGCCGGAATGAAACTCTCCATCTGAAAGTATCTCAACCAGCTTTAACGGGATGCTATGGTCTTTCATATAATTGCCTCTACAGCATTGCACTCGCCCTGTGCCCCGATAAATCGAACTTCGGGCTCAAGCCATACATCAAATTTTTGTCCGACGCGTTCACGTACGGTTTTCGCCAGGGCGACAATATCCTGCGAGGTGGCGTGTTCAGCATTGATGAGCACCAGCGCCTGCTGCTGATGCACCGCCGCGCCGCCGATGCGAAATCCTTTCAGCTGGCATTGATCGATCAACCAGCCCGCCGCCAGTTTTACTTCGCCGTTTCCCTGCGGATAACAGGGCATATCGGGACAGGCAAGCTTCAGCTTTTCTGCCCGCTCGAGGCTTATCAGCGGGTTTTTGAAGAAGCTACCAACATTACCCGTCACGCGTGGATCGGGCAGTTTACTCTGCCGCATATGGCAAACAGCGTGGAAGACTTCCCAGGCGGTAACCGTAGCGGGATTCAGGCGCGTTAAATCGCCGTAGGTGAGCACCGGCTGCCAGCGTTTATTCAGGCTGAGTCCAACGGCGACAATGGCATATCCCTGCTGATATTGATGCTTAAAGATGCTGTCGCGGTAACCGAAAGCGCACTCTTCGCGATGCAGACGCTGTGTCGCCCCCGTATCAAGGTTAAGTACGTCGACATACTCGCAGACATCCCTGAACTCAACGCCATAGGCACCAATATTTTGTATCGGTGCCGAACCCGCCATACCGGGAATAAGCGCAAGATTTTCGAGTCCGGGGATCCCTTTCTTCAAGGTCGCCTCAACAAGCGCATGCCAGTTTTCACCGGCGCCGACATGAAGCTTCCAGGCGTCGTCCTGCTCCTGAATATCGATGCCTTTAATCCGGTTGAGGACAACGGTACCAGCAAAATCTTCCAGGAAAAGCACATTGCTGCCTTCGCCCAGCAGAATAAAGGGCTCATTCTTCATTCTGGCGTTTCGCCAGGCGCTGAGGATCATTTCTGGCGTCTCAGCGAGAATACGATCGCGTGCGCGGATCGCAAGACCAAGGGTATTGTCAGCTTGCAGAGAAGGATACTGGTGGGACATTGTGCGGCCTTAACTAAGTTATCTGCGCATAGTTTACCGCATCAGTTCAGGCTTGTAGGGAAGTTTTGATGGTGTCGCGCCGGGAAATGCCTTTATCGCCGATCGACAGACGTAAAAAAGCCCCCTGCGTCAGCAGGGGACTTTTCTGTATGGATGCCTGGCAGTTCCCTACTCTCGCATGGGGAGACCCCACACTACCATCGGCGCTACGGCGTTTCACTTCTGAGTTCGGCATGGGGTCAGGTGGGACCGCCGCGCTAA
>NZ_JAKRNL010000013.1:0-35777 GCF_022346905.1 Pantoea sp. ACRSB | reverse complement strand
CTGACGTCGGAAATTTGCAGCGGCGCAGTGATTGGCGCAGGAAGCGTAGTGACGAAACCTGTGCTAATCAAAGGGGTCTATGCTGGAAACCCGGCGAAACTCCTGAGACCGCTCTAGCGCTGGGCATCTCTCCTGCCTGACAACATCAGGGCTGCGATGATAGCGGCTAACCCTGACTCATCATGTTCCTGACGCGCCGTTTTGTGCCGGAAACCAGGCGGCGCAGGCCGCGACTGGCTGCGTTCATGCTACGCTTCAGTTTTTGACCGGCCTTATTTATTGCGCTGAATAAGCGCATACCAACAGGGAAGAGCGATGTTTCATCTGATTTTTAGTATACCGAGCTGGTACGTTATCGCGCGTTTCGTTTTCCCATTAGCGATGCCGCTAATATTAAAAATTATCCTGTCCTTACTGGTTTTGCTGGCCTCGCAATATCTGCTGATAAGCCGGTTTACCGCAGGCGGCATCTTTTCACCCGAAATGCCTCGCGCGCTTACCATTCTCTTTAACTGGGCGTTTGGCGCCGTATTGTTTCTTGCGCTCTTACAGCTGCTGCTCGACGCTGTGGCGCTGTTTTCGCTGCTGATAAGGCATCCGTTAGAGATTACGCCGATGGTGCGTTATCTGGCTGCAATTATTGCCATGACGCTGGCAACCGCAGGCGTGCACCAGGCAATACGCGTGCCGCCGGTAAAAGATGTCACCATCAGAATCAAAAACCTGCCCCGTGAATTTGAAGGCTATCAGCTACTCCAGCTCACGGACCTGCATATCACCAAACTTTTTAACGCCGCCTGGGCCGCAAAGATGGTAGAGAGGGCGATCTCCCTTAACGCCGATCTAATCGTTGTTACGGGCGACGTTATTGATGGCACCGTACAGAACCGCAGGGAGGATGTGGAGCCGTTACGTCATCTGCATGCGCCGGATGGCGTTTTTGCCATCACCGGCAATCACGAATATTTTTTTGAACAGCAGCGATGGACCGAACATCTGGCCTCACTGGGACTGCAACCTTTACTCAACAGCCACGTTGTAATCAAACGCGGCGACGCCGGGTTGGTCATTGCTGGCCTGCCGGATGCCTCGGCGTCACGAAGGCATGCCGTCGGCCCCGATCTGGCGAAAGCGCTGGAGGGCGCGCCAGCAAATGCGCCTGTCATTTTGCTCGATCACCAGCCGCGCAACGCGCGCAGCAATGCGCTGCAAAAGGTTGATTTACAGCTTTCTGGCCATACGCATGGCGGGCTTATCGTTGGGCTGGACCGGCTGTTTGCCAAACCCAACGGCGGCTTTGTCTCGGGGCTATACCATGTGGATGGCATGCAGCTCTACGTCAATAACGGAACCGCTCTCTGGCCTGGCATGGCGGTGAGGTTGGGGCGACCATCAGAATTGACGCGTATTACGCTGAAACGCCAGGAGTAGGACTTTCAGAGAGCAATAGCTCGCGAGCGGTCGGCGACGCGAGCAGCCTGAAACAAAAAAGGCCGCGCAAAGACGGCCGGTTATCTGCGTTAATCCTTAAGCTGCTTCGGCGTCGGCGGCGTGCCGTGGGTATGGAAGGTTTCGATGGTTTTAAGGCCCCAGGCCTGTCCTTTTTTCCGTTCCGTCTCTGTCCAGACAATGGTTTGCCAGTCCGGCGCCAGGATCAGGCGGGCGCCGGAGTTCGCCAGTTCGATGCGGTTGCCGGCAGGCTCCCAGACGTAAAGGAAAAAAGTGCCCTGAATTGCGTGCTTATGCGGGCCTGTCTCGATGTGAATGCCATTTTCCAGGAAGATGTCCGCCGCACGCAGAATATCTTCCCGCGAGTCGGTGGCGTAGGTCACATGATGCAGACGCCCATTGCCGCCGCCGTGTTCTTCGGTGCAGGCCAGATCGTAGGTTTTATTATTGACAGTGAACCAGCAACCGCCGATACGACCGTTATCCAGCTGTATCATCTCGGTTACCCGTGAGCCGAGGCAGGTTTCCATAAAGTTCTTAAACTCGCGCACGTCCGCAGCCAGCAGATTAAGGTGATCGAGGCGACGCGGGCAGGCGCCGCGTCCGTGGTAGCGCTGCGCCAGGTTTTTCAGCGAAGGGCGCTCATTCTCTTCGGCCTGGTATCGAACAGTATCGTAATAGATCTCAAAAACATGACCAAAGGGATCGGCAAAGCGAAAAGCGCGCCCATGTCCGCGATCCTCATCCACCCAGCCCAGGACGTCATACTGGCTGGCCTCAATGGCTGCTACGCGTCGCATTAGCGCGGCTTCCGAACTGGCGCGATAGGCAATATGCCCCACGCCAGTGGTGTGATGGCGGGTAAGCTTTAAGCTGTGGAATTCGTAATCATCCCAGGCGCGTAGCCATGCATGGTTTTCATCCTGGGCCGAGATGGTAAGACCATAAACGTTAACGAAGAAATCGAGGCTCTCTTCGAACTTATCGCTGTAAATTTCAACGTGAGCCAGATGGGCAATATCGAAACAGGGTTCCGCTATTTGATTTGTCATAATAATATTCCTTTTAATTTATTCAGGCTGTGCAAGCCAGATTTCATCTGTTATTTAAAGTTTGTGACAGCGAAGGAATGTCATTTAAATCTGCCCCTTTAATTTTTAAAGAGAGCGCGACATTACGGTGCATCACGATACTTATCGCTGCGAATAGCGCGGGGGCGGCCAGAATATAGTAAATGGCAGACTGGGCAGGAAACGCCCCCATCAGCAGCCCGCCAACGGACGAGCTTAAAATCGCGCCTGTGCGGCCAATGCCATGCATCCAGCTCACACCGGTTGCGCGGATCTCGGTGGGATAATAGGCGGGCGAGTAAACCTGCAAACCATTTTGCGCGCCGTTAATGCACATGCCGATAACGAAGATAAACACGCCCAGAGCCGCGCCGGAAAAGCCGAACAACCCTTGTGCCAGCAGGCAGAGGCAGCCCAGCAGGTAAACCACGCCGATAACATATCTGGCGTTAAGCTTATCCATCAGCGCGCCGACCATTATTCCTCCCAGCGGGCCGCCGAGCTGGAACAGACCCGCCAGGATGGCAGCCTGCTCCAGCGAGATGCCGCCGGAACGCATAATCGTAGGCAGCCAGCCGTTCAGCAGATAGATCACAAACAGCCCCATAAAATAGGTAACCCACAAGATGATGGTGCCGCGGGCGAAACCATGCCGAAACAGCTGAGAAATGGTGCTGTTGCGGTTAATGCGCGGTGAATTAAGCACAAAGGAAGCGTCCTGAGTGAAGTGGCCGCCCATGCGGTTCAGAAGCGCGGCGATTTTTTCTCGCGGCGCCCTGCGCACCAGCAAACTAAACGCCGATTCCGGCAGCAGCAGGCTCAGGAAGGGCAGCAGCACCAGCGGCACAGCGCCGCCAAAAATCAGTACGGCCGTCCAGTTGTAGTGGGCCAGCAGCGCGGCGGCGATAAATCCGCCCAGCCCCGAGCCAATGTTGAAACCGCTAAACATCAGCGTAATCATGACGCCCTTGCGGCGTTCAGGCATATATTCCGCCAGCAGCGTCACGCAGTTAGGCATAACGGCACCCAGGCCAAGCCCGGCGACAAAGCGCATCAGCGCCATCTGCAACGGCGTTGTGGCGAAGGCGCACACCAGGCTGAAAACAGAGAACATCAGCACCGAGAGCAAAATAATCTTTTTACGGCCAAAGCGATCGGATAACGGCCCTGCGATAAGCGCGCCAATGGCGACGCCAAACATGGCCGCACCCAGAATCGGCCCCATAGCCGCGCGGGATATGTGCCACTCTTCAATAAGTGCAGGCGCGATAAATCCCATGACGGCCGCATCGTAGCCATCAAACATAATGATGATCAGACAGAGGATCAGCACGCGCCACTGAAAGGCTGAAATGGGTCGCGAATCAATCCAGGCCTTGATATCGACCAGCTTGTTTGTGTTCATGGTTAGCTCTCTTGTCAGGCACTGAGGGTCGTTTTTGTCGTAGTAAGAGTTTTAACAATCCAGTTACACGGTAAGCAGAGTGGCGCATGGTGTCTGTCAAAAAAGGCTTTTAGAGGTATGAGTTGCGTTTATATTGTGAGCGAGTTGGCATACTCCCGAACGCAAATAACGGCCCTGAACATGCCACAAGCGGGCCTGTAACGCAGGGCGGAAGCGGGTAGCGTATGAATTTCGTTTAGGAAGCGTATGGCGCGGCTTCAGCGTTAATAGCGTCAATCAACGCCAGCGTAGCGGGAGAGTGAAGTGCGGTATGCCGCAGGGTGATGCCAATTTCACGTCGCGTGTCCGATAGCGGTAAAGTCAGCGGCAACAAAGCGCCGGCGCGCAATTCATATTCCAGCTGATGGCGAGAGACCGCCGCCACCATATCGGAGTTCATCAGAAGTCCGCGTACTATTGCCAGATCGCCGCTCTCCACGACCGGCAGTGGGGCAGGCATTCCCAGCGTTCTGAAAGCGCGATCCAGCAAATGCCGCGCCGGCGTATTATCGCGCGGCAAAATCCACTGGGCGCTGGCGAGATCGGCAGGCGCCAGCGGTTTGCCCGCTAAAGGGTGCTGCGGCCGAACCACCAGCACTAGCTCTTCGGTAAACAGCACCTGACTGGCGATATCGTTGACCTCCTCATCATGGCGCAGCGCGCCCAGAATCAGATCCACCTCGCCGGCGCGTAATTCAGTGACCAGGGCGCTATAGGCGCTCTCGTTAGTGACCACCTTAACCGCCGGGTGCGCCGCCACAAGGCGCGCAATAGCGCGAGGCAAAATGGTACTGCGGCACAGGGGCAGCGCGCCCACGTTGACGGTGCCCTGCAATACGCCCGCCTGCGCCGCCAGATCTTCCGGTATGTGACGAATTTCATTCAGCGAGCGGCTGATATGCGGCGCCATTTCCCGCGCGGCTGCGGAGGGGATCATGCCTTTAGGCGAACGCTGGAACAGGGCGACGCCCGCGCCTTTCTCCAGCACTTTTAACGCGGCGCTGACGGCAGGCTGGCTGATATTCAACAGGCTGGCCACGCTCTGCGTATGGTGCAGATGGTAAAGCCGTAAAAAGATTTGCAGCCGCCTGACGTTAAACAGCCAGACAGGCTCGGCGTCATCACGCAGGCTTTCCCGCTGCTTAAACCGCGCCAGCAGGGCTGGGATCTGATTCAGCTCCTGAATGGCGCGCTGCGCGCGGGGCAACACGCATTTGCCATGCTCGGTTAATAGCATGCCGCTGGCGTGCCGCTCAAAAAGCGGGACGGCTAATGTGTGTTCCAGATCACGTATAGAACGCGTAATCGCAGACTGGGTTCGAAATAAATTTTCAGCAGCGCTGGAGACAGTACCCCTTTCGGCAACCATGCAAAGAGAGCGTAGCTGCATGATTTTAATATCATTATCTTCCTGTTTTCTTTTCATGGTCACCACAGGCTAAGGCGGGATCGTAATCACAACATAAATAAAAATCATAGCTGACGCAATGAAAGGCATTATTCGCCTGAAAAGCCGCGTGCCAGGATGAAAAAAACGCAACAGCAGGGAAACATGATGGAAAACTCAGTGAAAAAAAGTGCTTTAGTGGTAAGTGCGCATTCTGCTGATTTTGTCTGGCGGGCAGGCGGGGCGATTGCCCTGCATCATTCTCGCGGTTATGACGTGCACGTCGTCTGCCTCTCCTTTGGCGAGCGCGGGGAGTCAGCGAAGCTATGGCGCAAAGGCAATATGACGGAGGAGAAGGTAAAGGAGCACCGTCGTACTGAAGCGGAAGCCGCGGCTAAGGTGCTGGGCGCCAGCATCGAATTTTTTGACTTAGGCGATTACCCGCTGCGTGCCGATAAAGAGACGCTGTTTCGCCTGGCGGATGTGTTTCGTCGCGTGCAGCCGCACTTCGTGCTGACGCACTCGGTTGCTGACCCTTATAACTACGATCACCCTCTGGCGGCCCACCTGACGCAGGAGGCGCGCATTATCGCCCAGGCTGAAGGCTATCGTCCGGGCGAACCCATCGTAGGCGCGCCGCCGGTTTACTGTTTTGAACCTCATCAGCCGGAACAGTGCCAGTGGAAGCCGGATGTGCTGCTCGATATTACGTCCGTCTGGGACAAAAAATATGAAGCCATTCAGTGCATGGCCGGTCAGGAACATCTGTGGGAATACTATACCCGCGTGGCGTTGCAGCGCGGCGTACAGGCGAAACGCAATACCGGCATCACTTCTACCCGCGTTATCACCCACGGCGAAGGGTATCAGAGCCTGTTCCCGCGCGTAACTGAGGATCTGGCATGAGTCTGGTAAATAAAAAAGGCGTCGTGGTTCGCCACATTGAGCGTGCCAGCAGCGAGTTAGTGAAACAGTTTGCCCGATATGGCGTGGCGACGGTTCATGAAGCACAGCAGCGTCAGGGCCTGCTCGACGTGCGGGTGCGGCCTGTTCAGCAGAACGTTACCGTTTCAGGTAGCGCTGTGACCGTACTGGTCTCTCCCGGCGACAACTGGATGTTTCATGTCGCGGTAGAGCAGTGCCAGCCAGGCGATCTGCTGCTCGTTGCCCCCACGTCTGATTGTTATGACGGCTTCTTTGGCGATCTGCTCGCGACCTCTTTAAAAGCGCGCGGCGTCGTGGCGCTGGTAGGGGATATCGGTATCCGCGACAGCCAGACGCTGCGAGAAATGAACTTCCCCGTCTGGTCACGCGCCGTCTATGCGCAGGGCACCGTTAAAGCGACGGTGGGCTCGGTGAATGTTCCGCTGATCTGCGCCGGCCAGCTGGTTTATCCGGGCGATATCGTGGTCGCGGATGACGATGGCGTCGTGATCGTGCCGCGCGCAGATGCCGCCGCGGTGGCGCAGGCTGCGGAGCAGCGCGTCGCTAATGAAGAGAGTAAGCGTGTGCGGCTGGCGGCTGGCGAGCTTGGCCTGGATATCTATCAGATGCGCGCGCAGCTGGCTGAAAAAGGATTGCGCTACGTCGATTCTCTGGATGAGCTGCAGAAGAGTTGATCATGAAACAGACCCTTATTCCCTGCGTATTAATGCGTGGCGGCACCTCTAAAGCCGCCTGTTTTCTCGCCAGCGATCTGCCCGCCGAGGCGCAGCTGCGCGATAAGGTCTTACTGGCGGCGATGGGCTCACCCGATCCGCGCCAGATTGACGGCCTGGGCGGGGCCGATCCGCTGACCAGCAAAGTCGCGATTATTTCATCCTCCGCGCGCGCGGATGCTGATGTTGACTACCTCTTCGCCCAGGTCAACGTCGATAAGGCGGTGGTGGATTACGGGCAAAACTGCGGCAATATTCTTGCCGCCGTCGCGCCTTTCGCCGTGGAAAAAGGGCTGGTCAAGGCACAGGGCGACGTCACGCGGGTGCGTATTTTTATGGTCAACACCGGCCAAATCGCAGAGGCGAACATCGCCACGCCAGATAGCGCCGTTGAGTATCAGGGCGAGACGAAGATAGATGGCGTGCCCGGCTCTGCCGCCGAACAGGTGTTGAACTTCCAGGATATTGCCGGTTCCACCTGCGGCGCGCTCCTGCCCACCGGGAACGCGCGCGACACCTTTGACGGCATTGAGGTGACCTGTATTGATAACGGCATGCCGGTAGTCTTGCTGCGCGCCGCCGATCTGCAACGCAGCGGGCTGGAAACGCGCGAGCAGCTGGACAATGACGATGAGCTGAAAGCGCGCCTGGAATCGATTCGCCTGCAGGCGGGGCCACGCATGAACCTGGGAGATGTAGCGAAACGCACCGTACCGAAGATGACGCTGATCGCCGCGCCGGAAAAGGGCGGCGCACTCACCACCCGCACTTTTATTCCCCATCGCTGCCACGCTTCAATCGGGGTGTTAGGGGCGGTGAGCGTGGCGACCGCCTGCCTGATACCCGGTTCGGTAACAGAAGGGCTGGCGCAGGTCAGCGAGGCGAAGGAACAGCGTCTGGCAATAGAACATCCCGAAGGCGAATTCAGCGTGATGCTCACGCGGGATGAGGCGGGCAACGTGGTAAACAGTGGACTGATTCGCACCGCACGTCTGCTGTTTGACGGGCGTGTCGCGATCCCGGGTTCGCTTTGGTCGGGCAAACAGGGAGAAGTGTAATGACGCGCATAGCAATTATTGGCTTTGGCGAAGCAGGGCAAATTTACGCGCAGGAGCTGGCGCGCGCCGCAAATGTGCGCGTCTGGGATAAAAAGTTTCTTACTGAGCAAGGCGCTTCGTTACGGGCGATAGCGGAACAGGCCGCGGTTCAGCCAGCCAGCTCGATGGCGGATGCGCTGGAAGGGGCTGAGTTTGTGCTGTCGCTGGTTACAGCAGGAAATGCCCTGGAGGTCGCCGCGCAGGCGGCGCCGCTGCTGGGTAGCGGACAGCTTTTTCTCGACTTCAACTCCGTTGCGCCTGAAACCAAGCGCGCGGCGGCGAAGGCGATAAAAAAGGGTGACGGAGACTATCTGGACGTTGCGGTAATGGCTCCCGTTCCACCTAAACGATTGCAGACGCCGCTGCTGACAGGCGGCGAAGCGGCGGCTCGTGCCGCAGTCGCGCTGTGCATGCTGGGCTGCAACGCACGCGCGGCCAGTAACAATATTGGGGACGTTTCGGCAATCAAGATGTGTCGCAGCGTGATGATAAAAGGTCTGGAGGCGCTCACCACCGAATGCCTCAGCGCCGCACAGCAGTATGGCGTAGAAGAGGCCGTTCTTGCTTCGCTGCATGCCAGCTTTCCATCGCTGGGATGGGACGATCAGCTGCCGCACTACCTTATCAGCCGGGTGGCGGAGCATGGCGTCAGACGCGCCGAAGAGATGGGGGAAGTGGTTAAAACGCTACAGGATGTTGGCGTCGCTGCGTTCATGAGCCAGGCAACGCAGCAGATACAGGCTGGGCTGCCGGCAACCATGGCTGAGCGCGGCGTGAGCTATCAGGAATTAACGCCTTTCGTCTGGCAGGAGGCGATGGCGCGTCTCGCCGGGTAAATTTCTTCGCCTGACCAGAATAATTATTCAATGCACCTTATGGCCTCATCTTTTCTGAGAAGAGGCTTTTATTCTTTTTATTATAAACGGCAGGTGAATAATGAAAGCAGGATGGTACAGCGAATTAAATAAAGACGAAAAGAAAACCTGGTGGGCCTGCCTGGGCGGCTTTACGCTGGATTCTATGGACAGCACCATTTATTCGCTGGTCATGCCGATATTATTAAGTCTGGCGATCCTGACTAAATCAGAAGCGGGTATTTTAAGTTCAGCATCACTTATCGGCAGTGCGCTTGGCGGCTGGAGCGCAGGTATGCTTGCCGATCGCTGGGGGCGTATACGCGTGATGCAGCTGACAGTATTATGGGTAGCCTGCTTTACGGCACTGACTGCGCTCTGTGGCGAATTCTGGCAGTTTTTAGCCGTCCGTTTTCTACAGGGATTAGGCTATGGCGGAGAGGTGGTAGTCGGCGGCGTGTTGATCAGCGAAGTGATTCGCGCCAGCTATCGTGGCCGCGTCGGCGCCTCGATCCAGAGCGGATATGCGCTTGGCTACGCGATATCGTTAGCGGTTTTGCCGGTACTGCTTAATTTCTTTTCGCAAGAGTTAGCCTGGAAGCTTTTTTTCCTTATCGGTATTATTCCGGCTGTGCTTGTCTGGTTTATTCGCCGCCTGGTTCCGGAGTCGCCCGTTTTTACCCGCACCAGCGAGAACAGGCAAAAAAGCAAAATAGGCGACATCTTTCATCAAAAGCATCGGCGTATAACCGTGACGGCGACGCTGCTCGCCAGCGGCATATTTGGCGGCGCGTACATTATGATCACCTGGCTGCCTACCTATTTACGTATGGAGCTGGGATTGCCGGTGGTCTCTATGTCCGGCTATTTAGCGATCAATATTATTGGATCGCTGGTAGGGCCTTTTATTTATGGCAGATTAAGCGATAACTTAGGGCGCTGGAAAACCATTATTCTTTTTCTGATTGGTCAAATCGTCGTAGTCAGCGTCTATATGTTTGCTGACATTAGTCTGAATATCACCCTGGCGCTGGGGTTTTTCCTGGGCGCGTTGCAGGGCGGGTTAGCTTCAGGCTTAACGCCCGCTTTCTCGGAGCTTTACCCAACCTCTATCCGCGGGAGCGGCGCAGGATTCTGCGCCAGTTTTGGGCGAGGATTCGGCTCGTTAATGCCTGCGCTGGTGGGCATCGCGTCCAGCCAGATCCACTTAGGCTATGCAATGGGCATACTGGCTATTACATCCTATGCCATCGGGATTATTGCGGCGCTCTGCCTGCCCAATGCCACCGGCGTCGATCTGACAAAAATTGAGTAAAGAGCCAGCCCCTTAGCGGGGGCTGCCTGCAAAGAAACGCGTTAATGCCTCCGCGACGGCTTCGGGCTTTTCCTCTGGCAGGAAGTGTCCGCAATCTTTAATGGTTTCTCCAGTGACGTCGGCGGCATAAGCACGCAGCGCGGCGGACATATCAGGGATTGAACCTTGATCGGCGCTTAAGCCCAGTACCGGCATCATGAGTTTGCCTTGTTGAGATAGCGCCCGGTTCTGCTCTGCGGATAATGCCGCGGAGCGGTAAAACGCCAGGCCAGATCTCATGCCGCCGGGAGCACTGTAAATCCTTAAGTATTCAGCGATTGCCTCCTCGCCGTAACAGGCGGGGCTGGCGGTTTTATTCCAGAAAAACCATTCAAGATAGGCTCTCTCTCGCCCTGCGAGCAGTATCTCAGGGAGATCCGGTACGGCGTGAAAAGAGAAGTGCCAGGTTTTCCAGGCGTTTCTGGAAGCGGTGGGCAGCATATCGGGAAGGGTAACGCCAGGAATGCCAGCATCCATTAATACCAGTGATGCGACTTCGTCAGCAAATAAGTGTGCGTAGGGAAAGGCGACCCAGGCGCCGACGTCATGAGCGGCAAGGCAATATCGCTTTACGCCAAGGTGATCCAGCAGATCGTGAACGCGGTTAGCGACGGTGTGCGTGTCGTAGCCGTCGAGCGGCCGATCGCTGTCTCCCTGGCCGGGTAAATCCAGCGCGATGATATGGAAGTGACGACCAAGCAGCGGCATAACGTGTCGCCAGGCATACCAGCTCTCTGGAAACCCCGCCACCAGAACCACGGTACTCCCTTCCTGCGTGCCGCCCTCGACATAGTGAAAGCGCAACCCCTTAGCCGTGGCGAATTTATGGCTGAAACCTTCTGGCGGCGACGGCATAGTTCCATGAATCATAATCTTGTCCTTTATGAGAAAAGAAAACACGGTATCGCAACGCGCCGATCTGGCGATCCAGGCGAGCGTCACTCAGGGTCTGCATCACGCGATAAAAATAGATGACACCTGCTCAGACCCGTACTGGCGCGGCCTGCGCAACGGCGGCATCGCCTCTCTGTTAAATTAGGAAACGATCATATCCTAATTGTGGCGCGCAGAATGCGTCAAGCTTCATATCCGCTTTCCTTCAAGAGACGCATAGATTAACCCACGATTTAACCGGTGCGCTGGTGATAACCATAGCGGTTGACGTGCCGGGACCGGTTGAGCCTGGACAGAACCACCCGCTAATGAGGTATGCTCTGCCATCGCTTTTTAGCCTTTTTATCGGAACAAGTAATGACAGAAACAGCATTAACACGGCGTCAGCCTTCAGTATGGTGGGGCGCCATGATTATCTGCGGAACGGTGGTAGGCGCAGGGATGTTTACGCTGCCGGTTGTAATGGCTGGCGCCTGGTTCGGCTGGTCGCTGTTTATCCTGCTGGTCAGCTGGGGATCGATGCTGCTGTCGGGGCTGATGTTTTTAAAGGCCAGCCGCTATTTCCCGACAGGTGCTGGCTACGATACGCTGACCCGCGCACTGTTAGGACGCGGCTGGGCCGCCATCAATGGCCTGAGCATTCTCTTTGTGCTGGGTATTCTGACTTATGCCTATATTTCTGCGAGCGGGCCAGTCTATCAGCATTCTCTTAACAGCGCGGGCCTGCCGGTTTCAAACGCGGGCGCAAAAGTGATCCTGACGCTGTGCGTCGCCGCCGTCGTCTGGCTGGGAACGAAAGGGGTCAGCAGGATCATGACTTTTTGCGTGCTGGCCAAACTTCTGCTGCTGGTCTCCGTTTTTGGTGGATTGCTCACGCAAGTAAGCCTGTTCACCCTTACCAATGCAGGTTCCGACGCGCAGTCTTACTGGCCTTATGTATTAGGCGTGCTGCCATTCTGCCTCGCGTCGTTTGGTTATCATGGCAATATTACCGGCCTGATAACCTACTATGCTGGCGAAGAGAAAAAGGTCCGACGCGCTCTGGTGTTCGGCACCCTGATGTCGCTGATTATTTACCTGTTCTGGATGACCGGTACGATGGGCAATCTGCCGCGCGCCTCGTTTCCCGCCGTTGTGGCGGCCGGTGGCGATATTGCCGCGCTGCTTGCGGCATTACGCGACCGTCTTCATGTGGGCGCGCTGACCTTTATGATGACGCTTTTTTCACATTTCGCGGTTATTGCGTCGTTTTTAGGGGTGACAGCCGGTCTTTTTGACTTTATTGCCGACCGCCTGAAGCTGGGTAACACGCCTCTGGCACGTTTTAAGGTTGCCTTGCTGACGTTTGTACCCGCTCTGAGCGCCTCGCTATGGTTTCCGAACGGTTTTCTGGCTGCCATCGGCTTTGCCGGTCTTTTCGCCACGCTCTGGGCGGTTATCGTTCCGGCTTTGCTTTATATCAACGCGCAGAAGCGTTTCGCTGAGCAAAACGACAGAAGTAGATTGAGAAGCATTTTGCCAGGGATGGTTATCACCTTTGGTGTGCTGAATATTCTGGCCTGGACGCTGAGCTGGTTTAATTTACTGCCTGTTTTTAAGGGTTAGAGAAGTGTAAATGCTAACAGCCTGTCTGTATGAGGCCGGCTGTTAGTAAGGTAAAAATTCATATTTCGCTTAAAAATCGCTTATCGTCAGATAACCCAATACCTTACCGGCATATGCTTTATCCCCATCCTGACGCCTGAAAAATCCGTATGTCTGTTTGCCCCTTGTAAATGCTCTGGTACTTCCGAAAACCCGTTGACCCTCTATCTTTACTGCCGCAAGCAATCCTACTCCTGCACACGCTCAAAGGTGGCAATGACCCGATCGATATGCTGCTTCATCGCGACTCGCGCGGCCTTCCCGTCACGATTTTCAAGCGCAGTGAGAATCGTCAGGTGCTCCGTTTCCGAAACCAGCGGCATATCGCTCGGCGTATAGTGCGCCTGGAGCATACGGAACATACTGCCATAGCGATGCCCAAGCAGATGACCGATGATAAAACCATAGGCTGGATTACCGCTCGCCTGGGCAATGCGAATATGGAATAAGCGGTCGCCGGGATGGGTGCGTGACTGCGCGCGGTTATCTTCGCAGTTTTGCAAATAGGCCGCGCGGATTAGCGCCAGTTCCTCGTCACTGGCATGTATGGCAGCAAGCGCAGCGGCCTCTGGCTCGATCAGGCGCCGCGCCTGCAACAGCGAGAACGGCGGCAGTTCGGTGGAGAAATCCAGGTTAATCCCCAGTTCATCGTCCGGCTCAATCCACTGATCGCGTCCGGCCTGCATCATCACAGGTTCCTGCGTACTGGAACGCGCTTTCACAATCACGCCGTTGCCGACTTTCACATCCACCAGCCCAATCACTTCCAGCGCGATTAACGCTTCACGCACTGATGCACGACTCACCTGCAGCTGCTCGGCCAGCTCCCGCTCCGCTGGCAGGCGGCTGCCGGGAGGAAATTCATTGTTGTCGATAAGCTTGATTAGCTGGTCGGCTATCTGTCTGTAAAGTCTTGGGTTTTCCATCTTTTTTATCGGCATGGCACTGCTACCTGTCTAAATAAATTAAGTGACCAGATGCACAAATAATCGTCAGGGCACTTGTCAATGTTACGCAAATGTCAATAAAACGTAATGCGTCAGCGAAAAAGTAGCCAGCGATATTTGCTAACCCGGAAGGGCAAAATTCACTTTTAATGGCCTGACCATTAGATCTTTGGACCAGAGGAAATGCAATGAATTTACACGGAAAACGCATATTAATCACCGCCGCCGGGCAGGGCATCGGGCTGGCCAGCGCGCGCTACTTCGCTGAGCAGGGCGCGGACGTTATCGCCAGCGATATCAACCTCGCCGCGCTACAGGCGTTGCCCGGTATTCGCGCTTACCCGCTGGACGTCACCGATCGTCAGGCGATTAACGCGGCGGCGCAAGAGCTTGGCACCCTCGACGTGCTGTTTAACTGCGCAGGCGTGGTACACAGCGGCAGCCTGCTGGCGTGCAGCGAACAGGAGTGGCAGTTCGCGCTTGATCTGAACGTTACGGCAATGTTCCACATGATCCAGGCGTTTCTCCCCGCGATGCTTAAACAGCAGAAGGGCTCGATTATTAACATGTCATCGGTGGCATCAAGCGTGAAAGGGGTGGCTAATCGCTTTGCCTATAGCGCAACCAAAGCGGCGGTGATTGGCCTGACGCGCTCGGTGGCGGCGGATTACATCGGCGACGGCATCCGCTGCAACGCTATTTGTCCCGGCACAGTGGATTCGCCGTCGCTGCGTCAGCGCATCGCCGCGCAGGCACAGGCGGAAGGAAGACCGGAAGCGGAAGTTTATGACGCTTTTGTCGCGCGTCAGCCCATTGGCCGTATCGGCAAGGCAGAGGAGATCGCGTATCTGGCGGCCTATCTGGCTTCTGATGCCAGCGCCTATACCACCGGTACCGCGCAGATTATTGATGGCGGCTGGAGCAACTAACAGGAGTGGAACAATGAAATTATTACGTGTGGGCGAACCGGGTAAAGAGCGCCCGGCAATGCTGGATGAGCAGGGCGAGCTACGCGATCTGTCGCATTACATTGATGACATCGCGGGCGATGCGCTGCTGCCGGACGCGCTCGACAGGCTGCGTCAGTTGCCGCTCAGCGAGCTGCCCAAAATCAGCGGGCAGCCGCGCACTGGCGCCTGCGTCGGGCGTATCGGCAAATTTATCTGTATCGGCCTGAACTATGCCGATCACGCTGCGGAGACCGGCGCAGAGATCCCGCAAGAGCCAGTGGTGTTCGGCAAATGGACCAGCGCGGTGGTCGGGCCAAACGATGCGGTGCGCATTCCACGCGGCTCGGTAAAAACCGACTGGGAGGTGGAGCTTGGCGTGGTGATCGGCAAAGGCGGCAGCTATATCGCGGAAGAGGATGCGCTGTCGCATGTTGCAGGCTACTGCGTGGTCAACGACGTCTCAGAACGGGAATATCAGATTGAACGCGGCGGCACCTGGGACAAAGGCAAAGGCTGCGACACCTTTGGCCCCATCGGCCCTTGGCTGGTGACCGCCGATGAAATTGCCGATCCGCAGCAGCTCGACCTGTGGCTGGAGGTAGACGGCAAGCGCTATCAGAACGGCAACACCCGCACCATGATCTTTTCGGTGGCGCATATCATCAGCTATCTCAGCCGGTTTATGAGCCTGCAGCCGGGCGACGTTATCTCTACCGGCACGCCACCGGGCGTTGGCATGGGGCAGAAACCGCCGGTCTACCTGCGTCCGGGCCAGGTCATCAGGTTAGGCATCGCTGGACTGGGTGAACAGCGTCAGATCACCGAGGGCAGCGAAGAATGACCAGACTGACCGCACTGCGCGTTGAAGATATCCGCTTTCCCACGTCCGAGCATCTTGACGGTTCGGATGCAATGAATCCCGACCCTGATTACTCTGCCGCTTACGTCATTATCGAAACTGATAACGCGGCGATCAGCGGTCACGGGCTGACCTTTACCATTGGGCGCGGCAATGAAATTTGCTGTGCGGCGATCCGCGCGCTGGAACATCTCATCGTCGGTCGTGAGCTGGAGTCCATTACCGCCGATATGGGGCAGTTCTGGCGCGACATAACCAGCGACAGCCAGCTGCGCTGGATCGGCCCGGATAAAGGCGCGATTCATCTGGCGACCGGCGCGGTAGTTAACGCGGTATGGGATCTCTGGGCGAAATCGGAAGAGAAGCCGCTGTGGCGGCTGGTGGCCGATATGTCGCCGCAGGCGCTGGTGCGCTGCATCGATTTCCGCTATCTCACTGACTGCATCACGCCGGACGAGGCGCTCGCCTTGCTGACGGCGCAGCAGGCGGGCAAAGCGGAGCGCATTCGCCAGCTTGAGCAGCAGGGTTATCCCTGCTACACCACCTCGGCGGGCTGGCTCGGCTATGACGACGATAAACTGCGCCGGCTCTGCCAGCAGGCAGTTGATGCCGGGTTCTCCCATATCAAGTTAAAAGTCGGACGCGACCTTGAAGACGATATTCGTCGCGTGCGTATTGCGCGCGAGGTGCTGGGGCCGGATCGCCAGCTGATGATCGACGCCAACCAGGTATGGGAAGTGAATGAGGCCATAGACTGGGTTCAGCAGCTGGCGTTCGCGCGCCCCTGGTTTATTGAGGAGCCGACAAGCCCGGACGATATCGAAGGGCATCGCAAAATTCGCCAGGGCGTAGCGCCGGTCAAGGTCGCAACCGGCGAGATGTGCCAGAACCGCATCATCTTTAAGCAGCTGATTATGCGTGAAGCGATCGATGTGGTGCAGATAGACGCCTGCCGCCTCGGCGGCGTTAACGAAGTGCTGGCGGTGATGTTAATGGCGGCAAAATATCAGCTGCCGGTATGCCCGCATGCTGGCGGCGTGGGGCTGTGCGAATACGTTCAGCACTTGTCGATGATCGACTTTGTCTGCATTGCCGGCAGCCATGAAGGCCGGGTCATCGAGTATGTTGATCATCTGCACGAACACTTTCTGCATCCCTGCGAAATCCGCGGCGCCAGCTATATGCCGCCGACCGCGCCGGGTTTCTCCATTGAGATGTATCCCGCTTCGCGCGAGAAATACCGCTATCGCGCGCAGGGAGGCTGAAGTGCGAATCGACGCTCATCAGCATTTCTGGCGCTACGACGCGGCGGACTATCCGTGGATCGCTGAGTCCATGACGCGCCTGCAACGGGATTATTTACCGGACGACCTCGCGCCGCTGCTGGCGCAACGGCAGCTGCATGGCTCGATTGCGGTGCAGGCGCGACAGTGCGTGGCAGAGACGCAGCAGCTGTTGCAGTGGGCGCAGCAGCAACCGACGACGCAGGTGGTTGGCTGGATCGACATCACTGCGGCGGATCTGACGGAGCAGCTGGCTGCATTACAGCATCCGCTGCTGCGCGGTTTCCGTCATCAGGTGCAGGATGAGCGCGATCCCACCGCATGGCTACTGCAGCCGCGCGTGGCGGGCGGTATCCGTCAGCTACAGCAGCGGGACTACGTGTGGGAAATGCTGGTGACCTGGCGTCACCTGGCGGACGCCACCCGGTTTGCCGCGCAGCACGATCGCCACTGGCTGGTGCTCGATCACCTCGGTAAACCCGATATTGCGCGCGGCGCGCAGGCCTGGGGCGAGCAGGTAGCGGAACTGGCTGCGATGCCGCACGTAATATGCAAACTCTCTGGGCTGGTGACCGAAGCGCCGCATGGGCAGTGGAGCAGCGCGCAGCTGCGGCCCTTTATCAGCGAAGCGCTGGCGCGTTTCGGCCCGCAGCGCCTGATGTTTGGTTCTGACTGGCCGGTCTGCCTGCTGGCAGCGGAGTATCACGCGGTAGCAGAGTTGATTGATGAAGCGACAGCTGCGCTGTCCACCGATGAACAGGCCGCTGTCTGGGGCAACACGGCCGCGCAGGTATATGGCCTGACAGGAGAAAATAATGAATCTGTTTTTGCAGGATAAAGTGGTGATCGTCACCGGCGGCGGGTCGGGCATCGGCGCCGCTATCTCCCGTCTGCTGGCGGAAGAGGGTGCGATACCGGCCATCGTCACCAACGCGCAGCCGGAAGAGATGTGGCTGGCCAGCCTGCGTGAGCTACAGCCGAAAACCGAAGTGTTGATTGCCGACCTTTGTGACGAGCAGAACTGCCAGCGCGCGGTTGAGGCGGTGCTGCAACAGTTCGGGCGCATCGACGGGCTGGTGAACAACGCTGGCGTCAACGATGGCGTCGGGCTGGAAGCGGGACGCAGCGCCTTCGTCGCTTCGCTGGAAAAGAACCTGCTGCACTATTACCAGATGGCGCATTTCTGCCAGGGCGCGCTGGAAAAAAGCCGCGGAGCCATCGTCAATATCGCCTCAAAAACCGCGCTGAGCGGGCAGGGCGGCACCAGCGGTTACTGTGCGGCGAAAGGGGCGATTCTGGCGTTGACGCGGGAGTGGGCGGTGTCGCTGCGGAGCAGCGGGGTGCGGGTAAACGCTGTGGTACCGGCCGAAGTGATGACGCCGCTTTATGAACGCTGGATCGGCACCTTCGCCGATCCCGAGGGCGAACTGGCGAAAATCACCCAGCGTATTCCGCTCGGCCAGCGCATGACCACGCCGGAGGAGATCGCCAACACCGCGGTATTTTTGCTGTCGCAGCGCGCTTCGCACACTACCGGCGAATGGCTGAGCGTCGATGGCGGCTATCTGCATCTCGATCGGGCGCTGTTATGAGCGGCGCAACAGAACGTTATTGTCTGGCGCTCGATCTGGTGGCTGAGCCGGACAAGATCGCTGAATACCAGCGCCTGCATCAGCGCATCTGGCCGGAAGTAGCGGACCATCTGCGCCAGTACGGCATCGTCAATATGGAGATCTACCGGCTGGGTACCCGACTTTTTATGCTAATGGAGGTGAACGATCGGTTTAACGCGCAGGATTTTGCTCAGGCGTCTGAACAGAATCCGCATATTCAGCGCTGGGAAGCGCTGATGTGGCAATTCCAGCAGCCAACGCCCTGGACGCCCGCAGGGGAAAAATGGGTGGCGATGGCGCGAATATTCTCTTTGCAGGACCAATAACAACACTTACCGACTGTACGCTACGAGGATATAACCATGTCAACACAACGCGTCGAGACGCCAGAAAATATTGGCGTCGGGGGTACTATTAGCCTGCGCTGGGCGTTCATGCTGATCACCACCCTGTTTTTTATGTGGGGCGTGTCATACGGCCTGCTGGATGTTTTAAATAAACACTTTCAGGAAACGTTAAACGTCACCAAAGCTCAGTCAGGATTACTGCAGGCGGCCTATTTTGGTGCCTATTTTATTGTGGCGCTGCCGGCGGGCTATTTTATGCGTCGTCACGGCTACAAGGCGGGGATCCTTGCGGGGTTATCGCTGTACGCCATTGGCGCGCTGCTGTTTGTGCCGGCGGCGATGGTCAATAATTTCTCGGTATTTCTGTTTGCGCTGTTCGTGCTGGCCTGCGGGCTTGGCTGCCTTGAAACCGCCGCTAACCCCTATGCCACCGTACTGGGTGATGCAAACGGCGCGGAGCGTCGTCTCAATCTGGCGCAATCCTTTAACGGGCTGGGACAGTTCGTTGGGCCGATGATTGGCGGCTCGCTGTTCTTTACGCACGCCAGCCAGGATGCCGCGCAGGATAGCGTCAAAATGACCTATGTGGTGATTGCGTTTGTGGTCATCGCTATTGCGCTGTTATTTAAACGTACCGCCTTGCCAGATATTCGTGAGGCCGCCAGTGAACATGCGCAGCAGCCCGGCGCTACCTTATGGCAGCAAAAACATTTTGTCGGCGGCGTGATTGCGCAGTTCTTTTATGTTGCCGCGCAGGTTGGAGTGGGCGCCTTCTTTATTAACTACGCCACTGAGCACTGGCATGGCGTCACCAACCAGAGCGCTTCTTATATGCTTTCGGTCGCGATGATCTGCTTTATGCTTGGCCGCTTCTTTTCTACCTGGCTGATGGGCAGGGTTAAACCGGCAGCGATGCTGGCAGCCTATGCGCTGATTAATATCGTGCTGTGTGCCACGGTGATGCTCGGCGCAGGCGACGTTTCAGTCGTTGCGCTGATCGCCATCTTCTTCTTTATGTCCACCATGTTCCCGACCATCTTTGCTATGGGCGTGAAAAATCTCGGTCCAGCCACTAAACAGGCCAGCTCGTTTATGATTATGGCGATTGTTGGCGGCGCGATTATGCCTTATTTCATGGGGCTGATTTCCGACCATGTGAGTACCGCCGTGGCTTACGGTTTGCCGCTGCTCTGCTTTGCCGTTGTGCTGGCTTATGCGCTCAGGCAGCGGAGACATTCATGATAAAGAGGGCATCGCGTTGGGCGTGGTAGCGATGGCGTAAGGCGAAAGGGGTGATCCAGCGGGTCGCCCCTTTAACGTTTTTCAGCCCGACGGGCGTGCAGAGCGAAAGAAATCATCAGAAGCATACGGGCACGCAATCTTGAAAATGACTCACGCAATTGGTCGTTACTGCCGTTACGTTCGCTTCTCTTTCATCCGTTGCTGATCAGCTCTCCTTACTGGCGTTGTTGCGTCCACTAAACCCGAAGCTATAGCGAAGCGACAGGTTATAAATTGAACAGTCGCTCGCAGCCTGTTGCTGGCGTGGCCTGCAGCAAACTATCCACAGCTTTACGCGCCGGATGTGCAGCGAAGATGTGGATAAGGATTCTCAGGCCTCGCAGGGGAAACTCATGGGCGTTCGGCTGTCTTTCCCTTTTCTCACTGGGCTGGAAAGGGTTGATGGCGGGAAGGCAGCAATAATTTTCCAGAGCGACTCGCGGGAGAAATCTATGTTTGAGGGATTTACGCACACCAAAATAAGCGTTTCAGAAGCAGAGCTTAATGTTCGTTATGGTGGTAATGGGCCTCCGGTTTTGCTATTGCACGGACATCCTCGTACGCATGCAACCTGGTCAAAAGTCGCCCCCGAGCTTGCCAAATCTTTTACGGTGGTATGCCCCGATCTGCGTGGTTTCGGTTGCTCATCAAAGCCCGCCGATCAGCCCCATCATGCTGGCTCATCTAAAAGAGCTAAGGCAAAAGATTGTGTGGAACTGATGAGCCAGCTGGGTTTCGAACAGTTTGCGCTGGCTGGACACGACAGAGGTAGTTACACGGCTTACAGAGCTGCCCTTGACTACCCGGAAAGGGTTACACGTCTTGCCGTACTCGATTGCATCCCAATATTAGAGGCGCTCAACCGATGTAATGAGAAGTTTGCCAGACAGTGGTATCACTGGTTTTTCTTTGCTCAACCAGAAAAACCAGAGCGAGCCATTCTGGCCGACCCGGACAAATGGTATGGAGGCCAGCCAGAATCAATGGGAGATGAAGAGTACGTTGAATTCAGGCGAGCCATACACGACCCGGAAACTGTCCACGGTATGATCGAAGATTATCGCGCTGGTTTATCTATAGATAAGGAGCATGAGCTTCAGGATCGCCAACTCGGCCGGATGATTGAATGCCCCACGCTCTGCCTGTGGTCAAAATATGATGATCTGGAAGATCTATACGGCGACATATTAAGTATCTGGAAAAGCTGGGCAACCAATGTCCAGGGCAAAGTGATAAACAGCGGTCATCATATGGCTGAAGAAGCACCAGAAGAAGTTGCAGCGGAACTCCGGCGTTTTCTTTTACAACACGATTAGGCGTTTGCCTTTTTTAGTCACGCGCCTGCATTCAGGTGCGTTCGTGCCTTGCGCGCCATAGGCTATGTAAGATGAAAAGTTACTTAGTAACGAACGTGATTACCTCAGGTAATAATATTATGCAACTCAAATTTAGCTGTTTTATTTTTTTAATATGAATCGCTTGTGAATAAAAGGTACTAGAGCCATTGATAAAAACAAATAAGTAATAACAATTCCAGTTACTGAGGTTTCGGATGTGCTTAAGGTTGCATAAAAATAACCGACAGGGATACATAGCAAAAGAGATAAAAGTTCAAGAAATACCAACGAAAAAATCCCCTTTTTATGTGAAATGCATGATTTGTTTTTAATCATTTCGTCATCCTGAAGTTACCGAGGCTTTAAATTAAAACCATTATTAAAATGGCAATGGTATAGTTAAAATACATCCTTCCCATGTAATACTTAAGCAATCCTTTGTAACCCTATGTAAGTAAAGGGTGTTACTAATTATTAGCATTGAAATGATTCATGATTTTGGTGAAGGATTTAACGCGAGCCATATGATGATGTTAATTTTCAGCAAAAAATAATGCGCATCTCTATTTATCATCAGTTTGTCTATCTTTAATCGGAAATGCAGCTTAATATGTTTAATAGAATATGCGATAAACCAGATTGTAATTAACAAACTGGCACATCAGAAGCTTCCATATCCGCTGTAAAATGTGCTTGAGCTGCCGGGCGCGACAATCTCTCGCGGCAGGTTAAAAGAAAGAAGCCTGTCAGCTAAGAGCACTACGCTAGCGAAAGCACCCTCTGCGACTATAGCTTCGCCGTTCTGATGGTGGCACTATTTTTCATCAGGGCTACATGTGAAGCCTTATGCTCTGGTCTGATTAAGCCGTCTTTCAAAGTCATCGTGCGTTTTAAAAAGGCGTAAGCCGACTAACCTCCAATACTTCCATACTACTAAAATTGCAGGCCAACCAAATCGCTTCGTAAGCTACTCTGAAAATATCATCCAAATATTTAATAACTTAGCTTTGGCATAAGCCAAATCTGACCTAATCAACTAACGGCGCTCTCAGAAATGCCGATATAGATCACTCCTTTTTTATTTATCTGGAAGTTAAATATGTCGCTGAAAAAATCTTCATTGCTAGTGTTCTCAATAATGATGATTTTGTTTGTCGTCAGTGTTGCCATCAGCATCTGGATGCTTGTGCGCAGTAACGAATCACTGAATGCAGTAAACAAAGAGATTCGTGTGGTTCTCTCCGTTATCGATCCCATCAACCACAGTCGCACATTGCGGGTCAGATTAATGGAGTATATGGAAGAAATTGATGAAAAGGACGGGCAATTAACGGCCAGTCTTGATGGCGTCAAAGCTGCTGCTGATAAGGCTGATGCGGCATTTCAGGCATATATTCAGGCACCTCGGCTAGAGGGTGAAGAACCGGAAGCAGAGGCCTACCGTCAGGCTTATCTGAACTACCGTAATCAGGGTATTCAGCCGCTGATAGAAGCAGCAGAAGCTCGCGATCCGGCCCGTTTTAAAAAGCTTCTTCCCAATGTGATCCGCCTTGACCGGCAGTACGAAATCATACTGGATAAAGTTCTTGCTCAGCATGAGGCCTATGCTAAAAAGCTAAATGAGGATGCGCAGCGTCACTTTAGTTCAGGCGTAATTATACTGATCCTGATAGGGGTTTTGTTTAGTGTAGTTATTGTCGGTATTTCAATGCTGATGCGCCGCTTTGTGCTTTCACCTCTGTTTAGCGCAGTGAAGCACTGCAACTTTATTGCTGAAGGCCATCTGGATACGCCCGTCCCCGTAAAACGTAGCTCGCGCAGTGAAATTCAGAGTCTGATGGAGTCTCTGGAAGGAATGCGGGTGTCACTTACCGGGATTATTATGCAGGTGCGTGATTCTGCACACTCTGTTTCAACCGCTTCCAGCGAGATTGCCGCCGGAAATATCGATCTGGCTTCACGTACAGAGCAACAGGCGGCTGCATTAACAGAAACAGCTGCGAGCATGGAAGAGCTTGGCGCAACGGTAAAACAAAACACTGACAATGTTTTCGAGGCCTGCCGCTTAACGGCTGAGGCGGTAGAGAATGCTGAGAAAGGAGAAAAAGTTTCCCGCGAAGTCATTACCTCAATGGGGCTTATCAACTCAAGCTCCAAAAAGATTGAGGATATTATCTCTGTTATTAACGGTATTGCCTTTCAGACAAATATCCTGGCGCTGAATGCTGCCGTTGAAGCTGCTCGGGCGGGAGAACAGGGCCGGGGGTTCGCGGTAGTGGCAGGGGAAGTACGTAGCCTGGCGCAGCGCAGCGCTGTTGCGGCTAAGGAAATTGAAAGCCTTATCGCGGAGTCGGTAAATACCATACATATGGGCTCTGAGCAGGTCAGCAGAACAGGGGAAGCGATGAATGCCATCATCTCTTCTGTCAGCCGCGTTAATGTCCTTATGGAGCATATTTCAACCGCATCCGATGAGCAAAGCCGCGGTATCGGACAAATTGAACAAGCCGTTACTGAGATGGATTCCGTGACGCAGCAGAACTCGGCACTTGTTCAGGAATCCGCAGCCGCCGCTGCCTCTCTTGAGGAGCAGGTGCAATACCTTACTCATGCCGTTTCAACTTTCCGCCTTTCAGGCGCTTAACGCCGCAGTGAATTGAGACTTATATGGAGGAGTTTAGCTGAGGCTCCTCCATTTTTTATTGCAGGAGAAAGTTAAAATTATCAATTATGCGGTGCCTCGTAGCCATACAGGTGCAATCCGTTCTTACGCTAAACAGGATTAAGCTAACCTGAGTATTAATCCATCCTTGCCCTGTGTGAGATAAGAGACTGATGGTTTTAGCGCGTATGAGAAGTTTTATAGAATATTAACTGCTCGTATCGAGGTTAAACCTCAAAACAGGCAACCAACCTGCTTATTTTTTCTGACATTGGAGGTTAGCAGCTTTCAAAATCGCTTCAAATAAGGATCCGGAATTTTGAATTGCTTCAAGTACAAAAACAGCGATTTCACTGTTAACTGCCCAATAGGGGGAGTAGATGGCCCTGCATCCGTCATATCTCTCAAGCACCACAGATACGAAAGATGTTGGAGAAGCAGAAAAGTACGAAAAATTAAAATTTTTTAGAAGCGAGACCTTTACCATCAGCCTGCGCTTTCAGATTCTCTTTCAGATTAGGGAAATTAGCTTAATCTAGCCTGATACTTATTAATTCATTTTTTTCTCGCCAGTAATTTCAGTCAGTAACCATTGTTCAAAAGCCTGTAATGCTGGCTCATTAATTCCGGTTTCCGCCGGTTTGACCAGGCAGAATTTTTTGCACAGATAGTCAGACTCAGGCCAGGGTGCAACTAACGCGCCATTTACCAGCTCCTTTTCTACATATATGCGAGGCACTATTGCCACGCCTTGCCCAGCCAGAGCAGCTGCAATTGACATTTCATGAAGGTCATACCTTACACCCTGCGCTGGATTATCAAGGATTATGCCGCTTTCACGGGAATAGTTATTCCATGCTTCCGGATTCTGCCGTCGGTGAATACGCGGCAGGTCATTCAATTGTTCACAAATATTCTTATCCGTTAACAATGCAGGATGGCATACAGGCACCATTGTTTCCTGAAAGAGATAGCTCAAGCGCATGCCTGTCCATGCGGGATGCTCAAAATGAACGACAGCATCAAAACCACTCGCGGTAAGAATAAAAGGGTCAGTTCTGGCCGCAATATTTAATGTTATATCAGGATGCATGAATCTAAAGCCATTTAGACGAGGAATAAGCCATCGACTGGAAAATGTTGGCAAAGCGGCAATGTAAAGGCATTGACTTTCTGCGGGCATACCCATTATGTACTGCGTGTCTCTTTCTAACCGCTCAAGCGTTTCTCGTATGTTATGCGCATAGTGTGCACCGGCTGGATTAAGTCTTACGCGGTTTCCCGTACGGTCAAACAGTTTACAGTTCAGCACAGACTCAAGGCGCGCAATCTGTCTGCTGATAGCCCCTTCCGTCAGGGATAACTCTTCGGCAGCCCGGGCAAAATTACCGTGCCTTGCAGCAGCATCAAAAGCCTGCAGGGAAGCACTACTGGGGATTTTTTTACGCATGTAATTTGTTGATTAGGGTATGCATGGGTTTCCCTTTCAGTGACAAAATATCATTAAAGGATGAAATATTATCGTTTTATAAAACTGTATTCAAAAGATAGCATGAGGGAAAGTCATCATAAAGATTAATCATCTTTCTGTAGCTTATGCATCCCTTGGCTGCCAGAGCGCGATACCATAGAGTGTTTTTTACCTCTCTCTGCGTCGCTAAAAATGCAGGCTTCAGGGAAGGATGAATTACCAGAAAGGGGAGTTGCATAAGTGATTGCGCGTGAAAATGCCGCACAACTTGCTGGAATACGCGGAACCCAGCTCTGTGGTCCCCTTGTGTCGTAAATAGTTGCTCAACATTAAACCGGAAAAAATATGAATCATGCCCCTTTTTTATCTCGTCAGGTAGGAGACTTTAT
Organism: Pantoea sp. ACRSB; assembly: GCF_022346905.1. NCBI lineage: Bacteria > Pseudomonadati > Pseudomonadota > Gammaproteobacteria > Enterobacterales > Erwiniaceae > Pantoea > Pantoea sp. ACRSB. The sequence goes on along the minus strand of NZ_JAKRNL010000013.1, from coordinate 9,787 downwards.
AGTTACTGTTCTTCGCGACGGTATTATGTCAGCCAGTTTAGATTTGCTGTCGGGTATTGAGCCCATTGATGCTGGAGCAATTCAGCGCCGTGTCGGAATTGAGAAGCCAGGCGATATACATATTAACTGTTATCTCATCCGCGGCCGGGGTCGAACTATACTGGTTGACGCTGGTATGGGGGGAGTGAACAATTCAGGGGGACTGCTTAACAAAAACCTTGAAGCTAACGGTGTCAGCGCTAAGGAAGTGGACACAATTTTACTAACGCACGGTCATCCTGACCACATTGGAGGCCTGCTGGATGCGGAAGGCGGGCCAGTTTTTAAACATGCTGCGCTTTACCTTCATTGGCAGGAAGCAGAATACTGGCTGGATGATGAAAAAGAAGAAATGGCCAGTGAACGCGCAAAGCGTAACTTTGCTCTGGTACGCCGGACGCTTAAGGCGTATGCACATAATCTGCATTTTATTAATGGGAATGAAGTAATCAAAGGGATTCTTCCGATATGGTTACCGGGCCACACGCCGGGACATACGGGATTCCGTATTGATTCAGGCAATCAATCCTTGTTGATATGGGGTGACATTGTCCATTTTCCCCATATCCAGTTAGCAAATCCATCCGTTAGCATTACGTTTGATCTTAATCCTGCTCAGGCCAAAGAAACCCGGAAAACTGTTTTGGAACAGGCCGTCAGGGCAAAACTGCTTATTGCAGGAATGCACCTGGATATGGCAGGGTTTGCTTACATCTTTAGCACTAAGGATGGGTATCGCGTTTCTTACCTGGAACGGTGAAAATATGAAGGATATGGTAATGAAAATTGTATAAAAAAATATTGCTGTTCGGCTGACACAAACTAACGATATCGCTCAAGTTAGCAAACTACTTTAGTTATATCATCAAAAAAAATTGTAACCACTCATTGCCTGTTGTACTGCTAAAGAATCTACTGAAAATACAAGCGGTGTCGTAAGCCTGAATCAGGCTCATGTGCTTAAATTAATCTCTGATTAATTCCTCACATAAAAATCATGAGGTTTGTATGTTGATAGCACAGGTTTCAGATATTCATGCCTCACCCGAAAATGATCACTTACAGCGATTTGACCGAGTGCTAGCATGGCTTATGTATCTACGTCCTGACATACTTGTGCTCTCTGGTGATCTAACTGATGGGCCGTGGCGTGAAGGTTATATAAAAATAGCCGCTCGTCTGAAACAACAGAAGTACCCCTCGTTAGTCCTGCCGGGCAATTCAGACGATCGACATTTGATGCAAACCCTATGGGGGAAGGATAAATCATCGTCTGCTATAACCACAGGAGCCTTGCACTTTGTCTATGACCTTAGCGGTTTGCGATTGATCGGCCTGGATTCGACGGTTGATAAACAAGATTATGGCAGTGTGGCTGAACATCTCGAATGGCTGGATAAACAACTCAAAGACGCTAAGGGATCCCCGTCGCTGCTGTTTATGCATCATCACGTGTTTGAAACAGGTATACCAACACTGGATAAATCAATGTGCAAAGGCTTAGGTCAGTTAGAAGCGTTAATTGCATGTACATCAGCCAGAGTGCTGGCCATTTCTGCTGGGCATGTTCACAGACCCGTAGCAGGTACTTTTGCGCGCATTCCCGCTTATATATGTGGCTCCGTCTGCCCGGCCAATCCAGTATGGTTTGGGGCAGAAAATATTCCTCCCGTAAGTGATTCACCCGCGTTAATGATTCACCGCTACGCCAGCAACAATCTAACCAGCCATCATGTATGCGTTTAATGAACACTCCAAAAATCCGGAGATTCAGCACAATATTTCACGATATGTAAACTGGGTTAAAAAATCCCTGTTGGCTGATTTCTCATGCCAAAACTGAAGCATAAAAATCACCATACAACTCACATGCCTGCTTAGCTGTATCTATTTCCAGGCAGAAATCTACATCCACACCAAACCCGCGCTGTTGAAGCTCAAGCGCTGAGGAGCATTCACGCAGAGACTGTAAGTTTTCCTTCTGATAAAGCTGCCAGGCAGCAACGGCAGCCTGCGCTTCTGGTGAGCATTTTTCTCGCGCCATTCCATCGATAATGCCACCTGCAGCCACATAATCCTCAAGCGAGGGACGAAGGGTGCCATCTGGCCAGCGCTCTCCACAGGGAATAACCAGGACGCGTTCAAACCTCCTACATGCCTTCGCAGTTGCAGACATATTCCTGAAACAGCCACTAAAAACTTTTATTCCGGCCTCCCGCGCCCTGAATGAAATAGCCGAACCATTAGGAGAGGGGAGCACCAGACTTTCGCCTTCGCTTATATTCTGTATCGAAGCCGGCGACAGGCTGTAACCTTGGCCGCTGAATCTCCTGTCTGGGCTGGCCGTTTTCGCCCCGATTTTCATACCAAATTCAAGCGCTGATTCGTCTTTCCACGGATAGGGATAAATGCGGGCACCATTATCGACAGCCAGGCTAACGCAAGTTGAAAAGGATATAACGTCAACGATTACGACGCAGTCAGCTTCCCCGGCTAAGTAATCTACGGCAGGCAAGCCCCACTCAAGACGAACCTCGAACCTGTCCTGACTGAACCATTCCATGAAATCTATCCCGTTACTGGCTTTCATTGGCTCGAATTTATCATGGCTATGTCCGGTGCATATTGGCATGGCCTAAATCATCATTGGCCGCTTTTGACCTAAGGCGGAATTTTAGTCTTAGCGCTAACGGCATTGTGTTGAGAAAAATCAGAATGATCCGCTGCGATATATTTTCCCTTATAATGATAAAGTTGATTTTTCCAGTTCATTTAAACAGGTAATAAAGTGGGCATTTCAGCGATACAGGAGTGGCGTATGAATACCTGTCTGGTAAGTACAGACAGAAAAAAGCTAGATGTGCAGGCTGTTCATCACTATTTAACCAGGTCCAGCTGGGCTAAAGGGATTGATATTGATACCGTCTCTGCATCAATAGAAAACAGCCTTAACTTTGGCCTTTATCAGAATGAATGTCAGATAGGGTTCGCACGTCTGATAACGGACTATGCCACCTTCGCTTACCTTTGTGATGTGTACATTCTTGAGAAGTATCAGGGAGAAGGACTGGGAAGATGGCTTATGGAATGCATTCATAGCCACCCGATTTTTGAGAAGCTTCGCAGGATTATGTTGTTCACAACAACCGCACCCTGGCTTTATGAAAAGTTTGGCTATGAGCCAGTTAATCGGGAAAACTATGCATGGACCATTACGCGACCTGATATTTATATCACTGGGAAAATGCCAGGCTGACAAATCCTCATATATTGATCGGCTCATGGTTGGCTCTTTTCAAACCAGTGCCTTAGGCCGGGTAGAGGCCCAACCTCAGACGCCTACTTTTATAGTGGGCGTTAATTTTAAGCGTGAATGAGGCCTGTTTTATAAATCAAATCAGCTTGTGAAATGAGCTTTATAAGATTCCGCCCGAAAGCCCTGTCTTGTGAAGTGTCCGAGGCTCTATCTGCTTTGATTTATTACAGTCGGCGCACAGTACAAATCTGTCTGTTCCTGTGCGCCGGATATCAGCCCGGGTGAGATGGACCGAACAACCATTACAACTACATTATTTCATTACTCCACTTTCCTGGTACAGACCGCTGATTACCGGCCAGTCGTGGCAAGCAGATTTTCAGGATATCGTTCGCCCTCAATATCGATTGCTGACAGGGCTTCGGCCAGAGACAAAAGATCTGGTTGAGTCAGTACAACATTTGATGAAGCGATGTTTTCTTCCAGACGATGCAGCTTCGTTGTGCCCGGTATTGGCACAATCCAGGGTTTTTGTGCCAGAAGCCAGGCAAGGGCGATCTGCGCTGGCGTGGCGTTTTTTTCACCGGCTATTTTAGCCAGTAGATCAATCAGAGCCTGATTCTTTTCCATTGCCTCTGGCGTAAACCTCGGCAGTAACCTTCTGAAGTCATCTTCACCCAGAGGAGTATCCTTGTTCATGGCACCGGTCAGGAAGCCTTTGCCAAGCGGGCTGTAGGGAACAAGACCAATGCCAAGTTCTTCACACACATCCAGGATTCCGTTGGTTTCCGGCCCGCGTGTCCAGAGAGAATATTCATTCTGGAGAGCGGTAACGGGTTGAACGGCATGAGCCCGACGCACCGTTGCCGCGCCGGGTTCAGACAGGCCAAAATATTTAACTTTGCCTTCAGCAATTAGCTCACTCACCGCGCCTGCAACATCCTCAATGGGAACGTCAGGATCGACACGATGTTGATAAAACAAATCAATAGTTTCCACGCCCAGTCTTTTGAGCGAGGCGTTACAAACCTTTTTGATCTGCTCAGGCCTGCTGTTCATGCCGGCCATTTTCCCGTTGTGAATATTAAACCCAAATTTTGTTGCAATAACGACCTTATCCCTGAACGGCTTTAAGGCTTCACCCACCAGTTCTTCATTCGTATAGGGGCCGTAAACCTCGGCGGTATCAAAGAACGTGACGCCTTTTTCAACTGCGCTGCGAATAAGTGAGATGGCCTCAGCTTTCTCCAGTGCATGGCCATAGCTGAAGTTAAGCCCCATACAGCCAAAGCCGACAGAGGATACCTCTGGGCCCGTTTTTCCGAGTCTGCGCATTTCCATAAATACTCCTTCTGAACTGACATAGCTGAAAACACCCGGCAGGAATAATTTATCGACCAGATTATTCAGGCGAGAACATGATTTGATGGTAACCTGATATATAATGCTCAACAATAACGATTAAATTTCATGACTTGATGAGAAATACTCACCAATGGTAAAGCCCTCTCTTTCTGAACTGAACGCCTTTCTTACCATCGCTGAGCAGCAAAGCTTCAGGGCCGCAGCAAAAGTGCTGGGGATATCCTCTTCAGCCCTGAGCCACTCCCTGAGAAGCCTTGAAGCAAAGCTTTCTGTCCGCCTGTTCAATCGCACTACCCGTTCTGTCGCATTAACGGAAGCAGGGGATAAGCTTCTCAGGCATATTCGGCCTGCGATCAGCAGCCTTGAACAGGCGATTGATGAGGCGGCTTCTGAAAGCACTATTCCATCCGGAACAGTCAGGATAAGTACGTCGGAATCAGGTGCTGTTCCTTTGATAAAACATGTCCTGCCTGAATTTTTAGAGAAATTTCCCCGTATACGCGTCGAGTTTATTGTCGAATCACGATTCATTGATATCGTTGCAGAAGGCTATGACGCGGGAATAAGGCTGCATGAAGACGTCCCTAAGGATATGATCGCCGTCTGTTTTCAGCCTGCTATGGTAATCGGCATCGTCGCCTCGCCTGATTATCTGAAGCGCAGGGGCGAGCCTGACGTGCCACAAGATCTTTTACAGCACCGGTGCATACGTTACAGGTTTGAAAACGGGGCCCTGCTGGAATGGGAGCTGCAGCATAATGGCGCTGCTATTAACGTTAAAGTAGAAGACTCTGTGACTTTCGTTCGCGGCAGCAATTTGCTTGCCATTGAAGCCGTCCTCAACGGACTCGGCCTTGCCTGGTTACCCCTGGATCATGTACAGCATCACCTTGATTCAGGTCGTCTTATGCCTGTCTTGCCGGGTTATGAAATGAAGTATTCCGGTCTCAGCCTTTATTATCCGGCCAACCGGCATCTACCCCCGGCAGTGGCGCTGTTTATTAAAGCCGTACGGGATTATGCTGCCAAAGCCAGAAGTGAAGCAGCAAGATAAAAATAAAAAGCTTCAGGGGGGAACGGTCTGATGAAATTAACTATAATGAATCTACAGCCCATCTTTGATTTGGCTTGAAAGGCCAGCGTCCGCTTCTGGCACAAAGCGGACAATGGATGACTTGACGCTTTCGCTACTGCCCTGATGCAATCGGGCTATTTAACTCCAGAACTGAAATTAAAACTGGTGCAGGAGCGGGTGCTTTATCTGCCTGTGCCCGGTGAAGCACGCATGCTTTTTGAAATCATGCTAGATAGCCGGGATAATTTTCACATCTGTACAGTGCCTGTAAAAGTTAAGCCAAATGCCGCGGAAAAATGCCGAATCAAGGCATTTCTGAATCGTTCAAGAGCAGACACCACGCGTCCGGTTGGCTATAAAGAGCCAGGCTGAACCCGGACACCACCGATCTATTTCTGGCAAAAAGTGTCAGTGCAAGTATCAAAAGATTGAAGAACGCGTTTATAAATATTTTAAGCGCTTTGTTTTTTTAAAATTTCCTGTTCGTAAGTCCAAATCTCGAGTTCGTTGTCAGACTTTGTAACATGTGTAAGAAAAGCAGGATGAAATGGCAATGCTACTCTGCGCGCGTGACTGACCTGTGATTAGTCATGATACAATCAATCTCACACTTACCTGACATTCTTGCTGAGTGCCGTGCATGATGACAATTATGTTTTCAGGGGCATCCGGTCACTTTGGACGCTGCAGCCGGGCATACGGGTATAAATACTGATCTGCCACTGATGCAGATCAGTTGAAGAGCCATAACTTGCACACGACATGAGTGTTATTATTGTTTTAAGATGGGATCAGGCACCCATCAGTTTTGCAAACCAAAATTTGCACACTCCTTCACGCACATTCCAGTATTTAGCCGGATGGTCTTTATACTTATCATAAATTTTATCCAGATCGTCATTTTGTGACACTGGCAGATCCTGAGGTATTTCCACAACACCTCGTGAATCAATACCTACATAACGTTTACCTTCTTCCGGAATAAATGCCACACTGCTGTACCGCCGCATGCTCTGAGAGTTATCTATAACATAGATTGACCAATATTCATTGGGTTTGATTCGGCTTTCTAACAGGCGGTTTGATGCACCGTCCAGAAGATTATTGCTGATATAAATTGTCTCAGCTTTCTCATAGCAATCGCTTTCTTTTGCGTATCGCTGCAAATAAACCAGTCCCTGATGTTTTTCATTGACCTGCGTGTAGATAACTGCTGCATCTGCTGAAGAATAGGGCTGATATCGCTTAGTACCCATAGGACCCGGTGCACACGCAGAGAGCAACACTGAAACGCTGATAATCATGCCGATACGAAAGTGCTTCATAAAGTTCCCTTTAAATTTTTGATATTCAATGCAATCCAACAGAATTTTGTTATGTCAGCCGTAACAGGTGCAACTGGCTCAAAGGTATTTCACCGACCCTGGGCAGTACTTCATCAATAGTCATTAGCCAATACATCAAACTCTTCAAGGATGAAGCTGAAATTTTACATCTTTTTTATGCCTGCAATCAATACCGGCATCTTAACACTGATGAGCTAATCAAATTGATTTACAGACATTATTCTTGTAATTTCTTTCTGGTATTATTTCAGGGTGAATAGTATGGCCGGCTGACATTACAGTATTTACACATTGTTCATATTATATTTGATTTGTTGACTTGAAATAAGTCAGGTATCCTTTGTTTGAATGAGAATTGCAATAATCCAAATAGGTTAATGATAAATATTAGTTCATATGCATCTAATTGGATTGAGATCGATGTTCAGTCCCAAAAAGATATGTTTGATAAAATGTTAATAAAATGAGCAAGGATAAGACAGTGAAAAGGATTTTAATAAGTTTCGTATGCAGCAGCCTCCTATTGGGCTGTGCTCAGAAACACGAGCGTATTATGCCTCTTTATCAGGATGCCTCCGGGGAAACAGCGAAATTACGAGTTATCGGTTTTACTGACTATACCACGCTGCATCAGATCAAATCGTGTACAGACACATCTGAACTGGGCCACCTGCGCGATATGAAAAATGAAAAGCGCAATCCTGCCCGGGTGGTTGATAAGGGCTTCAGGAAAGCGACTCCTGCACCAGAGAATGTGCCACTGGATTATCAGGAACGCTTTCTCCCTGCGCAAGGGTGGATAGATATCCGGTCAGCGCTATTTGCCAGCGACGGCGGTATCTGTACTCTCAATACAAGCTGGTTCAAACCAAAAAAGGATGCGCTGTATGAAGTGCGTAACCGGCTCAACAAAAAGGGCAATCTGTGTTCTATGGAGCTCGTGCAAATCGATCAGATGACAGGACGCGCAGAACGTGTAGAAACACATAAATACGTTGCTGATTTTTTGCCCTGCCAGACCCTAACGCAATAGCTATTCGTTTGTTCGGTAATACCATTACTGGCTGTTTCAGTAACGGTAAGTCCTGTCAGATCAGGAAGCCTTCAATGGATTTGCCCTCTTTGAGGGCTTGTGCCATCACCGACGATGTACGGCCCTGAATCAAGGGCGAGTATCAGCCGACTCTTAATGTGCTAACTTGAAAAGTCAGTAAGCTCCGCCAGACCGCAAAGCGTTCATGACTAAACAGCTAGGTTCTAAGGCAACGACCAGACCAACCCTGTAGCTGAATTAATGTCCGCTATGAGCGAAAAGCGGACTTAAGGGGTTCCAGAAGGAGAAAGAGGAGTTACATTAATATGTAACGATTAGCTAAACTATTCAGCACAATATGATTCTGTGCTGAATTACTACCTAAACCATTTGAACAGGTTAAAATATAAAATATTCATGAGCAGACGGCTTAACAGAGATCATCGAACCAAAGTTAGAAACATTCCACGCCGCTTGAAAGCTCTTAACCGTTGGGCTGATACTTTCTACTGCCCTGAGCGAGCCCTGTTTTCTGAAAATGAGCATTACTGGAATTTCAAAATCCCTGTGGAGATCAATCTTGTTCAGGGAAAGTACAGCACGCTTAGAGATAAGGCAGCTTGTGCGCAGGCCATGATCAACGCTTGTTCAAATCTCATAACGGTAACTGCAGATATAGATTATCGTCCTCGGATTACAGCTGTTATATGCCTTCCAGATATGTTTACAAGCGAAATCTGTCTGTATCGATCAGAAGACTATTACCAAAGCTTTATTACTGAAGACCGTTCTGAAAATGGTGCATCCGCTTTGATTAAAGAACGCAGCCTTGCTGCTGAGTGGGGGCTTATTCTTCCAGCTAATGTGCAGGAATTAGGTATAACACACGAATACTACGGGAGTGAGGATCGTGATGAATGGTTCACCGGAGAGCGTTGGTATTATGGTCAGGTCATGTGATAGTGCTGTGTTCTATGTCTAATTGAACGTCCGTTTTTGGCACAGAGCGGACATGCGCGAAGGACAAGGTCCGCCAGGAGCGAGTCGGTAAGCTCTGCCGGACCAGATAACGCTTCGGCGGTAAGCGATTCTGGTCCGATGGCAAAATAACGTAACCAGCATGTTTTTCGGACACGGGTCAACCAGGCAGGCATGTACCCTGACAAAGGTGTAATAAAAGCCTGCTACCGTTAAAACAATACCGCAGACTCACGCTGATATGACTGACAGGTTTAAGGCCATCACTGATAAGCCGTCGCGTTTTTTACCCGCAAAAAAGGACCGCTGAGATGATATTTGCTGATGACAATATGCTTGGATACGGCACTGCTCACCGTTCATTTTCCTCCGGGGATGCGCTTATTCTGGATGCAAGTTATCGGCGTGCCCATCTTCCATTAGTTAATTCATTGCACCCTGACGTGATACACGAAGACGGGGATTACCGGGTGATGCTGCCAACTTACTGATTTAGTGTATGATGGTGTTTTTGAGGTGCTCCAGTGGCTTCTGTTTCTATCACCTGTCCCTCCTGTTCAGCTACTGACGGGGCGGTGCGTAACGGCAAAAGCACTGCCGGACATCAGCGCTATCTCTGCTCTCACTGCCGTAAAACATGGCAACTGCAGTTCACTTACACCGCTTCTCAACCCGGTACGCACCAGAAAATCATT
>NZ_JAKRNL010000012.1:0-58994 GCF_022346905.1 Pantoea sp. ACRSB | reverse complement strand
GTTCTGAAAGGCCATCAGGATCTCCAGTAGGATCAGTTCAACACGAGCGTATGGTTTTTCAGATAACTGCACAGTGAGACGCAAATTCTTTGTGGCTCACTGCGCAGTTGAACAAGCCGCAGGCGCGTTAGCCGGACCCGACGGCAATTTCTGTATCCGTTGCCGACTGTTATCCACAAGTCCACAGGTCCGATCCAATAATATGTCCAGTAAGATCCTTATAGTACCAAATAGATCCCCGATCCGCTCAGGCCGCTCTGCGTCTGGATTCAACGGCGATGCGTATGTGTGCTGGCGGGAAGTTAATGTGTGCTGGCGGGAATTTGATGTGTGCTGGCATGCTGGTAATGTGTGCTGTTGGGATATAAAGTGTGTGCTGACGGGATAAGGATCCTTTCCATCTACAGCTGGTAATTCTCTCCGGAAAAGTGAGATAACCCTATGACAGACAAGTCATTTATATCTGATGCGCTTTACAGCGACATGATCAGCAAAGAAAAACAGCTCACAGTCAATTCAAACAACACCGTTCAGCCGGTTGCGCTCATGCGACTCGGGGTATTTGTTCCTAAGCCCACCAAATCCCAGGGCGACAACAATGTTGTTGATGCATCTGAGCTTTTTTCTCAGCTGGAGATCGCCCGGGCGGAAGGATATGACAATATCAATATTGCGGGTCCGCGGCTTAACATGGACTGTGACTTCAAGGTGTGGATAGGCGTCATCTACGCGTTCAGTAAGTACGGTCTGAATTCCAATAAAATTGAACTCAGATTCACGGAATTCGCCAAGGGATGTGGCTTTTCTGCCAAGCGCATCGACGCGCGCCTGCGCAGCTCTATCCATGAATCGCTGGGGAAACTTCGTAACAAGTCCATTTCATTCAAGCGCGGCGCCGACGTTCGGGGAAGTTATCAGACCGGCCTTCTTAAGACGGGCTATTTTGACGCAGACAAGGATATTGTTCAGCTTGAAGCTGATGAAAAGCTCTGGGAGCTGTTTCAGCTTGACTATCGCGTCCTGTTGCAGCAGCACGCCATCAAGGCGCTCCCCAAGAAAGAAGCGGCTCAGGCTATTTATACCTTTATTGAAAGCCTGCCGGCGAATCCTGTTCCCGTGGGCTTTCCGCGCCTGCGCGAACGCCTTTCGCTTTCCAGCTCGGTCAGCGAGCAGAATCGCACGATTAAAAAGGCCCTTGAGCAGCTTCAGAAAATTGGCTATCTGGAGTTTTCTTTGGTTCGCAAGGAGCGCGAAAATTATCTGATCATTCATAAGCGCAATCCCAAGCTCAAGCCCCTAAATCTTTAAATGTGTGCTGGCGGGATTAAGACCTGCAGCCGTCATCGACGATGTGCGCTGGCGGGAATTAACGGTTTCCTCTTGTAGCCAGATTGTTCCGGATCGGTATTCCTGACCGGGGCAGGCCCCTCATCGTGTGTGCTGGCAGGGCAACTGGCTCTTTTGCCCGGCAGCACACATGTTATTACCGGTATTTTCTTACAAAGCTCCCCGAATTGCTTCCGATTTAATCTGAATCCCGACAGCACACATCCGGACCTTCTTTGCTATAGCAGAACCTCCGCCAGCGCACATGCCCGATGGTAAGCTGGCGAGCTATCCCGACAGCACATATACTGGCACGCAGCACAGCCGGCTATTTCTCTTTGGTATCTCTTTACATTGACTACCGGGTGCAGACTTGTAAGCATGTGAAAAGGCAAACGGCAATAGCGCGCAGAGTAAACATGGAAACAGTGCATATCTATTCGGCAGGCAGCTGCAACGGGCAGAAGCGCGAAGGGCTGGCGCGTGTGCTGATCGAGCGGGACAGCGGAAAAACAGGACTGACGTTCCATTATTACGACACCACCTCAAAACGCTGCCTCATGCAGGGGTTAATTGACGGCGTCCTGCAGCTTGATGCCTCTTACCATGTTGTGCTGGTAACCTCCTCCAGGCTAGCGCTGGAAAAGGCCGAAGTAGGCGAAGGGCCAAACCGCGATCTTATTTATGAACTGTACCGCGTTCTGGCAGCGAAAGGCTGTACGTACGCTTTTGACTTTCGCGAAGGGCAGGGGGTGGAACTGAACAGATATATTCAGGCAAGCTGACGTCAGCGCCGCGCCTCTTCTGACTGACTAACCGTGAGCGCTCTCTGTCAAAAGTGAGGTGCTGTGGTAAGGTGGTTATTCTTAACCGCATTCTTACCCGCCTGCACGAACGCATTTCCCTGTCAAGCTCGGTCAGCGAGCAGAATAGCACGATCAAAAAGGCCCTTGAGCAGCTTCAGAAAATTGGCTATCTGGAGTTTTCTCTGGTTCGCAAGTAGCGTGAAAATTATCTGATCATCCATAAGCGCAATCCTAAGCTCAAGCCACTGAATCTTTAAATGTGTGCTGGCGGGATTAAGACCTGCAGCCGTAATCGACGATGTGCGCTGGCGGGAATTAACGGGTTCTTGGCGTAGTTAGATTGTTCCGGGTCAGTTTTCCTGCCTGGGGCAGGCCCCCCACAGTGTGTGCTGGCGGGGTATCTGCCTGTTTTGCCCGGCAGCACACATGTTCTTACCCGTGTTTTCTTACAAAGTTCCTCTACTGCCTCAGATTTAATCTGAGTCCCGACAGCACACATACTGGCACGCAGCGCAGCCGGCTATTTCTCTTTAATATTCCTTTGCATTGACTAACCGGTACAGACTTGTAAGCATGTGAAAAGACAAACAGCATTAGCGCGCAAAGTAAACATGAAACAGTGCATATCTATTCGACAGGCAGCTGCAACGGGCAGAAGCGCGAAGGGCTGGCGCGTGTGCTGATCGAGCGGGACAGCGGGAAAACAGGACTGACATTCCATTATTACGACACTACCTCAAAACGCTGCCTCATGCAGGGGTTAATTGACGGCGTCCTTCAGCTTGATGCCTCTTACCATGTTGTGCTGGTAACCTCCTCCAGGCTGGCGCTGGAAAAAGCCGAAGAGGGCGAAGGGCCAAACCGCGATCTTATTTATGAACTGTACCGCGTTCTGATGGCGAAAGGCTGTACGGTTGGAGGCCGTTTCTCCCTGAGCTAAACAGGACTCGCCGTTGATCTTGTGAACAGTACGGTCCAGTATCATGTAAAATATTTTGCGGGTCATCCTGTTATTACTTATAAAAACGTTTGCAACTTCTTTGGCAGGAGAGTAGCTAAATTTTATCTCTACTAGACTAGTTTCTTCCGGCGCTTTTCGGAATACATGACGCTATCGCTCTCTTTAATCATTTCCATAAGCGAGCTGTATTTACTGGGACTACTGTTAATTACGCCATAAGAGTAGTTGATATTATAGGGCTTGCCTGATTGCTGATTCCAAGCATTCAGGTTTTCGCGCAGCCGGTTCTGAAAGATTAAAGGCTCTTTACCGCTGGCAAGCAGGACGGCAAACTCGTCACCGCCAAGCCGTCCGATAACATCTTTTGAGCCCATTAGCTGACGCAGGTGCGCCGAAAAGACTTTCAGCACTTCATCACCCTCGGCATGGCCCCACATATCATTGATAGGTTTGAATTTATCCAGATCGAAATAGAGAATGCTGAAAGCGTTGCCGTTATGCTGATACTCCCTGAAGCGCTTCTCGCCGCTGTGGTAAAATCCGCGCCGGTTAGGAATGTCGGTGAGGCTGTCGGTCATCGCCATGTTAATGACCTGAAATTCATCTTCTACAATGAACGCGAGATCTTTTAGCGAGGCAACATCTTCGTCAGTAAATTCGCGCGGTTCGCTGTTGACCAGACATAACGTCCCCACTACCGCGCCGTCAGGCAGGCGCACCGGGTAACCGGCATAGAAACGGATAAAGGGCTCGCCTGTTACCAGCGGGTTGTCGTGAAAGCGTTCATCCAGTCGGGCATCGCTGATAATCAGCGGGTCTTCCTGCAGGATCGCATGGGCGCAAAAAGAGATATCCCGTTTCATTTCGCGACCGCTAAGGCCTTGACAGGCAAGCGTCCACTGGCGATCGCGGTCAAGAAGATTAATCACCGCTATGGGCACCTGGAACAGTCTCTGGCCAATTCGCGTCAGTCTTTCAAAGCGCTCATCATCCCTGGTATCGAGCAGATCAATCATATAAAGCGACTTCAGTCGCTCTTCTTCATTTTCCGGAATACCAGGAAATTTCATTTTTACCTCAACATCATCAGTAATACGCGTATCGTTCTGTTCTTTAGCGCTATTGTGGCAAACAATGTACGCCTTCAAACGCAGGATCAAAGAAAAAAAGCGCCCTTTTTCCTTCCTGTTAGCGGGTACGTATTCTTTATAAATCCCAGAGACGTTACGCGGTAGTTTTTATACGACCGACGCCAGCCAGCTGCGCTTGCCGAAACACCATTCATTTTCATTCTATCGGAGCAGGTTTAAGCAAGCGTCTGAGTAAATGTCTTAATTCATATCCTCTCATTTTTCGTTTAAGAACAAAATGTCATCCTAGGCAGATCCCTCAGCAAAGATTCACCCAGCTGCACGATGTGCCTGATTCACCAGGGAATAAAAGGGCATCAGGAAAGACCGCATATAAAAAACGATCTGGCAGACGCTAGATCGGTAGTACTCTAACCAGTTCGCCGGACTGCAACGCCTTCGCAGCCAGCAGCAGCTGTATACCCACAACGCTGATACCGGTCTACAGTGCCTGAAGCAGCCCTTCGCTGTTGCTTGCGTGAAAAATGGTATTGACCATCAGCTCAACCGTTTCATTATCTGCTACCAAAGGAAGCGGCGATGCCTGCGAGATGTCCCTGAAGCGAATGTGAGGCAGCCTAGCCACTTCCGCCAGCGATTCAACCGGCGCTAAATCGGGCGCTGCAAATAATAGCGTTTCAATGCATGCCAGCATGCGCGCTGTAAGCGTATCCGGCTACTCGCTGCTGAGCCGCAGCGCTACATCTACGCCTTCACTTACCAGCTCTGACAGGCGTTCATCAAGTGCCAGCGTCAGGTTTAGATCCGGATTATCTTTTTGCAGCGTCAGCAGGTGCGGCAGAAAAAGCTGTCCCAGCCCGTTTGGCAGCTGTATATGTAATATACCCCGCAACTGCTGTTGTCTGAGTCGCAGCTGATTTTCGATTTCCTACATCGCTTCCAGGAGCGGCACTATTTGACGGCGGTAGTATTCGCCCTGCTCGGTATGCACCTTAACCCGCAGTGCGGTGCAGCAAAATCGTGACAAGTTCCTATTCGAGCGCGGCAATTTTCTGGCTGAAAGCAGATTGCGTTATGCCAGACTGACGCGCTGCTTCGGAGAACGATTCCGCTTGTGCTACCCCTAGAAAGGTTGCAATCGTACTGAGCTTATTCTTCATTTAAGCGTTTTTCTTATAAGTGTCATCTTGTTCAGAGGACATGTGCAGAAAATCACATATAGCACACTTTGTTTCTTTCTTACTCAGGAGAACAGAGATGACGCAGAAAGATACGCCTAAAGTCGCGCTGGTTGCAGGCGCCAGCGGCATTGTCGGCGCAGCCAGATGGTTAACGCCCTGCTGGTTAAAAAATGGCAGATTATCGGGCTATCACGCCGTGCTGAAGCGCATGCATATAACGTTATGACAGTAAATGTCGACCTGCTCAGCGCACTGTAAAGCGCCCAAGCGCTGCAACCGCTTTGTCGGTGACGCATATCTTCTATAACGCCTGGCTGAATGCAGCGAACTGGAGTGCGATGGTTGAACCAAACGTCACTATATTACGCAATCTGATGAGCAATGTGGAACTCGTCGCTTCACTGGAGAATGTCAGCCTGATGCAGGGCTATAAAGTTTACGGCGCTCACTTCGGCCCGTTTAAAACGCCGGCGCGCAAGAGCGATCCTGGCGTGCCGGGCGCAGAATTTAACGCCGCTCAGCTCAGCTGGTTGAGCGACTTCCAGCAGCATAAAAACTGGCGCAGGCAGGCGCTGCGCCCTGGCGTAGTAGGCAGCACGACACCAGGCAATGCGATGAACCTACGCTAAGCATCGCTCTTTATGCTTCGTTGTGTAAGACAGAAGGATTACCGCTTCGTTTTCCCGGTTCGCCTCAAAATTGACACAGCATTGTCGATCATACTGATGCGGGCCTGCTTGGGGGAGCGATGCTATGGGCGGCAACGGCGCCAGACGCCAGCAATCAGGCTTATAACGTTAATAATGGTGATATCTGGCGCTGGAGCGAACACTGGCCACGGATTGCGAACTGGTTTGAGCTGGAGTGCGCGTCGCCGGTCAAGCTTTCTTTTCAGCAGCTGTTCGCAGATTATCGCGTCACCTGGCGTGCTATAGCTGAACGATATAAGCTGCAGGAAGCAGATATTCTGCGACTTAGCGATGCACAGTTCGCAGAATTCGTTTTCGGCTGGGACGACGATATGTTCGGTGATGGCAGCAAACTGCGCCGGACTGGCTTTACACAGTCATGCGCGAATGACGAGATGTTTTTTAGCTTATTCTCTCAGCTCAGAGCCGCCCGTATTATCTCCTGATGATTCGCTGCGGTTATCCTTGATATGCCAGCGCTGGTCTCTTCTCTTCGTCTTCAAACCTTTGTACTGCGCGGTTATCCATTTACACGCCGCATATATCGCAATGCATAATCCACTGTTCCGCACCTGTGCGCTTTACACTGGCGTTTTTTTATTTCGAGAGTCGCCGTGACCGCAGATCACTTAACGCCATGGGAATTTCAATGTGAAATAATTAATAAAAAAGAATATATTTCAGCAACTTATATTTGAAAAGAGCATGGGTAATCTGGCAACTTTTCAACCTTCCTCATTATCTTTCCGCACTGCTTTTCCGCCCAAAAAACAGCCAGATTGTCATTTGGCAAGGTGAATGAACAAAATATTATGCTCTGTACAATTTTTCACTGAAAACGCAAAAATCTTGCACATAGCAGGACACTCTGTACACTGTCCCGAAATATTGCCAACGGAGCGGAGTGATGAAGAGCAATTACGGTGGAGTAGACGAAACGGCGCGCAGGGCAAACGCTATGTTGCGTAGTATGAGTGACGATATTATCGATAAGCGTCACGAATTTGGCCTCGATCAGTATTACCAGACCTTCACCCGCAATTCGGTTGCTAACTTGCCCAAGCTCAGCCGCCGGGCCGTCGAGCAGGCAATTGACGAAATGGAATCCAAAGGTCACGTGTTTGGCAAAAAGGATGCCGGCAATACAAAGCACTACGCGCTCACGGTACAGGATGTCGTCGATATTTATGCGCATCGTAAAGTACCTAAGTATCGCGATATCCATAAAGGGGAAGGGCCGTTCGTCATCTTTGTGGTGAACCTCAAGGGTGGCGTCTCCAAAACAGTCAGCACCGTTACTCTGGCCCACGGCCTGCGCGTTCATCCGGACCTGCTGCAGTACGATCTGCGCAATCTGGTTATCGATCTCGATCCCCAAGCATCCAGCACGATGTTTCTGAACCATGCAAACAGCATCGGCTCAATTATGGAAACCGCCGCGCAGGCGATGCTTAACGATCTGGACGCCGAACAGCTTCACAAAGAGATTATTCAGCCAACGATTATTCCTGGCGTGGACATCATTCCGGCCTCGATTGATGATGGCTTCGTCGCCAGTCAATGGAACGATCTGGTTCGCGAACACCTGCCGGGCGTACTGCCTTCCGAAGTGTTACGTCGTAACATCATCGATCGCGTCGGCGATGACTATGACTTTATCTTTATCGATACCGGTCCGCATCTCGATGCCTTTATGCTCAACGCCATCGCCGCCAGCGATCTGCTGCTTACGCCGACGCCGCCTGCGCAGGTGGATTTTCATTCCACGCTCAAATATCTGACCCGTCTTCCGGAAATGCTGGAGCAGCTGGAAGATGAGGGCATTAATCCCCGCATTAAAGGCAATATCGGGTTTATGTCGAAAATGACCTCCAAGCGCGACCACGAGATGACGCATGGCTTAGCGCGTGACGTGTTCACCTCTTACATTCTTGACGCTGCTTTGCCGCGGCTGGATGGCTTCGAGCGCTGCGGAGAGACGTTTGACACTATCGTCAGCGCCGATCCCCAGTCTTACCCCGGCAGCACAGAGGCGCTTAAAAATGCTAAACGCGAGGCAGAACGTTTTACCCAGGCCGTGTTTAAACGGATTGAATTTGTCAGGAGTTCGCAGTCATGAAAGAAATGAAAAAAATGGGCCGCACGCTGGGTAATTCTAGCTTTTCGCGCATGCTGAGCGAAACGGAAAGCACGCGCGTTTTTATCCTAAAGTCTGGCGCCGAAGCACGTTTCGCCCTGACGAAAATCTTGCACGATGATATCGAAGCGCAGACCTATGTCGATGCCGCTGTAAACGGCCGCGACCAGGCTTTTCTTACGCCGGAGTCGGTCAGCGATATTTCCCGAACCATCAAGCTCCAGCAGTTCTTTCCCGCCATCGGCCGCGAAGTGGACGGCCGTATCGAAGTGCTTGACGGCTCGCGCCGTCGCGCCGCCTGCCTCTATAACGGCACACCTTTCGAAGTGCTTGTCACTAAAGATGACCTTTCGCTGTCTGACGCGCGCCAGCTTGCTATCGATATCCAGACCGCGAAAGAGCATACGCTGCGTGAGCTGGGCAAGCGACTTATGGTGATGTATCCCGAGAGCATGAATCAGTCAGAGATCGCCAGAGCAGAAGGGCTGTCGGCTGCAAAAATCAGCCGGGCTTTTCAGGCCGCTTCGGTGCCTGACGAACTGATTGGCCTGTTTCCCTCGGTGAGCGATCTCTCTATTAATGATTATCAGACGCTGCTTGATATTGCTGAGAAAGTGGAAGCAAGAAAGGGCAGTCTGGATGAGCTGGTAGAGACGGTGCGCGAGCGCATAGAAGGGGACACCACGCTGGATCCGCATGACCCTACATCGAAATCCAGAATCATTGGTTTCATTCGTTCGGTAAACAGCAGTGCGAAAAGTGCAAAAGCTGACAAGAAAGTCGTGACGGAAAAGATGGCGGTGTTCGCTGACAAAAAACAGTTCGCCCGTAAGAAGACGGATGCGGAAAAACGTCTGGTCACTTATGAGTTTTCACGTATTCCCGCGCACTATCAGGCTGAGCTTGATGCCGCGGTAAAAACGATTCTGGAAAAAATGCAGGCTGAAAGTAAAGCCTGATAACAAGAAGGCCCTGAGCGGTACTCTGTCAGGGCCTCACCTTTAGCATTACTAGCAGCGTATCGCTACTGAGTACCCGCGAAAAAAATACTCTAAGCAGCTGTTTTATAAAAAAACAGGCTAAATATTTCAAACTGAAATTCCCGCCGCTTTCAGTTTTGAAAGCCCTTTTATCACGCTTAAGGGATAACCACAGTATCCATACCAGTATGTGACGTTATGTCTTTTCGGATCTGATAATGCTTTGTTTATTAGTAAAGCCAGTTCGGCCCATGTAAATAACCTTGCCTTATTAAGTCTTAATGACAGCAGATTAAGTTTTGCCCCTGAAATAGGCTTATCAGTAAAATGGTTATTGCATCTTGCTGCTTCTGCTGGCTCTGCCGGTTCTGGTGCCATGTTGTTGAGCCGGGCATACAGGCGCGCAATACGACGTCACCTCATATCAGCTGTAATCAGTAAATTACCTTTTGCGCTGCTGCCACCTTATCTGTTGAACAGTTGTTTTATTGCACGCCTGAAAACCGGCATTTTCAAGACAGCATGCAGTAAGCATCTGCAAAACCTCAATATCTTACACATAATCCCGGGTTTGAAATATTCCTCTTTAAACATTAGGGCAGGGCAGAGATATAAGCTGTAATGAGTAAATTACTCGCTATAGTTTATATTACTCACTACAGCTTATGACATAAGCTGTAGTAAGTATTTGGCTCTTTTTGGAGTTTGTATAAGCTGTAGTGAGTAACCTGAATAAGTTAGTCTGTGCGACGTTACTGGTCGCTGTTGTAGACAGGGTTCAGATCCTGAATGCTTGGTATGTCGGAAGAGAGGGCAGGCTGCATTGGACGAGCAATGGCCCGGTTTCCCTGACAAGGAAAGCTGGCTGGCTGGGTGCTGTGTGATAAAGCATACAAAAAAAGTATATAAGCTGTAGTGAGTAAGTTACTCACTACAGCTTATATTTGTGATGTGCGTTCCAGACGACGTTTCGGATGGCGCCAGAACATATTGATGATTTAAAAGGTAATTTTACGTTTCTCGTATATAACAAGAGACTGCAGCTTTAGGCTCTTGTCAGTAGTGCGGTATCCATAGCGAGATTTACTCACCAGAGGCTATATAAGCTGTAGTGAGTAAACTGACGGGGAATGCATGCTTTTGAACGCCTATCCGCGCAATACTGGAAAGGCAATCACTTGTTTTTGAAAAGCTTTTCCAGGTCTTCCATCGTAATCCCCAGCTTTTCGAGCACCTCGAGCTTTTTCGTCAGTTCGGGATCGGGGCTGGCTGGTGCAGGCACTGCGGTCGGAATGGTTTCTTCGCTCTCGTTCCTGGGCGCTTTGAGCTTAGGGCGTCGATAGTGCACGTTAAAGAAGACCGCACGGCCTCTCTGCACTTCCGTATAGTCTAGGTAGCCAATCTCCTTCAGTTGCTCCATAGCGCGCCGTACGGTCTGGTTTTGAGAGAATACGGGGGATTTAAGGTTAAGCCTGGCGCGCAGGCGCGCAAGTGAGATAGGCGCCGGATTTTTTGGCAGGCTTTCGATAAAGGTATAGATAGCCTGCGCCGACTCGCGCCGCTTGAGGACGTTAATAGCTTTAAGCTGCAAAAGTACTTTACGATCAAACTGATAAAGCTCAAACAACCGGGGATCTGCCTGCAGGATAACGATATCTTTTGCAGTATCGTAGTACGCTGACTGCACAAGGTGCGTAACGTACTCTTTAGAGTGCTCTTTGGTGTTTGCTGTGAATGAGATGACCGTTCCCGCAATTCGCTTCAGAGAAGGGCTTATACGCTCTCTGAGCTTCTTAGAGGAGCGATTAGACGGTATGCCACAGAGCTTGGCGAACTCGACAAAGGGAAGCTGTACCTTATCGCCAATCACCTTATGCTTGGCGAATGAGTGGATAATCCCCACCCAGGTTTTGAAATCATTATCCATGTCCAGCCGCGGGCCGACGATCTCGACTTTATCGAAGCCTTCTGCCTTGGCCAGCGAAAGCCGGGAGAGTTCTTCAGTCGCGTCCGTAACGGACATTGTATTTTTTTTGCTATTTTTTAACGACTTAAGGGTCGGAACAAAAACACCGAGCCGCATAAGCGCAACCGGCTGCACCGTATTATTGGCGTTGGGCGTTAGGGTGACGAGCTCGCCAGTGGATTTGTCCATCTCCTGGAAAAGAGTATCAAGATCTATGCTTTCGTTATCCAAAACAGGCTCCGGATCCTAATCGTTAACGCTATAAACCGTTAATTTAGCTAGTAAAGAGAGTAAAGCACCCAGCAAGCGAGCAGTGGCGCAGGGCACTTTCAGATCCGCTGAGCTGTGGATCGAATATGTATGATCCAGACAGAACAAACAGGACAGCGAATAGCAACATGAAATTAAAGATAAAAATTATCCACAGTTAAGCAGAGAAAACCGTGATTTAACTCACTATAGCTTATCTTGTTTACCAGTTACAGCTTATAATCTACGCTTCATAGCTTATGATTTACTGACTGCAGCTTATATTTTACTTGCTACAGCTTATGGGATCACCCTTTTAGGCCAGAGCTGGCAAGGGCTACAGCGATCGGGGATCTCTTTAGGATCTTATTAGGATCATATAAGGATCGAATTGTTAGGATCTACCCAGTGGATAAATCATTCCATAGGAGACTTCATAGCCTGAAAAGTTTTAGGAGGGCATGCGAAAGACCCTGCGGAGACTTTTCATGATTGAACTGGTTTTTCCAAAACGTAGCAGCAACAGATTTAACAGAGAGCAAGCAAACAAAGCAATTAGCAGGATCGAGGACTTGTCATCATCAAATTACCTTCTGCTGAATTTTTTCAGGATACTTCGCCAGTCACGTTAACCATAGCAGTCGATTATCCTGTTGCTAAACAATCAGCCAACACAGGTATGTCTTCATTTATTGATGTAAACCCTTCTGAGAAAATCATTGTTAAAAAGCATCATAATAGACTCTGCTAATGAAATTAAGCACAATTAATCAGCTTAAAGGTTCATTCCAACTTACTGATCAGTAAGGAGTAAAATATTACTGTACCTGTCTTTTCTATTTTTATTGCCAAATCGAGCAAAGAAAGTCAGGTGGAATCGCTGTTACGTAGCGTTATTGAAACCACTTTAAAGAGGATGGTTGTGTCAGTTATCAACTCAACCGTGACACAGAAAACTTACGCCGTTTTGTCTGGACAGAAGAGTGACAGTCATAAGCGCAAATTGAACAGCATATTCGCGCAGCCCGTATCATCAATGCTGTTTGAAGAGTTGAAATTCTTAATTGACCTTTCTGAAGTGATTCTGCTGGATAAGCTGGCAGGCGGACAAGCCTGATCACTGATAAATGAGAGAACGCTACTCTACTTCGTAAGCACTGTAATCACTGAAGATAGTGTCACCCTAAGTCAGCCTTTATAATGCCGTAAAGGTCTCAAAGAGGTACTTCCGCCACAACATTAAAAATGACTGCCGCAGGTTACTATCAGTCTGAAATGAACATGATATAGCATTATGGTGAAAGCCTGCCGCCAGGAAGGGCAGAAAGCCCAAGACTGGATAAAAACTTTGATCTTATCTTAGTATCCCGAGACTTTCGCAGATAACAATATAAGCTATCGTGCGTAAAAAGCAGGTTTCTTTTTTGTTTTCCTTTAGACGCTAACCTTCCTTTGGTTCATCATTCTATCTATACGCTGTTTAGTTTCCTTTCAATTAAAAAAGATGCTCATTATCTCCGAAAATACTCGAAATAACATACCGTTACGCTTCCAGCATCGCGCTGCTCATCGAGCCCACTTTTGACGCAGCATATTGTCAGCTTCAAAGCTGGGCTATCCATTGGCGCTCTCAATTACTCATCGAAAGTAAAGCGTTTTCATGTGTAGTCCTTTAATTTCATCCTCATATGTGGCAAAGCTCGAATTTTTTTGCATTTACCAGTACGTCTCGCTGTTGATCCTTTATATGTCAGCAAACCATGTAATGTTACGGTACTGCAATAAGCAGACGCTTAGCGCCTCCGGGTGGTTGCAGCATGCATTGTTTAGCGTCGAACGGTGAATCTCGACCCCGCGACATGCGCCCGGCTTGAGCAAACAGGCAGACTATTTCGCTATCGGAAATAAAAAAGCTGCGGCCTGTCGCAGTGAACCACCGCAATAGACTGTTTTTCTTGTATCACATCTGTGATTGTGCTTACCCAATTCATGCATTAGGTATTCATTATCTTGATATTGATATAAATTTTCGGCTAAAGAAATATGGTCAGATAATCCATGAAGACAATAATCTAGGCCTTATTTTCCTGACGGCAGTAAAACTGTGGTTAATTCGTTGACGCTGTTTCGACGGTGACCGCGTAAGCCAATTCCACAGGCCGATTTAAGGTGACTACATATGAATAATTACGCATCTTTTACAACCCGCATGTACTGCATAAGTATGCATTATATATGCGGTAGTGTTGCATAGAATGCGTTTTTATCAATTTTTTCAGAACTTTGAAAGAGGTCAAAAAGTGAATAGAATGAGTCTTGCTTGTGTTGACTTTGTTACAGACGGCGGCCAGTATGAATCCCAATGAAACAGATGGAATGCCTTAATTAATCAGAAACTACCCGATTAAACATTGTTATCTCTATTTAACGCGAATAATACCACGCGATAAATATATTTATTACGCGATTTGACTGTGCCGCTATATTACTGGCGCGAGTTCCTCTGCGGATCATCACGCTATTCCGCCTATTCCGAAAGGAGAAATAAACATGTCGTCGTATAAATACAGGATGCCCGGCTTTTAACGCGCAGTTTACCTCTACCAGTCGCAGGACGAGCTCGTGCAGATCCTGTGGCTGAGAAGCATCTGTGACTTCCCGCGCTGAAAAAAGAACGATGACCATCAGGGTCGCGCTGACTTTCTGCTCGGGCCTGCTGGGGCCGGGCTGCTCTCCGCAACTCAGAAGGAATTGCCATGACTGAAAAAGAACCGCACGGGCCGTCGGCCAGCTCCACCTCTTCGCCGCAGCTCGAGCGTGGGCTGAGCGAGCGCCATATCCAGATGATCGCGCTGGGCGGCGCCATCGGCACTGGGCTGTTTATGGGTGCCGGCAAGAATATCGCCGTGGCGGGCACCTCGATTCTTATCATCTACGCTCTGGTGGGCTTCTTTATGTATATGGTGATGCGCGCAATGGGCGAGGTGCTGTTATCGAAGCTCGACTATCGCTCCTTCGCCGACTTCGTCGCCGATTATCTGGGCCCCAAAGCCAGCTTTTATCTGGGATGGTCCTACTGGCTGAGCTGGGTGGTGACCTGTATCGCCGACGTGGTGGTCTGCGGCGGCTATATGCAGTACTGGTTTCCTGAAATGTCCGCCTGGATACCGGCACTCATCACGCTGGGCATTCTCTGTTTGTTTAACCTGTTGTCAGTCAAGATGTTCGGCGAGGCGGAGTTCTGGTTTGCCTTAATCAAAGTCATCACCATTGTCGCCCTGATCTTTACCGGCCTGTGGATGGTTGCCACCGGCTGGACCTCGCCCGACGGCGTGCGGGCTTCATTGCAGCATCTGTCTGATCCGGCTGTGTTTTTGCCGCATGGCGTGACGGGCTTTCTCGCGGGTTTTCAGATCGCCATCTTTTCCTATACCGGCGTTGAGCTGCTCGGCACCATGACCGCCGAAACGCGCGAGCCGGAGAAAATTCTGCCGAAAGCGATCAATGCCATTCCGCTGCGCATCATCATTTTCTATATGCTCTCGATGGTGGTGATTATCGCCGTCACCTCTTGGGCGGCGATCTCTCCCGACGTCAGCCCGTTCGTTACCCTGTTTGCCAAAGCGGGGCTGCCTGCCGCCGCCGCGATTATCAACTTTGTAGCGCTCACCTCTGCTATGTCCTCCGCCAACAGCGGCGTGTATTCCAGCACCCGCATGCTCTACGGCCTGTCGGTAGAAAAGCATGCGCACTGGCAGTTTCGCATTCTGTCGAAGAGCACGCGCATTCCCGTGCGCAGCCTGTTTTTCTCCTGCTTCTGCATGCTGAGCGGCACGCTGCTGCTGTTTCTGGTGCCGAACGTGATGACGCTGTTTACCATCGTTTCCACGCTTGCGGCGATACTGGTGATCTACAGCTGGGGCATGATCCTGGTGGCCTATCTGGCCTACCGTAAGCAGCGTCCGGAACTGCATGCGCAGTCGCAGTTTAAAATGCCTGCGGGCATCGTGATGAGCTGGATTAGCTTGCTGTTTTTCGCCTTCTCGGTGGTGATTATGGTCTTCGATCCGGATACGCTGGCCGCGCTTTGCGCCATGCCGTTCTGGTTTTTACTGCTGTGGGTCGTCTGGCGAGTGAAGGCGCGCAAAGCGCACACGCTTAAGGCCGTTCGCAGCGCCTGACGCTGCCTTCGACTTGCCGGCTGCGATCTGCCAAGAAGCCAGGTGGAAAAAGATTGAGAACGATAGCTAATCGTTAGGGCGGGAAGAGAAAAAAAGAAAGCGCTCCTCTGGAGGAGCGCTGCTAATAATTAGCAATGAAACGCCCAGTTTGTGAGCATAAAGAGGAAGCCTGTATGAGGTTATCAAAATATCCCGGCATTGAATCGAATATCAACAAGCGATAACGTTTTTGTTATGCGGTGCATTTATTTATTCGCATAGCCCATAAATGAAAAAAACGCCCGGTAAAGGGCGCAAGCAAGGGGAGTTACATTAATCAAACGTTTCATGAGTTATGGCGCGTAGTCACAATAGCGACCACTTTATTTCGTTGATAATAAACCCTGCTTCAACATCTTTCTCGTAAGCCACTTGCGCTATTGCATTTATCCAGGTCTGCTTTAATCAGCGGCGGCCGCGCCGGTGGGACATCACACTATTTGATTACGATCGCATTCCAGAAAGGGGAGAAAGAAGAAGGGGCAGGCAAGATTAAATGTTGAAGAGGGATTTATGGTTCCAGTCTGATAATGAGGTCTGATTAAAGCATGATATGTCAAATGAGGTGTTAATGAAATCTATCATTTTTATTAACGTCTTTTGATGAAGCTGGAAAGGATGCTAATGCGATTCCCTGACAAACTGGCAGGCTTAATTCTGTTTTTATTTCTTTACTGCTCGGCCGGGTTTCTGGTGTGGCTCTTCCTTATTAAATGTCACACGTTGTTGCGTTTTCTTTTTCATTAATCTGTTGCTGTGCCAGAAATGTTAACGATAATCGTGATCGCAGGTTTTAAAAATTATCCTGTAAACGAACTGCGCAATATGTGTTAACCAGTCTGTATAGCTGTCAGGACTTTTGTGATAAAGGCACTCGGCCGTTTGCAAAATGGCTTTCGCCTGAATTTTGTAAGTAACAAACATTATGAAAAGGATGCCAGCCAGACCCCAAGCGAACTTAATAGAGCTGACTTTTCTGGATGAATCATATATTTGCATTAAATTTCAATAGTTACTGAAAGGAACAATAACAACAATAATGCCATTTTATCGAAAAATCACCTAGTGCTATGTCGCCAGCGTTTTACGCAACCATTACATTATGAGAAGAGACATAAAATAATAGATCGCTGGCTTTTGTAATTTAACTAGTTACACATTTTTGCTGAGATGTACTTACCTTTTTCTACCCAGACCGCGCGGCTGGCGTGCGGTCTGGGGATGTATCTTCGCCTTTATGGGAGCTCGCGCGCAACTTTGTTGCCTGATGGCGTGCGGGTGGACCACCAGCAAAGCAGCGACCCTAGGCTAACCATTGCGGCCCCTTGCCAGAATGATAACGTCAGGTGCGAATGCAGCAGAAATGCCGCCAGTACCGAGGAGAGGATCGGAATAAAGTAGGAGACCGCAGCCAGCAGGTTAACGTTGCCGTGCAGAATGCCAGTATTCCATGCGGCATAGCCAAATCCCATCGCCATTGCGGCCAGCGCCAGGCTGAGCAGCGCCTGCGGCGAAACAGCTAATGCTGGCTGCGGCGACAGCAGAAATTTCACCCACAGGGTCAGTGCAGTCAGGATAAAAAATAGCGTAATGCCGTTGCTGCCGTTCGCAATCTTTTTTGTCACCACGCAGTAAACCGCCCAGATCGCTGCGCCACAAAATGCCAGCCCATAGCTGAGCGGGTTGTCCATAATGTTATTGCCGATCTCGCTCATTGAGAAAGCGTGCTCGCCGCCCAGCACGCGGCAGATCCCCGCGACGGCCAGCAGCAGGCCGGGAATAATCAGCGGGCTGGTTTTTTGCCGGTTAACGAGCGCCGCCAGCACAATCGTCATGCCTGGCCAGAGATAATTCACCATACCGACCTCAATCGCCTGACGGCCGCTGTTGGTAAAGCCGAGCGACAGTGACAGGCAAATTTCGTAACTGACAAATAACAGGCTGCCGACGAGCAGATAGCGCCGCGGAAAGGTGCGCACGCTGGGAAAGCCGACGGTAAAGAGCAGTAGCGCGGCGCTAAAGCTGTAGATCAGCGCCGCGCCGCCGATCGGCCCAAAGCTCTCGCTGACGCTTTTAATCAGGCCGACAATTGTGCTCCACAGCACAATGGCCAGCAGGCCAGTTAGCGTTGCTCTCTTTTGGGACATAACGCTTTACCTCATTTCAGACGTGATCGGCTTAGCAGGTCAGAATACGCAACTGAGTCAGGTCTGCCACCTCTTTATCTATGAACTACCCTTACTGCTTACCCACGGAGGAGAGCAAGATGACTGATGCAACCCTGATCGAAACGCTGCAGTTCGGCCCTGATGATGCCCCAGAGCAGAAATATGAAATTTACGGCGACGACGAAAAAACGCCGACCTATGCGCTGATTTACCGCCAGCACGACGGCGACTGGGAAAAACTGGACGAGAAGCTCACCTTCGCAGCCAGAGATGAGCAAAAAGAGGTGGCCGTCGCCATGGACTACGGCTCTGGCGACAGCCTGCCGGAGCTGCGAGATTTACCCGCGGAAGCCCGCGAACACTGCGAGCGTCACTGGCAAAACAGCCAGCAATAACATGGGCCGGGGAAAGTTCCCGGTTTTTTTTCACCCCCTCGTGCGCCCCTCTCTATCTGCGGTTACGCTCGCAATATCCGATCCTCTGAACTTAACTCAAATTATGTTCATCGCCTGATTGCGCCTTACGGGAGGATCCTTTGGCCAAAAAATTACAACCTGAAGCCGCGGCCGATGTGCTCGTATTGCGGCGCTGGATAACCGTTGGACGTCCCGCTGAAGAGCTGTTTGCGCTCTGGCTGGCACCCGATACCTTACCGCGCATCATGAGCCATTTCGCCACCGTGACGCCCCTTAACAAAAGCGACGCGCAGTGGCAGGTCGACGGGCCGCTCGGCAAACATTACTCATGGGAGAGCCGCATCGTCGAGGCGCAGCCGGGCGACATCATCGCCTGGCAGTCGCTGGAGGGCGCGGACATCCCCAACGAGGGCGAGCTGCTGCTGCGCCCGGCGCCCGGCGAGTGGGGAACCGAACTGGCGCTGACGCTGCGCTTTACGCCGCCGGGCGGTGCGCTGGGCAAAAAGGTCACGACCTTTTTCGATCTCCTGCCTAAAGAGATTGTCAGCAAAGCACTGCACCGCTTTAAAAGTCTGGCCGAAACCGGCGAAATCCCAACCCTTGACGGCCAGCCCGCTGGCCGCCATGCCGACCGTCAGGATAAGGAGAAATAGATGCGCGCACTTTGCTGGAACGGCGTAAACGATCTCAGCGTTGAAACGGTGGCCGATCCCGGCCTGCTCAATCCCCATGATGCGATTATCCGCGTTCGTTTAACGACCACCTGCGGCTCCGATCTCCACGTCATCGACGGCCTGATCCCCAGCATGCGCGAGGGCGATATTCTCGGGCATGAATTTATGGGCGAGGTGGTCGAAGTCGGCAGCGCGGTGAAAAATATTCGCCGTGGCGATCGCGTCGTGGTGCCCTCGTTTATCTCCTGCGGCTCCTGCTGGTACTGCCAGCATCAGCTGCCCTCCTGCTGCGACAACACTAATCCGCAGTGGGAGAAGGGTGAAACGGTGCTGGGCCACCCGACCGGCGGCATTTACGCCTATAGCCACGCCTTTGGCGGCTACGCTGGCTCGCACGCCGAATATGTCCGCGTGCCCTTCGCTGACAACGACTGCTTTGTCGTGCCGGAAGGAGTAAGCGACGAGCAGGCGCTGTTTCTCTCCGACGCGGCGCCGACAGGCTACATGGGCGCGGATTTTTGCAATATTCATCCCGGCGACACCGTTGTGGTGTGGGGCTGCGGCGGCGTAGGCCTGATGGCGCAGCAAAGCGCGTGGCTAATGGGCGCGCATCAGGTTATCGGCATCGACCGCTACCCGGAGCGGCTGGCGATGGCGCGTGACTATGCCGGCAGCATAGCGCTCGATTATACCCAGGTCGATATCAACGAGGCGCTGCTGGAGCTGACCGGCGGTCGCGGCCCGGACAGCTGTATCGACGCTGTCGGCATGGAGGCGCGCGGCGAAGGGCTCAGCCAGGTTTATGATAAAACCAAACAGCTGCTGCATCTGGAAACCGACGTCGGCGCCGCGCTGCGTCAGGCGCTTTACGCTTGCCGCAAAGGCGGCAATATCGCGATTCTGGGGGTATACGGCGTGATGGACAAATTCCCGCTGGGGCTGATGATCAACAAAAGCCTGACGATCCGCACCGCGCAGCAGCACGGCCAGCGCTATATGCATCGGCTGCTGGATCACGTGGCGAAGAACGAGCTTAATCCCGCCTTTATGGCGACGCATCGCTTCTCGCTGGAAGAGGCGCCGCGCGGCTATGAGATGTTCAAGCATAAAGAAGATGGCTGCGTGCGCGCGGTATTCGCCCCCTGAACAGAGCGCCGGGATGGCGCAGCGTCACGTTTTCGTAGTAAAAAAGTCGCAACGTGACGCAACTGAAGGGAACACGATGATTAAGCTTACCGGCCGATTGATTTGTAAAAACACGGAAGAGACGGCGCTGGTGCGCCGTTATCTTCTCGAGCACATCCGGCTGACAAAAGAAGAATCAGGATGCCTTAGCTTCGAAGTGAAGGAGACAGCGGATCCGCTTATCTGGTCGGTAGAAGAGCGGTTCACCAGCCAGCAAACCTTCGATATGCATCAGGCCAGAACCCAAGCCTCGGCGTGGGGGCGGGAAACTGTGGCGATTGCCCGTGAGTACGCCATCGTGGAGATCGCCTGACGTCTCGGAACGTACCGCCAGCAGGGAACCCGCCGCCGCGGCCGGTTCCTTTTTTATGACCAGCCTTAATCCCCTTGAATCGCTATCTGGACAATCAGGCAACAGATTTCCAGAAACAGGCAACCCCGCTTTCGCTTAGCCGTCTAGACTTAACGGATTGCACACCACAATAGACTTCCTCATAACGTGCATAACACGCCATTTTAAACCCCGTTAAATACTGGAAACGAGCTATGTCTGAAAATCTACAACTGCAGCTGGCGATCAACGGGCAACCGCATACGATGCGGGTGGATCCCCGCGTCACCCTGCTTGACGCGCTGCGCGAGCACCTGACGCTTACCGGTACCAAAAAAGGATGCGATCAGGGACAGTGCGGCGCTTGTACGGTGCTCATCAATGGAAAACGCGTGCTGAGCTGCCTGACGCTGGCGGCCCAGGCTAACGGCCAGTCGGTCACCACCATCGAAGGCCTGGCGCAGGCCGACGGCACCCTGCATCCGGTGCAGGCGCGCTTTCTGGAACACGACGCCTTTCAGTGCGGCTACTGCACCCCAGGGCAGATTATGTCGGCCGTGGCCTGTATCGACGAGGGGCATGCCGGCTCGGCGGACGAAATCCGTGAATATATGAGCGGCAATCTTTGCCGCTGCGGCGCCTATCCCAATATCGTCGAGGCGATCCAGCAGGCGGCCGCCGACCTTAGCAAGGAGGCGACATGAACCCATTCGACTACGTCGGCGTCAGCGATGCCGATGACGCGCTGCGGCAGAAGCAGCGCGCGGACAGCCGCTTTCTGGCAGGCGGCACCACCCAGATCGATCTGATGAAATGCGACGTCGAACAGCCCGCCGCGCTCATTGACATCAACCAGCTTGCGGAGATGCGCGAAATTGCCTTTACGGCGGATACGCTGCGCATCGGCGCGCTGGCGCGTATGAGCGAGGTTGAGAATCATCCTGAATGCCAGCAGAACGCGCCCGCGATTTATGACAGCCTGTGGCAGGCGGCGTCGCCGCAGCTGCGCAACATGGCGTCGATAGGCGGCAATCTGCTGCAGCGCACCCGCTGCGTCTATTTCCGCGATCCCCATACCTTTTCAGCCTGCAATAAACGCCAGCCGGGATCCGGCTGCGCCGCGCGCGGCGGCGTCAACGGCAACCACGCCATTCTGGGCACCAGCGAAAGCTGCATCGCGGTTTATCCCGGCGACCTGGCGGTGGCGCTGACCGCCTTCGAGGCGGTCGTCATCGTACGCAACGCCGCCCAGCGCGAACGCCGCATTCCCATCGATGAATTCTACCTGCTGCCGGGCGATACGCCGCATCTGGAGCACGATCTGGGGCCGGACGAGATGATCGTAGCGGTGGAACTGCCGTTAACGCCGGCGCTGCGCCAGTCCCACTATCTGAAAGTGCGCGATCGCAGCTCCTATGAGTTCGCCGCCGCCAGCGCGGCGGTCGGCATCGAGCTTGATGGCGACCGCATCCGCGATCTGCGCATTGCCGTCGGCGGCGTGGCGACGAAACCCTGGCGCGCGCGGCACGTCGAAGGGGCGCTGCGCGGTCAGCCGTTCAACGAGCAAACCCTGCGCCGCGCCGCCGAGCTGGTCGTGCAGGACGCCGAGCTGCTGCCGCAAAACCAGCACAAGAAACTGCTGGCGCCGCGCGCCATCGCACGCGCGTTGATGAAAGCGGGCGGCATGGCTTAACAGGCCGAACAGAGAGGATTAACAATGGATACGGCAGAAAAGAGTTATCAGGCGCTGGGTGAAAAGCGCGAGCGCGGCGACGGCGTCGTTAAGGTGACTGGCGAAGCGCGCTATGCGGTTGAGCATCAGCCGGAAAACGCGGCGTACGGCGTGGTGATCCAGTCCACCGTTGCCAGCGGACGCATTACCCGCATGGATACCGAAAAGGCGCGTCAGGCGCCGGGCGTGCTGGCGGTTTACACCCACCTCAACAGCCTGAAAATCAATAAGCCGACCGCCATCGCCGACGGCGGCGCGGCGCAGTCCACCTATACGCCGATTCAGAACAATAAGATTATCCATAACGGCCAGAATATCGGCCTGGTGGTGGCGGAGACCTTCGAGCAGGCCACCTGGGCAGCCACTCTGGTGGAAGTGGAGTATGAGACGGAGCCGGCGCTGGTTTACCCGGACGATCCGCGCGCCGCGCGTAAAGAGAGCAGCGGCACCAACATCGATCTCGGCGATGCCCATCAGGCGATGGCGCAGGCGGAAGTAAAAATCAAAGGGCGTTACGCGACGCCGCGCGAATACAACATGCCGATGGAGCCGCACGCCTGCGTCGCCTCCTGGCAGAATGAGCGTATGACGGTCTGGGAACCGAGTCAGTGGGTGATGGGCGCGCAGACCGAAATCGCCGAATGGCTGGGCATCGAGGTTGACCAGGTGCGCATCATCTCCCCCTACGTAGGCGGCGGTTTCGGCTCTAAGCCGGTGCCCTATACTCATGTGGCGCTTGCCTGCGTCGCTTCGCGCGCGCTGGGACGGCCGGTTAAAGTCTCTTTAACCCGGCCGCAAACCTTTACCGGGCTCGGCGGTCGTCCGGCGACGATCCAGAACCTTGAGATGGGCGCCTCGCGCGACGGCAAAATTCTGGCGATTATCCATGACGGCCTGAGCGACACCTCGCTGATCGACACCTTCGCCGAGGGCACCAATAAAGTGACAGGCCGTCTCTACGCCGTGCCGAACGTCTATTCGCGTCACTACGTGGCGGCGATCAACACCGTCACGCCAGGCTGGATGCGCGCGCCGGGCGAGAACCCGAGCGCCTTCGGACTGGAAGTGGCGATGGACGAGATGGCCTATGCGCTGGGAATCGATCCGCTGGAATTTCGCCTGCGCAACTGGGCCGATCATGACTATCAGCTGAATGCGCCCTGGAGCACGCGCCGGTTGAAAGAGGCCTACGCCGCCGCCGCTGAAGCCTTTGGCTGGGACCAGCGCAGCATGGCGCCGCGCTCGATGCGCGAAGGGCGCGAGCTGATTGGCTGGGGCATGGCGACCGCCACCTATCCGGTCAGCCGCTCGCCCGCCGAAGCGAAGCTGATTTTCCACAGCGACGGCAGCCTGGTGGTGCAGAGCGCCGGGGCGGATATCGGCACCGGCACCTATACCATTCTGGCGCAGACCGCCGCCGAGGTGCTGCACATTCCTTCGCGTCAGATTCGCGTCGAGCTGGGCGATACTGATTTGCCGCGCGCCGGCGTAGCAGGCGGCTCGCAGCTGGCGGGCAATCTTACCGCGGCGGTGCACAAGACGGCGGAAGCGATGCGCGAGAAACTCTTTACCCTGGCGACCGAATCGCCTGGCTCGCCGCTGTTTCAGGCGGATCGCGAGCAGCTGGTGCTGCGTGACGGCGCAGTATGCGTGAAAAACCAGCCCGATCGCGCCATTCGCTACGACAAACTGGTGGAGCTGAACGACTCGCTGACGCTTTCCGTGGTCTCCGGCACTTTCTCTGAAGAGGAGAGCGAAGAGGATCGCGATCGGGCGGTGCACTCGATGTCGAAGATGACGCGTCCTGAAGCCTTTTCGGCGCACAGCTGGGGCGCGCAGTTCGTTGAGGTGCGCGTCGACGAGGATTTCGGCACCGTGCGGGTTAAACGGCTGGTTTCCGCTTTCGACAGCGGACGGCTTTATAACCCTCAGCTGGCGCGCAGCCAGTGGATTGGCGGCATGGTGATGGGGCTGGGCCAGGCGCTGCTGGAAGGCGGCGTTATCGATCCGCGCAACGCCCGCGTCATCAATAACAACCTGGCGGACTACCTGATCGCCGTGAATGCTGACGTGCCGGAGATCGTCACCATCGACGTCGGCGAGCCGGATCATCACGCCACCCTGATGGGCGGCAAAGCGGTCGGCGAGTTAGGCATTGTGGGCATGGCGGCGGCCATCAGCAACGCCGTCTATCACGCGACCGGCAAGCGCATTCGCGATCTGCCGCTCTCTCTGGATAAACTGATCGACTAAAGCGCGGCGGCGATGCCGGACAGGCATCGCCGTCTCTTTTACGACAGATCCCTTCATTCTTAAATCACCGGCAGTTTTTCATCTTCGTGAATATACTGTTACTCACAGTGCCAGTGATAACAAGAGTCACTCTCTGCCACTCAATGCCATAACGGATCGCATGATCTCTTTCACGGACGAACTTTTCTGAGGAGCCTGTTGATGACATCGTCCGCTGCAAAAGTCAGTGCTGGTCTTGGTCTGGCGTTTCTTATGCTGTTTAATTCCGCTTTCGCCGCGCCCCTGACGTCAGGCGGTTCTCTGACGTTTAGCGGCGCGATCGCCCAGGATCCCTGCCAGTTAACCCCAGGCGCCAGCCGCATCACCTTCGCCTGCCAGGACAACAACGGCGTTCATACGCAGCAAATCGGCCTTCAGCAGGTGGCGCAGGGCGATGTGGTTTTGCCTGGCGTGGACCATGTCAGCCTGACTTACCTTGACCCGCAAAAGTCGAAGGCGGTGGTTCGGGTCGACTATAACTAATTCGCTTTGTTGCAGGACCTGCGAGGCTCTGCAACAGCTCACGCTGGCCGCGTAAAAAGGGAATTTCGATTAATCAGAGATTTCTCTCCGGCCAGTAGGTTGACATCAATTTAATTTGATTCAATATTATCACGACCTCACAGGATGACGCTGTGCCGCTCTCTTTCGATCAGATAATAAGCAGCAACACCATGAATGTAGAATTACCAGAAACCTGCGGCGGCGCTTCGCAAGGCAGCGCGCCTGTTACCGTCGATCAGTTTCTCTGCTTTGCGCTCTACTCCGCGTCGCTGGCGATGACCAAGCTCTATCAGTCGCGTCTGAAGCCGCTAGGGCTGACCTATCCGCAATATCTGGTTCTGCTGGCGCTGTGGGAAACCGACAATGTCACCGTCTCTGAGCTGGGGACGCGCGTCCATCTTGATTCGGGCACGCTGAGCCAGCTGCTCAAAAGGCTGGAGCAGGCGGGCCTGATCAGTAGACGGCGCGACGTAGGACATGACGAGCGTCGCGTGCTGATTACGCTGACGCCAGCGGGAACCGCGCTGAAATCTGAGGCCGCTGGCGTGCCGGCGGATATGATCTCAGTTATGGATACGCCGCTTGAGGAGCTATCCGATCTGACCAGCCGGGTCGCCGCTCTGCGGCAGAAACTGATAAAGGCGATTCCCTGATCGTCCGGATGTAGACATTTCCCAGGCGCAGCTGTCAGGGATTAAAACGATAATGACCAGCATGGACAAAGGCCTTGTGAGCACTGAAAAAGCAGAAGATCCAGACGAAATTCATGCGGCGATCGGAGAGATAGCGTCGCTGCTGTTGAAAGCGGGAAAGCCGCTTGAGCTGGCGGGGCTGAGCACGATGCTCACACAACAAGCTGAACAGACGGCGGATGCGTCGCTGCAAAAAAATTATCGTGATGCGGCACGCTTTGTCGCTGAAAAAATCGGGTCATAACGGCAGCTGTCAGTGAAGAGTGGGCTCGCTCTCCGGCCAGTCGTCGTTGCCAAAGAAGGCGCTGTTCTGGTCTGACTGGCCTGCTGCGCTGATCAACTCGGCAATCGCGCGCTGAAAGGCTCGCTGCCGGATGGGATTGCGCTCAGACGCTGCCATCGTCTGAAGTTGCGCCACGACGTGCTCGGCAAAAACGGGCGAATCCTGCGCCAGTAGCGCCATCACGGCTTCGCCTGTCAAAATATCTACCAGCTTTTCATCGTCATTTTTGCTCATATTGCCATCATATTATTTAGTTTGATCTGGACGCAGGCGAAAACGCTACCCTGAACGGTTGCGTCTCGGGCAGACGTTGCGCCCTGCGCAACTCCACGGTTGCAGAGAAAATTGCTTTGCGCCTGATTAGCTTATCAAGTTTATAACATTTTGCCTTTTGATTTTCATGCAGCAAAATAAATATCTGTTTTAAAAGATTAATTTCTCGAAGTGGATTCTCATTCTTATTCTGACGCAAGGCGAGCAGATTCGCAGCCTCGCGTCATTTCTGTTGCCTCAAGCGCCTGACGCGCGTGTTATTAAGGCTGATGAAGGGTTTTGCTGCCCGCGTCGGCAATGGCGATTTCTGCCGGATTTGCCGTTCCGCTCACGCCAATCGCGCCCGTCACCTCGTCGTTAACTGTCACTGTCGCGCCGCCGCCAAGCGGCACCATATTGGGCAGCGTGGCTATCGCTGGCTCTGTGCCATTGGCTCGCGCCATATATTTGTCGGTCGAGGTGCGATACAGCGCCGCCGCGCGTCCTTTTTGCATCGAAGAGTCAATACAGCCCGGCGGCGCGTTATCCATGCGTTTGAAGGCCAGCAGCTGTCCGGCTCGATCGAGCACGGCAATGCAAACCTGCGCTTTCAGCGACTGCGCCTGCGTCTCCGCACGCGCAATAATGCGCTGTGCATCATCGGCGCTCAAGATAGTTTGGGTCTGCGTGGCGCTAACTGTGGCGGTCCACAACGCGGCAAGGGCGCAGAGTGCGCTACAGAGAGGTGCTTTCATGGAGTCTCCTTTTATGAGATCGATATCGCCATACTCCCAGACAGATCAGCAGTGCCAGCAGGCCTGCTCCTGCCCACGGCGCGCGCTGCAACCAGAGCGAATGCCTGGGATGGCGCAGGGTGTGATTAACCTGCTCTTCGGTAATGTGCTGTCCGGCCGCGCCGAACTGTGTTGAGACATAGTCCAGCAGACGCGCCAGCTCGGCGCTGCTCATCTGGCTGGAGAATGCCGGCATAAAGGCGTGGCCTGACGCGGTGGTGCGGTCTACCCCCTCTGCGACGGTCATAATCAGATTGGCGGGATTAGCGTTGAGCACCGCCGAGGTGCCGGTTAGCCGGGGAAAGGTTTGCGGCGCGTCACGGCTGCCTTCGCCCTGCGCGCCGTGGCAGCTTGCGCAGGCGGCGTTATAAAGCTGCGCGCCGCTCATCTGCTCGCCGCCGATGGCGCCGCGCAGCGTCGCGGACGGTCCGGTCTCGAACGCTGCAATAGCGCGCGGAGGTGGCGTCGGCGCAGCATGCGTACTGGCCGGCGCGTGACCCAGCGTCAACAGATAGCGGGCGACAGAGCGTCAATCGCTGTCGGTCAGGCGGGAAAAAGAGTTTTCCACTACGGTCGCCATTTCGCCCGCCGCGATGGCTTTGCCCGGCAGCGAGCCGGTTTTAAGGTAGGTCGCCAGTTCCGTTTCGGACCAGGCGTAAAGGCGCGCCTGAGTCAGATCGGGTGCCTGCCAGCTGCCGACGGCTCCGCCGCGCAGGAAGCTCGCGCTTTTCTCCGCCATCAGCACGTTGCGCGGCGTGTGACAGCTGCCGCAATGTCCCAGCGTTTTCACCAGATACTCGCCGCGCGCGTCGCCGATCGCTTCAGCGCTGCCGCTGGCGAGTGGCTGGGGTGACAGGAACAGGCCGTTCCAGAGCGCCATCATCGCGCGCCAGGAGAAAGGGAAAGGGAGCTGCGTCGCGGGCACCTGATGATCTTCGGCGGGCACGCCCGTCATAAACCAGGCGTACAGCGCCGCGATATCCTCATCGGTCAGCGAGGCAAACGCGGTATAGGGCATCGCGGGATAGAGATAGCTACCATCCCGCCGCCGGCCCTCGCGCATGACGCGGCGAAAATCCGCCAGAGAGTAGTTTCCGATGCCGTTAACGCGCGATGGTGTGATATTGGTGGCGATAATGTCTCCCAGCGGCGAGGAGATGCGATAGCCGCCGGAAAAGGGATGACCGTTATCCGGGTTGCGATGGCAGGCGGAACAGTCGCCTGCGATAGCCAGATATTCGCCGCGCTTCAGAGTGGCGCTATCGGGCTGCGCTAGCGCCAGCGCGGGTAAAAACAGCAGGAGAAAGGTTGCCGTTCGCATGTTCACAGCTCCCGAATCAGCGTATCGGCCAGACGGAGCGCCAGCGCGATGCCCGTCAGGGTGGGATTTACGGTGGCGGAGGTGGGCATCACGCCGGTAGAGGCGATAAACAGGTTGGCGTGATCCCAGCTGCGGCAGTGCGCATCGACCACCGAGTCGCGCGAATCGTCGCCCATTATCGTGGTGCCCATGATGTGATACTGATTGCGCCAGCCGGTGGGCGCCTCCACCATCTCGCCATTAAACGCCATCAGGAAATTAGCGAAGTCGCGGTAGGCCTGCGGTCGCATGCCGCGGACATAGCTGTCCAGCTGATAGTTAACCTGCAGGGTCGGCAGGCCAGCCCCGTCGCGCCGCGTTGGGTGAGGAGTGACCCGGTTCGTGGGGCTGGGCAGGGTTTCGCTCATGGTGCTGATATTCATAATGCGCGAGGCGCGGTCGCGTATCGCCGCGTCCAGCTCGCGTCCCACCAGCCCCTGCCTGAGCAGCGCGGGTGTCACATCGCTATTCGGCACCAGATTGCGCAGCGCGTAGCGGATAGCGGAGTGTTGCGCGCGGGTGGGTTCATCACGTCGGGTGGCGATGCTGCCGTGCTGCACCGAGCCGCGTCCAGTCCAGAGCGGTTCGTCGGCAAGAAAAGTCATGCTCAGTCCGGTGTGATCCATCAGGTTGCGTCCGACCTGATCGGAACTGTTTGCCACATCAGACATCAGCAGCAGCTTCGGAGATTCCAGCCCATGCGCCGCCACCACGAACGCCTTTGCGCTCAGGCGCACGTCGCGGCCGTCAGGTTTGCGATAGTGCACCGCGACGATGTGGTTTTTCGGCCCCTTCTCCAGCTTCCAGGCGACCGACTCGGTGCGCAGATCGACCCCCAGCGCCACCGCTTTATCAACGTGCATATCCCCTGAGTACATCGCCCCGATAGGGCAAACAGGTTCACAGTTATTGTTGCCGGCGCAGGCGGGACGGCCGTCATAAGGGCGAGAAACGCGCGCGTGCGGCTCATGGATCACCTGGTAGCCTAACGGTCCGAGCTTCGCCTGCATGCGCTGCACCATGTAGGGCTTCGCCTCCGGCGGCAAGGGATAGGGCGCGGAGCGCGGCGGCCAGGCGTCGCGTCCCTGACCGCTCTGATCTTCCTCTGCGGTGCCGACCACGCCCACCTCGCGCTCCGCGCGCAGATACCAGGGTTCCAGATCGTCATAGGCAATCGGCCAGTCACGCCCGACGCCGTAAACGCTTTTCAGTTTGAAGTCGTTGGGCAGCAGCCGCCAGCAGGCGGACGCCCAGTGACGCGTGCTGCCGCCAGCCACCTTGAGAAAGCTGGTGACATAGTGGAAATCGTCATCGCCCTGCGTCTCAATATAGCCGTCGCTGTAGCTGTTCGGCGCCCAGGGCAAATTAGGATAGGGTGCGCACCAGTTGCGTTTACTGGGACTGTTGCGATAGTTGTCGACCACTTTCCAGCGCGGAATATAGGGTCCGGCCTCCAACATGATGACCGACTTGCCCGCTTTCGCCAGCTGATATGCCGCATTTGCTCCCAGGGCGCCCGATCCGATAATCACTACGTCGGCGTCATAGTGCGTCATGAGCCATCTCCAGTGCCGTCGGTGAGGCGCAAGGCCTCCGCATAGGTTCTGGCGCGTCCTTCCACCATTGCCAGCCAGGCCGGTTGCGGCTGCGCGATGCCAGATGCCGCGCGCGGCGACGCCTTTCCCCAGGCGTGAATCGTTGCCGGCATCTGTGGCGCGCTGACGCCATCCGGTACCGCCTGCCAGTAGTCGCTGCCGCGCTGCGAGTAGGAGGGGCGCGGCGTAAGGTCGGCGGTGGGCTCGTACATCAGGGCGGAGAGAAAACTGACAAAGTGCGCGTCGTCAGTAGCGCGCGTGGTGGCGGGATTGCCGGTATAGCCAAGGTACCAGGGGGTAATGATGGCCAGCGCGGTGTTGACCTCCTCTTCGGACAGCGACGCCAGCAGCGCCTCAGGTGCGCGAGCCTCGCTGCGGCTAAGGTGTTCGGCCAGCTGCGCCAGACGCTGGGGAAACAGCGGGTTCTGGCGCGTTAACAGCGCGTACAAACGCTGACTGATGGTCGGATCCAGCTGCTGGCGTCCGGTTAGCGCCTGGCTGACACGGTGAAAGCGGTTCTCTGGTTCGGCGGCGGTGGCCAGCGAGCCAGTAATGGGCACGCTAATGATGATGCCTGATGCGAGCATCAGACGCAGAAAGTGACGCCTGTTCATTTTTACTCCGGGTACGGGTAAGGAAAAGGAAATAACATTTTTTTTAAATTGAGATGCGCTTATTATTTTTGAAATATATTTTTAGCCAGTTATCCAGACTCCATTTTCCTGCGCCATGAATAAATAAAAGTAAAAATCCCGCACAGTAGGAGATGTTTTTCAACCAGACCATAAGATGCACATGCGAATAGCCGGGATAAAACAGAAAGCCTGACGACAGCGAAAGTGCCACCATGAAAACACAGGTAAAACGCGTCAGAAATCCAAATGTTATCGCCGTGCTTCCCGCCACCTCCAGTAAAATAACCCAGGGGGGAAAATAGCCGGATACGTGATGTTCACGTATAAGAA
The DNA here is from genome assembly GCF_022346905.1 of Pantoea sp. ACRSB. Taxonomy (NCBI): domain Bacteria; kingdom Pseudomonadati; phylum Pseudomonadota; class Gammaproteobacteria; order Enterobacterales; family Erwiniaceae; genus Pantoea; species Pantoea sp. ACRSB. The sequence goes on along the minus strand of NZ_JAKRNL010000012.1, from coordinate 28,145 downwards.
TTATATTCTCATCATAATGAATTATTTTATCCAGGCCGGAAATAAAAAAGAGTCCGACCGCAAACAGGCGCGACAGCGCCCATATGCCGTTTTTAACGTTGCGCATTTTTTTTATTAAGTCGGGTTAGATGTCTTATTTTTAAGATAGGCTGCGTAATAAAATCTTTTTTTGACTTTTCGTGCGGTAGCGATATTTACCGCACGGTAAAAGCGATTACCACTGCCAGCGTTTTTCCGCCAAATCCACCAGCAGGCGCGCCGCGGGGGTTAGTTCGCTCAGGGAGCGGAACTGCCAGCCAAAGGTGCGTGGCATCATCACCAGCGGCAGGGGAATTTCAACCAGCGCGTGCTGTGTCATATCTTCATGCAACAGTCGGCGCGAGAGAAAACTCAACAACTGGGTCTGGGCCAGCACCTGGCGCAGCGGCGACAGCGTATTGCTCTCCATCTGCACGCGCGGCGGGGCATATCCGCCGCTGCGCAGACGCTGTTCAAGCCACTGTCGCGTGGCGACCTGCGGCGACGGCAGCAGCCACTGAAACTGGTCCAGCTGCGCTGGCGTAGGATGCACGCCAGCCAGCGGATGAAAGCTGCTGGCCGCTACCACCACCGGATCTTCCGTCAGCGGTCGGGTGGCAAGCTCATGATTTTCTTCGGGCAGGAATCCCAGAATCAGGTCGAGCCTGTTCTCACGCAGTCGCGACTGCAGCAGATCGTTCAACCCGACCTGCACCTCGAGCACCACCGTCGGCGCGCGCTGCAACAGCTCGCGCGTCAGGTGCGGCAGCATAAATTCGGCGGCGGTGGCGGCCACGCCCAGGCGTATCACGCCCGCTGCCCCGGATCCCAGCGCGTTTAAATCCTGCCGGGTGACCTGCATCAGGTGCAGCACTTTTTGAGCGCGTTCACAAAGTAGCAATCCCGCCTCGGTCAGTTTGATGCCGCGTCCCACCCTCAAAATCAGCCGCGTAGCGCACGATTTTTCCAGCCGCTGAATGCACTTTGTCAGCGCAGGCTGCGTGATCCCAAGGGCTTGCGCGGCGTTGCCCAGGTGTGCCGTTTCGCGCACCACCAGCAGGTAACTGAGATCTTTTAGCTCCATTCATTCCTCTCAGGAATCAATTAATAAAAAAAGCGGAATACTTTTTATCGTTCCATCCTGCCAGGCTAGATGAAAATTAACAAGGGAGTAACACATGAGCTGGACCATTCTGATGACCGCGCCTGTGCTGGGCGCCGGAGGTGAACGCGCGCTGGCAGAGGCGGGGTGCGAAGTCCACTACCTGCGCGGCAGCCAGGATGCGGCGGAAGTCGAGGCGCTGATGGCACAGATTCCGTTTGACGCGGTGATTTCGCGCACCGTAACCCTAAGCCGCGCGGCTATCGCCGCCTGCCCAACGCTAAAAGTGATCTGCAAGCATGGCGTCGGTGTCACCAATATCGACGTCGAGGCGGCGACATCATTTGGCATCCCGGTGCTCACCACGCCCGGCACTAACGCGCAATCAGTCGCCGAGCTGACGCTGGGGCTGATGCTTAACGCCGCGCGCCGCATCAGCTGGCAGCAGCAGGAGATTGCCGAAGGCCGCTGGACGCGCAACGACAGCAGCATGGAGCTGAGCGGTAAAACGCTGGGGCTGGTAGGGATGGGGGAGATCGGCCAGCGCGTCGCGCGCATGGCACGGGCCATGGGCATGCGGGTGCGCTTTTACGATCCCGCACTGCGCGACCCGCAGGCGATTACTGCTGGCGAGCAGTTGGCGTCGCTCGACGCGCTGCTGGCGCAAAGCGACGTGCTGAGCCTGCATTGCCCCGTTAACGCGGCCACGCGTCAGATGCTCAACGGCCGCACGCTTGCGCTGCTTCCCGCGGGCGCGCTGGTGATCAACACCTCGCGCGGCGAGCTGATTGACGAAGCGGCACTGGATGAGGCGCTGCGCAGCGGTCAGCTTTTCGCCGCCGGCCTGGATACCGTGGCGACGGAGCCGCTGCCAGGCAATCACCCTTTTCGCGCCCTGAAAAACCTGACGATAACGCCGCATATCGGCGGCGCTACGCCGGAAGCGCTGGATAAGGTCGCCAGTTTCGCTGCCCGCCAGTGTCTCGATTTTCTCAAGGGTCTGCCGGTGAATCCGCTGACCTGTGTTAACCGCGCGGTACTTAAGGAGCCCTCATGACCCCATCTGCGACCTGGCCTGCCGGCTACTTTATTGGGCAACGCGATCGTCTGCCTGACGCTGACACTATCGACGCCTTTCGCCGCTTGCCGGTGCCCAACATCGGCGACTGCATGGGCCGCTCCTGCGGCGCGCTGGGCCTGCTGCCTTGGCATAACGATCCCGCGCTGGTGCTGTGCGGCCCGGCGCTGACGGTAAAAGTACGACCCGGCGACAACCTGATGATCCATAAGGCGATAGAGATGGCGCAGCCTGGCGACGTACTGGTGATCGACGGCGCGGGCGATCTGACCCAGGCGCTGATCGGCGGCCTGATGCGCACCTCCGCCCTGACCAAAAAAATCGCCGGTTTTGTGATTGATGGCGCCATCCGCGATGTGAACGAGTGGGCCGAGGGCGGCGTCGCGCTCTGGGCGCGCGGCAATACGCTGCGCGGTCCGAGTAAAGAGGGGCCGGGCGAAATCAACGTCACTATCCAGTGCGCCGGACTGGTGGTGAATCCGGGCGACCTGATTGTCGCCGATGCCGATGGAGTGATCAGCATTCCCGTGGCGCAGCTGGCTTCGCTGCTGCCGCGCGTGCGGGAGCATGAGCAGCGCGAAGCGCGCATCCGCGAAACGAACCGGCAGGGCAGCGCCGATCCCGAGCGCTTCAATGCAATTCTGCGCGCGAAAGGATGTCCGCTGTGATCGACAGAAGGAGAGGAAAGATGAAAAGTACAGTAAAGATGATGTCGCTGCTGACGGCACTGGTCGCAACAACGCCGGTTTTGGCGCAGGATCGGCTGCCGGCTGAGCTGCCAACCCTGCAGGACAGCCGTCTGCAGCAGGTGGAAACCTCGCCGCGCGTCTGGAACGGGGTCACGGTAAGTCCAGAGGGGCGCATTTTCGCCTCGCTGACGCAGTCAGAGGGCGCGGGACCGCAGCTGGTCGAAGTGAAAAACGGCGCGCTCGAGGCCTGGCCGAACGCGGAATGGAACCGCTGGGAAAGCCAGGATCCCGCCCATCACTTTTTACACGTCAACGCGCTGCGCTTTGGCCCGGACGGCGATCTCTGGGTCATGGATGCCGGCAATAAAGGCATCGGCACCGGTGATAAGGCGGTCGAGCAGGGCGCAAAGCTGGTGCGCATCGACATTCACAGCCGCAAGGTAGTGGCGAGCTACCTGTTTAAGGCGCCGACGTTAAAAGCTGAAAGCTATCTTGACGATGTACGCTTCAACGGCGATTTCGCCTATATCACCGATCCCGGCGCGGTGGGGCTGGTGGTGTTGAATTTGAAAACGGGCAAAAGCTGGCGGGTGCTGGATAACCATCCGCTCTCTATTGATCATCTGCCTATCTACGCCGACGGGAAAAAGCTCTTTTTGCGCGACGGGCGGGAAAAGCGCGTAGGGCTGGATCAGCTGGAGGTCTCACCGGACGGTAAATGGCTCTACTATCAGGCGATTCCGGGCCCGATGGCGCGTATCGAAACGCGCTACCTTAACGACGCCGGGCTCTCGTCGGAAGAGGTCGCGCGCCACGCGGAGAAGTTTATCGATACCTGGAGTACGGGCGGCACCGCCATCGACGCGGAGGGCAATATCTACGCCTCGGACATCAATACCCGCGCCGTAAAACGGATAACGCCGCAGGGCAAGGTCAGCACGGTTGTGCAGGATCCCCGACTGGTGTGGATTGATGCGATGTGGATCGCTGACGGACAGCTCTGGATGCCGTCGGCGCAAATTAACCGCACGCCCGCCACTACCGGCGGTAAACCCTCAACCGTTGAATATTCGGTCAAACTCTATCGCCTGGATTTGCCAGTGCATCCGTCGCCGCGCGATCACCGTTAATTTCAGCGCTGTTTAGCCGAAGCTGTAAATAACCGCGGGCGTGAAGCGCTATACGATTTTCTACGTAGAGTTTCACGCTCGATTATTATCACCTCGCGCAATTTTAAAATTTATAAGAAATATGAAATAGCGCACGTTAACAATCCTTTTAAAGATTGTTTTAGCTGTTGATATTAAAAATAATTATCAAATAAATATTTATTTTACATGCCGATACGTTCTCGTTTGTCGCTGACAAGCGCGCCTTAACCCTGCAACAGGATAAAATTATGCTGCTGACGATCAGCCTGCTGATGCTGGCCCTTTTTATTGGTTTATTAATGACCAAAAAACTTTCTGCGCTGACAGCATTAATTGTGGTGCCGACTTTCTTTGCATTACTAGCCGGCTTTGGCGCTGAGACAGGCGATATGGTCATTAAGGGATTGCGCACTGTGGCGCCCACCGGCGTCATGCTGATTTTCGCCATGCTCTATTTTATGAGCGTCACTGACGCCGGCATGTTCGACCCGGTGATTAAGCGTATCGTTTCCGCCGTGGATGGGGATCCCGTCAAAATATTCATCGGCACCGTGCTGCTGGGATTTATTGTGGCGCTGGATGGCGATGGCGCTACGGTGTATATGATCGTGCTTTCCGCCTTTCTGCCGATTTACGAGCGCGTCGGCCTGTCGAAATTAAAAGCCGCCTGTCTGCTGCTGCAGTGCACGGGGCTGGGCAATATGCTTCCCTGGGGCGGCCCCACGGCGCGCGCGGCAACGGCGGTTCACGTTGAAACCAGCACGCTGTTTATTCCGCTGCTGCTGCCCTTGCTTGCCGCTATTGTCTGGACGTTTGTAATGGCATGGATACTGGGTCGCCAGGAGCGTAAGCGTCTCGGCTGGCAGCGCGACACGGCGGTCCGCCACGATATTCTTTTCGAAGAGAGACCCTGCGTCGCCTGGCGTTTCTGGACCAACTGGCTGCTGACCATCGCCTTAATTACCCTGCTGGTGCTCGATATTGTGCCGATGGCCTACCTGTTCATGCTGGCTACAGCCATTATGTTTCTGGTTAACTTTCCACAGCTTAATCAGCAACAGGCGCAGCTGGCACGTCATGCGCCCGCTATTTTGTCGGTAGCGAGCCTGATTTTCGCCGCTGCGGTATTTACCGGCATTTTTTCCGAAACCGGCATGGCGAACGCGCTGGCGCAGGCGATCGTTAATATCATTCCGCCCGCGCTGGGCCCCTATTTAGCCGCCATTACCGCGCTGATTAGCGTGCCGGTGACCTGGCTGGTCTCCAATGACGTTTTCTATTTCGGCATGCTGCCGGTGTTGGTGCAGGCAGCTGGTCATTACGGCATTGCGCCGGTTGAAATGGCACGCGCCGCGCTGGTCGGACAGCCGGTGCATATTCTCAGCCCGCTGGTCGCCTCGACCTATTTGCTGGTGGGGATGCTGAAGCTGGATTATGCGCAGACGCAACGCGGCACGATGCGCTGGTCGTTTATTACCAGCATGGTGTTTTTCGCCAGCTGCCTGCTACTCGGCGCCTTTCCGTTTTATCAGCGCCTGTCATAAGACCGTCGGTCAACAGGCGCAGGTTTTTCAGCTATCGGGCGCTGTTACGGCAGCGCCCGATTTTTTATGGAATCAGCCTGCCGCTGCGCATCGCCTCCAGATGCGCGATCAGCACCTCGTCGGAACGTTTAGTCATGGCCTCGAAGCCGTGCTGACGCGCTTTGGTCACGTCGAATATCGCATCTTTCTCGACGTGAAAAATAAAATCGCCAAAGCCGCCTAGCGCCAGGCGATCGATATCGCGCTCCTGCAGCTGCGCCTTATCGGCAATCGAGGCCCAGAGCGGCTTCAGAGCGTGGAGACGCTCGCTCAGCGAGATCGGCTGCGCCTCGCCGACAGGCACGCCGAACCATTCCGCCAGTTTTGGCCAGACGTGGCTCCAGCGAAAGACGTCGCCGTTGGTGATATTGAATGCGCCATAGTGGCTATTTTCAGCGGCCCAGATCGCGCTCTGACCGAGAATGCGGCTGTCGGTGATATTGACCAGCGTATTGCGCCAGGCCGCGTCAGGCCCAGGGAAGTGCAGGGCGGTGCCGGTTTCGCGGCACAGCGTGCCGTACACGCCGAGCAGATTGCCCAGATTCATCGGCGAGCCGAAAGAGTGGCCGATGACAATGTCCGGACGCAGCGCCGTCCAGCCGATACCCGTCTCGTCGCCTAATTTCCGGGCATAGTCCTCGTGGCGGAAATAGAGATTAGGCGGGAAATGACGGCTGTCCTCTTCCCGCGCCGGCGTGCGATAGACTCCCAGATGCGCGCCGTAGACCTTGCCGCCCTGTACGAAGATGATGTGCTTTAACGCCGAACCGGACGCGCGCACCGCCGCGATCAGGTTTTCAAACATCAGCGCGTTAACGTCCGCCTCCACGCCCGGGTCGGGATCCTGGCGCAGCGCGGCATAGAAAATATGGGTAACGGATTCCAGCGCCTTATGGTGCCGGCTGAGATCGTCCGCTGAGGTGAGATCGGCGCTGAGGTGAGGAGAGGCGTGGGGACTATGCGGCGATCGTCCGAGCGTGGTGATCTGCCAACCCGCCTGATGAAAGGCATCGTGAGCGGCAAAGCCGACGACGCCGCTGGCGCCCGCTAAAAGTAGATGCTTGTGCTGCATAAGGCTCTCCGTATGGTTGCGAAAAGGGGAAGCCGCAGGCTATCCCCTCTTAAAGCGTAGAAGCTGGCCGCCGCCTCATCGAAAAAACCGGTCAGGCAGCCTCCATGCCACGCCGACTCACCGGCGCGGCAAAAAGGCCTCGGTTAACCGCACCCAATAGGTGGCGCCCGTTGAAATGCAGGCGTCGTTAAACTGATACAGGGGGTGATGCACGGCATAGTCGTTCTCGCCTGTGCCGGTTCCCAGCCAGAGATAGCAGCCCGGGCGCGCCTCCAGCATAAATGCGAAATCTTCACTGCCCATCACGCTTTTCACCTGTTGCGGATCGGCAACGCTGTCGGCGCCGAACGCGTCGCGCGCCACCTGTAACGCGAATTCCGTCTCCTTCACATGATTAACCGTCACCGGATAGCCAAAGTCGGGCTCAATGCGCGCGGTGAGGCCGAAACTTTCCGCCTGCGCCTGGACCAGCGTCTGGATCCTGGCTTTAACCGACTCGCGTACCTGCTGGCTGAAGGTGCGCATATTGAGCTTCAGTTCCGCCTTATCGGGAATGATGTTATGGGTCGCGCCGCTCTGCAGGCTGCCTACCGTGACCACCGCCGCCTCCTGAGGATCGACATTGCGCGAAACAATGGTCTGCAGCGCCATGATTATCGCCGCGCCCGCTACAATGGGATCGCGGCAGTTCTCCGGCGTTGAACCATGCCCGCCCTTGCCCTGCAGCGTAATGGTCATGCTGTCAGAGGAGGCCATCAGCGCGCCGGGTTTGGTGACGAACGTGCCGGCAGGCAGCAGCGGCATATTGTGAAGGCCGAATATGGCATCGCAGGGAAACAGGGTGAAAAGGCCGTCCTCCATCATCCGCCGCGCGCCGCCGACCGACTCTTCGGAGGGCTGGAAAATCAGATGCAGGGTGCCGGAAAAAGGGCGCTTCTCCGCCAGATAGCGCGCCGCCGACAGCAGGATAGCGCAGTGTCCGTCGTGTCCGCAGGCATGCATTTTCCCGGCGACCGTGCTGCGCCACGGCACCTCGGTCAGCTCCTGCATAGGCAAGGCGTCCATATCGGCCCGGAGGGCGAGACGTTTTTCGCCGTTGCCCACCTTCAGCGTGCCCACGACGCCGGTGCCGCCCAGGCCTCGGTGCACCTCGTATCCCCATTCGGTCAGAAGCTCGGCGATGCGCTGGCTGGTGCGGAACTCTTCAAATCCTAACTCCGGATGCTGATGAAAATCGCGGCGAATGGCGATCATCTCCGCTTCATATTCCAGGATTTCAGTGATCAACATACTCTCTCCTTCAGGGTCAGTCGTCGGCAAGCGGGGCCTGTTCACGCTAGGCCAGCAGGGCGGTCAGCGAAACGACCGCGCTAAAAAGAAGATACCAGGCGGGCGCCATGGCCTCGCCGGTGACGTTTAGCAGCCAGGTAACGTTGAACTGGGCGAAGCCGCCGAACAGCGTCACGCCGATGGCATATACCAGCGCCATGCCCGATGCACGCACCTGGCGCGGAAAGGCTTCAAGAATCAAAAGAAAGAACGCCACCGCGCTGATATTGGCCAGTACCTGATCGACCGCGATAAGCAGCAGCACCAGCAGCATTGACGCGCCCTGCTGCAAAGCGGCGAAAATGGGCCATATCAGCAGCATCGATCCGAGCGCGCAGGCGAGCAGGATCGGTTTGCGTCGCGGTAGCTTGTCCGCGAGCTTACCGGCGAAAAAGGGCACAACCAGGGTCAGCAGCGCAGCGATAATACTGATCCAGTATGAGGCGGCGGCAGGCTGGTGCAGGGTATGCACCATATAAGCCGGCATGTAGTAGACGATAAGATAAAATGTCGTCGTGCTTTTCATCACCAGCAGAATACCCAGCAGCAGTTTGCGGCGATGCGTGCGCCAGATTTCGCGCGCCGGATTTTCCTGCCGCGCCGCCTGCGTGACGGGCGGCTCGTGAAGATGGCGGCGGATATAGATCCCCACCGGCATGATCGCCAGCCCGAGAATAAACGGAATGCGCCAGCCCCAGGCGTAGAGCGCTTCGCTACTCAGCGTGTGCGTCAGCAGCGCGCCCAGCGCGGCGCCTGTTAGCGCCGCGCCACCCTGACTGGCCATCTGCCAGCTCACGCGCACGCCGCGCTGCGATTTATTTCCCGCCTCCATTAGCCAGCTGGTTGCCGCACCGACTTCGCCGCCCGCTGAAAATCCCTGCAACATCCGCCCGGTCACCAGCAGCAACGGTGCCCAAAGGCCGATCTGCGCGTAAACAGGCGTAAAGGCCACCATCATCACGCCCATCGCCATCAGTCCCATTATCAGGGTAAGAGCTGCTTTACGGCCGTGCGTGTCGGCATACTGCCCCAGGAGCAGGCTGCCGAGCGGACGCATGATAAACCCTACGGCGAAGGTCGCAACGGCCAGCAGCAGCGAGGCGGAATCGCTGCTGGCAGGAAAAAAAAGATGACCGATGATGACGGAGAAAAAGCTGTAAACGGTGAAATCATAAATCTCCAGGCCATTTCCCAGCGTCACCGCCAGCAGCGATTTCGCCTGCCGACTGCGCGGCCGTGAGAGAGCCGCGTCAGGAACAGAGAGCGAGGCGGAAAGCTCGGTGTCCGCAGAGGCATATCGGGCGGTCTGTTTCATACGCTGATCCTTAGGGTAATGACGCGGAAAAGGTGAGAAACAGCACTATTGCCATAAAATAAATGTATATCAACCATGAGTAATTTTTATAGGTCAGGTTATATTGGCTGACCTTTTATAGCGCGTTTTTTGCACCATCCAGGCACGCCGCGGTGGGGAGGAACAAAATGAAATTAAAGCTGAACCAGCTTGACGTACTGCTGGAGGTCGCGGCGCAGGGCAGCCTCAGCAAAGCCGCTCGGACGCTGCATTTGACGCAGCCCGCCATCAGTAAAACCATTCAGGAGATAGAGGCGGAGATCGGCATGCCCATTCTGGAGCGCACCTCGCGCGGCGCTACGCTGAATGAGTATGGTCAGGTGCTGCTGCGCCATGCGCGCGATATCGATCAGTCTCTGAGCCAGGCGCGTGAGGAAATCGACAGTCTGCTGGGCAAGTCGATGAGCCAGCTGCGCATCGGATTTACCTCCGCCGCCGCCTGGGGCCCGTTTACCACCACCCTGCTGCGCTTTCAGCAGCGCCTGCCGGGCGTAAAAATCATTGCGATGGAGGCGCGTACGCATCAGCTCTACGAGGCACTGGAAAATAATCGCATCGACCTGGCGATCATCTCCGCTACGGCCGGCATGGGAACCGCGCCGATGTACCATGAAACCCTGTACGCCTTGAGCAATACCCTTATCGTTGGAGAAGATCATCCGGTGACGCACAGAGTATCTTTGCGCAACCTGCTGGATTCTCACTGGCTGGACTGGGATGAGCCGGGCGAACACTCCATTCTGGCGCAGGTCTTTCGCCGTTATAACCTGCCTCTGCCTTCCCGCATTACGCACTGCTCATCGCCATGGATAATGGCGCGCATGATGGACGAAGCGCCGATGGTGAGTATGTGGACCTCCGTTCGCCTGCGCTTTCCCGGCTATCACGACAGGCTGCGTCCGCTAACGGTGAAAGAGGTATTGCCCGCCACCCGTATCGGTATCCTTTGCCCGAATATCGGTCGTCTTTCCAGCGCGGGGCACGCCTTTATCGAAATGTTACGCGTTAACAGCCGCGACTGGCTGCAGCAAGGCGAAGCGCACGAAATGGTGGCGCTCGACGACGCTGGCGATTAATCGCGGCGAGCGATAAAAACGCTTCTCTATATACGCGCTGCTTCTCCTGCGGCCGTGCCGCTTCGCCATAGCCGAAAGCAGGGTAGGTATGCATCGGCGCCCTAATGACTTTAGCTGCTCGCGCACTCTTTTTTCTGCTGAACGCTTTGAAAAATGGTGTTTTTAAGCCAGTCTGTCGAGCTTTTTTTCCCGCTGCGTTTGTGGGAGTAAATTTTTACGGTAAAGCGGGGCACGGCGAAAGGCACCGGAAAGGTTTTCACGTTAGCGATCTGCTCCAGCCGGCGTGCCACGGAAGAGGGGATCGCCATCAGCAGTTCGCTCTCTGCGACGATAAAAGGGGAGCTCAGCATCGACGGGGTTTTTAGCGTGATACGCCGCGTCAGCCCGATTCGCGCCAGGTGCGTGTCCAGCAGCCCTTTCTTTTCGTTCCAGGGCGTCACCACCAGATGTCCGGCAGCAAGATACTCCTCCAGCGTCAGGGTCGCGCGCGCGGCATGGCTGAGCACCACAAACTCGTCGCTGAAGAGGTCGATCTCTTCCAGATCGGGATGTCTGATCCCATCGGGTTCGCTGAAGCTCAGCGCCAGATCCACTTCGCCCGCCAACAGCTCGTTCAGCGCCGGATTATGAGGCAAATAGCAGAGCTCGAAATCGATGCCCGGCGCCGTTTTCTGAATGCTGTTCATCAGCCCGGGAAAAACGCTGAACGCCGTATAATCTGTCACCGCGATGCGAAACGCCTCCTGGCTCTTGAGCGGATCGAAAGGCTGCACCGGGCTGAGGTGTTGATTGAGAGCGGAGAGGGCGTCGGCGATGTGGGGCGCCAGCTGATAAGCATAAACGCTGGGACACATCTTATGCCCCTCGCGATAAAACAGCGGATCCTTCAGAAAATCGCGCAGCCGGGTCAGCGCATGGCTCAGCGCCGAGGTGCTCATCGCGAGCTCCTCTGCCGCAAGCCTGACGGATCGATGCCGGAAGACTGTATCAAACACAGGCAACAGGTTAAGGTCGAGCCGTCGCAGCACATGATGCATGGAATTCACCTTTAATTGATTTTATTGCACTTAATTCATTGAACGATACCGATTATCCTTAACGCCATCAAACGGTTTGGTTAAGGGAAAATTTATGCGTGTTACGATCCGGCAGGCCAGCCTGGAAGATACTGACGCCATTTATAATATGATCAACGGCTTATCCGTTTACCGCGAGGCGCCGCAGGAATCTGTTCCCGATATTGAAGAGGTTAGAAACTCGCTGTTTTCCCCCGAAACCAATGCCGAAGCCTATATCTGCGAGATTGACGGCATAATTGCTGGTTATTCAGTGATTTCCATGAGCTACTCCGCCTGGCTGGGCCGCAGCAGCCTTAATATGGAAGATTTATACTTTACCCCTGACTACCGGGGACGCGGCGCGGGCAAATCGATGCTGCAGTATATCGCTCAGCTGGCGGTCAGACGGCAGTGCAGCCGTATTGAGTGGAACGTGCTGGAGTGGGATAAGTCTGCCAAAGAGTTTTACCACAGCATCGATGCGCTTCCTCTGAGTGAATGGGTGCGCTACCGGCTTGACGGCCCCGCTCTGGAGAAGTTCGCCGCGCGCGAAACGCTTTGAGGCTTTTCTCGCGTACAGCGCACCTTAGTGTCTAAGTCCGGCAGCGCGGTTGCGCTATTTTTAGCGTTCCTGCGTCGACATTCCGGACTGTGAAACATGACCGATCTCTTTTCTCTTCTTGCCACCGGCTCGGCACGCGCTATCGGCGCGGCTATCGCGGCGGGCGAAATTACCTCTCTCGAAGCGACCGAATGGTACCTGAACCGTATCGAGCAGTTTGATAGCGACATTAACTGTGTCAGAAGTCTCTCTCCCGTTGCCCGCGAAGAGGCGAGGCGCGCAGACGCCGAGCGCGCGGCGGGCCGATCCCGAGGGCCGCTGCACGGCGTGCCCTTTCTGGTTAAAGACAATATTTTCACGCTGGATGGCTGCTTTGCCTCTGCCGGCGCCAGCGCGCTGGCGACTTTTCGCCCGCCCTTTGAGGCCAGCCTGATTACCCGTCTGCGCGACGCCGGCGCCGTGCTGCTGGGCAAAACCAATATGACGGAGTTCGCCGACTTCGTATCAGAGATCATGCCGGCAGAATTCAGCGGCGCGGGCGGCGCGGTGCGCAATCCGCTCGGCCTGCAATATGGCCGGGGCCAGGGGTCAAGCGTCGGATCGGCGGCGGCGGTGGCCGCCGGTTTTTGCGCCTTCGCCATCGGCTCGGAAACGCAAAACTCTCTGCAGGCGCCAGCCGTGCACAGCTCGATCGCCAGCTTTAAGCCCTCGGTGGGCCGCGTCAGCCGCTACGGTGTGATCCCGCTGGTGCCCAGTCAGGATTCGCCGGGGCCGCTGACGCGCACCATTGAGGATGCGCTATCGGTGTATCAGGCGATAGCGGGCGCGGATATGCAGGATACGGCAACGCTTGCCGGTTTTACGGAGGCATCCGGCGGCGCATCGCTACAGGGGCTGCGCATCGGCGTGCCACGTCGCTTTATCGCCGATAGCGTGCTGACGGAGAGTCGGCAGGCGGTGTTTGAACGGCTGCTGGCGGCGCTGGCGGGGGCGGGGGCCGTCATCGTCGATCCTTGCGATCTGCCCGCTGCGGAGCAGCTGAATACGGTGCGCTCCTGCGTGTTTCGCAGCGAATTCCGCGCGAGCCTCAACGGGCTGCTTGGCACGCTTGCGCCTTGCGGCATCGCCTCTCTGAACGATCTTATCCAGTGGAATCGCGCGCATCCGGACGCGATCCCCTACGGACAGGGGCTGCTTGAGGCGGCTGAGGCCGCGCCGGACATCCGCGCTGAGCAGTACCGCCGCGATCGCCGCACCGATATCGCGCTGAGCCTGGATACTGGCATTCTGGCGGCGCTCAGGGCGAGCCGCGCCGACCTGCTGCTCTCGCCGATGGCGGCTGCGGCTAAATGCACCGGCAAAGCGGGCGCGCCCGTCGCCGCGATCCCGGCCGGTCAGGATGCGGAAGGCTTACCCTTCGGCATAACCCTCTATTCAGCGCCCGGGCAGGATCTTCTGGTGCTGCAGGCCGCCGCGGCGGTTAAACGCGTCATCGGCAAACGCATCGTGCCGACCCTCGGCGACAGCCGTCGCGGCTGAAGCGCAAAAGAAAAGGGGCCGCTCTCAGGCGGCCCCTTTTCTCTGTTTTCGGCGCAGTTATTTGGTCAGACGAGCCGTCATATGCACCTGGTTGCCTGCGTAGGCCTCCGTGATGCTGTAACCGGTGCCAGCCAGTTTTGCCTGCGCGGCAATCTGCGCTTCGGCGCCGTCCAGGGTCGAGGCGGTAGCGGTCACTGTCTGAGCAAAGCTGGTAGAAGAAAGCAGGGCGAACAGCGCAACAGCAACGAAAGTTTTGATGGTTTTCATGGTCGATTCCTCAGAGATATTTTTAGGTTTTGAGGCGTTCTGCCTCGATGGAATCAATAATAGAGATTTCGGACAGGCGTGAAAATCCCTGTCTGTTGCTGAATAAAGTCAAAAAATTTGATGATAAAAAAATCGCGCCGGGCGTCCTTGAAAATTCTCCGGGAAACTCTATAAATGTCACTGGGCAGGTGAGACGCCTGTTTCCCCGATGAGCTTTTGAATGAACGATCAATTCAGGAGGTTATCACTATGGCTTCACGTACTTTCCCCGTATTTCCCTTACTCAGCGACGCGCTTTTTTCCGATCGCTTCAGCCGCATTGACCGTCTCTTTAGCCAGCTGACCGGCGATACGCCTGTCGCCGTTACGCCCCCTTACAACCTGAAGCAGCTCGACGATGAGCGCTATGCGCTTACCCTGAGCGTGCCCGGCTGGAAAGAGAGCGAGCTGGAAATCGAAGTGGCGGGCGGCCGGCTGACGGTAACCGGCCGGAAAGAGGAGCGCACGGAAAACGAGGCGAACGCGGACGGCGCGCGCAGCAACGGCGGCTGGCTGCACCGCGGCATCAGCCGCACCGATTTCCGCCTGAGCTACAGCGTGCCGGAACATATGAAAGTGACCGAGGCGAGACTGCAGGACGGGCTGCTCAACGTCGGTCTGCATCTGGAGATCCCGGAAAGTGAAAAACCGCGCCGCATACCCATTGCGCACCATACAGCAGACGTGATTGAACACCAGGCGTAAGCGCAGCCTGACCGTACCGGGGAGGGCGCCGGATCCGGCTCCCTCCCGCTATGCATCTATCTGGACAGCAGGAGGTGTTTCATGAAGCGCATTATCGTGCCGGCAGACAGGCAGCTTTACCCGTCAGTAGCGGATGAAAGTGTCATGGCGGTCAGGATGAAACTGGGGAATTCGCGGCTGCAGGTCAATTACCAGCGCGTGCCGGGCGGCATTATGCCGGTGGTCGCCGCTGATTTTTTCAATGAGAAAGGGAAACTCTATACCCTGCACTACCATCTGCCGCCCGATACGCCGGAGCGAACCGATCGCCGGATTTCGCTGCTGATGCGGCTGATTGAAAAAGAGGCGAGTCAGACGTCAATGGCGGCAGCCTACTGAGACAGGCTCTGCACGGGTTTACCTGACAGCGAAACAGGGGGAGAAAATGCTGACCGCCTTACTGGTAAATGCGTCCTTTACGTCGACGCTTCTGGTCATGACGGCGTATGCGCTGAAAGATATTGATAAGTGACAGCGCTTCATTCGCCGGCTCAAAGCCGCCCTGCGTTAACGCAGGGCGGCTTTTGTCAGCGCGAAAAACGGAGTCAGAGGGCGTTCAGGAACGCCAGCAAATCTGCATTCAGCCGATCGGAGTGGGTCACCGCAAAGCCGTGCGGCGCATTGTCGTACACCTTCAGCTGCGCGCCTTCGATCATTTCCGCCGCCAGCTTGCCGGTGGTTTCGAACGGCACCACCTGATCGTTGCTGCCGTGGATCACCAGCGCAGGCACGTCGATTTTCGCCATGTCGGGGCGGAAATCGGTGGTGGAAAACGCCTTAACGCACTCCAGCGTGCCTTTAAGCGATGCCAGCAGCGCTATGTTCAGGGTCTGCGTCAGCACGCCTTCAGAGACGGTCTGGCCGGCGTTGGTGCCGTAGAAAGGCACGGCAAAGTCGCTGATGAACTGGGCGCGATCCTTGCGTAAGCCAGCCAGAATACCGTCAAACACCGACGGCTCGACGCCCTGCGGAAAGCCTTCCAGCTGTCCGAAGGCAGGCGTCACCGCGCCCAGCAGCACCAGACCGGCCACGCGCGCGGAGCCGTAGTTGTTGATATAGCGCGTCACGTCGCCGCCGCCCATCGAGAAGCCCACCAGCGTGACCTCCTGCAGGTCAAGACAGGTGATCAGGTCGTTGATGTCCGACGCGAAAGTATTGTAGTCGTAGCCGGTCCACGGCTGATCGGAGCGGCCAAAGCCGCGGCGATCGAAAGCGATGACGCGATAGCCGTTCTCCGCCAGGAAGTTCAGCTGGTTATCCCACATATCAGCATCCAGCGGCCAGCCGTGGCTGAAGAGAACGGGTTTGCCGTTGCCCCAGTCTTTAAAATAGATTTGCGTGCCGTCGGCGGTTTTAATCGTGCTCATGGTCTTTTCCTTGTGATGTTGAATGAAAAAAGCTGTTATTCAGGCGCAACCAGATAGCGTGCGACCGGTATCTGTTCGCCCTGATGGAATGCATAAACGCGGTTCTCAATTTTCTTGTCGTTCATGGTGTAGCGCTCAAGCTGACGCAGATGCTCCATCCAGGATCCCACCACAAAGGTTTCGACGAAGATGCCCGGCTGGAGAATGTCTTCGTAGACCGCCCAGTTGATGGCGCCCCCGCGACGGCGAACGCGTCTCATATCCTGCATGCAGACCGTAAAGGCGTGGGCGTCCGCCTGGCGGATCTGATACTCGTAGCTCACGCGCACCGGACCTCGGTCGTGATGGATCTCCAGCGCTGGCACCGGCTCGGCGATCTCGCTGACGTCGAGATTGAGGTCGGGATCCTGATCGAGCCGCCAGCGCAGTACCGTCAGGCACGCCAGCGCCATGCCCAGGGTGGCGACGCAGAGCGAAACCGGGATGCCGTAGCGCGACGCCAGCTGTCCCCAGATGGCGCTGCCCACGGTCATCGAGCCGAAAAACACGGTGAGATAGACCGCCAGCGCGCGCGCTTTCACCCAGCGTGCCGCGCTGCGCTGCGCGCCCAGGTTAAGCGTCGACAGCACGGCAATCCAGGCGAAGCCGGTGAAGAACTCGAACGTGTTCAGCAGCCAGAAGTGCCGGACAAAAGCGAGCGCCAGCATGGTGGCGGCGAACATCAGGCTCGCCAGCACCATCAGCCGATCGGGGTTGAAGCGTTTACGCAGCCGCGGCAGCAGCACCGCGCCGCTGATGGCGCCCACGCCGATAAAGGCCAGCATAATGCCGTAGCCGCCCGGACCCAGCCCCAGCTCGCGGCGCGCTACCAGCGGCAGCAGCGCCCAGCCGGCGCTGCCGAACAGGAAGAAGGCGACGGTGCGCACCAGCACGTTGCGCAGCACCGGCGCGGCGTGCACGTAGCGCAGACCGGCGCGCACCGCTGAAAAGAAGTGCTCCGGGGGCAGCCGCTGGACGCTCGGCACCTCTTTCCAGCGATAGAGCACCCACGCCACGCCGAGCACCGAGAGGGCGTTGAGCATAAAGACCACCCACGGCCCGGCGAACGAGAGGATCAGGCCGCCAAGCGCCGGACCGATGGCGCGGCTGATATTGATGCCGAGCGAGTTCAGCGCGATGGCCGGGCCCAGCTCATTTTTGCTGACCAGATCCGGCACGATCGCCTGGAACGGCGGCGAGCTCATCGCCGCGCCGGTGCTCATCAGAAAGGCGGCAACCAGCAGCACCAGCGGCGTGACGTGCCCGGTGAAAGAGAGCAGCGTCAGGCCGGCGGCGGCGATAAAGACCCACAGCTGCGAGAACAGCAGATATTTACGCCGGTCGACAATATCGGCCAGCACGCCGGAGGGCAGCGCGAACAGGAACATCGGCAGGCTGCTCGCCGCCTGCACCAGCGCCACGCTGAGCGGATCGGCGCTCAGCGTCAGCATGGTCCAGTTCACGCCGACGTCATTCATCCAGGAGCCGATGTTAGAGACCACCGTCGCGATCCACAGCATGCGAAACAGCGGCTGGCGCCGTCGCTTCGCCCTGGGCGACGTCATGAATATCGTTAACCTGCGCCATAGCGAACCTCTCTGCGCGTGCCGGCACCGAGGCGCCACTGGCCCGGACCTGTCATCGCCAGGGTAGTGAAGATAATCAGCAGCAGCCAGCCGAACTGGCCCTCCGCGATGCTCCAGCCGGGATGAACAAACAGCATCGCCACCAGCAGCACGCCGATAATCGGCAGGCAGGCGAGGCGGGCGAACACGCCGATCAGAATAAATAACGGGCAGATGACTTCGGCGAAAATAGCCGGCAATAAGCTCATCCAGGGACCAAGGCCGAAAGGATCCTCGATACGCGTCAGTTCTTCGCTGAAGTGAAACACCTTCGGCAGCCCGTGCACGTAGAGCAGCAGCAGGCAGCCGGTGAGGCGCAGGAAGAACAGCCCCGCGTTAATGCGGGGCGGCTGAGAAAAGGAGATCGTCATGATGATCAGAACGCGAAGCAGCTGCAGCCGAGCGCGCCCCAGAAGGCGTTCTCCTCGGAGACCGGCAGGCTGGCGCCGCGCGCGATGTCATGGGAGTGGCTGTGCACGCCGCACGGGCCGCTGCACTGGTGCGGCATCTGCTGCATGCCCACGCGGGTGGCGGCGGTCGGCGGCGCGCTGCGGTAGTGACCCGGCACCTTGACCACCGGCGACCACTCAGGCAGAACCGGAATCGACGGCGGCGCTTCGCTGCTGAAGGATCCGGCGGCATAAACGATGTTGCCGTCCACCAGCGTCAGCACCGACTCAATGCCTTTGATCTCCTCTTCCGGCACGCTGAAATAGTCTTTGCTCAGCACCACCATATCCGCCAGCTGGCCCGCCTTAATCTGTCCCTTTTTGCCCTGCTCGCTGGAGAACCAGGCGCTGCCCTGGGTCCACAGCATCAGCGCGGTGTCGCGATCGAGACGCGCGTTGACGTCATACATCTGCATGCCGCCGACGGTGCGGCCGGACACCAGCCAGTAAAGCGCGGTCCAGGGGTTATAGCTGGCGACGCGCGTGGCGTCGGTGCCGAGGCCGACCGGCACGCCGGTCTCCAGCATGCGCGCGACCGGCGGCGTGTGACGGGTCGCTTCGATGCCGTAGCGCTCGGCGAAGTATTCGCCCTGGAACGCCATGCGGTGCTGCACCGCGATGCCGCCGCCCAGCTCTTTGATGCGGTCGATATTGCGCTGGGTAACGGTTTCGGCATGGTCGAAGAACCAGTGCAGGCCGTTAAAGGGAATGTCGCGGTTAACTTTTTCAAAGACGTCGAGCATGCGGCTGATCGATTCGTCGTAGGTGGCGTGCAGGCGGAACGGCCAGCGGTGCTCTACCAGATGACGCACCACGCGCTCCAGCTCATCTTCCATGCCCGGCGCCAGATCGGGGCGCGGCTCAAGGAAATCTTCGAAGTCGGCGGCGGAGAAGACCAGCATCTCGCCGGCGCCGTTGTGGCGGAAGTAGTCGCTGCCCTGGCCCGGCGTCAGCATATCGGTCCACTTCTCAAAATCTTCCAGCTCATGTCCAGGACGCTGAGTAAAGAGGTTATAGGCGATGCGGATCGTCATCTGCTTCTTCTCATGCAGCTCGGCGATCACTTCATAATCTTCCGGGTAGTTCTGGAAGCCGCCGCCGGCATCGATGGCGCTGGTGAGGCCGAGACGGTTCAGCTCGCGCATAAACTGACGGGTGGAGTTGACCTGCTGCTCCAGCGGCAGCTTCGGTCCTTTCGCCAGCGTAGAGTAGAGGATCATGGCGTTAGGACGCGCAATCAGCATGCCGGTCGGGTTGCCGTTGCTGTCGCGCTGGATCTCGCCGCCCGGCGGGTTCGGCGTATCTTTGGTGTAGCCCACGACTTTGAGCGCCGCGCGGTTAAGCAGGGCGCGGTCGTAGAGGTGCAGCACGAATACCGGAGTATCCGGCGCGGCTTCGTTGATCTCCTCCAGCGTCGGCATGCGACGCTCGGCGAACTGAAACTCGGTCCAGCCGCCCACCACGCGCACCCACTGCGGCGTCGGCGTGCGCAGCGCCTGCTCTTTCAACATGCGCAGCGCATCGGCGACCGACGGCACGCCTTCCCAGCGCAGCTCCAGGTTGTAGTTCAGGCCGCCGCGGATCAGGTGCAGGTGCGAGTCGTTGAGGCCGGGAATCGCGGTGTGGCCCTTCAGGTCGATGACTTTGGTGCCTTCGCAGTGATGCTGCATCACCTCGGCCAGGCTGCCCACTTCCAGAAACTTGCCGTCGCGAATAGCGACGGCATCGGCGATCGGGTTGCCGCGATCGACGGTATGAAATCGGCCATTGGTGAGAATGACGTCTGCTTTACCAAGGGTAACCATAGAATCTCCTGAATTGAGTTGTCCGACGCGGCACGGACGGCCGCAGACAGAGCATTGTCCTGCCGTAAGCGCAGGCTACTGGGATGGCGGGATTATGATCGGGAGGTCTGGAAAGCGTCTAGTTATACAAAAGGATAGGTATACCCTGGTATAGGTATACGTTCGTATAGTTATACCTAAAGATAATAGTTTGAAAAAAAAAGCTTCCTACACTGCGCTCAGACAGTGACCCACCGGTTCAGCGACGCAACGCCATCGGGGTATCAGGGAGGCTGTCAATTTACGCCGTTACTCTTTCCACGGTACTTAGCAATATAACCTCAATGGGCAAAGACATGACCAATCGCAAACTTGAAGTATTGACGCCGCAAAACTGCCAGATCATCTTTATCGACCAGCAGCCGCAGATGGCGTTTGGCGTTCAGTCAATCGATCGTCAGGTGCTGAAAAACAACGTTGTGGCGCTGGCGAAAGCGGCGAAAGTCTTCAACATTCCGACCGTACTGACGACCGTTGAGACGGAAAGCTTCTCCGGCAACACCTTCCCGGAGCTGCTGGACGTATTCCCTGGCCAGGACATTCTTGAGCGCACCTCTATGAACTCCTGGGACGATCAGAAAGTGCGCGACGCGCTGGCGGCAAACGGCAAGAAAAAAGTTGTCGTGTCAGGTCTGTGGACCGAAGTGTGCAACAACACCTTCGCGCTGTGCGCCATGCTGGAAGGCGATTATGAGATCTATATGGTGGCCGACGCGTCAGGCGGCACCACGAAAGAAGCGCACGACTACGCGATGCAGCGCATGATTCAGGCTGGCGTGATCCCGGTAACCTGGCAGCAGGTGATGCTGGAGTGGCAGCGCGACTGGGCGCACAAAGAGACCTATAACGCCGTTATGGATATTGCGAAAGAGCATTCAGGCGCCTACGGCATCGGCGTGGATTACGCCTATACCATGGTGCACAAAGCGCCTTCTCGCCAGAAGAGCGAACACCGTACGCTGGCCCCGGTTCCGGCGAACGTGCGTTAATCTGTCGAGCGGGCCGGCCCTTCACCGGACCGGCCCGCCATGCTAAGAAGGAGGACCTGTGAGTCCTTTATTGATCTCTCTGGGAGCGGGCGTATTAATCGGCCTGGTTTACGCGCTGCTTAAGGTCCAGTCTCCGGCGCCGCCGGCCGTCGCGCTGGTGGGACTGCTCGGCATGATCGTCGGCAGTTCCCTGGGCGGGCAGCTGTTTCACCAGGATGCCACCGCGCAGGTTCCGCCAGCGGCGCCGTCGCCGGTCGTCGCAGACGCTCGCCCGACCTCTCATTCATCCATCGCCAACCACGCAGGCTGACCATGCTGAAAACCTATTCTGTCTCGCTGGCGGTCGGCATTCTGGCCGGCCTGATTTATGCCGCGCTCGGCGTCAACTCGCCCGCGCCGCCGATTATTGCGCTGCTGGGGCTGTTCGGCATGCAGGTGGGCGAACATCTT
Organism: Pantoea sp. ACRSB; assembly: GCF_022346905.1. NCBI lineage: Bacteria > Pseudomonadati > Pseudomonadota > Gammaproteobacteria > Enterobacterales > Erwiniaceae > Pantoea > Pantoea sp. ACRSB. The sequence continues at coordinate 6,721 of NZ_JAKRNL010000012.1, read as the reverse complement.
ATTCCGCTGGCGAAAAGCGTGATTAAGCGCGAACCGGTGAAGCTGCGCTGGTTTCGCCATGAGTATCACCATAGAATCGGTGACACGCCCCCGCCCTCAGGTGACAAAGCCTCCTAAGGAAGCGCCTCCCGCAGGCCTGAGTTTCATTTAAGGAAAACAGCATGCAGCTGTCGCAGCGCATTGTCGTCGTCGATGATGAACGTTCTGTCCGCAGTGGTCTTACCAACCTGCTCCAGTCTGAAGGTTATCTCACCCAGGCCTTTGAGTCGGCAGAATCTCTTCTCTGTGATGAAGCAGCGATGGCGAATGCCGCGCTTTTTATCATTGATGTGCAACTGAAAGGCATGAATGGTTTCGAGCTTTTCATCAATCTGACCCGGCGGCTGATTAACCCGCCGGGCATCATCATTTCCGGCAACGGCGATGACAGCATGCTGCGGTATGCCATTAACCTTGGCGCTGTCGCCTTTTTGCCAAAGCCTATCGAAATTGATACGTTGTTTGAACATATCCGTCAGGCGTTCTCCTCAGGGGCTGCCCGCCAATGAGCATAAATCCGCAGGCGTTAGAGACAACAGAAACCGATCGCGTCACGCTTTCAGACGATATCTCTTTTACTCCCCTGGCGCAGGAGGGCAATGTCGACTGGCTGCTGTGTCGGCATGGGATCACCGGCGAAACCTTTGTGCTGGCGACCGCGGGCACGGAGGAGTCGATTTTTCAGGTAACGCAGCTGCTGAAAAATGAGTACGCGCTGCGCGTTCGCCTCTCCGATCACTGGGCGTTGAAGCCCCTGAGTCACACCCTTTATCAGGGACGATACGCCCTGATTTACCGGCCGTTTAATTACCGTACGCTGGCGGATGTTTTATGTACCCCCCCTGGCGCCATTTCTGAATTTCTTGCCAGCGCCGCGATGCTCTGCAGCGCCCTGAGCCTGATGCATCAGCAGGGCCTGGTGCACGGCGATATCAAACCGGCGAATTTTTTCTATGCCGACGACGGACGTATTCTGCTAGGCGGCTTCGGCCTGTCGTCGGTCGACAGCGATCTGCTGCTGCAGCCTCGTCTGCCGGTCGCGGGCGGCACGCTCGCCTATATGTCGCCTGAACATACCTCCCGCTCGGCGCATCCCGTCAGCCGCGTAAGCGATTTATACAGCCTGGGCATCGTGCTGTATGAACTGCTCACCGGCAGGCTGCCCTACGGCAGCGCCGAGGGCGGCCACGCCGAATGGGTCCACCACCATATCGCGTCGGAAGCGCTGCCGCCGCATCTGATACGCCAGGAGATCCCGATGGTTCTCTCCTCCGTCATCCTGCGGCTGCTGGCGAAATCGCCGGAATACCGTTACCAGACGGCGGAAGGCGTACTGGCCGATCTGCGGCGCTGCGCGTCGACCCTGATGCCGGACGGCATGATCGAGTCTTTTGCCCTCGGCATGCAGGACTCTCAGGCCGCGAATTTATCGCCCGACACGCTCTGCGCCGATCATCCCCAGGCGACCGATATTCTGGCGGCGTTTGACGAGGTCAGCAAAAGCGGCAAGCACAACCTGGTCGCGATCGGCGGCGTGCCGGGTGCGGGCAAATCCTCGCTGATCGCCTCGTCGATTAAGCTGCTGCGCAATAAAAAAGCGCTAATGACGGTGGTGAAGGCGGATCGCCACTCCCCCGTGTTGCCCTACGCGGTTTTTACCGCCGCCTTCAGGACGCTGACGCTGCACGTGCTCGGCCTGCCCACCGAAGAGATGGCGCGCTGGAAGTCGCATATCGCATGCCTGCTGGGTGAGTATGCCGGTCTGGCGATCAATCTGGTGCCGGAGCTGGGCATTTTACTCAATCAGAAAGCGGCCGTGCACGCCCATACGCACTCGCAGGACGCGAGAAACCATTTTAATCTGGCGGCCTGCAACCTGGTGAAAGCCTTCACCGCGCCCGGCCGGCCGCTGGTTATTCTGATCGACGATGTGCACTGGGCCGATCGCGCCACGCTGCAGCTGCTGCAAAACCTGCTGGCGCTGAGCGAAGATATCCCGCTGCTGCTGGTGATCACCTATCGCGACAGCGTGTCGCTGCCCTGTCCGACAATTGACGATAACCTGAAGCTCATCCGCGCCTGCGCGGCCCGCATTACCGATATCACGCCGGAGCCTTTCAGCGAAAAAAATATCGCGAGCTGGCTGGCGGGGCTCTTCCATACCCGCAGCGGCGAAACGGCGGAGCTGGCGCAGGTTATTCACGAAAAGACCGCCGGCAACCCGCTCGCCACCCACGACTTTTTCCGCCAGGCGCTGCGCGACGGCCTGATCACGCACAATGCGCCATTCCGCTGGGCCTATGATGCTCAGGCGCTGAAAAACTGTCACTATGCGGCAAACGTCGCCGCCAGCGTTCTGCAGCATCTCACCACGCTGCCGCTGCCGACCCGCCATCTGCTGGGCAAGTTCGCCTCGCTGGGCAGCGCAGGGGAGCTGGATACCATGAGCCGCATCCTCGGTATTGCCGTGGCAGAGATCGAGCAGACGCTGCTGCCGGCGGCGGCGGCGAAGCTCATCGCGCTGAACGGCAGAGAGTACGCCTTTATGCATGACAGCATGCATGAAGCGGCGCTCGATCTGCTGGAGCCGACCGACAAAGACGCCTTTCACTATCTGGCCGCGCTGCACTATATGCATCTGTCGGATCTTGAGGTCACCAATGCCGTGCTGTTCAGGGCCGCTCATCACCTGCTGTCGATCAGAAATGGCGGGATGCTGGCGCATGACGCGCAAACCTTCAGCCAGCTGATGCTTAAGGCGAGCCGCCGGGCGAAAGATACCGGCGATTATGTTTCGGCGCTGCGTTACCTGCAGACCGCGCGCCTGCTCAACAGCAGCGTGGGCAGCGACGACCAGAGCGAGTTTCTGCTGGAAGAGGCCGAATGTGAATTCCTTAACGGCAATCTCTCGGTGGCGCTGGCGCTGTGCTCGGAAATCGCGGCCTCGCCGGGCGAGATCACGGAGAAAGCCGAAGCGGCCTGTTTGATCGCTGAAATTCATATGCGCCAGTCGGACAGTAAACTGGCGCTGGAAACCGCGCTCGCCTGGCTGGCGGTGTTTGGCATTCAGCTAAACCGCTACCCGGACCGCCTGGAGTGCGACAGGGCGCGAGTTTCGCTTAAAGAGGCGGTCGGCAAAAATCCCTACGCGCGCTTTCGCGCGCTGCCGCTGCTTAGCTGCAAAAAAACCGAAGCGATCATGAATCTGATGGCCAGCGCCAGCACCTTTGCCGCCTTCAGCAACCCGCGCCTGCACTTTATGATCCTGTGCAAGCTGCTGCATCTGTCGATGGAGCGCGGACTAAGCGGCGCATCGACCCTGGCGCTCTCCTGGTATGGCGTGGTGTGCGGCGATCAGTATGATGAGTACAGCCGGGGCTTCGCCAGCACGCTGCTGGCGCGCGAGCTGGTCTATAAGCACGACTTCGTCAGCTTTAAAGCGCGCACGCTGCTGCCGCTCGACCAGGTCAGCATCTGGACGATGCCGCTCTCCTACGCTATCGAGCGTGCGAAGGCCGCCTTCGACGTGGGGGTAGAAACCGGCGACCGCACCTCGGCCTGCCTGGCGCTGCGTCATATCGTCATGAACTATCTCGCCCGCGGCGATCATCTCGAAGCGGTGCATACTTCTATTACGCGCGGCATGCTGTTTGTCCGCAAGGCGCAGTACCGCGACGTAGAGATGATCCTCAGCATGCAGCTGGATTATGTGCTCTTCCTGCGCAAGCCGCGCGGAAGCGAGTTTTCAGGCCATGATTTTCTGCCGCCGATGCTGGACGCGGTCAGGCCGGAACAGGCTGTGGAGCCGATGTACCTTATTCAGTTCTGGTCACGGCTTTATAAAGGCATGGCGCACTTTTTCGCGGCGGAATATGCCTGCGCAGCGCGGCATTTTGCCGACGCGGCGCCCTTTACCGACCTTATTCCCGGCCACGTGCACATGCTGGATTTTCATCTCTACAGCGCGCTGGCGCTGACCGTTCCCCTCACGCCGGGCCCCCTCAGCGGTCAGCTGCGTCAGCAGCTACAGCATCATCTCGACAAGATCGTGACCTGGGCGAACGAAAATACCAAAACTTTCGCCGATAAAGAGGCCCTGCTGCGCGCCGAGCTGCTGCGCCTCGACGGCGAGGCCGGGCAGGCCGCCGAACAGTTTGAGCGCGCCATCACACTGTCGCGCGAAGGGCAGTTTCATCATATCAACGGGCTGGCGTGCGAACTGGCGGCGCGTATGGCCTATGCGCGCAACATGGGGTTCGCGGGCGACGCCTACATTAAAGGCGCGATGTCCGCCTGGGATCGCTGGGGCGCGGGCGCCAGGGTGCGCCAGCTGGAAATGCTCTATCCCTCTCTCGCCGGGCATCATACGCAAACGGCCCTGAGCACTGTCTCCTTCGAGCAGAGCGCACTGATCAGCGATCTGCAAAGCATGGTGACCGTGATGCGCGCCCTCACCGAAGAGATTAATCTGGATCGCCTGATTCATATTCTGATGATGATGCTGGTCGAGCGGGCGGGCGCGCAGCACTGCATGCTGATCCGGCTGACCGACGGCAATATTCCGGAAATCCAGGCGCGCGCCTCCACCACCGTCGAAGGGGTAAAGGTACGCATTGTGCGCGAGCTGCCGACCGCAACCGATCTGCCGCTGTCGATCTTATCAGCGGTGATCCGCACCGGGCAGGAGATCCGCACCGGCAAGCCGGAGGTGTTCAGCCCCTTCAGCCAGGATAACTATCTGGTGGCGTCGGGCGCGGCGGTAATGTGCGTGCCGATGTTCAGGCAGGCGCAAATGGTCGGTGTCCTTTATCTGGAAAATCGGCTGATGCCCGACGTTTTTACCGCCGACCATTCGCGCATCGTGTCGATGCTTGGGGCGCAGGCCGCCGTTTCGCTCGAAACCGCGCGCCTCTATGCCGAACTGGTTGACGAGAACAATCAGCGCCGCAAAATTGAAAAGCAGCTGCGCGCCAGCCAGACTTCGCTGATGCTGGGCGAAAAAATAAGCCATACCGGCACCTGGCACTGGCATCTTGAGCCGGATATTCAGTACATCTCCGACGAATATAAGCGCATCATGGGACTGCCAGAGACCCAGACCACCACCTCGATGGCGGAGTTCCAGAGCCGCGTGCACCCGGACGATATCGTGTCGCTGCGCGAGCTGATTGAAACCAGCGTCGAGAAGGGCGTGGTGATGCAGGCGGAGTTTCGCATCATTCGCGACGACGGCGAATGCCGCTACATCAAGGGCATTGGCGAGCCGAACGATAACTGGCCTGAGGTGGCGGAATATTTCGGCACCCTGACCGATATCACCACGCAGCGTCAGTCTGAAGATGCGGTGAGGATCGCTCAGGCGGAGCTTGCCCGCGTCGCGCGCGCCACCACGGTGGGCCAGCTGACCTCTTCCATCGCCCACGAGATTAACCAGCCGCTGATGTCGATCGTAGCTAACGCCGGCGCCGGTCTGAGATGGCTGAAGCGTGAACCGGCGCAGCTCGACAACGCCAGCCAGAGTATTGAGGAGATTATTCGCGAAGGCCGCCGCGCGGGCGATATTATTCGCGGGCTTCAGGCGCTGACCCGTAATCAGGTAGCGGAGTTCGCCTCGGCAAAGCTGCACCATATCGCGCGAGATATCTTAAACCTGTCGCGCCTCGAGCTGGAGCGACGGTTCGTCTCGCTTGAACTGGATCTTGCCGCTGAGAATGACGTGGTTTTTTGTGAGAGCGTTCAGATTCAGCAGGTTCTGCTCAACCTGGTGATCAATGCCATCGAAGCGATGACGGATAATCCCGGCATGCGCATCCTGCGCATCTCCTCATCGCATCCGCAGGAGGATCTTATCCGTATCGCGGTGGCCGACAACGGCTCGGGCCTGGCTGAGGAGGTGATTGGTAAAGTGTTCGATTCGTTCTATACCACCAAGGCGGAAGGGATGGGAATGGGGCTGACCATCAGCAACGAAATCATCAGGCGTCACGGCGGCGAACTGCAGGCAGAGAATCGTCCGGAAGGGGGGTGCCTGTTCTGGTTTACGCTGCCCGTTGAGCGCGCCGCTGGGTGATAAAAACGCTCCCGCCGGCCCGGCGGGAGCGCTATACCGCGTGCAGCTCAGCGGAGCAGGGCGCGGCTAGCTTTCGTTCAGGATGGCCAGTTTTTCCGCCGCCCTGACCAGGTCCGACACGGTTCGGACTTCCATTTTTTCCATTACCCTGCGCTTATGCACCTTCGCCGTGATTTCGCTGATCCCCATCTCTGCGGCAATCTGTTTGTTGAGCAGGCCGCGAACCACATACTGCATCAACTCTTTCTCACGCGGCGTCAGCGACGAGTAACGCGCGGTAATGGCGCGCTTTTCTCCGACAGCGCCAGCGCTTCCTCCACCACCCTCAGTAATTCATCGGGCATAACGGGCTTGGTGAGGAATTCAAAGGCGCCCGCCTTCATCGCCCTGACGGTAATCGGGATGGTGCCATAGCCGGTGAGAAAAATGGTGGGAATGGAAAAGCCGCGCTCCGTCAGGTGCAGCGAAACGTCGAAGCCGTCGAATCCGGGCATATTCAGGTCGACGATCAGGCAACTGGGCGTAAGGTAATCGGTCTGGCTGAGAAACTCAGACGGGGAAAGAAAAGTGGAAACCCGGTACCCTTCGGAACCGAGCAGATTCTGCAGCGCG
>NZ_JAKRNL010000011.1:0-62538 GCF_022346905.1 Pantoea sp. ACRSB | reverse complement strand
TGCCGTTACGCACCGCCCCGTCAGTAGCTGAACAGGAGGGACAGGTGATAGAAACAGAAGCCACTGGAGCACCTCAAAAACACCATCATACACTAAATCAGTAAGTTGGCAGCATCACCCGTTCTACCACTTATAACAGCACTTAAAAAGTGTCATCCAGGGTCTTAAATCGGGGAAAGCAGCATGAGTCTGTTCTCAGGATTGATAAAGTCGTTATCCAAACTATCGATGATCGGCCGCGCGCTTATGCTGCCTATCTCGCTGTTGCCAGCCGCTGGTCTGCTGCTGGCATTCGGTGACAAATTCCATCTGCCGCTGATGATGAACGCCGGCGGCGTCATCTTCGACAACCTGCCGATGCTGTTCGCCATCGGCTCCGCCGTCGGGCTGGCGTCTGAGTCGGGCATTGCGGCGCTCTCCGCCGCCGTCTCGGTTTTTATTACCAATATCACTATCGGCACGGTAATGGGCATTACCCCGGAGATGGCGTCGCAAGGAGGAAAATATGCGATGGTGGTCGGCATACCCACGCTGCAAATGGGGGTGTTTGGCGGTCTGCTCTGCGGCATCCTGGCCGCCTGGTGCTATAACCGCTTTCACACGCTGCAGCTGCCTGAGTTCCTCGGCTTCTTTTCGGGCAAGCGCTTCGTCGCCATCGCTACGGCCTGCTTATCCTTTCTGATGGGGCTGCTGCTGCCCTATATCTGGCAGCATATCCAGTCAGGCATCGATGCGCTTTCTGTGGTGGTGAACGGCGATAATCAGGCGGCCTCCACCTTTATTTTCGGGTTAGTGGAGCGCGCGTTGATTCCGCTCGGGCTCCATCATATCTGGTATCCCTCTTTCTGGTATTCGTTCGGCGACTACACCACGCACGCCGGCCAGGTGATCCACGGCGACCAGACGATCTGGTTTAAGATGCTGGAAGAGGGCGTTAAATCCTTCAGCAGCGACTCCTATCAGAACGCCGGCAAGTTCATGCAGGGCGAGTTCCCGCTGATGCTCTTTGCTTTGCCTGCCGCCTGCCTGGCGATGTATCACGAAGCGCAAACGGCCAATAAAAAAATCGCCGCCGGGATCCTCTTCTCCGCCGCGCTCACCTGCTTCCTGACGGGGATAACCGAACCGGTTGAGTTCACCTTTATCTTTGTCGCGCCGATCCTCTACGTGTTTAACGCCATCATGGCGGGGCTGGCCTACATGATGATGTATCTGATGCATGCGCATATCGCTAAATCATTTTCCGCCGGATTTATCGACTACCTCTCATTCGGCATTCTGCCCTCGTTCAACGGTTATCAGACCCACTTCCTCAACGCCGTGATCATCGGCGTGCCGATGGGACTGATTTACTACTTTACGTTCCGCTATGTTATCCGCCGCTTTGATATCAAAACGCCAGGCCGCACCCTTGTGACGGCCAATATGAACGATAAATCGGATAACGAGATTGCGACCGAAATTATCGGCTTGCTTGGCGGGGCGCAAAATATCAATACTGTCGGATCCTGCATCACCCGTTTGCGGCTTGAGGTAGTGAAAAGCGAACTGGTCGATAAGGATGGCCTTAACGGCGTCGGCGCGCGCGGAGTGGTCTTTGTCGGTGATACGGGCATTCAGGTTATTTTCGGCGCCCGTGCGCAGTTTATCGCGCAGACGATGTCGACCATGATGGCCAAATAGCAGGCAGCGGCGCTCTCCGGCTTCGGCGGGAGCGCGCGCTGGAATAATGGATCGGATTGTTATCAGGAGCAGGTTTGAAAAAAGTCAGCATCATCGATGTGGCTAAAGAGGCTAGCGTATCGGTCTCTACCGTTTCGCTGGTTTTACGGCAGAAAGGCAAGATTTCCGATGCGACTATCGAGAAGGTTCAGGCCGCTATCCAGCGGCTGGGGTACGTGCATAACGTCGCCGCCGCCAACCTGCGCGCCAGCACCTCTAATCTGATAGGGCTTATCCTCTGCGACTTCAGCGACAGCTATACCGTTAAGGTGATGGCGAGCGTGGTTAAAGAGCTCGAGAAAAAGGGATTTATGCTGTTTCTCGGTCAGCCGCACGATGACGAGGCGAGCCTGGAACGCTGCCTGCTCTCGTTTAAACAGCAGGGCGTCGCAGGCATTATCTACCTGACGTCCGACACCGTTAATCCCACCGTGCCGGAGCGGCTGCGACACTGCCCCTTACCGTTCGTGGTGGTCTCGCAGACGCTAATCAGCGAAACGTGCAATCTGGTAATGCGCGACAATCGACAGGCTGCGGCGCTGGCGACGCGCTATCTGCTGGATCGCGGCCATCGTAATATCGGCTATATCGGCGGCGAAGCGGATTCGCTGCTGCGCACGCAGCGTCTGCAGGGGCTGCGGGCCAGCCTGCTGCAAAACGGTATTGCGCACAAGGACGAGCTCGCGCCTGCCTGCAGCGACGATACCTTTGCGGCGAGTCTGGCGACGCGCCACCTGCTGGAAAAAAACAACACCCTTACCGCACTGCTCTGTCATTCGTCGACGGCGCTGATTGGCTGTCTTAACGGCATTCAGCAGGTCGGGCGCACTTTAGGCAAGGATCTCTTCCTGACGCAGCAGGTCGCACTGGTCGGCTTTGAGGATATGCTGCAGGTCAATCTTACGTCTCCCTCCTTGACCTACGTCTCATCCGCGAGCGAGGAAACCGGACGGCAGGCGGTAGAGCTGATTGTCAGCAACATCCGGGATCCTGGTTTGCCCAGGCAGCGCATCTTGCTGAGCGGCGAACTTGTCGTGCGCGAGTCTGCATGACGCCGCTCCGCTTGTTTTCCACGTCGTCACCGACAGCCTGAGCGGTTTCCCCGCAGCCGAAAAAAAATCTTATGCCTCGGGAATAAAGCTGTCGCTGGTTCGTCTTATGCGCTCTTTGCAAACAGGCGATCCTATCCTATGACGAACTCTTCACTTTCCACCGGCCAGAAAGTCGCGCGCCTCGCGCTGGTCGGCATGGTTCCGCTGGCGCTGATCATCGTCTTTTTATGGGCCGGCGGCTGGCTGGCGCCGCAGCGTCTCTCCGCCGATAAGCTGGTTACGGCATTGCAGCAGTCCGGCGGCGAACATCCTGGGTATCGGCGCAATCACGCCAAAGGGGTCTGCATCATCGGCGAGTTTAGGGCAACCGGCAACGCCAGCGTCTTCTCGCGCGCGCCGCTGTTCGCGCAGGGCGCGACGACGCCGGTAACGGGGCGCTTTGCCATCGCCGGCGGCAACCCCGGGGCGCCCGATTATGCCGTTCCGGTGCGCAGTATGGCGCTGCTGTTTCAACAGGCGGACGGACAGCAGTGGCGTACCGGCATGAATGCGATCCCGTTCTTTCCGGTTGCCACCGTGCAGGGGTTCTACGATCAGCAGGTCGCTTCGCGACCCGATCCGGCTACCGGCAAACCCGATCCGGCCAGAATGAAAGCCTTTGTGCTTCAGCATCCGGAAATCAAACCTTTCCTCGCCTGGATAAAAGGGTACGTGCCCTCGTCCAGCTGGAGCAGCGACAGCTTCAACAGCCTGAATGCCTTCCGTTTTATCGACAAATCCAGCGCTGCGCATCTGGTGCGCTGGAGTATGGTGGCGCAAACGCCCCGTCAGCCAGAGACCGCGGAAGAGAAAACCGACAAAGATTTCCTGCAAAAGGATCTTGCGCAGCGTCTGGCGAACGGGCCGCTGAAATGGGATCTGATGGTAACCCTGGCTGGCGCGGGCGATGCGGGTAACGACGCATCGAAAGTCTGGCCTGCCGATCGCCAGACCATTAATGCCGGGACGCTGGTGGTGACCCGTTCGCTGCCTCAGCAGCAGGGCCCGTGCAACGATATCAATTACGATCCGCTGATTCTGCCCGATGGCATCGCCGCCTCCGACGATCCCTTACTGAATGCGCGCTCCGCGGCCTATGCCAAATCCTATAACCAGCGCACCCGCGAACAGTCTGAACAGGCAGGTCATCCATTATGAAACAGGTAACCTATTTTCATCCCGCGCTGCGTCTGGTGCACTGGCTAATGGCGCTGGCGATAATGACTATGTTATTTATCGGTGTGGCGATGGTGTCGACCGTCTCCTCGCTGCACGGCCTGCTGGTGGCGATTCACAAGCCGCTGGGCCTGATGATATTCGTGCTGGTGGTGGTTCGGCTGTGGCTGCGCTTTTATACCGCCATTCCGCCGCTGCCCGGCTCGATTCCCGCCTGGCAGCGCGCCCTGGCGCACCTGTCGCACTGGGCGCTGTATGCAATGATGCTGGCTCAGCCGCTGATTGGCTGGGCGATGCTTTCGGCGGCGGGCTATCCGGTGACCCTCGGCGGCGGATTCGTATTGCCGGCCATCGTGCCGGTGAATAACGACTGGTACGCGCTGTTGCGTCCGCTGCATTCCATCGTCGCGCTGTTGCTCTTCCTGACCATCATGGCGCATCTGGCGGCGGCGTTACTGCATGCGCTGGTACTGCGCGACGGTGTGTTTAACAGTATGGCGGGAACCCGCAAACGCTGAGGAAAGCCTGTGTCGCAGCTGACTGACGAAGAGATCCGGGACGTGATGCCGCATCTGCAACGCTTCGCGCTGTGGCTGACCCGCAGCCCGCACAGCGCTGATGATTTAGTGCAAAGCTGTTTAATCAAGGCATTGACGCGAACGCCGCAGAGCCGGGATGAGCAGAGCCTGCGCGCCTGGCTGTTTGCCATTCTTTATCGGCAGTTTATCGACGGCGAACGGCGGCGGAAGCGCTATCGAACGCTTCTCGCCTTTTTTACCGGCGAGGAGGCGTTGAGTAGCTCTACGGAGTCGATGGCGATTGCAGACGATACGCTGGCGTTGTTCGCGACGTTGCCGACCGATTATCGCGCCATACTGCTGCTGGTGAGCGTGGAGGGGCTGAGCTATAAAGAGGCGGCCGAGACGCTGGATATCCCGCTGGGAACGGTGATGTCGCGTCTCTCCCGGGCGCGAAAACTGCTGCATGAGAAATTAGAAGGCAAGGTCAAGCCGTTACCCCTAAGGAGACTGAAATGAAACCCGACGAAGAGGATCTGCACGCCTGGATAGATGGCGAAGCGGATGACGCTACCGCACGACGCGTCGAGCGGTATCTGGCGGAGGATCCTCAGGCTGCCGGACGCGTGGCGGAGATGCGTTATGAGATGCAGCTTTTGCGGCAGGCGATGCACCAGCAAAAGCAGACGCTGGAAACGCCCGAGCCGCACGCTTTTCGCCGCCGTGCGCGGCAGCAGCGGCAGCGAAAGCTGGCGCTTGCCTGCGTATTGGTTCTATCCCTTAGCGTCGGCGGCTTTACCGGCTGGCAGCTGAAAGATTCGCAAATGGCCGGTCATTTGCCGATGGAAGATGCGGTGCAGGCCTATAAGCTGTTCGGCAATGCGACGCTGACGCCGATGGACGTGGTCGCCAGCCAGCAAAACGAGCTGGCGAGCTGGGTCGGGCGCTATTTTATCAACGGCAATTTGCCGCCTAATCTGGAGCAGTATGGCTTTAAACCGCTCGGCGCGCGCCTGATAGCAACGGCGCAGGGCCCGGCGGCGCTGGTGATGTATCAGGATGCGCACGGCACCCGCCTCGCCTGGTATATCCGGCCGCTCAGTCCGGTTAAGCTGCCGCACGGCGAGCGCAAAGCCGAGAATGTGATGGCGCAGTACTGGAGTGATGAGCATTACAATTATGCCCTGGTCACGCCGCTTGATGCGGCGGCGACCGGCGACGTGCGTAAAGCGCTCTCAGAAGTAACGGGGTGATATCAGGAAGCCCATCGACAATAACGTCAGCTAAATCATAACCGCTACGCCAACATGCCCGGCTCTCTCTTTATCCCGGTTGTTTGAGCCGGAGGAGGGGCTGGGGACACTATCATGGAACCGGGCATCCTTTGTAAGAGCGCCATCCAAATCTGTTATCTGCCTTTACCTGCTGCCTGGCATTATTAACAGCCGTGACAATGTCCAAATCCTTAATGCATACTATCGCCACATAGCTAAATCGGTTTAGCTTTTTACTGGAGTTTACTGATGAATCGAATCTGGTGTTTAGGTGATGCGGTGGTTGATTTGCTTCCTGAAGAGGACGGGCGTCTCCTGCAATGTCCTGGAGGCGCGCCGGCTAACGTGGCGGTGGGAATCGCCCGGCTTGGAGGAAACAGTCGATTTATTGGCCGTGTGGGAGACGATCCTTTCGGACGCTTTTTGCGACAAGTGCTTGAGAGGGAAAATGTGGATGTCTCCTGCATGTTGATGGATAAGACGCACCGCACTTCAACCGTGGTAGTAGCACTGGACGCCGAGGGTGAACGTACCTTCACATTTATGGTTCGCCCAGGCGCGGACTTATTTCTGGAACGCCATGATCTTCCTCAGTTTATCCCTCACGACTGGTTACACTGTTGCTCAATTGCACTGCTTCAGGAACCCTCTAGAAGCACCACCTTACAGGCAATGAAATCAGTGCGTGACGCAGGCGGCTATGTCAGTTTTGACCCCAATATTCGACTCGATCTTTGGCAGGATAAAGCTGAACTCCATCGCTGTATCAGGCAGGCACTTCAACTGGCAGATGTTGTGAAGCTTTCCGAGGAAGAGCTGATATGGATAGCGGATTGCGCCGACGTTGAAGCCGCTATCGAGGAGCTGGCGAAGCATTTTGCGATCAGATTACTGTTGGTCACTCAGGGTAGCGCAGGCGTATGGGCCTGGTATAACGACGGGCTTGTTCACTATCCGGCGAAGCCCGTACTCAGCATCGATACAACCGGTGCTGGCGATGCCTTTGTCGCAGGGCTGTTATGGGGACTTGCGCAGAACGGGCTTCCTGCTGATGCTGCGCAACTGGCGGCACGTCTGCAGTGCGCACAGGCATGCGGCGCGCTTGCGACAACAGCCAAAGGGGCAATGACAGCTTTGCCTGATTACCCGCAACTGCAGGATCACCTCAGTCAGTAATCGCTTTTACTCCCTGTTTTGAGACATGCCTCACATCAACTAAACCGGTTTAGCAAATTCCGTTGCGCTTTCAAAATCAGCACAACTATGATGCTGACCTAAATCGGTTTAGCAATAACGTTTTATTGATGATGGCCTTACCTCAGGGATGCAAACCAGTGAAAAAACGTCTTTTAGCGCTTAGCCTCGGCACATTATTGAGTTCTGGCCCCGCCTGGGCGGCTAACTCCATGGAAAGTATTGAAGCGCGTCTCGCGGCAATGGAAAAACGCCTGGCTGCAGCTGAACAGCGGGCCAGTGCTGCGGAATACCGCGCGCTGGCTGCTGAGAATCAGGCACAGAAGCTGACTGCCGCGCAACAGCAGCAACAGCAGCCCCAGATCGTGAACGAACAGAGAGAACCGCGCGCCGAGAAACCAGAACAGAGTAGCAGGAATAATACAGATGGATTTGAATTCCATGGCTACGCGCGTTCAGGGCTGCTGATGAATAGCTCCGCAGCAAAAACGCAGGGCGGCCCGACCGTCACGCCGGCAGGAGAAACCGGCGGTCACGTTGGCCGACTCGGCAACGAACCCGATACCTACGTTGAGCTTAATCTCGAACATAAGCAAATCCTCGCTAACGGCGCGACGACCAGGTTCAAGGCGATGCTGGCCGACGGTCAGCGAACCTACAATGACTGGAGTGCCGCCAGCAGCGATCTCAACCTGCGTCAGGCTTTCGTGGAACTTGGACAGTTGCCCACGTTCACTGGTGCGTTCAAAGACAGTACCGTCTGGGCTGGTAAGCGCTTTGATCGCGATAACTTCGATATTCACTGGATTGATTCTGACGTGGTGTTTCTTGCTGGCACCGGCGCAGGCATCTATGACGTCAAGTGGAGCGACGAAGCGCGCAGCAACCTGGCGATTTACGGTCGTACCTTCGGTGATATCGAGAATAATGACAACACCGCACAGAATTACATTCTGTCTCTGAATAATTTTGTAGGGCCGCTGCAGCTGATGGTGAGCGGCATGCGCGCTAAAGATAATAATGAGCGCACCGATATTGACGGCAATCGCGTTAAAAACGATGCAGCGAACAACGGTGTGCATGCGCTAATCGGACTACACAGCGATAGCTTCTATGGCCTGCGTGAAGGGTCATCGAAAACCGCTCTGCTCTATGGTCACGGCTTAGGCGCTGAGGTGAAAACCATCGGTGCCGATGGCGCATTGCTGCCGGAAGCTGATACCTGGCGTCTGGCCAGTTATGGCATGACGCCGCTCGGCGAGGGCTGGCATGTCGCACCGGCGCTACTGGCGCAAAGCAGTAAAGACCGTTACGTCAAAAGCGACAGCTATAAATGGGTTACCGCTAACCTGCGTCTGATTCAGGAAATTACCCAGAATTTCGAGATGCAGTATGAAGGCTCCTGGCAGTATATGGATCTGCGTCCTGCAGGCTACAACAACCGCAACGCCGTTAGCGGCAACTTCTACAAATTAACCATGGCGCCGACGCTGAAGGCGAGCGACGTCGGGGAATTTCTAAAACGTCCTGAAATCCGCCTGTTCGCCAGCTGGATGGACTGGGATCACCGCCTGGATAACTACGCCACAGATGATGCCTTTGGCAGCAGCGGCTTTAAGGCCGGTGGTGAGTGGAATGTCGGCGTACAGATGGAAACCTGGTTCTGATATTGCGGCCCCCCACGGGGGCCCTGTTCCCTTTTGTTGGCATTAAAATGAAAAACTGAGGTCATTATGGATTTTGTGAACATCTCGCGCGCGCTGCTGCCGTTGCTAGGAGGCCGAGAAAATATTGCCAGCGCGGCGCACTGTGCAACGCGCTTGCGCCTGGTGCTGGTGGATGATGCCAAAGCGGATACCGCCGCAATTGGAAAAATTGAGGGCGTTAAAGGATGTTTTCGCAATGCGGGACAATTGCAGGTGATCTTTGGCACCGGCGTGGTTAATAAAGTCTACGCTGCCTTTATTCGCGAAGCCGGCATTAGTGAAGCCAGTAAGTCAGAAGCGGCTGATATCGCCGCGCGCAAGCTCCACCCCTTCCAGCGCATCGCGCGTCTGCTGTCGAATATATTTGTCCCAATCATTCCGGCCATCGTTGCATCCGGCCTGCTGATGGGACTGCTGGGAATGGTAAAAACTTACGGCTGGGTAAACCCTGACAATGCGCTCTATATCATGCTGGATATGTGCAGCTCGGCGGCATTCATCATTCTGCCAGTCCTGATTGGCTTCACCGCTGCGCGAGAATTTGGCGGTAACCCGTTCCTCGGCGCCACGCTGGGCGGCATTCTGACACACCCTGCGCTGACAAATGCCTGGGGCGTAGCGGCCGGATACCACACAATGAACTTCTTCGGCATAGAAGTGGCGATGATCGGCTATCAGGGCACCGTATTCCCGGTACTGCTGGCGGTGTGGTTTATGAGTATTCTGGAGAAACAGCTGCGCCGGGTGATTCCGGATGCACTTGATCTGATCCTCACGCCGTTCCTGACGGTAATCATTTCCGGCTTCATTGCGCTACTTATTATCGGTCCGGCAGGCCGTATGCTCGGTGACGGCATTTCATTTGTGCTCAGCACACTCATTGCTCATGCGGGCTGGCTGGCTGGATTACTCTTCGGCGGCCTGTACTCGGTGATTGTTATTACCGGCGTGCATCACAGCTTCCATGCCATAGAGGCAGGGCTGCTTGGCAATCCGTCGATTGGCGTTAATTTCCTGCTGCCGATCTGGGCAATGGCGAATGTGGCGCAGGGCGGCGCCTGTCTGGCGGTCTGGTTCAAAACCAAAAATGTCAAAATCAAGGCGATTTCGCTGCCATCCGGCTTCTCCGCACTGCTCGGCATTACGGAAGCGGCTATTTTTGGTATTAATCTGCGCTTTATGAAGCCGTTCATTGCCGGAATGGTCGGCGGCGCGTTAGGCGGGGCCTGGGTGGTATCAATGCATGTTTCAATGACCGCAGTAGGCCTGACCGGTATTCCCGGCATGGCGATCGTGCAGGCAAGCTCACTGCTCAATTATGCGACTGGCATGGTGATCGCATTTAGCGCTGCGTTTATTCTCTCTTATTTGCTCAAATACCAAACGGATGCAGACTAATGGGCTCGACCACACTGTTACCCCAAATTCTTAACGCAGTGATGCGTGGTCAGCCGAAGGCACTCAGCGATCCCCACTATCCTGGCTGGCACCTTGCGCCGGTAACGGGGCTGCTTAACGATCCCAATGGCTTTATCAATTTCGCTGGTCGCTATCATCTCTTCTATCAGTGGAATGCGTTGGGCTGTGAACACAAATTTAAATGCTGGGGACACTGGAGTTCCACCGATCTGCTCCACTGGCAGCATGAGCCGATTGCGCTGATGCCTGATGAAGCCTTTGACCGCAGCGGCTGCTACTCTGGCAGCGCCGTGGATGATAACGGCGTGTTGACGCTGATCTACACCGGCAACGTGAAATTTGACGACGGATCGCGCACCGCCTGGCAATGTCTGGCCGTCCAAAATGAGGCGGGCTGTTTCGATAAGCTGGGGCCGGTTATCGCGCTGCCGGAGGGATATACCGGACATGTTCGCGACCCAAAAGTATGGCGGCATGGCGATCAGTGGTACATGGTGCTCGGGGCACAAGACAGCCATAAGCAGGGCAAGGTGCTGCTGCTGCGCTCTGCAGATTTGCATCACTGGCACCCTTTAGGCGAGATTGCCGGCAGCGGTCTGAACGGGCTGGGCGACGCTGGCTATATGTGGGAATGCCCAGATTTGTTTACTCTTGGGGAGACGACTTTCCTGATTTGCTGCCCGCAGGGCATTGCACATGAAGAGCAGCGCTTTCTCAACGCACATGCCAGTGCCTGGCTCGCTGGCAATTTTAATTACGACACCGCCGACTTCGCTCATGGACCCTTTCACGAGCTTGATGCTGGCTTTGAGTTCTACGCCCCGCAAACCACGCTTACCGCCGACGGACGGCGGCTGTTGATTGGCTGGATGGGCGTGCCGGACGGCGAAGAGATGTACCAGCCAACAATTGCGCAATCCTGGCTCCACCAGATGACTTGCGTGCGCGAACTTGACGCGCGTGATGGCCGTCTTCTGCAGCGACCGGTCGCTGAATTGCAGGCATTGCGCGGCGACGAACACCGTTATTACGGTCGGGCAAGCGGCGCCCCGGTGTTAGCAGCGCAGCGGCTGGAACTGGTGCTTACGGGGTCGGGCGGTATTACGCTGAATTTTGCTGAAACTTTGTATCTGGACTGGCATGGAGAAGGATTGCGTCTCGCCCGGCGCAGTTTGGTGAGCGGCGAATGGCACTATCGCTACTGGCGTGGAGCGGTTACTGAGCTGCATATATTATGCGATCACTCCAGCGTTGAAATTTTTATCAATGAGGGTGAAGGCGTGATGAGCAGCCGCTATTTTCCGGCGCATCACGCGCAACTCACGCTGATCGGCGACGAAGAAGTGAATGCCCGCTACTGGCCGTTGCGTCACCTCATGGTAGAATAAGTCATTGTTTCATTAAATGTCGCATTGATGTGAAAAAAACCAGACGCGTTACCATTGCCGATATCGCCGCGTTGGCAGGCGTATCTAAAGCAACCGCCAGCCTGGTACTGAATGGCCGGGGCAAAGAGTTGCGCGTAGCGAAAGAGACGCGCGAAAGAGTACTAACGCTGGCGCGTGAACATCACTACCAGGCGAGTATCCATGCGCGCCTGTTACGTGAGAATCGCAGCCATACGCTGGGTCTGGTGGTGCCTGAGATCACTAATTATGGTTTCGCAGTTTTCTCTCATGCCCTGGAAAATCTCTGCCGCGAGGCGGGTTTACAGTTGCTCATCTCCTGTACGGATGAAAATGCCGGGCAGGAGCGGGTGGTCGTGGATAACCTTGTGGCGCGTCAGGTAGATGGATTAATTGTGGCATCAAGCATGCTCAGCGACAGCGACTATGTGAAGCTGAGCGAACAACTGCCGGTGGTGCTGTTTGACCGCTACATGAGCGATACCAGGCTGCCGCTGGTGATCACCGACTCTGTGACGCCTACCTCTGACCTGGTTGAAAGGATGGCGCGCGCTAATCCCGACGAGATTTATTTTTTGGGTGGGCAGTCGCGCCTTTCTCCTACCAGAGACCGTCTTGCGGGCTTTATGGCGGGACTGGAACGTGCAGGCGTCACGCCTCGTCCGGAGTGGATCATTCATGGTACTTATCACCCCAGCAGCGGTTACGAAATGTTTGCAGCGCTTTGTGCCAGACTGGGCCGTCCTCCTAAAGCGATATTCACTGCCGCCTGCGGGCTGATGGAAGGCGTTTTGCGCTATATGAGCCAGCACCATTTGCTCAGTAGCGATATGCGCATGGCCAGCTTCGACGATCACTATCTCTATGACTCGCTCTCTGTCGCGATTGATACTATTGAGCAAGATGTTCCCAGACTGGCCCAAGAATGTTTCACTCTGTTGACTGCGATGATTGGCGGCGGAGAACCTACCAACCAGCAAACGGTATTACCGGCAACCGTTAAATTACGTGGTAAACATTAATCTGAGGCTTGCCGTTTGTGTGTACACTGGATCATGATTCGTATAATCATAATTATGTTAAATGTGATCGCGATATTCATACCGCCTCGATGTTCTGTCCGCTACCCTACTTTATGCAAAACCCGTGCTACCCGCTATTTTACTGCGCCTGATAGCTCACAGCGCCGTTCAGATCTTACAGCCTCACCTGCACGGCGAACTCAGGGCCGCCCGGGCAGCCCTGAAACCCAGCTTACTGCGCCTGCTGTTGATTCTTTTCCGCGTCCTTTTTCTCTTTTTTATGGGCCATATGATGGCCTACGGCGCAGCCCGCCGCCGCGCCGGCGACGGCATGATCTTTGATATGCCCGGCCGCGCCGCCGACCGCTGCGCCTTTGAGGCAGCCCTTCGCCTCAGCCTGGGAGGCGACCGACATCAGCAGGCCCAGGGTAATCACTAAACACGACAGTTTACGCATTTGAACGCTATCCTCATAAGAATTAACAGCACATTGCCGATAAGCAGCCCGATGAGCATAGTCGCAATGTTAGGCCCGTAGAGGGTAATACGACTACCGTTGTCATTCTGTTGAGGAATCGTTGCATGTTTATGTGAAGAGCACCCATTGCGCTTCTCGGCATCACGCCTGGTTAGCGTCGGCGCCGCGCTTTGCTTCCCGGCGACAGCGTTCGGAGCAGTACTGCACCTGATCCCAGCACTTTTCCCATTTTTTACGCCAGGTCATCGGCTTCTTGCAGTTTTTACAATAGCGTACCGGCAGCGATTGTTTGTTTCCCTTAAAAACGCGCATTATTTGCCTCTCTCAAATTCAGCATTATCGCTTCTTCGCTCGAACCGACCGCCCACCCACCAGAGCGCGAGCGCCGTCAGAGCGATAACGCCCAGCGCCGCGAATGCCGTGCTGTAGGAGTAACGCGCGGCAATGGTGCCCGCCAGCGCCGGACTCATCGCGGCGCCCGCCCCTTGCATCAGCATAATCGCGCCCTGCCCTGCATTGGTATGTCCGCTTCCCGCCAGCACGTTAACAATATAGCCCGGCACCGCCACGCCCAGCAGTCCGGCCGCCAGGCCATCCAGTATCTGAACCGGGATCATCCCCAGGGCGCCAGGCCAGGCAGAGGCGATAGCAGCGCGCAGCGGCAATACCAGCAGCGCCGCCGTAATCAGTAGTGAATAGCCCGACTTTTGCGCGCGGCTGGCGGCAAACAGGGCTACCGGGATCATCACGCACTGCGAAATCACCACGGTGGCGGCTGCATAAACGCCGGCAGGCATCGTCCCGTCATGGGCGGCGGCGGCACGCATGCTCAGCATGGGCAGCAGCGCGGCATTGCTGAGATGGAACAGCAGCAGCGTCAATCCGGTGATGATAATGGCGGGGTTGCGCAGAATTACCGAAAGCCTGGGCACCGCAAGCCGGTGGTCATCGCCGCTTAATCCGCGCGCAAGGCGATGATCGATATCTTCATGCCGGATAGCTAAAACGGAAAGCGCCGCGCAGAGCGCCATGGCGGTCATCAAAACGAAGACGGCGCCTGTTCCCCACCAGGCGACGGAAATCCCGGCGATAATGGCCGCGGTCATATTGCCGCCGTGGTTAAAGGCTTCGTTATGGCCCATCTGGCGGCTGAATCCCTCTGGCCCGGTCAGGCCAAGTGTGATGCCGGTCAGCACGGGCGCGATAAACGCTGCTGCAAGGCCGGTGAGGATCTGCGAAAAAAGCGTTACCCATGAATCGGGAAAATACCAGAGCAGCAGCGTCGACACGGTAATGACCAGCGAGCCGACAATCAGCAGCAGGCGCTTATGGCGTGTCGCATCCGTTATCAGTCCGGCGGGAAGCGTGGCGAACAGGCCCGCCAGACCGCCGGCAGACATCACCCAGCCGATATCATCCGCTCGCCAGTGATGTTCGGTGAGGAAGATGCCCAAAAACGGGCCCAGTCCGTCCCGCACGTCCGCCATAAAAAAATTTACCAGACAGAGCGCCTGAAGCGATCGCAGCGTCATACACATCCTCGTTAATAAGTTTACGATTATCGGGGATAAACCCCGCTTCGTTTAAGCCTGGCACGGAAAGCGAGGTTGCGTAAAAAACAGGGGTGACTGGCCAGCTAAACGCCCTGCTACCCTGTCACCCGCGTCTATAACGCATAAAAAAAATTAACTGATAAATAAATCAGTTTGCATTAAGTAAAGAAGTAATAAATAGCGTCCCGGTGTAACCAAAAAAGACAAATGCTCAAACCGGATTAGCTGATAATAAATAGAGATAAGGCGAGAGCGAAGGAATAAATATTAAATAAATTAAATGAAAAAGGGAATGTTCCTATAATTATGCTTTGCTTTACTCGGTGGCGGAATTAAAAAGATGTTGATTATATAATCACTTCACCTGAGCGTGCTTTTTCAGCGTGTCACCTGTTGCTTCCGGAATTTTATCAGGGGCTTATATGAAAATAATAGTGAGCGGGCGCGGCTACCCGGAAAAAAGAAACATTATCGTTAACGAGCAGTACACCTACCTTGATTTTCGTTATAAAAATATATGGCTTTACATCAATAAAATAAGACAGAAGCTGGCGCGTGCTAATAAGGTCTTTATCTTCTGGCCTTTCCGTTTCCTTATGCCGGCGGACACCCAGGTCATCCATCTGTTTAACGAGGTGGCTCAGACCCGGCAGCGCTGGATCGCCACCTTTGAAACCGAGCTGCCACGCGTTCTGCCGGTGCCGGGCGTGCCCAAACTCGCCAATCCCGCGCTAAAGAAAGCGCTCAGGCTGGTCGCCGCGCCGCAGTGTGTGGCGATCGTGGCGATGTCTGAAGCCGCAAGGCAGATTCAGCTAAAACTGCTGGAAGCCTTTCCTGACGAGGCGGCAGCCATCATCCCTAAAATGCATAAGCTGCATCCCCCGCAGCCGGTGCTTTATGACGGGCCGCGCGATACGCCTGACAAAAAGCTAATTTTTACCTTTGTTGGTAATGAATTTTATCGCAAAGGCGGCGCCGAGGTGGTGCTCGCTTTTAGCGAGCTGGCCGAAGAAGGGGTAATTAATGCCGATACCGTCGAGGTGAATATAACAGGCGATCTTAACAATAGGTATAACATCGCTCATGGCAAATATCAGGATGAAGCCGCTTTTTACAGTAAAATTGAACAATCGCTAACGCGATATAATATTTTTACTCATGCTACGTCCAGACCCAACAGCGAGCTCATCGCGTTATTTAAGCGCGCCCATGTCGGGCTGCTGCCTAGCTGGCAAGATACCTATGGCTTTTCCGTTCTGGAAATGCAGGCGTGCGGCTGTCCCGTTATCACCACCAACGTGCGCGCGCTGCCTGAAATAAATCCAGACGCCGCGGGCTGGACCCTCGCCTGTCCTCTGAACGCGATGTTTGAACTCACCGTGGCGTCCGTTGGGGATAAAATAGCGCTGAGGCGTCTGATGGTGGCCCAGCTGAAAGCGCAAGTGCTGGCGATCCTGGCGGACCGCGCGTCTGTTCTCTCCCGTTCTCAAAACGCCCTGCGGCGAATAGAGACGCACCATAATCCGGCGCGTTTTAAAGAGAGCCTCGACGCAATTTATGCGCTGGCGCGGTGATGCAAGCAGCAGGGCCGCGAGAGTCAGATTCGCGCGTCGCCTTCCAGACGGACCCAGCGACGTCCGGTCGCCACCGTGAGCGCAACCAGCGTCAGGCCCGCTGCTAGATGCATTAAAAAATCGATCATATGCAGCTGCGTGTCGTGGCAGAGCGACAGCAGCATCGACGACATAAAAGCGATGCCGCATCCCGCCAGCGCCAGACTTTTTGCCGGAAAGAGCGAGCGGGTACGATAGAGGCTGAACACCGAGATCGCCATCATCGGCAGGCCCGCGCACAGCATAAAGAGATAGCAGTGAATGCCCTCGCCAAAGCGTCCTGCGCCAGCGGGCACCTGCGCGGCGGTCATGTTGCCGAGATTGAGCGCCAGCCACGCCAGCGCCGGCAAAAGAAGGTAACGCAGCGCGGGCGGCTTCCGTCCCGCCAGGCTAAGGGTAAAGGCTCCGGCGATAGCGCCGACGCCCAGCATAAAAGACAACAGCAAGGCCGCTATCGCCAGCGGCGCGCCAGGCTGCGACCAGTCGGTGTAGCGGCTGTGCAGCGCCCAGCTGCCGAGCGCGCCGCAGGGCAGCGCCGCCGCGATCCAGCCAGTTACGCGCCATGCCGTTGGCCAGATGCGTCTGACCGGCTGCGCTGACGCGCTGAGCTGTTCGATAAGTTGGTCATGATTTCTCATGCTTGCCACTTCCAGATTTACGCAGGTTGAGCATTGCGCGGTGCAAAAGCGATTTGACCGCAGAAAGCGAAAGATTGGCCTCAGCCGCCGCCTGGGCCAGGCTCTGTTCGCGCAGGTGAACGGACTCGACGATCTGTCGCTGACGTGCCGGCAGCGCGCCTAAACAGTCGTTTAGCGCGTCCTCGCCTGCATCGGCCTCGTTCGTTTCCGTCGTCAGGCGGTGAAGGACGTCCTCGTCCTGCACTTCATGCTGGCGGCCACGCTGACGCAGGGCGTCGATCGCCCTTGCCGAAGCGATAGCCGCCACCCAGGGCAGCAGGGGACGGCGCGGATCGTAAGTGTGGCGCACCCGATGTATCGCCAGCAGCGTCTCCTGAATCACATCTTCAACCAGCGCGTCGTCGGCGATTTTTTTGCGCACCAGGGCACGGATGGCGGGCACCATCGCTTTCAGAAGCTGGTTATAGGCGGCTTTATCGCCAGCCTGCGCGCGGGCCATTAAGAGAGGCCAGTGCTGAGCGCGCGCGTCAGTGGCGGGCATCGCCCGCGCTTAAAGGCTGAACCATCCGCCCGGCTAAGAGGTTAATCAATATTCACCCGTTCACGTTTTCTTTCCGCTTTCAGCGGCCTGCTCAAGCGCCGAAATAACGATGCCCGGCGTCAGGACCTGCGGCAGCACCAGCGGTTTTCCGCCGTTTGCCGGATAAACCACATAGAGCGGCAGCCCGCCTCGCCCGAAATCGCTGAGCGCCTGCTCGACGTCCGGATTATATTTCGTGGAGTCCGCGACCATATAGATGGTGTCGGTGCGCGCCATCGCCGCTTTCACCGCCTGAGTCGACAAAGAGGTGCGGTCGTTAACCTGGCAGGTGATGCACCAGGAGGCGGTAAAGTTCACCAGTACCGGCTTGCCCTGGCCTTTAATCGCATCCACGTTCTGCGGCGACCAGGCGACGGCCGCCGCCGCCACGGCGCTCCCGACGTTCTCTTCAGGCGCGGCAACGCTTTTCAGATTGATCAGCGGCGGCACCAGCAACAGCAGGAAAACCGCCGTCGTCAGATGCAGCGCCCAGTGGCGACGTCCCATCATACGGCGTTTCTGCGCCATGCCATATAGCCAGGCGGCAAAACTGAGCAGCAGGCAGCAGCCGAGGATCGCCGCCAGCGCCGCCGAACCCGCCTGGCGTTCCAGCACCCAAATCAGCCAGCCAACGGCGCCCAGCATCGGGAAAGCCAGCCCGTGTTTCAGCGTCATCATCCAGGCGCCGGGTGCCGGCAGCACGCGCGCCAGTACCGGGAAGAAGGCGATCAGGGTAAAGGGCGCGGCGAATCCGAGCGCCAGCGCGATAAGAAATCACCAGGCTGACGGCGGGCGGCTGCGTCAGCGCATAGCCGACGGCGCTGGCCATAAAGGGCGCGCTGCACGGGGTCGCCACGACGATAGCGAGCGCGCCGGTGAACGCCGACCCCACTAAGCCGCCACGATTGCCGCCCACCTCGCCTGCCCGCTGCAGGGAAAGCCCAATTTCAAACACGCCGAAGAGATTAAGCGCCGAGGCCAGCATCACCAGAATCAGCAGCGCGATGACCATCGGCGACTGTAGCTGAAAGCCCCAGCCGACCGAGGCGCCGCCCGCTCGCGCCAGCAGCAGTACCCCCACCAGCGCCAGCATCGTCACGACCACGCCCAGTAAAAACGCCAGCCCCTCGGCGCGGGCGTGCGCCGGTTTGTCGTGATGGCGGATCAAACTCAGCGCCTTCAGCGAAATCACCGGGAATACGCACGGCATAAGATTGAGTATCAGGCCGTCGAGAAACGCGGCGGCGATAGCTGTCAGCATGATAATTTCACCTGGTTCAGGGGTCAGGCAGGATTGGCCTGACGATATTTTTTCACCGCGTCCATCGCCTTCTGGATATGCGCATCCGGATTTTTGTCGGTATAGCTGAGCAGAATTTTGCCGTCCGGGGCGATCACGTAAGAGGTGCGATCGGAAAAAGTTTTCCCTTTAAAATCCATAGTGCTTTTGTATTCCGCCGCCACTTTGGCGCCGGGATCGGCCGCAACGGTGAATTTATCGCGGCACTCGAGCTGCGAGAATTTCGCAATCTGGTCGGTATTGCCCGCGGTCACGCCAATGACCGTCGCGCCCTGCTTGTTGAATTCGTCAGTCGCCTCGGCGAAATCGTGCGCTTCCAGCGTGCAGCCCGCGCTGAAGGCCGCCGGAAAGAAATAGAGCACTACCGGCCCTTTCTGCAGCGCCTGCTGCAAAGAGAAGGTGGTCGCTTTACCGGCCAGCGCCGCGTCGAGTGTGAAATCGGGCGCCTTGTCGCCGACCTGCAGCGCGGCGAACGCCGAGGCGACAGGCAGGCTCAGGGCGAGAAGCGTGGCGGCCGCCAGCGTTTTCAGGTTGTTTTTCATCGGCATCTCATTCTTCTCCGTGGGTAATCAGGCGACATGCCTGGAGGATGTAATCAGAGGTTCGTCAGCCGCTGCGGAAAAGTTTCGCTGCCGGAAAATATTTTTGCGGCAGGGCGATTCCTGAACCGGCGCGGGTACCTTGTGATACTATGCGCCGAACGGATTTCAGACCGCATGAGGCGAATCGGGATGCATAAAAACAGTACGCCGACCCCGCACGACGCGGTGTTCAAAACCTTTCTCTCGCACCCTGAGACGGCGCGCGACTTCATGGCGCTGCATCTGCCGCCCGCGCTGCTGGCGATCTGCGATCTCTCGACGCTGAAGCTGGAATCCGGCAGTTTCGTCGAGGATGACCTGCGTCCTTACTACAGCGACGTGCTTTACTCGCTGAAAACCGGCGGCGGGGATGGCTATGTGCACGTCCTGATTGAGCATCAGAGCTCGCCGGATAAGCATATGGCGTTTCGGCTGATGCGCTATGCCGTGGCGGCGATGCAGCGTCATCTTGATGCCGGGCATAAAACCCTGCCGCTGGTGATCCCGGTACTTTTTTACCAGGGCAAGCGCAGCCCTTATCCTTACTCGATGAACTGGCTCGATTCGTTTAGCGAACGTGAGCGGGCCGCGGCGCTCTATAGCGGACATTTTCCGCTGGTGGACGTGACCGTGATCCCGGATGAAGAGATTATGCAGCACCGCAGCATGGCGGCCCTGACCCTGCTGCAAAAGCATATTCGCCAGCGCGATCTTCGAGGACTGCTCGATCAGCTGGCCACGCTAATGCTGACGGAATTTATGACCGGACAGCAGGTGATGGCGCTGGTAAACTATATGCTTCAGGCCGGCGAAACGCCGGACGCGAAAGCGATGATTCGTGAACTGGCACAGCGCGTGCCGCAGCATGAGGATGAACTGATGACCCTTGCACAACAGCTTGAGCAGATAGGCCTGAAAAAAGGACTGGAACAAGGGCTGGAACAAGGCCGCCAGCTTGGCGAGCGTGAAGCCAGCCTCAATATCGCCCGAAACTTGCTGAAAAACGGTATGGACGTGCCTTCAGTGATGAAAGTGACGGGCCTGTCCGAAGAAGATCTGCAGCAGATCCGCCACTAAGTCCTGCCTGACTCATTACGCTTAGCCGCCGCGCCTTCCGGCGGCTAAGCTGTCACCCGCTTCGCTCTGTTTACTACGGCTTGATGACAGGCAGGCTTTCTGGCGAGGTGAAGATCGTCAGGCCGAGGGATTGGCCAAGGCGCACGTCATTGTCGGCGCCCTGCGACGCGCCCGGCATGCGCAAAATGGCGTCGCAGCAGGCGATTAAGCGATGCGCGACCGGATAGAGAAATCTCTCGCTGATCTCGTCGCCGATGTGGGCCGATCCTGCGGCCGCCGCGAGCGGCAGCGCTAGCCACTCGCCGATCACCGGCGTATGTCCGCGCTGATAAACCTCCAGCGCCATGCGGTTCATCTTCGCCAGGTTGGCATCGATCAACGCCGGATCGCCGTTCGTGCCGCTGCGAACCGGGCCCGCGATCAAAATCATCATTGGCTGTCCCCCTCGAAAACGGCGCTGAGCGCCAGGTGCTGCAGCAAGATGATGGTCTTGGCATCTTCAATCTCGCCGCTGCGGATCGCCGCCAGCGCGCGGGCGAAAGGCCACTCCAGCACTTCGATATCCTCGCCCTCTTTCGCCAGCCCGCCGCCCTTGCCGCGCCGATCGTCGTCATGGTATTCGGCGATGAAAAAGTAGAGCTTTTCCGTAACGGATCCGGGGCTCATATAAGCCTCCAGCACCTTCTCCGCATGCGTGACCCGGAAGCCGGTCTCCTCTTCCGCCTCCGCGAGGATGCGCGCTTCGGGCGAGGCGTTGTCGAGCAGGCCAGCCGCCGCCTCGATTAAATAGCCGCTATGGCCGTTGATATAGACCGGCAGGCGAAACTGGCGGGTCAGCACCACGCTTTTACGCGCGCGGTTGTAAAGCAGAATGACCGCGCCGTTGCCGCGATCGTAGGCTTCACGGCTCTGCTCTTGCCAGCTGCCATCGGCGCGCTGCTGCTCAAAGGTATATTTCTTCAGCGTGTACCAGTTATCGGATAACACCTGCTCGCGCAGGTGACGTATGTTCGGCTGCATGTTTTCTCCTCAGGAAGGTGACAAAAAACACGCTACCATGCATAATCGTGCAACATCAAGAAAAAACAAAGGCGTTTCTTTATGCTGAGTTCACAGCGCAAGCAGCAGATCCTGGCGATACTCGCCGAGGAAAAACAGGTGATGTCCAGCGAGCTGAGCCAGCGCTTTAGCGTCTCAGAGGACTCTATACGGCGCGATCTTCGCGAGCTGGCGGCGGAAGGATTGCTGCAGCGCGTACACGGCGGCGCGCTGCCGGTATCTGCAGCGGTGGCCCCTTTTGAAACACGCAAAAACGTGCATACCGGCTCCAAGCAGCTTATCGCGCAAAAAGCAGTCAGACTTATCCAGCCCGGTCAGGTCGTGATTATCGACGGCGGCACCACCACCGAAGCGATGGTGCGGCAGCTGCCTGCGGATCTGGCGTTTACCGCCGTCACCCACAGCCCGAGCGTTGCCGTGGCGCTGGTCGACTCTCCTCAGGTCGAGGTGATTATGCTTGGCGGACTGCTCTATCGTCACTCTGTCGTGGCGGTAGGTGCAGCGGTGCTGGAGGCTATCGCACGCATCAATGCCGATCTTTTTTTTATGGGCGTCACGGGCGTTCATAAGAACGCAGGATTGACCACCGGCGACTATGAAGAGGCGGGAATTAAACGGGCGCTGGCGGCGCGCGCCTCGGAAATCGTGGTAATGGTATCGCAGGAGAAGATGAATTCGGCCTCGGCGTTTGCCATCGGCGATTTGACGCTGGCCAGCACGCTGGTGGTCGACGGCGAGCCGGATGCGGAGATGAAGAGGCTGCTGGCGCAAAAGCAGATTACAGTGATTTAAAGGCGATGCATCTGGGGCGAATACGGCGAGGAGACGACCGGCGCACCCTCGTCGGGGCGAAGGTGCGCCGCCGCAGAATAAGCGATTACTTCGCTAGCGCTTTCAGCAGCTGCGCCGCCGTTGCCGCCGATGAGCCCGGGTTCTGTCCGGTGATTAGCAGGCCGTCCTGCACTACCCAGGAGCCCCAGTCTTCGCCTTTGGAATAGAGGCCGCCTTTGGCGATCAGCTCATCCTCTACCAGGAAAGGCACGATGTTGGTCAGGCCGACGCCCTCTTCTTCGCTGTTAGCGAAGCCGGTCACTTTTTTACCTTCGACCAGCGGACGCCCCTCTGCGGTTTTCACATGGCGCAGCACGCCCGGCGCATGACAAACCAGCGCAACCGGTTTTTGAGCGGCAATAAAGCTTTCTATCAGGGCGATGGAGTGCTGATCTTCCGCCAGATCCCATAACGGGCCGTGGCCGCCTGGGTAGAACACCGTATCGAAGTCGGAGGCGGAAACGCTCTCCAGGCGTACCGTTGACGCCAGCTGCGCTTTGGCCTCTTCATCCGCCTCGAAGCGATGGGTCAGCTCGGTCTGGAAATCAGGCTCATTGCTTTTCGGATCCAGCGGCGGGTTGCCGCCTTGCGGCGAGGCCAGGGTAATTTCGGCGCCGGCGTCTTTAAAGGCGTAGTAAGGCGCGGCCAGCTCTTCCAGCCAGAAACCCGTTTTACGTCCGGTGTCGCCCAGCCGATCGTGCGAGGTCAAAACCATTAATACTTTCATGTCTGTTCTCCGCTTAATGAAGTTGCCATTTAAATAGTAGACCAGTCGTCTAGATTTTGCTGATAAAAAAAGTCGTTGCCGACCTTTTTTGCCGCCCCGTCAGGAGGCAGCGTTAAGCATTTGCTGCGTCAGCGCCATGGCTGATGCAAACGGCCGCTTGTTGCGTACAATCTTGACCATCACGCTGGCGCCGAGCCAGAGCTGATAGAGAGTTTCCGCCACCACGGCCGGCTTCTCTTCAGTGCGCAGCGACCCTTCCGCTACGCCCGCCTCAATGGCGTCCGTCAGGCGCGCCACGATGCCGGCGGTGCCCTTTTCCAGCGTATGGCGCATCGCTTCCGAGAGATCGGCCACTTCGGCGCCCAGCTTGACGGCCAGGCATTTGCCCTGACAGTCCTGAAAAGATTGCGTATCCTGCCACTGCTGCCAGTAGTGCATCAGCCTTTGCTGCATCGTGCAGTTGGGCTGGCTCAGGGTCTCGTCCATATTCGCCAGATAGTCGTCAAAGTAACTTTCCAGCATAGCGACGCCAAAGGCATCTTTCGAACCGAAGTAGTGATAGAACGAGCCTTTCGGCACGCCTGCTTCCGTCAGAATTTCGTTGAGACCGACAGCCGAGTATCCTTTGCTGGCCATAATGCGCTGGCCGGTGTCCAGGATATGTTCGCGAATGTCTTCTCTGTGCTTGTGAGCGACTGTGTTCATGAATTCAAAATAGCCTTTATTAGACCGGTCGTCTAGACGCGGGCGCGATTTTTTTGCGTCTACTTTATCATGGATTATGCTAAAGCGTTAAAAAGCTTTCTAATCAACGGGATAAAAGAAGCAGCATGATGAAAAGAAAATAGCCGTAACGGTTTGCCAGGGCGGCGCCGGCGATCACAACGATCTGGCGATACCCGGCGCCGGCTGACCTGCGGTTCTCCGGGCCGGGAAGCGGGATTCGCCTCGACCGGCTGGTGCTGGACGGCCGGTGTATCTTCATCTGGACTGCAATGCGCTCGCGGAGAGCGCTTTTTCAGGCATTGAGATCGCCGACGTCCAGCCCGACTGGCAGCGCGTCGATATCGCCTGAACCGCTTATCAACGCGCTGCCGCCGTTATGGCCCGGGCGTTAACGCCCCTTCTTCTTGCGTCCTGGCTGGACAAAGCGTTTGCGGTTGCCCGCGCGGTCGTCGCTCTTCTCGCTTTTCTTCGGCGCGCTGCTGATAACCGGCTTTTTCACCGCGCTGCTTTTCGCGGGCGTCTTTTTCTTTGCGGGCTTCTCTTCCGAAGAGGAGTTTTCGATTAGCTTAAACAGCTCCGCCAGCTCGTCGTCGGTAAGGTCGCGCCATTCGCCCAGCGGAATGCCCTTCAGGCTGACGTTCATAATGCGCGTGCGCTCCAGCTTCGTGACCTCAAAGCCAAAATGCTTACACATGCGGCGGATCTGACGGTTCAGGCCCTGCACCAGCGTAATGCGGAAGACAAACGTGGACTCTTTCACCACTTTGCATTTTTTAGTGACGGTGCCGAGCATCGGCACGCCTGCGCCCATACCGGCGATAAAGTCGTCGGTGATCGGCTTATCAACGGTGACCACATACTCTTTCTCGTGGTTATTGCCCGCGCGCAGGATTTTATTCACCAGATCGCCATTGTTGGTGAGGAAGATCAGCCCCTGGGAATCTTTATCCAGTCGGCCGATAGGAAAGATGCGCTCGCTGTGGTTAACGAAGTCGCGAATGTTGTCGCGTTCGCCCTCTTCCATAGTGGTGATGATACCGACCGGCTTGTTCAGAGCGATCAACACCAGATCTTCTTCGCTGCGGGGCTCAATCAGCTGGCCGTTTACCTTGACGCTGTCACCCGGAAAGACCTGCGCGCCGACGGCAGCGCGTTTGCCGTTGATAAACACGTTGCCCTGTTCGATGTAGCGATCGGCGTCGCGGCGCGAACAGATTCCGCTCTCGCTGATGTATTTGTTCAGGCGCGTGGATGCGTTAAGCAAGGGAAACCTCCAAAAAGCGCGGACTATACAATAATCTTGCGGGTAAATCCTGCGCTTACTGCAGGTTAGCCCGTTCTTCTCATCTGCTGTTTTTATCGCGGCGGCAGACTGCGCTTATGTAGCATATTCTTGCGCGCTTTTCTCTCTGTTCGTCATGCCAGGCTTGCCAGCGCCATCACAATTTCCAATGACCCGCCGCCTTGTAACTTTTAAAACGGCATGACAACATCCGTACATGTATATACATGTAGCATCGCAACGGTTAACAAAGGGCAGATAATAATTAACACTTCAACCTGGCGAGGAACCTATGTCAGCGGAACTTCCTGCATCAGCGCGTTCAGACGGCGAGAGCCGGCGGCTTTCTGAAACCCGATCGATCGATTTTATTCCTCACCGCGAACGTCACGGACATCCGTTCAGCCAGTTCACGCTATGGTTCGGCGGCAATCTGCAAATTACGGCTATCGTCACAGGCGCGCTCGCCGTGGTGCTGGGCGGCGATGTGGTCTGGTCGATTATCGGCCTGCTCGTGGGTCAGATCATCGGCGCGGCGGTGATGGCGCTGCACGCCGTGCAGGGACCGCGACTGGGCCTGCCGCAGATGATCACCAGCCGCATTCAGTTCGGCGTCTTCGGCGCGGTGATCCCGCTGGTGCTGGTATGCATTATGTATATCGGCTTCTCCGCCAGCGGCACGGTGCTGGCCGGTCAGGCGATGGCGAAGCTGCTGCATATTGATAACGCCGCCGGGATGATCCTGTTCAGCCTGATCATTATCGTGATTGCGGTGCTGGGATATCGCGTTATTCATAAGCTGGGCAAAGTAGCCAGCGTCATCGGCGTGCTGGCGTTCTTCTATCTGTTCGTCACGCTGCTCTCGACCCA
The DNA here is from genome assembly GCF_022346905.1 of Pantoea sp. ACRSB. Lineage (NCBI taxonomy): Bacteria > Pseudomonadati > Pseudomonadota > Gammaproteobacteria > Enterobacterales > Erwiniaceae > Pantoea > Pantoea sp. ACRSB. The sequence goes on along the minus strand of NZ_JAKRNL010000011.1, from coordinate 36,695 downwards.
CGATTTAGCGCCGCTCTGGCAGAATCGCCACTTCGCTTTCTCAACCTTTTTACTCGCCGTCTCTCTCTCCTCGTCATGGCAGATCGCGTTTTGCCCCTATGTCTCCGACTATTCGCGCTACCTGCCGCAGGAGGTCTCCGCGAAACGTCTGTTCAGCGCGGTGTTCTTCGGTACCGTGTTCGGCACCCAGGCGTCGATGACGCTGGGCGTTATCGTCGCGGCTATCGCGGGCAGCGCCTTCTCCGGCAATGAGGTGGGCTATATCGTTGGCTTAGGCAGCAGCGCCACCATGGCGATGGTGATCTATTTTGCCATTTGCTTCGGCAAGATCACCTTTACCACGCTGAACGCCTACGGCAGCTTTATGTCGCTGACCACCATCGTCTCCGGCTTCAGCCGGCAAACCTCCCTGAGCCGGGGCGGACGGATTGGGTTCGTGGTGCTGATGGTGGCGATCTCCTGCGGTATCGCGCTGATCAGTGAGCCCGCTTTTCTTAAATCGTTCACCCACTTTCTGCTGTTCCTGCTGGCCTTTTTCGTGCCCTGGAGCGCCATCAGCCTGACCGATTTTTACCTTATTACCAAAGGCCATATCGACATTCCCGCGCTGTCGCAGCCGGACGGGCGCTACGGCCGCTGGAACTGGCCGGGCATCGCCACCTATTTTATCGGCGTGCTGATCCAGCTGCCCTTTATCGATAATCCGCTGCACCACGGCTCGCTGACCTGGATTTTCGCCGGGAATGACGTCTCGTGGGTTATCGGCTGGTTCGCTACGGCGCTGCTGTGGCTGGGGATGCGGCGTTTCGACCGCCGCGGTGCGCTGAGCGCGACGCGCTATCCGGTACAGTGAGTAAAAGCGGTGTGCCCCTCTCACAGCCGTAAAAAAGGGGGGGGCTGTGAGGGGGGCATTTCTGGCCGCAGGCTGGCGGGAAAGAGCCTCAGTGGCGGATTTGTGCCAGACCCTTTCCGGAAATACCGGACATTTTCATGAGGCTATCGCGCTCGAGCACAGGGCGGGCAACTTCACACATATCCCATCAGCTTCAGCATCGACTGCGCCTGATGCATCGCCTCGGCGCGATGCGAGACGCCCAGCTTCTGATAGAGGTTGCGGATATGGGTTTTAATGGTGGTGGCGGCCACATCCAGCTCCCCGGCGATCTGGTCGTTGCTGTAGCCGGAGTAGATCAGGCCCAGCACCTGCCATTCGCGCTGCGTCAGCGGGCTGGTGCGGATCAGCTCCGGCACGTCGGGATGATTCAGCAGTCGGCTGACGAATCCCTCGTCGAAATGGGCGAACTTATGGCGATGGTATTTGTTAATTTCATTCAGGATACGGCGCGCGCGATGATTATCCAGCTCTTCCAGCGCGTTAAGCTGGATAAGCTGGCGCAGCTGCTGCGCCATGATCTCGCCTTCGATCACGAAATGGCTGATAAAGCCGGTGCCGCGCGCCAGCTTCAGCGCCTCGATGAGCGCGCGCTGCGCTTCGGCTTTGCGTCCGGTCTGCCAGTAGATCTGATTGAGCAGCAGCAGGTTGCGGTTCATATCGCTCATCAGACGCAGCGCGCGCGCGTTTTCGTTGAGCTCTTCCAGCACCACTTCCGCCTGGCTGAGATCGCCCTGCAGGATCTGCGCCCGCGCGATATTGCGCCACTGCCCCTGCAGGAAGTGGTTATTGGCGAAGGCGGGCTTCGCGGTGTGCCGCATCCAGTGGCTGGCGCTCTGCACGTCGCCCGTCATCTGCCAGTAGATCACCCTCACCTTGTCGGCGTTAGCGATCCAGTCGCTGTGCAGGCTGCCGTTGTTGAGCAGATTCTCCAGACGGTTCAGGTAGCTGCGCGCGTTATCCAGATTGCCGCGCGCCAGCGAGCACTGCACCAGCAGGCCCAGACACTGGATCTGCTGCTGCGGCGGGTAGCCCTTCAACACTTTCATACCTTCGCGCGCCGCCTGCTCCGCCTCATCCAGCCGGCCCCACGCCCACATCAGCTGGGCGCGAATGCGCAGCAGAAACTCGTGCAGCGGAAACTGCGCCAGATGCTGCTCGCCAACCAGCACGAACGCTTTCTCCTGAATCTCCCAGGCGGCCTGCAGAAATCCCTGCGCGAAAAGAATTTCGCTTTGCTGGATCAGGCTCCAGAGCGCGTAGTGCCAGGTTTCATCGCGGCGCGCCATCTGCTCGGTCTGGCGCATCAGCGCCAGCGAACTCGCCAGCTCGCCTTTGCAGTGCATCACTTCGCCATGCACCGAGGTGGCGACGATGCGGCTGTAGCGGCGGCTTTCCGGCAGGGCTTCCAGCGCCAGGCGGGCAAGCTGCTCCGCCTCTTCGGTGTTGCCGTCGTTGATCGCCACCTGCGCACGCACGGCGTTGAATTCGCCCTGAAGCGCGGCGTCGATCTCGCAGCTGCACGCCTGCTCGAACTTCGCCAGCAGGCGGTTAACCTCGGAAAAGCGATGCTGGCTCTGCATCAGCCAGGCCTGTAGCAGCACCAGGCGTGGATTATTCACCAGCGTCGCCCAGGGAAGCGCGCTCAGCGAGTTCTCCAGCAGCGCCAGCTCGCTCTGATTGAACAGCGTCCAGGCGTGCGCCAGCAGCACGTTGCGCAGCATCTCGACGTCGCCTGAGGCGAGCGCATGATGGATCGCTTCGCCGGGGAATCCCTGCGCCATCCAGCTTTGCGCGGCTGCGCGATGCACCGCGGGCAGCTCGGCTGCCAGCTCCCACTGACAACGCTGGCGCAAAAACGATCCAAACAGCGGGTGATAGCTGAACCACTGGCCCGAATCATCCATACGCTGCAGGAAGAGCCCTCGCCGCTCAATCTCCTCCAGCCGCATGCGCCCATTCGCCTCGCCGGTCACGCAGGCGACCAGCGCGTCATTCATCGAGCGTAGCAGCGCGGTTTTCAGCAGGAAATGACGCGTCGCGTCGTCGATATTGTCCAGCACCTCCTCCACCAGATAGTCGGCAAGGTGGCTGGCGTTGATGCCGGAGAGCCGCCGCGCGGAGTTCTGCGCCGAGCCGGCGCCCTGACGCGCGGAGATAGCGATCAGCTGAAGCGCCGTCGCCCAGCCCGCCACGTCGTCGCACAGGCGCCCGCTCTCTTCAGAGGCGAGCGGCGCGCTCAGGCGACAGTCAAAAAACTGTTTCGCCTCGTGATGGGTAAACGCCAGCTGCTGGCTGCCCAGCTCCAGCAGCTGTTCGCGCACGCGCAGATTGGCGATGCCGAGCTGCGGCAGATTGCGCGACAGCACGACCAGCGTCAGGTTGTCGGGCTGATGGCGCAGGAAAAAGCGCATCGCCTCATGAATGGCGGGGTTGGCGATGTGGTGATAGTCATCCACGATCAGCCACAGCGGCTGCCGCCAGTCGGCCAGCTCGATAAACAGCTGCGCGAAAAGCGCGTTGAGGTTGACGTACTGCCGCTTCTGCGCCAGCGTTTCGCTGCGGCTGCAGCCGCCCTGCGTCGCCTGCTGCAGCGCCGCGATAAGATAGTCGGCGAAGCGCTCCGGCTGATTGTCGCCCTCGTCTAATGAATACCAGCCCAGATCCTTTCTATCCGCCGCCCACTGCGAGACCAGCGTGGTTTTGCCGTAGCCCGCAGGGCTGGTAATCAACACCAGCCGGTAATTGCCCGCTGCGCCCAGCTTTTGCAGCAGGCGATCGCGCGTGACGGTGCTTTCAAGGCGTACGGGACGACTGAGCTTCGAGGGAATTAACATGGGCGCACGCTTCTCCATTAACGTTCAGCGCATCATTTTTTTACGCTTCGTAATTAATCTTCATACACGTTCACTGATCCGTTAGCTGAATGCAAGCGAACCTGTAAGGCAGGCTTAACAAAAGCGAGTGCAATCACACTCCTGCGCCGCTTTCAGATTTACCCTGGCCTCTCCGCCCTCGTTATCCTCCCTGCTGAATTTCATGCAGGAGGAGGAGCGCCCGAAAGGCGGCAGGCAAACTGGCAGGCAATCCCTTTTCGTTCTGACAGGAAGCACACGACATGAATTCGCAACCCTTCGATCACGCCCGCTTTACCGCCGCACTCACGCGGCAGTGGCAACGCTTCGGCCTGCGCGACGCGCAGGAGATGACGCAACAGCAGTGGTGGCAGGCGCTGAGCGGCGCGCTGGCCGAACTACTGGCCGAACTGCCTGCGCAGCCCGCATCCGGGTCGCAGCGCCACGTTAACTATCTCTCCATGGAGTTTCTCACCGGCCGGCTGACGGGAAATAACCTGCTCAACCTGGGCTGGTATCAGGCGGTCGCCGACGCGCTCGCCGCCTGGGACATCGCCCTGAGCGACGTGCTGGAGCGCGAGACCGATCCGGCGCTCGGCAACGGCGGCCTGGGACGGCTGGCGGCCTGTTTTCTCGACGCGATGGCCACCACCGGCCAGCCCGCCATCGGCTACGGCCTGAACTATCAATATGGCCTGTTTCGCCAGCGTTTTATCGAAGGCGCGCAGCATGAACAGCCTGACGACTGGGGACGCGACCGCTATCCCTGGTTTCGTCACAACGCCGCGCTGACCGTGCAGGTCGGTCTGGGCGGCAAGGTGGTGACGGAAGAGGGGCGCCCGCGCTGGGAGCCCGCTTTCCTGCTGCAGGGCGAGGCCTGGGATCTGCCCGTCGTCGGCTATGGCAACGGCGTCACCCAGCCGCTGCGCCTCTGGCAGGCGAAACACGCGCGTCCGTTCAACCTGCAGCGCTTCAACGACGGCGATTTCCTGCGCGCCGAACAGCAGGGCATCGATGCGGAGAAGCTGACGAAGGTGCTCTACCCCAACGACAATCACCAGGCCGGGAAAAAGCTGCGCCTGATGCAGCAATATTTTCAGTGCGCCTGCACGCTGGCCGACATCCTGCGTCGTCACCATCAGGCTGGCCGCGCCATCGAGACGCTGCCCGACTATGAAGTGATCCAGCTCAACGATACCCATCCAACGCTGGCGATCCCGGAGCTGCTGCGCCTGCTGATCGACGAGCATCAGCTCTCCTGGGATCGGGCGTGGCGCATTACGCAGCGCACCTTCGCCTACACCAACCATACGCTGATGCCGGAGGCGCTGGAGTGCTGGAACCTGCGTCTGGTACGCGCGCTGCTGCCGCGCCATATGATGATTATCAATACGCTGAACGCGCAGCTCAAAAAAGAGGTCGAGGCGCGCTGGCCCGGCAATGAGGCGATCTGGGCGAAGCTGGCGGTGGTGCACAATCAGCAGCTGCGCATGGCTAACCTCTGCGTGGTCAGCGGTTTTGCGGTCAACGGCGTGGCGGCGCTGCACTCCCGGCTGGTGGTACAGGATCTCTTCCCGGAATACCACGCGCTGTGGCCGGAGAAGTTTCACAACGTCACTAACGGCATTACGCCGCGTCGCTGGATCCAGCAGTGCAATCCGGCGCTGGCCACGCTGATCGACAATACGCTGTCGCGCCCCTGGGTTAACGATCTGGATGCGCTCAGCGACCTGGCGCCGCTGGCGGACGACGCCGCGTTTCGCGCGGAGTATCGCGCCATCAAGCAGCAGAACAAGGCGGCGTTAACGCGCTGGATCGCCGAAAAGACCGGCATCCGCGTTCAGCCTGACGCCTTGTTCGACGTGCAGATCAAGCGCCTCCACGAATATAAGCGCCAGCATCTGATGCTGCTGCATATCATCGCCCTGTGGCAAACGCTGGTCAGCGATCCGCAGGCGAATCTGACGCCGCGCGTGATGCTGTTCGGCGCCAAAGCGGCGCCGGGCTACGCGCTGGCGAAAAATATCATTTACGCCATTAACAAGGTGGCGGCCGTGGTTAACGCCGATCCGCGCGTCGGCGACCGCCTTAAAATCGTGTTTATTCCCGACTATAACGTCTCGGTGGCGGAGCGGCTCATTCCTGCCGCCGATCTCTCCGAGCAGATCTCGACGGCGGGCAAAGAGGCTTCCGGAACCGGCAACATGAAGCTGGCGCTTAACGGCGCGCTGACGATTGGCACCCTGGACGGCGCGAACGTGGAGATCGCCCAGCAGGTCGGCGAGGAGAATATCTTTATTTTCGGCCATACCGTCGAGCAGGTGACTGCGCTGAAGCAGGCGGGCTACGCGCCGGCGACCTGGCGCAAAAAAGATCCGCAGCTGGATCGGGCGCTGACCGCGCTGGAGGACGGCACCTTTAGCGACGGTGACACGACGGCCTTCGACGCGCTGGTGCGCAGCCTGGGCCCGACGGGCGGCGATCCCTACCTGGTGCTGGCCGATTTCCGCCACTATCTCAACGCCCAGCAGCAGGTCGAAGCGCTGTGGGCCGATCCGGACGCCTGGACGCGCGCCGCGATCCTGAACACCGCGCGCTGCGGCATGTTCAGCGCCGACCGCGCCATCCGCGATTATCAGCAACGTATCTGGCAGGCCGCGCGCTGAGGAACGCCATGAAACCGAAAAATCATCTCGATCGCGCCGCAGACGGCCTGATTGCGCCCGATTACATTGATGCCCACGGCCGGCCGCAGCAGGTCTCCACGCTGACCCGCGAGCGTCTGCTGGGGCTGATGCAGCCTCAGAACGCGGGCGCGTCTCCGCTGCCGCCTGCGGCCATCTTCCGCCAGGGCGAGCCGCTGACGCTCTCGCCGGTGCTTCTCAGCGCGGCCAGCTGGCAGCTGACCAGCGAAGGGGGCGCGTGCTGGTCAGGCCGCTGCGCGGCGGGCGAAACCCTGACGCTGCCGCCGTTGCCGGACGGCTACCACCAGCTGACGCTGGAGCATGAGGCGCAGCGCTACGGCTGCTGCGTTATCGTCGCGCCGCCGCGCTGCTATGAGCCGCCCGCGCTGCTGGCGGGCGAATCGCTGTGGGGCAGCTGCATCCAGCTCTATACGCTGCGATCGGCACATAACTGGGGCATCGGCGACTTTGGCGATCTGCGGCAGATGATCGACGAGACGGCGCGCCGCGGCGGCGCCTTTGTCGGGCTGAATCCCCTGCACGCCCTGTTTCCCGCCGAGCCAGAGAGCGCCAGCCCGTACAGTCCTTCGTCGCGCCGCTGGCTCAATATTCTCTACATCGACGTCAACGCGGTGCCGGACTTTCAGCAGAGCGAGGCGGCGCGGGCCTGGTGGTGTCTTGAGGCGACCCAGCAGGCATTGCAGGCGGCGCGCCGCGCGGAATGGGTAGATTACCCTGCCGTGACGCGCCTGAAGCTGGAGGGCTTACGGCTGGCCTGGCAGGCGTTTCGACTGCGCGACGCGGATGACGCGGAGGCGGCGGCGTTTGAGGATTTTGTCGAGGCGGGCGGCGACAGCCTGCTCTGCCAGGGCCTGTTTGACGCCCTGCATGCCGAGCAACGTAAGCAGGATGGTGACAGTCACGGCTGGCAAAGCTGGCCGGACGCCTTTCAGCATCCCGACAGCGCCGCCGTGCTGGCATTTCGCATTGAGCAGAGCGATGAGGTGCGCTTTTATCTCTGGCTGCAGTGGCTGGCGGCCCGGCAGTTCGCGGCGTGCTGGCAGCGCTGTCGGCAGCATGAGATGGCGATCGGCCTGTACCGCGATCTGGCGGTAGGCGTGGCGCGCGACGGCGCGGAAACCTGGCGCGAGCGGGAGCTTTACTGTCTTGAAGCAAGCGTCGGCGCGCCGCCCGATATTCTCGGTCCGCTGGGGCAAAACTGGGGGCTGCCGCCGATGGATCCGCAGGTGATGGCCGCGCGCGCGTTTGAGCCCTGGATCACCCTGTTGCGCGCCAGCATGCAGGATTGCGGCGCGCTGCGTATCGATCATGTGATGGCGCTGCTGCGCCTCTGGTGGATCCCGCAGGGCGAAAGCGCGGCGGAAGGCGCCTATGTGCACTATCCGGTGGACGCGCTGCTGGCAATTCTGGCGCTGGAGAGTCAGCGCCACCGCTGTATGGTGATCGGCGAGGATTTAGGCACCGTGCCGGCGGCGATCGTCGACAAACTGCGGGACGCGGGCGTCTACTCCTACAAGGTGCTCTATTTCGAGCAGGCGTCGAAGCAGGCGTTCCGCGCGCCGGGGCAGTGGCCGCGCCAGGCGATGGCGGTCGCCACCACCCACGATATGCCGACGCTGCGCGGCTGGTGGCGCAGCGACGATCTTCGTCTGGGCAGCAAGCTGGGCCTCTATCCCGATAAGGATGTCCTAGCGGGGCTGTATCGCGACAGGCAGGCGGCAAGGAAAGCGCTGTTGCAGACCCTGCTGCGCAGCGGCGCGCTGCCCCCGCGCCGGCGCTTTCAGCGGGGCGGCGCGCGTATGACTCGCGCGCTCAGCCAGGCGATTCTGGGCTATCTGGCCGACACGCAAAGCGCCCTGCTCGGCCTGCAGCCGGAAGAGTGGCTGGATATGACGACGCCGGTAAACGTGCCCGGCACCGTCGACGCCTGGCCTAACTGGCGGCGCAAGCTCAGCGCGACGCTGGAGGAGATGTTCAGCGATCCGGCGGTCGATGCGCTGCTGGCGGCGGTGGATCGCGGCAGAAAGGGGATGAAATAGAAGAGAGACGTTAGCCCGCCGCGCGCGGGCTGACGATTATGGACTGCGCTATTTCCATCACCGTCAGGCGATCATTTGCTCCAGTCTTCAAAAACAAGCCCTGACACGCGCTCAAATTCCTTGACGTTATGGGTAACAAGCATGGCGTCAGCCGCAATAGCGTGCCCGGCAATGGCGGTATCATTCGGACCAATGAGCCTGCCAATAGCGGTCAGCGCACGCTTGATTTCTGTAGTTGCGTCCACTGCATGGCCATCCCAGGCCAGAATGGCATCCAGGCGCGCGCAGAACGCTTCAACCAGCTGTACATGGCGAGGCGACGCTTTCTTGCCAACAGCGCCAAACCGCATTTCCGCATAGGTTATCGCCGACACAACAATTCGATGACGACGCAGCACAGCTTGCTCCAGCCGCATGAGTACGGCTTCCGGATGTTCCCGCATAATAAAAGAGCAGATATTTGTATCGAGCATATAGGTTTTAATCACAGCTCAAATCGCCCTTCATCGCTGAAAACGTCTGCACGCTCCGTCATAAAATCGGCGTCAGCCTTTTCTTGCTCGCGAAATGACCCCCAGCTCGGCTTGACTGGTCGCAGGATCAGAGAGTCGCCTTCGCGAATAATCTCCAGTTCGTTTACGCCGTCGAAATCGAGATCGCGCGGCAGGCGAATCGCCCGCTTATTACCGTTTTTGAATATCGATACCGTACGCATTTTTTTGTCCTCCCATCCTTACATATGCCAAGAATATGCCGGGGAAGGCGTGATGTATAACCGCCCTTCATACGTTATTTTTCCATAAAAAAAGGTGCGCCGTAGCGCACCAGGTGGGGCAACTCAGCACTGTCGGGGCAGCATCACCCCTTGCCTTTAACACTGCTGATAAAGGTTTTGCGCGCCGACGTCGAACCCAGGCGTTCCGCCTCGTCCAGCAGCTTGAGGGCTTTATCGATATTGCCCTGATCCACCGCCTGACGGATGCTCTGATTAAAGTAACTTTCGGTATCGTCCACCAGCGGCGCCGACGGCGCGGCGGGCGCGGTGCGTGCCGCCGCCTGCGCAACCGGCTGGGTGCTGCCGACCGTAACCGGCGCCGGACCTGAGGAGCCGAACAGCGGGCCGACCAGAATCGAGGAGGCGGAGCTGGTGGAGACTTTCAGCTTTATTTTGCCGTCCACGCCGTGACGCGCGACCGGATCGGGAATATCGGGCACCGCATGGCCGGTGCCTCTGGCGTAGGCTTTCGCCGGATCCACCAGCGTGGTGGTCTGGCCGAGATCCTGCGCGGTGGTGAATACCAGCAGATAGATTTTTTGCTGGCCCAGCGCCGGCGTCAGCTTCATCACCCCTTCCAGGCGGTCGGCGCTCATCACGCCCGGCTGTTGATAGGTAAAAAAGCGGCTCGGGAACCAGGCGGCGGGACGCAGATTCTCGTCGAGCACCAGCACATTGGGGGCGAATACCTGATTGTGCGACACTTCGCTGCTCAGCGTCACCGTCAGCTCGCCCTGGCTGGCAGGCAGGCTAAACGCGGCGACCGGACCGGTGATGCCGCTGACGTCAAGCTGCGTGCCGCTCTGCGACAGCGAGATGCTCTGCGGGCGCGAGGTGTCGACGGGCTGCCAGCTCAGTCGCTGCAGGCTCGCGGTCGGGATCGTCGGCGCGGCGGAGAGATCCTGCGGCACCAGGTTAATTTCAGCATGCGCTGGCAGGGCGAGGCTCGTCAGCAGCGCGACGCTCAGACAGAGTGCGGTAAGCGTTTTCTTTTTCATTTTTATATTCTCAACAGGCTGTCGGACAGCCGCTGAAGCCAGGCAATGGCCGCGGCTGCTCAGAAAGCGCCGTGCGCTGAACGCACGGCGGCCGTTTGCGTTACAGGTCGGTAGGGTTTACCACCAGATTTCCATCTGCGCGCCGAAGCTCCACTCATCGTTGTCGCCGCGGCTGTTGGTGAAGAGCCCGTTGCCGGTGCTGTCTGCGGAAGCCAGCGAGGTCAGATCGCCGGAGGCATCTTTGCTGTAGCCCCACTTCTCATCCCATTTGGCATAGGTAGCGAACAGGCGCAGCGCCGGGCGCGACCAGATGCTGTCGCCCGCCTGCCACTGCTGAGCGAGGGTGATTTTGTACTGGCCGTTGCGTTCGCTGACCTGCTGCGACTTCACGTTGTCGTAGCCCACTTCCAGCAGCGTGCTCATGATCGGCGTCCATTTGTACATCGGGCGCACGCCGACGGTGTACCACTCGGTGCCGCGGTTGTTGTCCAGATCGGTGTTCTGGTACATCGCCACGTACATCAGGTCCCAGCGGTCGGCGAGCGAGATGGCGCCGTGATCGAGGACGCGGTACATGCTGCCGTTGTTGTTGATGTTGGTGCCCTGCGGCAGCCCTTTGCCCTGCGAGGTGAGCGCATCGGTGGCGTACTGCAGCACGAATTTGTTGTAGCCCTTGAGCATGCTCTGGGTATGCTCCGCCGTGAACATCCAGCCATCTTTCGACGCGCCGTCTTCGATACGGTAGCCGTCGCGCGCGTTGGCGCGGCCATAATCGACACCCAGCTCCAGCACGCCGTCCGGGTTGGTTTCCAGTCCGGCCAGGCGCACGTCGAAGACGTCGTTGGCGGTGCTGGTGGCGTAATCGCGGATGCGATCGCTGGAGAAGGTATAGGAGCCGCCCGCCTCTGAGGAGCGCGTCGCCGCGAAAGAGAGCTTGCCGAAGCCGAGATCTACATCTTCCAGACCGGCGCCCGGGCCGGAGATATCCCAGTAGTAGAAGTCGATCATATGCACGTCGTGACGCTGGTAGAAGCGCTTACCGGCCCAGATAGTGGAGCCCGGCAGCGCGTCGATCAGGTTCTTGCCTTTGACGTTCGCCTCGCGGAAGGCGGGGGATGTCGCCTCCCAGTCATTCTGTTGCGCCACTGAATAGGCGACGTTGGTGTCGAAGTAGAAGCTTTTGTCGCCCTCTTTCCACACTTCCTGGCCCAGCTTCAGTTCGGCGTAGGTTTCGCATTCGTTGCCCAGACGGTATTTGCTTTGCGCGCCGGTAGCCTGAAAGCACTGCTGTTCGCCGCCGCTGCCGGTCCAGCCGATGCCGGAACGGGCGTAGCCGGTAAAGTCGACCGCCATCGACGAGGCAGAGATCGTGCCCGCCGCGATGGCGATAGCGACGGGAAGTTTGCGCAGAGTTATCATTTTCTATCTCCTGAGATCATTGCTTTTATTGTTTTGCAGGGCTAAACACCAGGCTCCTGATGCAGCCTGCGACAGGCGCTCCCGTCCTCGCGGAACAGGTGACAGCGCTCCGGTGGCAGGCCAATGCCCATCAGGGCGCCCTCTTCTACCAGCACGACGTCCTCCTGGCGGTAAACCAGGTTTTGACGGATAGCGGGGATCTGGATATGGATTTGCGTTTCGTTGCCGAGCTGCTCGACCACCTGCACCTCGCCCTCGAGCGTGACGTCGGCGATATCGCTGGAGAGCAGGTGTTCAGGTCGGATGCCTAACGACATATTGCTGCCCACCTGGACGCCTGCGCTCTCGACCGGTAGCCAGATGCGCTGATCGTTAGGCAGGCGGACCTGCACCTGATCGATAGCGGTGGCGGTCACTTTAACGGGCAGGAAATTCATGCGCGGCGAGCCGATAAATCCGGCGACGAAGCGGTTAGCGGGATAGTGATAGAGCTCCAGCGGCCTGCCGACCTGGGCGATGCGCCCGGCATCCAGCACCACGATCTTGTCCGCCAGCGTCATCGCCTCGATCTGATCGTGGGTGACGTAAATCATGGTGCGCTTCAGGCGCTTGTGCAGGCGCGAAATCTCGATGCGCATCTGCACGCGCAGCGCGGCGTCCAGGTTGGAGAGCGGCTCGTCGAGTAAAAAGACGCGCGGCTCGGCGACCAGCGTACGGCCGATCGCCACGCGCTGGCGCTGACCGCCGGAGAGCGCTTTGGGCCGACGGTCGAGCAGATGCGCCAGCTGCAGCACTTCCGCCACCTGATTAACGCGATGCTGGATCTCGTCACGCCTGACGCCCGCCAGCTTCAGGCCGAAAGACATATTTTCCGCCACCGACAGGTGCGGATAGAGGGCATAGGACTGAAACACCATGCCGATGCCGCGCTCGGCGGGCGGCACCTCGTTCATTCGCTGGCCGCCGATCAGCAGCTCGCCGCGGGTAATGGTCTCCAGACCGGCGATCATGCGCAGCAGCGTGGATTTGCCGCAGCCCGACGGGCCGACGAACACCACAAACTCTCCTTCGCCGATTTCCAGATTGATGTCCTTCGAGACCAGGGTGTCGCCCCAGGCCTTGGTGACATTGCGTAACGCGACGCTCGCCATGATGCTTTCCTCTCCGCTTGCTCATTCTTGCCTGCATCGCCGCAGGCAGACTCCGGCGTCCACTATGGGAAAGGTTCCGGGCGCGCGCATCCTCCGCCGCAGGCGCTTTAGCTGGGGGATGTGAGAGGAGGAGGAGATCGCCGCGCCTCTCCCTGTAACGGCAGCGGCGCGCGGTTTTTTGTGATCGACTGCGCAGAGTCGCGGCGACCGGAGTGTGCGCCAGACCGTGATAACCGCCCGGTTTTGCAACGGAGATCACGGCTTAGCGTCGGCAGGCGTAGAGCGCGGGAGGATGAGAAGCAGCGGCGGATGGTCACAATGTGCGGGAAAACGATTTCCGTTTCCGCTAACAGGATGGAGTTATGACAATGAAAACCGGCGCACGCATTTTTGCCCTTTCCGCCCTTACGGCCATGCTGTTTTCGGCCTCGGCAATCGCGAAGATCGAAGAGGGAAAACTGGTTATCTGGATCAACGGCGATAAAGGCTATAACGGGCTGGCCGAAGTGGGTAAGAAGTTCGAGCAGGATACCGGCATTAAAGTCACGGTCGAGCATCCGGATAAAATGGAAGAGAAATATCCGCAGGTGGCCGCCACCGGCGACGGCCCGGACATTATCTTCTGGGCGCACGACCGCTTCGGCGGCTATGCCCAGTCAGGGCTGCTGGCGGAGATCTCGCCGGATAAAAGCTTCCAGGAGAAGCTCTTTCCTTTTACCTGGGACGCGGTGCGCTTTAACGGCAAGCTGATCGGCTACCCGGTGTCAGTGGAATCGCTATCGCTGATCTACAACAAAGACCTGCTGCCTAACCCGCCGAAAAGCTGGGAAGAGATGGCGGCCGTCGACAAACAGCTGCGCGCCAAAGGCAAGAGCGCCATTATGTTCAACCTGCAGGAACCCTACTTCACCTGGCCGCTGCTGGCTGCAGGCGGCGCTTACGCCTTTAAAAAGAGCGACAGCGGCTACGACGTCAAAGATACCGGCGTAGATAACGCCGGCGCGAAAGCGGGCATGCAGTTCCTGGTCGATCAGGTTAAAGCCAAAACCCTCAACGCCGACACCGACTACTCTATCGCCGAAGCGGCGTTCAATAAAGGCCAGACCGCGATGACCATTAACGGTCCCTGGGCCTGGAGCAATATCGACAAGAGCGGCATCAACTACGGCGTCACGCTGCTGCCGACCCTGAACGGCAAACCGTCGAAAACCTTCGTCGGCGTGCTGAGCGCGGGCATCAACGCCGCCAGCCCGAATAAAGAGCTGGCGAAAGAGTTCCTTGAGAACTACCTGCTGACCGATGCCGGTCTGGACGCGGTGAATAAAGACAAACCGCTGGGCGCAGTCACGCTGAAGTCGTTCCAGCAGGCGCTGGAAAAAGACGAGCGCATCGCCGCTACCATGAACAACGCGCGTAGCGGCGACATCATGCCGAATATCCCGCAGATGGCGGCCTTCTGGTATGCGATGCGCACCGCCACGCTTAACGCCCTGAGCGGACGTCAGAGCGTCGATGCCGCACTGAAAGACGCGCAGGCGCGCCTGAACAAGTAACGCCTCTCCCAAAGCCGGTTCGCGCCGGCTTACCACTGGTTGTTAAGGAACACCGAATCATGTCAGGAAAACCGAAAACAGGAGGCGCGGGCCAGCTGCTGAAGCGCGTTCTCGTCGGGATCTGCTGTCTGCTGGTCGGCTACCTTCTGGTGCTGATGTATGCGCAGGGCGAATATCTGTTTGCGCTGCTGACGCTGATCGTCAGCGCGGCGGGCATCTGGATCTACGCTAACCGGCGCGCCTACGCCTGGCGCTACGTTTATCCCGGTCTCGCCGGGATGGCGCTGTTTGTGCTCTTTCCCCTCGCCTGTACCGTGGCGATCGCCTTTACCAACTACAGCAGCACCAACCAGCTCACCCAGGCGCGCGCGCAGCAGGTGTTGCTGAGCCGTCAGTATCAGGACGGCGCGGGAATGAACTTCGCGCTCTATCCTGCGGGCGATCGCTGGCAGCTGGTGCTCTCCGCTGACAGCGAGAGCTATGTCTCGCCGCCGTTCGCTTTTGGCGGCGAACAGCAGCTCAGCATGACCCCTGCCGCGCCGCCGGCGGGCCAGCGCGCGACGCTGAAGGTCGTCACCGGCAACCGGCAGGCGCTCAGTCAACTCCGCGCCAGGCTGCCGGACGGTCGCGAACTGGTGATGAGTTCGCTGCGGCAGTTCTCCGGCACGCGGCCGCTCTATCAGCTCACCGCCGACCAGCGGCTGAAAAATCAGCAGAGCGGCGAGATCTATCAGGCGAACGATCAAACCGGCTTCTTCCAGCGCGTCAACGCCGACGGCAGCTGGGGCAGCGAGCAGCTCAGCCCGGGCTTTACGGTTGGCGCAGGCTGGAAGAACTTTGTGCGCGTCTTCACCGACGAAGGCATCCAGAAGCCCTTCCTGGCGATTTTCGGCTGGACGCTGCTCTTCTCGCTGCTGACCGTGGCGCTGACCGTCGCCGTCGGCATGGTGCTCGCCTGTCTGGTGCAGTGGGAGGCGCTGAAAGGCAAAGCGATTTATCGCGTGATGCTGATCCTGCCCTACGCCGTACCGGCCTTTATTTCGATACTGATTTTCAAGGGGCTGTTTAACCAGAGCTTCGGCGAGATCAACGTGCTGCTCAACGCCCTGTTCGGCCTGCAGCCCGCCTGGTTCAGCGACCCACTGCTGGCGCGCGCCATGCTGGTTATCGTCAATACCTGGCTGGGCTATCCCTATATGATGATCCTCTGCATGGGGCTGCTGAAGGCGATTCCAGACGATCTCTACGAAGCCTCGGCGATGGATGGCGCGGGGCCGATGCAGAATTTCTTTCTGATTACCCTGCCGCTGCTGCTGAAGCCGCTGATGCCGCTGATGATCGCCAGCTTCGCCTTTAACTTTAACAACTTCGTGCTGGTGCAGCTGCTGACCAACGGCGGCCCCGATCGCCTTGGCACCACCACGCCGGCGGGCTATACCGATCTGCTGGTGAACTATACGTGGCGCATCGCCTTCGAGGGGGGCGGCGGACAGGACTTTGGTCTGGCGGCGGCGATCGCCACCCTGATCTTCCTGCTGGTGGGCGCGCTGGCGGTGATTAACCTGAAAGCCGTGCGGATGAAGTTCGACTAAGGAGGCGTTATGGCTATGGTACAACCTAAATCGCAGAAGCTGCGTCTGCTGCTGACCCATCTGCTGCTGCTGGCGTTTATCGCCGCGATTCTTTTCCCGCTGCTGATGGTGGTGGCGATCTCGCTGCGCGCGGGCAACTTCGCCACCGGCAGCCTGATCCCGGAGCAGATCTCCTGGGAGCACTGGCGGCTGGCGCTGGGCTTCAGCGTGACCCATGCCGACGGCCGCGTCACGCCGCCGCCCTTTCCGGTGCTGCTGTGGCTGTGGAACTCGGTGAAGATCGCCAGCATCAGCGCGCTCGGCATAGTGGCGCTTTCCACCACCTGCGCCTATGCTTTTGCTCGCATGCGCTTCGCCGGACGCGCCAGCCTGTTGAAAGGGATGCTGATTTTTCAGATGTTCCCGGCTGTGCTTTCGCTGGTGGCGCTTTATGCTTTATTCGATCGGCTGGGGCAGTATCTGCCTTTCCTGGGGTTGAATACGCACGGCGGCGTGATTTTCGCCTACCTGGGCGGTATCGCGCTGCACGTCTGGACGATTAAAGGCTATTTCGAAACCATCGACGGCTCGCTTGAAGAGGCGGCCGCGCTGGACGGCGCGACGCCGTGGCAGGCGTTCCGACTGGTGCTCTTGCCGCTCTCAGTACCGATTCTGGCGGTGGTGTTTATTCTGGCGTTTATCGCCGCGGTAACGGAAGTGCCGGTTGCTTCGCTGCTGCTGCGGGACGTCAACAGCTACACCCTGGCGGTGGGGATGCAGCAGTATCTCAACCCGCAGAACTATCTGTGGGGCGACTTCGCCGCCGCCGCCGTGCTCTCCGCCATCCCGATCACGCTGGTGTTTCTGCTGGCGCAGCGCTGGCTGGTCAGCGGCCTGACGGCGGGCGGCGTTAAGGGCTAATCTCTTCATCATTGCAGTGCCACTGCTTCCTCAATACTAACCATAATTGAGGGTTTTTGGCGGCCTTAGGGCCGCCGTTTTTATTTGTGCTGAAAGAGGTGCTTACGGCATAAAAATAAAGGCTGGCCACATCGCGCGGCCAGCGTGCGGCTTATTTCTGCGCCTGATCTTTACGTTCGTCGAGGGTCTGACGGTACTCATCCAGGAAGGGTTGCTCTGCCGGATCGATACGGTCCATGCCGCTGGTGAAGCGGTGCCAGTAGGGATAGCGCGGCGCCGGACGCGTCACGCGTTCAATGCGCTGGCGCTGCTCATTGCTCAGGGTGAGCTCGAAGGCATTGAGGTTTTCACGCAGATGCGTTTCGCTGCGGTTGCCGACGATCAGCGCGCTGACGCCGGGACGCTCCGCCAGCCAGGCCAGGCAGACCTGCGCGATAGAGGCGTTAATCTCTTTGCCGACCTGCTCCAGCACCTCGATCACGTTATAGGCGTGCTCCATATCGTGGACGTAGGGTTCCGGCCAGCCGCTGCCCTGACGCGTGGATTCCGGCGCTTTGCCGTGACGGCTGACCGCGCCGGTCAGCAGGCCTTCGCCCAGCGGCCCCCAGATCAGCGTGCCGATCTGCTGGTCAATCGCCATCGGCAGCAGCTCGAACTCCGCTTCGCGCGATTCTGGCGTGTAGTAGATTTGCTGGCTGACGGGCTTGAGCAGCTGCTGTTCGCTGGCGCAGCCTAACGTCTTCATCATCTGCCAGGCGGTGTAGTTGGAGGTGCCGAAGTAGCGGATTTTGCCGCTTTTCACCAGATCTTCCAGCGCGCGCAGCGTCTCTTCAACCGAGGTGACGCCATCCCAGTTATGGATCTGATAAAGGTCGATGTGGTCGGTTTTCAGGCGGCGCAGGCTCGCTTCGCACGCTTTGACGAGATGGTAACGGCTGGCGCCGCTCTCATTCGGGCCATCGCCCAGCGGGCTGCGCGCTTTGCTCGCCAGAATGACCTTGTCACGTTTATCGCCGAGCGCTTCGCCGACCACCTCTTCCGCGCCGCCCATCGAATAGAGATCGGCGGTGTCGATCATATTAACGCCGTGATCCAGCGCGATATCGATAAAGCGGCGCGCTTCGCTGGCGTTAACGTTGCCGGTTTTTTCAAATCCCGCTTTGCCGCCGAACGGCACCGTGCCCAGCACGAATTTCGAGACCAGCAGGCCCGAGTGGCCCAGTTTACGGTATTGCATTTACTTTCCTCCTTTACAGCTTAAAAAGGCGATCGTAGTCGCAATGGGTTTTGTGTGTTCAGGGGGGAAAGCGTAGGAGAGGATTGGGAGGGGTGCAAATTGTTCAAAAGCAAGTCAGCAAAGGTGCAATTTATTTTTTCCTTGTAACAACTACATTAAAACTGAAGTAAGGTATTTGTAAAAAAAATAAATCACGATCTGCTAGCTAAAATGCGCAATATTTTCGCGCAAAAAATAGATAAACATGTAAACCATCACTTTGCGTAACAGTTTGTTTGGGGAGATGAGCCCTGGTAATGCTATAAATATATTCACTCGCACATTTTTGATGCGAGACGCCACATTTTAGGGCAAGAATCTTCCTCATGTATATTAAATTTCTATAAAACAGCGATATTAGCGTTCTGATCAGGCATGGCACGGTAAATGCTTTAAAAAGTAAAATGCGTTTAAGCCGGAGTGTGATGATGTCAAGTTCAGTATTATCAGAGGTAGAGGTTTCCCACTACAGAAAGAAATGGGCGCAACTCTTTTTGGGGTTGGTGTGTATGATTTCAATCTCCAGCCCGCAATATGTCTGGGCGCTTTTTACCCGACCTTTGATGGAAAAATTACACGCGCCACTGGCAGAAATTCAGATCACCTTTTCACTTTTAATCATCCTTCAGACGTTTTTCTCCCCGCTTCAGGGAAAATTAATTGACCGTTTTGGCCCGCGCGTGCTTATCACCATCGGGACGCTGATGGCCGGTATTAGCTGGATGCTCGTCTCACGGCTTGACTCGCTTTTTGAACTCTACCTTTATTATGGAGTAATTGGTGGTCTTGGCACGGGCATCGTTTATATCGGTGTGGTCGGATTAATGGTTCGCTGGTTCCCTGAAAAAAGAGGATTTGCAACGGGCATGGTGGCAGCAGGTTATGGAATGGGGGCCATTTTAACAACCTTTCCCGTCACCGCCTCGCTCGCTACAGCAGGACTGGAAAAGACGTTTTGGCAGTTTGGCATTATGATGGCATCCGTTGGATTTATTGCCAGCCAGGGGCTAAGGATGCCAAAAGATAGTATTGAATCGCGCGCAGGGCAGCGATCAGCTGACGCTCCCAAAAGTTTCAGCTCAAAAGAAATGCTACGGCAGCCCATATTCTGGCTGATGTTTATCATGATGACCATGATGTCTACATCAGGACTTATGGTTACGTCACAGATGGCTATATTTGCTGAAGACTTTGGCATCACTTCAATAACAATTTTGGGGATGGCGGCTTTACCCTTGGCCATGACCATAGACCGCTTGATGAATGGCCTTACACGACCCTTTTGTGGTTACATTTCCGATCGTATTGGTCGTGAAAAAATGATGTTTTTTGCTTTTGGTCTTGAAGGCATTGCTATGACGTTGTGGCTGTTATGTAAAAGTGATCCTGTGTTATTTGTTTTACTTTCCGGCGTAGTTTTCTTTGGCTGGGGAGAGATATTTTCTTTATTCCCGGCAACCTTAACGGACACCTTTGGCACTCGCTTCGCTACGGAGAATTACGGTTGGCTCTATATTTCTCAGGGTATTGGTTCTATATTCGGTGGTCCCGTAGCGGCATTGCTTTATCAGCATACGCATAACTGGAGCATAGTATTTGGTAGCGCCATTACTCTGGACATTGCCTGTGCTTTACTTGCCATATGGGTACTTAAGCCCTGGCGGGCGCGATTTTTAGCCAAAGCCTGATTTAAAGCCGGTGAGTTGCAGGTTCAGTATTTGTTATTGAATCTGCAATTTTAGGCCTCTAATTGAATTGGTTTTTATTTGAAACTGTCAGCATAGTTGAATATTGATTCTGCCTGTGCCTCCTGCTCACTATCCATCATGGGTGAGCTAAATTTCTAACTTCATATAATAAGACTTATACAAACCCAGCGACATCCCTTCCTAAACCCGCTATCATGCGGATCCGGTCTGAATCCTGAGTGAAAGCGCTATTTGCCCTCCGTCTTCCTCTTTAAAACGATGTCCGGACATTAAAAAAGGCAACCAATGTGCCTTAAAATGACAACGCTACGCAAAATCTGCAGCAGTTTACCCCTGCTTTTTTTTCAGAATTCACGTAGCGCGATCCCCAGCTGAATTGCGGACAAATTGAACAGATATGGATGGATTAATCACCTCACACGCCCTGCTCCCGCTTTCTCAGTCGGATGACGACCTTGCGCAACGCCTGCGCGAGTTCGTACAGGATAAAGATGCGTTTGCGCCCAATACCTGGCGACAGCTAATGAGCGTAATGCGCGTCTGTCACCGCTGGGCATTGGCCAACAATCGCCTGCTGCTTCCTATGTCGCCTGAAGATCTGCGCGACTACCTGAGCTATTTGCAGTCTATCGGGCGCGCGTCATCGACTATCGGCACGCATCAGTCGCTGATCACGATGTTACACCGTAACGCTGGGCTGGTGCCGCCATCGACCTCGCCGCTGGTCTCGCGTGCGGTAAAAAAGATCAATCGCGTGGCGGTGGTCTCCGGCGAGCGCACCGGCCAGGCGGTTCCTTTCCGGCTAAGCGATCTGCAAAAGGTGGAAGCAGCATGGTCAGAAAATGCGAGCCTGCGTCACCTGCGCGATCTCGCCTTTCTCCATGTGGCGTACAGTACCTTAATGCGTATCAGTGAAGTGGCGCGCTTTCGCGTTGGCGACGTAATGCGCGCCGAAGATGGCCGCATCATCCTGGAAGGTTCCTGGACCAAAACCATTCTGGACACCGGCAGCCTGGTGAAAGCGCTGGGGTCGAAGTCGTCAGCGGTGCTGACAAAGTGGATTATGGCATCCGGACTGATTAATGAACCCGATGCCTATCTCTTTGCGCCGGTGCACCGCTCAGGAAAAGTGATGATCGTGACCGACGAACCCATGAGCACGCCCGCGCTGAAAAGTATTTTCACCCGCGCGTGGGAGGCTGCCGGGCATACCACGACCGTGAAGCCGAACAAAAATCGCTATCGCCGCTGGAGCGGCCACAGCGCACGCGTGGGTGCCGCGCAGGATCTGGCGCGCAAAGGCTATTCTGTTCCGCAAATCATGCAGGAAGGGACCTGGAAAAAACCGGAAACGCTGATGCGCTATATCCGCTATGTGGAAGCGCACAAAGGCGCAATGGTTGATCTGATGGAAAACAGTGAAGAGTAAGCCGCTAAGTTATCCACAGAAAAAGTGGACAGCCTGTGTGAAACTCCGGGAAAAGATGCGCTGAACGGTACAGTATTGCAGGAAACAGGCCGATTTTAGCGCTGAATTAACACGCAAATACATCAGGTTATCCCCCTGTTGTTTAGCCATGCGTTAATGTCATATCTGGAGGTGTGCAGCCAACAGACTTTGACCGTTTTTTTCCATGATGGTTCAGCTAAATTCGCTTATTCGCACGCTTTATGAACCTCAGGCCTCCTTGTAGCGCAACGCGTTAATCACTTCAGTCAGCGCAGGCATCATTTGACGGCGGCTGGCGTAGTAAAGATGGTATCCCGGAAAAAGCGGCCACCACGCCTGCAGAACCGGCACTAATTTTCCCCTTTCGATATAGTGCTGCGCCAGATCCAGCGGAACATAAGCGAGCCCCAGCCCATCCAGCGCCGCCTGCAGCATCAACCCGGTCGTGTTAAAAACGGTTTGTCCCTGCACCCGCACCGATAACGCTTTGCCCGCTTTTTCAAAATCCCAGGCGTAGATCCCGCCGCGTGTCGGCAGCCGCAGATTGATGCACTGATGCGTCGTCAGCTCAGCGGGCGTTTCCGGCACCGTTTTATCCTGCAGATAATCTGGCGAGGCGACTACCGCCATATAAAAGTCAGGGCCGATCCTGACGGCGATCATATCCTTATCGACCACGTTGCCGACCCGCACCCCGGCATCAAACTGCTGCGCCACGATATCGGTCAGCGCATAGTCCACGCTTAATTCGATCTGCATCTCGGGATAGCGCTTCAGCAGCGGCCGCAGTCGCGGCCAGAGCACGGACTCGATGGCGTGATCGTGCGCGGTTATGCGCACGGTGCCTGCCGGTTTTTTACCCAGCGCGCGAAGCGAGGCAAGTTCGCTGTCGAGTTCGCGCAGCATCGGCAGCAGCATGTTATAGAGCCGCGCGCCAGCTTCGGTAAGGGAGACGCTGCGCGTGGTGCGCGTCAGCAGTCTGACGCCAAGGCGCGCCTCCAGCGCCGTAATCGCATGGCTCAATCCAGAGCGCGACATGCCGAGCTGCGCGGCCGCTCGGGTGAAGTTTTTCTCACGCGCCACATGAAGAAAGGCGCGCAGGTCGTTGAGATTTTCAGGGACCATTGTTGAATATTCTGCACATACGCATTCACATTTGACCATCTTATCAAACAATCTTACGGAGCCTACACTGAACTCACTATCCACCAGCGGGGCTGGCGCCTGACGTTGCTCCCTGTACTGAGAACCGGAGCCGTATGAAGACCCTTGCCGCTGCTGCGATGTCCCTCGCACTGGCCTGTTCAGCTGCTTACTCAAAGGAGAAGACACCTGTGATTACCATCATGCAAAGTGGAGAAAAACCCTCGGTACCGGGATCGCCAGACTATTTCACCGGAACGGTGCGCATTGACTCGCCGTTTCAGGGAGGCGATCCGGCGCGCGTGGGCGGCGCGACCGTGACGTTTGAGCCTTCCGCCCGTACGGCGTGGCATACCCATCCCCTCGGCCAGACGCTTATTGTCACCTCAGGGCTCGGCCTTGTTCAGGAATGGGACGGTCCGGCGCGCGAGATCAGGCCTGGCGATATCGTCTGGATCCCGGCGGGCGTGAAGCACTGGCATGGCGCTGCGCCGCAGAACAGCATGTCGCATATCGCCATTGCCGAGGCGCAGGAAGGCATAGCGGTTGACTGGATGGAGCACGTCAGCGACGAGCAGTATGCGTTTCATGATAAATCTTGACGGCATAACGATTCGGCGGCGCATGGGGAGCCTGCTGGCGCTCTGCGTCGCGCTGTTTTGCTCCAGCGGCGCTGCCGAAGAAGCTTCCAGTCCCACTTCGATAAGGAACAGAACCATGCTGACCCAGCAGCAACATCCTCTTACCGCGCCGCAGAAGCAGACGGTGGCGATTGCCGCCAGCGCTGCGACGGGCGACATACCCGCACTGAACGCTGCGCTGCACCAGGGGCTGGATGCCGGTCTCACCATCAGCGACTGTCGTGAGATCCTGGTCCAGCTTTACGCCTACGCCGGTTTTCCCCGTAGCCTGAATGCGCTGGCTGAGCTGATGAAAGTCGTTGAGGCGCGTCGTGAGCAGGGTAAAAACGATGCGGAGGGCAACACGCCAGGGCCGCTGCCGAAGCCTGAAGAGATGCTGGCGGTCGGCACGCAGAACCAGACCACGCTCGCTGGCGGCCCGGTCAAAGGCGCGCTTTTCGATTTCGCGCCAGCCATTGATAGCTATCTGAAGGTTCATCTTTTCGGCGATATTTTCAGCCGCGACAACCTCGACTGGAAACGCCGGGAGCTGGCGACCGTAGGCGCGCTGGCAGCCATGACCGGCGTGGAGTCCCAGCTAAAAGCGCACCTGAATATCAGCCGGAACGTAGGGCTGACGGATGCGCAGCTGGCCGAACTGGTGCCGCTGTTTGAGAGCCGGGGCGAGCAAAACACGGCGCAACGGCTGCAGCGTGCGCTGGAGTCGGGCAGCGCACAATAACGGCATGCACCTGAACCCGCCGGTTAAACCCGCGGGTTCAGGCTGTAAACCAGCCGCCGGGATATTGCTCGCAGATGAATGCCACGAAGGCGCTGACTTTTGGGCTCTGCAGGCGGCGAGAGGTGTGCAGCACCCACAGCTCTGTCGTCTCGTTAGCCTCTCCCCATGCGATCAGCGCGCCTTTTTCCAGCAGATTACTGACAATCGACTGGGGCAGCATCGCCGCGCCGGCGCCTGCCGTTACGGCGTCACGCACGGCCAGCAGGGAAGAGAACTGCGCCACCGGCTGCGGGACCAGGCAGCGTCGCCCGTTATCCAGCGACCAGATTTCGCCTTCCCGGTGCGTGGGCATTACGACCGCAGCAACCGGGAGCGGGCGGCCGCCATCGCTGAGCGGCATCTCAAACCCGGGAGCGGCGACCAGCATGAGCTTGTCTCTGGCAAAGCATCTGCCCACCAGCGCGCTGTCCGGTGGGGGATTAATGCGAATTGCCACGTCGAAGTGCTCCTCAACCAGATTGCTGAGCCTGTCCTCTGCCACGGACTCAATCCGGACGTCGGGATAACGCGTGCGGAATCGGGCTGTGAGCTGGCCCAGCGCCACCTGTGAAAACAGCAGCGGTGCTGCAATACGCAGGCATCCTCTGGGACGGGTCGCGCCCTCCTGCGTCATAACGACAGCTTCGCTGATTTCGCGCATGGCCCCGGCCGTTCTGGCCAGCAGAAGTTTACCTGCCTCGGTAATTTCAAGCCGACGGTTGCCGCGCTCAATAAGGCGGACGCCAAGCGTTTCTTCAAGATCGGCCAGCCGCCGCGACAGTGTTGCCTTTGAACGCCCGCTGGCGCGGCTGGCGGCGCCGAACCCGCCCGAGGCGGCGATAAGGTGAAAATCTGTTAAGGCGTTAAGATCCATACGCTGTCTCATTTATGGAACAAAGAGTCTCGAGAATAGCGTCTTCCGCCATTAAACAAAACACCCTAATCTCTGTTTACACCCACCTGACATCACGGAGTAAACATCATGACTATTCTTGTTACCGGCGCCACCGGCCGTGTCGGCCGCCATGTCGTCGCCCAGCTTATCAGCCGCGGCGCTGCTGTTCGCGTACTGACGCGTAACCCTGACGCTGCCGGCTTTGGGCCAGGCGTCGAGGCGGTTAAAGGCGAGCTGCTCGATCTCGACGCCCTGCGCGCCGCCTTCTCAGGCGTTAGCTCGCTTTTCCTGCTGAACGCCGTCACGGCCGATGAGTTTACGCAGGCCATCATTACCCTGAACGTCGCCCGCGAATGCGGCGTTGAACGGATCGTCTATCTTTCGGTGTTCGAGGCGGATAAAGCGGTAAACGTTCCCCATTTTGCCGTTAAGTACGGCGCGGAGCAGATGCTCGCGGCGATGAATTTTAGCGCCACCATCCTGCGGCCGACCTATTACATCGATAACGACGCGATGGTTAAAGAGGTCATCTTCAACCACGGCGTTTATCCGATGCCGATCGGAAACGTCGGGCTGGCGATGGTCGATGTGCGCGATATTGCCGAGGTGGCCGCTATCGAACTGATACGACGCGACCGGGCTCCCGGCAAACTGCCGGTCGAAACCATCAATATCGTCGGACCCGATACCCTTACCGGACCTCAGGCCGCTGCGGTATGGGCTGAGGCGCTCGGGCGACCGGTTAACTACGGCGGCGACGATCCTGCCGCGTTTGAAGCGAACATGGCGGGATTTATGCCGAGATGGATGGCCTATGAAATGCGTCTGATGGCCGAGCGCTACGTCAGCGACGGCATGATCCCGCAGACTGGCGATCGTGAGCGGCTGGTGGCGCTGCTGGGCCGTCCGCTGCATTCGTACCGCGACTTCGCGGCGGCGCTGGCGGGCTGAAGATCACTCGCCGTCGGGCGGAGAGGGCTCGCCCGACGCGGCCTGCTCAGCATCGTTAATCAGCCTGAGCAGGTGCGATACCGTTCTGGCCGTGCTGCTGCGTCGCCAGGCAAAGGCGATATCCGTATAAAGCGTGTTGTTCTCGATCTCGCAAAACACAATCTGCGGGTTATTGACGCAGCACATAGAGGCCGGCACCAGCGCGATGCCGCAGTTGGCGCCCACCATGCCGAGAGAGGAGGCGATCTGCGGCGCCTGCTGAAATCGCGCCGTGGAAAAGCCCGCGCGCAGACAGGTGCTGACGATAAGTTCATACAGGCTTGGGGAGACGTCGCGCGGGAAGATAATCAGCGTTTCGTCCGCCAGCTGCGACAGCGCCACGCTTCGCTGATGGCCAAGCGCGTGGCCAGCGGGCAAGGCGACGAGCATTCTCTCGGTGGCGATCACCTTCAGATTAAAGGCTTTGCTGCTTTCGCAGGGCAGGCGAATAAACGCCGCGTCGAGCAGTCCTTCCTGTAAATCCTGCATCAGCAGCGCCATGTTCTCCTCCCGCGTGGTCAGGGTGATGGCGGGATAGCGCGCCTTGAAACGCCGGATCAAATCGAATACCGGCTGACCAAACGCCACCGAACTGGCGAAGCCCAGCGACATCTGCCCGCTGATGCCTCGCGCCACGCCGCGAGCCTTCTCCAGCGCATTATCGGCCTGTTGCACAATCTGTATTGCATCAGGCAGAAACGCGCTGCCCGCCTCGGTCAGCTCGACCCCACGCGTTAAGTGCTTCAGCAACGGCGTGCCAATCTCATGTTCCAGACGCTGGATTTGCTGACTTAGCGGCGGCTGAGAAATGCCCAGCATTTCCGCTGCGCGGGTAAAGTGCAGCGTCTCGGCCACAGCAACGAAATAACGTAGATGCCGAAGTTCCATATCAAAAACGTCTCAAAGTTAACAGGTTTCGCTATTGGATTCTGCGAGCCAACTGGCCCAACATGATATTAACACGGCTTAACTATGGGTTTGTGAGGCACCATATGTGTAATATTGTATCTGATTGTTCATGTGAGGATCAGCTCAAGGAAACCCTTGGCAAACTTGCGGAAAAATCACCAGAAAAAGTTATCTATCAGACCTCGCTGATGAGCGCGCTTCTTAACGGGGTTTACGACGGATCGACCACGGTTGCGGATCTGCTGCGCAAAGGCGATTTTGGTCTGGGCACTTTTAATCAGCTCGACGGCGAGCTGATCGCTTTTGACAGCGAGGTGTATCAGCTCCGCTCCGACGGCAGCGCCCGTCCTGCCAGGCCCGATCAGAAAACGCCTTTTGCGGTAATGACATTTTTCAAACCTGAATACCAGCACCGCTTCGCTGAAACCGCCACGCGTGACGATGTGCACCGCGTTATCGACAGCAAAATCACCTCAGATAACCAGTTCTGCGCGCTGCGCATCAGTGGCCGCTTTCATGCCGTACAGACGCGCACCGTGCCCTGCCAGTGTCGTCCCTATCGCACCATGCCTGAAGTGCTCGGCAATCAGCCCACCTTCGACTTTCGCGAGGCGGAGGGCGAACTGATTGGCTTCCGCACGCCGCAGTATATGCAGGGCATCAACGTCGCAGGCTACCACGAGCACTTTATTACCGGCGATCGCCAGGGCGGCGGCCACATCCTCGATTATGTGCTGGAGAGAGGAGAGCTGACGTTCGGCGCCATCAGCCAGCTGGTGATCGATCTGCCGCAGGACCGCGATTTTCTGCAGGCGGATCTGAACCCGCAGGATCTGGATGAAGCCATTCGGGCTGTCGAAAGCTAACAACTGAGGTGATGATGAAAACGCTAAAAACCAACGTGCTCTGGAACAGCGGCGCCGATCTCGTGGTGGCGCAGCTTGAAGCGCAGGGCGTCAACCATGTGTTCGGCATTCCCGGCGCCAAAATCGACAAGGTGTTCGATTCACTGGTGGATTCCCCTATTCAGCTGATCCCGGTGAGGCATGAGGCGAATGCCGCCTTTATGGCGGCCGCGGTCGGCAGGCTGACCGGCAGCGCCGGCGTGGCGCTGGTCACCTCGGGGCCGGGCTGCTCGAACCTCGTGACCGGCATGGCTACCGCCACCAGCGAAGGCGATCCGGTGGTGGCGATTGGCGGCGCGGTAAAGCGTTCCGACAGCGCCAAGCAGGTTCATCAGAGCATGGATACCGTGTCGATGTTTCGTCCGGTGACGAAATTCGCCGTCGAGGTTACCGACGCCTCTGCGCTGGCCGAATGCGTGTCCAACGCTTTTCGCCATGCTGAGAACGGCCGCGGCGGCGGCGCCTTTATCAGCCTGCCGCAGGATATCGTCGACCAGCCGGTGTCAGGCACGCCGCTGCAGCACAAGGGACGCGTCACGCTGGGCGCCGCGCCCGATTCGCTGGTCGAGGCGGTCAGCCGCGAAATCGCCCGGGCCAAAAATCCGGTGATCCTGCTGGGCCTGATGGCGAGCCAGCCAGAGAACAGCGAGGCGATCCACGAGCTGCTGAGCAAAAGCCGCATTCCCGTCACCAGCACCTATCAGGCGGCCGGCGCGGTGCGTCAGGAGCACTTTTCGCGCTTCGCCGGACGTATCGGCCTGTTTAACAACCAGGCGGGCGATCGTCTGCTGCAGCAGGCCGATTTGATCATCACCATCGGCTACAGCCCGGTTGAGTATGAGCCCGCGATGTGGAACAGCGGAAAAGCGATGCTGGTGCATATCGATGTGCTGCCGGCGGAGGCTGACAATCTCTACCTGCCTGACGCCGAGCTGGTGGGTGATATCGCCCAGACCGTGCGTAAAATCGCCGCGCGCATCGCCTCGCCGCTGCAGCTCAGCGAGGCGGCCGCCGCCGTGCTGGAGGATCGCCGCCAGCAACGGCAGCTGCTGGCGATGCAGGGCGCCAGCCTGGATCAGTTCGCGCTGCATCCGCTGCGCATCGTGCGCGCCATGCAGGACATCATCAACAACGACGTCAGCCTGACCGTCGACATGGGCAGCTTTCATATCTGGATCGCCCGTTATCTTTACAGCTTCCGCGCGCGTCAAATCATGATTTCCAACGGGCAGCAGACGATGGGCGTCGCGCTGCCGTGGGCTATCGGCGCCTGGCTGGTGGATCCGTCGCGCAAAGTGGTGTCGGTCTCAGGCGACGGCGGATTTTTGCAGTCGAGCATGGAGCTGGAAACCGCCGTCAGGCTGAAGGCCAACATTCTGCACATTATCTGGGTCGATAACGCCTACAACATGGTCGCCATCCAGGAGGAGAAAAAGTACCAGCGCCTCTCCGGCGTCAACTTCGGCCCGGTCGACTTTAAAGCCTATGCCGAAGCCTTCGGCGCGGCCGGGTTTGCGGTAAACAGCGCGGCAGAGCTGGAGCCGACGCTGCGCAAAGCGATGGATGTGAACGGGCCGGCTGTGGTTGCCCTTCCCGTCGACTACAGCGACAACCCGCTGCTGATGGGACAGCTTCATCTCAGCCAGCTGCTCTGATCTAACCTTAAAAGGATAGCGTTATGAAAAATAAAGTGGCTTTTGTTACCGGCGCCGGTCAGGGCATCGGCGCGGCGATCGCATTACGCCTGGCGAAAGACGGCTTTGCCGTGGCGGTCGCCGATTATAATGCCGACACCGCGCAGCAGGTTGCGGGGACGATTACCCGCGCCGGCGGCAAGGCGGTTGCGCTGCAGGTCGATGTCGCCCGGCGCGATCGCGTCTTTGCGGCGGTCGAGGAGGCGAGACGCGCGCTGGGCGGCTTCGACGTCATTGTGAACAATGCCGGCGTCGCGCCCTCTACGCCGATCGCCGATATCACCGAAGAGGTGATCGATAAGGTGTATAACGTCAACGTGAAGGGCGTTATCTGGGGCATGCAGGCGGCAATCCAGGCCTTCGCCGCGGAAAGCCACGGCGGGAAAATTATCAACGCCTGTTCTCAGGCGGGCCACGTCGGCAACCCAGAGCTGGCCGTGTATAGTTCCAGCAAGTTCGCGGTGCGCGGGCTGACGCAAACGGCGGCTAAAGATTTGGCTGCTGCGGGCATTACGGTCAACGCGTTCTGTCCCGGCATTGTAAAAACGCCGATGTGGGAAGCGATCGACAAGCAGATATCGGAGGCGGCGGGAGAGCCGGCGGGATACGGCACGCGGGAATTTGCTAAACGCATTACGCTGGGGAGACTGTCCGAGCCGGAAGATGTCGCCGCCTGCGTCTCTTTCCTGGCGGGTCCCGACTCCGACTATATGACCGGGCAGTCCTTATTAATCGACGGCGGTATGGTGTTTAACTAACGTCCGCGTCGCCTGCCTTCTTTACGTTCTGAACGAGAGCAAATCGCTTTGCTCTCGATTCAGAACTTATCAGCAGGGTTATTTAGGCAGCGCGTAGACCACGACCTGGTCGCCGACCTGATCTTTCAGTATGGTGTTGCCGCCGGCGACAAAGGCGACATACTGGCGTCCTTTGTATTCATACACCGAGGGGTTTGCCACGGCTGGCGCTTCAACCTGATCGGACCAAAGCTCCTCTCCGCTCGCCAGCGAGTAAGCGCGGACTTTCGCGTCCATCGAGGCGCCGATAAAGATGACGCCGCCTGCGGTGACCGCCGGGCCGCCGATAGTGGGCGAGCCCCAGCTTTCCGGCATAAAGAACCCGTACTGCTGAGACGCGCCAACCGGACGTCGCCATTTCACGTCGCCGGTGTGCATATCCAGCGCCACGATCTCGCCAAACGGCGGCTGCCAGCACGGCATGCCGAGCCAGTTATTCGCCACGTTCAGGCGCATCCCGTAAGGCGCGCCCTCCTGCGGCGCGAATCCGCTCTCATTACCGGAGTCTTTATCCGCCTTATTGTACTCTTCACGGCTGTAGAGCTTGACGTACTGCACGATGTGCGAGGTGTTCACCACCGCAATCTGATTCTGCGGATCGAAGGCGACACCGCCCCACTGCACGCCGCCGGCGCTGTCAGGATAGGTTAATGCCCCCTCGCCTTTGGTGGTTGGCGGCGTATACATGCCTTCATAGGTCAGCTTATCCCAGAGACGCGAGCACTGCCCGGCGCCGACGATATCGGCCAGCTTCCAGATTTCCGGTTTTTTAGACTGATCGAGCAAAGGCGCCGGTTTGGTCGGGAACGGCTGAGTAGGCGAAAGTTTCTCGCCCTGAACGGAGCCGTCGCCCTGCGGAACCGGACGCTCCTCGATCGGCCAGACATCTTCGCCGGTCAGGCGGTTCACGACGAACAGGAAGCCCTGTTTAGTGGCCTGGATAAGCGCCGGGATCGGTTTGCCGTTGACCGTGATGTCCATCAGCGTCGGCGCGGAGTTGATGTCGTAATCCCAGACGTCATGATGCACCCACTGGCGCGACCAGACGACTTTGCCGGTGTTCACATCAAGCGCGGTGGTTGAGGTGCCGAGCGGAATGGCGTCGACGCGGTTGCCGCCCCAGTAGTTAGGCGAAGGCGAAGAGACCGGCAGATAGACTAGCCCGTTAGCCTCGTCGGCGGACATATGGGTCCAGACGTTGGCGGTGCCGGTGCGCTTTCTGATGTCGGCGGGAATGGCGTCAAAGGTCCACTCGCGCTGACCGGTTTCGGCATTGATGGAGAAGACGGTACCCGGAGGCGCTTCGGCATAGGCCCAGTCTTTACCCGCCCAGCCGACGATCAGATGGTTGCCGACCACGGTGGGCGGCTGCAGCAGCGACAGCGGAAATTTCGCATTCAGGGTGTTCCACTGCTCGACGTTCAGCACGCCCTTATCGGCAAATTTTTCGCATGGTTTGCCGGAGTCGGCATCCAGCGCATAGAGTTTGCCGTCAACGGTGCCCATATAAACGATCTTCTGGCAGGCCTGCCCGGCAACCGGGTTTTTCGCCTGCCAGTAAGAGACGCCGCGGTTCTTCAGGACCGGCTGAGTCAGCGCTTCGCGCGGCGCTTTCGTATCGTAATGCCACTTTTCTTTCCCGGTGCCGGGATCGAGCGCAATCAGCCGGTAAAAAGGCGTGCCGATGTAAATCGTATCGTTGGCGAACACCGGCGTGGCCGACCAGACGGTGGCAGGCGTTTTGCCTTTGCCGTCGGAGACGTCGCCGGTATGAAATTCCCATACTTTTTCCAGCTTGCTGACGTTATCGGCCGTGATCTGCTTGAGAGGGCTGTACTTCTGGGCGTTAAGCTGGCCGTGGAAGCTGTCCCAGGTCGCTTTTTCCGGCACCAGCGGCGACGCCGTATTAGCGGCGGACGCGACCTTTTTGCCATCCTGTTCGGAAGAGGCTTCTTTAGTGGTGTTCGTGGTGCCAGGCGACTGCTGATCGGCGGCATCCACATTAAGCTTCTCCTGCGTTCCCTGAGAAGCTTCGGCGGCCTTATCCTCGGCCTGTAATGTGAGTGGCGTCATCAGCAGCGCGAGCGCCGTCATGCTGACTTTCATCAGCTGCTTTTGTTTATCGCTATGCACGGGCAATTCCTCAGGCTCTGGCGGGTGTGGTGTGACGGGCGGGACGGCGGCCGAGAAGGATCAGACCAGCCAGACCGAGTACCATGGCGGCGGTAATGATCCCCTGATGGAGCAGTAAGGCGGCAAAGCCGATACCCACCAGCACAATCAGCGTCACGATGCCCCAGAAAATGCGTGCGCCGCGCCCTGACGCGGCGCGCAAAATCAGCGTCAGCAAAGCCAGAACTACGCTGGCGATCGCCACGCCGAGCGCGCCGATGGTGCCGGTGACGCCAGTCAGAGGCGTCAGCCAGGCGTAGAGCGCCAGCGCGAAGCCGATCGCGGCCGCCAGCAGGAGCAGCAGCGTGCCGGCGCGTGAAGGTTGAGAATGCAACATAGCAGCAAATCCCCTGTAAGAATAAAATGATAAAAATCATGCGTCTCGTTATGCCTGAATACGCCGCCGCGCGAACGGCAAACCTGAGCGCGACTGAACATTCCAGCAAACGCGGTGAAGTATAGGCGAGAATGACTTATTCGTTTTTTGAAAGGCGACTCATGCACCTGCGCGCGCTCAGAATGCATGCGGCTAACCATTATGACCTGAGCATAATTAATGTATTATGCGTTACTGACCTTTGCCGTATGCGCTGATATCCCCCTTAACTATGCGAAAAACTCAATCAGGCGCTTCCGGCGTCGCCCTGTTAAAAACCTCTCTCGGCAAAAGCATGGCCGTGTTTTTGTTGCTCACCAGCCTCTTCGTTATCGCCATCAACGCCTGGTCGTTATGGAACTCATGGCAGCAGACGGTGGGCGAAAAAAACGACGACGCCCGCAACCTGTCGGTTTCGCTGGCGAAGCAGGCGGAAGATGCGTTTCTGCAGGTAGATATCACCCTGGCGGATGCGGTCCGGCAGCTCCGGCAGCGGGGCAATGAGTACGCCGCGACGCCGGCTTTCCTGCACCAGCTAAAAGAGCAGCAGGCTAAGCTACCGCAGCTGCACGGGCTCTTCATTTACGACACCGAGGGGCACTGGATCGCCTCCTCCGGCAATTTTGTTCCGACGAACGCCAGTAATGCCGATCGCGCCTATTTCATCTGGCATCGGACCCATAACGATACGAATTTGCTTATCAGTCGGGTCATCCGCAGCCGCTCAACCGGCGATTTGGTGATCCCGGTTTCCGTTCGCCTGAACGACAGCCAGGGCCATTTTGCCGGCGTCGCGCTGGCCACCGTGCGGGTTGACTATTTCCGTCAGTATTACAGCTATTTCGCCCTGGGCAATAAAGACACCCTGGGGCTGATCCTGGCGGATTCCTCCGTCTTATATATTCGCCCGTTCCCTGACGCCTTTATCGGCCGGACGCTGGCGTCCAGCCCGCTGTTTAAAACGGAGCTTAAGGCCGCCTCAAGCGGCAACGCCACCTGGCGCTCTACGCTGGACGGCGTGGTGCGCGTGTTTGGCTACACCCGGCTGGAGCGCTATCCGTTGATCGTCACGGCGGGCTACGACCGCGACAGCATTCGTCGGGAATGGCTGGCGGGGAATTTGGTTAACCTGCTGCTTAACTTGGCTCTGCTCTGCGCTATTACCGGCATGGGCATCATGCTGCTGCGCCAGGTGGGCGCCAACGTCAGAAATCAGATTGAATTAACCTACGTGCGCGATGAGCTGACCAACATCAATCACACGCTGCAGTCGCTGGCGCTGGTCGACGGCTTAACCGGCCTGGCCAACCGAAGGCAGTTTGATGCGCTGCTTGAGCAGGGGTTACTTAAATCGCTGAAAACCGGCGACCCGATCGCGCTGGTGATGATCGATATCGACTGCTTTAAACGCTTTAACGATACGTACGGACATGTGGCCGGCGACGAGTGTCTGCAGGATGTCGCCCACGCGCTGAAAGAGAGCGTTCATTTTCACGGCGATGTGGTCGCGCGCTACGGCGGCGAAGAGTTCGCGATTATTATGCCGAACACCGACGAGTCCGAGGCGAAGATAGTGGCCGAGCGCGCCGTCAGGAGCGTGATGGAGATGGGCATCGCGCATGAGAGTACCGAAGTCTCGCTCGGTATCGTGACCATCAGCGCCGGCTACAGTTCGCTGGTCTCTGAAGGCAAACCGGCAGAGGCTGAACAGCTGAAAAAAGAGGCCGACCGCGCGCTTTACAGAGCCAAGCGCAACGGCCGGAATCAGGCGAGCGGTCAGGTCTGACCGCCCGACCGCGCCCCCGTTTCTCCGGGGGGCGCGGTTTAAAGCATGCCGTACATCAGCGCCGACACGGTGAGCAGGCCGCCGACGATGACGATAAGCGACATGCCGCCTCGCAGCGTCTGCAGCTCGCTTCGGGTGTACACCAGCCAGGCGGGGATCACGAACAGGAAGATCGCGATCAGCGGCCCGCAGACGGTTTCAATCAGCGCAATCACGTCCGGGTTCCAGTAGGCCACCGCAAGCGACACCGCAAACATCAGCGCAAAGGCCACCGCTTTGGCTCGCTTGCGGCCGGATTGATCTTTCAGCCCGGCGGCGTCGCCGATCAGCGTAGCGAAAGTTTCGGCGACCGGCAGACAAACCCCCAGAAACGATTTGGTCATCGCCACCATCGCAATAAAGGGCGCAACGATAAACAGCAGACCTGCGCCACTGTTCCCTTCCATCACCGCGAGCACGTTCAGGTTCTGCGTCCTGGCTGCGATAAACACCTCGCGCGGCATGCTCAGCACACAGCTCAGCACAAAAAAGATGATGCTGAAAAAGATGGCGCAGTAAGCCAGACGGACCACGCGTACGGCTTTCTGCTCGCCGCCCTTCCCCTTTTCCTGGTACCAGGAGGAGAGCGGCGACATCATCGGCGCGGAACAGAATGAGAAGGTGATAAGCGGAAGCGCCAGCCAGAGCGCCTTCAGCGACTCGCCAGCAGGTGCGGCCGTGGTCTCTCGCAGCGCCTGAATCAGGTTGGAGAGATGCCACGACGGGATCTGCATCATGGCAATCAACAGCAGAGAGACGGCAAAGGGGATCGCCAGCGTGCTCATGGTGGTGACCACGCGGTCGCGGCCTTTGCTTAACACCAGATAGAGTAACGACACCGCGATAAAAGCCAGCACGGCGCGGTTCAGTGCGGCGACATGCAGGTGGGCGGTAACATAGTTGTCTAACGCATTGACCAGCGAGACGACGTACACCAGCGTGACGGGAAAATGGGCTACGCAGAAAAAGATCTTAATGCCCTGACGCCCTTTTGGGCCGAAGAATTTACCGAAGAGCGGAAGAGCGGCGTTTTCCGCCTGATGGTCGCGCATAAAGATGCGGCAGATCAGCACGTGCGGTATCAGCGACAGCGGCAGGCCCAGCAGCAGCATCATAAAAAACACCAGCGGCCCGCGCGTTCCCACCTCCACCGGCAAAAATAGCGTGCCGGCGCCCACCGTGGTGCCATATACCCCCATCATCCAGATGGTATCTTTCAGCGACCAGGATGGTCTGTTTGCTACTGCGTTTTCCGTACTTGCTTGAATAGTCATTTTTACACTTTGAATTACTGGTTGTTCAGATGCCGGCGCAACAGGATTGATCACTCTTTGTCTGGCCAGACTGAACAGAGCGAAGGAGACCGGACATCCGCGCCAGACCAGACACATAACAAGGCGGCAGATTGTCTGGTAAAAAAGCGAGCAGGCCAAATGATTTCGGTGAAAAAAACCTGGGCGTTTACGTCTGGATAACTATTTTTAACCGTTATAGCGTGGTTCGGTTCCCCGCCCTGTCCTGCTCAAAAATTTTATGTTTCACCAGACGGTCGCGCAGCCAGCGTTGCGCTTTGCCGGCGGGCGCCTGTTTAGACCAGAGCAGATCAATGCCGACGATCCAGTCGGTATGGGGGTACTCCTGCTGCCGTAGCTCGATCAAGGTCCCTGCGCGCAATTCGCGATCGACGAACTCGCGAGGAAGCGACGCCCATCCGAGACCGGCCAGCGCCGCCTCCAGCATCGCGCTGTAGCTTTCCACCCGCCAGAGCATGGGACTGCCTAAGTATTCGGTGGTGGCGATCCTTGTCTCCTGGGAACCAAAGGTGATGTGCCGCCAGCTGTGCAAATCGGCAAAGGAGACGGGGATGCGCTGCTCCAGCGGATGCGCGGCGCTGACGACATGCACCATGACCACTTTCCCCAGCTGCCTAAACTGAATTTTCTCGCTCTCAACGGGGTGAGACAGCGCGATGCCCAGATCGACTTCGCCATTTTTCACCATCGCCTCCACATCGCCGCGAAAAGGCTCTTTGATATGGATATCGACCTCAGGAAAGGTCATAGAGAATTCATATAGCACGGGCGCAATCGTGACATAGGGAAGCTCGGTGATGCTGCCAACTTACTGATTTAGTGTATGATGGTGTTTTTGAAGTGCTCCAGTGGCTTCTGTTTCTATCAGCTGTCCCTCCTGTTCAGCTACAGACGGGGTGGTGCGTAACGGTAAAAGTACTGCCGGACATCAGCGCTATCTCTGCTCTCACTGCCGTAAAAC
>NZ_JAKRNL010000010.1:0-104278 GCF_022346905.1 Pantoea sp. ACRSB | reverse complement strand
TAACCTGAATCTGAGGCAGCACCTGGCACGGCTGGGACGGAAGTCGCTGTCGTTCTCAAAATCGGTGGAGCTGCATGACAAAGTCATCGGGCATTATCTGAACATAAAACACTATCAATAATTTGGAGTCATTACCCGCAGCGATATATCCCTTATGGGCCGAAATGTTCGTGATTTGAGCAGGCAGCTTTGTCATTTTCAACGGCGGCGAACGTGGCACAAAGTGGGCGGCAGCTTGCTCCAGAAAGCAAAAACCCCGCTTGCGCGGGGTTTTCACCTGAAAAGTCGAAACTGACCGATAAGCCGGGTTCTGTCGTGGACAGTCATTCATCTAGGCCAGCAATCGCTCACTGGCTCAAGCAGCCTACCCGGGTTCAGTACGGGCCGTACCATGCGAACCCCTATTTGGCCTTGCTCCGGGTGGAGTTTACCGTGCCGCGAACTGTTGCCAGACGCGCGGTGCGCTCTTACCGCACCCTTTCACCCTTACCTGATCCCATAAATGGGCCATCGGCGGTTTGCTCTCTGTTGCACTGGTCGTAGGCTTGCGCCCCCCAGGCGTTACCTGGCACCCTGCCCTATGGAGCCCGGACTTTCCTCCCCTCTGCCCGTCTCCCTACAAGAGGGACGACGACAAAGCGGCGACTGTCTGGTCAGCTTCGGCGCCGGATGATAGGCCATTCGACTGCAATTGTCACGTCTCTTGCTGATCGAGAGCAAAGCGATAGAGCGCATTTTTCTTCACGCCGTGGATTTCCGCGGTCAGCGCCGCCGCCTTTTTCAGCGGCAGCTCTTTCTGCAGCAGCGCCAGCGTACGCAGCGCTTCGGCGGGCAGCGCCTCTTCGTCCGGCTTATGCCCTTCGACGACCAGCACCATCTCCCCTTTGCGACGGTTCTCATCCTCTTTGACCCAGGCGAGCAGCTCACCCACCGGCGCGCCGTGAATCGACTCCCAGGTCTTGCTCAGCTCGCGCGCCAGCACCACGTAGCGCCCGGCACCCAACTCGCTCGCCATATCCTGCAGGCTGTCGAGCAGACGATGGGTAGACTCATAGAAAATAAGGGTGCGCGGCTCCTGCGCCAGCGCGCGCAGCGTGTCGCAGCGCGCCTTGGTTTTGGCAGGCAGAAACCCTTCGTAACAGAAACGATCGGACGGTAACCCGGCGGCGCTTAATGCTGTGACGGCAGCGCAGGCACCAGGCAGCGGCACCACGCGAATGCCCGCCTCGCGGCAGCGGCGTACCAGATGGTAACCCGGATCGTTAATCAGCGGCGTGCCGGCATCGGAGACCAGCGCGATGCTCTGCCCTTCCTGCAGCTTCGCCAGCAGCAGTTCGGCCTTCTGCTGTTCATTGTGGTCGTGAAGTGCGAAGAGCCGCGCAGCGATGGCGAAATGTTGTAGCAACAGTCCGGTATGACGTGTATCTTCCGCTGCGACCAGATCGACGCCCGAAAGCACCGTCAGCGCCCGCTGGGTGATATCACCCAAATTACCAATCGGGGTTGGAACGATGTAGAGCGTGCTGGCAGAAATCTCTGCCCGATCGAGTTGTTTCATTGTTTCATCCGAATTGCCGATTTAATATTGAGCATCTTGAAAAAAACATCACTGGATACAGTATGCTTCCTTCAAAAGTCGTTCGTCATAAAGCAGGACGCTTTGTGCCTGTCCTTCTTGCTGGGCTGATTTTAGCCGCCTGTAGCGGTCAGGGGCCGCAAACCTCAAACGTTAATATTCAGGGACCCGTGACCGGCGGGTCTGATTACTATCTGCAGCAAGTGCAGCAAAGCAGCGATGATAGCAGGACAGACTGGCAATTACTTGCCATCCGTGCCCTGATGAAAGAAGGAAAGTATCCACAGGCTGGCCAGCAGCTTAACCAGCTGCCGAGCCGCCTCAGCGACACGCAACAGCAGGAACTGCTGCTGCTTAAATCGCAGTTCCTGTTTAGCCAGCAGAACGTGCCGGGCGCGACGCAGCTGCTGAATCAGGTGAAAGTCGACGACCTGTCGAAAGAGCAGCAGGCGCGCTACTACGGTCTGCAGATCGCCGCCGTGCAGGGTAAAACCTCGCTGGCGCTGCTGCGCGCCTATATTGCGCAGGAGCCGCTGCTGACCGGCGACGATCATCAGAAAAACATCGACGCCACCTGGCAGGCGCTGACGCAGATGACGCCGCAGGAAGCCAGCAGCC
Organism: Pantoea sp. ACRSB; assembly: GCF_022346905.1. Classification (NCBI taxonomy): domain Bacteria; kingdom Pseudomonadati; phylum Pseudomonadota; class Gammaproteobacteria; order Enterobacterales; family Erwiniaceae; genus Pantoea; species Pantoea sp. ACRSB. The sequence continues at coordinate 102,084 of NZ_JAKRNL010000010.1, read as the reverse complement.
TGGTGATCAACGCCAGTGAAAATACCCTGCAGGGCTGGCTGGATCTGCTTAACGTCTGGCGCGCCAACGCGCAGGACGGCGAGATGCTGAAGTCCGCTCTTAAAGACTGGCAGACGCGCTATCCGCAAAACCCGGCGGCTAAAACCCTGCCGACGCCGTTAAGCCAGGCGCAGAACTTTACTAAAGCCTCTACCAGCACCATCGCGCTGCTGCTGCCGCTGAACGGTCAGGCGCAGGTCTTCGCCAGCGCGATTGAGAAAGGCTTCAACGATGCGAAAAACGGCGCCCTGAACGCTGCGCCGCAGCCGACCGCAGCTCAGCCTGCCGCCGCCGCAGACGCGCAGCCTGCGCCTACTGGCGCAGCCAACGCCGTGGTCAGCCCGGCAGCCGCCTCGATCACGCCAGCCGAGTCCCAGCAGCCCGCAGCCGCGCAGCCGCAGCAGCCGACGGCAAGCGCCCCTTCCAGCACTACGCAGGTCAAGGTGTATGACACCAGCAGCCAGCCGATTCAGCAGGTGATGCAGCAGGCACAGCAGGATGGCGCCACCCTCGTGGTCGGTCCGCTGCTGAAAAGCAACGTTGAAGCGGTCGCTAACAGCCAGACGTCGCTTAATGTTCTGGCGCTTAACGCGCCGGAGCAGATCCAGAACCATCCGAATGTTTGTTACTTTGCGCTTTCTCCTGAAGACGAAGCGCGCGATGCCGCGCACCATATGTGGGATCAGGGCAAACGCCAGCCGCTATTGCTGGTGCCGCGCAGCAGCTTCGGCGATCGCGTGGTTAACGCCTTTGCGCAGGAGTGGCAGAAACTGGGCGGCGGTGCGCCGCTGCAACAGCGTTTTGGCTCGACTGCTGAGCTGAAGCAAGGCATCAACAGCGGCGCGGGCATTACGCTGAGCGGCACGCCGGTTACTACGCAGCCGGCTGAACCGCAGGGCGTCGCTATCGCCGGGCTGAATATTCCCTCGCCGCAGCAGCAGAGCGCGCCGCCAGCGGCGAGCAGCGGCGGCAACGTCGATTCGGTCTATATCGTTTCGACGCAGGATGAGCTACAGCTGATCAAGCCGATGATCGCCATGCGCACCGGCAGCCGTAGCGCGGCATCGCTCTACGCCAGTTCACGCAGCTATCAGGCTGGCGCAGGCCCCGATTTCCGCCTGGAGATGGAAGGACTGCAGTTCAGCGATATTCCGCTGCTTTCAGGCCGTAATCCGGCGCTGATGCAGCGGGCAGCGCAGTCGTTTAACAACGACTATTCGCTGGTTCGCCTTTATGCAATGGGCATTGACGCCTGGACGCTGGCGAACAGTTTTAATCAGATGCGCCAGACGCCGGGCTTCACCATTGACGGCAATACCGGCAAGCTGAGCGCGAATCAGGATTGCGTGATCAACAGGGCGTTGTCATGGAGCCAGTACCGTCAGGGCGCGATCGTTCCCGCCTCCTGACCTCGCGGCGCCTCGGCGCTGAACAGGAACAGCGCGCCCGGCGCTATTTAGAGCGCGCCGGGTTGCGCTGGATCGCCAGCAACGTGACTTATCGCGGCGGCGAGCTGGATCTCATCATGCGCGACGGCGCATGCTGGGTGTTTGTGGAGGTGCGCTACCGGCGCGACGCGCGCTACGGCGGCGCGCTGGCCAGCGTCACCCGCCTCAAGCGGCAAAAGCTGTTGCGCGCCGCCGCCCTTTGGCTGTCGCAGCGCGGCGGCAGTTTTGATACGGTGGATTGCCGTTTCGACATCATCGCCATTACCGGTACGGCGCTGGAGTGGCTGCCCAATGCCTTTAATGCAGACGTATAGAACCAGGTGGTCGTGTGCAGGACAGAATTAAAGCGTGTTTTACTGAAAGTATTCAAACCCAGATTGCCGCCGCGGAAGCGCTGCCGGATGCCATTTCCCGCGCCGCGATGACGCTGGTGCAGTCGCTGCTTAACGGCAATAAAATTCTCAGCTGCGGTAATGGCGCATCGGCCGCCAACGCGCAGCATTTCGCCGCCAGCATGATTAACCGCTTCGAGACTGAGCGTCCCAGCCTGCCTGCGCTGGCACTCAGCGCGGACAACGTGATGCTGACGGCGATCGGCAACGATCGTCAGCACGATGAAATCTACGCCAAACAGGTGCGCGCGCTGGGTCAGACCGGCGACGTCCTGTTGGCGATCTCCACCCGCGGCAACACGCGAGATATCGTCAAAGCGGTAGAAGCCGCGGTTACCCGTGATATGACCATCGTTGCGCTCACCGGCTATGACGGCGGCGAGCTGGCAGGCCTGTTAGGCCCGCACGACGTGGAAATTCGCATCCCGTCGCACCGTAGCGCCCGCATCCATGAGATGCATATGCTGACGCTGAACTGTCTGTGCGACCTGATTGATAACACCCTGTTTCCACACCAGGAATGACTGAAGGAGCAAACATGAAAGCATTGAATGCTGTCGCCATCCTGTTAACCGCCATGCTGTTGCAGGGCTGCGTCGCCGTTGTCGCTGGCGGCGCGGCCGTCGCCACCAAAACCGCCACCGATCCGCGCACCGTAGGCACCCAGGTAGATGACGGCACGCTGGAGCTGCGCGTCAGCAACGCGCTGGCAAAAGATCAGCAGATTAAAACCGACGCGCGCATTATCGCCACCGCTTACCAGGGCAAAGTGCTGCTGACCGGCCAGGCGCCGTCGCAGGACATCGCCAGCCGCGCTAAGCAGATCGCCATGGGCGTAGATGGCGCGACCGAGGTCTATAACGAAATTCGCATCGGCCAGAAAGTGAGCCTGGGCACTTCGTCCTCCGATACCTGGATCACCACCAAAATCCGCTCGCAGCTGCTGGGCAGCGATCAGGTGAAATCGTCGAACGTGAAGGTGACGACCGAGAACGGCGAAGTGTTCCTGTTAGGTCTGGTAACGCAGGAAGAGGCGAAAGCCGCGGCGGATATCGCCAGCCGGGTCAGCGGCGTGAAGCACGTCACTACCGCATTCACCATGCTGAAGTAACAGGCAAAGAAACAGAACGGGCGGCCTGAGCCGCCCGTTTTTTTATACCGGTATATCAATCACCAGCGCCCGCGTCGCGGTTTTCGCCCGCAGCCGAATCTGCTGCTCCTCCTGCAAAAACGCCCCGTCGCCGCAGCCCAGCTTCTCCTGCCGCTCGCCTGAAGTTGCCGCCTCCAGCGAACCGTGAATCGACTGCAGATAGGCGCGCGGCCCGCGCAGCGTCAGCGACTGCTCTTCGCCTGGCGCCAGCAGCAGCTGGTGAACCCACACCTGCTGACGCAGCTGCAGGCTGTTGCCCGCGCCGTCCGGCGAGGCGATCAGCTGCAGCTTGCCGCGCTCTGACAGCGCAATCTTTTGCAGCGTCGGGTTTTCACGCTCGGGACAGGCCGCCAGCCAGAGCTGCATACGCGTCAGCGGCTGATCCTTGCGCAGGTTGATTTCGCTGTAGCTGACGCCCTGCTGCGTGGCGAGCAGCAGCGCTTCGCCCTCGCGCGCGACGATATGATTGCCTTCACTGTCGCGGTACTCTGCCTCGCCCTGCAGCACGATATTCAGTACGTCGACCTGCGGATAGGTGCGCGGCTGAAAGGCGGCCCCTGGCGCCAGCACTTCCTGATTCAGCACCCGTAGCGAGGCATAGCCCATGAGTTTGGGATCGAAATAGTGACCAAAAGAGAAACTGTAGCGTGCCTGCAACCAGCCGAAATCGGCCTGGCCGCACGCGGACGCGCTGCGCGTCGTTATCATAATTTACCTCCAGCTCGCTGCGGCAGAGAGCGGCCGCAGACCTGATACCCATTATGGTAAAAGGCTGGACGCCGTATTGTTAGCCAGTTAATCTGCCGTGCATATTCAAATTTCCTGAAAGAGAGTTCGGATGGCTAAAGAGCGTGCCTTAACCCTGGAAGCGTTGCGCGTGATGGATGCGATCGATCGTCGCGGCAGTTTTGCGGCGGCCGCGGATGAACTGGGGCGTGTGCCATCGGCGCTCAGCTACACCATGCAAAAGCTGGAAGAGGAGCTGGACGTGGTGCTGTTCGACCGCTCCGGCCACCGGACGAAATTCACCAACGTCGGGCGCATGCTGCTGGAGCGCGGACGCGTGCTGCTGGAGGCGGCGGACAAGCTCACTACCGACGCCGAAGCGCTGGCGCGCGGCTGGGAAACGCATCTGACTATCGTTACCGAGGCGCTGGTGCCGACCGACGCGCTCTTTCCGCTGGTGGAGAAGCTGTCGGAAAAAGCCAATACCCAGATTTCGCTGGTGACTGAGGTGCTGGCGGGCGCGTGGGAACGGCTGGAGCAGGGCCGCGCGGATATCGTTATCGCGCCCGATATGCACTTCCGCGCCTCGACCGAAATCAATACCCGTAAGCTCTACACCATGATGAGCGTCTATGTCGCCAGCGCCGACCACCCTATCCATAACGAGCCGGAGCCGCAGTCGGAAGTGACGCGCGTGAAGTATCGCGGCATTGCGGTAGCCGATACGGCGCGCGAGCGTCCGGTTCTGACGGTGCAGCTGCTGGATAAACAGCAGCGCCTGACGGTGAGCAGCATGGACGACAAACGCCGCGCGCTGCTGGCGGGCCTTGGCGTCGCCACTATGCCCTATTCGCTGGTGGAGAAGGATATCGCGGAAGGTCGGCTGCGCGTCGTCAGCCCGGAATATACCCGCGAAGTGGATATTATTATGGCGTGGCGACGCGACAGCATGGGCGAAGCCAAAGCCTGGTGCCTGCGCGAAATCCCGCGTCTGCTGGCGAAAAAAAGCTAAACGCGTTCCTGCTCCAGTCGGCCCTCAGGCTGGAGCCTTATCTTACAGCCGCCCCAGACACTCAATGGCCACCGCCTTGAATTCAGCGAAATCTTTGCTGTCGCGCAGCCGGGCTACAGCCCTTTCGCGCAAAAAAGTCACGAACAGGTCGTAGATCGCCATCGCTTCTTCATACTCGCTTTTGCTGATCGCCAGCAGAAAGATCACCGAGGCGGTATCCTCTCCCCACGCAATGCCCTGCGGCGCCAGCACCGTGTAAACCACGGTCTTTTTCGCCAGCAGGCCGAGCGAGTGCGGCAGCGCAATGCCTTCGCCCAGCATGGTGCTGACGATCGCCTCGCGCTCCTCGACCGAGGGATAAAAGCTCGCGTCAACAAAGCCTTCCGCCTCCAGCCGATCGCACAGCTGACGAAACAGCTGCGACTGCGTCATCGGCTTATCGACAATCAGGAAGTGCTGCGCGTCGAAGAACTTCTCCAGCATATAGGGCCGGGTGCGATCCACCAGCACCAGCTTGCCGATCTGCTCCAGCTGAAAGCCGGTGGGGAACGGCGATATCACCACCACCGGCTTATCTTTCTCGCTCAGGCGCGTGGTGGAGATAACGAAATCTTCGTCGATGCGCGTGCGCTCCTCATATTCGCGCTGCGACAGGCGCCCCGTGACCTGCAGCTGCGGATACTTACGCAGCAGCATCGCCTCAATCATCCGCAGGGTCGAGTTGCCGCTGTCGCACACCAGCAGCACCTGCGGGTGGCGCTGGTAGCCGACGTCGTAGTGGCGCTCCAGCCCGACGCCGATATGCAGCACCAGAAAGCCGATTTCGTTTTCGCTGATAACATAAGGCGTATATTTGCCCCAGCTGGAGACCGCCGACAGCGTGACGTCGTAGGCCATAGGATAGTGCTGCTTAATATTGCCCAGCAGCGGGTTCGGAATATGGATCTGATAACGCACGCGAGTGATCATGGTTTTAATGTGCGTCAACAGATCGGCGCGCAGCTGCTCGTCGCCCTGCAGGTTGTAGTTATAGTGGGTATTGATATAGCTGAGCAGATAGTCCACCAGCGCGTCGGCATCATCGGCGTTAATGGCGCTCGGTGCGACCTCCTGCATCTGGCGCGCCGCGATATTGACGCGCAGCCACCCCTCTTCCGCCGGCGATACCGGCTTGCCCACCAGCGGCCGCAGCAGATTAATCAGCTCGTGCGCCGCCTCGCGCACGTCGAGACCGACATCCTCCGCGCCGGGATCGCTGAGCGGATACCCTTCGCTGATGCGCCGCACCGCCACGGCGCAGTAAAGGCGCAGATAGCGCTCTCCCTCATCGCTGAGGCGAACGTTGTGGCGCGACAGGCACTGCTGCAGCAGCGGGCGCAGCGTCTCCAGAATGTTGCTGTGCAGCGCTTCGATGGTGATAAGCGGGCTGTCGGCCTGTTCCTGATCGATCTGCCACAGCAGATCGGTTAAGCAGGTACGGATCGCCACTTCGCTGCCGAACAGCTTCATGCCGTAATGGGGTTTGCTTTCGATATTCAGGTGATAGCGCGCCAGCCATTCGCGCACCTCGGTCATATCGTTTTGCAGCGTGGCGCGGCTGACGAACCACTCATCCGCCAGATCCTCCAGCTTGAGCGACCAGGCGGCGGTCAGAAAGCGCGTCAGCATATAGCGCACCCGCTCGGCGGAGGTGCGCGGCACGCGCAGCGGCGAGCGTTTTTGCAGCTCCAGCCGCTGGAAACGCTGAGCATCCTCGATTTTTAGCTGATACCCCTCGCCGCGGCTGAGCACGAACTGCGCGCCATACTCCTCCAGCAGCGCGTTGAGCGCGCTGATATCGGCGCGTACGGTGCGCGTTGAAACGGCGAAGCGCCGCGCCAGCTCATCCTGAGGCAGCGTTTCGTTTTGCAGGGCGTCAAACAGCTGTGCAAGGCGTTGATTAGGGAATCTCAAAGCGGTCTACCTGTTACGGCGCTGGCATGCATTCAGCGGCATCATGTCGAAAAATAGCAGCCTAAAGCGAACGGCGCGTTACGTCCAGGCAAGCGCCGACGCCCTGTGAAGCGCGCCGGCGTGGTGGTCGTTACGGCAGCAGTTTTTTGCAAATCGCCAGAAGCTGACGTACATCTTCCACCCGCGTATCGCCGCTGGCGGGATCGATAATCGAGCTGTAGACGTGCGGGATGATTTTACTGACGCCTGCCTCCAGCGCGATCGTCAGGATCGCTTCGACGTTATCGAGATCGATGCCGCCGGTCGGCTCCAGCCAGAAGTCATGCGCCGCGCACGCCTGGGCGACGGCGCGATACTCATCGACCGCCTTCAGCCCGCCCATCGGGAAATATTTCACCGAGCTGCCGCCCATATCCTTCAGCAGCGCGATGGCGCTGTCGATCGGCACCAGGGCGTCGCTGCCCTGCGAGCTTAGCGGGCCGGTAGAGATTTTTACCAGACCCGGCGTGCCGGTCGGCGAAATCAGCCCGTTAACCACGGTTTGTGACTGGCCGAGCAGCGCGCGGCTGGCGCCGACGCCGGTGAATACCTGGTTAACGTGCTGCGGTTGCAGCACGGCGGAAATCTCGCTCACCATTTTTGACTGGTTCGGATCGCCCGCGCCAAGTCCGACCGAGAGCGCGTTATCGATCAGCGCGGCATATTCGCGCATATCGGCGATAGCCGCCTCGTTGCTGCTGTAGTTTTTCGACAGCACCCCTACCAGCACATGCCCTTCCGCCGCTTCCCAGATGGCGCGCGCGTTCGCTTTCGATCCGGCCAGCACGTTCAGGCACAGACGATCCTGATAGAAATTTGGGGTCAGCTTCATGCGGTTTTTTCTCCGTTCAACAGCGCCTGAATCGAGGTGAATATGGTGTGCAGCTGCTCAGCGCTGACGCTGCGGACATCCGCCTCGATAATGCCTTCATTGGCTTTGTAGCCGCGAAAATAGATAGCGGTCTCACCGTTCTTCAGCGCCTGTACGATATCGCCAGTACGCTGACCGATAGCCGCCTCGTCGAATTTGATCTCGGCGCGGGCGATATCGCGCCCTGCCGCGTCCCAGACTACGCGCGCGCTAACGCCGCGCAGCTGGTTGAGATGGTCGATAAAGGGCGTCATCTTCTCCACCATCTGCGCGCCGCTCACTTTTTCCAGCCGCAAATAGTTTTCAATCGCCTGCGTCAGGCCGAGGATCCCCTCCTTGCCCACCTTCATCGCCCGGCCGATACCGTTGCTCTGCCGCTTCACCCATTCAACATACTGCTGTCGGCCAATCACCAGCCCGCTGGTCGGCCCTTCAATCGCCTTCGCGCCGCTGTAGATCACCAGATCGGCACCGTACTGGTAGTAGCACTGCAGATCCTCTTCGGCGGCCGCATCGACGATCAGCGGGACGCCGTGCTTGCGCGCCACCACCGCCGCCTGCTCGACGCTTAAATGACTTTTTTGCACGCAGTGGTGAGATTTAACGTAGAGGATCGCAGCGGTTTGTGGCGTGATCGCCGCCGCCAGCTGCTCAGGCGAACACTCGTTGCTGTAGCCCGCTTCCACCAGGCGGCCGCCGCCCAGCGCCACCATGCTGCCGACCGGCGCACCAAAATTGACGTTATGGCCTTTCGGCACCACGATGTCGTGCGGCACCTCAAGCGGTGCGGCGTGCAGGTTATCCAGCAGCCAGTCGCTCTCTTTCACGATGACCGCCGCGACGCACTGCGCAATGCCCGCCGAGGCGCAGGAGACCACTACCGCGTTTTCGACATTCAGCAGCCGGGCAATATAGGCGCCGGTCTTGTTGACCAGATCTTTCATTTCAAAATAGTGGCTGAGGCCGGTCTGAACGGTATCGACCACCTCAGCCGAGGGCGTAGAGACGCCGAGGATCGTCATGCGGCCCGAGGCGTTGATAACCGGCTTCAGGCCATATTTTTCATAGATCGAAGACATTGGCTTTCCCTTCTTCTGTCAGGAACCACTCGCCCGCCACCACGGCGGCCAGCGGCGTAAGATGTTTCTCCCCGGTGACCTGTTCGCCTTCGGAATCAACAAACAGGCGGGGTGCTTCTGTGACGCTGAAAATGGTGAGATCGGCGTCAAAACCCCTCTCCAGACGCCCTTTTCGCGTCAGATGCAGCCCGTCCGCCGCTTTCCAGGTAACGCAGTCGATCACCTGTGGCAGCGTCATGCCGACGCTGAAAAATTTCGACATGACGTGCGCCAGGTTATGCACCGGGCCGTTGAGACGGTTGCGGCAGTAGATATCCGAGCTGATGGTGTCAGGCAGAATGCCCTGCGCGATGGCGACGCGCGCCACCTCAAAGCTGAAGCTGGCGCTGCCGTGGCCAACGTCCATCTTTACGCCGCGCGCGATAGCCTTTTGCACCGACGCCTTGAGTTCGCCCTGCGGCGTCAGCACGCGGTTGGGCTTGCCGTTAAAGCAGTGGGTGATGATATCGCCTGCGGTGAGCCGGTCGGCGATCTCCGCCAGATCCGGCGGGTTATTGCCGATATGCACCATAAGCGGCAGATCCCCGACCCGCTTCTGGATCGCTTTGGCCTCGATCAGCGGCTGAATGCCGTTCTCGCCGACCACGCTGCTGCTCATGCGCGCCTTGAGGCCGACGATAAAGTCAGGCAGTCGCTCGACCGCTTTCTGCACCGCGTCGCCGTCGATCTGTCGCATATCCGCCAGTTCGTTCTGCGTCACGATGCCGGTGCGCGCGATATTGATCAGCGCGTAAACCTGCGTGCTGGCCGCACGCGTAATGGTATAGAAATCATCAATATGGTCTGCGCCGGTGCTGCCTGCGTCGATCACCGTGGTAACGCCGGTGGCAACGCCGATGGCGTCCGCCTCGTCATGATAGATGGGCGATTTGGGGTAGCAGTGCACATGAGAATCGATCCAGCCTGCGCTGACGTAATAGCGCCCGGCCAGATCGCGCTCGCTTTTTGCTTCGCCCTGCACGCTGTCGGCGACGACGGCGATTTTCCCGTCCTGAAGAGCGATATCCACCCGCCGCTCATCCGTCAGCCTTGCGCGACGAAGAATCAGATCGAACATAGCACCTCCTTAACGCGGCGGCCCGCTGACGAGCCGCCGCCAGTTTCAGATAGCGATCGGAAAGATCGCGCCGAGGATCATGGCGCCCAGGATCGCGCCGCCGGTGATCGGCTTGTTCCACAGATAGAACAGCAGCGCGCCGAGCAGCGAGCCAAGCCCGATAGGAATCGAAGCCGCCATAGCGGAAAGGATGATCAGCGGCCCCAGAAAGCGGCCGGAGGCGTTGCCTGCGCCCATCATGACGTCTGCGCCGTAGGTAGAGTCGCTCTGGTTAATGGTGAATTTGCGCGCCAGGATGATGATGTATCCGATAGCCAGGCCAATCACCAGGCCCGTCGCCAGCGAGGCGGCGAAATTCGCCACCGGGAAGACGATGCCTGCCCCGAGCAGCAGCGCCGGAACGCCCAGGCCAACGCCGGTCTGGATGGCACCGCCGATGTCGAGGATGCCCACCAGCGAGCCTTCGATGATGCGCGCAAACAGAAAACTCGCGCCGAAGGCCGCTACCGCGCCATAGACGCCGGTTTCCATTCCGGCGCGCAGCATAGAAACAAACGCCACTTCATTAAACGCGCCGATGCCGTAGAGGTAATACATATGCGTACCGGCGAATACGCCCGCCGAGAGCAGGCCGACGAAGATCGGGAAAGACCAGTCGGCGTACCAGAAGCCTTTATTTTCAGTCATATCGTTAGCCTTACTTGCCGCTCAGAGAGTTGTGGATCATGTCGAGCCAGCCGGGAATGCCTAACTGGAACGACTGCAACAGCTTCATATCGAAACCGCGGAAGAAGCCGCTCAGCACGAACAGCAGCACGATCGCCACCATCATTACTTTGGTGACTTTGTTCCAGCCGCTCTCTTCGACGCCTTTGCCGATCAGAATGCCAAGCACCAGCCCCGGTACGGCGTTGCCCATGATCAGCTGCGCCAGGCCGCCGAAAATCGTCGCCCAAAAGCCCGATTTTTTTCCGGCGTCGATCGCCGCCAGCCAGAAGATCACCGGCATGACGGTGTTAACCAGCAGGTTAGCCGCCGGCACCAGCACTTTAACCGCGGTCACCTGTAGCGCGGCCGGGACGGCCGACGCGGTGGAGTTCAGGAAGGCCACGACGATCATGCCGATAATGCCGCAGGCGATGGCCATCTTTTTCGGGTCATGCAGGGTTTCGGCCAGGTTGCGGTTTTTAACCATCAGCGCGGCCGCGCCCCAGTTGGGAATGATGCGGTGGTCGACGTCCTGAGTGAAGGAGCCTGCTGCGACGGAAGATGCCCAGGCATTGAAGAAAAAGCCGAGACCAAAGGAGAAATGCGAGGCGGGATCGCCCTCACAGGAGTTGAGCTCGCCCAGCGTACGGAACGCGCCCATGCCCTGCGACGTCGGCGCGTGGAACATGCGCGCCGCACCGGCGCCAACGCCCACACCTACCAGCCCCCCAATGATCAACGACTTAAACAAAATAATTAAAAACATGTTTTTTTACCTTTGTTGTCGTCTGTTTTTACGGTGCCGCCGTGAATGTCACCTGCCCGGTATCAATCACGGTGACGCTGACGGAAATTTCCAGCTCGACGCTGTAGTTCCGCCGCTGGCGCGCCAGAAAGAAGAACAAAAACTTCTCCGTTCTGACGCTTTCCTGCGCGCGCAGCACCCGAACATCCAGGGGTTCAATGCGCAGCAGAATTTTTTGCGTCGCGCGCAGAACCTGGTTCTGCACGTGACTCAGGGCATCGGCAAACGCCTTCTCTTTACTGTCGCCTTTGCCCTGCACCGTCACCTGAGTAACGTATTGTTCTTTCATAATTAGCTGCCGTGCTTCTTGTTCCAGGCCTGCACCAGCCGCTCGCCTAACTCTTCTTTGTCCATAAAGCCGAAGCCAAGCACGTTGGCCCCTTCGTTGATGGCGGTGACGCCTTCGTCAACGGAGCGCATGCCGTGGCGCGCTTTGTAGCCATATTTGTTCTGGGCGGTGATGGCGCCCGCGCCGCCGCTGCCGCAAAAAGAGATGCCGAAGTCGGCGTTTTCCGCCTTCATTACGTCGCCCAGCTTCATGTCCGCCGCGACGCCCGGTACGACGACGGCGCGCCCGCCCGCTTTTTCTACGCCTGCGGCCACTTTCTGTCCTTTACCTAAACGATCGCCAATCACTACGGTCACCATGATTATTTCCTCTTTATACAATTAGTTAGAACGAGCCACTTCTATATGGACGGAGAGAAGCCAGGCCTCTTCGCGCGGCAGATTGCCGAACAGATCGACGATCTGCTGCGCCAGCTGCATGGTTTCCGGCGAAATATCCTCAAACAGCTCCTCTTCCACCTCCGGAAGCGGTTCGCCAGTCAGCGAGCGCTGCGCCATGGCGCGGACGTGCGAAGCCAGCATCTGCTGCTGCACCGCGTTCGGCTCTATATCGTGTCGGGCATAGATCGCCGCGATTTGCGCCATGACCTTGTCGGCCAGGGCCTGAATCTCTTCCGGCGTTGCCTGCCGTACCGAAGCTCCGTTGCTGCTCACCTTGCTACTCCTGTTCACGAAAATTCGCGTTACGAATAAATTACGGCGTGGCGCGGCGGAAGTGCAGACGCACTTTTTCCGCATGGAAGTGGAAATCGCAGGGCAGCCTGTGCGCCAGATCGCAGGACGCATGGATTGTGTGACAGAGGCCGCGTTATGCGTGGATTGCGCTCGATTGCGCTATTAAAGAAGAGATGTGCGCACGTCCTGCGGCGCGGCGCGCATCAGGAGCGGATTGGGATAAGAAAATATGATGACGATGCGAAGCCGGTCACGCAGACCGGCCCGATAGATCAGCGGAATTTTTTATGGTTGGCGTTGCGGATATCCGCCAGCTTCTTCGCTTCGGATTTGGCGCCGTCCAGGTTGTTGGCTTTCGCCAGCTCGTTAACCACGTCGATCTGCGCAATCAGCGAGTCAAGCCCGGCGTGGTAATCCTTGATCGACGCGCTGTCGGCCGGCTGGCCTTCAAGCTTTTCCGGCGTCGATTTTTTAGCATCCTGCGCAGCCTGACGCATCTCGCCCAGCGCTTTCTGCATCGTCTGCGCGTCGCTGGTTTTCATAACGGTATTCAGCCCGTCTTTCAGGGTATCCATATCATTTTCTAAATCCGCCGCGTAAAGGCTGGCGCTTCCGAACAGCAAAGAGAGAGACAACATAGCAATCACATGCTTACGCATCGGTATATCCTTTTTTATTGTGGGTAAAAAAAAAGCAGCCAGAGCGGCTGCTTTCAGGAAGCGAGTTTTCTTATTGTCCGGCGATTTTCATCTCCGGCAGCAGCACCGAACCACATTGTATGTTGCTGCGGGTTTCAATGTCGTTACCGACCGTGACTATATTTCGCCACATCTCCTTGAGATTTCCTGCAATAGTGATCTCGCTCACAGGATACTGAATCTCGCCGTTCTCGACCCAGTAGCCAGCCGCGCCGCGCGAATAGTCGCCGGTAATGGCGCTGACGCCCTGTCCCATCAGTTCGGTAACGACCAGGCCGCGTCCCATTTGCTTCAGCAGGTCGTCAAAGCTGCTGCCCTGCCCGGCGATGCGCCAGTTGTGAATGCCGCCCGCATGACCGGTGCTTTTCAGGCCCAGCTTGCGCGCCGAGTAGCTGGTCATCAGCCAGGTTTGCAGTACGCCATCCTTAATGATGTCGCGCGCCTGGGTACGTACCCCTTCGCTGTCGAACGGCGTTGACGCCAGGCCTTTTAACAGATGCGGATGCTCCTGAATCGTGAGCCACTCCGGCAGGATCTGCTGGCCCAGCGCATCGAGCAGGAAAGTCGATTTACGGTAGACGCTGCTGCCGCTGATGGCGCCGACCAGATGGCCGAACAGGCCGGTGGCGACTTCCGGCGCGAAAATAACCGGCGCTTTCATGGTGGAAAGCTTGCGCGGCGCCAGGCGCGACAGCACGCGACGCGCGCACTCTTCGCCGACCCAGTCGGGACTTTTCAGATCTTCAAAAGCGCGGCCGATGGTGTAGGCGTAATCGCGCTCCATATTGCCGTCCTGCTCGGCGATAACGCAGCTGGAGAGCGAATGACGGCTGGAGCAGTAGCTCTGCAGCATGCCGTGGCTGTTGCCGAATACCTTAATGCCGACGTGGCTGTTGAAGCTGCCGCCTTCGGTATTGGTGATGCGCGGATCCGCCTTCAGGGACGCCTGCTCCGCCTGGGCGGCGAGCTCGATGGCGCGATCGGCGTCGATCTCCCAGGGGTGATAGAGATCGAGATCCGGCGCCTCGAACGCCAGCAGATCGGCATCCGCCGGTGCGGCGTAAGGATCCGCCGAGGTGTAACGCGCGATATCGATCGCCGCCTGCACGGTGCGTTTGATCGCTTCCGGGCTGAGATCGGTGGAGGAAGCGCTGCCCTTGCGGTTCTGGTGATAAACGGTGATACCGAGCGCGCCGTCGCTGTTAAACTCGACGTTCTCCACTTCGCCGTAACGGGTGCTGACGCCGATTCCGGTGGTTTTGGTCACTGCCACTTCCGCGCCGTCGGTGCTGGCTTTCGCCAGATCGAGCGCCTGCGCCACTGCCTGTTCCAACACTTTTCGCTGTTCTGCAACCTGAGTAGATACGTTCATCGGCCTGCCGTCTAATCTTATGTATGAAAGTTTTGAGTCTATCAGAGTCAGAGAACAATTTCGCAGTCACCCGATAAACTGATAGGATTAGCCTCTTTTTTTAGGGGAGCCCAGAAAATGACCAAACAGCCCGATGAGTGGCTCGACGATGTGCCGGATAATCAGGAAGAAGATGATGAAGAGATTATCTGGGTCAGTAAAAGCGAAATTAAACGCGACGCTGAAGAGCTGAAACGCCTGGGTGCCGAACTGGTCGATCTGGGCAAGAACGCCCTGGAGAAGATCCCGCTGGATGAAGAGCTGCTGGCCGCTATCGAACTGGCGCAGCGCATCAAAAAAGAGGGCCGCCGTCGTCAGCTGCAGTTGATCGGCAAAATGCTGCGCTCCCGCGACGTTGACCCGATCCGTCAGGCGCTCGATAAGCTGAAGAACCGCCATAACCAGCAGGTTGCGCTGTTTCACAAGCTGGAAGCGCTGCGCGATCGTCTGATCGATCAGGGCGACGAGGCGATGAACGAGGTGATTACCCTCTATCCCCACGCCGATCGTCAGCAGCTGCGCAGCATGATCCGCAACGCACAGAAAGAGAAAGCGGGCAACAAGCCGCCGAAATCGTCACGTCAGATTTTCCAGTATCTGCGCGAGCTGGCGGAAAGCTAAGCGGCGACGGGCGAATCTGCCCGTCCGAAAGCGAAGGCTAACGCAGCAGACAGATCACTGCATAAACAAGCGCCCGTTTCAGGGCGCTTGTTCTTTCAGGCGAGGCGATCCAGCAGTTTCTGATGAATGCCGCCAAATCCGCCGTTACTCATGACCAGGATCGAATCGCCCGGCTGAGCGGCTTTCGCCACCATCTCGACCAGCGTATCGATGTCGGCGCTCCAGTGTGCGGGCGGCATGCAGGCTTCGGCAACGTCAGAGACCTGCCAGGGAATATGGTGCGGCTGGAACAGAAAGACCTCGTCCGCGCGCGCCAGCGATGGTGCCAGATCGTTTTTGCTCACGCCCATTTTCATGGTGTTGGAGCGCGGCTCCAGCACCGCCAGGATACGCGCTCTGCCGCCGACTTTGCTGCGCAGTGCGGATAAGGTCGCCAGAATCGCCGTCGGGTGATGCGCGAAGTCGTCATAGACCTTAATGCCGTTCACTTCGCCGCGCAGTTCCAGACGGCGGCGCGCGTTGATAAAGCTGTCCAGCGCCTGCGCCGCATCTTCCGGTTTGACGCCGACGTGACGCGCGGCGGCGATCGCCATCAGGCCGTTATGCATGTTGTGCTCGCCTACCAGCGACCAGTTCACCTCGCCAGCTTTCTCGCCGTCGAGCAGCACTTCCCAGCGCGAAGCGTCCGGCGTCAGTTTCTTCGCCTGCCAGTGACCGCCTTCGCCGACGCTCTCCTGCTCGCTCCAGCAGCCCATCGCCATCACCTGGCGGATATTGTGATCGTGCTCTGGCAGCAGGATTTTGCCCTGGCCCGGCACGATACGCACCAGATGGTGGAACTGCTTCTGAATGGCGCGCAGATCGTCGAAGATATCCGCGTGATCAAATTCCAGATTGTTGAGGATCAGGGTGCGCGGGCAGTAGTGAACGAATTTGGAGCGCTTGTCGAAGAAGGCGCAGTCATATTCATCCGCCTCGATGACGAAGAATGGACTTTTTCCTAATTTTGCCGAGACGTCGAAGTTGCCGGGCACCCCGCCGATGATAAAGCCAGGCTCCAGTCCGCACGACTCCAGAATCCAGGCTACCATACCAGAAGTGGTTGTTTTACCGTGGGTTCCTGCTACCGCCACCACCCAACGATCGCGCAGTACGAAGTCATGCAGCCACTGCGGGCCAGAGAGGTAGGGAATATTGCGCTCCAGCACCGCCTCTACGCAGGGGTTGCCGCGCGTCATGGCATTGCCGATGATAACGAGGTCCGGCGCGGGATCGAGCTGGGAAGCGTCGTAACCCTCTGTTAATTCAATGCCCTGCTGCTCAAGCAGCGTGCTCATCGGCGGATAAACGTTGGCGTCCGAACCGGTCACCTGATGGCCCAGGGAACGTGCCAGCATCGCCAGACCGCCCATAAACGTGCCGCAAATCCCAAGGATATGAATGCGCATAACAAGATCCATTACTCAAAAGTTCGGCGCACAGTGTAACCCCGCTCGCAGAGTTAAGAAACGGATTAGGACTATGGTTTTTGAAGTTCAATCGGCTAAACTGCGTACGCAAACGTTGGCGGTTTGACAGGCAGGCTGCCACTCCATCGAAGATTCAGGGAATGTGTTATGAAAACGTTAGGCGAATTTATCGTCGAGAAACAGCACGACTTTCCTCACGCTACAGGTGAACTGACGGCGCTGATTTCCGCTATCAAGCTGGGCGCGAAAATTATCCATCGCGATATTAACAAAGCTGGCCTGGTGGATATTCTCGGCGCAAGCGGCGTTGAAAACGTCCAGGGCGAGCAGCAGATGAAGCTCGATCTCTTCGCAAACGAGAAGCTTAAAGCGGCGCTGAAAGCGCGCGGCATCGTGGCGGGGATCGCCTCGGAAGAAGAGGACGAGTTTGTAATCTTCGAAGGAGTAGAACACGGTAAATATGTGGTGCTGATGGATCCGCTGGACGGCTCCTCAAATATCGACGTTAACGTCTCTGTCGGCACCATCTTCTCTATCTATCATCGCGTCAGCGCCCCTGGCACACCGGTAACCGAAGCGGACTTTATGCAGCCGGGCCACAAGCAGGTGGCGGCAGGTTACGTGGTGTATGGCTCCTCGACCATGATGGTCTATACCACCGGCTGCGGCGTGCACGCCTTTACCTACGATCCGTCGCTCGGCGTCTTCTGCCTGAGCCACGAGCGCATGACCTACCCGCCGACGGGCTACACCTACTCCATTAACGAAGGCAACTATATTCGTTTCCCGCAGGGCGTGAAGAAATACCTGAAGTTCTGCCAGGAAGAGGATCATGCCACGCATCGTCCTTATACCTCGCGCTATATCGGATCGCTGGTGGCGGATTTCCATCGCAACCTGCTGAAAGGCGGCATCTACCTCTATCCGAGCACCGCCAGCCACCCGAACGGCAAGCTGCGTCTGCTCTATGAGTGCAACCCGATGGCGTTCCTCGCTGAACAGGCGGGCGGCAAGGCGAGCGACGGCGCGAACCGTATCCTCGACATCCAGCCGGAAACCCTGCATCAGCGCTGCCCGTTCTTCTGCGGCAACAACGCAATGGTGGATGACGTTGAGCGCTTCCTGCGCGAGTACCCGGACGCGGCGCAGTAAGTTCGCTAACGTGTAAGATGGCTGCGTTCCGCGTGCTGATTGACGCGGAATGACAAGGGCGCGAATATCGCGCCCTTTTCTTTTACGCCGTTTCCAGACGGAACAGCGATACCGTGGACTGCAGATGCTGCGACTGCGCCTCCAGCGACTGCGTAGCCGCCGTGGCCTGTTCGACCAGTGCCGCGTTCTGCTGCGCCACCTCATCCATCTGCGTCACCGCCAGATTAACCTGCTCAATACCGCGGCTCTGCTCATCCGACGCCATGGAGATCTCTTTCATCAGCGTCGTGACGCGCATCACCTCGCTGGAGATCTCATCCATGGTTTCGCCCGCGCGCGTCGCCATATCGCTGCCCTCTTTTACCCGCGTCTGCGACTCGGAAATCAGCCCGCGGATCTCTTTCGCCGCGTTGGCGCTGCGCTGCGCCAGGGTGCGCACTTCATTCGCCACTACGGCGAAACCGCGTCCCTGCTCGCCGGCGCGCGCCGCCTCTACCGAGGCGTTGAGCGCGAGAATATTGGTCTGGAAGGCGATGCTGTCGATGACGCCGAGAATATCGCCGATGCGGTTCGCGCTGTCGGTAATTTCCTGCATTTTTTCCATTACATAGCAAACTACTTCCGCGCCGCGATCGGCCGTGTCCGAAACGCTGTTTGCCAGCTTATGCGCCTGCTGCGCGTTGGCGGCGTTAAGGCGTACCGTGGCGGTAAGCTGTTCCATGCTGGCCGCCGTCTGCTCCAGCGACGCCGCCGACTCCTCGGTGCGCTGGGAAAGATGCACGTTGCCCGCCGCCAGCTCGCGGCTGCCGACGTCGATCTGCTGGCTGGCGTCGAGCACCTGACTTACCTGCACGCGCAGCGCCTGCTGCATCTCGCCGAGCGCGCGGTTAAGGCGGCCCAGCTCGTTGTCGCCCGGAGGCGGCAGCGTCTGCGAGAGATCCCCTGCCGCAACCTGTTCCAGATGCGCGATGGCACCATCAAGCGGCAGCAGCAGCAGGCGACGCATCAGCACCCAGGCCAGCACGAACAGCAGCAGCGTCAGCGCCACCGCTGCGCCGATCAGCGCCTTCATAAAAGCTTCGTTTCTGGCTGCCTGCGCCAGCTGCGCGTCAGTGACCTGATCGGCATAGCTGCCGAACGCCTCTACCGCGTTGCTGTAGTTAAGCGCCAGCTTAGCGAGATTGCCTTCCAGCACGCTGTAATATTCATCGGTATACTGTTTTTCCAGCGCGCTCATGATGGGCGTAATGCCCTGCGCCAGATAGGCGTTCCAGGTGGCGACCACCTCATCGGCCAGCTTTTTGCCCTGCGCCGTCACCGTCCCGGCTGCAATAAAGGCCTTCATGCTGTGCTGCGACGCCTGCACGTCAGCCTGCGCCTGCTTCACCGAGGCGGTACCCTCGTCCAGCAGGCCAATCTCGATTTTGCGCACCGCCAGCGCGGCGGTGGCGCGCGCGCGCATCAGATCGCCGTTGCTTTGATAGAGCGCGTTGAGTTCGATACCCTGAATGCGGTTGATAACATCCAGCGATCGGTTTCCTTTGTTAATGGCAATGATCCCCATGACGCTGACCGCCAGCAGCAGCAGAGTCATAAAGGCGAGTAAAGCTAATAGTCCTGTGCGTAGTGAGAGCTTATTCATGATGTTGTTTTCCGTTTGCTTATATAAAGGCAGAGAATCCAGCAGCCCTAAAACGTACAAGTTATCGGCAGTTGCGCAGGGAAACTTTATCGCTATTGATGGTCATTCACCTGATCATCACCCAGGCTTAGCCCCTTCAGAAAAAGGATCGCAGGAATGAAAAGAGGGATTGCCGCCGCAGGCTTGCTGGTATGCGCCTTCGCGCAGGCGCAGCAGAACCCGGTCGACGAGGCGCTTAAAAACTGTCTGAATGACGCCTCCACTACCCTGGCAATGGTGAAGTGTTACAGCCGCGCCAGCCAGGGCTGGGACGGCGAGATGAACGCGCAGTATGTGCAGCTAATGAAGCAGCTCAGCGGCGAGCCGAAAGAGAAACTGCGCAGCGCGCAGCGGCAGTGGCTGACTTATCGCGACAGCTGGCAGGCGGCGAGCGCAGCTTATTTCACCCGCACGCAGGGCTCGCTGGCGCAGGTTTCACTGGCGGCGCAGGGCGTCGATCTGGTGCGCAATCAGGCGCTGATGCTGCGGTCGCTGAATAAAGGCAGTTGCGCCAGCGACGCCGATTGTTGATTAATGGGGGGTATCTCTTACTCACGCGCTGGCGCTGGCCAGCGCATCCATCTTTTTTCAGGGAGAAATCATGGCTGCGTATGCCTCTACCCTTATTCTTATCGGCCTCGCGGTCCTCAGCTATTTCGTTCACAACAGCGCGGTCACTATCTCTATTCTGATCCTGCTGGCGATCAAGCTCACGCCGCTGTCGCAGTTTTTTCCCTACGTTGAGAAACAGGGCATCCAGCTCGGCATTATTATCCTGACGGTCGCGGTTATGGCGCCGCTCGCCAGCGGTTCGCTTCCCGCCTCCTCGCTGCTGAAGTCTTTCGCCAGCTGGCAGTCGATCGTGGCGATTCTGGTGGGCATTTTCGTCGCCTGGCTGGGCGGGCGCGGCGTCAGTTTTATGAGCGCGCAGCCGTCGGTGATCGGCGGCTTATTAATCGGTACGGTGATTGGCGTCGCCTTCTTCCGCGGCGTGCCGGTCGGACCACTGATTGCTGCGGGGATCGTCTCGCTGTTTGTGGTCGCGAAGTAAGGCGAGGAGCATTCCGAAAGGTCAAAATTGGGGCATACTTTCACAGGCAGTTGGCTATAATAGCCGACACTCAACATGTGACTATTGAAGGAATGCCCGATGAGTTTGAACCAGGTGCCTGCAGGTAAAGAACTGCCAGAAGATCTCTACGTTATCATTGAGATCCCGGCTAACGCCGATCCGATCAAATATGAAGTCGACAAAGAGTCTGGCGCCCTGTTCGTGGACCGTTTCATGTCCACGGCGATGTTCTATCCGTGCAACTACGGCTACATCAACAACACGCTGTCGCTGGATGGTGATCCGGTTGACGTGCTGGTTCCAACCCCTTACCCGCTGCAGCCGGGCTCCGTGATCCGCTGCCGTCCGGTTGGCGTGCTGAACATGACCGACGAATCAGGTCAGGATGCGAAAGTGGTCGCTGTGCCGCACACCAAGCTGACCAAAGAGTACGATCACATCAAAGATGTGAACGACCTGCCGGAACTGCTGCGCGCGCAGATCACCCATTTCTTTGAGCACTACAAAGATCTGGAAAAAGGCAAGTGGGTGAAAGTTGACGGCTGGGCAGACGCCGAAGCGGCGAAAGCTGAAATCGTTGCCTCTTTCGAGCGCGCGCAGAAGAAGTAATCTGTCGCCGACCGATATAAAAACACCGTCCCCTGGACGGTGTTTTTGTTTACAGCGGTCAGAATTCTGTGGGTGGTATGGCCCACCTGCAGAAAAAAACACCGTCCTCTGGACGGTGTTTTTGTTTATGCGTCTGACGGTGGATCGTCGCGCCGTAGCCAGTCGCCGCTGGCGATGCGCTGACGCCCTTTAACCGGCCGCTGGTAGACGTAGAGCCATGCGCTGCCGTAAGGCGTTTGCATCAGCTGGCGTTTGTATTCACCAGCCTTTGTGCGCAGTGCATCCAGCTCACCCAGCGTGGTGGCATCGATGCGGTAAACTTCACAATAGACGGTTCCTTCGCCCGGGATCACGCCCGGATAATGGCCAAGACTGTAGAGCTCATAGCCCTCAATCTGCATATCCCCCAGCCATTGCGCATTCGTCATCCAGTGACTGTTTCCCTGTTTGCGCCGTAAACTGCCGTAGACAATTATTCGCATTGCTAAAACTCAAACTGATAGAGCAAATCAAGAGCCTGGTCCACACCGGACACGGCTTCCAAATAGAGTTTGGGCATCAGGCGATAACGCAAGGTTAACGTCGCCAGTGAATCAAATATGCCAACACCATATTTTACTTGTAGACCCGGCAGCACATAGCCGCTGACCTGCACCTGCTGGCTGTCGCCAACGCCGGCAGTATCAAGGGCAAGATTGCTGACGCCGAACGTCTCGCCGATTTTACCCACAACCTGCCCACTTTGTGCAACCCCCAGTCCAACTAAGGCAGAAGTTAATGCATTGCTGTCACCGTCCGTTCCCAGTCCCTGGCCGCGCAGCAGATAGGAAAGCGCCTCCTGCTGCGACATCGCCGGATCGGAGAAGACTTCGACTTTCGGCTCGTCCGCCAGTCCGGTGACGCGCAGGCCAGCCGTCACGTCATCTTCTGTTGCCTCGGGATTACGGATCGCCTCAAGGTTGATATAGGGCTGATCCGGCGGGCCTGCGAACTGCAGCTCGCCTTTACGCACGATAAGATCCTGGCCGTAGGCATGGAAGCGACCGGACGGGATATTGATCTGGCCGTTGAGGCCCAGCCCGGTTTTATCCTGCACCACTTTCAGGTCGCCGTTAAGCTTCGCCTTCAGGCCAAAGGCGGACAGGCGAACATCGTTGCCGACGTGAATGACCAGATTGCTGTTAATCGGGATCGCGGCACTTTTCGGCTGAATCGGCTGCAGGTTTTTATCCAGCAGCACTTCGTCCGACGAGACGCCTGTAGCGCTCTCCGGCACTTCCTGCACCGTAATGCGCGCCCAGGGAATATCTACGCTGCCGTCCAGACTGAAAGCCGCTGGCGTTGCTTCGAAGACCAGGTCCGGCGAGACGTCCATGCGCACCATCGGCGGAACGGTGACCCGCACGCGGCTGCCCTGCGCGGCGATGCGCGCACGCCAGTTGTCGAGCTGGCTCCAGTCCGCATTACCGTTGAGGTTGATATTGCCCTGCGCGGTCTGCACCAGTCCATTGAGCGTCGAGCTCATGCCGTTGAACACCATGTTCAGGTTAGCAGCGGTGAGATCGACCGGCATAAAGTTGCCGTCGACGTCAACGCCCTGCAAACCAAGCTGGCCGAAGATCTGCGGCTGCTTCACGCTGCCGCCGAGGCGCAGGCTGCTGTTCAGGTTGCCTTTGATCTTCTCGCCCTGCGCCAGTGCCGGATTGAGCATCGTCAGTGAGATATTGCGGATATTGACGTTGCCGCCCAGCGTACGACGGTTCTGCGGATCGCTGATCTGCACGTTGCCATCGAGCTGGCCGTTGTTGGCAATGCGGATCAGCCAGTCGAGATCGGCGCGGCCGTTGCGCAGCGCCGCGTTGAGGTTCAGCGTGTTGAAGTCAATGGGCAGCGTATTGCCCTGCACATCCTGTCTGACCTTAACACCGTTGCCCTTCAGCGAGACGGTGCCGGTCGGCAGCGCGCCGTCCGCCGTCCAGTTTACGCGCGCGTCGCCGCTGAATACGCCTGCAAGCTGGGTGGCGTCAGGCAGGAACGGCTTGATCATCGCCAGGTCGAAGCGGTTGAGCGCGATATGTGCATGGCCGCTCGGGCCAGCTTCAACCGGCTCCGGCACGCAGAGCTGCGCGTTAGGGTTCTGCCAGCAGTGCGGGCCGATAGTGGCAGTCTGCTTCGCGTTCAGGTAGTCGATCGCCATCGCGCGCGTCAGTCGCCATTCGCCGACCGGCGTATCGAAGCGCGTGTCGTTAAGGGTTCCTTTCCAGCGCTGCTGCTGACGATCGAAGCTGCCGCTAAGCGCCAGCTGACCGGAAACCGGCTCGCCCTGCACCTGCAGCTTCAGCTGATGCTGTTTTTCATTGCCGTCGGCGTTGAGCGTCAGCAGGCTGATAGTAAGCGCATCCTGTTTCAGCTGCTCAACGCGCAGCTGCAACTTGCCGGCGATCTGATCGCTGGAGCGGACGTCGCCGTCCAGCGTTACGCGCCGGATCTGCAGCTGCTGCCAGCGCAGGCCAGTGGCGTTAAGATCGGCCAGCAGCTGCGGCGCCTGCAGGGTGCCGCGCGCCTTGATGGTGCCTTTAGCAACGCCGCCCAGTCCCGGCAGCGCGTTATCGAGATGGGGCGCGTCGATGGTGGCGTCAAGATTGAGCGCGTCGCCCAGCGAGCCTTTCACATCGAGATTATTGCGGCCCAGGGCGATTTTCACGCCCGGGATCTCCCACTGGTTATAGCTGTTGCCCTTCAGCGACCCTTCGGCGCTTACCGCGTTCTGCTTAACGTTGCCCTTCAACTGCAGCTGCGGCACGCTCACCTGCCAGCTGCCGCCGTAGAGGCTGCCGCGCGTGGCGATTTTGCCGTCCAGCTTCGCCGGCCAGTCAGGATACTGTCGCGCGGTGTCGATGCCGGAGAGCGTCAGCTCGCTGCGCCAGCTAATGGCTTTGCTCCAGTCCACCAGCGCCGTGAGATCGACGTTGCCCTGCAGCGCGCCGATGCGCAGCTTGTCGAGATTGAACTGCTCGACGTTGCCTTTGCCGTCCAGCGCCACGGTAGCGGGCGGCACACTGTCGCCTTTCACCGCCGTACGCAGCGACATCACGTAGTCAGTAGCTTTGCCTTTAAACTGATAATCGAGATTATCCGCCTGATACTGCACCGCGCCGGTCAGCGGCCAGCGCAGCTGTGGGCTGGTGAGATGCAGCGACAGCGGCAGGCCCGCCACCGCCAGCTGGGTGGCGGCGTCGAGCCGGGCGCGGACCGGACCGGAGAGGTTGAGGCCCAGCTTCAACTCGTCGCGCATCGCGCCGCCCAGCTCAAGCTTGATCTTCTCTCCTTTCAGCGGATCGACGTTCGCAGTACCGTTGAGCGTGAAATTTACCGGCCAGTTGTCCGCCAGCGTCGCTTCGCCGCTGCCGTTAAGCTGGCCAAGCGTCGAGTCGACGTCCAGCGTCTGCAGCTGCAGTCGGCGGTCGGCCGTTTTCGCCTTCAGCAGCAGGCGATTTACCGCAACGTCGGTATCGCCAGTCAGACGCAGCTGCTCGCCAAGGATCTCCTGCACGTCGATATCGAGCGGCAGACGAAAATCGGGCAGCTCCGGCAGCAGCGGTTTCGCAAACATCGCCTGCAGGGTTTCGCCCAGCGGCTTTTCGTCCGGCTGCGGTTTCTGCACTTTCGGCTGCACCACCTCTTCGCTGGCGACCTGTGCCGCTTTCGGCAGGGCCACCAGCAGACTCTGGATATGCGTCGGGTTGAGCGTCAGCGCGCGCCCCTGCCACTGCAGTCCGGTGGTGAAATCGAGCAGCGAAATGGCAGTGTCGTCGATTTTCACATTGATATTATGCAGGCCGAGATGACGCAGCGTAACGGGATAAGGCGTGCTGAGATCGCCGCTGCCGTTATCCTCTTCCTGCGGCGCCTCCTGCGCGGGGGCCATCTTTTTGCTGTCGACCACCACGCTGACATCTTTCAGCGCGATGTCGTTAACGCACACCGACGAGTGCAGCAGGCAGTTGAGATCGACCGCCAGATGAAAGGTGCCGGCGTCAACGCTGACGCCGGGCATTTCATAGCGCAGCCCACTAATGGTCAGGTTGCGCCAGCCGCCCTCTACCTGTTTGATCGATAAGCCCGGCACCCAGCGCGCCGCGCCGTTCAACACCAGATGCAAGCCAGGCGTCGTGCCGATTAAAAACGCCACGCCTCCCAGCAGCACTACCAGAAAAATCAGTATGCCGATCAGGACCTTTTTCCACAGCTTCATAGTTCAGGCCCCAGTCCGATATAAAATTGCAAACCATGCTCCTCGCTGTCGCCAATCGGCCGGGCAATATCCAGTTTGATCGGCCCGACCGGCGACGCCCAGCGCACGCCGAAGCCCGCGCCGGTTTTAAAATTGCTCTGTTTGATGTCGTTGACCGCTTCACCTGAGTCAATGAACGCCGCGCCCCACCATTTGCCGGTCACGTTGTACTGATACTCCAGCGAGCCGGTGGCGAGCTTCGAGGCGCCGGTCAGCTTACCGTCCTCGTCGCGCGGGGAAATATCTTTGTATTTGTAGCCGCGAATACTGCGATCGCCGCCCGCGAAGAAGCGCAGGTCAGGCGGCACCTTTTCAAAGTCGTTGGTTTCGATCCAGCCGAGATTGCCGCGCGCCACGAAGCGATGTTTATCCGCCAGCGTGCGGATCCAGACGTTCTGCGCCTGCAGGATCAGGAAGTCGACGTCTGAACCCCAGGTGGTGTCGGAGACATCCACCGAGTAGCGCTGCGAATCGCCCCATGTCGGCATCAGGCCGCCGCGTGAGCGGGTGCGGTTGAGGCTGACGCCCGGATAGAGCAGCATCGTGGTGTTGGTAACGCTGCCCTGGGTAAAGTGATCGAGGCTCCATTTCAGGTTGATCGCCTTCTGCCAGCCGGAGCTGTTCTCCCAGTAACGCGATACGCCGAGCGTCGAGGTGTCAGCTTTGGTGTCGTTCAGATCGGTGCGTTTCAGGCCGCCGGAGAAGATGTAATACTGCTCCAGCGGGCTTTTCAGCAGCGGCACTTTGTAGCTGAGGTCGAGCTGCTGCTCCGGCGCGGAGAGATAGGCGTCCGCCGTCAGGCTGTGGCCACGATCGTTGACCCAGGGCTTTTTCCAGCTGCCTTTCAGGCGCGGGCCGACGTCAGTCGAGTAGCCGATACCGGTTTCGATGGTGTTTTCGGTGCGTGGCGATACCACCGCGCTCAGCGGCAGCACTTTGGTTTTCCGCCCCTGCGCGAATTCCGGCGCGACCACCACCGAGTTAAACCAGCCCGTCGCCGAGAGACGACGGTTCAGCTCGGCGAGATCGCGCGAGCTGTAGTAGTCGCCTTTCTTAAAGGGAACCAGATTTTTCAGATACTCTTCGCGGATCTGCGAGCCGGAGAAGCTGACGTCGCCGAAGCGATAGCGCTGGCCGCTGTCATAGTCGATATCCCAGAAGGCTTCGCGCCGTTCAACGGAAACGCCGAGCTGGCTCTTTTTAAAATCGCCGTCGAAATAGCCGTTGCGTAGCGCCAGGTTCGAAAAGCCGCTTTTGAATTTGTCATACTCGCCGTGGTTGAGCTGCCGCCCTTTTTTCGGCGTACCCTGTTTCACCCAGGCCCGATAGTCGGGATCGCGCAGCGCGTCGCCTTCGAGCACGATAGTGCTGCCAGCGATTTTTACCGGCTCGCCGGGTGTGACATGGGCAATAAGTACCGGTCGTCCGCCCTGTGGCGGCGCGGGACGCGATTCAAAATCGATGTCGGGCTCGTAGTAGCCGAGCGCCTTCAGCCCTTGCTGGATTGCCTCTGAAACGCGCGCGCGAAAACGGCCATCGTTCGACACCTCGTCGGCGCTGATGGTCGAGAGGCGAGCACGCACGTTTTTGTTGAGATCCCCGGTTAAGCCTTGCACTTCAAGGCGCACTTTCGCTGCCTCAGCGACTGGCGCGGCGGCCAACAGGCAGGTCATAAAACAGACGTGAATTCGTGGCACGCGTACTCCTGTTAATCATGCCGACCCCTATTCCGCGGGGCGTGATATATCCCTGATATAAGAACATCGCAGCGGCGCAGTCATCATCATAGCCGCATAAAGCGGCCTGCGGCGGCGAAAAACGGTTAACAAAGCCAAATAGCGCCCTATTGTCAGCAAATGGCCGGACCGATACAACCGCTGCGCAGCAGAAGCGCTCGCCACTCGGATTAATCTGAGCGAAACGGCGTCGCCGGGATCTCTGGCGGCGTTGAGGGCGCTGCTGCTATAATCAGCGGCGCAGGTTACGCCTGCTCTATTTCTGCCCCGGCGCTGCTCCGCACCGTCGATAAGGCGCAGACATTTTTGGCACGGATAGCCCAGACTACGAGGTGAGTACAATCGGTACGCCCTTTGCGTGCGCTGCCCAGGCCAAAAATGACAAGTGGATAACCTTTTGGATAACCTATGTTAGATAGCTTGCTTGTCATATTATTGCTGATCGTGATCAGCGCCTTTTTCTCTCTCTCGGAAATCTCGCTGGCCGCCGCCCGCAAGATCAAACTGAAACTGCTGGCCGATGAAGGCAATATCAACGCGCAGCGCGTGCTGAAAATGCAGGAAACGCCCGGCACCTTCTTTACGGTGGTGCAGATCGGCCTGAACGCGGTCGCTATCCTCGGCGGTATTGTCGGCGACGCGGCGTTCTCGCCAGCCTTCCGCAGCCTCTTTAACCGCTTTATGGAGCCGGCGCTCGCCGATCAGCTCAGCTTTATCTGCTCCTTCGTTATCGTCACCAGCCTGTTTATTTTGTTCGCCGATCTGACGCCAAAGCGCGTCGGCATGATCGCGCCGGAAGTAGTGGCGCTGCGAATTATTAACCCGATGCGTTTCTGCCTGCTGGTGTTTAGCCCGCTGGTATGGCTGTTTAACGGCCTGGCGAACGTTTTCTTCCGCGTCTTTAAGCTGCCGATGGTGCGTAAAGACGACATTACCTCCGACGATATTTACGCGGTGGTGGAAGCGGGCGCGCTGGCAGGCGTGCTGCGTAAGCAGGAGCACGAGCTGATTGAAAACGTCTTTGAGCTGGAATCGCGCACCGTACCCTCCTCCATGACCTCACGCGAAAACGTGGTCTGGTTCGATCTGCGCGAAGACGAAACCATGCTGAAAAGCAAAATCGCTGAGCATCCGCACTCTAAATTTCTGGTGTGCGACGGCGATATCGACCATATCGTTGGCTATGTCGATTCTAAAGAGCTGCTGCTGCGCGTGCTGGGCAATCAGAGCATGGCGCTCAACAGCGGCGTGCAGATCCGCTCGGCGTTGATTGTGCCGGATACGCTGACGCTCTCTGAAGCGCTGGAAAGCTTTAAGACCGCCGGCGAAGACTTCGCGGTGATCATGAACGAATACGCGCTGGTGGTGGGCATTATCACCCTGAACGACGTGATGACGACGCTGATGGGCGATCTGGTCGGCCAGGGTCTGGAAGAGCAGATTGTGGCGCGCGACGAAAACTCCTGGCTGGTAGAGGGCGGCACGCCGATTGATGACGTAATGCGCGTGCTGCATATCGACGAGTTTCCGCAGTCGGGCAACTATGAAACCATCGGCGGCTTTATGATGTATATGCTGCGCAAAATCCCGAAACGCACCGATTTTGTGAAGTTCGCCGGGTTTAAGTTCGAAGTGGTGGATATCGACAGTTATCGTATCGATCAGCTGCTGGTGACGCGGATTGACGATCGTCCGCCGGTGCTGAATGTGGCGAAAACCACGGAAGCTGAAGAGTAGAAAATCAGAGGGCGCCGACGGCGCCCTTTTTTATCAGTTGAACTCCGCCTGAAGGCGCAGAACCTGACGGTTAATTTCGGACATCACGCTCAGGTGCTGGATGTCCTTTACGCGCGGGATCAACACTTTCCCTTTGTCGAATTCGAACGCGCCAACGTCCTTGATATACATCCTTCCTTTGAACAGCGTTTTTACATATTTCGCTATTTGCAGTGGATTATAGCGTTGGAAGATCTTCATGCTGTCTAACTCCTGTACATTTATAAATACGCTTCGCCGTTTCCAAGTTCGGTACGAGCCCATGAAGCGCAAAGTGCCGGTAAACTATAGAACACTCAGCTGGGATAATGTTCCGAAAACTGAACTTTTTTACTGAATTGACACATCATTACAGAATAGTCTGTTATCACGCTTTACCAACACAGTATAAATCCAAACTTGTTAAGAAATTGTGGCATGAATAACAAACCTGACACCTTAACAAGACAGGCGCATCATCCCTGCTTACTATTGCAGAAAAATGACCAACTGGTCCGATCACCAAGGAGACTCACAATGCGACTCGCCTGTGCCCTGTTTGCGCTGGTTTTATTACCCGGCGCGGTTTTCGCTCATAGCCTGAAAGAAGATCAGCGCGTGCCTGCGGTCGGCGTTGACGATAAAGGCGAGCTGCTTTACCAGCAGGATGACTTTAGCTACAAACGCTGGAACAGCGCGCAGCTGCCGGGCAAAGTGCGCGTTATTCAGCACATCGCCGGTCGCTCATCCGCTAAAGAGAAAAACGCCGCCGTAGTTGAAGCGATCAAAGCCGCGGCCTTCCCGCACGATCGCTACCAGACCACGACTATCGTTAACACCAATGATGCTATTCCCGGCACCGGCATGTTTGTGCGCAGCAGCATTGAGAGCAACAAAAAGCAGTACCCCTGGTCGCAGTTTATCGTCGACAGCAAAGGCAACGTAAAGCGTGCCTGGCAGCTTGAAGATGCCGGTTCGGCCATTGTGGTACTGGATAAGAGCGGTCATGTCCGCTTTGTTAAAGACGGCGCGCTGACGCAGGAGGAAGTGACGCAGGTCATTACGCTGGTGCGCACGCTGCTTAAATCATGAATGAAAACGGGAGGCTTTCGCCTCCCTTATTGATCAAAACAGCGACACGCGGAAACCGGGATTGAGAAAAGATTCACGCGGCGCATAGTCCAGAGTTTTGCCTTGCCAGTCGTGGACGTGCGCGCCAGCCGCGACGGCGACGGCGTGCCCCGCGCCGGTATCCCAGATATTGGTCGGCCCGAAGCGGGGATAGAGCTGCGCTTTGCCCTCCGCCACCAGACAGAACTTCAGCGAAGAGCCGATGGCGACGGTCTGATGCTCGCCCAGCTGCTGCAGATACTCTTTCAGTTCGTCATCGGCATGGGAACGGCTGACCACGACCAGCGGCGGTCGCGCCTCCTGCACATGGATCGGCGTCTTATGGCCGCCCTCCTCTTTCCAGGCTTTGCCCTCTGCGGCGGAGTAAAGCACGCCGAGCGCAGGCGCATATACCACGCCCATCACCGGTTTGCCCTGATCGATCAAGGCGATATTGACGGTAAACTCGCCGTTGCGCTTGATAAACTCTTTGGTGCCGTCGAGCGGGTCGACCAGCCAGTAGCGCTGCCACTGTTGCCGCTCGCTCCATGAAGGCGGATCCTCTTCCGACAGCACCGGCACTTCCGGCGTCAGCTGTTTCAGCCCCTGCAGAATAATATCGTGCGCGGCAATATCCGCAGCGGTCACCGGGGAGTCGTCGGCTTTGCGGGAAACGTCTACCGGCGTTTCCTTTTCATAAACCAGCATGATCGCGTTGCCCGCTTCGCGCGCCAGCTGGCAGATTTGCTCTAACATCTTTCACCTCCTCATCGGTGGCGACTGCACGACGTCATCGTGCGCCACATCGGTTAAATTTTAGCAGCTACTGCGCCGCCGCCCGGGCTTCCGGGCGCTTTTCTCTCAATATTTTAACAATATCAATACCATAGATTGCGCCTTGCCGCTATGCCGTACGGCAATCACCCTTTTCAACGCGCAAAACGTTAAACCCATCACGTATTCCTCTGACACATCATCATTCTTTTACATTAATTTGAGAGACTTACCCTTTTGCAGCAGGAGCACGCATGTTTAAACCCACTATCACCTTTCTGGCGCTGAGCCTTTCAGTCAGTCTGCACGCCGCCACCGTTGATCTACGTCTGCTGGAAACCACCGATCTGCACAGCAATATGATGGACTTCGACTACTACAAAGATACCCCGACCGAGAAATTCGGGCTGGTACGTACCGCGTCGCTAATCCATGCCGCGCGTCAGGAAGTAAAGAACAGCGTGCTGGTGGATAACGGCGATATTATTCAGGGCAGCCCGCTCGGTGACTATATGGCGGCGAAAGGTCTACAGCAGGGCGAGAGCCATCCCGTTTATAAGGCGCTGAATACGCTGGATTACAGCGTCGGCAACCTTGGCAACCACGAGTTCAACTACGGCTTGCCTTACCTGCGCAAGGCGCTGGCGGGCGCGCGTTTTCCCTATGTGAACGCCAATATCATCGATCTTAAGACCAACCGCCCCATGTTTACGCCCTGGCTGATTAAGCCTGTTCAGGTAACGGATCGCGACGGCAAGACCCAGCTGTTGAAGATCGGCTTTATCGGCTTCGTCCCGCCGCAGATTATGGTGTGGGATAAAGCCAACCTGCAGGGCAAAGTGCGCGTAGAGGACATCACCGAAACCGCGCGGCGCTATGTGCCGCAGATGCGCGCGCAGGGCGCGGATCTGGTGGTGGCTATTCCCCACTCCGGCCTCAGCAGCGAGCCTTACCATGCAATGGCGGAGAACTCGGTCTACTACCTGAGCCAGGTTAAAGGCATTGACGCTATTCTCTTTGGCCACGCCCATGCGGTTTTTCCCGGTAAAGATTTCGCCGCCATCAAAGGGGCCGATATTGAAAAAGGGACGCTGAACGGGGTTGCAGCGGTGATGCCCGGCATGTGGGGCGATCATCTCGGCGTTGTGGATCTGGTGCTGACCCATGAAGGCGGCCGCTGGCAGGTCAGCGACAGTCGAGCGGAAGCGCGCCCGATTTACGACGCGGTGCAGAAAAAGTCGCTGGCAGCGGAAGATCCGGCGCTGGTTAAAGTGCTGGCAGAGGATCACCGCGCCACGCGGGAGTTTGTGTCGAAACCGATCGGTAAGTCTGCCGACGTGATGTACAGCTACCTTTCGCTGGTACAGGACGATCCGACCGTACAGATCGTCAATAACGCGCAGCGCGCTTACGTAGAACATTTTATTCAGGGCGATCCCGATCTGGGTCGTTTGCCGGTGCTCTCCGCCGCCGCGCCGTTTAAAGCGGGCGGTCGCAAGAACGATCCCGCCAGCTATACCGAAGTAGAGAAAGGCGAACTGACCTTCCGTAACGCCGCCGATCTCTATCTCTATCCTAATACGCTGGTCGTCATGAAAGTGAGCGGCGCGCAGGTAAAAGAGTGGCTGGAGTGCTCCGCCGGTCAGTTTAACCAGATAGATCCGCAGCGCAGCAGCGCGCAGTCGCTGATCAACTGGGATTTCCGCACCTATAATTTCGACGTGATCGACGGCGTTAATTACCAGATCGATGTGACCCAACCGGCGCGCTACGACGGCGAATGCCAGCTCATCCATCCCAACGCTTCGCGTATTAAAAACCTCACATGGCAGGGCAAGCCGGTCGATCCGCACGCCACCTTCCTGGTCGCCACCAATAACTATCGTGCCTACGGCGGCAAATTCGCGGGCACCGGAGATAAATTTATCGCCTTCGCCGCGCCCGATGAGAACCGCGCGGTCGTCGCGGCCTATATCAGCGCGGAGACCAAAAAACAGGGCGAAGTCAGCCCGCAGGCGGACAACAACTGGCGACTGGCGCCGATAAAGAGCAGTACCCCGCTCGATATCCGTTTTGAGACCGCGCCGGGCGAGAAGGCAACCGCCTTTATCCGCAGCCATGCGCAGTACCCGATGCAGCCGCAGGGCAGCGATGAGATCGGTTTTGCTATATGGAAGCTAGATTTACAGCAGAAATAAGCGCGTAAAAAAGCCAGCCTGCGGGCTGGCTTCATCATTCTGATACGCTGCGCAATCGCCGGGCGTGCGCCTTGTTAATCGCGCAGGCGTAGCTTACAGAATTTCCAGCAGCTCAACTTCGAAGATCAGGGTGCTGAATGGCGGAATGGATGCGCCAGCGCCGCGCTCGCCGTAGGCAAGGTTGTGCGGAATCGTCAGTTCCCACTTCGAGCCGACCGGCATCAGCGTCAGCGCTTCAATCCAGCCTGCAATCACGCCGGTCACCGGGAATTCTGCCGGTTCGCCGCGCGCGACCGAGCTGTCGAATACCGTACCGTCGATCAGTTTGCCCGTGTAGTGGACGCGCACGCGATCCTGACGTGACGGGATTGGACCGTCGCCCTGCTTGATCACGCTGAACTGCAGGCCCGATTCGGTGCTGTTAACGCCTTCGCGCTGCGCGTTTTCAGCCAGGAAAGTCTGGCCTTCAGCAGCCATCGCCTGCACGCGCTCGCGACGCACGCCTTCAGCGCGCTCATGCACTTCACGCAGCGCACGATGCACGACGTCAACCGGCACCGCCGGCGAATTCCCTTCCAGCGCGTCGCGCAGGCCCGCGAGCAGCGCTTCTGGCTGAAGTCCCTGCAGACCAGACTCCAGCAACTGCTGGCCAACCTGTAAACCAATTCCGTAACTTGCTTGTGATTCGACGCTGTCGAATGAAGGGGTCGTCATCTTGATACCTGTCTCTTTCGCTAATTTGAACCGGAAGCATATCAGCGCGGGCCGCTGGCGTAAAATCCCACGCCGCGCAGGTGACTTTTCGCGGTGAAACAGAAACAATACGCAGGTCATATTTCTAAAGGCTGGCAGGCACGTCGCGCCCGTATTGCCCATACTATAAATCTGGACGAGGGCAACTTTTCCAGAGCACTGAAAAGAAGAGAAGATACATGGGTCAAATCGCCCCACAACGCCGCAGGACGCGCGCGCCACGCACATTGCGCACATTGCGCCAACGCTTCGCCTGGCGGTCTGTTAAACCGCCGCGCGCCGCTGGCGATGAGGAGGATTCACGAATGGCTTCAGACGCGCCTTCCCGCTTGCCCGCCTGGATCGGTAAAATCTGGCACTATACGGATCACATCCGCTGGATGTCCCCACTGCCGCCTGCGCACCGGCGCGGCATCGTTATCGCCCTGCTGGTAATGCTGCTGGCGTTTTTATGGCCATCCAGCTCGCCGCAATACCCTGTCGAGCGCCCGCAGACGCAGAGCACTGAAAAAGAGGTGCCAATGCAGGCGGAGATTTACGACCAGAAAGCGCCGCAGCAGAATACGCAGCCGCCGAAAGCGGATTCTCAGGGTGAGTGGCACAACTACACCATCGCCTCAGGCCAGACGCTGGCGCAGCTGTTTCGCGACAATAATCTGCCGGTGGGCGACGTGTTCGCCATGGCGCGCGTAGAGGGCAACGATCAGCCGCTGAGCGCGCTGCAGAGCGGACAGCAGGTGAAGATTCGACAGAATGCGCAAGGCGTAGTGACGGGACTGACCGTGGACGGCGCTAACGGCCCGGTGCTCTTTACTCGCCAGCCGGACGGCACCTTTATCCGCGCGCAGTAAAAGGCCGGATTTACGAACGGGCCGCCTTTCCTGCCGCCCGATCGTCAGACACAAAAAAGCCGGCGCAAGGCCGGCTTTTTCGCATTACCGAGTAAAATTACTCAGCAACTACATTCACAACCAGTTTAGCGAAAACTTCGCTGTGAACCTGGAAGTCAACTTCATGCTCACCGGTGGTACGCAGAACGCCGTTCGGCAGACGAACTTCGCTCTTAGCCACGTCAACGCCAGCTGCAGTTACAGCGTCAGCGATGTCGCGAGTACCGATAGAACCGAACAGTTTACCTTCGTCGCCTGATTTAGAGGCGATGGTCACTGAACCCAGTGCATTGATTTTCTCAGCGCGTGCGTTGGCAGCAGCCAGAACGTCAGCCAGTTTGGCTTCCAGTTCAGCGCGACGAGCTTCGAAATATTCAACGTTTTTCTTGGTAGCCGGGACAGCTTTGCCCTGCGGTACCAGGAAGTTGCGCGCGTAGCCCGCTTTAACGTTGACCTGATCACCCAGGCTGCCCAGGTTTGCTACTTTATCAAGCAGAATAACTTGCATTACCTTATCCTCTTAAAGTCGTTAATGGACAGTTGCCGATTACTGATGACGATCAGTGTACGGCAGCAGAGACAGGTAACGCGCGCGCTTGATAGCACGAGCCAGCTGACGCTGGTATTTTGCGCGAGTACCGGTAATACGGCTCGGTACGATCTTACCGCTTTCAGTGATGTAGTTTTTCAGCGTAGCGATATCTTTGTAGTCGATCTCTTGAACGCCTTCCGCGGTGAAACGGCAGAACTTGCGACGACGGAAATAACGTGCCATTTGGCTAGTCTCCAG
This sequence comes from Pantoea sp. ACRSB, assembly GCF_022346905.1. Taxonomy (NCBI): domain Bacteria; kingdom Pseudomonadati; phylum Pseudomonadota; class Gammaproteobacteria; order Enterobacterales; family Erwiniaceae; genus Pantoea; species Pantoea sp. ACRSB. The sequence continues at coordinate 66,709 of NZ_JAKRNL010000010.1, read as the reverse complement.
AATCTATCAATTCAATCTGCTCGGCATGCAGCACCATTTTACTCTGTCCATTTCGCGCCTGATGGCAGCTAATGAAGCCTTCGAGGGTGAGCAGCGTGCCGACCGTTATATGTTGAGTAATCTCCTGATGAAGCGTGCCGCTGATAATCACGGGCATTCTGCACCAGGCTTGCCGGTGGAAACCGGCCTCTTCCTGCACTGAGCGGTGCTCAAGCACGAACTGACAGTGAGGAATTCCTGACGGGCTCACTTTTCGAACCGGCGTCTTGCACACGGTGCCAGACAGGCGCAGTCGATTGGCCGTCACGAATGATTACTCTTCAGAATCCCCAGCATCTGACTCGTCAGAGGTTTCGTTAGCGAAGTCTTCGCGGCGCTCACGACGCTCGTCTTTCGCTTTAACCATCGGAGATGCTTCGGTTACCGCGTGCTTAACGCGCATAACCATGCTGCGGATAACGGCGTCGTTGAAGCGGAAGTTCGTTTCCAGCTCGTCGATCACTTCCTGCGGCGCTTCAACGTTCAGCAGAACGTAGTGAGCTTTGTGCAGTTTGTTGATCGGGTAAGCCAGCTGACGGCGGCCCCAGTCTTCCAGACGGTGGATCTTGCCTTCTGCACCAGTGATAGCACCAGTGTAACGCTCGATCATGCCCGGAACCTGTTCGCTCTGGTCAGGATGGACCATAAATACGATTTCGTAATGACGCATCGAAATTGCTCCTTACGGATTATTCAGCCTCCTGTCAGGGTCAGCTGCGGCCCACGGAAGCAAGGAACGTTATAGGTCGTGAAACATTCGATGAATGTAACGCGCCCCTGAATGCAGCTGAAAAATTGACGCGTAATCATACTGAAGCCGGACGCTAAACTCAAGCGCACATTTCATTAAATCGTCATTAAAGAGGCTTTATGTGCTAACGCCTTAAATTCATCGGGTTGCGCATCACTCCATCAGTTTTTCTGATAAAGGCGTTCAGCGCTGCCGTCTGGCATCGGCGCTGGCGCGCACTAAACTTGATCATGACGCGGTGAGTTGCATTCGCGGCGTCGCAGAGTGTGTTCCCATCAGTGAGGAGTCGGGCATGAAAACGTTCGTCATCGCCACTTTACTGGGTCTCTTCCTGTCTCCACCCGCCCTTGCCAGCCAGACTGACTGTGCGCAGCAGATAAGAAGTAACAGCAGCAAAGCGGCTTCAGGCTATGTCTACGTCAATCGACTGGACGCGCCGGGCAATACGCACGCCAGCGCCACCACCAGCGCGGCGGAGCGATTGTCGAATCAGCTGTAATACCTGCAGGGCAACGGGCTGACGGGGTTCCGCCAGCCCGGCTGTGTTACAGATGCTGTTTAAAGAAATCCGTCAGCGCGCGCAGAGCGAAAGGGGTGATTTTATGACCAATCCCCTTTTCTGAAAGGAAGGTCATATTCTCCGCCTCGCCGCTGGCCCGCAGCGCCTCCACTAACCGCGCCGTTTCGGCGAAAGGCACCACGTCGTCCGCTTCGCCATGCCACAGCAGCAGCGGCCGGTTCGCCAGCGCCTCCAGCTTTTCGCAGGGATCGTAAGCTGCCAGCGGTGCCATAAGCCGATCGAACTGCGCCTGCTCCTCTGGCGTGTTCACCTGCAACGGCGGAAAGAGCGACCGGCTCAGCTGCATAAAGTAGCCGGAGCCCATCAGGCAGGCGACGCTGCGGATCTGCGGATAGCGCGCCATCGCGCCCAGCGCGGTCATGCCTCCCAGCGACGCGCCCGCCACGCCGAAGCGGTCGCCGTCAATCAGGCCAGCGGCGCGCAGCGCGTTTTCCAGCTGCGGCATCTCATCAATATTACGCTGCAGGATCTGCCAGAAACGGGCGAGCCGTACGGCGTCGTTGCCATTATCGCGCGCGCCATGCAGGTCGGCGTCAGGCATCACGGCGCGGAATCCTGCCTGCGCCAGCGCCACGGCCAGATAAGCGTAAACCTCTTTAGACGAGGTGAACCCATGGTAAAGCAGCACCGTCGGCAGCGCCGCGTCGCGCTGGCCCGCTGGCGCGGCGTGCAGCACCTGAATGCCCGCCAGCCGTTCTGTATTCAGTTCAATCATGCTCGCCCCGCTGTGGATGTCGACTCCGCTGAGTTTACGTGCCTCAACCTTAATCTGCGAACAACTTCACAAATCCTTTACAAGATTTAGGGGGTAAACCTTTTGCTGCCGATGCCGTTAATCGTATATCCCCCAAATCCCATCCAAAGGTATCTTATGAAGCGTCTCTCTCTCAGCACCATGAGTCTTGGAGTTAAGCTGTCTGTACTGACGTCTCTCAGCGTCGCGCTGCTGCTGTTCGTCCTGACCCTGACCCAAAGTCACAACGCATCCCGTCAGCTACAAAGCCTGGCCATGGACGACATGCACAATCAGGTGCAGGGCATCAGTGAAATGGCGACGATGTTTAACGCCACCCTCAGCGAAGAGGTCGACAACTATACCCAGCTGTTCACCAGCTTTTTGCCGCAGCGCTTTAGCCGCGACGAGAGTTCGCGTATTCAGGTGGGGGAGTTCTCGACCCCAACCCTGCGCGCCGGGCTTAAAACCCTGAACCTCGATCAGGTCGCGGTCGACGACTTTTTACAGCGCACTACCGCCGTCTCCACCATCTTCGTGCGCGACGGCGACGACTTTTACCGTATCTCCACCTCGCTGAAAAAAGAGGACGGCAGCCGCGCCATCGGCACCCGTCTCGACCGCAGCAGCGCGGCGTGGAAAAGCGTGAGCCGTGGCGAGATCTATCGCGGGCTGGCGACGCTGTTCGGCCACCGCTACATCACGCAGTATCAGCCGGTTAAAGATGAGGGCGGCACCGTCATCGGCATCCTGTTCGTCGGCGTACAAATCGATAAGCAATACGCGCTGATGCGCGACAAAGTGCTGGCGCGCAAGCTGGGCGACAGCGGCCATTTCTACGTGCTGAACGGCGCGCCAGGCGCAGCGCAGGGACAGTATCTTTTTGCCGCGCAAAACGAAGGCAAGCAGCCAGCCTGGGACGCCAGCGTGCAGCAGGCGCTGCTGAGCCAGCCGCAGGGCGTGCAGGAGGCGGAGCTGGATGGCGAAAGCAAGATGCTGGCATGGCAACAGCTTCCGGGCTGGAACTGGATCGTCGTAGGCGAAGTGAGCCGCGACACGCTGCTGGCCCCGATTACCCACAGCCGCAATCTGTTTATGCTGACCGGCCTGGCGCTGGTGCTGATTTTTGCGTTGGGCTTTGTGCTCTACAGCCGCCGCGCCATTACCCGACCGCTGCAGCAGGTGATTCACCTGGCTGAGCAGTACGCGGCGGGCAACCTGCGCGTGCATCTGGATACCCAACGCCATGATGAAGTCGGCCAGCTGATTAGCGCGATTAACGGCATCGGCGACGGGTTAGAGAAGATTGTCGGCCAGGTACGCGTTGCCGCGCAGGAGATCAGCGACGGCACCGATACCATCGCCGCCAGCAGCCTCAATATCAGCGAGCAGATTGGCCGCCAGGCGAGCAGCGTCGAAGAGACTTCAGCCAGCATGGAGCAGTTCGGCGCGACGGTAGAGCATACCGCCGATAACCTGCGTCAGGCGATGACGCTGGTAGCGGAAGCGAGCGGCCTGGTGACCCACGGCAGCCAGACGGTGAGCCGTTCAGTGAATACTATGTCGGCGATTCAGGTCTCTTCTAAGAGCATTGCTGATATTACGCACGTTATTGAATCCATCGCTTTCCAGACCAATATCCTGGCGCTTAACGCAGCGGTAGAAGCGGCGCGCGCGGGCGAGCACGGACGCGGCTTCGCGGTAGTAGCGGCGGAAGTACGCGCGCTGGCGCAGCGCAGCGCGCAGGCGGCGAAAGAGATCGACGGCCTGATCGCCACCTCGATCCGCAACGTCTCAGAAGGTCACCAGCTGTCGCAGCAGACCCATGACGCCATGACCCATATCGTGTCGCATATCGAACAGGTGCAGGCGCTGATGAGCGAAATCAACGTCGCGGCGCAGGAGCAGGCGGCGGGCATTGGGCAGGTCAATTTGGCGATGAACCAGATCAGTCAGGCGACCCATGAAAACAGCGAGCTGATGGCGCAGGCGGATGCTTCGGCGCAGAACCTGAGTCACAAAGGTCATCATCTGACGCAGTTAGTCAGCGTATTTCATCTGAAATCCTGACCCTCTTTTGGGACGGTGGCTTACACTTACTCCACCGTCCCTCTGGAGGAAACGTTATGCGTTACGCTTACTTACTGACAATGGCGCTGCTGTTAAGCGGCTGCTCGGCGATGAGAACCACGCCGCAACCGCCGCCTGCGCCCACTCACCAGGCGCAGGAGATCACGCGCGCGCAGAGCGCCGGTTTGCCAAGGCTCGGCAGCATCACCACGCAGGTACGCGGTTCGCCGGATGACGCGCAGCGTTCGCTGGCGGCGGAAGCCAATAAGCGCGGCGCGGTTTACTATCAGGTGATTATGCTGGACGACACGGTGACGCCGGGATTCTGGTACGGCACAGCGATCCTGTACGGCGCGTCACCCACCGCTGGCGCGCATCAGTAAGCGCTCAGCCACCAGGCTGTCCAGCGGACGGACGCCACGACTGTCGAGCCACTGCCGGCACCATGCATCCGCCAGCGGCGGTTCGGCATATTTCAGCAGCTGTGCGCCCGTGGCCAGCAGAAACAGGCGCTGGGCGGTGTCACGCGCCTGGCTCTCCTGCAGCCGGTTCAGGCGCAGTTTTAGCTGTCGCCAGCCAGCATCAAACAGACGATTGACGCCTCTGACCGCGTCGAACTCCTGATTCAGCATCTCCATTACGCCCGGCTGCTTACGCAGCACGCGCAGTACGTCGAGGCACATCACGTTGCCCGATCCCTCCCAGATGCTGTTGACCGGCATATCGCGATAGAGACGCGGCAGCTCGCTCTCTTCGCAGTAGCCGATTCCGCCCAGCACCTCCATCGCTTCAGCCACAAACGGCATGCCCGCCTTGCAGACGGCGTATTTTGCCGCCGGTGTGAAGAGCCGCGCGAACACCCCTTCCAGCGGCTGCGCCGGTTGCGACCAGGCGCGCGCCAGCCGCATCAGCAGCGCCGTTTGTCCCTCAAGCTGCAGCGCCTGCGCCGCTAACACCTGGCGCATCAGCGGCTGATCCACCAGATTTTTACCCATAACCTGACGCTGGTGTGCATGGTAAAGCGCGACGGAGAAGGCGCGACGCATCTGACCATGGCTGCCGAGCGCACAGTCGAAGCGGGTCATGCCGCCCATTTTGAGTATCATGCGCACGCCGTCGCCCTCTTCCCCCAGCAGCCAGCCGGTAGCGTCCTGAAATTCCGCTTCGCTGCTGGCGTTGGCGCGGTTGCCCAGCTTATCTTTTAGCCGTTCAAGACGAATGGCGTTGCGCGTGCCGTCCGGCAGCAGACGCGGCAGGAAAAAGCAGCTTAACCCATTACCGCTTTGCGCAAGGATCAGGTGCGCGTCGCTCTGCGGGACGGAAAAGAACCATTTATGGCCGGTGATGCGCCAGAGCGAGCCGGGCGCGCGATCCGCCAGCGGCTCCGCGCGCGTGGTGTTGGTGGTGACGTCGCTGCCGCCCTGCTTTTCCGTCATGCCCATGCCGATCAGCAAACCGCGCTTCTGATCGCCCGGCAGCGCGTGGGTGTCGTAGCGATCGCTGAGCAGCGGGTCGCGCCAGTCGCTAAAGGCGTCGGGCAGCCAGCGTTGCAATAGCGGTATGGCGGCGTGCGTCATGGTCGCCGGACAGAGCGTGCCCGCCTCGACCTGAGCGTGAAGGATAAAGCGCGCGGCGCGCGCCACCATGGCGCGATCGAGCACGTCGGGCTGCCAGCTGAGGTTGTGCAGACGACTGGCGCAGACGCCCTGCATCAGCAGGTGCCAGGCGGGATGAAAGCGCACCTCGTCGATGCGTACGCCGCGCGCGTCGTAGCGTAGCAGCTCCGGCGGCGCGGCGTTAGCCAGCCGCCCCAGCTCCAGCGACTCGGCGCCCCCAAGCTGCGCGCCTACCGACGCCAGCCACTCGCGATCCCACTCCGCACCTTCGCGCGCCAGCGCTTCGCGCAGCGGCGTGTCGGAGAGAAAGAGATTGCTGTTGCTAAGGGGCTGCGGCTGATTAAAAACGGTGTGGGTTGTCCAGGTCATAACCACTCCTCGCAATGCGTGTCCCGATAAGTATGGGAGAGCGCCGCGTGGTTATGCCTGGATCTGAAAAGTTTTGCGGCGGCGATCACGCCCCGCGCTGGCGTACCGCTTCGAAGAGGCAGACGCCGGTCGCGACAGAGACGTTAAGCGATGAAACGCTGCCCGCCATCGGGATGCTGATCAGCTCGTCGCAGTGCTCGCGCGTCAGACGGCGCATGCCTTCGCCTTCTGCGCCCATCACCAGCGCCATCGGCCCGGTCATTTTGCTCTGATAGAGGGTATGATCCGCTTCGCCAGCGGTACCCACGACCCAGATGTTGTACTCCTGCAGCAGACGCAGCGTGCGTGCCAGGTTAGTGACGCGGATCAGCGGCACGTTCTCCGCCGCGCCGCTGGCCACTTTCTTCGCGGTAGCGTTGAGCGAGGCGGAACGATCTTTTGGCACAATCACCGCATGTACGCCTGCGGCGTCGGCGCTGCGCAGGCAGGCGCCAAGGTTATGCGGATCGGTAACGCCATCCAGCACCAGCAGCAGCGGTTTCTCCAGGCTCGCCAGCAGATCCGGCAGATCCCCTTCCTGGTACTGACGGCCAGGCTTAATGCGCGCCACGATGCCCTGATGCACGCCGCCTTCAACCTGACCGTCCAGCCACTGGCGGTTCGCCAGCTGGATAACGATGCCCTGAGCTTCCAGCGCCGCCACCAACGGCTGCAGGCGACGATCGTCGCGGCCCTTGAGGATAAAGACTTCCTGGAAGCGCTGGGGATCGCGCTCCAGCAGCGCCTGCACGGCATGGATACCAAAAATAATTTCGCTCATCGATCTGCTCAGTTAAGAATTGAATGGACTTCAGCGGACGCTTTCTGCGCGGCAGAAAGCGTCCGTTAACGCATCAGGCCGAATCAGGCCTGCTTTTTCGCGGCGCGCTTCGCCTTTGTGGCGGCGGCGATTTTACGGGTTTTTTCCGACGGGGTTTTGCTTTTTTTCTCTTTCTTCCCTTTGTCCGCCGTTGACTTGCCGTCGCGGAAAGCCTCGTTCGGTTCAAAGTTGCCTTTTTTACCTAACTGACGGCGACGCTTCGGCGGCGCTTTACCTTCACGCTTCGCCTTGTCGCGCGCGGTTTTGCCCTCGCCGCGCGGCTGGCGCTGGCTGGAGATCAGCGCGAAGTCGATCTTGCGCTCGTCCAGATGCACCGCCTCGACCCGGACTTCAACCGCATCGCCCAGACGATAGGTGCGGCCGCCCGACTCACCGATCAGACGCTGCCCCACCGGATCGAAGCGGTAGTAGTCGTTGTCCAGCGAGGAGACGTGCACCAGCCCGTCGATAAAGAGATCGTTCAGGCGCACAAAGAAGCCGAAGCCGGTCACGCTGGAGATCACGCCGTTAAAGGTGTTGCCGACCTGATCCTGCATAAAGTCGCATTTCAGCCAGTCGGCGACGTCGCGCGTGGCCTCGTCAGCGCGGCGCTCCGTCATGGAACAGTGCTGACCCAGCTGCAGCATCTGCTGCATCTCATAGTGGTAGCCGCCGGTCGCCGTAGTGTTGCCTTTCACCTCGCCTTCAGCCTGCGCCAGAAGATATTTAATGGCGCGGTGCAGCAGCAGGTCGGGATAGCGGCGGATCGGCGAGGTAAAGTGCGCGTATGACTGCAGCGCCAGACCGAAGTGTCCGCGGTTTTCCGGATCGTAGACCGCCTGCTTCATCGAGCGCAGCAGCATGGTCTGCAGCATTTCCGCATCCGGACGATCGGCGATCTGCGTCAGCAGCTCGGCGTAGTCGATCGGTTCCGGTTTAGTGCCGCCCGGCAGCGAAAGCCCAAGCTCGTTAAGTACGGTGCGGAAGCTGGTAATGCTGTCGTCGCTGGGACGATCATGGTCGCGGAACAGCGCCGGCTCCTGATGCTTCTCGACAAAGCGCGCCGAGGCGATATTGGCGAGGATCATGCACTCTTCGATCAGCTTGTGCGCGTCGTTACGTACGGTGCGCTCTACGCGTTCAATACGACGTTCCGCATTGAAAATAAACTTCGCTTCTTCGGTCTCAAACGAGATGCCGCCGCGCGACTCGCGCGCTTTTTCCAGCACCTTATACATGTTGTGCAGCTCTTCCAGCGGCTTCAGCAGCGGCGCGTACTGTTCGCGCAGCTCTGGGTTACCCTGCAGGATATTCCACACTTTGGTGTAAGTCAGACGCGCGTGCGAGTTCATGACCGCTTCGTAGTGCTTAAAGCCGGTCAGCTTGCCTGCGGAGGAGATGGTCATCTCGCACACCATGCAGAGGCGATCGACCTGCGGATTCAGCGAGCATAGCCCGTTGGAAAGCACTTCCGGCAGCATGGGAACCACCTGCGACGGGAAATAGACGGAGGTGCCGCGCTGCAGCGCTTCGTCATCCAGCGGCGTGCCGGGACGCACATAGTAGCTGACGTCGGCGATGGCAACCCACAGGCGCCAGCCGCCGCCGCGTTTTTTCTCGCAGTAGACCGCATCGTCAAAATCGCGCGCATCTTCGCCATCGATAGTGACCAGCGGCAGCTTACGCAGATCGATACGCCCTTTTTTCGCCTCTTCAGGCACCTCTTCGCTGAGCTTGCTGACCTGTTTTTCTACTTCAGGCGGCCAGCTGTGCGGAATTTCGTGGGTGCGCAAGGCCATATCAACCGCGAGGCCGGTGCCCATATTGTCGCCGAGGATCTCCGCGACTTTACCAATGGCTTTGGTGCGGCGCGTTGGACGCTGCATCAGCTCGACTACCACGACCGAGCCCATACGCGCTTGCAGCGTCTCTTCCGGCGGAATAAGGATGTCGAAGCTGAGACGGCTGTCATCCGGCACCACAAAGCCCGCGCCCGCGTCGGTGAAGTAACGGCCGACGATTTGGTTGTTGCGCGGCTCCAGCACGCGCACGACGCGCGCTTCGCGGCGTCCTTTGCGATCGGCGCCCAGCGGCTGCGCCAGAATAACGTCGCCGTGCATACACATTTTCATCTGCTCGGCGGAGAGATAGAGGTCATCCTTCTGGCCTTCTACGCGCAGAAAGCCGTAGCCGTCGCGGTGGCCGATAACCTTGCCGCGCAGCAGATCGAGCCTTTCCGGCAGCGCATAGCACTGGCGACGGGTAAAGACCAGCTGGCCGTCGCGCTCCATGGCGCGCAGACGACGGCGCAGCGCTTCCAGGTGCTCTTCGTCGGTGAGGTTCAGCTCCTGCGCCAGCTCGTCGCGGCTGGCAGGTTTTTCGCGTTTTTCCAGATGAGCCAGAATAAATTCACGGCTCGGAATTGGGTTTTCATATTTTTCAGCTTCTCTTTGCTGAAAAGGATCGTTTGACATAGCGGTTCCTCCGATGTCATTTCAGATTCATTGCCACCGGCGGTTCGGACAATAAAATTTGGTATAAGGGTTCATTCCCCTCGACTAAGTCTGCCAGCGTGTAGCTGTCCAGTTCCCGCAGAAACAGCTGTACCGCGTCGTTTAGCGCTTTTCTTAAGCGGCAGGCTGGCGTGATGGCGCAGGCAGCGCAGTCTACGAGCTGTAGCGGCTCCATTTTGCGCACCACATCACCGATGACGATATCATGCGGATCCATCCCAAGACGGATGCCGCCATTTTTGCCGCGCGTCGCAGCGATAAAACCCGCACGGCTGAGTTGATTAATGATTTTAACCATATGGTTGCGCGACACGCCGTAGGTCTCAGTGACTTCAGTAATATTCGTCATTCTGCCTTCCGGCAAACTGGCCATAAAAATTAAAGCCCGCAGACCATAATCGGTAAAACTTGTCAGCTGCACAATTACCTCAGTGAATCACCCATGGCGTGTTGATTAACTTCGTCCGCGTTGCGGTTGATTTTAATAGTAAACCGGCTTGCGGTTACTCTAGATGATAAACCAGAGTCGAACCCAGAGTGTGTTTTTTTCAGCCGAACGGCGATGTGATAAAGCGAAGGGATGATAAGCGGCTTGTTCAGCGGGGGAAACAGAGGCCGGAGCAGCTCCGGCCTGTGCAGGATTAAGCGTCGAACGGATCGCGCAGAATCATGGTTTCGCTACGGTCCGGGCCGGTAGAGATAATATCAACCGGTACGCCCGTCACTTCTTCAACGCGTTTAATGTAGTCGCGTGCGGCCTGCGGCAGACCTTCCAGCGTTTTCACGCCAAACGTGGTTTCGCTCCAGCCCGGCAGGGTTTCATAGATCGGCTCAATGCCTTCCCAGTTTTCTGCCGCCAGCGGTGTGGTGGTGACTTCGCGGCCGTCCGGCAGGCGATAGCCCACGCAGATTTTCACTTCTTTCAGGCCATCCAGCACGTCCAGTTTGGTCATGCAGAAACCCGACAGGGAGTTGATCTGTACCGCGCGACGTACCGCGACCGCATCCAGCCAGCCGGTACGACGACGACGACCGGTGGTCGCGCCGAACTCATTGCCTTTGGCACACAGGAACTCGCCGATATCGTCAAAGAGTTCAGTCGGGAACGGGCCAGCGCCAACGCGCGTTGAGTAAGCCTTAACGATGCCCAGCACGTAATCGACGCAGCGCGGGCCAATACCCGAACCGGTCGCCACGCCGCCGGCGGTGGTGTTGGACGAGGTCACATAGGGATAGGTGCCGTGATCGATATCCAGCAGCGTGCCCTGCGCGCCTTCGAACATAATCAGGTCGCCGCGCTTCTGCGCCGTATCCAGCAGGTCAGAGACGTCAACTACCATGCTGGTCAACACGTCGGCAACCGCCAGCACGTCGCGCAGCACTTTGTCGTAGTCGACCGCATCTTCTTTGTAGTAGTTAACCAGCTGGAAGTTGTAGTAATCAACAATCTCTTTCAGCTTGACGGCGAAGGTCTCTTTATTGAAGAGATCGCCGACGCGCAGACCGCGGCGCGCCACTTTATCTTCATAGGCCGGGCCGATGCCGCGACCGGTGGTGCCGATGGCTTTCGCGCCGCGCGCTTTTTCGCGCGCCAGATCCATCGCGACATGGTATTGCAGGATCAGCGGGCAGGCTTCAGAAATCAGCAGACGTTCGCGTACCGGTACGCCACGCTCTTCCAGGCCTTTCATCTCTTTCATCAGAGCTTCAGGCGAAAGCACCACGCCGTTACCGATAATGCTGGTTACGTTTTCGCGCAGGATGCCAGATGGAATTAAATGGAGGACGGTTTTTTCACCGTTGATGACAAGCGTATGGCCTGCATTGTGGCCACCCTGGTAGCGCACAACATAGTTAGCGCGTTCAGTCAGAAGGTCTACGATTTTACCTTTGCCTTCGTCACCCCATTGGGTGCCCAGTACGACGACGTTCTTACCCATTTTCAAAATCACCGATTGCTTAAAAATGGATTCTACCATCTGATCTTGCGGCTTTCAGCACTTTTAGCATACGTTTGCGCGCATTTTTCGCCCGAATTTTGCTCACTACAACATCCAGGGGAAACGGAACGCAAAAGGCACAATTTAGCCGAAGGATAAAAGAATCAGGCGCCGCTGTGAGCGCTGAGCATGTAATAAATCACCACGCCTGCGACCACCAGTCCGCCGCCGAAACGGTGCAGCAGGCGATCCGGCAACTGCGCCATGCTGAGGATCATACGGCGCCAGATGCGCGGCAGAAACATCGGACCCAGGCCCTCCAGCACTAATACCAGCGCCAGCGCCATCCATATGGTTGTATTCATTTGCCATTCCAAAAAAAAGGCCGACATTATTGTCGGCCCGTAGGTTATAGCAGTTCTTATCGCGTCGCGTTAGAGGGCGCTTTCATATATCGGAAGAAATCGCTGTCCGGGCTGAGCACCATTACATCCTGATTGCCTTCGAAGCTGTTTTCATAGGCGCGCAGGCTGCGGATAAAGGCGTAGAAGTCCGGGTCCTGGCTGAACGCGTCAGCGAAGAGTTTCGCCGCCTCGGCATCGCCGTCGCCGCGCGTGATCAGCGCGGTACGCTGCGCTTCCGCTAACGTGCGGGTAACCTGATAGTCCGCCTGAGCACGCAGTTTTTCCGCCTCTTCCTGCCCCTGCGAGCGCTGGCTGCGCGCTACCGCTTCACGTTCGGCACGCATACGGTTGTAAATCGCATCTGAAACCTCGGTCGGCAGGTTGATCTGCTTGATGCGTACGTCAACAACCTGAATACCCAGCGCCGCCATGCTGTTTGGGTTGATCGCTGGCTCTTTGCTGTTGGTTTCGCGCTCGACGCGCGCCGCTGCGCTGGCGATAGCATCATCAGCCGCTGGCGTCTGCACCTCGTCGTCGCTGCCGGCGCTGCCGGTATTCAGCGCATCACGCACGTCGGTGGTCAGACGGCCGCGGGAGTCCGTCACGATGTCTTTCACGTCAAGACGCCCCATCTCAGAACGCAGACGGTCGCTGAACTTACGTTTCAGCAGCACTTCCGCCTGTGATACGTCGCCACCGCCCGTCGCCAGGTAGTAGCGGCTGAAATCGCTGATGCGCCATTTAATATAGGAATCAACAATCAGGTCTTTCTTCTCTTTGGTGACGAAACGATCCGCCTGGTTGTCCATGGTCTGAATACGCGCGTCCAGCGTTTTTACCGTCTCAAGGAAGGGAACTTTCATATGCAGACCCGGCGCGAACACCTGCGGTTTGTTTTCATCGTCGCGCAGCACTTTACCGAAGCGCATAACGATGCCGCGCTCCCCTTCCTGTACCACGAACAGTGAAGCGTAGAGCGCCACCAGTACAACAATAATGACTACAATTATGGGCTTACGCATCGATTACTCTCTCCCTTCGCGCTGGGTATCGTTGCGCAGAGCATTGGCCCGACGCTGATCCATGATGCTGTCTGGACTGTAGGCTGACGTGTCGCTGCGGCTGGCAGTGCTGCCGGGCGAAGCGGGCAGCGTAGACAGGCTCGCGCCTTTCTGGCCGCCTTGCGCCGCGCTGCTTGCGCCGCGCATCAGCTGGTCGAGCGGCAGTACCATCAGGTTATTGCTGCGATCGTTAACCAGCACTTTACGGGTATGGCTCAGCACGCGCTCCATGGTCTCGATATAGAGGCGCTCTTTGGTAATAGCCGGCGCTGCCTTGTACTCGGGCAGCAGCTTAGCGAAGCGCGCCACTTCGCCCTGCGCTTCCAGTACGGTCCGTTCTTTATAAGCGCGCGCCTCTTCAAGAATGCGCTGCGCCTGGCCGTTCGCGCGCGGCTGTACTTCGTTCGCGTAGGCTTCCGCCTCGCGCACATACTGCTCGCGGTTTTCGCGCGCGGCGATCGCATCGTCAAATGCGGCTTTCACCTCTTCCGGCGGACGCGCCGCCTGGAAGTTAACGTCCAGCAGCGTGATGCCCATGTTGTAAGGACGAATGGTTTCGTCAATTTCACGCTGCGTATCGCTACGCACAACGGTACGCCCTTCGGTCAGGATGCGGTCCATCGTGGAGCGGCCAATTACGCCGCGCAGCGCGCTGTCGGTCGCCTGGCGCAGGCTATCGTCCGCGCTGGTGACGGCGAACAGGTAGCGCTCAGGATCGGTTACGCGGTACTGCACGTTCATCTCGACGCGCACCACATTCTCATCGGAGGTCAGCATCACGCCCGTTGCGGCAAGCTCACGCACCGCTTCGACGTTTACTGCACGCACCTGATCGATAAAGGTGGGTTTCCAGTTCAGGCCTGGCTCAACCAGATGACTGAACTTGCCGAAGCGCGTAACCACCCCGCGCTCCGCTTCTTTGATAGTGTAGAATCCACTGGCGGCCCAGATAACCACCGCCGCGACCGCGACAATACCAACCAGTTTGCCACCGCCGCCGCCGCTGCGCTGACCACTGTCACCCTGTTTGCCACCGCCCAGTCCGCCGAGCTTTTTGCTCAACTTACGGAAGATATCATCCAGATCCGGAGGTCCCTGTTCACGACCGCCTTTATTTCCCCCAGAGTTGCCGCCTTTATTATTGCTGCTTCCCCACGGGTCGCGGTCCTGTCCGTTATTACCGGGCTGATTCCACGCCATGTTCTACTCCATTTATTGTTAGTGCGCTGTTTACCCTGCAGCTTTCAGGCTGTAGCTCTTGTTGGCTGCCTTCGTTCACCCCGCTATTTACCGGTGTAAACGGACAGGGAGAATCATCCCAGAAAAACGGCAGCCGCCTGCTACACCATACACGCTATTGCGTAAGGACGTTTGGGCAACGTGTCAAACTATGTAATCGAGCAGCGCCGGTTCCTGCTTGCACAGGCGTCGCCAGTCAACCATCGGCATACGCACGCGTAGCCCGACGCCGCCGTCTTCTTCATTCCATTCATCTTCAATGGCCTGCAGCTGATAGAAGCGGCTGCGCAGGCGGCCCGCTTCCGGCGGCAGGCGCAGCTCGAACTGCGCGATTTCGCCCGCCAGCCGCTCAGAAAGCGCCTGCCACAGCAACGGTATGCCTTCGCCGCTCTGCGCTGAAAGCCAGACGCGGACTGGCAGATTTTCTTCATTACGGTCGATGCGCGGCACGAATCCGTCCAGCATATCGATTTTATTCATTACCAGCAGCGTGGGGATCTCATCCGCCTCGATCTCTTCCAGCACCGTATCGACCGCTTCGATATTCTCGTTTACGCGCACGTCGGCGGCGTCGATCACATGCAGCAGCAGCGTCGCCTGACGCGTTTCCTGCAGCGTCGCTTTAAACGCGGCCACCAGGTCATGAGGCAGATGACGGATAAAACCAACGGTATCCGCCAGCACCACTTCGCCGACGTCTACGACGTTCAGACGGCGCAAGGTCGGATCAAGGGTTGCAAACAGCTGGTCCGCCGCATAGACGTTCGCGGAGGTAATGGCGTTGAACAGGGTGGATTTTCCGGCGTTGGTATAGCCGACCAGCGACACGGTTGGCACGTCCGCTTTAGCGCGCGCCTGACGTCCCTGCTCGCGCTGCTTTTCAACGCGCTCAAGCCGGGACAAAATCTGGCTGATCCGATTACGCAGCAAACGGCGGTCGGTTTCCAGCTGCGTTTCGCCCGGGCCGCGCAAGCCGATGCCGCCTTTCTGGCGTTCAAGGTGCGTCCAGCCGCGTACCAGACGAGTAGCAAGATGGCGCAGCTGGGCCAGCTCGACCTGCAGCTTACCTTCATGCGTGCGGGCACGTTGGGCAAAAATATCCAGGATAAGACCAGTACGGTCAATGACTCGGCATTCGCACAGGCGCTCCAGATTACGTTCCTGCGCAGGGGTTAAAGCATGATCGAATAAAACGACCGATGCTCCACTCGATTTTACCGCATCGGCAATTTCAGCTGCCTTTCCTTCACCGACAAAATATTTGGGATGTGGCGCTTTACGACTGCCGGTAATAACTTGCAGCGCTTCTACGCCCGCAGAAGAAACCAGGGTTTCAAATTCCTGGAGATCTTCCATCTCTTTGTCTTGGGAGAACCAGATGTGTACCAGTACGGCCTGCTCACCGGCATCATAACGGTCAAACAAGCTATAACCTCGCTTATAAAATAGAAGACCAGGACGGAAAACGGTCTGCGTTCTCCCGCCCTGGTTTGTACGAGTAGCGCGTTATTCCGCGTTATCGCCGTCTTGTTGTGGCTGCGATTGTGCAGAAGCGTTGCTACCGCCGTGATGGTAGTTGTTGCTGCCGCCACCAGCATTGTTGCTGTGGTGAGAAACCGGGCGTGATGGAACCACGGTAGAAATGGCGTGCTTGTAAACCATCTGGCTTACCGTGTTCTTCAACAAAATCACGAATTGATCGAAAGACTCAATTTGTCCCTGCAGCTTAATACCGTTGACCAAATAAATCGAAACCGGAACACGTTCACGACGCAGTGCGTTCAAAAACGGGTCTTGTAATGATTGCCCCTTAGCCATTCTATCTTTTCCTTATATGCTTGTTGTTTATTACTTGTAGAACCGAAGTCCTGAAAATACTGCGTAAAAATTTGCGCACGATAACCAACCAATTGTACACAATCACCCATGCTTCGCACTAAGAACCTGAAGCACCTCGTTACGCGCGGATTCTGGGCTGTCGCTGTCAAGCCAGCGTACATTTTCCCAGCCGCGTAACCAGGTCATCTGGCGTTTAGCGAGCTGCCGGGTCGCGCAAATTCCTCGATAAACCATCTCGTCGTAATCGATCTCGCCAGCCAGATATGACCACATCTGACGATAACCGACACAGCGAATGGAAGGCATGTCCGTATGCAAATCACCTCGTGCAAACAGGGCCCGAGCCTCCGCTTCAAATCCCGACGCCAGCATCTGCTGAAAGCGCAGTGCGATACGCTGATGCAGCAGTTCACGGGTCGCGGGGGCGATTGCGAACTGATACACATCGTAGGGTAACGCTTCGCCGGATGTTTTTGTCAGTTCCGTTAAAGTTTTACCCGAAATAAAAAAAACTTCCAGTGCTCGCGAAAGTCTCTGCGGATCATTCGGATGAATACGCCCCCCGGCCACCGGGTCGATTTCACACAGCTGACGATGCAGCTCATCCCACCCTTTTTCACGCGCCATTTGCTCTATGCGCTGACGCACCTCAGGATCGGCCGAGGGGAGCGGCGACAACCCTTCCAGTAATGCCTTGAAATAGAGCATAGTTCCGCCAACAAGCAGCGGAATACGGCCGTTCTGAACGATCTCTTCCATGGCCGCCAGCGCATCGCGACGAAAGTCGGCGGCTGAATAGGCTTCCGACGGATCGCGAATGTCCAGCAGGCGATGAGGCGCCAGGGCCAGCTCCTCAGCCGAGGGTTTAGCCGTACCGATATCCATCCCGCGATAGATTAAGGCAGAGTCAACGCTGATAAGTTCCACCGGCAGCTGCTTTCTTAACGCAATCGCCAGCGCGGTTTTGCCCGAGGCGGTCGGCCCCATCAAAAATATAGCCTTCGGTCGGCCAGCCAGGTTTTGTTCACTCATGCTTAAATGCGGCAAGCGCGCTCTCAATATCTATAGTCTGAATCAGGCCCGAAGGCGGCGACTTTAACAATTGCGGACAGAGCCTTTCGAGATCCGCCAGCAGCGCAATCGCCTGCGAGTGATTCCAGTGGGAGGTTTCCGTCTCGCAGCGTCGCGCCAGCCAGTGAGCCAGCTGCAGGGCGTCGCTCTCCGGCTGCTGGGCAAGGTAGCCTAACAGTTCTGGGATCAGGATTTGTAAATTTTGCGTGCGTAAGGGTAAAGGCACCGCGCGCAGCGTAACGTGATCGCCTTCCGGCTGCAGATCGATGCCCATCGCCTGCAGCAGGCTCTGCTTATCTGCGGCGATCTGGCGCTCCGGCCGGGCGACCTTCATGCGCACCGGGATCAGCAGCGGCTGCGGCTTCAATCCCGTCTCGCCTGGCTGTAGCTGCGCATGCCGCACCCAGCGCGCCGCCACCGGCAGCGAAAGCAGCTGCAGGCGCTGCTCCTGTTCCAGTAGCGCATAACGCTCCCGCATTAACGTCAACACGCGGCCGAAGCTCTGAGCATGCGACGTCAGCGGCGCATCAGCAGGCTGCGCGCGCGGCATGACTGGCGGCGCGGCCGGTTCAGCCGGCGCGCGCTGGCCCGACGTCGGCGTTTTCAGCAGCTGCTGATAGACCGCTCCCTCGCGCTTGCTGTAGCTGTTCTCTTTATTCTGCCAGGCCGGCTGCGCGTTTCCGCCGCCGCCGCCGCTTCCACTTCCACTTCCGGCTTCGCTGCGGCGCGGTGCGGCGGGCTGGGAAAAGTGATTGCCGCCCGCCGCCTGACGATTCTCTGGCTGCCAGCGCGGCGCAGGCTCTTGCGCCTGCACCGCTGGCAGGGTCGGCGCGCTGCTCGCCTGCAGGACGCTCATTACTCCCTGGAAGATAAAGTCGTGCACCAGCCGTGACTGATGAAAGCGCACCTCATGCTTGGCGGGATGAACGTTGACGTCGACCTGGTGGGGATCGATTTCCAGGTAGAGCACATAAGCTGGCTGCTGGTCGGCCTGCAGCTGGGTCTGAAAAGCCTGGCGTATCGCATGGTTGATCAGTTTGTCGCGCATCATACGACCGTTAACGTAGCAATACTGAATATCAGTCAGCTGACGCGATCCGGCCGGATCGGCCACCCAGCCGCGCAGCAGCAAATCGTCGTGCTGCCAGTCGATGCGCAGCGCATGTTGCATAAAGGTCGCGCCGCAAATCGCGCCCAGCCGCCGTTCACGCTGCGCCTCGTCGCTGACCGCGCGGTACTGTCGCATCAGCTTGCCGTTGTGGCTGAGCGAGATCGAAACGTCAAAACGCGCCAGCGCGATACGGCGGATCACCTCGTCGATATGGCCGAACTCGGTTTTCTCGGTGCGCATGAATTTTCGACGCGCGGGCGTGTTGTAGAAGAGATCGAGCACTTCCAGCGTGGTGCCGGACGGGTGCGCCGCGGGTTTAACCGTCACCTCCATCTCGCGGCCTTCGGCGTAAGCCTGCCAGGCTTCGCTCTGGGCCTGGGTGCGCGAGGTTAAGGTTAAGCGCGAGACCGAGCTGATGCTGGCGAGCGCTTCGCCGCGAAATCCCAGGCTCATAATGGCCTCAAGATCGTCGAGCGAGGCAATTTTACTGGTGGCGTGACGCGCCAGCGCCATCGCCAACTCCTCTTTACTGATGCCGCAGCCGTTATCGCGAATGCGGATGAGCTTCGCGCCGCCTTTTTCAATATCAATGTCGATACGCGTCGCGCCGGCGTCAAGACTGTTCTCCACCAGCTCTTTTACCACCGAGGCAGGGCGCTCGACGACTTCGCCCGCCGCAATCTGGTTAGCCAGCTGCGGCGGTAAAATTTGAATAGGCATGGTGTTTATCCTTGTTGAGCTGGCCCGGCGCCTGGCCGGGCTGACCGTCAGGAGGCGGGGATTTTCAGGGTTTGCCCCAACATAACGTTCGAGGACTTCATATTATTCGCCTGGATGATCGCCTGCGGGCTGACGCCGTAATGCGCGGCGATTGCCGTCAGCGAGTCGCCCCGCACCACTTTATGCCGCGTCGGCGCGCGCGCGGCCACGCTGTTGCTGGCCGGCACCTTCAGGCGCTGTCCGACCCAGACCACATCACGCTTAAGCCGGTTCATGTCGCGCAGCGTGCCCATGCTGACGCCATATTTCGCGGCGATGCCGGAAAGCGTTTCGCCGCGAGTCACCGTATGACGCTGCACCGCGCCGGTATACTGCGTAGTGCCGGTCGCCGGATTACTGGCGACGCTCACCGTCGGCGATGAGCCGAGCGGACGGTTTTCCTCCTTTGGGAGCGATTGTAGCGGGTGCGCCAGGAAATAATTGCGCAGGCCTTTGTAGATAGCCATCGCAATTTTATCCTGGTAAGCGCTACTGCCGAGCAGTCGCTCCTCCGAGGCATTACTGATAAAGCCGGTTTCTACTAACAGCGAGGGAATATCCGGCGAACGCAGCACGCCGAGGCTGGCGTGCTCCGGCAAACGCTTGTGCAGCGGCGAAACGCCGCGCAGCTGTTGCAGCACCTTCACCGCGACGTCATAGCCAACGCGCTGTGAGTGGCCAAACTGGAGATCCAGCACCGCCTGGCTCAGATAGGGATCCGCCTGACTGTTTGCCAGCAGATCCCCGGCACCACCCAGCAATTCGGACTGCTTCTCGCGCTGCTCCAGCCAGTTCGCCATTTCGCTGTTGGCGCGGCGGTTAGAGAGCACCCATACCGAGGCGCCGGTAGCGCTGTGGCTCGGCGCCGAGTCGGCGTGAATAGAGACCAGCAGGTTGGCATTCTCTTTACGCGCCACCTCGGAACGGCCCATCACCGAGATAAAGTAGTCGCCGTCGCGCGTCAGCACCCCTTTGAACATCGGATCGTTGTTCAGCAGCACCTTCAGCTTGCGCGCGATAGCGATAGTCACGTTCTTTTCGTGCAGACCGCGCTGTCCGGTCGCACCGGGATCCTGGCCGCCGTGACCCGCGTCGATCGCGACAATCACCGTGTCGTTGCTGGTGGGCATCGCGTTGCCTGGCCGCGTCGTGGTGTTGGAATTACTGACCGCCGTGACCTGGTTAGCGTTAAACGGGTTAGCGGCACCCTGGCGCGGCGTTACGCGGCCCGGCGTCTCCGTCGCTGCCGTTGAAACGGGCGCGGCGTGGGTGACGCGCTGCCTGCCCTGAATGGTAAACACCACGTTATAGCTGCTGCCGTTACGCTGAGTGACCGCGCGGGTTTTGCCCGGCTGCGTCAGTTCGAAGACCAGCCGAATGCTCTGCTTATCTTTTGGCGTGCTGGTGCGAATGCGTTTAACGATATTTTCGCCGCTGAAGTTCAGCGGCAATCCCTTAATCACGCCGCTCTGACGAATATCCAGCACCACGCGATCCGGATTGCGCAGCGGAAAGTAACCATATACCGGCTGTCCAGCGAAGCTCAGGGTAACCGTCGCCTGACTGTCGCCGTTCTCCACTTTGATATCGGAAAGGCTGGCGGCCAGCGCAGGCGCCGCAGCCAGGCAGAGTATCAGCAGCAGCGCGCTTTTCATCCTTGCGATCATGCCTGCGCCACCTGCTCTGTCAGGATCTCACCCAGCGCTGAATGCGCTTCAAGACGCGCCTCACGCGCAGCGCCGACGTAGCTCAGCGTCAGCGCCAGGTCGGGCGGCGGCAAGACGCCAGCGCCCTGCTGCGGCCACTCGACCAGACAGATTGCGTCACCGGTGAAGTAGTCGCGGATGCCCATAAATTCCAGCTCTTCCGGATCGGCCAGCCGATAGAGATCGAAGTGATAAAGCGCGCGCTCGCCGAGCTGATAGGGTTCTACCAGCGTGTAGGTCGGGCTTTTAACGTTGCCCTGGTGGCCAAGCGCCTGCAAAAATCCACGGCTGAAGGTCGTTTTACCCGCGCCCAGATCGCCATAGAGATAGATTACCGCCGCGCCGGTACAGGCGCGGGCCAGCTGAGCGCCCAGATCGAGGGTCGCCGCCTCATCGGGCAAGGAAATAACACAGGTCTTCATGCTTTATTATTGGGTCATCTCTGGATTAACAAACTGCCAAAGCAGCTCGAATAAATCTGTTGCCAACATGCCGCGCGTACCACGTCGCGCTGCCACTGCGTCCGCTGCCGCGCCGTGGGCCACGCAGCCTGCGCAGGCCGCGTCGAACAGCGCAAGCTGCTGCCCCATCATCGAGGCGATAATACCACTCAATACGTCACCCATGCCGCCGGATGCCATGCCGGCATTGCCGACGTCAGCGAAGGCCATTTCGCCCTGCTCGCTGGCGATAATCGTGCCGGCGCCTTTTAACACTACTACCCCGCCGTAGCGCATCGTTAACTTCTGCGCGGCGAGAAGGCGATCGCTCTCGACTTCGCTGGTCTTAATACCCAGCAGTCGCGCCGCTTCGCCTGGGTGCGGGGTAATGATGCGATTCTGACGTTTCTGCGCGTTTATTGCCAGCAGGTTAAGCGCATCCGCGTCCCAAAGCATCGGCTTTTCACTGGCTTCGACCGCTTTCAGCGCATTCTGTCCCCATTCGCGCTGGCCCAGTCCCGGCCCAATGGCGATAACATCCGCCCACTCCAGCCCGCTTTGCAGCGCCTCGTCGGTCAGTTCGTCCACCATAATTTCCGGGCGCGCCGTCAATATTGGCGCAATATTATCGCGATGCGTCAGTACGCGCACCAGCCCCGATCCGCTGCGCAGCGCCGCTTCCGCCGTCATGCGAATCGCCCCTGCGGTGCCGGTATCGCCGCCCACCACCAGCAGACGGCCATGATTGCCTTTATGCGACGTGGGCTTGCGCGGCTTTAGCCAGTGCGACAAAAAGCTGGCGTCGAAACGCGCCATCGGCGCGTTTTCATCGGCAAGGAAAGCGCCTAAGCCGAGATCGGCATAGCGCAGCTCGCCGATAAGATCGCGCGCCTTGCCGGTAATCTGGCCAGGCTTAAGCGCAATAACGCTTAGCGTCTGCGTGGCGCTAATCGCCTCGCCCGGCGCGCAGCCGGTCGTCGCCGACAGCCCCGAAGGCATATCGATCGCCAGCACTGGCGCGGCGTGCGCGTTCGCCTGTTTGATCAGGCTGAGGTAAGGTTCGGCAGGCGCGCGATTAATGCCGGTGCCCAGCAGCGCATCGATAATGAGATCGACCTCTTCCGGCCAGACGGCATCAGCGGCATGGATATCGCCTCCCGCTTCCAGCCAGGCCTCACGCGCGCGCTGCGCCTCATCCGGCAGCGGCTTATCGCTTTCGCACGCCAGCAGCGTCACCGCGCAGCCCGCCGCCTGCGCCAGCCGCGCCACCACATAGCCGTCGCCGCCGTTATTGCCGTGACCGCAGAGGATTAACCAGTTGCTCGCCTGCGGCCACTGCGCGCGCGCCAGCCCGAACGCCGCCTGCCCCGCACGCTGCATCAGTTCGTACAGGGTAATGCCCAGCGCGTCGGCGCCGTCGCGCTCCAGCTGGCGCAGAGCCTGCGCAGGCCAGACGGAATATGGTAAACTGCGGCCGTTTGCTTTCGATTCCTGGTTACTCATGTCATACCCTCTCGATCTTCATCAGCTTGCTCAACAGATTAAACAGTGGGGCAAGGATCTCGGCTTTCAGCAGGTCGGCATCACCGACACCGATCTCAGCGCGGAAGAACCGCGTTTGCAGGCGTGGCTGGACAAACAGTATCACGGCGAAATGGAGTGGATGGCGCGCCACGGCATGATGCGTGCGCGTCCACATGAACTGCTGCCCGGCACGCTGCGCGTGATCAGCGTACGCATGAACTACCTTCCGGCGAAAGCCGCCTTTGCCAGCACGCTGAAAAACCCGCAACTCGGCTATGTCAGCCGCTACGCTCTGGGACGTGATTACCACAAAGTATTGCGCAATCGTCTGAAAAAGCTCGGAGAAATGATTCAGGAAAAGTGCGGTGAGCTTAATTTTCGCCCCTTTGTCGACTCTGCGCCGGTGCTGGAACGGCCTCTGGCGGCCAAAGCGGGCCTGGGCTGGACCGGCAAACATTCGCTGATCCTGAACCGCGAAGCAGGCTCATGGTTTTTTCTCGGCGAACTGCTGATCGATCTGCCGCTGCCGATTGACGCGCCGCAGGAAGAGCAGTGCGGCCGCTGCGTCGCCTGTATGACGATTTGTCCGACCAACGCTATCGTCGAACCCTACGTGGTAGACGCGCGCCGCTGCATCTCCTATCTCACGATTGAGCTTGAAGGGGCGATTCCGGAAGCGCTGCGTCCGCTTATGGGCAACCGTATTTACGGCTGCGACGACTGTCAGCTGATCTGCCCGTGGAATCGCTACGGGCAACTCAGTGATGAAACGGACTTCTCGCCGCGCGCTGCGCTGCATGCGCCGGAGCTGATGACGCTGTTCCAGTGGGATGAAAAAACCTTTTTACGCGTGACGGAAGGCTCGGCAATACGCCGTATCGGCCACCTGCGCTGGCTGCGCAATATCGCCGTGGCGCTGGGCAATGCGCCCTGGCGCGCGGAAATTACAGAGGTGCTGAAAAAGCGGCTGGGCGAAAACCCGCTGCTTGATGAACATATTGAGTGGGCGCTGGTTCAGCAGCAGGAGAAACGGCAGGCGCTGTCGATTGATGTGCAGCCCGCGCAGCAAAAACGGCTGGTACGCGCCATTGAGAAGGGTTTGCCGCGTGACGCATGATTAATCAATGCGAATCGTCAGCTACTTTTCCACAAGCTGTGCATAAAAATAAAAAGCTGTTGTCATTCAACTGACACAGAGTGCGTCAAGGCTGGTTTTAACAAAATGAAATATCCTCATTAGGATATAATTCAATGAGTTAAATAGAGAATGTGTATAAATAATAATGTGGATAGCGCTGCTGAGCGCAGGGCAAGTTGTGGATAACTCTGTTTAAAATAGTTTTACAGATCGCCGTGAACGGCGTAAAAACACGGCTGACGCGCTGTGGATAACCTGATAAGCGCAGCGGTACGCGGCGATCATCAACGGCTTAAGCTAAGCGTATGATTTTTAGCGATGTAAAATTTGGAGCGGGAAACGAGACTCGAACTCGCGACCCCGACCTTGGCAAGGTCGTGCTCTACCAACTGAGCTATTCCCGCACAGGAAAGGTACTGCTAAACACATTTTGGAGCGGGAAACGAGACTCGAACTCGCGACCCCGACCTTGGCAAGGTCGTGCTCTACCAACTGAGCTATTCCCGCTTAGGAAAGGTACTGCAAACAAATTTTGGAGCGGGAAACGAGACTCGAACTCGCGACCCCGACCTTGGCAAGGTCGTGCTCTACCAACTGAGCTATTCCCGCGCCTTGTACCGTTGCATAAATTCTTCATCGGTACGGGGTGCGCATTATACGAGAAATTATTGCTGCTGCAAGAGTCTAAAAGCAAAATTTTGCGCTTTCGATTCGTTTGCCGATTAAAGCAGCAACCTGCTGTTTTCCTGCGCACCTTTCAATGCTAAAGCTGCAAAAAGTGCTCGCGATAGTATGCCAGCTCGGCGACAGATTCGCGAATATCATCCAGCGCCTGATGCGTGCCCGCCTTTTTAAAGCCTGGCAGAATCTCTGGCTTCCAGCGACGCGCCAGCTCTTTTAAGGTGCTGACGTCCAGATAGCGATAGTGGAAATAGGCTTCCAGCTCCGGCATATACTTGAAAAGGAAGCGGCGATCCTGACCAATGCTGTTGCCGCAAATCGGCGAGCTGTTGGCGGGCACCCACTGCTTGAGAAATTCAATCGTCGCCAGTTCGGCGCGGCGATCGTCGAATTCGCTGGCCTTCACGCGCTCGACCAGCCCGCTGGCGGTATGGGTGCGTACGTTCCACTCATCCATCAGCGCCAGCTGCGCGTCGGACTGATGCACCGCCATCACCGGCCCTTCCGCCAGGATATTTAAATTCGCGTCGGTCACCAGCGTGGCTATCTCAATAATGCGGTCGCGCTCCGGATCCAGCCCGGTCATCTCCAGATCGATCCAAATCAGATTATTTTCATTTCCTGTTGCCATGCTGTTTCCCGCCGTAGCCGTAGTCGTCATCAATAGTGAATAAGGTGTATCATAGACGTTTTGCCCAGCCGGGCGAAGTCTGGCGAAAGCCTGAGAGGATGCGTGAGCAAAAATAAACTGTCGAAAGGTCAACAACGTCGCGTCAGCGCTAACCATCAGCGTCGTCTGAACCAGCGCGAAGCGCCGGAAGCTGACGATAATCTGTTTGGTGAAGCGGCGGAAGGCGTAGTGATCAGCCGCTTCGGCATGCACGCAGACGTTGAAGACCGCGAGGGCGAGGTGCATCGCTGCAACCTGCGCCGCACTATTCGTTCGCTGGTTACCGGCGACCGCGTCGTCTGGCGTCCGGCGCTTGGCGGCGGCAAAGGCATTGTCGAAGCGGTCCATGAGCGTAGCAGCGTGCTGACGCGCCCCGATTACTACGACGGGCTGAAGCCTATCGCCGCTAATATCGATCAGATCATTATCGTTTCGGCGATTTTGCCCGAGCTGTCGCTCAATATCATCGACCGCTATCTGGTGGCGAGCGAAACCCTGGGCATCGAACCGCTGCTGGTGCTGAACAAGACCGATCTGCTTGATGACAAGGCGCGCGCGTTCGTTGATGAGCAGATGGATATCTATCGCCGTATCGGCTATCGCGTGCTGATGGTCTCCAGCCATGCGAAAGCGGGCCTGGCGGAGCTGGAAGCCGCCCTGA
This sequence comes from Pantoea sp. ACRSB, assembly GCF_022346905.1. Lineage (NCBI taxonomy): Bacteria > Pseudomonadati > Pseudomonadota > Gammaproteobacteria > Enterobacterales > Erwiniaceae > Pantoea > Pantoea sp. ACRSB. The sequence continues at coordinate 40,935 of NZ_JAKRNL010000010.1, read as the reverse complement.
CCGATCGGATCAGCATTTTTGCCGGACAGTCCGGCGTCGGTAAGTCGAGCCTGCTGAACGCCCTGCTCGGCCTTGACGCGGCGGCGGCCACCGCCATTGTCACCAATGATGTTTCCGACGTTTCCGGTCTGGGTCAGCACACGACCACCGCGTCGCGCCTGTACCACTTCCCTCACGGCGGCGATGTGATCGATTCGCCGGGAGTGCGCGAGTTCGGCTTATGGCATCTCGAACCGGAACAAATTACGCGCGGATTTGTCGAATTCCGTGAATTTCTCGGCAGTTGTAAATTCCGCGACTGTAAGCATGGCAGCGATCCCGGCTGCGCCATCCGCGCCGCCGTCGAAGCGGGCCAGATAGACATTTCGCGCTTCGACAACTATCACCGTATTCTGGAGAGCATGGCGCAGGTTAAAACGCGCAAAAATTTCTCCTCCAGCGAGTGATAATCGCTTCTTATCACGGCATTGACCCTGCATCGCCTTTATAACGAGAGGGATCACGGGGGAAATTCGCCATCTGACCGGGGCGCTGATATGATTCGCCCCCTTTTGATTGACGCGAAACAAAGCCAGGAGGCTAAGGTGTTTGATCGTGTAAAACTCGGCCTGAATCATGTACTGCCGAAAAAATGGTTAACGGAACTTGCGGGTTGGGGTGCCAGCCGTCGTGGCGGCTGGTTGACCAAACTGGTGATTGATATCTTCGTCTGGTTCTACAAGGTGGATATGTCGGAAGCCCGTAAGTCCGATACCGCCAGCTATCGCACCTTCAACGACTTCTTTGTTCGTCCGCTGAAGGACGACGCGCGTCCGGTCGATCCCGACGCGAATCTGATCGTGCTGCCTGCCGATGGTGCCATCAGCCAGCTGGGCCGCATTGAAGGCGACCAGATTTTCCAGGCGAAAGGCCACCATTATACGCTGGATGCGCTGCTGGCCGGTCAGGAAGAGATGGCGGCGCAGTTCCGCGACGGCCATTTCGTCACCACCTACCTTGCGCCGCGCGACTACCACCGCGTGCATATGCCGTGTAACGGTATTTTGCGCGAGATGATCTACGTACCGGGCGATCTCTACTCGGTGAACCCGCTGACGGCGCGCAATATTCCGAACCTGTTTGCGCGCAACGAACGCGTTATCTGCTATTTCGATACCGATATCGGGCCGATGGTGCAGATTCTTGTGGGCGCCACCATCGTCGGCAGCATCGAAACCAGCTGGGCTGGCACCGTTACGCCGCCGCGTGAAGGGGTGATTAAACGCTGGCACTATCCGGCCGCGGAGAGTGAAGGCGCAATTGTGCTGCTGAAAGGCCAGGAGATGGGGCGCTTTAAGCTGGGCTCCACCGTTATCAATCTGTTCGCGCCAGGACGCGTCAAGCTGGCGGAGAGTCTGGAAGCCGAAAGCAAAACCCGTCTTGGCCAGCCGCTGGCGATGGCGCTGCCGCAGACCGACCCCGTCGACGTTATCGCCGACTAACCGCTGAGAGTGTTTTTGCTGTGCGATCGTTTCTCATCCTGGTGCTGAGCCTCTGGCTCAGCACCTCAGCGCTGGCGGCCACTGTGCCGGATGCCAGCCAAATCAAACAGGCGCTGGACGAAGCGAAAGCGGCAAAAAACACGCCTGCGCAGGCGGAACAGGTGCAGTCCCTTGAAGCCGCCCTCAATTATCTTTCCGAACGCGATGAGTCGCTGGAGCGCGCAAAGCAGTATCAGCAGGTCATTGATGATTTTCCCCGCCTCGCCCGCGAACTGCGCCAGCAGATCGCCTTAATAGACGACAACAGCAAAAGCGTACGCAGCAGCATGAGCAGCGCCCAGCTCGATCAGGAGATCCTGCAGGTCAGCAGTCAGCTGCTGGAGGAAGGTCGTCAGGCGCAGCAGGAGCAGGATCGCGCCCGCGAGATCAGCGATTCCCTGTCGCAGCTTCCGCAGCAGCAAACCGAGGCGCGCCGGGCGATGACCGAAAGCGATCGCCGTCTGCAGAACGGAACCACCGCCGCTTCGCCGCAGACGCAGGCGCAGCTCTGGGCGCGCCAGGCGGAAAACGCGGTGAATAAAGCGCGCGTTGACGAGCTGGAGCTGGCGCAGCTCTCTGCCAACAACCGTCAGGAGCTGGCGCGCATGCGCGCCGATCTTCATCAGCGCAAGGCGACACAGCTCGATAATTACTTACAGGCTCTGCGCAACCAGCTCAATGAACAGCGACAGCGTGAAGCGGAACTGGCGCTGGCGCGTACCGAGCAGCTGGCGGAAAACAGCGGCGACCTGCCGCCCGTTATCAGCAAACAGTTTCACATCAACCGCGAACTCTCCGGCGCCCTGAACGAGCAGGCGCAGCGCATGGATCTGGTCGCCTCCCAGCAGCGGCTGGCGACCAATCAGATTATCCAGGTCCGTCAGGCGCTGGGCACGTTGCGCGAACAGTCGCAGTGGCTCGGCGCGTCAAATCTGCTCGGCGAAGCGCTGCGCGCGCAGGTGGCGCGCCTGCCTGAGATGCCTAAATCGCAGCAGATTGATAATGAGATGGCACAACTGCGCGTACATCGCCTGCACTACGAAGATCTGCTGCAAATGCAGGATACGCTGCGCAAGGAGCATCAGCCCGACGGACAGCCTTTTACCGCGGAACAGCGCCGTATTCTGGATGCGCAGTTAAAAACCCAGCGCGAGCTGCTTAACTCGCTGATTTCCGGTTGCGATACGCTGATTCTGGAGATCACCAAACTCAAGGTCGCCAATACCCAGCTGCAGGATGCGCTGACCGATGTGAAAGACGCCACCCATCGCTATCTTTTCTGGACGGCGGATATCACGCCCATCGGCCTCAATTATCCGGTTGAAGTGGCGCACGATCTGACGCGTCTGCTGTCGCTCAACACCCTGGGGCAGCTCGGCAAAGCGCTGGCAATGATGGTTACCAGCCGCGAGACCGTCCTGCCGCTGCTCGGCGCGGTGTTGCTGGTCGGCTTTAGCATCAGAACACGACGTCACTTCAACGCCTTCCTGGCGCGCTCGGCGAGCAAGGTGGGCAAAGTGACGCAGGATCGCTTCCGCCTGACGGTGCGTACCGTTTTCTGGTCGATTCTGGTGGCGCTGCCGCTGCCGGTGTTATGGGCCGCGCTCGGCTATGGGCTGCAGCACGCCTGGCCCTACCCGATAGCGGTGGCCTTCGGCGACGGCATTACGGCGACGCTGCCGCTGCTGTGGGCCTTTATGATCAGCGCGGCGTTCGCCCGTCCAAACGGCCTGTTTGTGGTGCATTTTCGCTGGCCGCAAACCCGCGTAGCGCGCGCGACCCGTTACTACACGCTGACCATCGGTCTGATTGTGCCGCTGATTATGCTGCTGATCGCCTTCGCCAATATGGAAGATCGCCAGTTTTCCGCTTCGCTCGGCCGGCTCTGTTTTATCTTGATCTGCGGCGCGTTGTCGATCGTCACCGTCAGCCTGAAACGCGCCGGTATCCCGCTCTATCTGGATAAAGAGGGCAACGGCGATAACCTGGTGAACCGCGTCTTATGGAACCTGATGATCGCTATTCCGTTGGCGGCCGCCCTCGCCTCGGCGATCGGCTATCTGGCGACCGCGCAGGCGCTGCTGGCGCGGCTGGAAACCTCTGTCGCCATCTGGTTCCTGCTGCTGGTGATCTACCACATCATCCGTCGCTGGATGCTGATTCAGCGCCGCCGCATCGCCTTTGACCGCGCGCGTCAGCGCCGGGCCGATATGCTGGCGAACCGCGCGCGTCACGAAGATGAGAAAGACTCGGCCGCGCAGAACGGCGGGGTCGAGGTAGACGAGCCGATTATCGACCTCGACGCCATCAGCGCACAGTCGCTGCGGCTGGTGCGCTCTATCCTGACCCTGATTGCGCTGGTGTCGGTGATTGTGCTCTGGTCGGAGATTCACTCCGCGTTCGGCTTCCTTGAGAACATTCGCCTGTGGGACGTCAGCACCACGGTGCAGGGCGTTGAGAGCATTCAGCCTATTACGTTAGGCTCGGTGCTGATTGCGATTCTGGTGCTGATTATCACCACGCAGCTGGTGCGCAATATGCCGGCGCTGCTGGAGCTGGCGCTGCTGCAGCACCTTAATCTGACGCCGGGTACCGGATACGCCATTACCACCCTGACCAAGTATGTGCTGATGCTGGTCGGCGGCCTGATTGGCTTCTCAATGCTCGGCATCGAATGGTCGAAGTTGCAGTGGCTGGTCGCCGCGCTCGGTGTGGGACTCGGTTTTGGCCTGCAGGAGATTTTCGCCAACTTTATCTCCGGCCTGATTATCCTGTTTGAAAAGCCGATTCGTATTGGCGACACCGTGACTATCCGCGATCTTACCGGCAGCATTACGCGCATTAATACGCGCGCCACCACCATTATCGACTGGGACCGTAAAGAGATCATTGTCCCAAACAAAGCCTTTATCACCGAACAGTTCGTTAACTGGTCGCTCTCCGACTCGGTAACGCGCGTGGTGTTGACGATTCCTGCGCCCGCGCATGTGGACAGCGAAGAGGTGACAACGGTGCTGAGGCAGGCGTGCGAGCGCTGTAGTTATGTGCTGGATGTGCCAGCGCCGGATGTCTTCCTGGTTGATTTGCAGCAGGGCATCCAGCTGTTCGAGCTGCGTATCCACGCTGCGGAGATGGGCCACCGTATGCCGCTGCGCCATGAGCTGCACCAGCTGATCCTGAAAGGCTTTGCCGAACACGGCATCGAAATGCCCTTCCCGCCTTTCCAGGTGCGTATGGAGACGCTGGGCAAAAAGTCGCCCGCCAGCAACGGTTCGCCGTCATCGCGTACGTTTAAGTCAGGCGGTCTTTAGCTGAAACGCCGCGCTATGTCATAACCACGAGCAGTCGTTCTTCCCGATAAACAGAGGCCCGCGAATGCGGGCCTCGTCAGCAGAGAAAGCGTGCTACAGCGGCGCGTTTACTGCTTCACAAACTCTTCGCCCTGCGCGATATCTTTTCTCAACGTCTCCAGCATGCCGTTTAACGCCTGCTGTTCAAACTCGCTGAGCGAGCCGATGGCGCGTCGCTCCGCAATACCCTTTTTGCCCAACAGCAGCGGCTGCGAGAAGAAGCGGGCATACTCGCCATCCCCTTCTACATAGGCGCACTCGACGATGTTCGCCTCACCCTGTAGCGCGCGTACCAGCGATAAGCCGAAGCGTGCTGCCGCCTGGCCCATCGACAGCGTCGCGGAACCGCCACCCGCTTTCGCTTCGACCACTTCCGTACCCGCATTCTGAATACGCTTCGTCAGGCTGGCGACCTCTTCGTCACTGAAGCTCACCCCTTTCACCTGTGACAGCAGAGGCAGGATAGTGACGCCGGAGTGACCGCCAATCACCGGCACCTCAACCTCATTCGGCTGTTTGCCTTTCAGTTCGGCGACAAAGGTATTTGCGCGGATAATATCCAGCGTAGTGACGCCGAACAGACGATTTTTGTCATACACCCCATGCTTTTTCAGCACGTCAGCAGCGATCGCTACCGTGGTGTTAACCGGGTTGGTAATAATACCGATAAGCGCTTCAGGGGCGGTTTGCGCCACCTGCTCGATAAGGTTACGCACAATCCCTGCGTTGACGTTAAACAGATCGGCGCGATCCATACCCGGCTTACGCGCTACGCCCGCCGAGATGAGGATAACGTCCGCGCCATGCAGCGCAGGCGTCGCGTCTTCGCCGCTAAAGCCCTGGATTTTGACGGCGGTAGGAATATGGCTGAGATCCACCGCCACGCCAGGCGTTACCGGCGCGATATCATAGAGCGTGAGTTCGGAACCCGCAGGAAGCTGGGTTTTTAACAGAAGGGCGAGCGCCTGACCGATTCCGCCAGCAGCGCCAAGAACGGCAACTTTCATTCTGTACTCCTTATTAAGGTGGGGCAGAGTAGAGCCGAATTTCCATCTGTGTCCAGACCTGAATCAACTTCTCAGACGATGACAAACCCACTGTTAATTATGCGTGCCGCAGCACTTAATCTTATGGGCTGCTACTTTGTCAGCACAACGCGCCTGAATGACCGACAACGATGTCGATAGCAGATAGAGCACGGCCGTGATAGCTATGCATTCAGTACACCTCAATTGTATAACAATTCCGCAACCTTCGCTTACCACACCCGTACCGTTTTTGGTCTGTGCAGAAAATTTTGTTATCATGAGCGCCCGCAATACGCGGCGCCTGCCTGCTTCATCGATCAATTGCATAAAAATTCATTCATATGCATAATAATTTATCTGCCGTCGGCGGGCGTTCGGCATTTTTCTTTACTGGTAGCTTATGCGAAACCCATCAAAACAAGACGAATTGATCAAAGCGTTTAAAGCCTTATTGAAACAAGAGAAATTCAGTTCTCAAGGCGAGATTGTGCAGGCGCTGCAGGAAGAAGGCTTCGACAATATCAATCAGTCGAAGGTCTCTCGTATGCTGACTAAATTCGGCGCGGTGCGCACGCGCAACGCCAAGATGGAGATGGTTTACTGTCTGCCTGCGGAACTTGGCGTGCCGACAACCACCAGCCCGTTAAAAAACCTGGTGCTGGATATCGACTATAACGATGCGCTGATCGTGATTCGCACCAGCCCTGGTGCAGCGCAGCTGATTGCCCGCCTGCTTGACTCACTGGGCAAAGCGGAAGGTATTCTCGGCACTATCGCTGGTGACGACACGATTTTTATAACGCCAGCGCGCGCCTTTACCGTCAGGAAACTGCATAGCGCCCTTCTGACGGTGTTTGAACAGGAACTTTAAGGTTATACGCGACCGGCAATCCGCGCTGCTGGTCGCGCCTCCCGCGCGATAAAACCCCTTTATTCCCTGCTAATTCCGCTAGTTGCCTTATTCATTTCGCTGCTGTTGCCGCTGCTAACGTTGGTCATACCTTTTGGCCCGCTTAACCTTTTGCGCTATTTTACGCTGCTTTACACTACGCAATTAGCGACAATACCCAGATCCAAATCAATAACCAGCCACTTTCACCACCCCTTTTCGCACAAAAAGATAAAGTCACTTACCATTTTGTTTTTAAAAGCATTTAAGGGGCAATGGTCACTTTTTATCCATTTTTTATAACTTTAAAGAATAAAAATGAGTCATAAGGATAAAGAATAACAACTAAACATTATTAGGCAGGTATTAATTTCAGACGTTATTAGTTCTATACTTCTTTTCGTGACGCAAATCACACCAAACAAAAAGACAAAAACAGACGACGAGGAAATATATATGAACGTTAAAACTACTATCGCAACCCTGAGTATTCTATCAGCACTGTCATTTGGCGCATTTGCAGCAGAATCTGTTAACTCGCAGCAGGCGCAAAATCTGCAGTCTATCGGTTCAGTAAGCGTAAGCGGCGTAGCCGGTTCTCCTGCGCAAATCAATGACGAACTCAATGCGAAAGCAGAGCAGCAGGGTGCCAGCGCGTACCGTGTTATTGAGGCCTATAACAATGGCAACTACCACGCTACTGCCGAGCTTTATAAATAAGTTCGTTAACCAGACAACGTTGTAACGGCGACCTTATTGAAGCGCACATTGCGCATCGGGTGCCTAATCGATGAATTCAGGAGAGTAGACCATGAAAACCAAATCCATTATTGCCTTAGCAAGTTTGACTGCCGTCCTGTCGTTCGGCGCCAGCGCAGCCAGCCTGGTATCAAATCAACAGGCCGAAACGCTGCAGCCGCTGAACCAGACCATCAGCATCAGCGGCCATGACGGCGACCAGACCAATATTCGCCAGGCCCTTTCTCAGAAAGCCGATGCGCAGGGCGCCAGCCACTACCGCATCATCGAGAATAACCAGGACGATACCTATCACGTCACGGCTGAGCTTTATAAATAATTAACCGATCGGGCGCCCATGCGACGCCTGGCTATATCGACGACCCGCATACTTATGCCAACCGCAGGTTGTTGATTGTAATGAGGAGATAAATTATGAAAATCAAAACAACCATCGCAACTGTTAGCCTGCTTTCCGTAATCGCATTTGGCGCTCAGGCAGCGCAGCTGATTACCGGCGATCAGGCCCAGAATATGCAGCCTGCGGGAACAGTGACCATCAGTGGTACAGCCGGCTCGCCGATGGATTATCGCGCGCAGCTTTCTCAGAAAGCCGATGAACAAGGCGCCAGCGCCTATAAAGTGATCGAAGCGCGCACTGGCGACAGCTACCACTTCACTGCCGAACTTTATAAGTAATTCCTCGTCAACTACTGACGAACCCCTTGGCCCCGCTTGTCGGGGCCCTTTTTGTCGGGTTACTTAATATTAAAGCGGAGCTGGCCTTCCAGCTCCTCTTCCGCCTCGTCAAAGAGCAGTATCAGCGCGCCATAGCGCCGCTTCTGCCCCTTTCCAAGATGAATAAATTCAACTTCCAGCGGCATCGGCAGTTCATTGCCGGTGAGCACGTCCCATAACGCGTCCAGATCGCTGATGCGGTGCGCATTCAGAGCGAAGCGCTCGCTAAACTGACGAAAAAAATGCGACTGGTCGACAATCTCGTTAAAGTCGAAACGCTCGGTTTTCATAGTGAAGGCTCCTGTCCTTCCTTACCGGGCGGCCGGAGCCGCCCGCGCGTTAACTTTCGCTCAGGCCGCCGATATGCAGCGCTTTGACTTCCAGATACTCCTCCAGACCAAGCACTGAACCTTCTCGTCCCAGCCCCGACTCTTTAACGCCGCCAAACGGCGCCAGCTCGGTCGATACCGCGCACTCGTTGATGCCAATCATGCCGCTTTCCAGCGCGGCCGAAACGCGGAAAACGCGCTGCAGGTTTTGGGTATAGAAATAAGCCGCCAGTCCGAATTCGGTGTCGTTGGCGCGGCGAATAACCTCCGCCTCATCGCTAAAACGAAAACAGGCCGCTACCGGTCCGAATGTCTCTTCCTGCGCCAGCTTCATCTCTTCGTGCGCGTCGGCGATGACCGTCGGCTGCCAGAAGTTGCCGCCCAGCGCATGGCGCTCGCCGCCGGTAACGATCCGGCCGCCTTTGGCTTTCGCGTCTTTAACGTGCTCTTCCACTTTATCCACGGCGGAAGCCTCAATCAGCGGGCCTACTACCACGCCCTCTTCTACCCCGTTGCCCACCTTCAGCTTTTTCACTTCTTCAGCCAGCTGATTCACGAATCGATCGTAAACGGCGTCATGAATATAGAAGCGGTTAACGCTGACGCAGACCTGACCAGCATTGCGGAATTTATTGGCGATAGCGCCCTTCACCGCCGCGTCAATATCCGCATCTTCAAAAACGATATAGGGCGCGTTGCCGCCCAGCTCCATCGACACCTTTTTCATCGTCTCGGCGGCGTTGCGCACCAGCGTCTTGCCAACCCGGGTCGATCCGGTGAAGGAAATTTTCCGTACCGCCTTGCTCGCCATAATCGCATCGCTGATCGCGTGCGTATCGCCAGCCACCGCGTTAAGCACGCCATCCGGCACGCCTGCCTTTTTCGCCAGCGCCAGCAGCGCGAAGGCGCTCAGCGGGGTGTTGTTAGCGGGTTTGATAATGCCGGTGCAGCCCGCCGCCAGCGCCGGGCCGAGTTTGCGCGTTAACATCGCCATAGGAAAATTCCATGGTGTAATTGCGGCCACTACGCCGATCGGCTCGCGCGTCGCCAGAATGCGCGAGCCAGGTTTGGCTGGCGGAATAATTTCACCGTTAGCGCGCTTCGCCTGTTCGGCAAACCACTGAATAAAGCTGGCAGCGTATTCCACTTCGCCTTCCGCCTCTTTGAGCGGTTTACCCTGTTCGGCGGTCATCAACTGCGCCAGCCAGGCTTTGTTCTCGATCATTAGCTGATACCAGCGATAGAGGATTTCCGAGCGCGCTTTGGCTGTCTGCGCGCGCCAGGCGGGAAAGGCGCGTTCGGCTGCGGCGATCGCCTGTTCGGTTTCGGCTTTTCCCGCTTTCGCGACGGCGGCCAACACCTCGCCCGTAGCCGGATTTAACACATCAAAGGTAGCGGCGGTGCGGCGCCACTCGCCGTCGGCCAGATAGCCGGTCTGAAAAAGCTCGCTGTCGTGCAGTGTGGTCGTCATAGGTTCGCTCCTGTCAGTTCTTTTCCTGTCAGAAAAGTATAGATGGCAAAAGCAGGCGTTTTAGTGAAGGCGTGGCATTGAGAAGGCCGCTGCGGGGGGCAGCGGCCAGATTCAGATTTGGATGAGGGTGTTCTGATATTTGCTCAGCATATCGGCGAGACGCTTCACCGGCTCGGTGACGCTAAGCGGCGCATCATACTGCACCAGCTTCTGCTGGTAGACGTCAAATTCCGCCAGCAGCTGTTCGAAATAGTGTCGACGCTTCTCATCGCTGCGCGCCGAAACCACGCGATCTGCCGTGTAGCGCAGCTGGCGGTGAAAGGCCGACAGATCGGCATTGACCGGCACAGCCGCATTGCGCAGCCGCTGGTGGCCGATAATCAGCGTCAGCGCGATGCGATATTTATCGATATCGCCAGGGAACAGGTTCAGCAACATAAACAGCTGCTGATAAAGCGCAGGCAGATGGTTTTCGCGGCGGCGCGCCTGGTTGGTCGTCATCGCCGAAACCGCCGCATACATAAAGCGATTAAGCAGCTTGCGTCCGGTACGCGCTTTCGATTTGTCGCGGATCAGCAGGATCACCATCATCGCCACGAAGCAGCCGATTACCTGCCCCAGCACGCTGTCGAGAAAAGCGTTGAACTGGAATTTCATCGGGTTATCGAGCACCAGCACGTTAAGAGTGCCGATCAGCGCGCCGAGGGTGCCGATCTGGCGACGCTGTACGAAGATACCGCCAATAAAACCGAGCAGGCCGATGGCGATACAGAGCAGCAGCGCGCTCTGCTGCGTATTCGGCAGCACAACGATAAAATAGAGCGCGCCGAGTGGCACCGCTACGGTCATGCCGTAGAGAAAGTCTTTCGCCATCATCAGCGGATTGGGCACGCGCATCGCCAGCGCGGTGATCACCGCCAGCATTACCATGCAGCCGCTGCCGGATGTCCAGCCGGTATAGAGCCAGAACAGTGAGCCGAGCGCAGTGGCGACAAAGGTGCGGATGCCGTTAATCATCGCATGGTGCGTTTCAGCGGAACGCGCCTGGATCACTACTTCGCGCTCAAGAATACTCTCTTCCAGCGCAGTAATGCGGCTGTTGCTTTTAATGCCCTTCAGCAGCAGCAAATATTCCGTCGCCGCGCCGACCCAGCTGGCCAGCGTCACGGGTGCTTTGCCGTCGCTGCTGGCGCCGATGACCCGTCGCATGACCTTCATGCGCCTGTGCACGTCGGCGACGTTTTCCACATCCTTTTCTATCAGCAGGCGATACTGAGGCGGAATATATTCCGGACGGGCGTTCTGGATCAGAAAGGTTTCCGCCGCCTGGGTAATCATGGTCAGCGAAAGCGTGTTGAGCATTTGCAGGCGGCGGTTAGCATTTTGCCAGCGCGAGGACTCCATCATCAGCTGGCCGCGCATGGTACCGAGCGCCGAGGTGCGGCGCACCAGCGCGCTCCACGCCTTATCGACTTCCTCTTTATCTTCATGCGCGACGCAGAGCTGCAGCAGGCGGTAATGCGCTACCAGCAGCGAGTCGACCTCATTGTCGATCACCTTTTTAATGGAGCGCGGCGAGAAGATCATATCAGCCAGGATGGCGCAGAGGATGCCGAGCACAATCTCGCTACAGCGCTCTACCGCAAACTGCGGCGCCAGCGTCAGCCCGCCGCTGGCGTCTGAGGTCACGACGATAATCAGCGCGGTATAGCCCGCCAGGCCCAGCGCGTAGGAGTTTTCGACCTTGATCAGCGAGGAGAGCCAGACGCAGACTCCCGCCCAGAGACAGCAGAGCAGCAGCATGACCACTGGCGCGCGCACCGTGGCGATCATGATGGTCAGCGCAGCGATACAGCCAATAAAGGTGCCGATAATACGCAAAATGCCGCGGTAGCGCAGCGCGCCAGAATAGGGATCGCCGCCAGCGACGAAAGCGGTGCCGCCGGCGACGATGCCGGCGGTCATCACCGCCCAGCGGGGCGTTTCAAGGTTGAGATGAAAGCCGATCAGCAGCGCCGCTACCAGCGCGAAGGTCAGCTTGACCGGGAAACGCAGGAACTCGATCATATCGGCCCCGCTTAACCAAACTCACGCAGGCGATTAAAGAGACGCGCCATTGGCGAAGTCTGCGTATCGGCGCGGTCGTTTTGCCCGGTGATCACTACCGTTGCGGTGGTGCCCGCCGGGAAGCGGTTACCAGGCTGCTGATCGAGACGGATGCGCACCGGCACACGCTGCGCCAGTCGTACCCACTCCAGATTAGAGTCCACGGTCGCCATGCCTTTGCTGTCCACCGAGCTGCTGCTGTTGGTTACGCCAGCCGCGACGCTGTCAACGGTGCCGCGCAGCACCACATTGCTGCCGAGCGGCGTCACTTCCGCGCGATAGCCAGGCTCGACGCCGTGCAGCTTGGTCTCTTCAAGATAGGCCAGCACATAGAAGGAGTGCTGTTGTACCAGCGCCACCGCGACCGAACCGCGCGTAATGAATTCGCCCTCATAGACGTTGAGGTTGGTCACCCAGCCATCGGACGGCGCAGTGATGGCGGTTCGATCCAGATCGATTTTCGCCAGGTCGCGCGTGGCGATCGATTTCGCCAGCTGATGTTCTGTGGTTTGCAGATCGTTGTTCGCCTGGTCGATCGCTTCACGCGACATCGCCGAGGTGCCCAGCTGGTTGCGGCGCGCCGCTTCACGACGTTTTTCGCTTACCAGCGCCTGATAATATTCGACGTCAGCCTGCGCCTGATCCAGCGCTTTTTGATAACGCGGACGATCCACCACAAACAGGGTGTCGCCCTTTTTCACCAGCTGGTTGTCATGTACAGGCACGTCAGTGATCAGGCCGGTCACATCCGGCGAGATAGCCACGACATCCGCAGCGAATTTAGCGTCACGCGTCCACGGCGACTCGGTATAAAACACCCAGGCGCGGAAGATGATAACCACAGCGATGATGACCAGCAGGATAGTAATCGCGTAACGCGCGATTTTTCTTATTAGCGATTTCACTTAAACCTCAGATGAATAGACGGGATACCAGGTAAAACACACAGCAATAGAGCGCCGTGTTAAAAAGCGCCGGATGCCAGACAAGATCGTAAATCCCGCTTGGCGTCAGCAGGCGTTTCACTAACCAGAACAGCATTAGCGAGACGATTAATTCAATGAAAATGGGCGGGAAAGAGAGCCCAAATACAACAAAAACCGGAAGCACACTCATCAGGGATCCTTAGTACGACCTTGCCGGGATGATCCTTAGCCTGCCGGGCTGCAAGCCGCAACGAGTTGGTGGCGGATGGCAGCATCCGAACCACTGCTGAGTAAATAATAGCGTATCATCGGGCAGCAACAGACGTTTTACAGCAGGCTGGCTTAACCCTTCCCGGGCAAAAGCGAATCACCGGGAAATACCCGGGCGCGCATATAGTAACGCGCCTGACTATACGTTTTCTACAGATTGTGAGCTAAATCACTTTTTAATCAGAGTAATAATGGAACGACTGAAGGGCATGTCCATTTTCGCCAAAGTGGTTGAATTAGGTTCTTTTACCGCCGCCGCGCGCCAGCTTCACCTCAGCGTTTCGTCTATCAGTCAGATTGTGGCGAAACTGGAAGATGAGCTACAGATTAAGCTGCTTAACCGCAGCACGCGCAGTATCGGCCTGACCGAGGCGGGGAAAATTTACTATCAGGGCTGCCGCCGTATGCTGGCTGAAGCCTCGCAGGTGCATGAGCAGCTCTACGCTTTCAATAACTCGCCGATTGGCACGCTGCGTATCGGCAGCTCCTCGACGATGGCGCAAAACGTTCTCGCGGAGATGACCAGCAATATGCTGCGTGAGTATCCCGGTCTGAGCGTGAACCTGGTTGCAGGCATCCCGGCGCCGGATCTGATCGCCGACGGGCTGGACCTGGTTATCCGCGTCGGCGCGCTGAAAGACTCCAGCCTGTTTTCTCGCCGTCTCGGCGCGATGCCGATGGTGGTGTGCGCGGCGAAAAGCTATTTGCAGCAACACGGCACGCCGGAGAAACCGGCCGACGTCGATAACTTCGCCTGGCTTGAATATAGCGTTCGTCCGGATAATAACTTTGAGCTGATCGCGCCCGAAGGGCTGGTTACGCGCCTGTCGCCGCAGGGACGTTTTGTCACCAACGACTCGCTGACGCTGATCCGCTGGCTGAAAGCTGGCAACGGCATCGCCTACGTACCGATGATGTGGGTGATTGAAGAGATTAACGCGGGCGAAATCGATATCCTTTTTCCGCAGTATCAGTCCGATCCGCGTCCGGTTTATGCGCTCTATACCGAAAAAGATAAGCTGCCGCTTAAGGTGCAGGTCTGTATCGACTATCTGACTGAATATTTCCAGCAGGTAGCGGAGCAGTATAAACAGCACCGCGCAAGCTGACAGCCCGCCTGATGGCGGGCTGTCAGGGGTATCAGGCGGTGCCGCCGATGGTAAGCTTATCCAGCTTCAGCGTCGGCTGGCCGACGCCGACCGGCACGCTCTGCCCCTCTTTGCCGCACACGCCGACGCCTTTATCCAGCGCCAGATCGTTGCCGACCATAGAGATCTGCTGCATCGCCTCAATGCCGGAACCGATCAGCGTGGCGCCTTTCACCGGTTTCGTCACTTTGCCATTCTCAATCAGATAGGCTTCTGAGGTCGAGAAGACAAATTTGCCAGAGGTGATGTCCACCTGGCCGCCGCCAAAGTTAGGCGCATAAAGGCCATACTCGACGCTTTCAATAATCTCCTGCGGCGTCGATTTACCTGCCAGCATATAGGTGTTGGTCATACGCGGCATTGGCAGGTGCGCATAGGATTCGCGGCGGCCGTTGCCGGTCGGCGCGACGCCCATCAGACGTGCGTTGAGTTTGTCCTGCATATAGCCTTTCAGCACGCCGTTTTCGATCAGCACGTTGTACTGGCCAGGGACGCCTTCATCATCCACCGCCAGCGAACCGCGCAGCCCTTCAATGGTGCCGTCATCGACTACGGTGCAAAGCTCTGACGCCACCAGCTGGCCCATTTTGCCGCTGAATACCGAAGTTTCGCGGCGGTTGAAATCGCCCTCCAGGCCATGGCCTACCGCTTCGTGCAGCAGCACGCCCGGCCAGCCTGCGCCCAGCACTACCGGCAACGTGCCCGCTGGCGCGGCCACGGCGGAGAGGTTGACCAGCGCCATACGCACCGCCTCTTTCGCCCAGGCGTCGGCGCGCACGTCGCCGTTTTCATCGGCGAGGAAGAACTCGTAGCCGACGCGCGCGCCACCGCCGCTGGCGCCGCGCTCGCGTTTGCCTTGATCCTCCACCAGCACGCTGACGGAGAGCCGCACCAGCGGGCGCACATCCGTCGCCAGCGTACCGTCGGTCGCCGCGACCAGCACCTGCTCATAGACGCCGCTCAGGCTGGCGTTAACTTCCTGCACGCGCGCGTCTGCGGCGCGTGCCACTTTGTCCACGCGCTGCAGCAGGGCGATTTTATCCTCGCGCGTCAGGCTGTCGAGCGGGTTAATCGGCTGATAGAGCGCGCGATGCATCACGTTCGACAGCGTATGCGCCTTGCCGTTGCCCTGTTCGCGCACAATGCTGCGTGCCGCTTCCGCTGACTGGCGCAGCGCGTTCAGGGTAATCTGGTCAGCATAGGCAAAGCCGGTTTTTTCGCCGCTGACGGCGCGCACGCCGACGCCCTGGTCAATATGCCAGGAGCCGTCTTTGATGATTTTGTCTTCCAGCACCCAGGATTCATGGAAGCTGGACTGAAAATAGAGATCGGCATAATCCAGACGACGTTCTGAAAGCTGCCCTAACAGGGAAAACAGGTCCTGCTGATTAATATTGTTAGCAGTTAGCAACTGCTCACTTACCAGGTTCAGAGTCATCGTATCTCGCTCGTTTTATGCTCGGATAATGAGGGGGTCGCACTCATTCTGCGTCAGAGCCTTTTGGCTCTGCGCTGATAAAGTCAGATTTTACTAGCCTGCGGCAATTCCCGTACGGCGTCAAATTCACTTCTTCTCTTCTTCGCGCGGTTTGCGCAGCACTTCGTTAATTTGCGGCTTATCCAGCGGGCCATCGATGTGGTAACGCAGCAGCGAGATTTTATTCCACAGCGGCCCCAGCACTTTGCTGGCCGCGAATACCGCCGCGCCCACAACCGGATTGATGGCAAAGGCGGTCGCTACGCCGACAGAGGCGGAGATCTCCGGCGCGACCACCGCTTCCATATTGATATTACGCTTCACTAAATCTACCTTGCCCTGCATAGCGATATCCGCTTCCAGGCCGTCCACCAGCAGGTTATCTGTGCGCATCACGCCATTTTCAATCCACGCGGTGCCATTGATGGAGTCGAAATAGAAACCGTCATTATTAAAGGTATCGCTAAAATCGAACCGCAGCTTGCGCAGCAGCGCGTCGAAGCTCATCAGGCGCAGCAGCTGTCCCGCCGCCCCGGTATTGACGTCGGCAATCTGTCCTTTGCCGAAATGGGTTGTAAGCGTGCCGCTCATCGTCTCTTCCGAAGGCTGCCACGGTGCCGAGCGCCAGTGTAGATCGTAATCGACTTTGAACGAGGCGTCGCGCAGTGGCGTGTTGACCCCAAACCAGTTGGTGGCGTTGTTGATATTGCTGCCGCTCAGCGTGCCTTTCAGCGAGGTGCGCGGGGCCTTGGGGCTGTTGACCCATTCGCCGGAGACGTTAAGACGCGAGCTGCCCGTATCGACCAACCCGTTAGTAAGCGCTAACGTATCACCTTTCGGCGTGACCTGCGCCTGAATTCGGCCAAACTTCTGTCCGCGCAGCCAGCACTCGGCGCAGCTTAACTGCAGCGCTGGCCAGCGGCTGAAATCAATTTTGCTGGCCTGCTGCTGCCCCGCGCTGCTGCTGTTGCCGCTTTGCCATTCTGGGTTGTAGTAAAGGTAGTCGAGCGCCACGCGCCACGCGGCATTTTGCGCCATCGTCAGCGTCCCGCGGATTTCGCGCCCTTTGATAGCGACGCTGCTGTTGCCGTTGACGCCCTGCTCAAGCGTTGCGTCAACGTCATGCCACTGCTGCCCCGCCAGGGTTACCGCCGGGCTGCGCAAGGTAAAATCGCCCGGCAAGGCGACGCCGCCTACTTCGTTCGCGCCGCGCCCGTTACCGGCGCCACCCGCCATCATCAGTCCTGCCCAGGCTTCTCCATCCAGCGCCGGCAGATTCAGCACCATGCCGGCGCGATCGGGCAGCGCGGGTTTGCTGCGCGCATCGTTAAGCCAGATACCGCGATCGACACGCAGCTGCGGCTCCAGTATCCAGCGGCTGTTAAAACGATGACGATGCGCCACGCTGCCGCTGAGTTCGAACTGTTTCAGATCGCCGCTGGCGTTAACTTCAACTGGCATCGCTACGCCGCTTGCTTTATCAAGCGGTGCAGGTAAGCGACTGATTACTTCTTTCGCGTCGCCTTTGAGGTTAATGTCATATCGCGCGCCGCCCTGATGCGGCAGCGTAATGTTAACGTCCCCCTGCCACGGCAGATGTCCGCTAAGCTGGCTGGCGATCTGCGCAGGCACTTTCGACAGCTTCGCCGGTTGCCAGTCGCCGTCGAGCTTGATGTTAATGCCGAAGTCTTGCGGATTCTCTTTAGTGCTAAAGCTGACGTTGACCGGCTGGCCGAACCAGTTCGCCTGAAGCCTGTCGCTATCCAGATTGCCGTTATTGAAACGGAAACGTCCGGTCAGGTTTTCTAACGTGGTCCCGAGCGGCTTGATGTGTAAACCATTGTTGTTGAGATCCACATTGCCGCTGGCGTGCACCAGCTCGCCGTCGAGCGGAATATCAAGCTTCAGGTGTCCCTCGGTTTTTCCCTTGATTTGCAGCTGTTCCAGCGCCGCGCCCAGCGACGCTTTCAGCGGCGTATCCTGGAAATAATGTCCGATCTCATCGCCATCGCCGCTGATATCACCGTCGATAAGCAGTTTCTCTTTCAGGTAATCCGGGATGACCGCGCTGAAGTTGCTGACATCCACATCGCTCAGCCTGAAGTGAGGCGCTTTCATCCATAGCCCGTCATTAATGAAGTTGAGATCGATATCCAGCTTCGTCACGTCAGGCCAGTTGGGCTGGAACGCATAGGTCGCCTGGCGCAGCGGCACCCATACCTGAAACATGCCGTCGTTATGGCGGAACGGGAACAGCTTTGGATTACCGGCAAACAGCAGCGTGGCGTTATCGACCTGGCCGCCTTTAATCGCGCCGCTCAGATAGTGCGTCAGCGCCTTGCCCATTAGCGGCTGTGGGAAGTAGCGCCAGGCGTCTCCCGCGTCGGTCACGCGGATGCCGGCGAGAATATCGAGGCGCGGCTCGCGCCCGAGGTTTTGCTGATAGCGAAAATCGCCGCGCGCCCAGAGCGAGCGCGCCTGCACATCAAGATTGCGGCCATCAAGGGTTAATCCGTTGCTATCGCGTAGCCAGCTCAGCGAACCGTGTAGCTGATGGATCTCCAGCGGCGCATTGAACATCGCGCTGTAGGGCACATCGGTGCGGCCCATCTCGACGGTCAGCTGGCCGTTGCTGAGGCTGCCGCGCGCTTCGCCGCTGAGGTTGCTGACGCCCGGCAGCAGCTGCCAGGGTTGCCAGCGGAAATCGCGCCACTTTACCTGCATGCGCGTCTGATCCGGCTGCTGCAAAGGAATATCCAGCGCCAGCCCTTCCACGGTGCCCTGCGGCTGAAGCTCGCGCCAGTTTTCAAACAGTGACGGCGACAGCGGCGCGAAGAGCGGCACCAGCGGCGCAATGCGGTTCAGCGCCAGCTGCGTCGCCCTGACGCGCACTTCGCCCTGATGGTCTGGCCCAAGCAGCTGTTTATCCTGTGGCGTCCAGAGCAGCGCGAAGTGGCCCGCAGGCCAGGCCTGGCCGTCAGTGCTGAGACGCGTCTGCGGCACGTTAACCATCCAGCCGTTCTGGTAGCGCGAGAGGTGCGCGGTCAGGCCATCTACCTGCAGGTGATGCGAACCATCTTCGCCCTGCCAGTTAGCGCCACCTTTACGCAACAGCAGATCGCCCGCGTAGAGATCGCCGTCACGCAGGTTTATCCAGGCCGCCAGGCTGAAGCGCGCGCTGTCGAGTCGCGTATTGTCGCGCATCCAGCGTCCCAGCCAGGGCCGCACGTCGACGTCGTCCGCCTGCATCCAGATGCGTCCGTCGTTAAGCAAACCTTCGCTGTCGTTAAGATCGAGCCGCACCTGCACCACGCCGTGCTGGCCAGTGAAGCTGGAGAGGCTCACCTCGCCTTCCGCGCGATGGCGGTTTTTTTCGTTCAGCCAGGTGAGTTTGGGGATGGCGAGTTCGGCGCGCTGGCCAGAAGGGGTGCGGAAAAAGATAGAGCTGTCGCGCAGGTCGAAGTGGTCGAACTGACGCAGAAAGAGTTCGTTGATGCGTCCGGGTTTGAAGCTGTTTTTCTTTTCATCGCTGGAGAAAAGCGGACGGTTGCTGTCGAGACGCAGCTGCCAGAAGGTGAGATCGCGAAACTGCCAGCGCCAGTGAAGCAGCGACTGCCAGACGTCGAGCGCCAGCGTAACGCGGGCGATGTCGAGCTTGCCGTTCTCCTGCATATCGATACGCAGGTCGCGGATCTGGAGCGTCGGACCGAAGGTTTCCCATCGACCGCGCACCTCTTCGCCGGTCACGCTGACGCCGATGGCGCGCGAAACCGTCGCCAGAATCTCGCTGCGGTAGCTGTCGAGGTGCGGCATGACCAGACGCAGCCCGCTGACCAGCAGCGCCACAATCACAATCGCGGTCGCAACCAGCAGTAACAAAATCCTCGGCAACTGCCTCACACACCTCTCCTTGTCTTCCGCGTTTGACGGATGGTTATCTTTCATACTCAACCGTCGCCAGACAATTATCGGTATGAATGGGCATTTTAACCTAAGCAAGGCCGCATTTTTAGCCCGGCGGCGAGCGATTACGCCCGAACGCGCGGGATTACATCATCACAACGTCGAACTGCTCCTGGGTATAGAGCGGTTCGATATGTACCTTGACCTGTTTGCCGACGAAGATTTCCACCTCGGCCAGCGCGTGCGACTCCTCGCTTTTCAACGCTTCGCCGACCGCAGGAGAAACATAAACCAGGAAACGATCGGCATCATAGGCGTGATGGACGCGAACGATTTCACGCATGATTTCGTAGCAGACCGTCTCTACGGTTTTCAACGTGCCGCGCCCTTTGCAGACCGGGCAATCCTCGCACAGCACATGCTCGATGCTTTCGCGGGTGCGCTTGCGCGTCATCTCCACCAGTCCCAGCGCCGAAAAACCGTGGATGCCGGTTTTGACCCGATCTTTACTCAGCGCCGACTCCAGCGAGTGCAACACGCGGCGCCGGTGCTCTTCATTACTCATATCGATAAAGTCGATGATGATAATGCCGCCGAGGTTGCGCAGTCGCAGCTGGCGCGCAATCGCCTGCGTCGCCTCGACGTTGGTATTGAATATCGTTTCATCCAGATTGCGGTGCCCGACAAAGGCGCCGGTATTGATGTCGATAGTGGTCATCGCTTCAGTCTGATCGATGATGAGGTAACCGCCTGATTTAAGCTCTACCTTGCGATCCAGCGAGCGCTGTATCTCATTCTCAACATCAAAGAGATCGAAGATCGGCTGTTTGCCGGAGTAAAGCTCCAGCTTGTCGGCCATTTCTGGAATGTATTCGCGCGTAAACTCCACCAGCAGTTCGCAGGTGAGGCGTGAATCGACGCGGATGCGATCCAGCGCCGCGCCGGCGAAATCGCGCAGGATGCGCTGCGCCAGCGCCAGTTCGCCATAGAGCAGGCAGCGAGTCTGGTTGCGTTTTTTACGCTCGGTGACTTTGGTCCAGAGCCGTTTCAGGAAGGCGGCGTCCTGCGCCAGCTCCTCTTCGCCGATGCCTTCCGCGGCGGTGCGGATAATAAAGCCGCCAAGATCGTCGCAGTAATCCGCCACTACCGCCTTCAGACGCTCGCGTTCGCTTTCGCTCTCAATACGCTGGGAAACGCCGACGTGCGAAGCGCCAGGCATAAACACCAGATAGCGCGACGGCAGCGTGATGTCGGTGGTGAGACGCGCGCCTTTGGTGCCAAGCGGATCTTTGACCACCTGCACCATCAGATCCTGACCCTGACGCACCAGTTCGGCGATATCGCGCACGATAAAGTTTTTCTTTTCATCGCCAGCCACGCACTCGGTGTGCGGCATAATATCGGAGGCGTGCAAAAAAGCGGCTTTCTCCAGACCAATATCGACAAAGGCCGCCTGCATGCCGGGCAGAACGCGACTGACGCGTCCTTTGTAGATATTACCGACAATACCGCGCCGCGCTTCGCGCTCGATATGGATTTCCTGCAAAATGCCGCCGTCAATATAGGCAACGCGCGTCTCGGAAGGCGTGACGTTGACCAGTAATTCAGCCGTCATGTTATCCCCTTACGGCACGCAGTGACTGAAAATGGCTGAATAACTCGCCTGTCTCAACCAACGGCAATCCGACAACCGCGTGATAGCTTCCATTAATTTTGCGGACAAAGTTTCCACCCATGCCCTGAATTCCGTATGCCCCGGCTTTATCCATCGACTCGCCGGTGGCGATATAGGCGGCGATGTCCGCCGCGCTTAACAGGCGAAACGTGACATCCGTCGTCACCAGGCAGTCGAGCGAGCGTTCGCGATCGGCAAGCGCAACCGCGGTCATCACCTGATGCGTCTGACCGGACAGACGCGTCAGCATGGCAGCGGCATCCGCGGCGTCGCGCGGTTTTTCCAGCACGTCGCCTTTGAGTACGACGATAGTATCCGCGCCCAGCACCGGCAGGTCCTGTTCCGCCACGGCGACGCCAGCGCGCGCTTTGTCATTTGCCAGACGGCGCACATAGTTTTCCGCCGCTTCATCAGGACGCCGTTGCTCTTCAACATCGGTATGGAGACGTTCAAACTGCAGGCCAAGCTGCGTCAGCAGCTCACGTCGACGCGGTGAACCGGAAGCCAGATAGAGGGATAGCATAAAATTCCTTACTGAACAGCGAACTGACGACGAATCTTTCTCATCAGTAAGAATAGCCAGGGCCAGAGAATCCCGTCGATAACGCTGCTCCAGAAAATTTCAGGCCTGAATGAAACGTTGATCACCAAAAATTCCGCCCAAAAGACAATCACGTCCACCGCCAGTGACAGCACCATAACCATTAAAGCCTGCTGCCACAACGCTAAGTTGCGGAAAAGCTGGAATTTAAAGGCGACCAGGTAAGCGATGATGCTGAGCGCCAGCGCGCGCACGCCAAGGGTGGACCCGGCAATCAGATCCATTACGCCGCCCAGTACAAAGCCGGTGCCGACGTTGACGCGGTGCGGCAGCGCCAGCACCCAGTAAACCAGGATAAGCAGGATCCATGAGGGCCGGAATATATAGAGCTGTTCCGGCCAGGGCATAATCTGCAATACGAGAGCGGCAAGGAAGGACAGCCAGATGACCCAACGCCCCTGGCTGCGGTAACGACTCAAGGCTGGCCTCCGTGACCGTTCGCAGGCGCGCTTTGCGCGCCGCTGCTGGTCGGCGCAGGCGGCCCCATTTGCGCGGATGGCGCAGGCGGGCCCATCTCGCCCGCTGGCGGCAACACCTGCGGCATCATTTGCATCAGGCGCTCGTTAGCGACGCGATGGACTTCATCCGGCGCCATCGGCATATCGCCGTTTTTGTCTGCGCCCCACAGCAGCAGCAGATAGCGCAGGCGTTGCAGACCGGCGGTTGGACGCGCCTGAATCACGGTATAAGCCCGCTGTGTATCTACCTTCACGGAAGAGACAACCGCGACCGGATAACCCTCCGGGAAACGACCGCCCAGCCCGGACGTCACCAGCATATCGCCGACGCGAATATCGGTATTGCCCGGCAGATGCTCCAGCTGCAGATCTTCGGTGCAGCCGTTACCTGCCGCGATAACGCGAATGTCGTTGCGCAGTACCTGAATCGGCAGCGCGTGCGACGCATCGCAAATCAGCAGAACGCGGCTGGTCACCTGGCCGACGGCGATCACCTGACCGACCACGCCTTTGTCGCTAATGACCGGCTGGCCTTCATAGACGCCGTTGACGCTGCCTTTGTCGATAACCACTTGATCGGTGTAGGGATCGGTGCCGGTGGAGATCACCTGCGTCACCATCTTGTGCTCATCCTGACGCAGCGGCGAACCCAGCAGTTCGCGCAGGCGCGCGTTTTCCTGCTTATATTGCCCCAGCATCAGCAGGTCGCTGTTTTTCAGGAAAAGCTCGCGGCGCAGCGCTTTATTTTCCAGCTCAAGCTGCTGACGCGACGCCAGCGAACCGGAAATGCCGTCAAGAATCTGTCGCGGGCCGTTGGCCAGGAAATAAAACGGACTGACCGATGTATCCAGATAGTTGCGGATTTGGGTAAACGACCCCAGGCGGCTGTCGGCGACGATTATCGCGATGGCTACTATCACCGCCAAAAACAGGCGCAACTGCAGGGAAGGCCCCCTGCTAAAAATCGGCTTCATATATTCTGCGTGTTCCTCGACAACAGGTAAGGAAGTACGGCCATCGCCGTACTTCCCTGGGCTGGACGTCTGACGCCAACGCACGCGGCGTTAGCTTCCACGCGACTCCCTGCGCATTTCGATTCAGGTCTCAGCCGATTGAGGCGATTATTCTTCGCTGAACAAATCGCCGCCATGCATGTCGATCATTTCCAGCGCTTTACCGCCACCGCGCGCCACGCAGGTCAGCGGATCTTCTGCGACGACCACCGGAATGCCGGTCTCTTCCATCAGCAGACGATCCAGGTTGCGCAGCAGCGCGCCGCCGCCGGTCAGCACCATGCCGCGTTCGGAGATATCCGACGCCAGTTCCGGCGGGCACTGCTCCAGCGCGACCATTACCGCGCTCACGATGCCGGTCAGCGGCTCCTGCAGCGCTTCAAGAATTTCATTTGAGTTCAGCGTAAAGCCGCGCGGCACCCCTTCCGCAAGGTTACGACCGCGTACTTCGATTTCGCGTACTTCGTCGCCCGGATAGGCTGAGCCGATCTCATGCTTGATACGTTCCGCCGTCGCTTCGCCAATCAGCGAGCCATAGTTACGACGCACATAATTAATAATCGCTTCGTCGAAGCGGTCGCCGCCGATACGGACCGACGAGGAGTAAACCACGCCGTTCAGGGAGATGACCGCCACTTCGGTGGTACCGCCACCGATATCGACGACCATTGAGCCGGTCGCCTCTGAAACCGGCAGGCCAGCACCGATCGCTGCCGCCATCGGCTCTTCAATCAGAAAGACTTCGCGCGCGCCCGCACCCTGCGCGGATTCACGAATAGCGCGACGCTCTACCTGAGTCGCGCCGACCGGCACGCATACCAGTACGCGCGGGCTCGGACGCATAAAGCTGTTGCTGTGCACCTGTTTGATAAAGTGCTGCAGCATTTTTTCAGTGACGAAAAAGTCCGCGATCACGCCATCCTTCATCGGGCGAATCGCTGCAATGTTACCTGGCGTACGGCCGAGCATCTGTTTTGCATCATGGCCAACGGCCGCCACGCTCTTTGGGGAACCGGCACGGTCCTGGCGAATGGCAACCACGGAAGGCTCGTTCAGCACGATGCCTTGTCCTTTTACATAAATCAGGGTATTCGCGGTACCCAGGTCAATGGACAAGTCATTGGAAAACATGCCACGAAATTTTTTAAACATATCTAAAGGATAATCCTGCAAGCTGGGGGCGGAAAATAAAATCCGCTTACTTTACCAACCACGCGAAGCCGCCACAAGGCGCAAAAACGTTCTGCTTCGGTGAAAAAATAGACCATTTTGGCTTTATACGATCGTCAACGAGAACTAACGGGAGTAAAACAGCGGTATTCACCCGTTTTACCTACTTTCTTCGCCTGTTGTGGCGCGCTCGTTCGACATAAAATCTAACATTTCCGCTACAGGATATTGGCGATGCCGCCGCCTCTGCCTGTCGGCAAAAGCCTGCTTCAGGCGGCTGCCCTCTGAACTGGCTAAATATGATAGCGTTGTGAATACTTTTTCACATTACTGTTTACCGGCAGCGACGGCGCAAAAAGATCGCCCTGCCCGCCCGAGACGCCCAACCCAATAAGCGTCTGCCATTCAGCGTGTGTCCGCACGCCCGTCGCGAAAACCTGCGTCTGGGCAGATTTACACACTTCCAGCAGGCTCTGCACAAACAGCTGGTTTTCGGTGCGCCGATCGATATTGCGCACCAGGCCGGGATCGAGCTTGATCAAATCAATGGGGAATTGCCTGATATAGGCGCTACTCACCACGGTTAAACCAGCCTGATCGACGGCGATACGGCAGCCAAACGCCTGTAGCGCGCGGAATACCGGCGCTAAGCGGTTGATGTGTTGACAAACATCTGCCTATGCAAGTTCAAATAAAAATCGTTTTCTTTGCCCTTTCGTACACTGCAACAGCATATTCTGCAGCCAGTTAATAAAAGGGCGCTGCAGCAGCGAGTCGATATTAATCGGCAGCGCCAGCGTTTCATCAGGCCAGACGTCAGATAAGGCGGCGATGCGCGTAACAAGCTGGCGATCCCAGCTGTCTGCCATGCCGAACTGCAGCACCAGCGGCATAAACTCAGCCGCCAGCACCTCTTTATCGCCGTCAAAGATACGCATCAGCAGCTCGCGATGGTGCACGCTGCCGTCCAGCCGCACTGCCGGTTTCTGATAGAGACGCGGGCCGCCGCGACTCAGGGTATTTTCCAGCAGCGTTCGCCAGCGCACGCTGCCTCGCCCGGCGTCCAGCGGGTTGCCTTCGCCGTTGGACCAGTTGTTGCCGCCCAGCAGCGCCGCGCGCCGCGTCGCCATTTCCACGTTATCCATAACCTGCGACACGCTCTGGCCGCTGTGCCAGGCGCTGATGCCGATATGGATCAGATCGTCGCGGTTCACCATGCGCATCGGCGGCAGCGAATCGACCGCATTGATCAGCTGGTCCGCAATGCCGTTAGCCTCTTTCAGGCTGCGATGCGGCAGCAGCACCGCAAAATCGCTGCGAAAGTAGCGCGCCAGCAGCGCGCCGGGATAGCGCAGCACAAACGTAGAGAGCATATTGACCAGATCGTAGAGATACTCATCCACCAGCGTGGTGCCCAGGGTTTCATTGAGCATATCGAGATCGGGCAGGCGCACCATCATCACCACGCCGTGTGTGCCGACATCTTCCTGATCCTCCAGCAGCGTCGCCAGCTGGTTATCGAAAAAGAGCCGATTGTTCAGGCCGGTGCGGCTGTCCTGCGCGGCGAAGGCGCGGATCAGCGTGTCGATACGCAGCCGCTGCTCGCCCGCCTCCTGAAGATCGTTCAGCAGCAGATCGATAGCGCTGCTGGCGCGCGGCGGCCATTCATCGACGTCACCCTTGCGCAGCTGCGTTCGTTCGCCCGCCAGAATCGCCTCGGCGCGCTTTTCCAGCCGCTCCATGCCACGCCACTGGCGGTTGAGCCAGCAGTGCATCATAAACAGCAGCAGGCTCATCACCAGCACCACAAAGAGAATGGCCGCCAGGGTATAGACGCCGGTAAAGGACTGGAACCAGGTTCTGGCGGGATCGAGCACGACGACACGCAGCGTGACGCCCTGCTGATGCAGCAGCGGCACGTCAAACTGTATAAAACGGTTGGTTTCATCTTCCAGCATCGGGTTTTCATGCCGGTTAAGCCTGAACGTGACCTCTTTGCCGTTACGCAGCTCGACCCGTTCAGCATTGATTACCGTCATGGTGTGCAGCATCCAGCTGCGCAGTGCGTCAGTGGGCTGCGTCAGCAGCGCCTGGTCCACTTCCGTCGCCAGCGTTTGTACACGCTCTTCAACACGCTGGTGCGTTAGCCAGTAAACGCTAAAAGCGCAGCCCACCAGCATCAAAAACATGGCCAGTAAACTTAAAGAGGTGATAAACGCAGATAGTTTCGTGGTTATTCGCATCCCTGTGCCTGTTCGCTGCGGTAATGACCCGTTTGCCCGCCCTGCGCCGCGCCTGACGCAAGCGCGAGCAAAATAGCACAAATTTCGCTATGCGGCAGCGCCGCTGCGTAAGATGAGCAAGTATATCCGTACCAGACAACGGTTATTCTTCGTCGTTCACCTTTTCGGCGCATTCTCATCGGCGAGGCGGCCCAGGAAATTTCATATTTTAGCGGCGAAAGTCGCGCCGATCGGCAATAGTCATCATGCTGGAAAGCCTATTCGAGCCGGGAGGTGAGCGATGAAACCCACAAAATATCTGACTGAAGCCGACGTTACGCCGGAAAGCGTCTTTAACATGCGGCGCCGCCAGGTGCTGAAAACTCTCGGCCTGAGCGCTGCCGCGCTGAGCATGCCTGGCGTGGCGCAGGCGGATGTGCTGAGCTGGTTTAAAGGTAACGATCGCCCCGCCGCGCCGGCCGGCCGCGCGCTGGATTTCAGCAAGCCGGAGAAATATCAGGCAAACCTGACGCTGACGCCGGAAGATAAAGTCGCTGGCTATAACAACTTCTACGAGTTCGGTCTTGATAAGGCCGATCCGGCCGCCAACGCCGGTACGCTGAAAACCGATCCCTGGCAGCTGACGATTGACGGCGAAGTGGCGAAGCCGATCACGCTGAACATGGATGATATTTTCAAAAAGTTCGCTATGGAGCAGCGCATCTACCGTATGCGCTGCGTTGAGGCCTGGTCGATGGTGGTGCCCTGGGTCGGTTTCGAACTCAATAAGCTGCTGAAGCTGGCGGAGCCTAACAGCAATGCGCGCTTCGTCGCCTTTCAGACCCTCTATGCGCCCGATCAGATGCCGGGACAGAAAGACCGCTTTATCGGCGGCGGGCTGGACTATCCCTATGTGGAAGGTTTGCGCCTGGATGAGGCGATGCATCCGCTGACCCTGCTCAGCACCGGCGTGTACGGCAAAGCGCTGCCGCCGCAGAACGGCGCGCCGATTCGCCTGACTGTGCCGTGGAAATATGGCTTTAAAGGTATTAAGTCGATCGTCAAAATCACCCTGACGCGCGATCGCCCGCCGACAACCTGGAGCCAGATCGCGGCAAACGAATATGGCTTTTACGCCAATGTTAACCCACACGTTGACCACCCGCGCTGGTCGCAGGCGACCGAACGCTTTATCGGGCCGGGCGGCACCCTCAGCGTTAAGCGTCAGCCGACGCTGCTGTTTAACGGCTACGCTGATGAAGTTGCCTCGCTCTATCGCGGGCTGGATCTGCGGGAGAACTATTGAGTGCGCCTGACGCTGAAACAGATCGTCTGGCTGAAGGCGGTCCTGCATCTCGCGGCTTTTTTGCCGCTGGTTTATCTCTTTATGGCGGCGAACCAGGGGTGGCTGAGCGCCGATCCGGCGAAGGATATTCAGCACTTCACCGGCAGAATGGCGTTGAAGCTGCTGCTGGGCACGCTGCTGGTCTCGCCGCTGACGCGCTATATGAAGCAGCCGCTGCTGATTCGCACTCGTCGCCTGCTCGGCGTCTGGACCTTCGTCTGGGCTTCTCTTCATCTGCTGAGTTATTACCTGCTGGAGCTGGGCGTCGATAACCTGGGGCTGCTGGGCCGCGAACTGGTGTCCCGCCCCTATCTCACCCTGGGCATTCTGACCTGGCTGATTCTGCTGGCGCTGACGGTGACTTCCTTCCAGCGCGCCCAGCGCAAACTCGGCCGCCGCTGGCAAACGCTGCATAACTTTATCTATCTGGCGGCCATCCTTGCTCCCATTCACTATCTCTGGTCGGTGAAGGTTCTTTCGCCGCAGCCGCTGCTCTACGCGCTGGCCGCACTGGCGTTGTTAGCGTGGCGTTACAAAAAGTTTCGTCACTGGCTGCCGCGCTAAGTTGTCTTCTCCCCATTATTTCTGATAAAAGGTGTGGCCTTCGGGCCACGCTGGATCAACTTCGCAGATAAGACCAGTATTTTGCTGCGAATTGCCCCGAAACGGATATAATGCCCGGCTTTGTTGCGCGCGGCGTCGCCTTTTTGGGCGCGGCGGGTGACAAACGGAAGATAGCAAGGTATTTTACGCGATGCCTCAATGATTGCGGGAGATGGCAGCAAGATGGCGCATAAATTTCACATTCTGCTTTTGAATGGTCCCAACCTTAATCTGCTGGGAACGCGCGAGCCGGAAAAGTATGGGCGCACCACGCTGCAGCAGATCGTCGGCGATTTGACAGCGCAGGCGAACCAGCTTGATGTGGAACTGAGCCATTTGCAGTCTAATGCGGAACACCAGCTGATCGATCGCATTCATGAGGCCAGAGGCAATGTGGATTACATTATTATTAATCCCGCTGCATTTACGCACACCAGCGTAGCATTGCGCGATGCCCTTCTGGCGGTAAGCATTCCTTTTATCGAGGTGCACCTCTCTAACGTGCACGCGCGTGAACCTTTCCGCCACCACTCCTATCTTTCTGACGTATCCGCCGGTGTCATTTGCGGTTTAGGCGCCGACGGCTACTCATGGGCTTTACAAACGGCAGTAAAACGCCTGTCTCACTCCAATTAAACAGAGTACGGAACCACACTCATGGATATTCGTAAAATTAAAAAACTGATCGAACTGGTTGAAGAATCCGGCATTGCTGAGCTGGAAATTTCTGAGGGCGAAGAGTCCGTTCGTATCAGCCGTGCACCTGCCAATGTGGGTTACCCTGTCATGCAGCAGGCTTTCGCCGCGCCGGCTCCGCAGCCTGCGCTGGCCACTGCCGTTGCGCCGATCGCAGCGCCGGTAGTTGAGTCCGCCAAACCTGCTGAAATCAGCGGCCACATCGTGCGTTCGCCGATGGTCGGCACCTTCTACCGCACGCCAAGCCCGGATGCGAAAGCCTTTGTTGAAATCGGACAGAAAGTCAACGCCGGCGACACGCTCTGCATCGTTGAAGCGATGAAGATGATGAACCAGATCGAAGCCGACAAATCTGGCGTCGTAAAAGCCATTCTGGTCGAAAGCGGCCAGCCGGTTGAATTTGACGAGCCGCTGGTCGTCATCGAATAACGAGGCGAACCATGCTGGATAAAATTGTCATTGCTAACCGCGGTGAAATCGCGCTGCGTATTCTCCGCGCCTGTAAAGAGCTGGGCATCAAGACCGTAGCGGTGCACTCCACCGCCGATCGCGATCTGAAGCATGTGCTGCTGGCGGACGAAACCGTCTGCATCGGCCCCGCTCAGTCAGTGAAAAGCTACCTCAACATCCCTGCCCTGATCTCTGCTGCCGAGATCACCGGCGCGGTCGCCATCCACCCCGGCTACGGCTTCCTCTCTGAGAACGCCGATTTCGCCGAGCAGGTTGAGCGTTCCGGCTTTATCTTTATCGGCCCGAAAGCAGACACCATTCGCCTGATGGGCGACAAGGTTTCCGCCATTAACGCGATGAAGAAAGCGGGCGTTCCGACCGTACCCGGTTCCGACGGTTCGCTGGGCGACGACATGGAGAAAAACCGCGCTATCGCTAAGCGTATCGGTTATCCGGTCATCATCAAGGCGTCTGGCGGCGGCGGCGGTCGCGGTATGCGCGTCGTGCGCAGCGACAAAGAGCTCGAGCAATCCATCAACATGACGAAAGCGGAAGCCAAAGCGGCTTTCAACAACGACATGGTGTACATGGAGAAGTACCTCGAGAATCCGCGTCATATCGAGATTCAGGTGCTGGCCGACGGCCAGGGCAACGCCATCTATCTGGCCGAGCGCGACTGCTCTATGCAGCGCCGCCACCAGAAAGTGGTCGAAGAAGCACCAGCGCCGGGCATTACGCCGGAACTGCGTCGCTATATCGGCGAACGCTGCTCTAACGCCTGTATCGAAATCGGCTACCGCGGCGCAGGCACCTTCGAGTTCCTGTATGAGAACGGCGAGTTCTACTTTATTGAGATGAACACCCGTATTCAGGTTGAGCATCCGGTTACCGAGATGATCACCGGCGTGGATCTGATTAAAGAGCAGCTGCGTATCGCTGCCGGTCAGCCGCTCTCAATCAAGCAGGAAGATGTGGTGATCCGCGGCCATGCGGTCGAGTGCCGTATCAACGCGGAAGATCCAAACACCTTCCTGCCGAGCCCGGGCAAAATCACCCGTTTCCACGCGCCGGGCGGCTTTGGCGTTCGCTGGGAATCGCATATTTACGCTGGCTACAGCGTGCCGCCGTACTATGACTCCATGATCGGCAAGCTGATCTGCTATGGCGAAACCCGCGACGTGGCGATTGCCCGCATGAAAAACGCGCTGGCTGAGCTGATCATCGACGGCATCAAGACCAACATTGAGCTGCAGATGCGTATCATGTCCGACGAATATTTCCAGCAGGGTGGCACCAACATCCACTATCTGGAGAAGAAACTCGGCCTGTACGATAAGTAAGCACAGCGCTGACTAATAGCGAGGCCGGTGATACCGGCCTTTTTCATTTTTGTCGCCGTAGAGGTTGCATAATGGACTGGCGTTTTCTGCAAGCGAATAAAGAGGCGCGCTGGGCGCTCTACCTGACGCTGGCCTATCTGGCCGTCTGGGGCCTCTCTGCGTGGCTGGGCGGCGATGAAACCGGCGTCACCGGCCTGCCGCGCTGGTTTGAACTCTCCTGCGTTTTTGCCCCACTGCTGTTTATCGTGCTGTGCTGGCTGATGGTACGTCTGGTATTCCGCGATATGCCGCTGGAGGATAACGATGGAAAATGAAATCATTCTTCCACTGCTGGCTTACCTGGTGCTGATCGCCGGGCTGTCGGTTTTTGCCATGCGTAAACAGCGTCAGGGCAATTTTCTCACTGAATACTTTCTTGGCAGCCGATCGATGGGCGGTTTCGTCCTGGCGATGACCATTACCACCACCTATATCAGCGCCAGCTCTTTTATCGGCGGTCCCGGCGCGGCCTATAAATATGGTCTCGGCTGGGTACTACTGGCGATGATTCAGGTGCCGGCGGTCTGGCTGTCGCTCGGCGTATTAGGGAAAAAGTTCGCTATTCTGGCGCGCCGCTATAACGCGGTAACGCTGAACGATATGCTTTATGCCCGCTACCGCAGCACGCTGCTGATCTGGCTGGCGAGCGTTAGCCTGCTGGTGGCCTTTATCGGCGCGATGACGGTGCAGTTTATTGGCGGCGCGCGTCTGCTGGAGACCGCCGCCGGTATTCCCTACGATACCGGCCTGCTGATTTTCGGCGGCACCATCGCGCTCTATACCGCCTTCGGCGGCTTTCGCGCCAGCGTGCTCAACGACGCCATGCAGGGCCTGGTGATGCTGGTCGGCACCTTCCTGCTGCTGTTCGCCGTGATCCATCAGGCAGGCGGGCTTGGTACTGCGGTAGATAAACTGCGCGCTATCGATCCGCAGCTGGTCACGCCGGAAGGCGTCGGCAACGTTATCAATCCGACCTTTCTCAGTTCCTTTGCAGTGCTGGTCTGTTTCGGCGTGATTGGCCTGCCGCATACCGCCGTACGCTGTATCTCCTATAAGGACAGCAAAGCGATGCATCGGGGCATTATCCTCGGCACGATCGTCGTCGTCGTGCTTATGCTCGGTATGCATCTGGCCGGCGCGCTCGGCCGGGCGATCCTGCCGGATCTGGCGATTCCCGATCGGGTGATCCCAACGCTGATGATTACCGTTCTGCCACCGATGGCCGCGGGCGTATTTCTCGCCGCGCCAATGGCGGCGATCATGTCAACGATCAACGCGCAGCTGCTGCAATCCTCCGCTACGCTGATCAAAGATCTCTATTTGCGTATCGCGCCGCGCCAGAGCGCAAACGAAAAGCGTCTGCGTATGTTGTCCGGCACCATCACCTTCGTGTTAGGCGTGCTGCTGCTGCTGGCGGCATGGAACCCGCCAGATATGATTATCTGGCTCAATCTGCTCGCCTTCGGCGGTCTGGAAGCCGTTTTCCTCTGGCCGCTGGTGCTCGGCCTTTACTGGTCGCGCGCCAACGCCGCGGGCGCCATTTCCGGTATGCTGGTGGGTGCGGGAAGTTACACGCTGCTTGCCAGCCTGAATATTCAATGGGGTGGCTTCCACCCTATCGTTCCGTCATTGACCTTAAGCCTGCTGGCTTTTCTGGTCGGTAATCTGTTTGGCCGCGCGCCTGATGCTGCGCTGGAATAAAGAGAAACGCTATGCCATGGATTCAAATCAAAATTAACAGCACCGGCGAACACGCCGAAACGCTCAGCGATGCGCTGATGGAGAGCGGCGCGGTCTCCGTGACCTTTCAGGATACACACGATAACCCGGTCTATGAGCCGCTTCCTGGCGAAACCCGCCTGTGGGGCGATACCGATGTCATCGGCCTGTTCGACGCGGAAACGGACATGGATGATGTGGTGGCGGAGCTGAGTCAGCACCCGCTGCTGGGATCCGGCTTCCGCCATAAGATCGAACAGATCGAAGATAAAGACTGGGAGCGCGAGTGGATGGATAATTTCCATCCCATGCGCTTCGGTGAGCGGCTGTGGATCTGCCCAAGCTGGCGCGACGTGCCAGATCCTGACGCCGTTAACGTCATGCTCGATCCAGGCCTGGCGTTCGGCACCGGCACCCATCCAACGACCTCGCTCTGTCTGAGCTGGCTGGACGGTCTGGATCTGGCAGGTAAAACGGTGATCGATTTCGGCTGCGGATCCGGCATTCTGGCGATTGCGGCGCTGAAGCTGGGCGCGGCGCAGGCGATCGGCATTGATATCGATCCGCAGGCGATCCAGGCAAGCCGTGATAATGCGGAACGCAACGGCGTCGCCGATCGTCTCTCGCTTTACCTGCCGCACCAGCAGCCGGAGAATTTGCAGGCTGACGTGGTGGTCGCCAACATTCTTGCCGGCCCGCTGCGCGAGCTGGCGCCGCTGATTAGCGTACTGCCGAAAGCAGGCGGCCATCTGGGGCTGTCAGGCGTACTGGCCAGCCAGGCGGAGGGGGTTTGCGAGGCCTATGCCGATCGTTTCACTCTCGATCCGGTGGCGGAAAAAGAGGAGTGGTGCCGCATTACCGGCGTACGTCGCTAAGCTGCATGACGGGCCAGTTACCGCTGGCCCGTTATCAGACGAAGCAAGCGACGATGACGGTATAATGCGAGGTAATTACGTTCAGTTCGCAACGATGTTAGCGCAATAAAGCGCCATCTGGGCGTCATATCTCTGGTTAATTACCTGATGTGGCGCTTTTTATGTTGTGATTTACGCCATGGTTTAAGAAAAATTTTTGTTCACAATTTCAGCGTATTTTTTTAATTGTTTGATTTTTAATGTAAATTAAAAAATTGACCGCTGTTTAACCTGCTTTCTCCCGTTATTTACGGCGAATTGTTCAAAGTTTGGCCTTTCATCTTCGGTAAAAAATGCGTAATATACGCCGCCTTGCGAACAGTTACGGTCACTTCTTCTTCATGCGCATTGGACACCACCAGCTTCGTAATCGACTCATTGCTGCGCCGATGGCCGGGATCACCGATAAGCCATTCCGCACTCTCTGTTTTGAGAACGGCGCCGGTATGGCGGTCTCCGAGATGCTGTCATCTAACCCTGAAGTCTGGGCGAGTGACAAATCCCGTTTGCGTATGGTGCACAGTGACGAGCCCGGCGTTCGCGCCGTGCAGATTGCAGGTTGCGATCCTGATGATATGGCCGCCGCCGCGCGCATTAATGTGGCGTCTGGCGCGCAGATCATCGATATCAACATGGGCTGCCCGGCCAAGAAAGTGAATCGTAAGATGGCAGGCTCAGCGCTGCTGCAGTATCCCGATCTGGTGAAGTCTATTCTCACCGCCGTGGTTAACGCAGTAGATGTGCCCGTTACGCTGAAGATTCGCACCGGCTGGGATCCGGAAAACCGTAACTGTGTAGAGATTGCCCAATTGGCTGAACGCTGTGGCGTTCAGGCCCTGACGATACATGGACGCACTCGTGCCTGCCTGTTCAACGGGGAAGCTGAATACGACAGCATTCGGACAGTTAAGCAGAGTGTCACCATTCCCGTTATCGCGAATGGCGACATAACTGACCCGCATAAAGCCAGAGCCGTGCTTGACTATACGGGGGCGGATGCCCTGATGATAGGCCGCGCGGCTCAGGGAAGACCGTGGATCTTCCGGGAAATCCAGCATTATCTGGACACTGGGGAGCTGCTTGCGCCGCTGCCGCTGGCAGAGGTGAAGCGTATGCTCGTTACGCATATACGTGAGCTGCACGACTTTTATGGTCCAGGCAAGGG
Organism: Pantoea sp. ACRSB; assembly: GCF_022346905.1. NCBI lineage: Bacteria > Pseudomonadati > Pseudomonadota > Gammaproteobacteria > Enterobacterales > Erwiniaceae > Pantoea > Pantoea sp. ACRSB. Next base: position 5,632 of record NZ_JAKRNL010000010.1, on the reverse strand, counting down.
ATACCGTATAGCGCGAAAGCACGTCTCCTGGTATTTGCAGGAGCATGCCCCTAATGACCAGTTTCGGCGCACATTCAACGCCATAGAGGATGCCAGCGAACAGCTGGAGGCGTTGGAGGCATACTTCGAAAATCTTGCGTAAACGAAATAAAGAGCTGAAAGAACTATGTTCGAACAACGCGTAAATTCTGACGTACTGACCGTTTCTACCGTTAACTCACAGGATCAGGTGACGCAAAAGCCACTGCGTGATTCGGTTAAACAGGCACTGAAGAACTATTTTGCTCAACTGAACGGTCAGGATGTTAATGACCTCTATGAGCTGGTACTGGCTGAAGTCGAGCAGCCACTGTTGGACATGGTGATGCAGTATACCCGTGGCAACCAGACCCGTGCTGCGCTGATGATGGGTATCAACCGTGGTACTCTGCGTAAGAAACTGAAAAAATACGGCATGAACTGATTTTTAGTTGATGCGGTAAATGACGCCAGCCTGAGTGCTGGCGTTTTTATTTGTACAGTTTTCACAATAACGCCTGAAGCGGTGAAACAAATGCTGCAGGATGGTAACCTTAGTTGCAATCGCGCCAGTGAAAATTACCTGCGTATTTATTCTTTCCTTATTCTCCTGACTGCCCGCTTTTTAATTGCCTGCTTTACCGTCACGCCAGTGCTGACGCCCGCTCAGTGATCTGCGTTCGCGAAAAACGTAACGTGCTTCTGACTTACATTCTGTCCTGAGCTTTGGCTCACATTGCTTCCATATAGTGAAACTATTTGCACTAATTGTGATCGAGGCGACTCGCTTTGCTTCCTTTTGGTGCGCGATAGTAGCGCTGCTCTCCCACTATTTCGGATTAATAAGAGATCTCTCCAGCCCACTCGAGTTTCTGCAAACCTGGCACCAGCTTTGCAGAGCTATGCGTGGCTGACCGCCACAGACAGGTAATAGCGCGCTGCAGAGTGCGCATCAAACATAACAAAATAATTACGCCACACAGGATGCTTTATGAAAAAGATGATGCTCTCTACGCTGGTCGCCGCCGCTGCGCTCTTCGCGGTAACTCAGCAGGCGCACGCCGGCACCACGCTGGATGCAATTAAGAAGAAAGGTTTTGTGCAGTGCGGTATCAGCGATGGGCTGCCGGGCTTTTCCTACGCCGACGCCAGCGGCAAATTCTCCGGCATTGACGTCGACGTTTGCCGCGCGGCCGCGGCCGCTGTGTTCGGCGATGCCAGTAAGGTGAAATATACGCCGCTGACCGCGAAAGAGCGTTTCACCGCGCTGCAGTCAGGCGAAGTAGACATCCTGTCGCGCAACACTACCTGGACCTCATCGCGCGATGGTGGAATGGGCTTCCTGTTCGCCGGCGTGAACTACTATGACGGCATCGGCTTTTTGACTCACCAGAAAGCAGGCCTGAAGAGCGCGAAAGAGCTGGACGGCGCGACCGTCTGCATTCAGGCGGGCACCGATACTGAACTTAACGTGGCTGACTTTTTCAAAGCCAACAAGATGCAATATACCCCGGTGACCTTCGACCGCTCTGACGAATCCGCCAAAGCGCTGGACAGCGGCCGCTGCGATACCCTGGCTTCCGATCAGTCTCAGCTCTATGCGCTGCGCATCAAACTCGGCAAGCCAGATGATTTTATCGTTCTGCCAGAAGTGATCTCGAAAGAGCCGCTGGGCCCGGTCGTACGTCGCGGCGACGATGACTGGTTTACCATCGTTAAGTGGTCGCTCTACGCCATGCTGAACGCTGAAGAGATGGGCATCAACTCGAAGAACGTCGACGAGATGACGGCTAAGCCGACTACGCCAGATATGGCACACCTGCTGGGCGCGGAAGGCGACTTCGGCAAAGACCTGAAACTCGACAACAAGTGGGCTTATAACATCATTAAGCAGGTAGGCAACTACCAGGAAGTCTTCGACCGCAACGTGGGCAAAGAGAGCGCGCTGAAAATCGCGCGCGGTCAGAATGCGCTGTGGAATCAGGGCGGCATCCAGTACGCTCCGCCGGTCCGCTAATTAACGATGTTAACGGGACGCCGCGCCGCGCGGCGTCCTGCCTGCGTTTTGTCTCTGAGGTTTCAACATGTCACAACGCCCAAGCGTGAAAAGGGACATTTCATTCGGTAATCCCGCGGTTCGCGCCTGGCTTTACCAGATTATCGCCGTCGTCGCGGTAGTGGTCGTGGTGGGTTATCTGATCCACAACACAATAATTAACCTTGCCAGCCGTGGCATTACGTCCGGGTTTGGCTTTCTTGAACGCAGCGCCGGTTTCGGCATCATTCAGCATCTGATCGACTACACCGAAGGCGATACCTACGCGCGCGTCTTCCTGGTGGGTCTGACCAACACCCTGCTGGTTTCTGCGCTCTGCATCGTTTTCGCTTCGCTGCTGGGGTTTTTTATTGGCCTGGCGCGCCTGTCGGATAACTGGCTGCTGCGTAAGCTTTCAACTATTTATATCGAAACGTTCCGTAATATTCCGCCGCTGCTGCAGATCTTCTTCTGGTACTTCGCGGTATTGCGTAATCTTCCCGGCCCGCGCCAGGCGTTAAGCGCATTCGATCTTGCCTTTATCAGCAATCGCGGCCTCTATGTCCCCTGCCCGCAATATGCGCCCGGCTCCTGGCCGTTTATTATTGCGCTGGCGCTGGCGGCCGCAGGCAGCTATGCGCTGTTCCGCTATCACCGCCGGTATCAGCTCAAGATCGGCCAGCTGCGCCGTACCTGGCCTGCCGCTATCGCTATGCTGGTGCTGTTTCCTGCTGTGGCGCATCTGGGCTTTGGCGCGGCCACGCACTGGGATGTACCAATGCTGCGCGGTTTTAACTTCCGCGGCGGCTTCGTCATGATCCCTGAGCTGGCGGCGCTTACCCTGGCGCTTTCTGTCTATACCTCCTCGTTTATCGCTGAGGTGATCCGCGCCGGCATTCAGTCTGTGCCGTACGGCCAGCACGAAGCCGCTCGCTCGCTGGGGCTGCCTAATCCGGTAACGCTGCGCCAGGTCATTATCCCGCAGGCGATGCGCGTCATTATTCCGCCGCTTACCAGCCAGTATCTCAACATCGTGAAAAACTCCTCGCTGGCCGCGGCCATCGGCTATCCCGATATGGTGTCGCTGTTTGCCGGTACGGTGCTGAACCAGACCGGTCAGGCGATCGAAACCATCGCCATCACCATGGGCGTCTATCTGGTGATTAGCCTGGTGATTTCACTGCTGATGAATATCTATAACCGCAAAATTGCGCTGGTTGAGCGCTAAGAGAACGGGATGACGATGTCTGTTACCACACACGAAACCTCACCGGTCGCTACGTCGCCGCTGAGACGCGCCTGGGGCTGGGCGCGTAAAAATCTCTTCTCCAGCTGGTTCAATACGCTGCTGACGCTGTTCTGCCTCTGGCTGATGTGGCAGGTAATTCCGCCCGCGCTGGAGTGGCTGCTGTTCCAGGCGAACTGGGTGGGCGAGACGCGTGCCGACTGCACCAAAGAGGGCGCATGCTGGGTATTTATCCATGCGCGTTTTGGCCAGTTTATGTATGGACTCTATCCGCATGAGCTGCGCTGGCGTATTAATCTGGCGCTGATAGCAGGCGTAGCCTCTATTATCCCGATGTTTATGAAATCCCTGCCGCATCGCGGTCGCTACATTGCCTGCTGGGCGGTGCTTTATCCTCTCACCGTCTGGGTGCTGATGTCTGGCGGCCTTTTCGGGCTGGAGCATGTCGAAACGCGCCAGTGGGGCGGGCTGACATTAACGCTGATTATCGCCGCCGTCGGGATCGCTGGCGCGTTGCCGCTGGGTATTCTGCTGGCCTTGGGACGCCGCTCGCGGATGCCGGTAGTGCGAACGCTATCGATCATTTTTATTGAGTTCTAGCGCGGCGTGCCGCTGATTACCGTACTGTTTATGTCATCGGTCATGCTGCCGCTGTTTATGTCGGAAGGAACCAGTATCGATAAGCTGGTGCGCGCGCTGGTTGGGGTGATTCTGTTCCAGTCGGCCTACGTGGCCGAAGTGGTACGCGGCGGCTTACAGGCGTTGCCGAAAGGCCAGTATGAGGCAGCGGAATCGCTGGCGCTTGGCTACTGGAAAACCCAGATGCTGGTGATTTTACCGCAGGCGTTGAAGCTCACTATACCCGGCCTGGTGAACACCATTATTGCGCTGTTTAAAGATACCAGCCTGGTGATCATCATCGGTCTGTTCGACCTTTTCAGCAGCGTGCAACAGGCCACTGTCGATCCCGCCTGGCTGGGCATGTCGACGGAAGGCTATGTTTTTGCCGCGCTGGTCTACTGGATTTTCTGTTTTAGCATGTCGCGCTATAGCCAGCATCTGGAGAAGCGCTTTCACACCGGGCGTAAATCGCACTGAGGTTTTCCATGACACAAAATTTGCATCACGATTCAGCTTTAATGATTTCGCTCGAGAACGTGAATAAGTGGTACGGGCAGTTTCATGTTCTGAAAGACATTAACCTGCAGGTAAAGCCGCGTGAACGTATCGTACTATGCGGCCCTTCTGGTTCCGGTAAGTCCACGACGATTCGCTGTATCAACCATCTGGAAGAGCATCAGCAAGGGCGTATCGTGGTCGATGGCATCCATCTTAATGATGATGTGCGTAATATTGAGCGCGTACGGACTGAAGTCGGTATGGTGTTTCAACATTTTAATCTTTTCCCGCATCTTACGGTTTTACAGAACTGTACGCTGGCTCCCATCTGGGTACGCAAGACGGCGAAAAAAGAGGCTGAAGAGCTGGCGATGCATTATCTGCAGCGCGTGCGAATTGCAGAACATGCGCATAAATTTCCGGGACAGCTCTCCGGCGGACAGCAACAGCGCGTGGCGATCGCGCGCTCGCTCTGTATGAAGCCGAAAATTATGCTGTTTGATGAGCCAACCTCAGCGCTGGATCCAGAGATGGTCAAAGAGGTGCTGGATACCATGATAGGGCTGGCGGAAGATGGCATGACGATGCTGTGCGTTACTCATGAGATGGGGTTTGCCCGCACCGTCGCTGATCGCGTGATCTTTATGGATCGCGGCGAGATCGTGGAAATGGCACCGCCGCAGACCTTTTTCTCAAACCCTGTGTCCGAGCGTACGCGTGCGTTTTTATCGCAGGTTATTCATTAACGACGGCCAACAGATCGACGCCCCGGACAGGTTCCGGGGTTTTTTATGCGCAAAGGGTAAATTGCAGAAAAGAAAAAAGCCCTTTGCGTATGCAAAGGGCTTTTCCTTGTTTGATGCCTGGCAGTTCCCTACTCTCGCATGGGGAGACCCCACACTACCATCGGCGCTACGGCGTTTCACTTCTGAGTTCGGCATGGGGTCAGGTGGGACCGCCGCGCTAAAGCCGCCAGGCAAATTCTTTATTCGCCGAACTCTTACGTAACTGGTGCTGATACCCAGAGTCGAACTGGGGACCTCACCCTTACCAAGGGTGCGCTCTACCAACTGAGCCATATCAGCACACTGTATTTGGATGCCTGGCAGTTCCCTACTCTCGCATGGGGAGACCCCACACTACCATCGGCGCTACGGCGTTTCACTTCTGAGTTCGGCATGGGGTCAGGTGGGACCGCCGCGCTAAGGCCGCCA